>CAVVLX010000007.1:0-1000091 GCA_963749195.1 uncultured Thermoplasmata archaeon
GGTCGTGCCTGGTATCGCGAAGGCAGCTCGAGATGCGGACGCAATGAAGGAGACCTCCTTTAGGCCCAACACCTCGGAGTAGAACTTCCGCGCACGCTCTATGTCTCGAATGTGCACCGACACGGCTTCCATGCCCTCGATTACTACTGACATTCCTTGCTCCGCTAAGCAGACCGGTTCTTTGCTTAAGAACTGGCGGTGAGTGCAAGGACTATAGGACTCAGCTCGTTTTGATCGGTTCGTCTCGAGCCGCGAGCGGCTTGGCAGTTACTACGGCGCAATGGACAGCAAATGTCTCAGGATTGGGCCGATTAATAGTATGATGATAATTATCATGTCCACCCGTTCCGGCACTAATTGCCCTACCCGATGGCCCTGTCGACGTTCACTTCAGCTGCGCCCACCGGGAGCCAGGGCGATCTTGAGGTCGCCATGTGGCGATCAGCCCTCCGAATCGCGATAGACCGCTCGAAGCTAAAGGTCCCTGACTAATCGGATTCGACGCGGGCTCAATGGTGAAGGCGGCGGTCGTTGGAGGCGGCATCGTTGGCCTCTTCACTGCGTGGTATCTGGAAAAGGAGGGCGCGGATGTCACCCTGTTCGAGGAAGAATCCCTTGGCGCAGGCTCCGTGCATGCGGCCGGGATAATCGAACCCGCCAATGCCTACCGGACGAACACAATTGCGTTCCTGCAGCGCGTGTGGAGGCTTTGGAGGAGCGGAACCTGCACGTTCCGACGGTTCGACGGTGGTTGGCTATTGGAGAGCCTGCACCAGTTGGAACGCGCCCCCACGGAAGGGATGGACGCATGCCTCCGAGAAATGGCAGACACTTCGATGGCCCGGTACGAGGCGCTCGCTCAGGAGAAGAACGACTTTCAGTACACGCCGTCGGGTGTCCTCGAGAGTTACGATGATCCCCAACACTTCGCCCAAGAGAGAGATCTCGCGCTGTCCCGAAAGTCGTACTTCCCGGTCGAGGTCCGCGAGCGGGAGGGCGTCGCGGGTGGCCTGTTTTTCCCGGATGTCAGCTGGCTGCACACGGAACAATTCGCCGAGCGCATGGCCCGGGAGCTCGTCGGGACTCACGTGGTCCGTCGCCGTGTCCGTCGAGTGGAACTGGACGGGACCGTCATCACGGACGCCGGGTCCGTCCGGTTCGACGCAGTAGCCGTCTGCACGGGCGTCAGCTGCCGAAATTTGGGAGTCCCGCTTACCGGCGTTCGCGGGTACGGATGGCACACTCGGGGGCCTCGCGCTACGAGGGTCGCCGTGATCTTCGAGGATCGAGGTATCGCCGCAGTCCCGTTCGCCGATGAGCTCAAAGTGACCGGCGGCTGGGATTTCGACCTCTCGACTAGCCCGTATCAAGTGGAAAGTGTGCTGAAGACCGCGCGAGGAGCGGTACCCATTGATGCGATTCTAGATTTCAAACAGGGATCGCGCCCGTGTACTCCGGATGGTCTGCCGACCGTCGGAAAAAAAGCCCGAATGGTAGTCGCCACCGGTGGCTTTCGGCTAGGCTGGAGCTTTGGCCCCGCGCTGGGGAGACACGCCGCCCTGCTTTGCTTAGACCAGACACCGAATCAACCGTTTCTCTCTCGATTTTGCGGACAGTTGCACTCCGGAAACTTGTAGGGGCTATCCCGAGGTTGCAATCACCGTTGCAGCCCATTGCGCCGGGCGGATCTTCATTCGCTCGGAGTTAGGTGGGTATTGGACCCGGGAAATTCCATTTCGGGCCAATACCGGATTCAAGACCTCGAAAAGCCGGGTCCTGAGGCTGCACCCAGACTTGGTGAATGCTCAATCCGCGTCGTCGGCCGAGAGGCCCTCGTCACTCCCAATCCACGTGGTGGTGTCGAGCGTTCCCACGCTGGCACTCGAGAGGCAAGCCATCGGATACTCGGCTTCCGACGAATTGGTCGGGAATAGGCAGGGCGCGCGCGGGGACGTTATGTTCGCGAAGTCGAAGAACGACGACGGCAGCGGCGCCCCGCAATCCTGAGTGGGTATCGCAGGATCGACGCACCCCATTCCCCATCTCTCCTCCATCAGGTGGAGGACGGAGTCAAAGTAGAGGAGCTGATGGCTCACTAATCCTTGTGGAGTGTACGGACTGATTACCATGAACGGCACGCGAAACGAAAGGCCAAGCGGATTCAGCCCCGAAAGTTTGGGCGGTCCGGCCTGGTCGTAAAATCCGCCGTAATCGTCCCAGGTGAGGAAAACGGCGGTCGAGTTCCAGTAGCGGGACTCCTCGATCGCGTCCAGGACGTTGGCAACGAACGATTGACCCTGAGTCACGTTGGCGGGAGGGTGGTCCGAGAACTCCTGGTCGGGGATCACCCAGGAAATGTTCGGCAATCCTTCGCCAGGGCCGGGGGCTTCTTCGAGGTCGTTGAATAACGTCGGGGTCCGGTTCACGAAGTGTCCGACGTACCAATTCTGATAACTCTCTGCTTTGGCGGCTAGAGGATTCCAATACGAGTAGGCCGAGCCCGCACCGTAGGCGTTGCTCTGTACTCCCGAAATGGCCGTGTTGTACGTCGCGAGTGACCAATCGTAGTACTTCCATGACACCGATGGTGTTGTGTTCAGGAGGTCGTCGATCGTTAGGGTCTTGTTGGCCTGATTCAGATAGGCATGTTCCTGGGAAGTGGTTTCCAAATAAAATTGAGCTTGCTTCGGCGCCTGGCCGGCGACGATGAACCAGTGGTTGGGAAGCGAGTACGAAGGATCGGAGGAGAACACATTGTCGCCGAGTCCGAACTCTTGCGCGATATCCCAGTAGATCGGAATAGTCGCCGCGTCGTACTCTCCGAATGTCGTGTACTGCTTGCCTTCGGCTTGCCAGAAACCATCCATCGCCGGCGCCTTACTCAGACAGGAGGTCGCGCCCGTCGTACCACAGATCGACCGAACCGTGGAAGCTTCGTTATGAGGAGGGTTGATCGTGCTGAGATTCTGCTCCCCGTACGCCCATGTGTTGATTTCCCCTGCCGGGCACGAGCCGACCGGGTATCCAGTTCCTTTGTAACCCACTTCGATTTCGCAGGTTCCGATAGGTAACCCGTCCGCGGTGCCATTGCAATACGGACTCGCAGCGAGACAGTAGGATCCAAAGAAATTGTCGTACGCGTGGTTTTCCATAACGATGAACACGACATGCTGAATGTGTTGACAGAACTCGCCCAAGAAGTCCGAAATGTTACCGGAACAGATCGGTGGCGGGGGAGTTACCGCGCCGGGCGCCAAGGCGATCGCCACGGCCACCCAAGTCTCGGATGTCGAAAGACTTGCGTCAATTCTGTACGTACCTGGAGTTCCGGTCGGCCAGGGAGAGCGCACCGCCTGTTTCGTGGACGTTCCCGGAGGATTCGTGACCCGAGCTGACGAGAATCGTACCTGACCCACTGGGCAGGAGAGTTGATGTCCCCGTCGCCGAGATCGTGAGGAGTAGGAGGTCCGAGAAGGACACGGTGGTCACCGTTGCTGACACCGCTATCGATCCGCTCGAAATCGACGGCGGACCGATTGCATCAACGGAAACGGCTGCGGTTCCGGAAATGACGATCACCGTGAGAACAGCAGGGGCTGACTTCGAAAGAGAGACCGAGACGGTCATTGCGGCAGACTCAAGCGCTTCGGAGGCGACCCAGACGGAGAGCGTAGTGGTCGATTTAGTAGAAGTCGAGGAAAGCTGTTGGTAACTGTCCCCGGTCGAGTCATGGACCGAATTTACGGTCCGCGCGTAATGGCAGGACACGACGACGACGATCGTGTCGCCGGGTGCTACGGAAAGGCCGGGGGATGATGAACCCGACGCTCCCGAGAAACCCACCGAAGTGCCACCCTGAACCACCGGAGGGGGAGGGGGGCTGAAGCGGTTGAGCTCATAGGTAAGGTCTGACGCGAGATTGTCCACCCCCCACGGGCCGGGAATCGCGAAGGTCACGGCAATCAGGACGACGCATCCCGCAACTATCTGCGCGGGACGTTGCCGGCTGAAGAATCGGAAGGACCTGCGGTGGGACTTAGCGGCGGATCCCTGCAATCCATCGTTGGCCGCTAGGGGTAAACGGTCCGGTTCAAGGTCCCCGAGTAGGACTGGGCCAGATGAACCATCTTCCTCAATCGCAGAGTGTTGGACATCCGCGGATCCACGAAACTCCGGGGACATAGCCGGCACGAGTTCGATGACCGAAATGAAATGACTGTAGATGATACTGGCGAAAGACGCAGAATTGACACGGGCTCGGCGTCTCGGACTAACAGGAAGCCCGAGGCGGTCCCTGAGCCTTCAGTTCAGAACTCCGATCTACCACAGTAATCTTGGAGGCACCCTGAGTCCATCCGATATTCAACCACCATCGGGGTGGCGCTCGATGGGAAATGACCATTGCACCTTTCCGAGAGTGTCAGGCCCCGGCTCGGAGCCCGGCGTCGACTATCGAAGCGAGCGCTTCCACTCGTTGGGAATCCGGCTCGTATAGTCAACCGTCTCGGCGCCGAGGAAGTCAGCAAGGCGCTCAATCGCTGCAGCAATCGCAGAAGAAACCTCCTTGCTCTTTGGCGCACCGGG
Organism: uncultured Thermoplasmata archaeon; assembly: GCA_963749195.1. Classification (GTDB taxonomy): domain Archaea; phylum Thermoplasmatota; class Thermoplasmata; order Lutacidiplasmatales; family UBA184; genus Lutacidiplasma. The sequence continues at coordinate 4,585 of CAVVLX010000007.1, forward strand.
CTCTGAGTGAACCGAGTTGATCCGAAGGGTGGAAGTCTCGCGGTCGAACTTGGGATCTAACCTACCGATGAATTGGTCTCCCCATAGAATGGGGAGGACATAGTAGCCGAACTTTCGCTTCGGTTTGGGCACATACATCTCAAGGAAGTAGTTGAAGCCGAAGAGGTCACGGCCACGGTTCCTGAGGCAGATCAGACTGTCGAAGGGGGATATCAGAGAGAGCCGAGGCTCCGACGGCGCGTCGCCCAACGACTCGAGGAGGCTCAGGTCTTCGCGATGGATGTATCTCGTCTCTCGTCCGCGGAGCCCATCGATTTCGACCGGCCGGATGACGGAATCCTGGAGCAGCGAATCAAGCGCCTTGTCTAGGTCTCGGTACATCCCTCGGACAAAGTAGAAACTGATCTCCCTGGGCGACGCAAAGCCGAGGGCCCGGATCGCATGCTCCGCCGCCCGTCGCTCCGCTTCGCCGGCCGATAGCGGCCGCCGGTCTACCCACTTCGGTAGGTGCGAGGCGGATAGCCCCCAGACGTTCTGACTCCCTTGCCGACCGACCAACATTACCTCCCCCGACATCCAGAGATGAAAGAGCATCGCCGAGACGTCACTCCCCGAACCCCATCCACCGGGGTCTCTACGCGTTCGAACGTGATCCTTGAACTCGTTCAGGGAAAGTGGGCCGACCTTCAGCTCGCCCAAGACTTTTCGTCGAAGGTCCGCATGACGAGGGAGCCATTGCCGAGTGTGGGCTCTCCAGTTCCCCCACGAATCGGAGAGGGATTCGGGGTACCGTGCCATGTAGGAGCGGAAGAGGGGGAACTCCTCCGTAGGAACTATCGAATCCGCGTGGACGCAATACCGGAACAGTTTCCGTTCGTCGGCGAGAAGCGCATCGAGGTCGGTCCGCGGGAAGTTTCCGAGTCGGCTCCACAGGGTCAGGATGTGACCGGGAGCGACAACGCTCACGGGGTCCCACTGGACATAGCAGAGATCGCGGGCGATGGAGAGAATGTCCGCTCGGCCCGCCCGCTTCGGTAGCGGTCCCGAAAGACGCTGCTTGACTACGAACAGCCGTCGCGCGGTGGCTAATGTAGTCCGTACTGGAGATCCGTTCTGGTTCGTCGTGCCCCGGGGACTCATTGCACGGATTTATTGAATCGGTCGGCACGCCCTATAGTCGGGCTGCACTCCGAGGACACGCGAGAATCGATGGAACAGCGGGTGAGAGCAAGCACCGTTGCCCCAACGAAGAAGTACGGTCTCCCCTTCGCATCTAGGCAGAGGCGGCTAGTCATATGTGGATCGTCGCTGTCGGACCGGCAGGCCTTGGCATGGATTCTGAAGTAGAGACCTTTCGTGCATGGTTCGCGTACCTCGCGGACACTCGCCGCGGTTACCTCGACGCACTCGCGAAGCTCCCACCGGCAGAGCTGACGCGCGACCGAGGTGCATCGTACCCCACCCTTCTCGACATTTTCGCGCACTCTCAAGGCGCCCTCTATTTCTGGATGAAGAGCTGTGCGACGTTCCCGTTCCCGCCGCAGGAGGAAGACTCCGACGTTCCGCCCTCAATCGATGTGTTGAGGAAAGATGAGACGTACGTTCAGACCCAGATCCAGCGGGTTATGGCAGAACTGACCGAAGCTGACCTCTCACGCACGATTGTAAGGGAGAAAGGGGCGCGGCAAGACCACGACTGCAACATTCCGGTGCGCGAAGTGCTGTGGCATCTGGTCGAGGAGGAGCTTCAGCATCGCGGAGAACTCAACGCATTACTCTGGCAGATCAACGCCGACGCGCCGGTCGTCAGTTGGATCAAGTGGGACCACTCGGTGGGCCGGATCAAGGACCTCCCTTCGTAGCCGCGAGAGCGCCGACCCGTCGATTTCGAGGCGCCCTAGTTGTGGTAGCCAGTGTGGGCGCAAGTGGCGTTGCAGCTTCTCCGTCTCTACAAGTAGACGATGACCCAGGGTTGGCTACGATGAGTAGTAAACCGCAAGTTATCACATCCTTCGAGTCAGCCTGGGCGGCACGCGTGCGCTCCTGCTCGCGGAACTGTTTCACGATCCCCCCGGTGCCTCTTATGCGTCCAAGTGGTCAGGCTTGTTAGGGAACCATGAGCGGCGAAGTCGGTCACTTTGAGATACCAGCGGACAACACAGAACGAGCACGAAAGTTCTACTCGACGACATTTGGGTGGAAGATGAACGCGGTGCCGGGGATGGACTATACGATGGTGAGCACGGGCACCGTTGACGATCAGGGCATGCCGAAAGAGCCTGGATACGTCGGTGGCGGCATAGGAAAGCGTGGCGGGCCCCTCGAACATCCGGTCGTAACCATCATGGTGGACGACGTGGGGGCGGCGATCAAGAAGGTCGAGAAGAACGGGGGCAAGGTGATCCAACCAAAGCAGGAGATTCCGGGCAACATGGGCTGGACGGCCTACTTCAAGGACACCGAGGGAAACGTCATCGGGCTCTACCAGTGGCCCAAGCAGCCCTGACGATCAGAGGGCGTCACGGTCGGCGTCTGCCAACCGCCCCTCGGCAAGACACCCCCACGAACCCATTCCCCTACGCCGGGCCCATCGGCTCCTGAGAGCGAGCGTTGGGGTGGGAAGATCGAATATTATTCTTAGGAGCGCCTCGTGAGTGTAACAGCCGTTGCGTCCATTGAGCCGACTCTCAATCCTCGCCGAAGCCGGTAACTGGCGGATCGACGTCGATCTGCCAGAGGAGGGCATTCATTTCACCGCGGTGTTGCAGCTCCTCTTCGATCATGTGGAGGAGCATGTTGCGAACGGAAATTCGGAAAGGCCGTTGGCCTCGCCAGTGGAGAGTCTTGCTCAGTCCCCGGGGGCCGACTTCGCGGATGACCTTCTGGAGTAGACGATCCACGGCGGCGGTCTCTTTCGCAACCTGTGACTTCGTGTAGCGCTGACCAAGAGGGTACTCCTCGAAGGTCTTGGCGTTCCCGTAGACGGAGATGAACCACCATCGGTACGCATCGAGAACGTGCATGTAAATGTCCACGACTGAGGGGAACGATCCACCGCGATTCTTGTAGCGCTGTCGAGTAGGGAGTTTCCAGATCGCCCGAAGATATTTCTTTCGGACGCGGGAATTGTAGCGGTAGAGTTCACGGATTGTTTCATACTCAGATCCCATTGTTCCTGGCAATGGCGTCCTATCCAAATGCATTGCGGCGCGCGCAGAATCGAGGGATCGTCGTCACCGGGCGGCCGCGATGGATGTTGAGGATGATTGCAGCGACTCGCGGCGGAGCCCGCTGCGCCAGTCCTAGACGGGCTAGGTCCAGGTAGGCGGTAGGCCCTGGTCAGATTGGCCTAGAATCTTGGCAGAACACTCACGTTGTCGCTGCCCCGCGAATCCACCTCTTCCCGTCTCGCTGGTAGCGGCGAAAGAACCAAAGCGTGAACGGGGAGGGGTCTGATGTGACACTAGATCTCTCCAATGCGCGATAGTACCCCGTCCGCTTTCCGTATCGGATGTTCAACATCGGGTAGCCCCTCTCGTGCAGTAACATGTTCATTGCAATTCGGCCTATCCGCCCATTCCCGTCTCCGAACGGATGGATATTTTCAAACCTAAAGTGGAAGGCAGCCGCGCGCTGGATCGGGTGAACTTCTTCTGCGTGCCGATGGACCCATCGCAAGAGTTCGATCAGCATGGGTCGGACTTCGAGCGGCGGGGGAGGGATGTGCTTGCTTCGCCCGATGCGAACCTCGAAGTCTCGAATCCTACCGGCGAATTGGGGTTTCGTCTCTCCGAAGATCCCCCTGTGCCAAGCTAGCAGATGCGGCAAGTCAATGGGCTCGGGATGGTCGAGGAGTCTCCTCATCAAAGCTGCATGTAGCTCAGTTTCGCGGATATCGGCCATTGGTTTCGAGCGCGGGCTTATTCTATGCTCGATTAGATCCGCGGTTTCCTCATACGTCAGGGTCGAACCCTCGATGCGGTTCGTGTCGTAGGTAAACTCAATGATGAACTGGCCCCGCTCCTTCTGCAATGCTGGACCGGGAAGCGTGCGAAGATGGGCGTGGTAGCCATCGCGGATCGATAGAAACACTTTGAACCACGTCGCCTCCCAAACCGCTCGCTCTAAGGAGGCTCGTTGGAGCTCGAGATGACTCGGGAGTTTGGTGCCGAGGTATCTCTCCTTCCGCTGAACTACCCCATCCCACCGGTAGGTCTGGACCAGGTAGTAGTATCGATTTTCACCTCGGTTGACGGTCCGCACTGTCGCCACAGATGCCTCTACACATTGTCACATAGTTAACTTTATCTCAAAGTGTAGAGGCATCATTGAAACTGGCCTGACGCCCTAGGGCGGAGAGTGTGCACCTGGCGTTGCGCATACCGAGAGCATCAGAGGGCTCCTCCGCCGTGCTCAAGGTTCGCGCCAACGAGCGAGCCCCATCGCGACCGCGATGAAGAACATCGTCAGAATCGCCAGTCCGAGGAGCTGGCCAGGAATTGAGGAGAGGAACGGGGCGGACGGCACCGAGGTGATCGGGAGTCCGGCCGCGCTCACGGCGAGCTGACTCGCGAACGTCGACGGCGCCAGGAATGCCACCCACCGAAACGACTCCGGGACCGCTTGGAGGGGATAAAATACCGGCGGCAGGACCGATAAAGTGGTGAATACCACCATCCCGATAGGCCAAATTTCCCGTAGGGTCCGGAAGAAGGTGGAGAGCAGGAAACCGAGACTTGACGCGAGGAGCCACGTCAGTATGATCACTCCAATCAAGGCCGCCAGGGACGACACCCCAATCGGAGTGACCAGAGTGAGCACCGCAAGGAAGAGGACGAGCGCCGGGATCGTGAACATGAGCTCGCTCAGCGCCATGCCGAGAACCCAGGAGATCGGTCGCAGCGGGCTCGTGATGAACACCTGCTGCATCTGGCGTTCGAGTCGAAGGTAGGCGCAGTCGTTCATCATTCCACTCCCGGTGAAGAGGCAGGAGAATAGGACGCCGCCCACAACTCCGTAGGGCAACTCGCTTCGTGGCGCGACCACGTAGAGGAAGAACAGGAAGCTCAGGGGCGTCAGGAAGAGCGCGATAAAGACCACGGGGCTCCGTACGAGTCCAAGGATCCCATTGAACCAGCAGATGCGCAACACTGCGTTGGCTTGCGTCTTCGCGGTCATGCCCACTGGCCCCCGGGTTCGTCTTCCTCTATGCTCCGCCCTACGAGGGTAAGGAAAGCCTCCTCGAGGGTGACCGGGCCGACATTGACGGCGATCCGGCGTTCGAGAGCCGTGCGGGTCAGTTCCTCCGCGCGGGATCGGGTAGTCATTACGGTGAATCCCCCCCGCTCGGGGTAGACCTCCCCGAACGATTCCAGTTCTTTCGCCGTGAACCCGGCGCTGAAGTGCAATCGCACCTCCCGCCGGACCTTCGACTTAAGGGAGTCCGCGGTCCCCTTGTAGAGGACCTTACCTCCCTCAATGACCGCGAGCTCCTCGGTCAACTGTTCGGCTTCGTCGAGATAGTGGGTTGTCAGGAGAACTGTCGATCCCTTATGCACGGTCCGACGGATGACCTCCCAAACCTGCCGTCGAGCGAACGGATCCATTCCCAGGGTGGGTTCGTCGAGGAAGAGGAACTCGGCTCCCGTGGCTAAAACCATGGCGACGAGGGTCCGCTGCTGCAACCCACCGGACAAGAGCATTGCGGGGATGTGCGAGTATGGGAGTAAGCCCATCACCTGCAGGAGCTCGTCCGCGACGCTCCGGGCGGACTCCCGTGACGCCCCTCGCACCTGTAGGTATTCTTCGATATGCTCGCGCGGCGTCAAATGATAGAACGGCTTCCCCTCTTGGGGAACGATTGCGATCCTTTCACGAATTTTTCGTGGATGCTCGACGACGTCAATGCCGAACAGCTGGATAGTACCGGAGGTCGGTAAAAGAAGCCCCGTTGCGATCTTGATGAACGTGGTCTTGCCTGCCCCGTTCCTACCGAGGAAGCCAAAGAGCTGGCGCTGTCCTATCGAGAGGTCGACGCTATCGAGCGCATGGACCGTCCCTTGGCGCGTGTGGTAGGTCTTGGAAAGCGAATGCGCGAACAAGGCTTCCATCGGCACGATTCAGCAAGTGGGCGGCATAACTTCGACGGCATCGCCTCACAGGAGTGCCTAGGGTCTCGAATATGCCGGAAGCATCCAGCTCCCCTCAGTTCGGTGCAATAGCCTGTATTGGGCGCGAAGGATCCGCGCAAGCTTGGGCACACGCACTCCTACGGTCGGACGTGCGTGCCCAGGTACTGCGCGGAGGCGATCGTATTCTCCTCGATGATCGTGCGTTTCACTTTCGCCGAGTCGGGTAGCGTCGGCGTGGTCGCTTGCCAGTCGAAGACTCGACTCGGAACGTGTGGGGTCGCTCAACTTCCCCTTTGCCTACCTTGACGGAGCGACGCTCGGATTGGCGCCTCGACAAGAGACGACCTTGGACGAGTGCGGACTTCGACGGAGGCCACTTCCCTTTGAGTACCCTTCGCTCGATCCAGAAAGTAGTGGGGGGCTTCACGTCCATCTGCCAGAGCATGGCTTCCACTTCCCCAAGGTGCAGCAAGTGCTCCGTCAAGCACTGGGCGAGAGCGGAATCCCGGGACAGGCGCAATGGGTACACCTTCGAGGCTACCCAGACCGCTGGCTTAGCCAGCTCCTGTGGGGTGTTCCATTTCTTGAACCTCTTATCTCCCATCGCTCGAACTTCTCGGAGCCGCTTCCGTACTGCGGCAATCGTGAGGTACCGGTCCCGAGGGATCCGCATCACCTCAGGCATCCAAGGAGTAGGCCTCCCTTCGCAGAACTCGGTAACGTGCTGTTCTTCCACATACGCCAGATGCAGGAAAATGTTGCGAAAAGAGTGCATGCTCACCTCTCGATTCTTGGTGAATTCTTTCGGACCCAGCTTTGCCGCACATTCGAAAAAATCCTCTCGAAGTTCGTGGACGAAGTCCATGAGATCGACCGTGGTGACCATAGAGGCCCATCCATACTATCTCGGCAAATAAACTCTCAAGCGATGCGGTTTGCCCATTCCGGATCATGTTGTCCCCCCCATCCCGCAGCCCCTTGAAAGGGGAGTTGCAACCGAATTGGGAGACTGGTTGCGCCGAGCGCTTACGTCGAGATCAAACGGAGTTGGTGTAACCTACGTCTTGTCCACACTTCGGTGGGATCGGCCCTAGAGGTCGATCGTGCCCGTCGCGTACCGTTGCCGCGTTCGGCCTACTTGATTCTACGAGCCGTGGACGTCATCAACGCGCCCGATCGGTGTGTTCTGCTTCCGGGAGTAGCCCCCCCAGGAGACCATCGTGAGTCCGAGGACCAGGAGAGCAATGAACGCCACCGCCGCGGTCACTCGGTTATCCAGGGAGAACTCGTAGATCGCCAGTACGATTCCACCAATGATGACCAACACGCCGAGCACTCTCATCAAGCCGCCTAACTCAAAGCGCACCCACCCCATCGTAACCGCCTCGACTCTGATTTTGTTCTTGCCTACTTATACCGCGGCTTAACCCGGTTTCACTTGGACTGCCGTGGCGTCGTGAGGTTCGACTTGAACACCAGTTCGCGTGGCCCCGGCTAGAGCGGGTCAAGAATTTCCCGGGAAGGCGCAACAGACATTTTGCACCTACGATTGCCAGAAAGATTCGTCCGAAGGCGAGTTCATTCGCCTTTGACCCACCTATTCCGCTGCCTCGCCCAAGACGCGAGATGGGTGATGGCAAAGTTCGTTGCGCTGCGTCGCGAGCGGGGTTCGCGCACGGGTCATGGTCCGCGCGCGCAGGTATTCTCCGCCCCGTTTGAGAAAGAGCAATGATTTGAGCGGCGTTGGTTGTTAGCGCGCCCGCTCATGATTCACGCCGACAAGCTGACGAAGCGTTTCGGCGACGTTACGGCAGTCGATCAGGTATCGCTGGACGTCGAGGACGGAGAGATCTTCGGATTCCTCGGCCCGAATGGTGCCGGTAAAACCACGACGATCCGGATGCTCTCGAGCTTGATTTCGAAGACCAGTGGCACCGCCGAGGTGGCAGGCTGCGAGATCGGCAATGACGTAGCGGAACTCCGGCTCCGCCAACGCATCGGGATCCTTCCTGAGAATGTCGGGCTCTACGAGGGGACCAGTGCCTACCAGAACCTGGAGTACTTCGGCCAGCTTCATCGAGTAGACGCGAACACGCTGCGGAGGAATATCGAGCGCCTGCTTCGGAAGATGGAACTCTGGGAGAAGAAAGATCTCCCGCTTGCGACGTTTTCGAAGGGTATGAAACAGAAGGTCGCGATCGCCCGGACGCTCGTCCACGACCCGATCCTGCTCTTTCTCGATGAACCGACCGCGAATCTTGATCCCGAGGCGGCCAAGATGGTCCGGGACGTCATTCTCGAGTTCAAGAAGGAAAAGCGCACGATCTTCCTGAACACCCATAATCTCGACGAGGCTCAGCGCCTTTGCGACCGAGTCGGGATCCTGCGGACGCGACTCCTAACCGTCGGTTCTGTCGAGTCGCTTCGGACCGTGGGCGTAGGGAAGCGCACCGTCGTTCGGCTGGATCGGGCGTCAGAAGAGCTGGCCGCAGCCGTACGGGCGAGGTTAGGGACGCGGAAGGTGCAAGTTTCGGGAGACGAGTTGATCGTCGAAGTCGAGGACCCTGATCGAGAAAATCCAGAGATCGCCGCGGCGGTGATTGGAGCGGGTGGAAGGATTCTCGAGCTCTCTCAACTTTCGCCCTCTCTCGAAGACGTCTACTTGAAACTCGTCCACGACGGGAAGAACACCGCATGAGACTCTCCCAGTCTTGGATCATCGCACGCCACGACATGGGCATCTTCTGGAAGAAGCGCGGAATCGTCGCTGGTCTGGTCGTTCTCCCGCTCGGAGTCGGCATCGGGTTTCCGCTCTTGGTCTGGGATATCATCCGTAACGGCACGGGCTCCGGCCTCGAGTCCGTCCTCCCCGACCTCGTGAACGCGTTCAGCTTCTGGTGGATCATCGGAGCCGCGATGCTCCCCACGGCCATCGCGGCGTACGGCATCGTGGGAGAGAAGGTCGAGCGAAGCCTCGAACCGCTTCTGTCCACTCCGACTACGGACAGCGAGATTCTGCTCGGGAAGATGATCGCCCCCTTCATCCCCACGATGCTGGCGGTCTGGGCCGGCTCGGTCCTTTACCAAGTACTGATCGACCTGTTCACTCGAGGGCCGCTCGGTTACCTGCTCTTCCCGAGCTGGGGAATGGCGGTGATTTTGTTCGTGATGGCGCCACTCGCCTGCCTGTACGCGATTGAGTTTTGTGTGATTATCTCCTCCCGAGCGACGGATGCCCGTAGCGCTCAACAGTACGCCGGGGTTATTTTCGTCCCGCTGATTTTCCTCTACGTGGCCGGGGAGATCGGGTTTATTCCTCTCGACACGACGCACCTGCTCTACATCGCGGGGGCGTTGGCGGTTCTCGTGATCGCCCTATTCTACGCGAGCGTGCGGTTGTTTCGTCGCGAGGAGATCCTCACCCGCTGGAAGTGACGTTACCGCGAGGTCGCGTGCAAGTACTTGCTTCCCGAAGGAGTTCAACCGATCGTCACACCGTCCTCAGGGCACGGTGGTTGCATCGCAGGTAACGCCCTTCGGCTCGACGTGGCAATTGAAATCAGGGAATCCGGCAAACAGGAACGGAAATGGTTCGTGGCGGAGGCGCTAACGAGTTACTGTTTGGACGCGAAGTGCTTGAGCCCCTCGACGTCTTGGTTGAAGGCACTCTCGAGGTTCGCGCGAACTGCGGGCTCAAGATGCGCCGCGGGGATTCGCTCCGACACGAATTCCCCGAACACGTCGATACCGGTCTTATTCCCTTTCGGGGTGTAGATGTTAATCATCTTCGTGCCGGCCAACGGTCCCTCCATCACCTCAATGCTCATTCCCAGGGGAGGGAAGACGGTGATACGGTTCGAGGTCTTGACCCATTGACCGTTCATGTTCTCTTCTTGTGAAAGCATGAACGAAGTCTCGGTCAACGGTTTCATCTGTTGATTTCGAGAGTCGCGATGAGCCGCCCCGTGATCTTGGGGGGCCTGAATGTATTTCCAGAGTACATCAATTGGCACGTCGAAGTGGCTTCCTTCGTCCTTGATTTGCACCATATTCCACTCACCGATGGATAGTATATCAAGGACCGCGGAACGAAAGTATAGCGCCGCCCGGCCACTCTGCAACGGGAGGACCAACCTATATTGCTGGCTGAGTTTCTCGACTCGCAATGGCCCATCCGGCTGCACCGATCTCGTCATTTCCCTCCCCGGGAGCGCCTGCGGTACCTCCGATGGCCTGTCCGATTGCCGCTAGCCTGGGCACCCTCGGGCGAAAGTGGACCCTTACCATTCTCCGAGACATCGCATTTTTTCCGGACGCATCGTTCTCCCTCATCCTGAAAAACAACCCGGGGCTGCTCCCGCGAACGCTATCTCTCCGGCTAAAGCAGCTCACCACAGACGACGTGATCGTCCGGAACATCGAATCGAACAATGGGCGGAGCCCGAAGTATCGCCTGAGCACCAAAGGTCTCCAGGTCTGGCCCATCCTGGCCACGCTGGCGCAGTACGGGATGCAGAACTACCCGGAGCGCGTGTTTTCGGACGGGCGCCCCCGGGATCTCGAGGAAGTTTTCCCAAAGGGCATGGAGCTCATGCTCGGTCGATTCGCGAGCTCGCCTCCGCGACGGACCCGCAGCCCCGCCCCGACCTCATAGTTCGCTAGTGCAGGCTTCGGTCGAGCGTCGAGGAATCAGGGCAGCAATCGTTGCGTCCAAGCCGTACGATTCGGAGTCGGCGCCATGATGGTCTCCCGCTCCGTTGAGGGTGGGCGCGCGGACTATTGCACCCAGGACGCCGGAAGGTTCTCTGACGATAAGTGTTTCAAGAGCTCCCGTGGCCGATTATAGCTCACACTGCGGTGCCCTTTGGACGAGGGTCCATGGACACGGTGGTGGAACGCCCGCAGATTGAAGTCCTTCGAGTTCGAGCGGACATGAAGGGCAAAGGCCCGAAGGCCGCATTTGATGCGCTCGAGTCGAAGCTTCCGACTCTCAAGGGCCGCAGATTCTACGGAACCTTCCGAACGCTGGTTGATGACGATGAGTACTACGCTTGCGTGCAGAGACTTCCGACTGAGGACGCGGCGGGCCTTGGACTCGAAGCTGGCACGATCCCCGGGGGCAGGTACATCCGTCGTCGGGTCTGGGACTGGGAGTCCGTGGTCGCTGCCGGCAAGATGCGGGAGATCAGTGAAGAGTTCGCCCGAGGTTACGCTCTGGACCCGGATCGGCCTTCGATCGAGTTCTACCGCAGCATGAAGGAGTTGCATATTCTACTCCCCTTGGCCCCTACCAACGCCTCACCGTCAGCATGAAGCAGACCCAAAGATCGGTCCGGGACGAGCTCGAACGAAGATTGTCCGCCTTACCGGATCTTGAGAAGCGCCCCTCACACTACGGGGACTCGAAGAGCTACTTCGTCGGCAGCCGTGAGATTGCGCACTTCCACGGCGACAGCCGAATGGACCTGCGACTCACGAAAGAGGAGATTCGACGACTGAAATCCGAGCGAGCTCTGGACCATCGGGTTCGAACTCGGGGGTCTTCGGCGGAGTGGGCAGAGGTCCACGTCACCGCGTTGAACGATATTCCGTATGCGATATCGCTGGTCGAGGAGGCGATTCGCGCCAACTCATGAACCGGTCGGGTCATCGATGGCGACCCGGGGCGGAGGGCATCACCTGCCAGCCGCCGGTAGGGATTTCCGTAGCTCCAACATTTATGCCCCCCCACTCGCCGACTCGGCCGCCCCCCAAAATCGACTCCCGTCTGAATGGGTGATTCGATCGCTTTCGGCTCTATTCTCGAACGATCAGCGCCGCCCAGTCTTCTCGAGGATGAGATCGAAGTAGTGCCAGTGCTTGGCCCCGGAGAACGATTGGCCCTCTTCCTCGGTCTCCCGAAAAAGATCGGCCCGGTAGCCTCGGGTGAGCGTGCGGACTTGACGAATCGTGTGAAAGATCATCGGGCGCTTCCGGACCCATGCATCGCGGTCGCCGAACAACTGGCCCGCGAAGTGCCCCCTGGAATAGAGCGCTTGATGAATGTTCGCCCAGAGACCGGGGAAAGCCTCGCTCGAGCAAAATGGCAGGGAGAAACTCGCGTAGATTAGATCCGCCTTCGGAAGGGAGAGTCCCTCCATCGGGGACACCAAGGGAGTCAGCGACCTACGGTAACGAGGAGGAACTCGGCGAGAGAGGAACGCTAGGGACGATGGTTGCTGATCGATCGCTAATACCTTCCATCCTCGTCGCAGCAGTTCCAAAGAGTCAGTGCCGGCCCCGCACCCGATTTCGATGGCCTTCAAACCCCGTCGAGCCCGGTTCTCCCACTCGAGCTGTTGCAGCGCTCGGAGCAACAGTTCCCGAGGCGGTCGACGGGCCGTCCACCGGTAGTATGCGGACCAATCGCGGGAAGCTGGCGGCCCCTTGGCTCGCGGCATCGAGGGTGCACCCAGCACTTGCCCTAATTTAGTCTGAGGCAAAGGCCGGCGTTACCTGTTGTCTTCGATATGCTCGCCGCTCTCAGCATCCTAGCGGGTAGATTGACGGGGAGAGGGGGCATCCGCCACGTTTCACCGGGAGCGTTAGGCGGGTAACCCGGACCACGTCTCGTCCAGCGTGAACCCTCCCACAGGACCGAAGACCAGCCAGCGTCGACCCGGTCGGCCCCCCCGGATTGGATGGTCGGTGGCGGTTCGCCGCTTCGCCAGCGAGGATCTGGCCCGATCGAATATCGGTGATCTATGGAAACGTAGAGTTCTCTATGAAATCCAACGCACGCCGAGTTTGCTTCGGAGGGTGGGGGTGAATCCCCCACCGTCGACTCCCGCGCGATTCAAGATGCTCCACGTGGCACGACTGAAGCAAAACCTGCCCTGGAGGCCAGCTACGTTCGCAGTCCATTTCAATGCCCTGCGTCGATTCCTTCGTTGGGCAAAGAATCCCCTAGCGGCTGATCGCGGCATTTGGGCTGTACCGGGCGAGGCGACGGGACGCAGAAGATGGCTCACGCCCGAACAACTTGCTCGCCTGTATCGGGCGGCCCGGGGGCGCGAACGAATTCTCGTCGCATTGGAAGGGTTCAACGGACTCCGTCGGGTAGAAGTGCTGCGTTTGCGAGCGAGAGACGTCGATTTCGAGCGGCAGCGTTTGCACGTCCTGGGCAAGGGTAAGAACGGAGGCAAATGGCGCACACTTCCCATGTGCTCTGAGACGTCGAAGGTCCTACAGACCCTATCGGCGGAAGAGGGCGGAGGCCTGAATGTGGTTCCGCTCTCTCCGTCTGGTGCGGATCTTCTCTTACGTCGGGCCGCCGATCGGGCGGGTTTCTCAGATCTCGGTTTGCGAGTTTCGCATCACGATCTTCGGCGGACCTTTGGCCGTCTCGCGCACAAAGCCGGCATGGACCTAGTGCAACTGAAGAATCTCTATGGCCACACGTCCCTCGATCAAACGGTGCATTACATTGGACTCGACGAGGACGAGATGCGAGCCGGGCTTGATCGGCTAGCTATTCTCATCGGTCCGTTACTGCGCCCGGGCTCAGCAACAAACGATTCATGAGGGCTCGCGAAGCCTACCAGTGTTTCCGCTCGAGTCAATCGGACTTATGATTTCCGCGAGAACCGGGTCGAGTTTGTCGTTGCTGACCAACAGATTCCACGGCTCGAGTATCTGCGCGCGAAGCACGCCGGACCGGATCCATGGATCCTCCTGGATCCAAGTTCGGACCGCCGCTTCGCTCTCGAAGTTCAGCATGAGAAGAGCCCGGTGAATTCTTCCGTCACCGAGCGGCCCTCCCAGGATGACTTTTCCAGCGCGCATTGCGGAGTTGACGTACTCGGCGTGGTCGGGCCATTCATTCTGTTCACGCATCGGTAGCGAGGAGTTCCACGCGGGCCCCTGTTCATTGATCAGCACGAAGTAGGCCATCTGCCTCCCCCCGAGATTTTCTACGACTCACACGAACGTTTAGTCGGCGGAGGAAATATAGCTTCCAGCGGGAGCTCGGCCGTCCATTCGAATCTCGAGTGTCCGGATCGAGTTGGGCGAAGAGTAAACGTGATCGCAACTATCGCTTGCTTGAGATGGACATGTCCCGCGCGATGAGCCAAGTCCCGTTCGACTTGCGCTCGTAGACGATGAGGAACTTACCTTCGTCACGAACCGGGCCGGATCCCGCATCCTCGATGACCATCCGATAGGTGCCCACTGCGAACGCGGCGTCGCCGACGATTCGAAGGTCCTCGCTATCCACGTCGAACTCCCGAACAGTGGCGGCGGACAGCCAGCTGGCGAAGAGCTTCCTGATGGCAGCCCTTCCACGGCAAACGCCGGCGTTCTGCGGGACAACGATCGCCTCCTCCTCGTAGTGGCCGACGAGGGCAGTTACGTCGTTCCGCCTCATGGCGGCGATGAAACTTTGTCGAGCAGCCTCGATAATCTTCCGCTCCGTCCCGACCTTAACTCCCGTCCGCAACCGACTCAAATCTCGATCAACCCTGGAACTGCTTCGGCCCTTCGAAGGCTCCGTCATAGATTAGCTTCTGGCGGTACCCGGCTAGCTGCGACCTGCATCGAACGATCGAGGCCAGAAACTGCAACCTCCCGTTATCCGATCCGCTGGCCCATACGACCGGGATTCCGAGATCGGGAGCTACTTGCCGGAGAGATATGCCCGAAGCGGATCCCAGTAGGATTCCTTCCAGCCCGACGATAGATGCCCCACGTGTTCCGTGGGCACGCGGGAGTGCGTGAACGTCACTCGAGTGCCTCGTGGAGTGGCGACCAGTGAGTAGCGAACCCTCGATTCATGGCCCTTCGGCCAATTAGGGTCGCTAGGGACCCACGTCTGATAGATCGTCTTACCGGGGACGAGCTTCAGGTTCTTGCCATGGATGTATCCACCCCAGGCCATGAATTTGCCTCCAACCTTCGGGCTAATCCGTGCCTCGGCCTTGGTGAATGCGACGTGCCCTTTCGTTGTCATCAGGGCATCGTAGACCTCGCGCGGAGTTCCGGGGAGGCGGATCGTTTGGTGAATTGATCCAACTTTCAAAGAAGGTCCTCAGGCAGGCTCAACCGCTCTTGACCATAAGAACGAGGATGCAATGCCGGCGAGAGATCCATACGCCAGGCTGGCTTCGGCCCGGCGGTGACTTAGCGCATATCGTTCATCACGTCGAACTCCGGTCGTTCGAGCGCCGGTTGTTCTGGCTTTGTCATCAATACCCCGATGAATTCCGAGCGGTATCCCGACGCCGTCAGGGCGCGATAGGTATCGTGATGGCTCGTGTTGCACCCCATTTCAATCGCGGGTGCCCGGTTTCGTACCGCCAGCCCCTCGATGGACTGAAGGAGCTCCTTCCGCCGCCGCTTCCGGTCAGACCTTGGATGGGTCGCGCCGAATTTCACGTAGGTCTGGCCAGTCTGGACCTCCGAGCCTTTTCCGATGTGGCAGAGGGCAAATCCCGCTAGTCGAGAGTCGTCGAGAAGGAGGATCGTATCGCCGAGTTGCTGATCGCGAATCGACTCGATGTCTCCGGACAGGTCGAGGCCCGGGTAGAGGGCCTCGCACAGCTCACGAATTTCTCGGAAAATCTCCGATTGCTCCCGAGGAGGCAGCTCGGAGAAAATCCGGCTGTTTCGGGCAAGCGTCGGGGCCGGCGATCCGGAATCGATGTGCCGGCTCAAGATCGGAGTTAATCGCTGGGGCCAGTAGCCGAATTTCTGATAGAGCCCGACGTGCTTTGCGCTCTGAGGAAAGGTGAACAAGGCACGGTGGGTCACCCTCCACGCGTCAAAGACCCGTTCAGTTTCGGTCATCAGGGCCTTGGCAATCCCATGATCCCAGTGTCCGGGGGAAATGGTGAGCGGGCCGAACCACCCGACCGATCCCCACCGAGTGAGCACATTCGACCCGACGAGTCGACCGCCGATCCGGGCGGCGATGACTCGGGTGTTCGGGGCAAGCCATCGAGTTCGGAGCACCTCCGAGTCGCCCCAGAGCTTCGCCTTGTCGATCCCCAAGAAAGTGGCGAAGGCGTTTCGGAAGATGTCGTCAGCCTGATCGACATCGTTCTTCGTGAGTGGATCGACGGTGACGTCCATCGTTAGCGCATCTACTCGGAATCTAACCGGCCTAAGTACCTTACGAGACCCGGCCGCAATGGTAGTTTTGAGTCGCCCCTCTCGGTCGCGATAGGTCGAGTAACAGACCAGGCACGCGGAAAGGGAGCAGGCTGGATACGGGCCAATCCACCCGGCTGATTCGGCTTGCCGCTACCCGAATCGAATGACTTGGCCCAAGATCCCCGGGGGCAGTGGGTGCAACCGGCTGCGCACTCACCTTGGTGAATTCGAGCCTCTCCGCAGTCTTCTACTCACAAGGGGCCGCAAACCGCCTCGAGCGCCGTTGGATCGTCCGGCTACCGCGCTGGTACGGGAGCGTTTCCTTCGACCATGATCGCCTCGGACCGCGAACTCTTCAGACGCAGCTCGAGCAGCGGACGGTACTCTTCCGAGTCGTACCACCCTCTCAGGGCCTGCATCGAGGGAAACTCGATCACCACGAGACGGCCCGGCAGCCACTTCCCCTCTGCAACATGAGCTTCTGAGCTGGTTACGATGAATCGACCTCCTTGCTTTTCGACCATTCCGGTCAGCCCCGTGATGTAGGCCTGCCGAGCTTCCGGGCTGTCCCATGCGATTTGAGCGATAAAGTAGGCCACCATTTCTTGCGTCCCAGGGCTTCTGGCGAAGCCCCGTGTACGGTCTAGCCTTCGGGACTCATAAGGTCGGCTTTGGTCCCACGCCGTGATATTGTCCTTCCCAGAAGATCAGCTTGTAACGAAGCGGGCGTTTTCCTTCGAGCCCAAGAATGGGGGAAAGGTACTGACGCCTACTCACTCAAGGATCCCCACTCAGGAACTATGGGTAGCCCTCTTTGGCGGTGCGATCCAGGGCTGGACGTACTTCCGGACGAATCTCAAGTCGTCCCTCGACCCCGGACACGACTTGCGATCTCCCGCCGCGGTAGGGACCCCGTTCGAAGACGATCACGGAGCAGTCGGGACCCTGCTGGCCCGGACATCCCGTGGTCTAAGGCTGAGCAGTGCGTGTAAGAGCCGTTGCAGGTCTAGCCGTAGGAGTCGCGAGCGCCGCGTTGGCTTCCGAGGTCGCATGATGGTAGCGTAGAGGCGCCTATCAATTCGACCGCGAGGCCCGAATGAGGCTGGAGGCCACCGACTCGAGTTTGTCCCCTAGCCGGTGAAAGTGAGGTTTCCACCCATTCTCCGTCAAGACATCGCTCACGACCAGCACAGAGGCCGCTTGAAGCCCTCGGTGACGGGCGAAGATGAACATGGCCGAAGCCTCCATTTCGACGGTGAGGATCCCCCGGCGCCGATAGTGACGAAGCTCCGCGCGCGTTTCTCGGTACGGTGCATCCGTCGTCCAGCTCTCTCCCGGCCGAAAGGGAATATTGGCCCGTGTGAGGACCCCCTTCACCCACCGATTCAACGAAGCGGACGGTCGTGCAGCGACACTCGGATGGGCGTAATGGTGGGAAGTCCCCTCATCCCGAACTGCGCGCTCACAGACGACGACGTCACCAGGACTCAGCTCCGCGGAAATGGCCCCCGCGTACCCCACGCCGATGAACTCTCGAGCGCCGACGGCGGCTAGTTCTTCCGCTCGGATGACCGCCGCGGGTCCGCCAACGCCCCGCGGATAAGTGATCCCTATTGAATGCAGGTCTCCGGGGAGGACATAGGTGTCGCTGAACGGATCCAGGCGGCGCCCTCGAAATCTTCGGGCAAGACGGGAAGGGAGGCCCCGCTGCCAAACGACAAAGAATCGAGATGGTGCGCGAACTCCCGATAGGTATCGACGGGCGAATTGCGCCGGGTTGACGATCGACGCGTGCCGGACTTTTCCCGCGACTCGAGGAAATGTCGACTTTGAGGGGGTCAATCAAGTCTCAACGCTTTTTCGATCGAGTCGCTTTCGTTGGGGGCCGAGTCGAGTTCACCTCATGGATCCAGTCGCATTGGATACCGAACTGGGCATGGTGTTTGCGAACCGCCTCCGCATCCGGGGCATTCAAGACACAGTAGACTCTGTTCTCGGCCGTGTTGAACAGAATATCGTGATGCGTCATGCCGAACTCGTCGGGGGGAGCGTTCTGGAGTTCCTGCAGGTCGGAGGGCGCTACCGCCCCCAATTCATGGGTATCTATGTACTTTGGCATTTGTTCCGCGACTCCCGGCGCAATGCGCGATAGAAGTTCGGGGAGAAATAACTGCCCGTTTCCCTCTAGACGGGTGTAAGCGCCGTTCACACGCTTAGCTATGAGTCCAATCGAAGGAGACCACCAAAGATTCTTACGAGCCGGGGCGCCTTAAGCACCCAAAGGCGCCGCTTACATGCCGAGAAACTCCCGCTCCCCCCTTCCTCAACCGCTGTTCGACGAGCCCGTGTTCAATCAAGGGAAGCCCACTCCCGACCCGACGCGGTTCCAAGTGCCACATCCCTCCGACGCCCTACTCTACGCGAAGATCCAAGCCCTGCTTTACGAGGATGTGGTAGGTTTCCCTCCCTCGCGCGCGGCGCCCGCAGACGTGTATGAGTTAGCGGCCGCGTTAGGTCCGCACGGGACGGAGATGGTTCAAGCGATTCAGTCTAACGGCCAGATCGTTTTCCACTTGGTGGGAGACATCGGCGCCTCGACCGCAGGCAAATATCCGGACGAGATTCTCGTATCCGACCGTATCACGGAAGACTGTCAGTCCGCCACGGCCGCGGATCGTCCCGCATTCCTCTACCTGCTGGGCGATCTGATCTATGACTTTGGAGAGTCCCAGTACTACTATGATCAGTTCTATGAGCCGTATCGGAACTATCCGGCTCCGATCTTTGCGATTCCCGGGAACCACGACTCGTTCATTGTGCCGGGAACTCCGCCCGCAGAAGTACCCCTCGATACCTTTCAACGAAACTTTTGTGCGACGGAACCGGTGGTGACTCCCGAAGCTGGATCGCTCCATCGAACCGCGATGACTCAGCCCGGAGTTTACTTCACCCTCGATGCGCCCTTCATTCGCATCATTGGATTGTTCAGCAACGCGCTCGAGGATCCCGGTGTGATCTCGAGCGAAGAGGGGACCTGGAAGGCCGTTCCCGACTACCAGCTTGACTTCCTCTCAGCCCAGCTCGGTCGCATCAAAAGCGACGGGTTCGCCGGCGCGGTTCTCCTCGCAGTTCATCATCCGCCCTTCACCTATGCGCCGCCACCGAGTGGATCGGGCGCTGGGGGGGCCCATGGCGGCAACCCAGTGATGCTCGCCCAAATCGATGCCATCTGCCAGGCGATGG
The DNA here is from genome assembly GCA_963749195.1 of uncultured Thermoplasmata archaeon. Taxonomy (GTDB): domain Archaea; phylum Thermoplasmatota; class Thermoplasmata; order Lutacidiplasmatales; family UBA184; genus Lutacidiplasma. The sequence continues at coordinate 24,090 of CAVVLX010000007.1, forward strand.
GAGTGTACCCCCATGCCATCGTATCCGGTCATGCCCACAACTATCAGCGATTTACTCGATCGATCCGCTTTGCCGCTGGTTCCTATGAAGTGCCATTCATCGTGTGCGGAGACGGTGGCCATGGCCTGACTTCGCTGGTCCAATCCCGACTCGGCTCGCCGGCCCAAGAGCCAACCGATGGGATCGATGTTTCATACTTGGACACGAGCTCCACGGTGGACACCCTGGGACTGACCTTAGATCGGCACGACGATCAAACGTACGGCTATCTTCGGGTCTCGGTGAACCAAAGTCAGCTGGCGTTCGGATTCTACCCCGTCGACGCCGGGGTTCCTCCCAAATCCCTCTCTGATGGGGTCTCCGTGGATTTGGCAAGTCATACGGTACTCGCAGCCCAGCCGACGGCTGCCCGAAACCAACCTTCGGTGAGGCGAGTCGCCCGAAAGGCGGCAGGTCCGAATCGACGCGCTTCCAATTCTGTTCGTAAGTAAGTATCATTGGTTGCAAGCGCGCCAGTGCACGCACCCGCGCAGAGTCTCTCGGTAGGAGGGGAGATGTCGAATCGAGGTGAAATCGAACCGGTTCTTAGATGTCTCTTGGACCGAAGGATAATTCAGATTGACCAACCTTCGCCGGCCTACCGGGCGGAGGAGTCGCTATGCAGAGTTCCACCTCTACGGATCTTCGTGTCGAGAGCGCAATCTACCTCGTGGGTGGTCTCGTGATCATCCTATGGGGATTTCAAATGATTACGTCGACCGCCTTGACCCTCTACAACGCGCTCGTTCCCGGCCCTGCGCCGGCGGCGAGTTCTCATTTCTGGGTCGATGAGTCGGTCGCAATCTTTGTCGACGTCGTCATTCTGTTCGCGGGCCTCTTTCTCTTTGCGCTCGCCTGGCGTGCTCACCGTCGTTCTCGCTCAAGCGGCATGCGTGACCCTACCCAGGCTTGATCGCGCGGGAGATCCTCTGTTACGAAAAACTCTACACGGATCGGACAGGAAGCGGGGTTCCGCATTTGGAACAGTTCAAATTTTCCGGAGGGTTCTGCTCATTGCAAGTCAGGCAATACCGAACAATCGTTGCGGCGGTGAAAGTGTTCGTGAGCTTGGTCGGCTCTCCCGCAGCGTAGTCGTCGGCCGGCATTCCAGTGGCGGATCTTGGAACGAACGCCGGTTCATCGATCGGCGCTGGTGGGGGCGGTGCTGGGATTGCATCGGAGTGGGGCAACGCCACCGCGAAAATAGCTCCGATCAGGGCGAGAATCGAACCTACTCCGAACCCCCCTCCTACCCAGAAAGTAATTGCAGCTACAATAATCATCACCGTCCCCAAGCCCACGTGAATCTCCGGATTATTGTAATAGAGGAATGCGAGAACGACGAGCACGAGTCCGAGGATGAGTTCTGTGGCGCCGATCCCGACCACGTCGCCCGCCGCTTGGGGCGCCAGGCTGAGAAACAACACGCCTGCCGAAATCACGTAAACTGCTTCGATAATGTTCAGGATCGCTCCGATAGTCACCAGTGTTACGACCACCGCACGAGGATCGGCGCGCTCGTGTTCGGACACTGATCACGATATCGAAGTTCGTCGCTTAACTAACTGACGTAGGGTGCGTTGCATCTGGAACGCTTGGCCCCCCGGGGTCGTCCAGCTCGGAGGCCGGGGAGGTGCCGACCTTCCTTCGTTACCCTTCTCCTCCCGTTTGGCTGTACCCGAACTGAGATTCCCCCCCGGGAATAGAAGGATCAGAAAGCGGAAACATCAGAATTCGAGGCTGATATCGCGAAACGAGCTGAAGAAAAGTCAATAACGAACGAACGAGCATGAGGTCGGGGGCTCGAGGTTGCACGGACTTTCATTCACACCGGGGCACGGTCACCGGCTTGCGGTCTTGCCGCTTACCAATATCGCCCCGGGATCCCGGGACGAGTACTTTGTGGATGGGATGACGGAGGAGTTGATCTCTACCCTTTCAAAGATCTCCGGGTTGAGTGTCATCGCCAGGACTTCGGCAATGCACTACAAAGGCACCGACAAGACCGTCGCTCAGGTCGCGGAGGAGCTGGCCGTTCGCTCCGTGGTAGAGGGAAGCGTCCGCAAGTCCGGTCGCAAGCTGAGAATCGCCGTTCGCCTTATTGATGCGGCGAGTCAGGAAGATCTCTGGTCGGAGAACTACGACCGTGAACTTGAGGATGTGTTCGAGATCCAGCGGGATATCGCCCGTAGAATCGGACGCGCTCTCAAACTTCGGCTGGTCCGACCCTCGGACCAGGAACGCGAGTCGAAGGCGCCTTCGACCGCGAACGCCCACGACCTCTACTTGCAGGGACGCTTCCAATGGAATCTACGAACCGAGACAAGTCTCCGAGGCGCGATCCAGCTGTTCGAGCGGGCATTGGAGAAGGATCGAACCTTCGCTCTGGCGCTCTGCGGGATTGCGGATGCTTGGGCTCAGATCGGATGGTTGGAATTCTCAGCTCCTACCGAAGCGTTTCCCAAAGCCCGAGAGGCGGCGGAAAAGGCCCTAGCCATCGACGACCACCTCGCGGAAGCCCACACGTCACTCGGATTCGTCCGGTTCCTCTACGAACGCGACTGGGCTACCGCCGAGAAGGAGTTACAGCGCGCAATCGCGCTCAACCCCGGTTATTCCACGGCGCACCAATTTTTCGCGGATTACCTGAAAGCGATGGGTCGATTGGACGAAGCGCTCGACGAAATGCGAAAAGCGCTTGCTTTGGACCCGATCTCGATGGCTGTCAATACGGGTCTGGGCCATGTCCTCTACCTGGATCGCAACTACGATGCCGCTATCGAACAGTACGGAAAGGCGGTCCAGATCGACCCCGCCTTTGGTCCAGCCCACCTTTGGTTCGGCCGACCATACCTCCAGAAAGGAATGTACAACGAAGCGATCGCGGAGATCCGCCAAGCGGTTACATCGTCTGGTGGGAGCACGATCTCGCTCGCGGTGCTCGCCCATGCCTACGCCTCGGCCGGTAATGAATCGGAGGCTCGAAAGATCCTCGCGGACTTACTCGAGCGATCCCGGGCCCGATACCTTCCGTCCTATTGGATCGCCCTCATTTACACGGGGCTCCGCGACACCAACGAAGCAATCGAGTGGCTCGAACGCGCCTACACGGAGCGATCGAGCTGGCTCGTGTGGATCAAAGTTGAGCCACGGTTCGATGCCCTGCGACGGGATCCGCGATTCATCTCTCTCTTACGACGGATGCGACTCGAAAACGGCGAACGAAGCGACCTCCCGCGCGCGGCGACCGATCGCCGGCTCGCGGCGATCATGTTCACGGACATGGTAGGGTTCACCAGGCTAGCGCAGCAAGACGAGCGGCGCGCGCTCCGGCTCCTGGAGGATCATCGCTCGCTCCTCCGCCCGATCTTCGTCTCGCGGGGCGGGCGCGAGGTCAAAACGATCGGGGATGGGTTTATGGTCGAATTCGCGAGCGCCGTGGAGTCCGCTCGCTGCGCGGTCGAGATCCAAACCGCCATTCGGGAACGGAATTCGGTCCGTCCACGAGCGGAGCAGTTCCACGTGCGAGTGGGCATTCACGTAGGGGATGTCGTACGCCAAGGAGACGACCTGGTTGGCGATGGGGTAAACGTAGCCGCCCGGATCGAGCCGCTGGCTCCACCCGGGGGAATCTGCATCTCTGGACCCGTCTGGGAGCAGATCCGCAACAAGGTTGACATCCACGTCGAAAAACTTCGAGCAATCTCGCTGAAGAATGTCTCCCATCCGGTCGACGTGTACAGAGTCCTATGAGCTCAGGGCTTCGGTTCCATCTTTCAAGAACCAATTTCCTAGCGACCGGTGCCACCGCTACGACGTAGAATGCGGGGGGATCCAGCCCACCCGGGCGTTCGACGACGTGATCAGAACGAACGCGGGCTATTCATCGGATTGCTCGCCCACCTCGACTCGATTGCCCGGGCGGACGTTGAGCGGGGGATAGACGATTTTCTTGGAGGGCGGTAAGCGCTTGAGGACCTGAACGACCCGCGCCATCGAGACGGTTAGGCGCCGACGGGGATAGGTCGCATTCTCTCCCCCCGCTCTATGCTCCGTGGGGGAACGCAAGATACCCTGAAGCGGAGCCTCGAAGGGCGACCTATCCCGATTTACGTGCCGCAACAGACTCGAAGCGCCATCGCCGTCGGACTCGCTCAATCGTGAATCCGTGGTCGGTGAGCCAATGCCGGATTTCTTCCTGATGGATGATCTCTGCGTACACCAGCACCCCACCCCGACGGAGAACGCGATCGATCTCTCCCAGCGCTTGAGGGATCCGGCTAAAATCGTGGTGGGAAGGGCTGGCGTGATGAATCGCGACGAAAGCGAGAACCACGTCGAACGAGGAGTCGCTGTCCTGGAGGCGCAGCATGTCTGCCGGCCGGAGGAGTAGTTGAGGCGGAGATTTCGCCGAGTATCGCCTTTCGAAATTGCGGCGAGCCGCCTCGACCTGGCGAGGATCAAAGTCCGTGGCAATGTACTCTTCGGGATGAAAACCCTCAAAGAAGCGTATGGCCAAGCTGCCATTCCCGCAGCCGATCTCCAGGCATCGGGCCGCGCGGGGTATCAACGCTTCCCCCCGAATCCATCGGTAAAAACGGGCGGTTCGCCACGACGACGACAGGTTCACAAAGAATCGAGAGACGGAATTCATCTCGGGCATGAGCAACCGGTTTAGGCGAGACACCCTTGATTTTAATCCTCGCCGGACGTCGGGGCGATCTCAGGGGCGTGCGAGCAGTTTGATGGGCCGGGGGACTTCCCGAGGTCCGCCCTCCATAGGTCTTGCTGTGCTAGGGCGTTTAGTTGTCCGGTTCCACAACGTGGGTTCATCCGACGGGAACGTGGACGTCGTCCTCGTATGGGACGCCTCCGAGTGGCCGAACCTCGCCGGCACCCGCGGGATCGAGTCGTTCCACGTGAGGCGCGAAGCGCAGGACCCGGGCGACGCACAACCCGACATCCCGACGAACATCTGGCTCGAGTTCACGGCGGAGAGATAGGGAAACAGCAGATCCGCCAAGACCTGCTTCGCGATCGCCAACCCGTTTCACCCGTGCTTACGGCGTCGTCACGGAACAGGCGTTTCTTCCGTGGGCCCCAGCCGGTCCGATTTTGGAGTCGACCCGAAGCGGGTGACAGCGGCCAAGCAGATTCCAGCAACGGTTATGGTGGTCAGAAAAGGGGGAAGGATTCGGACCGTCAAGAGAAGTGCACCACCCACCGCCGCTCCGGCGAAAAGTGAGACCACGGCCGCCGCCCACCGTCGGTGATTCGGGCCGGAGATGCCGAAGGCAGCGGTCTCCGCCATGAGACCCGTAAATGCGGTCGTTACGACGTTCGTGGAAACCCCCGGAACCGCAAGCTGACGTGAGCCCGCGCTCTGCATGCCCATCGCGATCGAGCTCAATGCAATGAGCGCGTAGAGCGAAACTCCGGCGGGCTGGCCCTCGGTCAGAACCCAGCCCGCATTAAATAGAATCAGGAGGGCGAGCTCCCCGCCAAAGACCCAGCTCACTCGACGGGGCCAAGTGCCGGGTTCTTTGATCCTCCCGAGCAGCCTCCCCGCCACGATTGCCCCCACGGCAAATCCCACCAGCGCGTCCGCCGAACGGGCGCCCGAGAGGGGGTTTCGCTGGCCGATCGCTAGGGCGAGGAACACCGTGTTTCCAGTCATGTTGGCGGTGAAGATCGAGCCGAGCCCGAGAAAGCTTACCGCATCCACGATGCCGGTGGCAAACGTGAATCCCATCAGTAATGCGTCGCGAAGCCGGACATCTGCGTCCAAAGGGCGAGACCCAATGTTGTTCATCGCACCATGAGTCGCTCCCTGAGGGATCCGATGCCATTTCCGTTACGGAAGAGCCCCGTCCTAGGGTAGATCGGCCCCGGCAGGATCGACTCAGCTCGGAAATGACTTGGTACCCTGGGTGACGACAAAAATCCTAACCTCGATTCGCTCGTCCTACTGAGGCGTGATACCCTTCGCGACTCGATAGTGTGCGTCGACAAACGCGACGAAGAATGCGAGATAGCTGAATGCCAGCAGTGCATCCAAGAGGGTGATCGGCTGGAAGATAGAGCCTACACCCGGGTTACGCGCCACCACCGAATGGACGATCGGCTGAACGTCCGGTGCGAGGGCAAGCCCGATCAGGCTCGAAAGGAGAACCGCCCAGCCGAGACCCACGCCCATGGCGACCTCGCCCAGGCGGCCCACCAAATGGGCGGCCACTAAGGCATAGGTAACGAAAGTTACGGCAAACACTAATGCGATGGAGGCGCCGAACTCGATTGGCAACCACGAGGGTGGGTTCGGGTTTCCGTAGAGCGACAGGATACCGATCGGAGCCGCGGCGAGAACCGTTGCGATCAAGCTCACTGCGAACGCGAGGTTCGTGTAGCCCACTCGAGTGCGGTGGAGGTCGTTCCACTCGTGACGGCCGACCCACAGAAAGAGGATCCCGATCACCGTGAACACCGGATTGAGGAGAAGAAGTAGGCCGTTGAACGGGAGCTTCGATGAGCCCGAAAATAGAGCGACGAATCCACCTGCGCTCTCGACGGCGAACCCGATCTTGAAGATGGTGAGGCTGAGGCGAAGGCTGGTGGTCATCGGGTTCGACTTGACTCGTCGGACATTAAGGGATTTTGTCGAGTGGTCGAGGATGATGGGGATAATCGAACACAGAAATCCGTGAACTCCCCGAGCCTCTCACGAAGAAGCGAGTCGGCTCGAGGGTCCGTTTGGCTATTAGTAAACGAACCCCAACCTATCCGATACGCTCACCAGGCCCGTACCTTCCGCCCACAAGACCAGAGAAAAGCTCGAGGAAGCTCCCATCCGTCACCTAAGTTCGCGCCACCCCGACGAGAGAACCACGAGACCCACCACCCAGGTGGCCAGCGCAACGGCGCCTAAGTAGTTCAGGCGAACCGTGAAAAGAATCAACGTCGGTTCGAGTAGGAGAAGAATCAAGCTCGACGCGAAGAACCCATCCGCTCGTTGCTGGTAGACCGCCGCACGAGACGGACTCGTCCGCAAGGCCTCCATCACGAACCAATAGTTGAGCGAGGAAAGGGAGATCAGCGAGAGGCTGACGACGATCACCAGCAGCGTTCCCTGGAAAAGCAGGTTGTTGATGGTTCCCGCGGTCGCGCGATCGTACAAGAAGATCAGAACGAACGTCAAGATGGCGATACAGGTCCCCCCGAGACCAGCTGTCAGCGAACGATTTTCGTTTGCATCATTGTACATGGCCAAATGCGTCGGATGGACGCTTCCTCCTCCGTTCGTTCCGGCGGCGACGGGAGAATTGTCGAGAGTCACGCGCCCCCCAGAAAGTCAGACCTAATCAAGGTCTGGACGGGCGGCCGCCGCAAAGGTAACGAGCAATCGTGGACTTCTGAGCGAAGAGACCAGACTCCTTGCACGGATTGATCGTGGTAATCCTGACATGAGCGAGAACGGCCCGCGAGAAGGCACACGCGATCTGCCCCGTCCCGGACCGGATGCTGGACACCGGACCGTCGACGCCGACAGTACGGCCGGCGTCGCGTACGCGACCCTCTCCCGATCGCTCCGACGTCGGCGAGCGGAGCTCGTCGAGTTAGCCGAAGCTGGGGGCACCCCCGCGACGGTCGCAAGGGCCTACCAGGCGGAACATCCGCTCGAACCCGTCGTAACCTCCGAGGAGATCGAAGCCGCCGTCGCCGAGTCGAAAACCGGGAGGATGCGAACGGCGATTCAAGTAGATCATGCGTCGCAAAGCCGTCCCGGGAGGCGGGAAAATTCCGCCTAGAACTCCCTCTTGATTCGTTAGTACATTCGTATGCCTTCCGGAGCCCCGTGAAGCGAACTAAATCTCCTCGTATCTACCGGGTGCTGATCCAAGCAAGAGATCTGAATCAGTCTCGACGCTTTTACGAGGCCTTGCTTTCCTCCCGGGGGCGCCCGGTAGCCGGCGGTCGAATTTACTTCGATTGCGGTCCCGTCTTGCTGGGGATTCTGGATTACTCCTCGGAAAGGGACGCTCCTCCCTCGCCTCCCACGGAGGCGTTGTACTTTTCCACCAGCGACTTGGACGGGATCCACCGTCGGGCACGCAAGTTAGGTTGCTTATCTCCGGGCCTGCTTCACGACGATCCGTCCAACCCCCTGGGAGAGATCGTCGTCCGCCCGTGGGGCGAACGCTCATTCTACGCCGATGATCCCTCCGGAAATCCCCTTTGTTTCGTCGATGAACGTACCCTCTTCACCGGGACGCCGAGCCAGGTCGCCGCGCTTTCCAGAAATCTCGGCGCTCATGGGCCGACCCGGGCTTCAACGGGCAAAAAGGGATCGCACCGTCCCCCGCGGACCTCTCGAAGCCGCTAACGCCGGCCCCGCGTAATCCCGGAGAAGGGAAAACTCGGTCCATACGCCCCGGCGGCGCGTATCGAGCTTGATCTACTCGGATCTACGGCGGAGGCTGGCCGGGGGGCGCCTCTTTCTCAGCCTTCTTACGGGTCATCTCCTGCTCTAGCTTTTGGACTTCCAGATGCGCGGCCGCCTCGATTTTCCGTGCCTCCTGCTCCGCGAGGTCCACACTTTCGTGCCAGAGTCGAAGCGCAATCGGCCCCACCACGAAGATCACCGCGCTCAGCACCGAGCCCACCGAGACGAACCCCATGATCGAGGCGAAAATTTTCCCCGCGTTGGTGAACAGGGTGAATGGCGGCCCCTGCCCGGTCGCGAGCATACTCTCGAAATAGAACGCATTGATCCAGTTCGCACTCTCAATCAGGTGGAAACCGATAGTTCCGACAATCACCGCGCCGACCACCGCGAGCACTGCGTAGATCGCATGCCGGACTTCCGCCTTCGTCACGGGGCGACGCATCGGAGGACCGCGTCCCTCGTTCGTGATGGGACTATCGTAAGTACTGAAACTGGGAAACGGAGTACATCGAGTCCATGTGATCCAGATCTCACGGATTCAACGTCCTATGTACCGTGGGGGATTCCCGTACCCCGTACGGCCGATCGCCGGCAATCTACGTTGGCGCCCGCGCCGACCTCCGGCGAGGGCGGTCAGCGGCGGCTGCTCCCTCTCCTTGCCGATGGCGGCTCGATCTTGGCTTCCACCCGTGGAGATCCATACGCACTCGGTTGCCGCGAAATTTCACTCCCTCGAGCTGGAGGCGTAGTCGCTGTTCGTGCCCGTCTTCGCCCTGCAGCGCAATCCTCCCACCGGCACCGACGACTCGGTGCCACGGTAATCCGATGGTCCCCTGCAACGCGCGGACGGTTACACGCGCCGCCCGGGGGAATCCGGCGGCTTCCGCCACTTGGCCGTACGTGATCACCCTCCCCCGAGGTACGCGGGCGATCACCGCTCTGAACGGCCCCAGCTTGGACATCGCGAGAGGGTGACTGGCTCGGGTATAAGTCCTGAGGGACTCTGACGCGTCGTCATGAGAGCCTCCGTATTCATTGCGACGAGTCTCGACGGGTTCATCGCGCGGCGGGACGGGGGGCTGGACTGGTTGCCGGCCGATGGAGGCGAGCCCCATGGCTACGAGGAGTTCATCGCCACGGTCGATGCGATCGTCATCGGCCGGAAGACGCTCGAGACCGTCCTGACGTACGAAGTATGGCCCTACGAAACGAAGCCCGTGATCGCCCTCAGCAACACCTTGGGAGAGGTCCAGGTGCCGGACGGCGCTATACTAGAGATCATGGCCGGTACGCCTCAGCAGATCGTGGCTCGACTGGAGGAGCGAGGGTTGAAGCACATCTATGTCGACGGAGGAGTGACCATCCAAAACTTCCTGAGGGCTGGACTGATCCAGCGTATGACCATCACTCGCGTCCCAGTTCTGCTGGGCAGCGGGGTTCCTCTGTTCGGGTCCCTCCCGCACGATCTCCGACTCGAGCACGTCGGCACGGCATCGTATCCGAGCGGGTTGGTCAAGAGCGAGTATCGAATTATTTCCTAGTCGCGCCGGGCGAGCGCTCGCAGGCGTCAACCTGACGTCGGATCGAGTCTCGAGTCGAGCTTGCCCCTACTTTCGAATTCGCCTTCGGTGCGCCTTCGCCCGCGAGACCTTCCCGATGAGTCCACATCGACGAGCGAGCCGGCGGTGTTCGGTGGGGCTGATCCATTCGATCTTGAGGTAGTCGAGGAGCTGGCGGTTGGTCATGCCGATGCGCTGGCCCTCCTGAATCGTGAGCCGATACGCTTCGATCTCCGAGGGAGCATCGACGTAACTCAACTTTGGATAGAACAGCGGGCGTCCCTTGCGAAATTGCCTCACATGGCACAACTCGTGGACGAGGTCGAGATAGACGGTGCGGAAATCCGAATCCTTCAGGTGGCGAGTGCTAATGATCAGGTGACCGTCGATGTCGCTTGTCCCCATGTACCCGAATCGGGCGGAGAAGAACTCGACCTTCTGGGATCGCAGCACGCGCTTCACCTGCGCTCCAAATAGGGCACGGACGGTGGGGACCGATTCGAAACCCCGGAAGAATTTCATGAACGGGTAAAGCCTCGCGGGCGCATTCCGTTCAATCTGAACCCCGAGCTTCGATTCTACTGCCATGGTGATTGTCTCCTCGGGAGGGGAGGAGCAAGGGTTCAAAGTGACTTCGGCCAGCGGTCCACCGTCTGGGGGCCGGAACGGGCGGCCTCCTGGACGAAGCACGAGACTCGAAACAGGTCGGAAGAGACGCGGAGGAAGCGACCGCCTCGTGACGACCGACGCTGAGATGCGTCCAATCACTGCCGAAGGAAACACGCCACGCGGAGGGATCCGACCGCCGCGGTATTCGGTACCTCACAAAAAAGAGAAGCCAGCCGCCGCGGACGAAGGTCCGCAGCGACTGGCGGAGGGCCGATTCAAGCGCTTTACCCGATTACATAGACCGTGTTCGTCGCCCAACCGGTGACGTAGATATGGTGCGTCCCTGAGTCGTAGGCCATGAACTGGAGCTCGGCTCCCGTTCCCACGAATACCGCGTGGGAGACTCCAGAAGATGAAATCGTCCAAACATCGCTGCCGGCGCGACCGCTCACGTAGATATCGTGAGTCGTGGGGGAATAGAGGATGCTCGTCGTCCCGAGCAGTTTGCCGAGCGAGAACGTGGTGTTCACGTAGGTATGCAGGACCACGGAAGCGGGATCCAACACGTGCATCGTGTTTCCAAACAAGCTCCCGACAAGCACCGTGTCGTTGACCGGATCCCAAGCGATCGCCCCGGGAACGGTGGAAATGCTGAAGCTGCCGACATACGCGAAGGTCGAGGCGTCGAAAAGGTCCACGGAGTAGGGCATCCCGCACTGGTCGCCGATCCAAACGTACCCATCCGCCACCAAGAGAGACGCGGCTTGGCAATCATTGATCGCGAAGAGCTGCACGCCGGCCTCGGTGCTCCCGAAGATCGCGTCGACGCCGCCGCAATAGTCGACGACGAGCATCGCGTTGGCCGGTGCGTCCCAAGTCATCGGGCCGGGAGAGCAAAACCCTCCCAGGATCGTGACAATGGAAGTCCCTTTCAGAAAGTACACTTGATCGTCATAGGAGTCGGAGACCAAGACCTCGTGCAAGCTCGGATCGTAAGCCACGCCATAGGGAATGTCCGTACCGAGATGGATCGTTGCGATAACGGTGCAGGGCGCTTTCAGGATCGAAATCCCGCCGTCACCGGACTCGGAGTCGGCGACGTAGACGTCGTGATCGGAGGGATCGTAGGCGACCCCCTCGGGATTGTTACCGACAAGACAGCTTGCGCTCACCGCTGACCCAGACGGCACAATGGCCCCGACGGCTGGCCCGACGATGCCGACGGCGGCGGTCGAACTCGGCGCGGAGGTTCCGGGTTGCGCCGAAGCCACGCCCGCCAGGGCAAAGGCTGCGACCGCAAACGCGACTAGGACGATCACCGAGACAGCCGCAGAAGCTGCCCGACGCCGTCGATAGCTTTCGTCGATTTCTCGTTGGGGACGACTGATGGCTCGCATAATCCCAGAAGCGAATCTTGCTCATTAAGTGGGCGTTTGAGCGCAGAATCCACCATCCCAGTCGGATTCTACCGATGGATTTTTTTCCCGCTTCCGAGAACGTCGACGGGTGGAACAGGGGGAAATTTCGGCGGTTCCTCCACGCGTGCGGCTTGGGTGTCGTTCGAGGACCCTGAGTCCGATTCGTGGAGTCGGTTCACACCCCCCCCTCACGCGACTGTCTAGACCGGAAAGGTTGACCCCCCGGTGGGGGGGTTGTCGTTGGTCCCTTCCAGGGACCTACGCTTGCTGGATATGTTCGAGCGGGTGCCCGTCGTGATTCTGCAGTTCGGCAGTATCGGTCGATGGGAATTCAGTTCCGCACGTCGTGCACCGGATCGTTGTCGGCTGGGGGGTCGGCATAACCCCAGCAAAGTTGACCGGTATATACAATCCTCCGAGCCCCTCCCCACCTTCCTAAGAGTGCCTCCGAAGGGGTCGCAGGACTCAGGATGACCACGCCGAAATTCTGTGCTCGTATCGCGCTTCCCAACCTCAAAAAGTTCGGCCCCTCGAGATCTCGCCGCTCGGAAGGTGGGAGATCACCAAGGAATGCGGGTCGCTTTTGCGAGAAACTCGTTCAATGGGTCGAGGTGCCGACAGGCCTGCTCGAACGTGCGGCCGAACGTGGTGCTCGATACCTCGGCGTCGGATAGCGAGTGCGCGGCGTAGAAGTCCTTCCGACGCAGGTCTTCCGCGTAACGATGATCCGGATCGTAACCGGCCGGAACGCGAACGTATGACTCTCCCCCTATCTCGATCCCTCCCTTGAGCACTCGTCCCCACCCCGTAGGATCCGCCACGATCGCATCCCGGATCTGTTTGAGCGCCGGAGGATCGGGATGCCAGATTCCGGAAGCGACCATACTGTCCCCAGGAGCGACGTGAAGGAAAAATCCGGGAAGATTTCCCCCGCTCCGGGCGCGGTCGTGGCCGAAGTGAATTCCGAGGGCGGTCTTGTACGGACTCTTGTCCTTGGAAAATCGCGTGTCGCGGTAAATCCGCGAGAGGGAGCCGCCAAACGGCCGTGCATCGGCCACGATATGGGGACTCAAGCGAGCGAGACGCGGACCCATCGCCTCGATAAATTGGAGCGCGGGAACTTGCACCGCGTTTTCGTAGCGGGATTTGTTCTGCTGGAACCAGTCTCGGTTGTTGTTGCGCGCGAGCTCTCGGAGGAATGCCAACGTCTGGGGACCTAACGCGGAGGAGGGAGGGGTGGTGCGGGCCGTCGGCGTCGACCTCCAGATCTGTGGAAACGGGCCCGCTCTTAGCGCCGTCGGCCGGTTACTTTCCCATCATCGGCGCGAACGGTCGGGCGTCGAACACGACCCGGATCCGGTCGATCTTGCCGTTCTTTACGTGGTGCCACTCGGCAATGAACGCCGTACCGGCGGGGGTGTGCGTGACGAGGTCGTACAAGAGACACACGTCCTCTCCATCGACGAATACTTTGTGCAGGTCCACACGATCGACGATGTGATGCAGTTTCTGAAGGGCGTCGAGGTACTCCTCGGGCTTCGAGAAGCTGTCAAATGGCCCGACGAACTGAATCGCGTCCGCAAGGTGCGTTCGCGCCGCCGCCCAATCGTTCGTTCCCATCGCCGCTTGCATCCCCATCACCACATCCTTTGCCCCGGTCATCTGCTTCCTCCGTACGCTTCTATTCCGGCGGCGCGTCCTGCCAACAGGCGAGGATTGGGCCCCCCGGAATCTTGAACCAGAAGAAGCGTCCCATCCCCGGGACGACAACGGGCGGAAGGACGACGCTGCCGCCGGCCTGCTCCACCCGGCGTTGAGCTTCTTCTAAGTCGGTCACGCGAATGTAGCTCAAGCTGGACGGAGCTTCGGTCCGCTGGGTCGGCCGGATCCCTCCGCGTCCTCCTCCAGGAATCTCGAAGGAGAGGTACTCGCCTTGTGGCATCTGTCGGGTCTGGAACGTCCAGTGGAAGGCTTGCTCGAGGAAGTGGCGGGTGGCCCGCGGATCCTCGCTCGCCAGTTCGGTGAACGCGAACGAGGTCGAGAGCGGGCTGGGTCTTCCGCGATTCGCTCCACTCATACGCCCCGCCCCACGAGAGGTATCTCTTGGATACTACTTATCACGACTAGGGACTCGAGGGATACCAGTGCGAACGAAATCCCGCGCTGTCCGATCACCGACACGGACGCTGCCGGCGCTCGTCTACCAACACGACCCGATTCGACAGAGCGTCCAGCGACTTGGTCGGAAGTGGACCCTGCTCCTCGTGCGAGACCTCGCTTTCCTCCACCTGAACCGATTCGGAGAATTTCGCCGCAATAATCCGGGACTTTCGGCCCGAGTACTTTCTCGGCGCCTGCGTGAGATGGAGGAAGAAGGGCTCGTCGTGCGGGAGGTCGCATCGAAGGAAGTCCGCTACCGGTTGACCGCTCGAGGCGAAGAAGCCGCGCTGATTCTTCTGGGTTTCCTAAATTACGGACTGAAGCATCACATCGGACCGAAACCGCCGATAGACCAATCCTCGACCGCGCGTCCGCATCCCTAGTCGCCCGATGCGACTTTTCGGTCGCACGGTCGTTCTAAAGCGGCTCTCAGAGGTCGGATCCCCGAGGTCCCTCCCGGCGCGATCTGCTCCCCCGCGCCTTCGTAGAGCTCATGGGGGCGGAGTGGCCGCGATCGTCGTGTGCGCCGGCCATCTTTGTCGATAACTCCTTTACCCCGAGGGGACAATCCTCGGCCGATGGCCGGTCAATTCTGCATGAAGTGCGGCAAGCCGTTGGATGCCGGATCCCAATTCTGCATGAGCTGCGGCACTCCGGCGGGAAATCCGACCCCCCTTTTTGACCCGACGATGAGCGCGGCCCCTCCTCCGCCACCGCCACCCTCAGGAACCTCACTCGGCGCGGTGCTCGGAGTCGAAGGAGGTCGAAGCTTCCTGCTGCAACATCAGTTGCTCAGTGGGGGCCGCAACTATCGCGTTCTCAATCCGGAGAAACGCCATCTTTTCACGGTGAGGGAGAGCCTCGGACAGGAACTTCGCGCGAATTTCCTGGGGGGAGGGGGGCCCGCCGGTACCGGATTCCACCTAGGCCCCGTGGCCGTCGGGACTCGAACGTTCGTGTGGACGGTCCTCGACTCGGCCGGGTCCGGCCGAGGCACCATCTCGATTCAGATGTCGGGGTACCATGCCGCTTCGACTTTGACGGATTCCGCCGGGACTCCGATTTTGGTCGTTCACGTCGATCGGGGTTTGGTCGGCGGACTCACCGCCAACGCGACCCTGGGCGATGGGCGCCCGATGTTTCTGACGAAAGGTAATCTGTTTCGCCACAACTTCTCGATCCTAGACGCAACCGGCCAGGAAGTCGCGAAGATCCACGAGGCCTGGGCGTCGGTTCGGGACACGTATAGTTTGGAGATCGTCGGAAACGTCGATCCCCTCGGTCCTCTGATCTTCGCCATCCTGATCGATCGAGAAAAGGAAACGAACTAGCCCTCGAGGGTCGACCTGCGCTGTCGGGTCCAACGGGATGGGTTGCATCCCCTCGGCTGGGTGCGGTCGAACCCCGCTCCCTCAATCGAAGTGACTGGACACGGCCACGAGATAGACGAGAAGGATCGCCACGATCACAAAGCCTACCCAAGACTGGGAGACGAACTCCACGGCTCCGTAGAAGAGGAGCACGAGGATCGCGAGAACGAGCGCCCATAGCTCCTGATTCCAGAGTCCATAGGCGACGGCCAGGATGATCGCCCCGATGATGAGAATGATAAGCCCGCCGATGAGACCCCCTAAGCCGAATACGGTCGAACTCCCGGCGAGTCCAAAGCCGATCCCCAACAGGGCGATGAGCAGCCCGAGTAGTAGGATGAAGAAACCGAAAATCCCGATCAGGACGGCGATGATCGCGACCCCCAAGGGAAGTCGTCCGATCGAGGTGGACACATTCGACGCAATCAGCCCTCCGCTAAAATAGTTACGAAATGTCGCTCCGAGTCCATTTCACACTGGATCGAGGGGTTAAGGATACAGGAATAGCGGAGGGGGTAGCACCGGATGCCCGACAAGTCGAAGATTTCGATCCCGTGAATTGCCGGTCCTGTCGAGCCCTTCCCGAATTTCCCGGTTTCATATCGACGAACCGCTTCCGACCGAGGAGGAGGAACTTCCCTCGAGACGGGTCCACGCCCCTTCCAGCACGCGGATCGCGTGACGCAGGTCCAGGATTCCGGTGCGTTCTCGATCCGTGTGGTCGAGATGGGAGTCTCCTGGACCGTAGACTGCAGCGGGGCAGTCCCAGATCGGCAGGACGGTGTTGAGATCGGAAGTGCCTCCCTTCCGGTAGAGCGTGGGTGTGCCCCCTTCTCGACGAATGGCGGCGGAAAGCGCTTGGATCACGCTATTCGGCCGATCCACTTCGACCGGATCTACTCGAGAAACGACCGTGATTCGGGGCCGGGAAGCGCTTTCGGTGATCTCCTTCAGGATCACCGGGCTCTGAGTCGCGGGTGGAAGCCGCAGGTCGAGGTCGACTTTCACGAGTTCAGCTCCATGGTGAAGCCGGGATCCGATTTCCACGACTTTCATCGTAACTGATAGGAAAGGGGTCGGCCCCGAGCGACGCTCGCATACGCGTCGGACATGCGCCACCCACTCCACCGCTCGATCCGCCGTGCTCGGCGCGGGCGAGGATAAGTGGGACCGCTTTCCGTGGAACTCCGCGCTCAAGCGAAGTTCCCCTTTGTAGGCGATGGTGATTCCTTCCCACCCAGTGGGTTCCCCCACGATCAGGTAGGCTGGGCGGTGGCGGGAAGTCAGGTAATTGGCGCCGCGAGAGTCTCGTTCCTCCCCGACTGCAGCGACAATCTGGAGCTGGCCGGACCGATGGACTGCGGCTCCAGCGAAAAGGGCGGCGACGAGAGCGGCCTTGGCATCGCAGGCTCCTCTACCGGCAATCGATTGACGAGTTGCGCGGATGGGGATCACCCCTTCGACGGTATCGATGTGCCCCAGGAACATCATCTGGGGATCGTCCCGTCCGAGGGTTGCAATGCCGTTGCCGATCTGATCGATCCGGAATCGGTAGCCGAGAGCTTGGGCGATCTCTCCAAACACGCGGACCGCCGGCCGTTCGCGTCCGGTGGGACTATAGGCCCGGATCAGTCGAAGCAGCGCGTCGACTTCATCCACGGCTCAGCACCGCTCCAATCGTGTCCAACGCGTGAAACCACTCGGACTCTCCGATGACGAGCGGGGGGAGCAGGCGGATGACGTTCGACCCACCGCCGATCGCTAGGATTCCCTCGCGGGCCAGCGTTTCGAGATATGGCGCCGCCCGTCCCTTGAGCTCAATGCCGATCATGAGTCCCAGCCCCCGAACCTCGCGCACCTTCGGCAATCCCCGTCGGCCCAGTCGCTCGATCCCTTCCGTTCCGAGTCGATCGGCACGCTCCCAGAGACGTTCTTGAAGTAGGTAATCGATTGCCGCCACGCCCGCTGCGCAGGCGATCGGGTTGCCTCCAAACGTAGAATTGTGACTGCCGTTAAATCGCTCTTCGACGGACCGCGTGGTCAACGTCGCTCCGATCGGAACGCCTCCGGCGAGCGACTTTGCCAGCGTGACGATGTCGGCATGAACGTTCCATCGTTCGTGGGCGAAGATCCGACCCGTTCGACCCATTCCCGTTTGAACTTCGTCGAGGATCAACAGTGCCCCCGCGTCATCACAGATTTCACGCGCCGCCGGGAGATACTCGGGGGCGGCGACGTAGACCCCCCCTTCTCCCTGGACGGCTTCCAGAATCACGGCGGCCGTCTCCTCACTGACCGCCTTCCGTAGCGCCTCCACGTCGTTGAAAGGGACGTGCCCGAACCCGGGAACGAGGGGCTCGAATGGTTCGCGAAAGTCCCGTCTCCACGTGGCGCTGAGGGCGCCCATCGTCCTTCCATGAAAGCCCCTCATCGCGGCGACAATCTTCGTCCTCCTGGTGGCCGCGCGCGCAAATTTGAGTCCCGCCTCCACTGCCTCAGCGCCCGAGTTGGACAGGAATGCTCGGGAGAGGTTGTCCGGGGCGATGGAGAGCAGTCGGTGGACGAATGCGCGACGCGCTGGAGTGGGAAATGCCGGCCCGACGTGGATCAACTGCCGAGCCTGGGCCCCGATTGCGGCGACCACCGCAGGATTCGAGTACCCCAGATTGGCGACGCCAAAGGAGGCCCCGCAATCGATGTACTCTCGTCCTTCCGAATCCCAAAGGGTCGCTCCCGCGCCACGGACGATTTCGATCGCGCGTTGGGGAAAGCAGGCAAACTCGGCGGGGCCGGCGGACGCAAGGATCACGCGATCACCGTTCCCCGCCCCGCCAGCGCGAGCGCGATCGGGTAGGTAGCTCGAGACGAGCCGATGACGACCCGCGCGACCCCGTTTCGCGCGGCCTCTTCCGCGGCCAGCAGTTTCTTTTTCATCCGTCCGTGGGCGAGCGCGAGGCACGACCCGAAACTCTCGGGTGTCACGTGTCGGACGAGCGTTTCGATGTTTGTCGGGTCCTTCAGCAGTCCCGGAACGTTCGTGAGCAACACGAGGGCCCGCGCGCGGAGCGCCACCGCGACTCGGGCCGCAAGGCGGTCGGCATCCACGTTCACGATCTCCCCCGACGCGGTGATCGCCGGCGGGGAGACTACCGGAACGTAGCCGGTAGAGAGCAATCCCTGAAGCAATGGGAAGTTGATGCTCTCGATCGTGGCGGAATAATCGCCTCTCACATGAACGGTTTTACCGTTCTCGAGCGCCCGGGATCCCTCTTTGCGTCGGCCGACGACCAGACCTCCGTCGACGCCGCTCAGCCCCAGCGCCCGAACGCCGGATCCCTGTAGCTGCGCGACAATGGCCGTATTCACCTTGCCGGCGATCGCCATCGTCAGGACCTCGAGTCCTGCCGCATCGGTGTAGCGAGAAACGACCCCACTGGGCGAGGTGAAGTAGCGGGCGGGCCGCCCAAGCGCAACACCCAACCGATCGACCTCGGAAGACCCGCCGTGGACCAAGACACAATCGGGGTGAGATGCAACTTCCGCGATCGTCGGGGCGAGATCGTTGCCGTCCGCCCCTCCGAGCTTCACCACGATGGCCCCCTGTGGAAGGTTCATATCGGGTGCAACCCGAGAAACTCAAGACCGCTGGTCTCGGGAAAACCGGCGCGGATGTTCCAACATTGCACGGCGTTGCCGGCCGCCCCTTTGCCGAGGTTGTCCAAGGCGGCGACGGCGACGACGCGTTTCCCATGGGGGTCGAGGGCGAATCCGACGTCACAGTAGTTGGTCCCGGCGAGGATCTTCGGTTCTGGTTGTCGAAAGTGACCGTCGGCATCGTGGACGATCCGCATGAAAGGTTCGCTTTGGTACGCCGCGCGATAGATTCGCCATAGATCCTTCTCCGTGGGCGCGCGGTCATAGAATGCATGGCACGTCGCCAGGACTCCCCGAACCGCCTCGACCGCGTGGCACGACAGCGCCACTCGTGCGCCGGTCTCTTGCTCGATTTCGGCGGTGTGTCGATGGAGTGCGGGGGCGTACAGCCGTATGACGCCGGATCGCTCGGGGTGAATCGACGCAGCGCCGCCGTCGGCGCCACCCGCCGACGAGCCGCTCTTCGCGTCGATGACGACCGGCGAACTTCCGAGAAACCCCGCTCGGATCAAGGGCCGGAGGGCGAGAATCGAGGCAGTGGCGATGCATCCGGGCACCGCGATGAGTTGAGATCGCTGCAGAGACGCTCGATATAACTCCGGTAACCCGTAGACGGAGGTCGCGAGAAGTTCCGGATTCGGGTGGCTCACTCCGTAGTAGGTCGGGTACTGCGTCGCATCTCGGAGCCGAAAATCTGCACTGAGGTCGACGATGATTCCGCCGGTCGCGAGCCAGTCGGACATCTTCCCCATCGACCGACCGTGGGGGGTTGCGACGAACGTCACCTCGGTCGGGCGAAGCTGATCGTGCGTCGTGAACACGAGGTCCGTCGCTTTTCGAAGATTCGGATGCGCGCGCGATACCGGCTTTCCGGCGAGGGCGTCCGACGTGACCTGGACGATCTCGGCCTGCGGATGACGGAGTAAGAGTCGGAGCAATTCCCCTCCCACGTACCCAGAACCCCCCACGACCGCGACCTTCATCGGCGACCCACTTCCCTAGCGTACGCCACGATCTGCTCCGCCACGTCCACACCGGTCGCCGCGGTCAACGCTTTGAATTCCGGAGTAGGGTTCACCTCGTGAACGACCAACCCCGCCGGCGATTCCATGAGGTCGACGGCTAGGACCCCGCCACCGACGGCATCCGCTGCCTTGAGTGCTAGGTCGCGAAGCTCCGGCGTGGGCTCGAGAGCCTCGGTCCTCCCGCCCCGAGCCGCGTTCGTTCGCCAATCGTCCGAGTACCGGTACATCGCCGCCGCAACATGTTCGCCCACCACCAAGGCCCGGATGTCGCGCCCGGGCTTCGGGACGAACTCTTGAATGTAGTAAATGGAATGTTGCGGCGACGCAAGCGCGCTCTTGTGCTCGAGCACCTGCTCCGCCTCCCGACGGCTCTCCACTTTGGCCATCAAGCGCCCCCACGACCCGATCGGGGGCTTCAGCACCGCCGGGTACCCCACTAGCTCCAGCGCCCGCAGGGCGGCATCCGCCGTGAGCGCCACGATTGTTCGGGGCGTCGGAATGCCCCGAGCTTTGAGCCGAATCGAGGCGAGGACCTTATCGCCACTGACCTCGACCACCGCGGGTTCGTTCACCGTGGGAATCCCGTAATGATCGTAGAAGCGGGCGGCGTAGAGGGCCCGGGAATGGCTGATCGATCGGTTGAGCACCACGTCCGACCGGTCCGAGGGAGGATCCAGATCGAACGTCTGGCCTTCGTCGTGCAACCGATCGATGCGCACGCCTTGCCGGGTGGCGGCCTCTAAGAGCGCGCGCTCCTCCGATCGAACGATCGTGTAGAAGAGCCCGAGGCGAAACCCGTTACTCACCCCAGTCCTCAGCGACCTTCGGAGCCGGCACCACCGCGAACGGGAGGCGAGCCGTCACCTCGAGTTCACTTCCGCAGTCCGGGCAGGAGAAGATCTCTCCTTCGATCATGTCTTTCGGCGCTACCGGGGCCTCGCATTCCGGGCAACTCGTCATTCTACTTCTCCTTCAGGATCTCCTCGATCCGTTCGTCCTTCGCGTGAAGTTCGGACAGTGACTGAAGGGTGCGATCGAGGCTCTCCCGAGCTCGTTCGAGCTGGAACTGAACGGCTTTCGGGCTTGGCCCTCCGGGCGAGCTCCGTTCCCGAAGGGCCTCCATCGGGTCGGCCGTCCGGTTTTCCGGGGTCGACCCCGCCGCGTTCCCCTGGAACGTGGCATATTGGCCAGCGATCTCTTCGTGCGCGCGGCGGAACGGCACCCCTTCGCGAGTCATTCGCTCAACCGCGTCCGTGGCGAAGAGGCGTGGATCCCCCGCGGCCTCGTGGAGTCGTGGATGGTTGAATCGGAGGGCGGGAACGACCCGAGTAAACGCCTCGAGTGTATCCCGGACCTGCACGGTCGCGTCGAACACCGACGCTTTGTCCTCCTGCAAGTCGCGATTGTAAGCGAGCGGCAGTCCTTTGAGTACCGTCAACAAAGAGACCAGGTCGCCTAAGATTCGCCCCGCTTTCGCGCGCCCGAGTTCCGCGACGTCGGGATTCCGTTTCTGAGGCATCAGGCTACTGCCGGAACCCAGTTCGGGAATGGGCAGCAGAAAACCGAATTCCTGGGACGTCCAGAGTGCGAGCTCTTCCCCGAGCGAGCTGAGATGAACGCCCAACAACGCGAGATCGAAAAGGTACTCGGCGAAGAAGTCCCGATCACTGACGGCGTCCAGCGAGTTTTCGAAGACCTGCGAGAATCCGAGGCGATCCGCCACCCAGGCCGGATCGATCGGCAGCGACGTTCCCGCGAGCGCGCCCGCGCCCAACGGCGAGACATCCGCGCGTCGAGCGCAATCTAAGAAACGGTCCCCGTCGCGAGCCAAACGCCACTGGTGCGCAAGAAAGTGATGGGCCACGGAAACGACCTGCGCCCGCTGAAGGTGGGTGTATCCGGGCAATGGGGTTTCGAGATGCTGCGTCGCCAGCTCGATCAAGGCTCCCCGCAGGTCGACCACCGCGACCACGATCGTCCGAATCGCGCGTCGCAACCAGAGGCGTTCGTCGAGCGCGATCTGATCGTTGCGGCTGCGCCCGGTATGCAACTTACCCCCAATCGCCCCGACGCGTTCGGTGAGCGCCATTTCGATGTTGGTATGCACATCCTCGAGCTCCTCGCGCCAAGGGAATCGACCGTTCTCAATCTCAGAGTGGATTGCCCGAAGACCCGCGACCAGGCGGGCGACTTCCTCCTCAGGCACAATCCGGGTGTGCCCGAGCATCTGCAAGTGGGCGATGCTGCCCGCCACATCAAAGCGGGCGAGGATACGATCGACCGCAAGCGATGATAGGTACGGGCCCGCCGGGCTCCGAACGTAGCTGGGAACGCCGACACTCTCTTTCATCGTGCGGTGGACAGCGGAAGTCAGGTCGGAATCTTCGCGACCGGAGCCACTTTCGGCGTGGCCTGTTGGCCAACGGCGGCCCAGGTTCGGGCCGGAAGTCCCCAGACGTAGATGAACCCCTCCGCCATTTCTTGCCGGAATTGGTCGCCGCTGGAGTAGGTGGCGAGCGAATGCTGGTACAAGGAGTAGGGAGAAATTCGTCCCGTAACGTGGGCAGATCCCTTGAACAGTTTGAGGGTCACCTGACCGGTGACTCGCGACTGACTCGTGGCGAAGAACGCGTCGAGGGACTCGCGTAGCGGAGTGAACCAAAGCCCGTCGTAGATGAGTTGTGCGTATCGACCTTCGAGCGAGTGCTTCACCTCTAAGAGATCCCGTGGCAGTACCATCCCTTCTAGGGCGCGGTGCGCATCGATCAGAACAAGTGCGGCGGGGCACTCATAGACTTCGCGAGATTTGATTCCCACGACGCGCGATTCGACGTGATCGATTCGACCGACCCCGTGGACGCCGGCGATCTGATTCAGCGAAGTGATGAGCGATACAAGCTCCATAGGCCGACCATTGAGACCCGTCGGTCGGCCCGCGTCGAACTCGATAGTAACGTACTCCGGAAGGTCCGGTGCCTCCAGTGGATTCGTGGTCCAGGCATACGCTTCTTCGGGAGGTTCGAGGGCCGGATTCTCTAGCACGCCGCACTCTACCGATCGTCCCCAGAGGTTTTCGTCCGTGCTGTACGGAGATCCGTTCTTTACCGGAACCGGCACTCCCCGCTCCGCGGCATAGGCGATCTCCTGCTCGCGGGACATTCCCCACTCTCGAGCGGGAGCGATCACCTGGAGCTGCGGCGCCAAGGCCGTGGTGCACAGGTCGAAGCGAACCTGATCGTTGCCTTTCCCCGTACATCCGTGAGCAACCGCGGTGGCTCCTTCGTTTTGAGCCACCGTCACGATATGTTGACCGATCAAAGGGCGGGCCAACGAGGTACTCAGGGGATACTCCCCCTCGTAGAGCGCGTTCGCTCGAATCGCTCGGAGGAGGTACTCCTCTGCAAACTCCTCCCGTGCGTCGATCACGTACGCTCGGATCGCGCCGACGAGTTCGGCCTTGCGTCGGACCGCTTCCAAGTCCACGGGTTGGCCGACGTTCACCGTCACCGCCACCACGTCGTGGCCCCGCTCCTTTAGCCACGGAATCGCGACCGAGGTATCAAGCCCTCCCGAATAGGCGAGCACAACTTTCGAGTGGCCCATGAGAGACGGTTCCGATCCAAGAGGAAGAATCGAATCGTCGTATATTTAGGATGTGACCAAAGTTGGACGTTTTTAGGCGTAATTGTCTAATTACGGACATGAGTGGGGGAACGCATGAGTCGAATCACGGCCGGGGTGCGCCAGTACATCGAGTCGCATCCGACCGTCTCGGACGCCATGCGCCTGGGAATCGCAAACTACTCAGCGGTCGCGCGGCGCATCGCCAAGGAAGGCGAGTTCCCGCAGCTTCAGGCCGTCCTCGCCGCCGTTCGGAGGTACCCGGTCGCCGCCGCCGCAACGTATCGGGATGAAGTGGTGCGTCGGGTGCTTCACCAGAGCCGCATCGAGACGCGCACCAAGATTGCCACCGTCACAGTCACGCAGGGAATCGATGTGCTCCAACGACTCGGCGACGTGGTTGAGGAACTGTTGGACGAGAATAGTATTTGCCGCCTGATCCAAGTCTCTCGCGGAACGGTCATCATCCTTGAGGAAGCGTCGGTCGCCCGTGTCACCAAGCGCTTGCGGGAATCTCAAATTATCAGTACCCGGCGGGGACTTGTCGAACTGGCGGTGACCAGTCCAGAGAACATCGAACAGACCCCCGGGCTCCTCTCTCTTCTGGCCAGCATGCTCTCGGCTCGAGGGATCAACATCGTTCAAGGTATGTCGTGCTATACCGATACGATCTTCATTCTGGGCCGGGCTGATTTGTCGGCGGCGGTGGAGGCCTTGACGCTCGCCTTAGAATGAGGGCCAATGGCAGGTCGTAACCGTCCAGAGGGCTATTACTAACTCGATATCGAATCCATAATGGTATAAGTTCTCGGGGCTTTTGAGCTCCGTGACGCCCACGGGACCTTCCAACACCGCCGCTTGGCGCCATGGATTTCTCGGCACGTACGCGCTCAGCGCGATCGAGCAAAACCCGCTCTACGCCCATCAGCTAGCGACTCGCATCGCGGAACGAACGAATGGCGCGTGGCGACCCAGTCCGGGGGCGATCTACCCCGCGTTTCGTTCCTTGGTCGCCCGGGGGCTCGTGGAGCCGCGTCCCGTCACCGGCCGTCGACAGTATTTCATCACGGCTTCCGGTCGGCGCGAGCTTGCCCTCCTTCGCTCTCGACGTCGTCAATGGATCGAACGATTGGGCGGTTCCTGGCGACTCATGCTCGATCTGGTCGAGCCCGGCGAGCGGGTCGAGGCTACTCTCGCCCGCCTGCGGGCGACGCTGCTCACGATCGAGATCCTGACCGGCGAGGACCGCGACCTCCTCAGCGAGCAGGACCGCGCCTTTGTCTCCCGACAGGCGATTGGGGAACTTCGGCGGACGATTGACCGCCTCGAACGGGCGGACCGGGAGCGTGGTACCCGCGCGTCGCGCGAACGACCGCACCCCCCCCGGGGGCGCAGGTAGCCATGGATGCGATCGTCACCGAGAACCTGACGATGAAATATGGCGCCCTCGTAGCGCTCGACCACGTCTCGATCCGTATCCCAGACCGATCGATCTTCGGCCTGCTCGGGCCAAACGGGGCGGGCAAAACGACCATGATCAAGCTGCTCACCGCGCTGGTCCGACCGACGGACGGCGACGCGACGGTCGCCGGTTACAGCGTGCGGCAGAATCCGTACAAGGTCAAGGAACGGATCGGCTGGGTCGCGGCGGAGGTCATCCTCGATGACGACCTGACCGCATGGGAAAATCTCTGGCTGCAGGCCAAGCTACAGAATCAGAAAGATTGGCAGAATCGCGCTCGGGACCTCTTGGCGTACTTCGGGCTCACCGACCGGACCAAGGACCGCGTGGGTCGATTTTCCACGGGAATGCGCAAGAAGCTCGAGATCGCCCTCGCCTTGCTGCATCAACCCTCCGTGATTTTCATGGATGAGCCGACGATCGGCCTCGACCCGGCAACGCGGGGAATGCTGTGGGAGTTGACGCGCGGGATCAACCGGGAATTCGGCGTCACGATCTTCCTGACGACTCATTACATCGAAGAGGCGGACGCCCTCTGTGAAACGCTGGGCATCCTCGAACGCGGAAAGATCGTCGCCCTCGGCTCGCCCTCCGAACTGAAGAGCCGAGTGGGCGGCGACGTCATTGAGCTCGAGAGCGCTCCCCCCGTCGACCCCCGCATTCTCAAGACTTTGGTGGGAGTTCAGGACGTTCGGGATCACGGAAAGTCGCTACTGATCAAGGTCGCGTCCGCGGAACAGACGCTTCCCGCCCTCTTGCGAGTTCTCCCGAGCGAGGGGGTCCGTCGGATCAATGTGGAGAAACCCAACCTCGAAACCGTCTATCTGGACCTGACGGGGCGACGGTTGTCGGAGGAGGACACGCACGTCGATGTGCGCAAGTTCTACTCGGCGATTCGGAGGGCCCGCCAGTGACAGGGAGCCAGATCCAGGGGCTCTATGTGCGCGAGCTGACCCGATTGTATCGGAATCCGGCGGTCTTGATCATGACGTTTGTCCAGCCGTTCATGTGGTTGGCCTTCTTCGGTAGTAGTTTCTCCGGGCTCTCGACCGCCGAGCTCGACCAGTTCTTTCACACCAATGCTACGAACTACATTCAATTCCTGTTACCCGGGGTTCTCTCGACCTCCCAACTCACGATCGGAATGTTCGCCTCGATGAGCACGATCCAAGACAAGCGGTTCGGGTACATGAAACGAATTCTGTTGACGCCGACCGCCAAATCTACGGTGTTTCTCTCGAAGGTTCTCGGGGCGACCACGCGCGGCCTCATTCAGATCCCCATCATGATCGCCGCCGCCCTTGCTTTCGGGGTCCGGTTCCCCGCGGACCCGCTCCTCTGGATGGGGTGGATTGCGACCCTCTTCCTGCTGGGATTGGGGTTCACCTCCCTGTTCATGGCCGTCACCGCATCGAGCACCGATTGGCAGACCCCGGGCGTCGTGTCAAATTTCATCACCATGCCGCTCATGTTCTCGAGTGCCGCCCTCTTTCCGCAGACCAATTTTCCCGAATGGATGCTGCTCATCTCTCGGGCGAACCCCATCACCTACGCCGCGTTGTTCGGACGGGCGTTCGTGCTCGGGAATCCGGTCAATTGGTCGTATCTGGGCTACGTGGGACTATTTGCACTCGCGATGGTCGTGATCGGAACCCTCGTTTCCGAACGCTGGCTCAAGGTGGAATAGGCCGCGGCCGGTTGGAAGACTCCCTCGAGAAAGTCATGCCCGGATTCTTCGTCTTCGAACACCGCGGAACGGCCCAGACCCCGCCGCTGGCCAGGCCCCTTGCTTCGGTCTACCATCGCAGCTTCGAATCTGCCGCGCATCCGCCGACCCCGCAGGATGAAGCCGCCTTCGTCCCGTCGCTCGATCTCCATGCGACGCGGGAAGGGTTACGACCTGTGGACCGCGCGGTCTACGAAGAACGTGGAGATGGTCAGGTTCGTGTATGGATATCGAAGTGCGCGGGGTCAATATTGACAAGACAAGGTCACGGCTCCGTTGACACTCGAACTGCGACCCGATTGGTTCGCTTACGCTTTCGAGATTCCCGTGCTCGCAGTCCTTCCGAACTTCCAACGCCAAGGGGTCGGTCGTGCGCTGCTCGAACGTCTGTTGGCGGATCGGGTCGAGCGGACCGCGGTACTCACCGTCCTCGAAGATGTTCAACGCGCTGTGGATTTCTATCGGAATCTCGGTTGGATGGCGCTGGTCGAGCACTTTCAGTTTGGGGCGCGTACCCCTCGGTACACTCTCCTCGGCCGCTCTCTACGAACCGACGTTCGCGCGAACGACTACGCCAAATAACCCGCCGTGGTGCGCCGAGGGTTGACGCGACGGCCTTCCGATCGAGCCGCCCATAGAGCCTCGAGCTCCAAATCGGAGTCATCGACTTCGCGCTCCCGATTCCTGAGGCGAACAGGCGGAGGAACTCGGGGAGGCGTTCGAAGAGGCCTGTCAACACGTGGTCCGCGCGCCCGAGTATCGGGACGTCGTGCTCGGCGTACTGGCTCAACTCTCCATGACCCAAGTCGTTCCGGGCGCGCTTGGCTGGTGTCGTGAAATTCAACTTTCCGGGCGCCCGGGTACGTCGAGAATATATCTCGTCCTTCGGCCGGCCACTTCGAAAGACCGAAGCGAACCTCCGTTGATCGGAATCGCACCCAAGGAGCTCGTGGTTCGCCACCCCTTGGCGAGCGATCCGAGCGTCGAGTTGCTCCTCCGTTCGACTGATCTCCCCCTGATTCCACGGCTCCGGGAAGTCGCGGAAGCGATCCGACTCGAGCTGGAGGCGGAGTGACGCTGGCTTTTGTATACGGTTTTTGGTTCCACTGTTGACTCGGTTGAAATAACCGCGGAGCACACGTTCTGCAGGGTCGGCCGTGGCACTCCTATTCGAGTACGCGTTGATCGCCGTTGCGGTCGGGTTCGCATTCAGCATCGGCGCTCACTATACCGGGGCGTGCATGGGGATGCCCTACGCAGCCCGGGCGATCCGGCTCGGACCGGCGTTGCTGTTGATGGCCCCGCTCGCCTTTGCCGGCGCCGTCCTCGCCAGCGAACGGGTCGAGACGACGGTGGGTCACGGGATCCTCGGGGGCGGAACGGTCCTGATCCCCATGGCGTTCGCCATCGTTAGCGCGGCGTTCGCGTTGACGCTGATGTACAATTTTGTGCGCTTGCCCACGTCCACAATCCAGATCTTCGTGTTCTCCGTGGTTGGCGCCGGCATCGCCGACGGGTTTCCGATACTCTGGGGCACGGTCGGCGTGCTCCTGATTCTGTGGGCGATCGCGCCTTTCGCCGCGTTCGCGCTCGGCTACGGGGCGATCCGGCTGTGGGACTCCTGGCGGACTCCATCGGTCGGTCCTGCCCCCCTCACGCGCTGGGCCGGATTCGGACTCGTGACCGTGGGAGCGGTCGCCTCGTTTGCGATGGGCGCCAACGATGTGTCGAATGCGTCGGGATCGTTGGTAATGACCGGACTCTTCTCGTTGCTGGCTGCCGGGACGATCGGGGGCATCGGACTCGCTCTCGGGGTCCTCACGTGGGGTCGGCCCCTCCTCGATCGCGTCGCCTTCGACATTGTTCAGCTGGATCCGCGCATGGCGACCGCGGCGCAGTTCGCTCAGGCGGCCGTGATCTTAGCGTCGGTGACGTTCGGTTACTTTACGTCGATGAATCAGGCGCTCGTCGGTGCTCTGATCGGAGTGGGCGTCGCCCGCGGACAGGCCAGAACGCGGTGGAAGACGATTCGCGAAATCCTGATCGGTTGGTCGCTCGGCCCAGTATCGGGGTTTACACTTGCCTTCGTGGTGGCCCTCGGGATCCGCTCGGCCGGATGGACCTAGAGCGGCGCGTTCAGGATTTCGGATTCTTCGGGGCGCTCCCGCTTCGGCTCCGGGGCGGGGGCCGCAACGGCTACCAGGTCGAGCGGCACCGAATCGGAGGCAATCGCGCGGTCGAGTCCCACTTCCGCGATGTCCGTCGTGTACGCCGCGGTGCGTTCCAGGGACTGCAGGAGGAGTCCCAACGAACTGATCGTCCGGGGGGATAGCTGAGCGGAAGCTCCCCGCGCCAAGAATCGCTCGGTCAGGGTCGAGTGCGTCGACCGGAGCGCTTCGCCGGTGTCGATCACTTCGTTCGCGCGTTCGGCGTTCGGATGCTCGGCGACCTCGAACGCCGCGGAGAGACTATCGAGGACCTGCCCATGGTAGGCGCTCACGGCGCGAAGGATCGGGGGAGGGATGCCCTCTTGGCGCAAGGCGTGACCCAAAACGGCGATCGTGACTGCGTGATCGGCGATCCGTTCGAGGGCGCGGGCCAGGAGCAGCGAATCGACGGTCTCCTCCGAGGGACGCTCGGGGCCTTCGGCCGCCGGCCCTTCGAGCAGGCGCAGGGCGAGTACACGCTCGATCGTCCAGGCATGCCGATCGACCTCATCATCGCGCAGTTCGAATGGCTCCGGCGGGAGATCCTTCCCGGACTCCCAGGCTGCTCCGGCATCGCGTTGCATTCGCACGACGATCTGAAACATGCGATGCAACAGCTGCGGGATCGAAATCTGGGCCCCGCGCGAGACGTCCCGCAGCACCAGTTCCTCTCCCTCATCGGAGACGATCTCCGGCTGGGCGGTGCGTCGCGCGAACGTCCGGGCGATCTGACGGGTCTCGGGCGAGATCCCGCCCGTCTCTCGGAGAACGAATTCATTGGCCCCGCGGACGTAGGCGCCGACCAGGCGCCGGAAGAGATGCTCGGAAGGAACGTGCTTTCCGACCAGCAGGACGACCCGGAGATTGCCGGCGTCGTTTCGGCCATCGCGCACGAGGATCGATCCGTCTCCGAGGCGCCGCAACCGAACCGCGCTCCCCGGCGCCAGCCCCCGGTCGCCCATCCAGGCGCGGGGCAGGGAGACTCCGACCGTGACCGCTCCCATTCGCTGGAGAAATCGCGTGGTCTCTTGCGTCGGTTCGGTGGGAGTGCGCGAGCGGCGACGGGAGTGGTTCGACTGCTCGGAACGTTCTAGCCTCGGAGGCGTCATCGGGATAGTAGAAGCGCGCCGAGAATATATAGAATTCTTAATTAGAATATATTTTGATACATAGGAATAGATAGTTACCGCCCTCGCCCTCGGAGGGGGGTTGGAGGGGGCCGCGTCCTACGAATGGGCCGTCAGTTCCCGGGCGAACGCCCCGAGCATGATCGCCGCACTGGGGAGATTCCGCTGCGAGAGCTGCTCCACGTTCACGCCCAGCGGAACGGCAATCCCTCGGGTTCGGACCCCCTCGCGAACCTCGGTCCAGATGCGCAAGGCGTGGGCGATCGAACGCGCACCGGCCTCGCTCTCTTCCCCCTCGAGGATCGACCGTTCCGCCTCCTCGGGGAAATCGCCGCCCAGCCACCGAATGAACTCCGCGTCCGTCTCATCCCCCACGGGAGCCAGGCTCAGGAGGACCGTCGCGGGCCGCAGCCCGGACTGACGGCACAAGAGATCGTATTCCAGGAGCAGCCGGAGGACGCTTTCGGAGTCGAAGAGAATTTGCGTCGTGAAGAAAGAGGCGCCGGCGCGCGCTTTGGCCAACATGCGATGGGCTTCGCCGGCTCGTTGGGGGATGGCGATGTTGCCCAGCAACCCCCCCGCCCGCTGCACGAGCGATCGGCATCGGGCATCGGCTTCGATGACGGACGGTCCCGGATACGGAATGTATCGGCTACTTCCCCCGACGAGGATCACATGCTTCAGTCCTCCGTGGATAGTCTCCTCGACCCAGCCGGCGACGCTCTCGATACTGGGAAGGTGCGCCACGACCTTGTTCACGATCGCTTCCCGACCGGTCCGCTCCTGGATCTTCCGCCCAAAAGCTCGGACATCTCCGGAACGGTAGTACGGTTGCCCGTCGTGGTTCTCGTCGACCAGCTCGGGAATGTCGATCGCGTCGACCCGCGGAACCTCTTGAATCAGGCGGACCAGCGATTCGAAGTGCTGTTCGGCTCGGGAAGGATTGACTCGCGAACCTTGGGGGACCGGCTCGAACAAGAGGGGGGTGGCCTCGACCGCCTCAGCCCACGATCTTGCCATCGCCACCTGCCGTTCTCCAGTCGGGACGAAGGGGCGAGTCGTCCTGCGATATGAGGTTTGACCGATGGCGAACGTTGCAACCCGTGCAAACGACCGACACTCAGAGAAAAGGGACGATCTGTTCTGGTGATGGTTGGCCGACTCCGTCAGCCGCCGGGCGACCCGAGTCGGAACAATTCGATCGCATTGTCCGCCAGGATTCGTTCCTTCTCCGCCTCCCCGATGGGCAATTCCGTAATCAACCGAACGGCCGATTCCAGGGATTCTAGGGGCCAATCGGAGCCGAAGAGCACTCGGTCGGCATCTCCGATCGTCATGATGAGGCGCTCGAGCTCTCGTTGGGTCTGCTCGAGCATTCGGCCGAAATAGCGAAGCGTTGGGTGCCCGAGAAGGCCGGACGTGTCCGTGTAGACGTTGGGATTTTTGTAGACGATCTCCGCGGTCTCGGAGATCCAGGGATTTCCCAGATGGCAGAGGACGAAGCGGACGTCGCGATACTGCACGGCGACTTCGTCGACCTCGATGGGTCGGGCGTACTTGACCAGCCCTTCGGGGGTCAGCGTGTCCCCTTGATGGATCAAGACCGGCAGGTTCCGCCGGTGGGCGAATTCATAGAACGGCTCCAGCCGCGAATCGTGGGGATAGAACGGATGATAGCCCGGAAATAGCTTGAGTGCGACCAGCTCGGGGAATTTCTCCCATTGCTCGATGGCTTGGGCGATCGCGGCCGATCCTTGCAGGGGAGAGATGCTGGCCACCGGCCGAAGGCGACCGTGACTTCGCGTGAACTGATCACGGGCCTCCTGAAGCGCCGCCGCGGAACTGGGGACGAAGGCGTAGGGGATTGAAAGTGCCTCCCGGATTCCTTGAGCCTCCATTTCCTGAAGGAGCGTTTCCAGCGTGTTGGTCAGGTCGACCCGGTGGAGCGCGTTCGGGAGGCTGGGCCAGAAGTTGGTTCGGTGGACGTGGACATCGACCCGTCGACCGAACGCCAGCGT
Organism: uncultured Thermoplasmata archaeon; assembly: GCA_963749195.1. Taxonomy (GTDB): domain Archaea; phylum Thermoplasmatota; class Thermoplasmata; order Lutacidiplasmatales; family UBA184; genus Lutacidiplasma. Next base: position 56,525 of record CAVVLX010000007.1, read on the forward strand.
CGTGGCAGGCTCCACGACCTACGGTCAGATAATCCATGGCCTGAGCGGCCACAGGGAAGTTGATATGTTTCGTTCGCCGTGAAGCTCCCACACGAGGGAGCCCGCAATGACCGACCCTGCGCACTGGCTGAGCTATCCGGATGCGCCCCGCATCGTGCATCTTCCCCCCGGCCCGCGGTCGAAGGAGATGCTCGCTCGCCAATCCGAGTGGGAGTCCGAGGCGGTCGCGTATCCTCGGAATTTCCCGATCGCTATCCGGGCCGCCCAGGGCGCGACCGTCGAAGACGTCGATGGGAATCGATTCATCGACTGGATGAGCGGGATCTCGGTGTTGAACTTGGGTCATCGGCATGCGCGCCTCGCCAAAGCGCTCGAGGCTCAAGCGACCCGGATCTGGCACGCGCTCGAGCTCCCGACGGAGGCGCGACTGGCCTTTCTCGAGGAGATCCGCGCGTCCCTCCCCGGTGGGCTCCGCAATCGAGCGCGCATCCTGTTCACGGTGACCGGGGGCGATAGCATCGAGACAGCGGTCAATCTCGCGGATTACGTTCAGCGACGCCCGGGAACGGTCGCATTCTCCGGTGCGTATCACGGAGTTCATGGAGGGGCCGCGAACCTCACGAGCGGCAAGAAGTACCACCAGACGACGTCGTTCCATGGGGGCTCCATCATCCGGGTGCCGTATCCGGATCCCTATCGACCGATCCTAGATTCCGATGGAACGACGCACGGTACCTTGCGCTATCTGGAACACCTGATTTCGGACCCGTATTCAGGGATCGACAGTTTCTCCTCGGTCCTGGTAGAGCCGATTCTGGGCGAGGGCGGATACGTGGTGCCCCCCCCGGACTTCCTTCCGGCCCTGCGCGAGTTTTGCACCCGCCACGACCTCCTCCTCATTCTGGACGAAGTCCAGACGGGCCTCGGCCGTACCGGCAAGATGTGGGCGGCCGAGCACTCCGGCGTGACGCCCGATATCCTCTGCGTCGCGAAGACGATCGGCGGCGGACTCCCCCTCTCGCTCGTCGCGTATCGCGACGATCTCCCGCTCGCACTTCCGGTCGGCTTTCATCTCGGCACGTTCCGAGCGAACCCGCTCGCGCTCGCGGTCGGGGCCGAGGTGCTGCGGACGCTGCGAGACGAGGAGTGGATCGCGCGCGCGGCCCGCAAGGGCCCCCAGCTGCTCGAAAAGTTTCGGGACATCCAGCGGCGGCACCCCTCGATCGGGGATGTTCGTGGACAGGGATTCATGATCGGCACGGAGTTTGTACAGGACCCCCGCCGCCGTCAGCCGTGGGGGGATCGGGCAAAGGCGATGCGCCACGAGCTGTTGATGCGCGGCGTCCTGATGCATACGTGCGGGCCGTTCGACCAGACCTTGCGGTTCATGGCCCCGCTCGTCATCGAGGACGAACTGCTCGACCGAGGGTTGGCCGCCTTCGAGGAATCGATCGGTTCCTTGGATAGCGGACCGGCCCCGGGTGCGCGAGCGCGAGCCTCTCCGGCGACGATTCCGGGTCCCGAACCCTTTCCCTCCCGCCTTCCAGCCCCCGTCCATCCCATCCCGACCACCGTGCCGCCGGGCCGCACGCTTCCGTAGAGGTTCGAGAGCCCTCGCTCGCTGGGAGGCCCTCTCGGCCGCGGTTCCGCCCTGGGCTCCCTCTCGAGTTTTGCGACGGCCTCAGGTTCCGTAGTTGACCGTGATCAACTTGACCTCGGTCATTTCTTCCATGGCGTAGCGCACCCCTTCGCGTCCGAGGCCGCTTTCCTTGATGCCTCCGAACGGAAGCGCATCCCAGCGCAGGTTCGTGGGATCGTTCAGATGGACCGAGCCCGCGCGGATCCGCTTGGCGAGTCCGAACGCGCGCTTCAGATCGTTCGTGTACACGCTGGCCTGAAGACCGTACGGCGTTCCGTTCGCCATGCGGACCGCTTCGTCGTCGTCGTGGAAACGTAGGATGGGTGCGATCGGCCCGAACGGTTCTTCCCGGGCGACCCGCGCGTCGGTAGGGACCCGGTCGAGAACGGTCGGCGTGAAGTAATTCCCCTCTCCGGGTCGCCCGAGCCGTTCCCCGCCGGCTAGCACGGACGCCTTCCGGTCGCGAGCATCTCGGACAAATTCCTCCAAGCGGTCCAACGCTGCTTCGTCGATCAACGGTCCGATCTGCGTGGTTTCCTCGAGCGCAGGTCCCACCTTCAGCCGCCGAACCTGTTCGGTCAGCGCGGTGGCAAAGCCGTCCGCGATACCCTCCGCGACCAGCAATCGCTTCGAGGCGGTGCACACCTGCCCCGAGTAGCCGAACACCCCACGGATCGCTGCCGGCACCACCGTGGCCAGCGGCGCGTCGTCGAGGACGAGGAAAGGGTCCATCCCCCCCATTTCCAAGATCGTCCGCTTCGCGTGGCGGCCGGCTTTCTCTGCGATCCCTTTTCCCACTTCGGTGGAACCGGTGAAAGTGATCAGTCGCGTGCGCGGATGCTCGACGAGCGCGTCCCCGACCGACCGTCCGGGTCCGATCACTACGTTGATCACGCCGGAAGGAAGTCCCGCCGCTTCAGCGTGCTCGACCAATCGAAGCGCGGTGAACGGAGCGGCGCTGGTCGGCTTGATCACGACCGGATTTCCCGCGGCCAACGCGGGAGCGACTTTGTGGGTCAGGAGGTTCAGCGGGAAGTTGAACGGACTGATGGCCACCACCACCCCGATCGGATCGCGAACCGTGAACAGGAACCGACGGTCGTTACCGGCCGGGTGAGGGTAGGCGTCCGCCGGGAAACTCTCACCGGTCAGATGGCGGATCTCCTCCGCCGCAAGTCGGAAAACGCCGATCGCTCGCTCGACCTCGGTACGACTCTCGACGATCGGTTTGCCGACCTCGGAAGCGATCAATCGCGCCATTGTCTCGTGATCGGTCGCCAGCCGGTCCGCGATCGCGCGTAGCAACCGCGCGCGTTCGTGGCCGCTCGTCGCGCTCCATCGGTCTTCCACGGCGGCGGCCGCCTCGATCGCGGCCGCCGCGTCACTGGCATCCCCCAGCGCGACTTCGCCCAGCGGTCGGCCGGTCGAGGGATTTTTTAACAACTGATAGCGCCCTGAAGAGGGCGGGCGCCAATGCCCTCCGATGAACAGGGAGGTGCGGCCGCTCGCAGGCAATCCTTCGAGCATCGGTGGGCCGATTTCCTACGACGGGTCGCCGTAGACGGTGTAATGCCACCCTTTCCGCGCCAGGCCCGTGAGATCGACGTAGATGTTCTTCACGACGGTGTAATCCAGCAACGAATCGGTTCCCAGGTCCTTGCCGAACCCGGACTGCTTGAACCCACCATGCGGAGTCTCGGAGCCGAGGGGCAGGTGATCGTTCACCCACACATCGCCGAAGCGTAGGGCGTTGGCGGCTCGGAGGGCGGTTTGGACGTCCTTCGTCCAGACGCTCCCCGCCAGTCCATACTCGACTCCATTCGCGATCTCCATCGCCTGATCGAACGTGTCGAACTCCAGGACATCGAGCACCGGCCCAAAGATCTCCTTCTGCGCGATCGCCATATCCGGGGCGACTTCGTCAAACACCGTCGGCGTCACGAACGCCCCTTGTTTCTGAGATGGTCCTCCATCGCTGCCGCCCGTCTTGAGCTTCGCCCCCTCGTCCTTTCCTGTCGAAACGAAGTCGAGCACCTTCTTCTGATGCGTCTTGTGGACGAGCGGCCCCAAGTCGGTCTTCCGACTCATCGGGTCGCCGATCCGGATCGTCTGGGCGCGTTCGACGAGATGCTTGACAAACTTCTCGCGGATCGATCGGTGCAGAATCAATCGCGTGGCGGCCGTGCAATCCTGGCCTCCGTTGACGTAGCCTCCGACAATGGCTCCTTCGACCGCCGCAGCGACGTCGGCTTCCGGGAACACCACAAACGGAGCTTTACCCCCGAGCTCCAGTTGGATCCGTTTCACCGTCGAACTGGCGGCCTCCATGATCTTCCTCCCCGTGGCCGTGTCGCCCGTCAGCGAGACCATGTCGACCTTCGGGCTCCGGGTCAGCTCGTCGCCGACTTCTCCGCCGGGTCCCGTGATGATATTGAGGGCGCCGGCGGGCAAACCGGCCTCCAAGAATGCCTTTCCGAGCTCGAGCGTGGATAGGGGGGTCCAGCTCGCCGGTTTCAAGACCACCGTGTTCCCCGTCACGAGGGCGGGGCCGACCTTCCAGACGGCCATCATGAACGGATAGTTCCAGGGCGTGATCGAACCGACGACCCCGACGGGTTCTCGCCGAAAGATCGTCGTCCCGTCCCCCAAGTACTCGGCGGGGCTCTTCGCATCCAGGGTCCGGCCCGCGCCGGCGTAAAAGATCAAGTTGTCAATGGAGCCGGGAAGATCCACGTCCGCGGCCTGCTTGATCGTCTTTCCCTGGTTCCGACTCTCCAATTCCGCGATCGCGGCGAACCGACTTTGAAGGATCTGAGCGGTCTTCAGGTAGACATCCCCGCGCGCTTTGGGCGTCATGCGGGGCCAGGGACCTCGGTCGAATGCTTCCCGGGCTGCATCGATCGCGTTGCGCGCGTCTTCGCGAGCTCCGACGGGAACCTCCCCGATCTTGCCGCCATCGTAGGGGCTGATCACCGGGGCCGTTGCTTCGGAGTTCGCCGCCACCCACTCGCCTCGGATCAGCATTCGCTCGGCCACGTTCGCCTCCTCGGTCGGCCCGAGCCCGGACGGGGTAAATATGTTGGCGATAGCGCCCCGGCCGTCGTACGGTACCGATCCGCGCGCGCTTGCTCAGGCCGGGACGGCCGAATCGTGGGATGGTTCGGGAATCGACGTTTTCTCTGCTTCGGGCCCTTGGGCGAAGTACGTCTCGGGAGCGATGTCCGCGACTTCTTCCGCCCGGTGGCATGCGACCAGGGTGGTGGGATCGCCGGGACGAGGACGGAGCAGCGGTTCTTCGACCTTGCATCGATCGATCGCGAAGGGACAACGGGCGGTGAAACGGCACCCGGGCGGCGGGCGAACGAGGGTCGGGATCTCTCCCTTGATCCGGTACCGGGCGTGCCGACGACGTACGTCCGCAACCGGTAGGGCGGCGAGAAGAGCCTTGGTATACGGGTGCGTGGGGTGCTCCAAGAGCTGGTGGACGGGACCGACTTCCACGATCTTGCCCAGATACATGACCGCGACGCGATCGGCGACGTACCGGACCGCCGCGACATTGTGCGTGATGAGGAGGTAGGCGAATCCGTACTCCTTCTGCAGCGTCACTAGTCGATTCAGGATCTGGGCTTGGACCGCTACATCGAGGGCACTCGTGGGCTCATCGAGAACGATTAGCCGCGGGCGAACCGAGAGGGCTCGAGCCAACGATAGCCGTTGCCGGCCCCCGCCGGAAAACTCATGCGGATATTGATCGAGGCAGTCGGGCGGGAGCCCCACGGTGGGCAGCACTTCGGAAACGCGAGCGCGGAGTTGGCGTCGGGAGAGACGCGATCTTCGGGGGGAGGAGCCCGGGGAGCCTTTGCTGGAGCTCAACCGTTGACGTACGCGTGCGGAGAACGTCGGCCGCGAGAGCTGTTCCTGGGCACGGATCGGTTCGCTCACAATTTGCCAGACCTTGAGCCGGGGGTCCAGGGATCCCACGGGATCCTGGAAAACGATCTGGACATTCCGCCGCCACTCCCGTAACTTGCGGCCCGAGAGTTTGCTCACGTCTTGCCCGTCGAAAAGGATCTCTCCCTTCGTCAGGTCGTGGAGCCGGGCGATCAACCAGCCTAAGGTCGTTTTACCGGAGCCGCTCTCTCCGATCAGCCCCACCGTCTCCCCCGCATCGACCGTGAGCGACACGTCGTCGAGCGCGTGGATCGCCAGCGGTTCTCGCCCAACGGCGGCGTCGATCAGCGATCGGCTGAGCGGGAAGTGCTTCACCACGTGCTTCACCTCGACCAGCGGAGGCGTCACAGGTTGGCCACCTCGTCGGCGAAATAGCAGGCCGAGGCGTGCGTACTTCCTTCCGGCTTTCCGCGAATCGGGTCCAGTGGAGGTCCGGGGTTCACCGTGCACTGGGGACGGGCGAGCACGCACCGAGGCGCGAAGGTGCACCCCGGCGGAAGACGCGACAGATTCGGAACGGTGCCAGCGAGCGAGGGTAACGGCCCCTCCGATTTGTACCGACGAGGAATCGAGCGGAGCAGCGCTTTGGTATAGGGATGGCTGGGGGTCTCGAACACTTCCACGACGGGGCCGAATTCCACGAGGTGGCCCGCGTACATCACCCCGACGTCGTCGGCGATCTCGGCGATGACTCCCAGATCGTGACTAATGAAGAGAATCGAGGTATGAACTTCGTCGATCAACTCTTTCATGAGCGTCAACACCTGCGCCTGGATCGTCACGTCCAACGCGCTCGTGGGCTCATCGGCGACGAGCAACTCGGGCTTCTCCGAGAGCGCCATCGCGATCATGATCCGCTGGCGCATTCCGCCCGAGAGCTCGTGGGGGTAGAGACGTAAGATCGTCTCGGGGTCGTTGATCCGGACCAACCGAAGGTACTCGAGGACCTCTTCCTTGATACTCTGGGGCGGTTCCGGGATCGCGCGTCGCTTGGCGCCTTCCGAGGTCGCCGCGGAAGGAAGAAACGGATGGGCCAGGATCTCGCCGGTCGGCGGGATCGGGCGCCGCGAGTAGTCGAACGCTCTCAATTCGGGGCCTAGGTCCGGGATGTCTCCCGCTTCGCGACGGCGTCGTACCCGGACCGCTTCGGCGACTTGATCCAAAATTCGATAGGCGGGGTTCAGCGAGTTGGTCGGCTCCTGAAAGATCATTCCAATGCCGGTGCCTCGGACGTAGGGGACTTTCCATTTGGGGATCGAGAGCAGATCGACGCCCCGAAACTCGATTTTACCCGAGAGGATCTTGGCCGGGGGTTCGGGGAGCAATCGGGGGATCGAGTGACCCAGCGTGCTCTTGCCACAGCCCGTTTCGCCGACAATTCCCACGACCCGACCGGGCGGCACCTCGAAGGAGACGTTGTCCAGCGCGCGAAACGTGCCGGCGCCGACGGAATATTGAACAGACAGGCCCTCGACGCGCAGCGCCAGGCCGCTCCGTGGCCGGTCCGCGGTCGCTTCGGCCTCGGTCAGCCCCGGGGCGGAAGCCGCCGGAGATTGCACGGCGGATTGAACGGTCTGGGCTAGATATAAGTGCCGAAATCCAGCGGCCGACCATGACCGCGCCCGGCGGAGGCGGGTTATTAGGGAAGGTAGTCCCGCGGAAGGGTCCGCAGTTCCGCGAACACCTCGTGGAGGATGCCGATGAACTGCTCCACGTCCTTTTCCGTGTGGGTGGTCGAGAACGTGATCCGTTCGTAATTATCCGGATGGATGTAGATGCCGCGATCGAGCAGCAGCTGGTGATTTCGCAGGAACAAGTTCCAATCGATCTGGAGCGACTCCCGATAGTTCGAGATCTTCTTTCGTCGGGTGAAGAAGAACTGCAGCATTCCGTTCACGGATTGCACGAGCACCGAGATCTTCGCATCGCGGCCCGCCGACTCAATGCCCTTTTCCATCTGGGTCGTGAGCCGACCGAATCGCTCGTAGAGCTCTTCGCCCCCGCGCGCGAGGATCTTGAGGTTCGCCAACGCCACGGCCAGCGAGAGATTGTTGGCGAAGTACGTTCCGCCGAAAGAGATGCGACCGGGCGAGATCGAATCCATGTACTCCGCTTTACCCGAGACCGCCGAGATCGTCACGCCGCCGCCGAGCGCTTTGGCCCAACAGGAAAGGTCGGGCTGAACTTTGTAGAGCTGCTGGGCGCCCCCGGGGGCCACGCGGAAGCCGGTGAAGACCTCGTCGAAGATCAACAGGAGTTCGTTCTCGTGGGCGATCTCGCGCAGCCGCTTCAAATAATCCGGGGCGGGCGCGATCACGCCGGCGTTGGCCATGATGGGTTCCAGGATCACCGCCGCCAATCGATCCCGGTAACGCTTGACCATCCGCTCGAAGGCGGGAATCGAGTTGTACGGCGCCACCATGACGTAGTCCGTAACGCCCGGGGGATCCCGGCCGAGTTCGGGAGCGGTCGCGGGTATTCGTCTAGTCCGGCGACGATCGGAGGGGCTTCGGCACTGATCAGCGCATAGTCGTGCTGCCCATGATAATGCCCCTCGAACTTCAGGATCGCGTCCTTGCCGGTGACGGCCCGGGCGATTCGAATGGCGTTCATCGTCGCATCGGAGCCGTTCGAACAGAACGCCACGCGTTCAGAGTTCGGCACCATTTTGTGGAACAGTTTCGCGACTTCGATCTCCAGTTCGGTGGGCGCGGCGAAATGGAGCCCCCGCTCCGCCGCCTGTTCCACCGCCTTCACCATCTCGGGGTGGGCGTGCCCATTGATGAGACACCCGTAGGCGAGATTGAAGTCGAGGTACTCGTTGTCGTCCACATCCCACAGACGAGGCCCCTTGCCGCGCGCGATGAAGGGGGGGACCGGATCGTACGAGGCGACGCGAATGAGCGAGCTGGATGAATTGGGAATGTATTTTTTCCCTTCCTCAAAGAGCTTCGCGCTCTTCTTGAGCTTTGGAACGAGTCGGGCGATCGGAATCGGGAGCGGAAGAACTTCGTCTTCGCCCGACTCTTTGGACTCTTTCGCCTCCTTGGACTCTTTAGCTTCCTTCGCTTCCTTGGCGTCCGAGGAGTCTTTCGCGTCGCGATCCTCCCTGGCCCTCTCCTTTTCCTTTTCTTTCTCCCGCTCTTTGTCCTTCTCCTTCTCGACTTCGCGTTTCTCCTGCTCCTCCGTCGGGGGCGACCGAGTGGAAGGGACGATCGCCACCGTCGAGGCCTCGATTTTCTTAACCGCCCCTTCATCCCCTCGCAGGCTGCGGGGCGAGAGAGGATCCGGCGAAGAAAGGGTCAGAGATTCCTCCGAACCGAGCCTCGTCGGCTGATCCGAAGGGGCGGCGTCCTGCTCCGCCATTAAAATACAATCCTAAGTGGTTCGGGCAGCCGGAGCAGCCTATATATATTTGGCGCGGAGAGAGAATGCAAAATAGTTCTCATATATAGTACACCAATGCACACACTTTCGTAGGTAAATCATGATATTTTGTGCATTATCGACTCCCTAAACACAAAAAGGAAGCTGAAAGCACCCAAAACAGGCTGTCTACCTGCCGGCTCTTCGCCGCCTTCGCAGCGGAACCGCACGCGACCGAACGTGTCCCGCGAGCGGAGCAAGCCGAGCCGTCCGCCAACGCCTGTTACGGGGCGGATTGTTCCGCTGGAGCGAAAACGACCAGCAGGTCTAGCGCTTCCTCGATGGAGTGGAACCGATGTTCCTGCCGCGCAGGGACGAAGAGAACCGTTCCGGCGCTCACGGCCCCGTCGCGCGAGCCGGATCGGAACCGGCCTCGCCCTCGAAGCACCACGTAGATCTCGTCCTCGCCATGCGGGGTCTGGGAGTCGATCGCCCCCGCATCGAGTCGATAAACGCCGGCGCTCATCGTGGGGACTCGCAGGAATTCTCGGTAACGCTCTGGAGTCTCCCGTAGCTGTTCCAGCAAGCGCTCGGTCGTCCAGCGTTCTTCCGTCATCCTCTCCGAGAGCAACGTCGCTCGGATGAATCCTTGGGGCCGATGGGGAACCCTTGATCACTCGGTTACCGCGGTCGAACCACGGACCCGCGCCTGCAGCATCTCTTCAGCCGCTCGATAGCCCGTCTCGATCGCTCCATGAACGGTACCGGCTTCGCCCCCAAAGTGGGTGGCTTCTCCTCCGAAGAACAGGTGATCGCCCACGGGGGCGGCGAGCTCTCGCCGTTCCGACACTCCCACGCCGGGAGGCAGGTAGGAGTAGGCTCCCCCCGCGAAGGGATCGATCGGCCATCGATGCCCGACGCTTCCGATGATCCCTCCGATTCGACTCCCCTCCGGGAGGATAGAGGCCAGCTCCGCCAGGGTGGCCTCCAGAAGACGGTCGTCGTCCAACGACGCCCTTCGCCGAGCTTCCCGACCGACGGTAAAGGCCGTGAGAACCTCTCGAGACTCTCCGAGGCCCACCCTCGGTCGGAGGAATGAAGTGGCGCTGTCGCCCCAAATCATCGAGAAATCCCCCCAACGATCTCGAAGGAGCCGATCGTCACTCCAAAAGTGAAACGTCAGCGCGTCTCCTGTCGCGATCTGTTCGATCGCGCGCTGTTTGGCGGCGGGGAGCGGAGGATCGAAGGCGATAGCTCTGGCCCGGAGAACGCTGAGGGGAACGGTCACGAGCACTTGACGAACTTCCCATTCGAGTTGCTGCCCGTCGCTCGGACGAATCGCTTGGACTCGGACCGTCGAATCGCGAGCGTCGATCCTCCGAACCACGACCCCCAGCCGCATCGAGGAGAGGAGCGGAGCCGCACGCCGACGGATCAACTCCGAATAGCCCTCACGTAGCTGGAAGTTCGTGTAACCAAACGGCTCCGAGGCGATGCGTTGTTCTTCCGCGGGACCTCTCACCCCAATTGCATCGGGGTCCGCGGCGGAGACATGAGCGTAGAGCAGGTTCACGAGCGAGCGCGCGCCCGGACGGATTTCTGTGTCGGCCATCCAGCGCGAAAGCGAACGATCGGGCCCCCCGAGGCGGCTCAGCTGTCTCGGAACGGTGAACCCGGCTTCGATCAAGGCTCGCCAGCCGAACGTGGGGTGAAACGGGAAGGCCATCCAAGGCATTCGGCTCACCTTTCGAGAGAGAACGAATCGGCCTTTCTGCATCAGCGGCATCGGACGCACGCTGAGCCCGGTCTCCCGGATCCAGTCATGAGTCACCACGGACCTTCCATGGACCATCTGAGCCCCCAATTCGAGCGGCCGATTCGGACCGAGGGAATAGTCCGTCCACGCGCGCCCGCCGATCCGTTCGCGAGCCTCGAGGAGGAGGACTCGGGCCCCACTTTCCACCAGGCGTTCGGCGGCGGCGATCCCCGCCACCCCGGCTCCGACGATCAGCGCGTCGTAGCGAGCGGGATTCATTCGGGAGCGACGTTCGGAAGGGGAGTCGGCGGGACCTCTTCCGGCAATCGAGTGTCCGTATCGGCCGCGGCGAGGGCGCGTCGGGTTCGCGGGTCGAGCACGTCGCGCAGACCGTCTCCGAGGAGACTAAAGGCGAGAACGCTGATGAAAATCGCCAGCCCGGGGGCCGCGATCGTCCAGGGATAGGTCAACAGGAATCCGGCGGATTGGTAGTACTGAACCATCGATCCCCACTCGGGGACGGAAGAGTTCGGCCCGACCCCCACGAACGAGATCGTCGAGAAGGTGACGAGGACGGAACCGATATCGAGCGTGAAATAGACGACGATCGGCTCGACGATGTTCCGGAGCACGTGGCGGGTTAGAATCCGGGTATCGCTGACGCCCGCCGAACGCGCGGCGATCACATACGGCTGGTACTTGATCGCTAAGACCTCGCCCCGCACCAGCCGAACGTAGTACGGCCACCAGGTCAGCAACAGGGAGAGATAGCCGGCTCCCAGACCTCGGCCGAAGATCGCCGCTAGCGCCAGCGCCAGCACGAGGCTCGGAAAAGCGAGGAAGACGTCGGTCACTCGTAGGATCGTCGCCGACAGAATCCGCCGCCCCGCGCCCGGCGAATCCCAGTACCCCGAGACCAGTCCCAGACCGCCGCCGATGAGCAAGGAGATCCCCGTGATCGAGATCCCGATGCCCAAGTCGAGGGGGGCGGCATACAGCGTCCTCGAAAAGATGTCGCGACCCAGGTTGTCGGTCCCGAACCAGTGTTGCGCGGACGGCGGCTGAGGCGCCGTCGTCGGGCTGATCTGGTTGGGTCCGTACGGAAGCACCGAATAGGCGGCGGGAAAGATCTTCGGAACAGCCACCGTTTGGCCGAACAGATGGAAGAGGACGATCGGTTGAGCGAAGAACCCGGTGAACGCCGGGACGAACCAGATGATGAATGCGCCGCCCGTGATGATGACGACCAGAATGAAGCCGATCAGCGACAGTATGTTCGCGCGAAGCACCTGGATCAGTCGGACGAATCCGCGGTAGGCCTGACGGGAAGCGGACCGTCGAACCGTTCTACGAGGGGCCGTTGGGTTCAACTCCGCCGGCGCGGGGGGGCGACGGGTTCGTCGGTAGGGGTCAGCGTTGGATTGGGAGCTACCTGGGGGGGGACCTCCTCCTCGGCCATCTAGCGCCACTCCACCCGAGGGTCGATGATCCCGTAGAGAATATCCGCGATGAGATTCGCGACGACGACGGCGATCGAAAAGACGATGACGACGCCAATCGTGCCCGCAAAATTGTAATTGATGATCGCGTTGTAGGCATACTGTCCGATCCCCGGCCACGAAAAGATCTCCTCAACCACAACGGTCCCCGACAGCAGGCCGCTCGCCGTGAACCCGAGCACCGTCGTGGTCGTGATCAACGAGTTTCGGAGCGCATGCTTGAAGAGCACGACCTCCTGCGAGAGTCCTTTCATTTTCGCGCTTTTCACATATTCGAGCGGGAGCACCTCGAGCATGGACGAGCGGGTCATGCGCGTGATGATCCCCAAGTTCAGAAACGCGAGCGCGCTCGCGGGCAAGATCAGATGGACGATGGCCTCGCCCGTGAACGCCAGATTGCCGGCTAATAGGGCGTCGATCACCGACATATGCGTCGGTTGCGGAAACGGCGGCGGATTGGTCGTGAAATCGCCCCCACTCGGCAGTCCTAAAACTGGACCCACGGCGATGGCCAGCACGATCGCCGCGAGATAGGTCGGAGCCGCCCACCCACTGAGGTAGAAGATGCGGACGAGGTGGTCTGGCCACCGCCCGGAGAAGTGGGCGGCGATGACGCCGAGCGTGATCCCAAAGACGATCATCAAGAACAGGGAGGCAAGGACGAGTTCGATCGTTTCCGGCAGCGCGGCCTGGATCGCCGGGAGGACCGGGCCGGTTCCGTTGGGGTCGACCCCCCAGTTGCCCTGCGCCAGCTGAACGAGATATTTGTAGAATTGAACATAGATCGGCTGGTCCAAGCCAAAATACTTGGAGCACGCGGCCAGGGCGTCGGGCTTCGCTCGAGGGATCCATCGCGCGCAGGGGTCGGAAACTCCGATATGGATGAAGATGAAGGTGATCAGAATCGCCCCGATCACGACGGGGATGAGCTCGAGGAACCGGATCGCGATGAAGATGGCCAGGTCGCGAAGGCTCCGTCCCATACGGACCTACTCGACCTTCCCAACGGGAGGGTCGGGGTTGGACGATCCTTCGCGGCGACGCACGAGGCCCTCGGACTGTCCCCCGGCTAATAAATGCCACGGCGAAGCCGGTCCGGCGTGTGGATCTTGCGGGTCGTCACGGGGCGACGGGGGAAGCCGGCCCCTCGGACGAAAGGTGTTTTGTCAAAGAGGCCGCAAACGCTTCCGCGTCGCCCTGAACGCGGCGCTTGAGGTAGCCGTCGATCACGACCCGAAGTGGGCCAGCACCGGTCATCTTCAGCCGGAGCGTCACGGCGGTCGAGCGCTCCCCGTGCGGTGCTAAGTCGATCTGCCCCTCGATTACGGCGTCGGCGCCACGGGCCGCGAACCGGATTCGGGAGTCGCTCGCTTCGAGGAGCTCCCCCTGGAACTCCGACCGGCGCGTGAGCGGCCCGATCTTGATCTCTACGAGCCAGGTCGCGGTGGTCGGAGATTTCGGCTCCACTCCCACCACTTGGGGGATGTTGGACGCCAGGAATCGGGGATCCTTGAGCATCGCCACGATCCGGTCGGGCGCGGCGGGTAAAGTGAAAGGGATCGTCGCAGTCGGCACGCTCGGGCTCTCCTTAGTTTGGAATGGTTCTCGCCGGTCCTTTCAGATCGTCGAGGATCACCTGAGCGGCGTTATGGCCAGGTGCCCCGATGACCCCACCCCCGGGATGCGTCGCAGAGCCGCACAAGTAGAGCCCCGGAACGGGCGTACGATAGTTGGCCCATCCCGGAAGGGGACGCATCGAGAAAATCTGGTCGGGAGTGATGTCTCCCTGGTCGATGTTGCCGCCCGGCATGCCCAAGATCCGTTCGATATCGGCCGGCGTGACCACTTGCCAGTGACGAACGAGCGACCGGATCCCCGGTGCATAGCCCTCGAGGGTCGTTAACACGGTGTCCGCGACCGATTCGCGGGCCTCATCCCAGCTCTGCCCCGCAAGTTCCGTCGGGGCGAATTGAACGAAACACGTCATCGTGTGCTTTCCCGGCGGCGCGGTGCTGGGGTCGGCCAGGGATTGAAAATATAGGTCAATGTACGGCGCTCGGGAGAAGTGGCCGAACTTGGCGTCGTCGTACGCGTGTTCGATGTACTCCATCGAGGGCGCGATATCGATCGCCCCCGCGAGATACCCGGAATTCGGCGCGGCCTCAAATCGCGGGAGCCGCTCGAGGGCCGCGTTGAATTTGAGACACGCGCCCCGCGCCTTGATGCGCCGTATCTTCGACTCCACCGTCGGGTCGAGGGTATCCGGCGGCAGAAATTTGAGCAGCGTGGTTTGCGCATCCACCGAGGAGGCAACGACGCGGCTTCGGTGGATCGATCCCTCATCCGTCTCCACCGCCACCGCTCGACCATGCTCGAGAAGGATTCGCCGCACGCCCGCTCCGGTCACGATCTCCGCTCCGTGTCGGCGAGCTGACTCCGCGATGGCCTGCGTAATCGCCCCCATCCCCCCCTTCATCTGACCCCAAACTCGTCGATATCCCTCCAACGTCCCGATGTTATGATGGCCGAGGATGTACGCGGTTCCCGGCGTGTACGGTCCCGCAAAGGTCCCGATGACTGCGGAGGAGGAGAGGGCCCCTTTCAGTTCCGGCGACTCGAACCAGTCGTCCAGGAAATCGCTCGCGCTCTTGAGAAACAGATCCCGCAGGAGCGGCTCGGCATCGCCGGAGGGCAGCGTCTGGAAGAAATCGGCGATCGGCATCGGCGGAGCCATCATCGCCGGTTCGATTACGTCCAGCACTCGATCCCAGTACTCGACATACTTGGGATAGGCGCGGGCGTCCTTCTCGGAGAATTTAGCGATCTCTGCCTGCTCCTTCGCGTCATCGACCCAGAATGCGAGGTATCGTCCGTCCGGCTGGGGGGCGAATCCTTGGGGATCGCAGAGAATCGGTTGATAGCCATAGCGCGCGAGTTCGAGATCCTGGATAATCTGGGGGCGCAGCAGCCCGCTGGCGTAGGCGAAGGTGTTGATTCGGTACCCCGGCCAAGGCTCCTCCGTCACGCACGCCCCTCCCACGATGGATCGACGCTCGAGTACGAGCACGCGAGCCCCCGCCTTCGCCAGATACGCGGCGGTGATCAGCCCGTTATGACCGGCGCCAATGATGATCGCATCATAGTCGGCCATAAGTTCCGGGAGGAGGGCCGATACAAAAGGCGATAGGTCGGCAAGATTCGGGGGGGGCGACCGGGCAAGATTGACTTCGCGCCGCCGAGAGGAACCCGAACCGTTATCCCCGTTCTCGACTCCCAAGAGAAACCGACCCGCGAGGGAGTCCGTGACGAAGCATTCGGTGGGCTCGGATATCCCCGATCTGTTACGAGCCGGATCGCCCGAGTTTCGGGCCGTCGACCGCCCCTTGGAGCGAGCCTCGACCCTGCCGGGTCGAATGTTCAGCGATCAGGACGTCTACGCGGCCGAGATGGACCGGCTCTTCCGACGCGTCTGGCATTGCGTCGGACGCGCCGATGAAATCGCGAATCCCGGGGACTTTCGAACGTATGAGGTGGCGGGTTCCGGTGTCGTAGTGGTGCGCAACTCGGAAGGGGATCTGAAGGCGTACCACAATGTCTGCCGTCATCGCGGAACCTGTCTGGTGGAGGCGCCCTCTGGCTCCGGGCTCAAGCGAATCCTGTGTCCCTACCATGCGTGGACCTACGATCTGAATGGCCGCCTCCTCGGCGCCCCCCACATGTCCGAAGTGGAGGATTTCGAGCGAAGTGAGAATGGCCTGATCCCCGTCTCGCTCGACGAGTGGCGAGGGTTCCTCTTCCTCAACCTCAGTCCCCAGGCGGAATCGCTCAAACGAGCGCTTGGCGACCTCCCCCGACGCGCCCAACCGTACCCGTTAGAGCGACTTCGACTCGCGCATCGGGTAACCTACGACGTCCACGCCAACTGGAAGCTCATCGTCCAAAACGCCAACGAGTGTTACCATTGCCCCGGAGTCCACCCGCAACTGGTCTGTTTGACCCCCTATCGATCGGGCCAGGAAGACCTGCGCCAAGGGCCGGTCTTCGGCGGGTGGATGGATTTCGTCCCCGGGGTCTCCAGCCTCACGGCGAGTGGCCAAACGACGCGGCCCACCTTTTCAGAGCTCTCTCCCGAGGACTTGGCTCGGGTGTATTATTACGTGCTCTGGCCGGCGAATTTCCTCAGCTTCCTTCCCGACTACGTGACATTGGATTGGTTCATCCCGAAGGGCCCCGACCTCACGCAGCTGGTCTTCGACCTCTACGTGGAACGCAACGAACGAGATCCGGCGAATGATGCGATGGAGTTTTGGGACATGACGAACCGCCAGGATTGGCATATCTGCGAGCTGGCCCACCGCGGATCAAAAACGCTCGGGTACACGCAGGGTCGGTACAGCGGAGAGGAGGAGGTCGTGCATCTGGTCGATCGGTACTACCTCCAACGGATGGGGCTGCTCAAGCGGGCTCGCTGATCCGAGCCTCCCCACGGCGGGGTCAATCAGGCGGGCCTACTTGTGGGCCTTCAGTTGCTCGTCGACGAACATATCGAAGTCGCAGACGAGGGTCTCTTGTTCGCTGTATCGGCCCCCATGCCAGACCCGCGAGTGGGTTCCCTGCTGGCCGAGCTCACAAACGCGCCAGTCCTGGCGGTTGATCTCATCCCATAGACCGGCCGCGTCACTCGGGTCGAACCCGGGGCTCTCGGCGGCCTCTCGAGTAAAGTAGAATTCGTTCTCCACGCGGGAATGCGAGGGCGATTGCGGTAAGATCCGGTGAATCATCACGTAATCCGGCTGGATACTGAAGAAGGTATTCGGAAAGAGCGTGTAGTAGTAGACCCGCTTCTTGTCCTCCTCCGTCATTCCGGGGATCAACGGGCGAGAGGTGTATCCGGATCGAGTCATGGACTGGTAATCTTTCGCGAACGTCATGAACCCCCCCGAGAAACTCCCCATCCGACCGGCTTCGTGGAAAAAGGCGTCGTTATCACCCGTCATGTAGGGCGTCAACCGATTGAGCTCGGGATGGATCGGGGCGCAGTGGTAGCATTCCGAGAAGTTCTCGACCAACAGCTTCCAATTTGCTTCGATCTCGTAGGCGTGGCGCGCGCCGAGCTGTAGTTCGGAGATCGGAAACCGTTGAAACCGATCGAAAAATCGGCCTAGCTGATCCCGCAGCGAGGGACCGGTAGGCTCTAGGTTCGCAAAGAGGAACCCTCCCCAACGGTCCAATCGGACCGGAAAGAGCCCGTACTCCTTCCGATCGAAGTCGACCAGCTCCCGGGTATGCGACGCCGCCGTCAGCTTCCCATCGAGGGAGTAGGTCCATGCATGATACGGGCAAACGATCGACTTCGATACCGATCCCTCGGTTTCCGACAGCAGCCGCGTGCCCCGGTGCCGACAGAGATTGTAGAAGCCGTGAACCTCGCCGGCTTGGTTCCGGATAAAAAAGACATTCTCCGGCCCCAATTGTCGAGTGAAGTAATCGCCCGGCCGGGGGATCTGGTCCTCCCGTCCCATCAACAGCCAACTCGGGAAGAAGAATTGTTCGAGTTCCGCCTGGAAAATAGCCGGGTCCCAGTAGTTTCGACCGTCGGGCGTGCGCTGGCTCAAGTGGGCTGTGGGCTCGCCCGGCTCGACTCGCGGCAGGGAAGATTCGACCCGAGAACTCATGCGAACAAGTGGGACCTCCCCCGGGATAAAACCTTGCCGTTTTCGCCCGCTGCCCGCGCAAGTTGATTGGGAATGAAGCCGAGGGAAATCGGGCCCTAACGGGGCGTGGTCGACGGGGTATACGGGTCGGTTTGTCGGGCCAAAAACTCGGGCATGACAGAGTATATCAGGAATGGAGGGTTCCAGATTTTCGGCTCCCGGGGTTTCTTTGAATCCGAAAACGGTTCAGATCGTCGCCGTCGTCGTCGTGGTAGCCTTGGTTCTCGCAGGGATCGGAATCTACTACACAGTGACCCACGCCAACACGGGATGCGGGCTGCAATCCACGAACCCCCTCATCGTGGACCAGGCCGAGCAGACCGACTCGGCAGACCCGCAGGTCGCTTCGTCCACTCCCGATTGGGGGCTCGTCCAGCAAGTCTACCAGACCCTAATCATGTACAATCAGTCCAGCCTCGTCGATTTTACCCCGGTTCTCGCCCAAAACTGGACCGCGTCGGGCTCGAGCCAGCCAGACCCGCAGTCCGTGGCTTCCTTCAACTGGAATTTTACCCTACGCCAGGATGTCCATTTCTCAAATGGCGACCTCTTCAACGCGTATGTGATGTGGTTTAGCCTCTATCGATTGATCGCCCTCGAAGGAATCGACCAATACCTGCTCGCTCAGAACTTCTGGTTCCCCTTTACGAACTATTACTCTAACTGGAGCTCCTCGGCGACCAACTTGACCAACTGGCTGAATACGTGGAATTTCGAGAATCCGACCTCGAGCCAGATCGCCATCATGGAGGAGGGGAATCAGTCCTTCCAGGTCTTGGGACCGTACGAGATCGAGTTCAATCTCGGGTATGGCTACAATGGAGCGATTCCGTATGCCTACTTCCTTGCCGAGATGTCGACGCCTGGGGCGGCCGCGGTTGACCCGGGCTTCATCCAGGCCAATGGAGGAGTGCAGCCCGGGAACCCCAGCACCCCTCTCGCGACCACCGCCGTGGGGACCGGCCCTTACCTGATGACCGCCTACAGTTCAACGGCGGGGTACACGCTCAAGCCCGACCCCAACTACTGGGGGTCCACGGCGGCGGCCCAAGAGCCGTGGAACAACAATCTTCAGCCGGCGAAGGTTTCCGTTCAAGTAAAATTCCAAGAGAGCCAAGAGATCACGATCAATGATCTCAAGACCAAGGCGGTGGCCGCCGCCTCCTTCGCGTACTTTGGTCCGTCCGCCATCAACCAGGTCAAGGGGACCCCCTGTGTGGACGTTCAGGAGCTCAACTCCGTGTTTAGCGGAGCGGGCGGATCCTGGTGGGTCTTCATGGACCAGAATCAGTTCCCATTCAACAACCTGAGCGTCCGAGCGGCGGTCGCCCACGCGATCAACTATTCGCAAGTGATCCAATCGGCCTTCGGCGGCTACTCCACCGAGTGGGTCGGTCCGGTCGCCCCCGGGCATCCATACTACAATCCGGCCAACCTGACCCCCTATCCGTACAATCTCGACCTCGCGAAACAAGAGATCGCGAACTCCCCGTGCGCGAACAACGCGTGCGCGGGCACGACCTTCAATTACGAGTATCTAACCAGCGGCTCGAATGACTGGGAGGATGCGGCCCTCATCATCCAGAGCGATCTCGGCAAGATCGGAATCACGGTGAATCCCGTGGGGGTCGATCTCCCCACGTTCTACGCGCTGCAAGTCGTGCAGAACGGCGTCTGTACCTCCGACACGAGCCAGGACGGGGGTCCGTTCTACATCGGCCAGGACTTCTACTCCTCCGACTACATCTCTCCCGACGATTGGACGCAGAACGACTTCGCGAGCACGGGTAGCGCGAACATCTGCCAGTCCGAGTTCAACACGAACTCGAGCTACAGCGGTCCGTTGAATGTCAGTCTTGACAACCTGGTTTACAACGCCGCTGGCGACACTAACGCTTCCGATCTGACGAACTACTACTCTCTCATGACCCAGATCATGTATCAGAACTACACCAACGCTTGGTTTGCCGTCCCGACCCTCTTTGCCGTCTACAACCAGAATCTGGCGGGCTACTTTCAAACCCCCATGGGTAGCACCGAACTCGACACGATGAGCTGGAATACGATCCACTCCACTTAGGGGGGAAACCGGCCCCGGAAGCGTTATCCCTCCGACCTTTTCCCCGCCGCCGAGAGGCGACCCCATTAGGGCCCAAAAGACGCGAATCCTGCTGATCGGGTGCGGCGCCATCGGCTCCGTGATCGCTCGCCACTTGGCGGCGCATGCCGCGATCGACGAAGTCGTATTGGCCGACGTGGACCTTCGATGGGCCGAACGGCTCCGCGCCGACATCGATCATCCGAAATTGACCCCGATCGCCCTAGATGCCAGCAACCCCTCCGCCGTCCAAACCGCGGCGCAAGATTCGTCGGTGGTCATCAATTCGAGCGTCCCCCGATTCAACCCGATCATCCAGCGCGCCGCGCTCCACGTGGGCTCGCATTACCTGGACCTCGCGAACGACTCCAGCGATCCGTTCGTCGGCGATCCGCCCTGGAAAGCCGCTGGGAAAACGGCGATCGTGGGGCTCGGAGAGGACCCGGGGCTGAGCAATCTCATGGTCCGGTACGCGACTGATTCGATGGACCGGGTGGATTCGATCAAGGTACGAGACGGCGATACCGGGACCTCGCCCGATTACCCCTTCATCTGTCTCTTCAGCCCGGAAACGTTTGTCGAGGAAACCCTCCACACGTCTCGCATCTGGGAAGGAGGCCGATATTCTGACGTTCCCCCGTTTGGACGAAAGGAGATCTACGAGTTTCCGGCTCCCGTGGGCCCCCAACCAGTCTACTCCGTCGATCACGAGGAGGTCGACACGCTTCCCCGGACGATCGGGAAGGGGGTCCAGTATGTCGATTTCAAGCTCGCCCTCGACGATAATGCAGTGCGGACCCTCACCCTCTTACGCGACCTCAAGCTCTTGGAACGCGGCCCGCCGGGAGGCCCGAACCCTCGGCAAGCCGTCTTCGCCACGATCCCGAAACCGGCCGAACTGACCGGCAAGATCGAGGGCTCCGCCGCGCTCGTCGTCGAAGTCCGGGGCCAAGAAAACGGCGAAGCGAAAGAGCACACGCTCTTCACCGTGCTCGACCATCGCGAGGCGAGCGCCAAGTACCACGCTACGGGTACCGCCTATCTGACCGGAAGCCCGGCGGCGGTGGGCGCGATCCTCCTTGCCACCGGCCAGATCCGGACTCCCGGCCTCTTTTCGCCGGAGTCGCTCGATCCCAAGCCGTTCCTCGCCCTGCTCCAGGAGCGCGGCATCGTCGTCCGAGAGCGGATCACCCGAGAGCGGGCGATCGGTTAGCGGTGGATCCGGTCAGCGAGCTTGCCGTCGGATCGCGGCTTCCAGCGTATCGAGCGATTCATCGAACGTCGCTTCGGGAATCGTGAGCGGCGGCTGGATGCGCAGGAAGTTGTCCCCATAGTTCCATAACGGGATCGTCCCGTGTTTCACGCAGTCGAAAAACACCCGTCGGGCGAGTTTGGGATCCGGCGCACGGGTCGAGGATCTCTGAACGAGTTCGACGGCCAACGCTAGGCCGAGCCCGCGCGTATCCCCGACCGCATCGAAACGCTCCCATTCGTGGATACGTCGGAGGGCTCGAGCCCCCAACTGGGCGGATCGTTCGGGGAGTCGATCCCGACGCAAGATCTCGAGCGTGACCGTGGCGGCGACGCACGCGGCGGGATGGCCCCCGAACGTTGTTCCAGCCGCGACGGTCGAGTTGCCCATGATCGATTCCGTTCCCATGACGGCCGCGATGGGCATGAGGCCCCCACTGATTCCCTTGCCGATCGCGAGGAGGTCAGGGACGGCGTGGGAATGCTCGATCGCCCACATCCGGCCGGTGCGTCCTAGGCCTGCCTCGACCTCGTCGTCGATGAAGATCCACCCATAGGCACGACACATTTTCTGAAGTTTGTTCGCAAACCCAGGGGGAGGAATCCACGTACCGGCTTCCAACGCGATCGGCTCAAAGATCACCCCCGCGATTCGATCTGGGGCGGCGATGTGTTTCAACAGCTTTTCCTCGATGTAGTCGAGGACCCACCCGCCGTATTCGGCTTCGGACATTCCGCGCGGACGATTCAGCGCGAAGGGGTACGGGGCGTGAACCGCCCCGCCTTGGAACGCCTCCCAGTACCGTCGCTCCTGGGCGCTCAACGAACCCACCACCCCGGTCCCGATGCTCAGGCCGTGATACTGTCCCATGAAGCTGAGGATCAGGGGCCGATGACTTGTTTCGACCGCGTATTTCACGGCGCCTTCGGCGGCGCCGGTGCCCGAGAGTTCAAGGAAAACGCGACTTAGGTTGGGCGACGGTCGGACTTCGACCAGCTTCTCCGCGAGCTGGATCATCGGGATATGCGGATTCATGAAGTAAATCAGAAATCCATACTGCCGGAGCGCCTCCACCGTCGCTTCGAGGACTTCGGGAGGTACGTTCCCGAGATTGTTCGTCCCCCACTGGCTCGTGAGGTCGATGTACGACTTTCCCTCCGCGTCGAACAGTTGGGACCCCTTCGCTCCGGCGACGATGAGGCTCGACAGCCGATGCTCTTCGTCCCAGAAGTACCGCGGCATCAAACGTCGGTACCGCCGCCAGTACTCCGCGGACCCGACGGACTTTCGAGAGGCCCCGTCCCGTCGCCGATTCACGGATCGTCGTCCTTGGCCCATTCAAGCACTCCCGGATGACTCCGCGATTCGGAAGCGTGCGATCGGACTCCTACGACCGGTTCCTTCCGCAATTAGGTGGAGCCCGCGCTCTGATGCAGATCCTCGATGACGACTTGGGCGGCGTTGTGGCCGGGGGCTCCCATGACGCCCCCCCCCGGATGCGCGGTCGATCCACAGAAGTACAGTCCCGGCAGGGGCGTTCGATACTGCGCCCAGCCCAGCATCGGGCGGAATCCGAAGATTTGATCGGGCGTGATATCGCCTTGGAAGATGTTCCCGCCCGTCAGCCCCAAGATTTGCTCGATATCCTGAGGGGAAATGATCTGCCAGTGCTCGATGCACGCTCGGATGTCGGGCATGTATTCCTCGAGCGTGTTCAGAACGATCTCGGCGGCTTCCGGCTTGAACTCCTCCCAGCTCTGCCCATTCCGAAGTTCGTAGGGGGCGTACTGCACGAAACAAGTCATCGTGTGTTTTCCGGGCGGGGCTACGGTGGGATCGGACGCGCTCTGAAAGACGCAGTCGGCGAACGGGTGGTCGGAAAATCTCCCGTACTTTCCCTGATCATAGGCGTGCTCCAAATAATCCATGGACGGCGCGATCTCCACGGCTCCCCGGTGATGGGGTCCCGGGGTCTCGGGCGCGGCCCGGAACGTGGGCAACTTGCTCAGAGCGGCATTGAATTTGAGCGCCGCTCCTCGACTGCGGAATTTGCGCACCTCGCTCAGGACTTCCGGACCGACCGCGTCCGGTGGCAGGAGGTGCAAGATCGTGTGCTTCGCCTCGAGACCAGAGAGAATCGCTCTCGCGTAGATGGTCTCCCCTTCCGCGGTCTCGACCCCCACGGCGCGGCCGTTTTGGATGAGTATCTGGCGAACCGTGACTTGGGTCCGGATCGTCGCCCCGAAGTGTCGAGCGGCTTGTGCGATCGACTCGGAGATGCGTCCCATTCCCCCGACCGAAAATCCCCAGACCTTGCGCTGGCCGTCCAGAATGCCGACGTTATGATGCGCGAGCACGTACGCCGTGCCCGGGGTCCGTGGACCCACCATCTCCCCGATCACCGCGTTGGTCGCGAAGGAGATCTTGACCTGATCGGACTCGAACCAATCGTCGAGGAAATCTTGCGCACTCATCAAGAACAGGTCCCGGACCAACTCCTCGGCCTCCGGTCCGCGGAACATTCCGACCAGATCGGCGAGTGGGACGGGCGGGGCAAGCAGCAGGGGCTCGACGAGGTCGAGAACGTTGTCCCAATACTTGTCGAACTTCGGGTACGCCTGCGCATCCTTCTTCGAAAATTTGGAGATCTCTCGAACGGACTTTTGCTCGTCATTCCAAATGCTCAGGCTGCGTCCGTCCGGGAACGGAACGAACGCTTGCGGATCGTAGAGGATCGTAGCATACCCAAACTTTTTCAGCTCGAGGTCGTCGACGATTTGTGGGCGAAAGAGTCCCGCGACGTAGGAGAACGTATTGATGTGAAATCCGGGCCAGGTCTCCTCGGTCACCGCAGCTCCGCCGACGATCGGGCGGCGTTCCAGCACGAGCACTTTCGCTCCTGCTTTCGCGAGGTACGCCGCGGCAACGAGCCCGTTATGCCCTCCGCCGATGATGATCGCGTCGTAACTGGCCATCGATACGCTCCGAGACCGCGGCTGCCAGCCTCCACCCCCATTTAAAAGTCGTTACGAGACGGGGATCGCGCTGGTCCAAATCGGACGCCGACGCCCGAAGAGAGGGACGGTTTCTCCCCTTCCCGAGACCGATCCTATGACCCTGCGAACGGGGGCAACGGAGGCTCGAGAGGAACGATCGTCGTCCGAATTCCGCGTGTGGCCAATGCCGCCCGGAACGGGGCTGCGGGAACCGAAAGCTCGGGAGGAATGACGCCCACCCCGCGCATTTGTTTCTCCAAGAACATTTCCGCCCCTACCGCGCCACACACTCCCACGACGTACTCCGTCGCCGACGCTCCCCATTCGGGTTTCGGGGGAAAAAGACCATACGCGTGCCGGGTCACTGGGGCTCCATTCCGCGTGCCGTGCACCTCGAGGTCAACGATCTCCCAGTCGTTGATCACGACTCCCGCGGGAACCCCGAGTAGTTTTTCCCGCTTCAATAGCGCCAGAAGAAATTCTCGCGGAGCGATGGAGGCCCCTCGTACGTCCAAAGGTTTCTCGGCGCCGAGTCCCAGCAGCGACAGCGTGCGAAGCAGGTCGATCCCCGGTCCTCCCTCGCGCCATTCACAGTGCTGCAGCTGCTTTTCCTTGAGACTCTCCGGCAACGTCGCCGCCTCGGAGTGGAGGGTCCGATACAATCGAGTCCGACCCACCGGCGGGGGGAAATCGTACTCCTCGGCGCCGCTCATCGCAGGGTAGTTGCGGTACGCGCCGTCCTCCCAGACGACGGCGTCCAAGATCATCTCGTCGAGGAACGTGCTCGGCGACCACGTGAACGAGATTTCCGAGCCCCCCACCGTGAGGTCGCGCCAACCGTCCCGGATCAGAATGGACTCGACCCGTTCGAGATCGTTCGTCGATTGCGCCGCGAGCACATTCGAAACGCCCGGAACTTGGCCCATTCCGGGGATCGCGAGCAACCCGGCATCCCGGTAACGACGATCGAGTTCCAACTGTCGCCGTGTCATGTGAAAGAGCCCGCCGAAATCCAGGTAGGAAACTCCCGCCGACAAGCACCCTTCCATCACGTGGAGATTGAACGTGTACTGGACGGCATTGACACACACATCGGCATGCTGGAGCACGTTTCGAAGCGATGCGGCGTCCCGGACATCCACCTGGGCCGCCGTCACTCGATCGTCCCCCGTCGCGCGCGCGGCGGAGCGCGCGAGTTCGAGATCGAGGTCCGCGACGTGAATCGACTCAAACCGCCGCGTTCGCGCGAGATCCCGGACGGTGGAGCGGCCCGTCAATCCTCCTCCACCTAGGACGACTGCGCGCAACTCCCGCCTCGTGGACGCTGGGGTTCGCTACCGTCCCGGCCTATTCTATCTTTGTGAAGTCGGGAACCCGTCAAGCTCGGGGTCCATTCGCCGGACCCAACCCCTATGCGGGGAGAAGTGCTGGCGTTCGAGATGAATCGATGGCCCGTCAGCCGCGACCTCTCGCTCCTTCGACAGGGCCTCTCGATCGGGTCGGTGTATGGCCCTCACTCTCTGCTCATGCTGGCGCGCGTGGCGGAGATCGTCGAGGCTTCTGTCTACGAACCGAAATCGCTTGGGCGTATCCCGAGCGGGGTCCGTTTCGTCCTGCGAAACCCGCCGCTGCGGATCGGAACCTTCTCGTCCATCCGGGCGTACGTGAATGGTACCGAGATCGCGCCGGACCGCGCCCGCCTTCGGGTGGAGCCGACGGTGGGGCTCCGAACGTTTCAATCCGTGGATCGGGGAAATCCGATCGCCTTGATTCCCGGTCGACGCGTTACGATTGAACTGGACGTTGCGGGCCCCCTTCCCCCTCGAGGCCTTACGATCCTCCTCAAATTTCATTGCATGGCCATTCCGCCGCAGATTTGGTTCGAGTTTACCGATGCGATTCAGGAACCCGAGGGTGGGTCATGAACCGTACGGAGTCGTCCCCCTCGTTTTCACCGACGGCCCCCGACCATTCGAAGAGGTCGGAAACCCCCGTTCTGCTGCCGAGTCTGGCCTCTGCGATCCTCATGAATCGAGTCGGGGAGATCACGCTGCCTCGAGAGACCCGTGGGGCGGTGATGGATTGGGGGGGCGTGTACGCTCAATGCGTTCGGCTAACGGGGGCTTGGCCCGTCACCATCCTTCGCGAGAGTTCGGTGACCTCGCTCGGCTCGAGCCTCCAATCGGTCGAGGTACTTCCGTGGAAGCTGGGAAGCCACCACTCGGACGGCCCTCTTGACATCGAACAGGAGGTGGTTCCGGTCGGTCAACCCCCCGGGGCGCTTCGGACGCTTCGGCTCCGCAGTACCGAGGCGCAACCGATTCCGGTTCGCGTAGAAACCGAGATCCTGCCGTTTCTGATGCCGGTGCTCGTTGAAGGGATTCGACCGACCCGATTCTTGGTCGAGACCACGCATTCGGGTCTCGTCGTCTCGCAACACGGGTTCGGCTTCCAAGTCGACGCCGACCCATTGCCGAGTCACCTCTACGTGAATCGAGCCTCGTGGATTGGTGGACGATACGAGGGGGAAGTCGACACTCTCGGTTTCGACCTAGACTTCGTCGTTCACCCGAACTTCCCAACGACCCTTCGGTGGATGGTCTGGGGGGGACTCCATCGGACGATTACGGACGCCCCTCATGCCGGCGGGCAGTTCCTCGCTGGCGGCGGAGATCCGTCGGCCTCGCTTCGAGCGGCGTGGAGCGAGTGGCGATCTCGGATCCCCCTGCTGCGATTCCCGGAGGCTCCGAAACTAGAAACCGGTTACCGCTTCGCCGCGGACGCGTTACGACTCTTGTATTCGAATCCCGAACCCGAACTTTACGGGCTCGTGGCCGGCTTTCCCTGGTACTCCGCCCTCTGGGGGCGCGATCTGGCATGGATGCTGCCGGCTGTCCTATGGATGGGCGACTCCCCGTGGACCGAGCGATCGCTGGCCACCATCTTCCGCTTCCAGGCGACGCAGTCGATCCCCGTACTGGGAGCCGAAGTCGGAGAGCTCCCGATGCAGATCTCTCCCGGGCCGATCTTCTTGTACGGGACCCCCGATACGACGCTGTACTATCCGGAGATCGTGCGGCGATTGCTCCGCCATCGGGGATTTCTGAACGAACTGCCGAAAATCCGCTCTGCGCTTCAAGAGATCGCCCGGTGGGGATATCGAAAATGCGACTCGAAGTCCGGCCTTCTGACCCACGGAGGGGAAGCGGAGGAAATCGCCCTCGCGACGCGGCCGTTTGGAACCATCCATTACGGGTTCGACGCGGTCGATACCACGATTTGGGATTCCGCCGATCGGCGGGATCACGCGATTGATGTCCAAGTCCTGTGGATTCAGGCGCTTCGGGCGATGGCCGAGATGGCTCCACTTCTGGGACTCCCCGGGGGGCCACGGTACGCGAGGGATGCGGAGAGAGTGGCCGACGAGATCCGGTCACGATACCCTTGGGCGGAAGAGGAGTATCTCGTCGACTCGCTGCGAGCGGATCAACCCGTCCGTCACGTTCGGCCCAATGCATTGCGGGCCGTCAGCGCCGGCCTCTTTCCACCGACCGAGGCCCGAGCGATGGTTCGGCGAGCCGCTCGAAGCGACCTGACGACTGGGTGGGGAATCCGCACGCTCGCCTCGAGCGACGCGCAGTACGACCCCGCCACCTACCACGACGGACAAGTGTGGTCGATCGCCACCGCCTGGGGCGCGGACGCGGCGCTCACGGTAGGCGATCCCGACCTCGGGGTTCGCTACTTGGAGATTCTCTCCGACCGATACATCGCGGAGCGGGGTTTCGCGAACGAATGCTATCGAGGCGATCGGCCCGAGCCATTCAACTCTTGTTTTCTGTTGGGATTCAGCGTCGCCCCGTTCTTGACCACCCTTTTCGAACGTCTTTGGGGTCTCGAAGTGGATGCGCAGGCGCCGTCGCTGAAAATCGATCCTCGCTTCCCGGCTCACTGGAAAACCGCTTCGATGGATCGCCTCGCGATCGGGGGCGGCATGGTGAAAATCGAGTGGACGCCCCGGAACGCCGCCGTCACGTGGAGCGGGTCGAAACCTTTGGTGGTCATCTCTTCTGTCGCTCGAATCCAGGTCGCACCGGGCAGCACGGCGCCGTTGCTGCTCCCCGGCGAAGGGACGCCTTGATAAGTCCCGAAGAGTCAGCCTCGGAACCCATGGCCTCTGCGATCGAAGTTCACGGCGTTGCGAAGCATTACGGCGCGGTGAAGGCCGTCGACGGCATTGATTTTAGTGTCGCCGCGGGGCAGGTATTCGCTTTTCTAGGACCGAATGGGGCCGGAAAGACGACGACGGTCGAGATCCTGGAGGGTTTGCGGAATCGGACGGCGGGCGAGGTTTCCGTGCTCGGACTGGACCCGTGGACCCAGGGAAGGGAATTGCATCGGCAGATCGGCGTCATCCCGCAGGATTTTCGTTTCTTCGATAAGATTACGCCCAAAGAGGCCGTCGAGTACTATGGCGCCCTCTTTGGCACGCACCCGGACCCTTCGGTGTTCTTGGAAAAAGTGCAACTGACGGACAAAGCGAACGCGCACTTCGACACTCTATCGGGGGGTCAGAAACAAAAATTGGGTCTCGCCCTCTCGTTGGTGAACGACCCCAAACTCTGCTTCCTCGACGAACCGACCACGGGACTGGATCCCCAAGCCCGACGCGTCATTTGGGATGTGATCCGGCAACTCAAGGCAGATGGCCGGGGGGTCTTTCTGACGACTCATTATCTCGAAGAGGCGGAACTCCTCGCCGATCAGGTGGCGATCATCAACCACGGGAAGATCATCGCCTCCGGGACCCCTGCCGGAATCATCCAACAGTTCGGCGGACCCGATCGGGTTCGCGTCCTCGCTTCCTCGGCGCTCGCCGATTACCTTCGTTCCCACCTTTCGTTGCCGGTGCGCGCGACCGATTCGACGGTCGAGATCGAGGTCCCGCTCCAGACCGATCTACAGAAAGTCCTCGCGGCGATCGAAGCGAGCGGCGTACCTTGGAAATCGTTCACGACCCGGCAGGATACGTTGGAGGATGTCTTCATTCACCTCGTGGGCCGGATGGATGAGGGGACGCTAAAATCGGAGGCCTCGTCATGAACGGTCGGCGCATCTTCGCCGACTTTCTGGTGACGGCGCGCGGCTATTTCCGGAACTCGGCCGCACTCTTCTTCTCCCTCATCTTTCCGATCATTCTGATCCTCCTATTTGGATTGATTTTCTCGAGTACCGGAACTTCGGCGGTCACCCTCTATGTGCAGAACTTCGATCACGATTCGCCGGCGAGCGTCGCCTTCTTGGACGCTCTCAACAACACGACCGTCGTGCAAGTACAGGTCATCTCGAACTCCTACAACCTGTCCAATTACCTGGGACAGAACGGGGATCCGGTCGGGTTAGAGATTCCTACCGGATTTAATGCGAGCTACGGTGCGGCCAAACCGGTGAACGTGACGTTGATCACCGACACGCTGGATGCCAGCTCCGCGGGAATCGCGCAAGGGGCCGTGAGCGGGGTCGTCAGCGACTTCAATCTGCATCGCGCGTGTCCCACCGGCTCCGCCTGCTACCCGGTCATCGGAATTCAGTTCGGACAGGTCGGCTCGGCCGTGTTCAAGTACATCGATTACCTCGTGCCCGGCTTGATTGGGTTTTCGATCCTCACGAGCCCCATGTTCGCCATGGTCGAGGTGACGGCCACGTATCGCAAAGAAGGGATCTTCCGTCAGCTCTCCTTGACGCCGCTCTCGCGAGCGGAGTGGCTCTCTTCTCGGATCCTCTGGTACGTGGTCCTCTCGTTCTTCGCCGCGGCGCTGATGATCGGGTTCGGTTCCTTTGTGTTCGGTGCCCACGTCACCCTCACGCTCGGGATGCTGCCGTTCTTGATCATCGGGCCGTTTTTCTTCGTCGCGCTCGGAATGCTCGCGGGTTCGGCGGCGAAAACGATCGAAAGTGCGGCGGTGATCGGGAACATCATCACGTTCCCCATGATGTTCCTCTCGGGCACGTTCTTCCCGGTCTCGTCGTTTCCCCCCTATCTGCAGACGTTCGCTCACGTGCTCCCATTGTACTACGTGATCGATGGCCTGAACCAAGTGATGCTCTTCCACAATTCGAGCCGCGCCGTCGGCGACCTCGCCGTGCTCGTCGTGATTGCGGTCGTCATCTTCGTGCTCGCCGTTCTAACGTTCCGGTGGCGAGACGAGTGAGCGTCGATTCGACCCGGTTCCGACGCGTGATGGCGCGATGGGCCACGGGGGTCAGCGTCGTCACAGCGCACGAGAATCGGCTCGACTTTGGGCTGACCGTGAACGCGTTCCTGTCCGTTTCGTTGCACCCTCCGTCCGTGCTGATCTCCCTCGGGACCGAAGCGGAAACGACCCCGGTGGTCGAGCGGACGCATCGATTCACGGTGAACGTACTATCCGAGCGGCAACGGGACGTGAGCGTTCGATTTGCCGGAACGGGTCCCTCGGAGGAGAAATTCCGAGCGTTGCCGATGCGCCGGGGACTGGGCGATGTTCCCCTCCTCGATGGTGCGGTCGCGGTCCTGGAATGTGCGGTGCGATCGACGTGGAAGGTGTCGGACCACCTCCTGTTCGTCGGCGAGGTCATCGAGCTGAGCGTCGGGCCGGACGAATCCCCGTTGGTCTACTATCAGAGTGATTACGCCAGCCTGGCCCCCGACGCCTCGCGAAGCCGTACGCATTCGGGCGGCTGAGTCCCACGCGCCCTGTTTTAACGACCCGCCGACCTAGGGAAGCATCATGGGGGGCCCCGCGCGTTCCGTTCGAGTCGCGATCGTCGGGAGCGGGCCTGCCGGCCTCACCGCGGCCCTCTACTGCGCTCGGGCGAATCTGAAACCACTCGTGATCGGCGGCGTGCCCGCCGGGGGTCAGTTGATGCTCACGACCGACGTGGAGAATTATCCCGGATTCCCCGAAGGAATCCAGGGACCCGAATTGATCCAGCGATTCCGCGATCAGGCAAAGCGTTTTGGGACGGAATTCTTGGACGAGAACGTCTCGAAGGTCGATCTCCGTCATCGCCCGTTCTCGCTCCAAGTCGGCGCGGACGGCGTCGTCCACGCCGAGGCGGTGATCGTCGCGACCGGGGCGAATGCCCGCTGGCTCGAGCTACCTTCCGAACAACGATTGCGCGGCCACGGCGTGTCGGCCTGCGCCACGTGCGATGGGTTCTTCTTCAAGGGCAAAGCGCTCGCCTGTATCGGCGGCGGAGACTCGGCGATGGAGGAAGCCACCTTTCTTACGAAGTTCGCCAGCCACGTGACGGTCATCCACCGACGCCACGAGCTTCGCGCCAGCCAGATCATGCAGGATCGGGCTCGGGCGAACCCGAAGATCTCCTTTCTTTTTGATTCCGAGGTCATCGAGGTGCTGGGCAAGGAGTCGGTCGAGGGCGTGCGCGTCCGTCACGTCGGGAACGGGAAGGAGTCCACGCTGCCGGTGGGCGGTCTCTTTTTGGCGATCGGCCATGTGCCCGCGACCGAAACGTTCCGGGGAGCGCTCGAGCTCGACGAGAAGGGATACATTCGAACGCATGATGTGACCCGCACGTCAGTACCCGGCGTCTTCGCCGCAGGCGATGTACACGACCATCGGTATCGCCAGGCCGTCAGCGCGGCGGGGTTGGGATGCATGGCCGCGCTCGATGTCGAGCATTATCTCGCCGAGCACGGTTTGGCGCCGCTACCTCCGGCCTCCCACTCCTAACGAGCATGCGCCCTCACCTTCATCAACAGCCTTTAATAGCGACCGGCCCGGTGCCACGCGAGGCCCGATCGTGCCGAACAAAAAGAGCCTCCACATCGAGTCGAGTGGGCAGCTCTGCATCTATTGCGGCGCCTGCGTGGGCGTCTGTCCGCTCAACTGCATCTACCTCGACGAAACGCGCATCACCTTCGACGAACGCATCTGTACGCGCTGTGAGATCTGCGTCAAAGCCTGCCCCGTCGGCGCCATCGAGATCGGGTAAGACTCCCGGCAACTGAAGCGAGGAACCACGATGACCCCCGACCGGAAGACCGACGTACTCGTGATCGGGGCCGGCCCCGCGGGCAGCATGACCGCCAAATGGGCGGCAAAGAATGGCGCCAACGTCCTCCTGCTCGAAAAGCGCCAAGAGATCGGTTCTCCGGTCCGATGTGGCGAAGGCATGAGCAAAGAGTGGCTGACAGAGGTCGGCATCCGACCCGGCAAATGGATCAACGTCGAGGTCGAGGGGGCCCGGATCTACGCGCCGAACGAGAAATGTTTCGAGATCAACGAAAAGCATGCCGGGAACGAGGTCGGCTACGTCGTCGAGCGCGATGGATTCGACAAGGCGCTGGCGATCGATGCGGCCAATGCGGGGGCGGAGATCCTGCTCAAGACCGCCGCGGTCGACGTGTTGAAGGATCATGGTCGCATCGTGGGGGCGAAGGTCAAGCAAGCTGGGGAAACGTTCGAAATCCGGGCGCCGGTGACGATCGCCGCGGACGGCTTCGAATCCCAGGTCGGCCGCTGGGCGGGAATCCCGACCAATCTCGCGCTGCGCGACATGGACTCCTGCTTGCAGTACCGGATGACGAACGTCGACTGCGATACCCGGTATTGCGATTTCTACCTGGGGAAGGTGGCTCCCGGGGGATACGTTTGGATCTTCCCCAAGGATGACGGACTCGCGAACGTCGGTATCGGGGTCCAGTTGAGTCAAATCAAGTCGCCGGCGGACGCCAAGACCTATCTGGACCGATGGATCGACCATCACCCCGCTTACGCGAAGGGCAAGAAGATCGACGTAGTCGGTGGCGGGGTATCGATCTCGGCTCCGCTCAAACAAACGGTCGGCGACGGCATCATGATCGTCGGCGATGCCGCGCGCATGATCGACCCATTAACAGGCGGAGGGATCGCCAATGGATGCATCGCCGGGAAAATCTGCGGCGAAGTCGCCGCCGAGGCCGCGCGACTGGAGACGCCAACTAAGGACTTCTTCCAGCGGTACGAGAAAGGGTGGCGGGCGCGGTTCGAGGAGAAGCTGTACCGGAACTGGCTCGCCAAGGAGAAGCTGGTGAGCCTGTCTGACGAGACGTTCAACAAGGTCATTGACGCGCTCCAAGGGGTTCGGCTCGAGAAGCTCAACGTGCACAACATTCTCAAAGCGGTTCACGACAAATACCCCGAAGTGACCAAGGAGTTCGAGGCGTTCCTGTAGGACGTCTCCGAGCGTTATGCCTGGCGCCCCGAACCGGCCCCGGAACCGGTAGCCGAGACCCCTCCGAAAGTCGTCGTGGCCGATACGCCCCAGCAGAAGGCTTTGCGGAGGCTCGCCCCGGCCCGCGTCGCTCTGCTCTTGGACCTTTGGAAAGGATCTCCCCCGGCCGATATCGTCACCCCCTTCGACAAAGCGGAGGCCGCCTACCTCGCCGGTGATTTCCCCGGCGCGGTGAATGCACTGGATCAGCTCGCGATCCGATTTGCCGAACCTCGTTGGCCCACCATGCCAGTGCCATTTCGCGATCTCCGCGTGACGATCCCGGCGCCGATGCCGCCGCAATGGGATCCGGAGTTCTCGCTCCCCCCCGAAGAACGGGAGCTGCGTCGTCGGCGTCGCTTCGCTGATAGTCAGCTCGCGCTGGCCGAAGGAGTCCTCGCGTGGGCTCTGACGAAGGCCGTCGACCTCGGCGATGTGGTCAGCCATGTGGCTCAGGCGAAGGAGCTCCTCGCCACCACGGGCGCCGATGAGGCGTTTTTCGGTCATCTCGACCTCGTCTGGACCGTCGTACGCGAGCGCGTGCCCCGGCCGAAATCGGCGCCGCCTCGTTCTCCCGTGGCTCGACCCTCCGCCGCGGAGCCGGAAGAGGCGTGAACGCCGCCCGCGCCGAGCGCGCGGAGCTGGAAGGTTTTGCTGCCGGGCTCCGGTGGCAGCTCGACCGGCTCCGCCAAGAAGATCGAGCCTTTCTCGACGGAGAAAAACTCTGGTCGGACGCGGACCGAGAGTTGGAGAAGGGACATCTCGCGGAGGCGCGAAGTCAGTTCTTGCAGCTGGACCGATGGCTAACCGAGGCGCAGGTTCCGCAGGAATTGACCGATCGTCCTCGAGGATTGGTCGCGTATCGGGCCCGGGGGTCGATTGGGGTCCCACCGCCTCGCGAAGAGGAGCCCGTGGCGAATCGGCTGTTGTTGGCGCAACGCCTCTGGGTGGTTCGGAGAAGTCAAGGTTACTCCGTAGAGTCGTTGCTCCCACAGCTGCGCGAGGCGGAACAGGCCTACCAGTCCGGCGACCGACCCCGGACTCGGGAAATCGTCAACGAGGTGCTGAGCGCGCTCGAAGCCATGGACCAAGTCTGACGTAGAGTCGAAACGTCACAGGCTCCCGAAGAGGCTTAATTCGTCCTCCACTGCCGTCCGTCGATGCGATCGCGTGTCGCCCGCTTCGGAACCTTTTCGATCGTGGCCCACGATCCGGAACGAGGAGAGTGGGGAGTCGCCGTTCAATCGAAGTTCATCTCGGTGGGGGCGGTCGTGCCGTGGGCGCAAGCCGGCGTGGGCGCCGTGGCCACCCAGGCATATGCGAACGTCCGGTATGGACCGGACGGACTGGATCTCCTGCGTCAGGGCCGATCCGCGGAGGAAGTGGTCCGCAAGTTGACGAATGACGATGCGAAGCGGGAGCATCGTCAATTAGGGGTCGTCGATGCGCAAGGTAAAGCCGCGGCCTTTACCGGCAAGGAGTGCCTCGATTGGGCAGGTCACGTCGTCGGGAAGAATTTCACGTGCCAAGGCAACATTCTGTTCGCGAAGGAAGTCGTCCAGGGTATGGCCCGGTCCTTTGAGAGCACGCCCGGCGACCTGCCCGAGCGCCTGCTGGCCGCGCTCGCCGCCGGCCAACGAGCCGGGGGCGACCGACGAGGAATGCAATCGGCCGCGATGTTGATCGTCCGAAAGGGAGGGGGCTACGACGAGGGCAACGATCGATGGATCGACCTCCGCGTCGACGAACATCTGTCACCGATCGAGGAGCTCAAGCGGATCTTCAAAATCTACGACCTGGTCATGTTGAGCCGCGAGGATCCCAGCACGCTCGTTCGGATCGATGCGGACCTCGCGCGAACGCTCCAACAGCAATTGACGGTGCTCGGATACTATGCCGGTCGGGTCACGGCCACCTGGGACAGCGCGACCGCGGCGGCCTTCTCCAAATTTCTGAGCGAGCACAACTTTGAGAACAAAGCTCGCACGGACGGTACGGTGTGGCCTTCGATCCTCGAGTACCTACGGGAGCGCTCCCAAGCCGAGGTCGCCCGACGAACGACGACGCAGCCGATTGTGACCGGGGCCCTCGACCGCGGCCCTGGTGCCGCCAAAGGAGGCGCCCCATCTCCGAGCCGGGCGCACGGAAAGAGCGCAGATCACAAGTGATCGTGGTCCTGCGTCGCACCTATTCCACGGCGGCGATCGCCGAGCAGGTCCGACGGGCGGTCGCAGCGGACGATCCCTCCTACGTTCGCAGCTCCGTTCTCGGCGCCGTGCTCGAGTATCGTATCGAGGCGCCGCACGCGGCGAGCGCCCGCGCCACGCTGGACGACCTCCTAGCCTGTGTGAACGCCGCCGAGCACTCTCTATCCCTCACGGAGTCGTCCCACCGCTCGACGCCGGAAATCGGCCGCTGAGGGCTCCCAGTAACGGCGGTAGAATGTCCTCCCATCTCCCGACGAGGCCCACGTCCACGTGAGCGAAAATCGGCGCCTTCGGATCTGAATTTACGGCGACCATGATTCGCGCGCGTCGCCATCCGACAAGGTGGTTTCCCGCCCCGCCCACTCCGGCGAATACGACGAGCTCAGGACCTAAGGATCGTCCCGTCAGTCCTACCTGCAACTGCCGGGGAACCCAGCCGGCGTCGACGACACGGCGGGTGGCCGCGAGTGCGAAGGGCGTTCCTTCGAGCCGCGCCCGGACGGTCTCAATTTGTTCGGGCCCGCCGAGTCCCATCCCGACACTCACGACCGCGCGCGCCGTTTCCAGATCTCCCCACCTCGGATCTCGCTCGACCCCCCGGTCGAGGAACTCAATCTCGCCATCTGGAAGACCCGCTTCGACTCGTTCCACGTCGAACGTACCGCCGGGCGTTGACTGGTCCGGCACGAACGATCCGGGACGCATCGTGACGAGGCTCGGCTGGGTTCGCGAGAAGATCTCTGCGATGATGCCTCCGCCGAACGCCGGTTTGAGCCACCGAAGCGATCCGTCCTCGCCGGCCTTCATGCCCACGGCATCACCGGTGAGTCCCAACCCCCGTTGGGCCGCCACCTGCCCGGCTACTTCGCGGCCGAAGGGATCCGCCGAGAAGACGGCTCCCGCGGCCTGAGGTCTCCGTTCCAGAAGTCGTCCGAATCCGGCGGCCGCTACTCGGGAAGCGACAAAGTCACTCGATACCGGAACGTGGAATCCCCGTTCGGCCCCCGACCTCTGCGCTTGGCGGCGGTCGAGGTCGTTCGGATTGGCGCCGATCCATACGGCGGACGGCGCGAACTTTGGAAGGGCACGCCGGATCTCGGCCAAGAAGTGCAACGCGACGGGATCCGTGTGTCCGTCCGGCCCGCTCACGAGGACCAAGATCTCCTCCGCATTCTCGCCGCTAGAAGATCGGCCCGGGGTGAGGGGGGCCAACGTCGTCTCCGCTCGCAGCAGTCGTTCGACCACCTCGACCGCTCGATCGACGCGCTCCGCCGTCGTGCCGTTCGAGATGATCACAGGCGTTCGTGTCGGCTCTTCGTTCGTGAGCGTCACCACCACCGTCGGCGAGCCGGACAGCCCGATCGTCTCGGGATCGAGACCTACGTCCGCCGCGCTCAATCGTTCGACCGATTTGGAGCGGGAGGCCGCCATTTCGGCCTGGGAGGGTTTACGGATTTTCGTGATCTTCTCCGAAACGGAAATCACGAGGGGGGCTCGAGCCCGTAACCGGATCCACCCGCTGGGCGTATCGGTGGTAATGACCCAGCCGTCGGCTTGAGGCGCTCGCTCCAGTTTGCGTGCGCCGCCGACGAAGGTGACCCCGAGAAGTCCAGCCACTTCCGGTCCCACTTGACCGGTCTCTGAATCCGTCGTCCAAGTTCCCGTCAGCACCACGTCGTGACCCACTCGTGTCAGGACCTTCACGAGAGCCCGGGCTGTCACCAACGTGTCCGATCCGGCGAGTTGACGATCCGTGAGCAAGACCGCGCGGTCGGCGCCCAACGCGAGCGTTTCCTGGAGCGCGGCCTCGGCCGAGGGGGGCCCCATCGACACGACGGTCACGAGCTCGCCGGGTCGGCGCGCATCGAGGGCGACGCGGACGGCTCGCTGATCAAAAGGATTGATGAACAGCTCGCTGCCCTCTCGGATCATCGTCTTCCGATCGGGGTCATACCGCATCTTTTCGACATCCGGGACGACTTTGATCAAGACGGCGAAATCCATCGATCTCACTCGAATCCGGAAACGCTCCACGACGATCGAATTGATAAGTAACTGCGACCGCTCCTATCCCCGATGAACGGCCGCGGGGGTCCGTCGTCCACCCCCGGAAGGATTTCCCCGGCCCCAGGAATCTCGTCGTCCCCCGACGATCTGGCGCGCTACGCGGGCTGCGTAGCCATCACCGTCTTCGTGATCGCGAGCCAGTACTTCCTTCCGCAATCGTTTCCGGTCCTCTATGCCCTGTACGGAAATCTACTCGGAGATTTCTTCGTCGTCTACGGGATCCCGGTCCTCGCGTTTGCAGTACTGATTGGCGGCCGACCTCTTCGAGGATGGGCATCGAACCTGGGGACCGCCACCCGGGAAGGGCTTCGATGGTTCGGGCTCACTTCGTTGTTGGCCCTGCTCCTCGCCATTGTCCTCGAAGTGGTCTACGCAGTCGTGGACCCCGCGGCGCTCCAGCTTCTCCAAAGGCCCAATCCCGAGCTCCAGCAAGCGGCGTCGAATCCGTGGTTCTACATCGGACTCTCGTTTGTAGTCGGCGTCTTCGAGGAAACGATCTTCCGGGGCTGGATCTTCGGCTACTGGCTCAAGCGGCCCAACGCCTCGTGGGTCGTCGCGGCGACCTGGACAAGCATTCTCTTCGCCGGGGTCCACCTCTACTACGGTACCACCTACGGGCCGGCGTACCCGATCCTCTTCGTGCCGCTGTTCTTTCTCGGCTTCTCCTTCGCGGCGACCGTCAAGTTTTCTGGCGGTAACCTGGTGGTCGTCGCTCTTCTGCACGGCGGATACGATGCGATCTCGTTCTATTACCTGATCAATCCGAACGTATCGGAGCTGCTCCACGTGCTCCTCATCGTCGTCGGCCTGGTGGTCGCGCTGGTGGTCTATCTGAGCTCTCGGACCCCGGCCCCGCCGTTCTCCTCGGAGCCGCCGCCATCGGGCGTCATCCCTCCGACCGATCCGTACGCGTGGCGAACTTCGCCCGTACCACCCCCTCCTCCTCGGCCGCCCGGGTCGAACGACGTCCCCGGCCCCTCCGAACTACACCTCTCCGATGATCGAGTGTGGTCCGGGCGTTGAACGTCAGGGTTATGGAGCCGAACTAGCCATCCTCGATCAACGCGACTATGGCGAATGCTGGAGATCGAACCCCCGCTCCTCCGCCGGCGGAGAGCGTCCAGTGGACCGAGCGAGAACAGCCCCGTTACCTGACCCTCCTCGTCGTGGTCGGCGTATGGGCGCTGGCGGTCGTGGAACTGACGCTGATCGAGATCTATCTCGTGGACCGCACGGACCAACAACTCCCGCTCGCCGTGCTTGTCTTCGGCCCGATCTTCGTGCTGGTCGGTGCGGCCGTGATCTGGCGGAGCTACCGGAGCGAGCCGAAACGCGTCGGGGTCTCGGCGAACGGTTTCCACTTGGATTGGGGCTATGGACCGACCACGGTGCCCTGGGAGTTCGTGACACCGGCATTTCTGCGGTCCCGCGGTTCGAGCTATCCGATCTTCTATCGAGTACCCGGGTCTCGGTTTCTGAATCACGTCTTCCTGACCCCTATTCAAGCCCGCGCCCTCCTCTCGCACCCCGACCGACCGGCTTGGCCGATTGACGAGCGGATCGCGCTACGACTGCAGCTCGCAGGCTAACGATCGGCTCGGGCCGCCAGCGTCATGTAACGGCATTCTGTCGCCCTGCCTGTGTCCGTCCCCGACAGCGAATTACGCGAGATTCTGACCCACGCCAAGACGATCGCGGTCGTCGGGTTATCGGACAAGCCTGAACGGGACTCCAATGAGGTCAGTCGGTACCTCCAGTCCCAAGGGTATCGGATCATTCCCGTCAATCCGATGCTGGAGGAGGTGCTCGGAGAAAAATCGTATCCTTCTGTCTCGGCGATTCCTTCCGGCACCCGGATCGACATTGTCGATGTCTTCCGCCGAAGCGACCAGGTCCCTCCCGTGGCGACCGAGTCGATCGCGCGCGGGGTCCCGGTCCTCTGGATGCAGCTGGGCGTCGAGCACCCGGAAGCCGCGGCACGCGCTCGGGCCAACGGTCTCACCGTCTTCGAGAACCTTTGTATCATGCAGGTTCATCGCCGCCTCGGGATCGGGGTTCGATCGTAGGAGGAGGAAGCGTCCGTGGCCGTCGCATCGAGTCCGGTCGCCCCCGAGGGGCGCTCGGTTTCGTCTCCTACTCCCTCCGCCAAACCAACGGCCCCCTCCGCCGCTCCACCGATACGAAAGGGGCGGATTTGGGATCGCGGCGTCGTGCAGCGCCCGGAGATTCATGCCCTGGTCTGGCGCTGCGACGGGACCGCGAGAATCCTGGGCGACCTGGACGCAGGCACGGCGATCATTCGTGGAACCGCGTCCGTCATTGGGAAGGTCCTCGCCGATCGATTGGACGTCCGAGGTACATTGGAAGCGCTCCAGCCGATCGAAGTGAAGGGGACGATGTTCATTCGAGGCCCCCTTCGTTTCGAAGGACCCTTGACGGCGGGCACGATCTCCCATCGTGGACCGGCCCGCGGAGGAGGCCCGATCGTGGCGCGTCAGCTGCTCGAATCGAACGGATCGCTGGAACTCCGCACCGGCGGCATCACGGCACCGCACGTGGCGTTCACGGGATCCTTCGAGGTGGCCGGTCCCATCCGAGCGAAGAGCGTGATCGCCCGCGTCTTGGCACCCTCCCGAGCCGCGGCAGTCGAGGCGGATACCGTCGTGTTCGATCGTCCGACGCGGATCCCTCGGCTGCTCGAACAGTTTGGACTTCTGGCCTCCGAGCCGTCCGTTCGAGTCGACCGGATCGAGGCGCGCGATGTCTATCTGGACGGCGTCGACTGCGAGTACGTCCGATCGGAACACTTGCTCTTAGGACCGGGGTGTCATGTCACTCGGCTCGACGGGACGGTGGTTCGGAAACATCGGAGCTCGACGATCGGCCCGCGATCGCATAGCCCTCCGCCGCACGGGCTGAGTCGCTAGCCCGTCCCACACGGACTTTATTTCCCGGGGACCCGTCGCATCCGTCCATGACGATCGAGGAGGACGCCGCGACCGGCCCTCGCTCGCTGATGGCGCTCCATCAGAAGGTCCTCGCCTATTGGGAGGGTACCGGAGTACCCGTCCGAGCGCTCGCCGCGCATCCTTCGGGCCCG
The DNA here is from genome assembly GCA_963749195.1 of uncultured Thermoplasmata archaeon. Taxonomy (GTDB): domain Archaea; phylum Thermoplasmatota; class Thermoplasmata; order Lutacidiplasmatales; family UBA184; genus Lutacidiplasma. Next base: position 97,431 of record CAVVLX010000007.1, read on the forward strand.
GTGTTTCGATTTACGGAGGGCCCGCCGACCGCCAACGGCGCCCCGCACATCGGACACGTCGTCGGTCGAGCGCTGAAGGATCTCCAGCTCCGGTATCGCCGAATGAGAGGATTTCGGATCGTCTCGTCCATGGCGGGATGGGATTGCCACGGACTCCCGGTCGAGCTCGAGATCGAACGTCGCCACGGATTTCGATCCAAGCTTCAGATCGAGGAGTTCGGCGTCGAACGATTTTGCGAGGAGTGCCGGGCGAGCACGCTCGAGGTCGCCGACGTGTGGAAGGAGATGAGCCGGCGACTCGGCTATTGGCTCGACTACGAGCATCCGTATCTCACGATGTCGGCCCCGTACATCGAGAGCGTCTGGTGGTCGCTGAAAACCCTCTTCGACCGAGGACTGCTGGAGAAAGGATACTATGTGTTACCCTATTGTCCGCGGTGCGAGACGCCCCTGTCGTCGCACGAGGTCGCTCAAGGGTATCGAGAGACGACGGATCCGTCGGTGACCATCCGATTTCCGATGGTCGACCCTCCTTCCGGCTCTCGCTCGCTGCTCGTGTGGACCACGACGCCGTGGACCCTTCCCGCCAATTTGCTGGTCGCCGTCAAGGCCGATCTTTCGTACGTGGTCGTTCGAGCCGACGATGGGTCGGAGGAGGTCTTGGCCGAAGACGCGCTCCCCCGGTACTACCCGGCGGGAGCGCAAGTTCTGCACCGGCTGCTCGGCCGGGATCTCGAAGGGGAGAGCTATCGGCCGCCGTTCGCCTTCGCTCCTGAAGGATCGGGTCGGTTCCGGATCGTCCTGGACGACATGGTGTCGTCCCAAGAAGGTTCCGGATTCGTTCACATCGCCCCAAGTTACGGATTGGACGATCAACGCATCGGAGCTCGCGAAGCCGTGGGAATGTTCGACCCGCTGGACAGCCGGGGTCACTTTACGGAGAAAGTCCCCTTAGTCGCGGGGAAGCAATTCAAAGCGGCCGACCCGATCCTGATCCAGGACCTGAAGGAACGGGAACTCCTTCGTCAAGAGACGACCGTCAAACACACCTATCCGTTCTGCTGGCGCTGTTCGAACCCCCTGATCTATCGGGCGGTCGACTCTTGGTTCGTTCGCACGTCTCGATTCGTCCGGGAACTCCAAGCGAACAATGCTCAAGTCCAGTGGGTTCCGAGCCATCTGCGCGACGGGCGGTTCGGCAATTTTCTCGAGGAGGCCAAGGATTGGGCGCTCTCGCGAAATCGATACTGGGGGACCCCGCTGCCCGTGTGGCGCTGCCCGTCGGGCCATTTCACGTGCATCGGGAGTTACGAGGAGCTCGCGGAGCGGAGTGGCGGCCCGCTTCCGTCGCCGTTCGATCCCCACCGAGTCACCGTCGACCGAATCGCGTTGACCTGCTCGACCTGCGGTCTCGAGAGCCGTCGCGAGCCGTACACGATCGATGGGTGGTACGATAGCGGCGCCGCGCCGTTCGCGCAGTATCACTATCCGTTTGAGCCGGGACCGTTCGATCCGAGCGCGCCGCTCGATTACGTCGCGGAAGGGCTCGATCAAACCCGGGGTTGGTTCTACACGATGCTCGTCCTCGCCACCGGACTTTTTCATCGTCCGGCGACACGCGTGAGTGTCGCGAACGGAATGGTGCTAGACTCCGGCGGACAAAAAATGTCGAAGTCAAAAGGGAACGCGATCGAGCCGATGACGCTCCTGGGCCGACTCGGGGGAGATCCCGTTCGTTGGGGCTTCCTGACCATCGATTATACGGAGCCGCTCCGGCCTTCCGAGACCGTCTTTCAGCAGAGCGCCGGTCGAACGCTGGGCACGCTCCTGCACGTCGTCGAGTTCTACCTACAGAATGCGCGCGCCGACGGATTTTCTGCCCACACCGAGTGTCCCTCCTCCGTCGGAGTGCTGGATCGGTGGCTCCTTTCGCGCCTGGAGGGGACCCGCGCCGATGTGGATGCGGCGCTCGCGTCCTTCGATCCCCGAGCCGGGGCGCTCGCCCTACGATCATTCGTGGATGACCTGAGCACCTGGTATTTGCGTCGCTCCCGGCCGCGGTTCTGGTCTGCCGAGGATCCGGCCGATCGGAAATCGGCGCACGACACGTTGTCGTTCACGCTCCTCTCCCTCGCCCCCCTGTTCGCCCCCTACACCCCGTTCGTGGCGGAGCATGTCTATCAGGAGGTCTCTCAGTCGGATTTCACGGATTCCGATCGATCGGTCCATCTGCAGCGATGGCCCGAGCCGCTCGCTACGCGAGACCCTCCCCTGGAAGCAGGCATGGCGGAGCTCCGTACCTGGGTCGAGATCGGCCGCGAGCTCCGTCAGCGCGCCCATGTGAAATCCCGGATTCCGCTCGCCGAATTCGTCTTATTCGGAGAGCCGGCGCCCGAGCTCTCGACCCTCGGGCCGGAAGCAATGCGGCTGCTCGAGGATGAATTGAACGTGCGTCGGATTACTTGGGCGCCCGTCCCGACCGCGGCCCAATATCCCGAGATGGAGTGGATGCTCCGCGTGGAAGCCGATCGCCCGATCGCGGCGCTCTCCCGCCACCCCACCCCCGAGCTCTTCGAGGAAGGCTGGGTGCGCGAACTGCTCCGGCATCTGCAAATGACCCGGAAGGAACTCCAACTGGCGTTCACGGAATCGATTGGCGTTACGATCTTCGTGCGCGGCCCGAGGTTTGGCGCGCTCGAACGGCGTCGCGAGCAGCTCATCCAAGAACTGATCGCCGATCCCCTGGCGATCTTCGACACCGACCCTCCGGACTCCGCGGACGTCCGACGATGGGAGATCGAGGGGACTACGGTCGGTGCCCGGATCGAGCGGCACGCTTCGTAGCCGCCGCGGAACGGGCCACGACCGCGCCGCGCGGGGCCGACTCGCCGAAGATCTCGGCTTGGAATCGATACACGCGCACCTCCAAGGATTTCCAGGACGCTCCGTCGAGTCCCGCTTTATGACACGTCTCTTCGAGAAACTGTTCGCCGTTCCACTGCTGCTCGGGCGCGACCTGCGGAAGTAACAACCCACTCAGCCCGAAGCCTTCGACGATCAGGCCGTCGATTCCGACGTGGAGGGAATCCGCAGTACCGCGATCTCGTGGAGAAGGCAGCAGCTCCGGCTCCGTGAGCAGCGACACTTCCACGGTCAGTTGGCCGAGCTCTCCGGGTCGGACGCGGGGAAATCGTGGATCTTCCGTCGCCGCCGCTTGGGCGGCGCGCGGGATGGCCACGCGAAGCGGATAGACGGCTCGGGGGAATCCGATACATCCCCGCAACGCTCCCGAGGGGTGCTCGGATAACGTTACGAAAACCCCTCCGGGCCGATCGAAGTGAGAGGGCAGCCGTTGATCGCGCAATCGATCCGAAACATCGTCCGCGCCCGAATCGACGACGCTAAGCTCGAGGGCCTGCCGGGCAAGCCGGACCGCCGCCGCGCCGTCGTCAAAAGAAACCCTCATCTTAGGGAACGGGACCCGCCGCCGGTTCAAGGGGGTTGCGCCGCCTCCCACATGCTTTATACCGCTCCGCAGGTGCGGCGGCGCACCAATGCCGTTCCCGGAAGCAGTCAACCGATTGTTGAACAAGAAAATCTGCATGAACTGTTCGGCTCGGAACCCTCCCAAAGCGCTCCAATGCCGCAAGTGCGGCTACAAAGGGCTGCGAGTCAAATCCCGCGAACGGGCGGGGAAAACCCAGTAACCCCGTTACCGCACTTCGGGCGATCCGCTCTGGTTGAGCGTCACCGCCGCGGGCTGGCGACGCTCCCGAGCGACCGCGAGGCGCTTCTCGAGCAGGAACGTGAGATTTTTTTGGCCATCGCGCCAGCTCGAGAGCTTCGGCGCCCCCCAGCGCTCGGAGTAGGGAATCGGAACTTCTTCGAGTCGGAATCCGCGGAGCAGCACCTCGAGTTTGATCTCCTCGCTCAGCGGCATGCCATCCTGGGATAACTGGAGCCGAGGAAGGATGGCGCGTCGAAACACCCACATGCCGCTCTGGCTGTCTTGCAGGGTCGGGCCCCGGACACCCTGGAGCCAGTGGTGATAAGCGATTCCGACCACCAGGTTGAGGATGCGGTTCCCGATGCGGTGCTCGGTCGTCATGGCCCGACGATCGAGGAAGGCGAGTCGGTTGCACGTGATGAAATCGAGCCTCTCGGAGAGCAGCTTGTCGACAAATTCGGGAATCCGCTCGACGGGATAAGTGGCATCTCCGTCCGCGGTCGCAATGATCTCCCCGGTCGCCTCGGCGAACCCCGTTCGGTAGGCGCGACCGTATCCTTTGCGGGGCTCGACGATCACGCGCGCTCCTTCGGTCCGCGCTTTCTCTGCGGTACCGTCCGAGGAGGCCCCGTCGACGACCAATAGTTCCCATTCGATCGGTTGGGCCGCGAACCGAGTTTGATTCGCCGCTTCGGTGGCGGCCCGAAACGAACGAAGGACATGGCCAATCGAACCGGCCTCGTTGAGCGTCGGAACAACGAGGGAGCCGCGCATAGCCAGTTAAGACGGTCGACAATCCCTTAACCTCTCCGTTCCGTAGTGCGCCGATACGGAGGAGCGAGGTTGACCCGTCCCGCTCGGAGTCGGCGATGGGGGAGCTTTCCGACCACGGCCGATGTCGGCATTTGGGCGACCGGGGCGACGGTCGCGGAGTTGTTCGAAGCGTTGGGCCTCGGGCTCTTCGCGCTCATCACCGACCTCAAGAAAGTTCGAGCCCGGCAGACTCGATTGATCTCCGCCTCCGGCGCCGACCTGCCCGCCCTGGTCGTTGCCTACCTGACGCAACTCCTCCTCCTCCAGCAGACCGAAGGATTCGTGGCCCGGCAGATCGAAGCGCGGCCGATCGGAACCCCTCCGACCGCCGTGCTGGCGACCGTCTCCGGAGAGCTCTTCGACCCTCGGATTCACACGGCCCGGGTCGAAGTCAAGGCGGCGACCTGGCACACGCTTTCGTTCGACCTGGTCCAACGTCGCGCGCGAGTGATCGTCGATATTTGATCGACGAGTACGTTAGGGCATCCGCTCGGCGACGGCGGCGAGCGCGGCGCCCGGGTGCGAAAATCGACCGGCTCGCCCCAGAATCCGCTCGAGCCCGGCAACGGTGACCAACAGGTCGGGCCAACTGGCAATCCCCATATGACCGATCCGGAAGATCTTGCCTGTGAGCGCTCCTTGTCCCCCTTGCACGAGTACGTTGTACGTTTGCTGGAGGACCTTGCGCACCTGCGCGTCGTCCATTCCGGAGGGATTCTTGATCGCCGTCACCGTGTCGGAGGCGTGCTTCCGCTCCGGGAATAGTTCCAAACCGAGAAGGTCCGCCGCGGCTCGGGTGGCTTCGGCGAGCTCATGGGTGTGCCGGAGCCGCCCCTCCAACGTCTCCTCCCGGAGGAGGAGGAGCGCTTCGCGCAATGCGAGGAAGAGGGGAACGGCCGGCGTCCAAGGGGTGTCGTTCTTCTCGAGCGATTTTAGATGCGCCGCCAGGTCGAGGTAGAAGGAGCCCGGATGGAGCGACGCCACTGCCCGATCGGAGAGATGCACCATCGAGAGTCCGGCGGGGGCCGCCAATCCTTTTTGGCTCCCGGCGACCACGGCGTCGATTCCCCACCGCTCAACCGGAAGGGGGACTCCGGCGACCGCCGAGATACCGTCTACGAGAAAAAGCGCCCCCGACTTCCGGACCGCCGGTGCGATCGACTCGAGGTCGTTCAACAGTCCAACGCTCGTCTCGTTCTGAACGACGCAGATCGCACGGACGTCTCCCTTTTCGAGCTCGGCGATCGCTGCTCCGACCGGGATATGCATCCCCCACGGCGCCGAGAGCGTCGTGACCTGTCGCGAGTATCGGCGAACGATCAGATCCGTGCGTTCCCCAAAATTGCCGTTGGTGAGAACGAGCGTACGGCCCGTAGTAGGTACGAGCGCGGAGTACATGGCCTCGAGGCCGGCGGTTCCTGATCCCGAGAGAACGACCTGATGCCCGGGCGTGCCGAACAGCACCGGTAGCATCGCGCGAATTTCCTCGACGATCGAATGAAAATAATCGCCTCGATGGTTCAACGACGGCGTGCTCATCGCCCGCAGCACGCGCGGATGAATGCGGACGGGGCCGGCGATCAGGAACGTCGCCGTTTCGGGGTCGAATGTCATACGTCGACTCCGACCTCAGGGTTGACCAGCGCCCGAAGCGGTTCGCCTTTGAGCGCCCGGACCACCTCTTCTACGACCTGCATGCCGGCCCGTCGCTGAGCCTCCCGCGTCGACGCGCCTAGGTGAGGAGTTGGAATCACTCGAGGATGTTGGAGAAGCTCGGCATTTGCCGGTGGCTCCGTTTCAAAGACATCGAGCGCCGCGCCCCCGAGATGCCCCGATCGAAGCGCCTCGATCAGGGCCTTCTCGTCGATCAACGGCCCTCGGGCGACATTGACCAGGAAGGCCCCGGGCTTCATCTGGGCCAGCCGTTCGGCGTTGATCAGGTGGCGATTCTCGTCGGTCAGTGCTGCGTGCAGACTTACGTAGTCGGATTGGGCCAAAAGCTCCTCCAACGAAACCAGAGCGGTCCGGTCGACCGGAGTCGGGACGTAGGGGTCGAAGGCGATCGTCCGGACCCAGAACGGTTCGAGACGGCGAGCGACCTCGCGAGCGATCCGCCCATAGCCGACGAACCCCACGGTTTTCTGCGCGAGCTCGCCGCGATTCTGTCCACGGATCCACTCTCCCTGTTTCGTGGAGGCGATCTGCGGAACGAGGTCTCGGGCTAGGAGTAGATAGAATCCGATCGTCAGTTCGGCCACGCTGGTAGTGGCTGCGGTGGGAGCGTTCACGACCCGGATGTGGCGCGCGCTGGCCGCCTTGACATCGATGTTGTCTACGCCCACGCCGGCCCGGGCCACGAGATGAAGCACGGGAGCCCGTCCCATCATTTCAGCGGATACTTTGGTCCGGCTCCGTACGATGAGCGCCCACGCCTTCGGCAGCGCAGGCTGGAGTTGGGCGCTGCCCGCCGTCGCATCGACCACCTGACACGGAGCATCGGAGAGGACTTCGACGGCCTCGGCATCGATCGGATCGGCCACGACCACGACTGGCTCCCCTTCCGCCACGACCGCCGCGACCGAGACCGCCCTGAAAACTCTTTGCCACGGTCGGAGCCGTCCGACGGGCCAACCGAGGGATCCGGATCAGGGAACCTTCGGAACCGCCGTCCGCGAGAGCGCGGTACGTACGATCTCCTCGCCGCGAATCCCGCGGATCCAGGGCTCGGGCTTGACGATCACGCGGTGAGCGAGCGCGGGGACGGCGAGCGCTTTGACGTCATCGGGAAGAACAAAGTCGCGCCCTTGGAGCAGCGCCCAGGCTCGAGCGAGCTTGTTCAAGGCAAGGGACCCGCGGGGAGAAGCACCGACCTCGACGCGGGCGTCCGATCGGGTGGATCCGACGAGGCTGACCACGTACGTCTCGATCGCGGGATCGACCGCCACTTCTTCGACCGTGTGTTGCATCGCGAGAAATTCCTCGAGCGACGTGACTTGCGGAACATCCACCCGATCTTGCTTGCGAACCCGTCGCCGCTCGAGGATCGCTTGTTCCTCTTCAGGAGTAGGGTAGCCGACCCGCAGTCGCATCAAGAACCGATCGACTTGCGCTTCGGGGAGCGGATAGGTTCCCTCGAGCTCGAGAGGGTTTTGGGTCGCCAAGACCAGAAACGGTTGGTCGAGCGGGTAGGTCGCCCGCTCGCTCGTGACCTGCCGCTCTTGCATGGCTTCCAAGAGCGCCGATTGCACCTTCGGCGGCGCCCGATTGATTTCATCGGCGAGCAGTAGATTGGTGAACAGCGGCCCTTGCCGGAAGCTGAACTCATTACGGCGCGCGTCAAAAATCTCTCCTCCGGTGATATCGTGCGGCAGTAGATCCGCCGTGAATTGGATCCGTTGGAATTTGAGCCCCAAGGCTTGAGCGAACGATTTGGCCATCAGGGTCTTTCCGAGACCCGGTAGGTCCTCGAGCAAGATGTGCCCATCCGCGAGCAGACCGGTGACGAGCAGCGAGAGGGCTTCTTCGCGCCCGACGATCGCGGTATGGACGGCGTCCCGGATCCGGACGATCGTCGACCTGACCTCGGAAGCTTCCAATCCCGAACCTCGTCGAAGTCGGTAGACGGCTCGAGCTATATCTATAACTTTGAAACGTCGGTATCCCCCGGCCGTAACGGTAGCGCGTCACGGTAGGCCAAAGCCCTCTCCGCGTCCTGACCCCGGCCGGGGCTGTCGGATACCGGGGTTGTCCTCACTTCACTCCCAACGGACGACACGTCCGTATCGGGTCAAGAGGGACCCTTCGTCGGTACCCGGGGGGACTTGACATCCCTCCGACCGCGGCACCGTCTCAGAGACTATGAGTCTAGCGCTCGGCCGCGCAACGCCTCGGGATGGTCGAACAGCCAGGCGACGCCGAGGATGAGCGCCACCAGGATACCCGCGGTCGCGCCGATCAATAACGAGGTGACGGGGACGATCAGACTGCTCGTCACGGCGATTCCGAGGGCGAGAGCCGGGAGCGCAAGCGCCTCGGTGACATTGCGGGTCGATTCGGGAGCGGGGGGAGCATCATCCGCCAGCCAGAGGAGGTAGAGTAACCCGGCCGCGCCGGCCAACAGCTCGGTCAGGACTGAGATCCGCGTCCAACCGCTCGCGATCGCGAGACCCACGAGGGGGAGCTCTAGCCCAAAGAGCCGGAAGGCGCCTCCGCGATGGCGGAGAAACGTTCCGATCCCCACCGTCGCGACGGCCAACGCGATCCCGAACACCAGTCCAAAGGAGCTCTGGCTGCCCAGGGCGAAGGCGCCCAGCGCTAACAGGAGGCTGCTCGGGATCCTCCGGTACGTGGGCCGCGGTGTGCGGGAGGGCGAAGAGGCCGAAACACTCATCGAATTCCTCGATGACGCACCGGCGCGCTCATCAAATCGACGAACCCCGTCAGCGACCAATAATTGTCCCAGTCGACGACGGGGGCATCCTGCCAGACCTCTCCGATCCGACTCCGGCGGACGAGCCGCATCAGACGCGCCGCGATCGGATCGATCGGCGCGGAGCGGCCGTCCCGCTCGAAGAGAATGGGCAGCGGGCTCGGACTGAGCACGATGACCGGGAATCCTCGGAGCCGCAGGTGCGGAATGAGATTCGCCGCCGCCTCGTCCGCTAACGGAGAAAGGAGGATCGTCATCACGCCCGGGGGGAAGTAGCGACGTAAGCTGATCGCGCATCGCTCCTCGGGCCCCCCCGAAATTCCGGGATGCGCGCGACGCAAGGCTTCGCGAATTCGGTATCGCTGCGTGCGCCCGGAGGCGAGCGGTAGCGCCGTGACGAATTCATCGAAAAAGGCGAGCCCTACCCGCGCTTTCTCATCGAGGAACGCTTCCGCAATCCCGTAGGCGGCCGCCGCGGCGAGCGAAACGAGGGGGCTGTCGCGCTCCGGGCCGAGCGGGGAAGGCCGCAGATCCAAAAGCAAAAGCACGTCGCCGGTACGTTCGAGATAGAACTCGTTCGCGAGCAAACGCCCCCGTCGAGCCGTGGCGCGCCAGTTGATCTGTCGCGGAGTATCCGTCGGCGCCGCGGTCCGAATGGAGAAGAAATCTCCGGCACGCCCGGTCGCTCGAGAACGGACCTCTCCCGGTACCAAGATCGTCCGGCGAAGGGGAGGGCTTCCGATACGCATCAGCTCCGGGGGAAAACGCTCCACCGAGAGGGGGCTTCCCTCCAAACGGCCCGGCCGATCGACGAGTCCGATCGGGTCCCGCCAAGTGATCTGCGGAATCGGAACGCGTAGTAGGCAGGGTCGGGTCGTTTCCCAGAATAGGTCGAAGGAGATTCCCGACGCGTCGTAGCGCAGCTCCGGTGCGCGCTGTTCGACCAACGAGGGAGGCCGCTGAAACTCCGGAATGATCTCTCCGGAAGGGAGGTGCGGACCCGGCGTCACCCGGCCGCGGATGTGAACCTCGCCTCCCACCCCATCCGAAATCCAGGTGAGCGTCGCGGTGGGCGTGTGCTTCGGTTGCGCCAGCGCCGAAGAGATGGGGGTCAGGAGCAGTGGAAGGCCGAGGAAGAGCGGGACAGGGTTCTTGAGTACGATACCCAAGGCAAAGAGGATCGCCGCGGCGGCGAAGAGCGCATAGGTGGCGGGTCGCCAGTGGATCGGGTCCTCCTCGATGCGCTCGCTCACGACTCGAGCTCCAATTCAGCCAACCGTTTCTCGACGAAGGCGCGGAACACCGGGTCCGGGCTCCGGAGCAGTCGCTGACGCTCGGCGGCCGCTCGGACGGGTGCATTCCGGTCCCGTAATTTGCGTTCCAGTCCGTCCATCAGTTCGAGCACGTACGCCCGACCCAACGGCCCGCTCGTGAGCGCTTTCTCGAGGACCACCAGCGAGGTCGTTTCCGGAATCTCGACTCGGACGGGCTCCGCTACCGGGACTCCCACCACTCGGGAGACGCCGACCACCACTCCCATCGCGATCGCTAGGACCGCGGCGGGCACGGCCACGGCGAGATTGGGTCCGGCCCAGACCGCCACGCCGGACCCGACGCCGGCGAGGACGAGGGCCAGGATCCAGATCGAATCTCTCACGCCCCACCGGCTCCGTGGTCCAAATCTGCGAGCGCTTGGCGAAACACTTCGCGCGCTTTCTCGCCTTCCTGCGGGCCGAACAGATGGTAGGAGTAGCGCGCTTCTTCGAACAGGCGCGTCAATCTCTCTGCCGTGCCCCGGCGGATCCCCAGTCGAACCAGGTGGTCGCGATAGATCTCGCTCGGGGTTTGAGCCTCCACGGTTCCCACTTTACGTTCGACCTGCTCGAGGAGACGGCTATAGCAGGCAATGATCAGCGCCCGCGGATCCGCCGAGCTCGACGACTCGAGTTCCTCGAGGGCTGCCGTCAAGGTTCGTCGGACGCGGTCGCGGGAAGAGGGGGTCTCGGGGCTCTCTGCGACCGACGCGCGTCGGGAGACGAGGTAGGGAACGATCAGGACGAGCAAGATCACGACCACGACGATCGGAATAAGAATGAACCCCCAGGGCGGTAAATGGAAAGGGATCAGGGGCGTTGCAACCGATCCGTTGCCGGTACCGTTCGCCGTTCCGGTTCCGTTACCGGGAGAGGTCAGGTTCCCTCCCGGCCCGGCGCCATTGGTCGAAAGGGCTCCTCCCGTGTCGAGGGCTTTGAAGAGCGCGGCAATGCCGGTCAAGAGCAACAAGACCACGAGCGAAAGGACCACGATACGGGTCGGAATTCGGGCGGAACTTTGCGTGAGCCGGTAGATGACCATGAACCCGATGATCGTGGCGAAAATGCTCGTCAGGATGATTCCTAGGATCTCGGCGTTATCCGACGGACTTCCCGACACTCCGGCGGGGTGAAAGGGGACAATCGGCGCGGCGAGGAACGCCGCGGCGGCTCCAAATGCGAGCGAGGCTAGGAGAAATAGGACAAGGGCCGGGGGATACGCGGGGCGACGTTTGCGGGGAATCGCCACGCACATTAAACCCGCTCGTCCCATATCTCCCTTTCAGCGAACGTCGGACTTCGCCGGAGGGCGGTCCGACGCGTTCGAGGCTAACGGATCGGTTCCGCAGGCGCCGCCCTCGTCTCGTCCGGAGCGGGGGCCCGAAGGAAGTAGCAGCTGCGGCGCTCGTGGTCCAACGAAAGGACGGCGAAATCCTCGATGCGATATCGTAGGTCAAAGGCCGCCCGGAACGCATCCCGAGTGGCGTGTCGCCACCGCCGCAACGACTCCGGCTCGTGCGACCGAACGAGGTCGACATCGAACGGGATCTCCAGCTGGGCGGTAGCGGCGCTCGGTTCCTGCACCGCCGTCGGGACCCGAAGTCCGCTCTCCCCTGGTTCGGTCTCGACGATCGGTTGCGCCGACCGCCAGTACGCCACATCCTGGTCTCGCTCGGGCTGAGCGCCGGAAAGTCGCTCCAAGACCTTCGGGGCGGTGAGATCCCAGACCCATCGGATGCGGTCGGTCTCGAGGCCGCGGTTCACCGCATCGGCGAGCTGACCGTAGTAATGCGGGTAATACTGGTCCGGAATCCCTCCTAGCCTACGCACGAACAGCATCGCGTTCTTGCTCGAGAGCGGGTCGAAGAGACCTCGGATCTGCGCGAGCCCCTGACGTAGTACCTCCTCGCGCTGCAGGGCTTGCAACTGGAACCCGACCCGGTGATTCTGATATTCGGGACGGACCGCGGTCTCAAGGGCCTGGTGGTACAGTAGGGACCCATCCCAACCCAGAAATCCCATGGTGAATCCGGCCAGGTGGATATCGACGAAAGCGCCGAGCACGAGACCGCCGTTGTCCTGGACGATGCGTTGCCACGCCGGGGAAATCGTCGGGGCGTCGGGCGAAAGGCCCCACGCCGCCCGCTGGACTTCCTCGACCGCCCGGAACTCCTCGGGTTTCCCTAATCGCCGAAATCGGAACCGATCGGTCGTCGAGGGGGGCGGTTCGGCCGTCACCTTGACCGCGCATCGTGGGACGCTACTTAACCGAACCGAGCGGAATCGCCCCGCCCGCGAGCTCTCCAGAGATTATCGGCGGATCCGCAGCTCGACCTTGCGGCGCTCGTATCGGATCTCGTCGGAGGGGGTTAGGTCCCAGAGCAGATCTTCCAGGTCCGGAATGTTCCGCAAGAATTCGGCCTTACTCTTGGTCAGCATCAGGTGTTCGAACTTCCGTCGGGCGACGTAATAGGCCCCGGTCAGATAGGCGCCAACGATGAAGACGATCGGTCCGACGATTGCGAAGACGAGGTTGTAGTTGGCGGTGGGAGTCGCCGTATACGAATTGATCGTCGAAAAAAGTCCGGCGTTCCCGAGTGGAGTGAAGTAACCGATCGCAAGCACGGACAAGAAAATTCCGATCGCGAAGACCGCGATCGAAATCGCAGCTCGGTGCGTTCGCATTCCTTGCCGAAATCGACGCTCGAGGGGGATCGGGGTCGCCTCCTCCGACGGCATCGGTCGCTCCGAAGCCGCTCGACTTATCAAGCTATGGTCGGACGATCGCCATCGCTCCGTCCTGCTTTCAGGAACTCGTGCGTCTGAAAACCATTAAGAACTCGAAGGAGGACTCGGGGGCATGCCTCCCGGAGCTTCCAAAACGCAACCGATGGCCGAATCCCCTCCGCCTCCTCCTCCCCCCGATACCATGGTCTACGCCCCCCCGGCTCCCCCTCCCCCCGCCTCCAGCGGCATGAAGATGATGATGCCGAAGCTCCCGTTTACCTCCCTCGAGTTTTTGGCAAAGGCCGGCGGGTTTCTTTTGATCTTTATCGGGACGTTGATCGCGGTCCTCTTCGTCTCCATCCCCGCGTCGTGCGTGGGAGCGGGCGGCTGTGGCATGAGCACCTATCAATCGCTGCTGAACGCCTTCATTGCGGCCCGAGTTCTCTGGACGATCGGTGTCTTCGGGATCGGCATCGGCGCTGGCCTCAAACTGCTCCAGATCAACCAGATGGCCGAATCGGGCTCCTACCCAGAAGACAAGATGTCGTGGTTCATGCGCCAACGCCGGTCGAACGGCGTCTTGTTCATCCTGTCACTGCTCCTCTTCGCGTTCCTCCTCTGGACCGTGACGGCCGTACCCGTCGTGATCCCCTGAACTCGCTCGGCTCCGGCTTCTCCCGCAAGGATGCGGGAAAGGCGACGCTACGGCTTCAGCTGGCCGGATACGGACTTGTCGTTCGTCCGCCCGTAGGCCGTCGATGGTAGAGGCGCCTTCGGTCCGCCGGAGCCTCCCGGTGGGGGAATCGTTCGGAGGATCCCTCGCAGACGGGAGTAGACCCAGTAGGCGCCCACGATCGCGATCAGGGCGGCAGCCGTTCCGTAGAGAATCCCTAGTAGAGCGCCGAATCCGACCAAGAAAAACCCGACGACCTGGATCAGTCCTCCCGAAATAGGGCCGCCCCCGGTACGGCCGCTGCCCGCCGGTGCTCGGAGGGAGAGCAGGGTCCCCGCGACCTCCAGCAGTACGATGGCCAGCGACTCGAGTAGGATGACTCCAATCCCCAGGACGGTGATGGAAGGGCCGGAGAGGTATTGGGTGACGAGGGCGAGGACCAGCACTCCTCCGATGCCGGCCCGGAAACCAAGGGCGTAGAACGGGCTCGGCGGACTCCGGCCGAAGTAGATCGTCCGAAGCAATCCCCATTGGGCGAGTTCGGTGCCGATGACGAGGAGCGCCAGAAACAGGGCGGCTCCGGGAAGCGCCGTGTTGCTCAACGCGACGATGTAGAAGAGGAGCGGCAAGGCAAGGGGAACTCCCACGAACAGTCCGGCGGTGTACGCGAAGACCACCTTGCGCTCTTCGAAGAGCGTTTCCGGGACCTGGGGGGTCGCATACTGGCCGATCTCCCAGTAGATGAATCCCCCCGAGAGCAGGATGCCTACGAGAGCACCGAGCGATAGGGAGGCTACGACCACGGTCAGTCCACCCTTCGTCCGGCCGACAAGAACCCGGTGTGACCGAGCATCTCGAACTCGGGGCGTGTTCCGCCTTCTCCCACATGCAGAGCGCGTTCGATCAATTCGACACTTTGGACATCCTCGAACCCGTGCTCGCGAAGGGCCCGAACCGTCCGTTCGAGCTGATTGTAAGTCGGAGTATAGGTCCCGACTGATCCTCCGATCTTCAGGGCTAGGCGGGCCGATTCAAGCACGGTCCACGGTTCTGGTAGGTCCAGAAGGATCGCGTCGACTTCGTGAACATCGAGCCCGAGAGCAGCCACATCCCGCTCTCGAAACTCGACCCGCGATTCGAAGCCGGCCCGCGTAACGTTTTGGCGGGCCACCTCCAGAAAATCGGCACGACGATCGTAGGAGACCACCGACCCCATGGGTCCCACGGCCCAAGCCAGCACCAGGGTCAGAGCTCCGCTCCCCGCCCCGGCCTCTACGACTCGAGACCCCGGGGACACGCCGGTCATGTAGAGCAGTTGCATCGCATCCTTCGGGGTGACGATCTGGGCACTGCGGCGAAGCTGGCTGAGCAGATCGGTAATCGTCGGTCGAAGGAGGGAGTACGGATCCCCCAACCACGTGACCCGGCCCCCGGCCGGACGTCCAATCTGGTCGGCCAAATCGAGTACCCCTTCGCGTGCGACGCGTTGAGGCCCCGACTCCAATCGGATCAGCAGTGGAGGATGTCCGCGTCGTTTGAGGACGACAAGATCCCCCACCGCCCAGACGGGGTCCGTCACATCGGGGGAATCTAGGGCCGGTTAATAACCCGATAGCCGATGTGGGGGGTTGATGTCGATACCGGATTTTGACTCGCGCGCGGAGTTGGAGCAGATCGACCGATACGAATTCGTCGTCCGTTTCCCGGGATCGTCGTATGGACCGATCAACGTGGATGAAGCCCCGCCGATCGGTAAGGGCCGGGGCCCCTTCCCCATCGAGTCGCTCGCCATGGCGGTCGGACACTGTATGAGTTCAACCCTGTTCAATTCGCTTGAGAGAGCCCACGTTCCGGTGACCCCCTTGCGGACCACGGTGCGCGTCGAGGTCGGCCGCAACGAAAAGGGTCGGCAGAGGGTGCGCCGTTTGGGCGTTCAGATCGAAACGAGCCCGGTCAATGAGAGCGACCGTTCCCGATTCGTTCACTGCGTCGAGATCTTCGCGGACTACTGTACTGTTTCTGGAGCCGTTCGAGAAGGCATCCCGATTGAGCAGAACGTCGTCCCTTCGACCGGTTGATCCGAACGATTCTCGGCAAGCCCGCTCCCCCGGCCGAGCGTCCGACAAGAACCGATGGAGCCGCTGGCCCGACCCCCGGTTGGGCAAGTTTAAAATGGAGGTCGAACGCAAGAATCCTCTATGTCGGGTCCGGCGACCCCCTCGCGTTCCCAATTGATGGACCAGATCGAAACCACTCTGAACGCCGACCTCGATCGACCGTGTTGCATTCACCGCCTGTATGAGTCGGTCGCGGAACCGTTCCGTCAGGGCGAAATCCTGGACTCCCTCTTATCCACGGTTGAAGGCGCCGCCGAAGAGCTCGCTCGTCGAGGACGCGCCCGTTCCGAGGCGATCTCGGCGGTCTCCATCGGGGTCCACTGCCAGGATACCGTCTATTGGTCGGTTCGTTCTCCGAACCAAACCCTTCGTGATTTCGGACCGGAGTACGATTCGCCGATGATCCTCCGTCGACTTGCGTCGCACATCCGTTGCCACGGATTGTAGCGATCGAAGATCCCGCTCGCGCTCGTGCAAACCGGCGTGAGGAATTCCCTGGGTTCTCCCCGACCTGAACTGGAGGGAGGTCCGGTCACCCGCGCATTAAATACGACTGTCCGTACAGCGGGGGCTGTTGCGGGCATAGTGTAGTCTGGTTATCACATAGGCTTGCCAAGCCTATAACTCGGGTTCAAATCCCGGTGCCCGCATCCCTCGACATGGGGTAGGTTTCGTGAAGGTCGCGGCCTCCGTTCGGATCGTCGACCTGCCGAAGGATGCTCGGGAACGCGCGATCCCCATCCTCCTCCAATCCTTTGTTGGAATCTATCGGTGGCACGCCAAGCGGACCCTGCGCGATATTGTTCGAGTCCGCGGAGCCTATCAGGGTGCCGATTTGGCGGGCATTTCCATGCTGGACCGGCTAGCTCCGGAGGTAGGATACGTGTACCATCTCGCGGTAGGCGAGGCGTTTCGAGGTCGGGGAGTGGGCGGCGCGCTTCTGGACGACGCCATCGAGCTCTTTCGGAGGGAAGGTGCGCGCATTCTCTACGGAGCGGCCGAGGAGGAGAATACTCCCTCCCTGACCCTCTTTCGGTCGCGGGGCTTCCGCGAGATCGAGCGAGAGGAACTCGGATTCCGCGAGGGAGGCCTAGGGGCGTGGGGCCTCCGAAGCCGCATGAGGTTGGTTCATGGGGAGGTGCTCATGGGTCGCGCGCTCGAGCCCCCCCGCGGGGAATCCACCTCCGAGCTCTCATCGCTCGACCGGAACCGCGACCCGACTTAACTCGGGAGCCGAATCCTCGAAGATCACGAACGACGCGCCAGGAGGATCCAGCCTCCAACCCCTGAAGTGAAGAGGGGGAGCGCTTCTTCCGGCACTCCGCTCTCCCGAGCATACTTCCCGAGGTCGGGTACGACGACACGGACCTCGGCGAATCCGGCCGCTTGGGCCATCTCGCGGACTTCCTCGGGCTCGTAAAAGTTGACGCGCGAGGCCACCGGCTCCGGCGCGGCCGGAGTCCCCCGGAGCTCTTTGGAAGACCCAAAGACGACCAGTCGCCCTCGCGGTGCGAGCGTTCGATGGATTTCCCTCAGCGTCTCGACCGGCTTCGGAAGAAATCCAAAGACTCCCGTAGAGACCGCGCAACTGAAGGTGGCATCCGGGAGCGGCAGCCGGTCCGCTTCCGACTCGAGGAGTCTCAATCGACCGTCGACGACGGCGTCACGATTGGATTCCGCCGCCAGTCGAATCATCTCCGGGCTATGGTCGATCGCCGTCGCGCGGCAACCACTTTGCAAGGCGTCGTGGAGAAACGCCCCTCCTCCGCAGCCGACTTCGAGGAGATTGTCGTCCGAGGTAAGCGACAATTCTTTCAGGATGGCCATAAAATTCGGCCGATGGTAGGTCGGGTCTCGGTACACCTCCCGCGAACGATTCCCCGTGGGACGGCGGGCGACCCGATCCGTGATCCAATTTCCGAGCCCGTCCGGCGCCCAAGCTCGGAAGAGCGGGGCAACGACCTGACTCGCGAACCAGCCCGTCCGCTCTCCCCCGCCGTCTCCGAGAACGCCGCCCCACCCGCGATGTTCGAGAATGACTTCCGTGCCGCTTTCCGTGGGCAGAAACCGGAGTTCGACTTCCGTGACCTCTCCCGGTTTCCACGGCGCCGAGTGCCACTCGAGTCGAACCCGACGGCCGGGTTCCCACTCCACCACTCGTCCGATCTCGGCCGACTCGGTTCTCGTCCGTAACACCCCATTTTTTCCTCCCTCGAAGGTCATTCCGAGGTCCGCTAAGGCGAGTTCAAGCTCGTGAGTGAGCGTCTCAAACGCGGCCTTCGGAGGAAGCGCAAGCTCGATCTTGGTCTCCAGCGATGTCCGCGTCTCGCTCATCCTCGGCGTCACTCCGCGAAGGTGACTGCCGAGGAGGTTTAGGGTACGTCCCGGGAGGAGCAGGCCGAAGCCATGGGACAACCTCATACCCACTTCTCCGTGAGAGGTCTTCGAAGGACTGGGCGACCTGTCGATCGATGTGCAAGGCCCCGCGGTGACGGGGAGGGGACCGGCGGCCGTCGAAACCGCAAAGGAGGCTACCCGGCGGACCGGCCTTCGGCGCCCGGAACTCGCGGGATTGGTGGTGGGCGGGATTCTCCTCTGTCTGCTGATGGGGGCCCTGGACAACTTCGTCGTTCTGACGGCGCTTTCCCAGATTCTGGGCAGCCTGCACTCGCCGCCCGGAGGTCAATCGTTCATCATCAGCGCCTATCTGATCACGTCGACGGTCGCCGTTCCGATCTTCGCCAAGCTTTCCGATATCTTCGATCGGAAGAAGGTGTTTCTGGCGGGCCTTTTCGTGTTTGTCGCGGGCTCGATCCTTTCCGGGGTCAGTCAGACGTTTGACGAGCTCGTCATCTTTCGAGCGATTCAAGGGTTCGGCGCGGGCGATTTCTTTCCGGTGGGTCTCGCCATCGTGGCGGTCATCTTCCCACCCGATACTCGGGCCCGAGTCACGGGCCTCCTCTCCGGCGTGTTCGGTATCGCCACGGTCGCGGGGCCGTTTCTGGGCGCGTTCATCGTCGACAATACCACCTGGCGATGGGTGTTCTACGTAAACATTCCCATCGGACTCCTGGGCCTCGCGATCCTGCTCATCGCCCTCGGTCCTATTCGCCCGGAGAAACAGGGGAAGTTCGACGTCGTCGGAGCGACCCTCCTCTCCGGTTGGGTCGGGGCGCTCATGTTTGCGCTGGTGCAATTGTCGTTCGGCGGCTGGGCGTGGAGCGACCCTCGGGTCCTCGGACTGCTGGTCAGCGCCGTGGTACTGGTCGGCGCCTTCACCGTGTGGGAACTTCGGTTTGACGACCCGCTGGTCCCGCTGCGGTTACTCTCGCGTCGCGTGGTCGCGTCGTGTGGATCGACCACGTACCTCGTCGGGATGGTCGTATTTCCGCTCGCGACGTTCCTAACCCTTTTCATCACGTACGTGACCTTGAACGGGGTGGGTAACCCTGCGAACACGGTTCGGGATGTCCTCTACTTCCTCGTGATTCCGCTGGTAATCGGCGCGGCGCTCGGAGGGAATCTGATCACCCGGATCTCCTACCGACCCGTCGTGGTCTTCGGTGTGGCGATCGCGTGCATCGGACTCTATCTGCTGACCCTCCTGTCGGCCTCCACGCCCGTTTGGACCTTCGCTTACGGGTTCCTTCCGGTCGGTGGCGTGGTGGCGCCCTTGATCCCAATCGGATTTGGCGTGGGACTGACGTTTCCGGTATTCTTGATCGCGGTTCAAAATCAGGTGCCCGAAGCCGAGGTCGGCGCGGCCACCGGCCTCGTGCAGTTTCTTCAATCCCTGGGCGGCGCGATCGGCTTGACCTTACTGAATTCCGTCCAACAACTCCGATTTCAAGCGTTGCAGCCCTCGCTCCCGGCGGGAGGATGCGCGCCGTCGCCCACCCCCTCGGGGGCGTGCGTCGCCTATTTCCAAGCGTCGCAAACGGCGTTGGCTCAATCGTACGATCAGATCTTTACGATCATGTTCGGCCTCCTGCTCGTCGCCTTGCTGTTCTCGCTGCTGCTGCAGGGTCGGCTCCCCCGTGGATCGAAACCGGGGATTGGCGCCGTCGGAGGATAACGCGTGACCCGCGAATCGGATGGAATCCCGTCAGAGCCCGGCGGCCATCAGGGCGTTCATCGCCAGCGCCAGGGTCCGATCGGCCGTGCCGGAAGCGTCGATCCGTACCCACTTCGGTGGTTGGAACATCTGTTCGAATTTTCGTTTTACCTTATTCAGATAGGGCTCATCCTCAAAGGGGTCGAGTTCTCCGCGAGACTCCGCGCGTTTCATCGCCATATCGATAGGCGCATCCAAGTAGAGGATCAGATCGGGATCCGCCGCGAGAGTGCGCTCGATCCGTTCGAGTTGTCGCCACGCCTCCTCGCTGAGTCCAGGATATTGGTACGCGAGGGTCGAGTAGAACGACCGATCTTGGATCACGACGTCACCGGACTCTAACGCTCGCTCTACCTCGGGGCGCAAAAGGCTCCGATCGACCGTCGAACAGAGCGCCGAGGCGAAGGAGTCGGTCATGGCGAGTCGGGCCGATTGTTCGCGTAGGAACTTGTCGCTCGGCTCCCGGAAGCTCGAGATCGAGTGGCCTCGCCCCAGGAGGGGCGGCACGAGCCGAGGACCGAGCTCGGTCTTCCCGGTACCGTCGATCCCTTCGATCACGACATAGGTTCCTCGTTCGCTCACGACCTTTCCTCCCGTTTGTCTTGGACTGGCGGCTCCGAATCCCTCAACGGTACTTTGCTTCCCTCATCCCCAGATTTCCGCCTATGAAATAAACCCTCAGGAGACCTCCCCAGACCGACGGCGCCCCGTTTGAAGCGGCTTCGGCGAGTGGTCCCGAGTCTCGGGACGCCGCGGTCAATGCGGAGGCGACCTTCGTATCGTGAGGTTTATGGGCGAGGCGCGATACCGGGCCGATGGCCCGCCTGCGTCGCGTGACGGTCCCGGGGGGACGGTCGTTTGAGTACGTTTCTCAAGGGAAAGGACCCGCCACCCTGCTCGTGCATCCGGGAGGCCCGGGACTCACCTATCATTACCTTCGGGGATTGTTGAAACTCGCGAACGCGAACCTTCGAGTCGTGCTCTTCAACCCTCGGGGAGTCGGCCATAGCTGGACCCCGCGTCTTCCACGGGAATACACGATCCCGAAGATGGCGGCCGATGTCGAGGCGATCCGACGGGCGCTGCGAATCACCGAGCTCCACCTGCTAGGCTACTCCGCGGGGGGATTCGTGGCCCTCGAATATGCACACCGCTACGAACGCCGGTTGACCTCGTTGTCCCTCTGCGCGACGCTCGGGAGTGCGGAAGAGCTTCGACAGGCCAATCGGATGGTCTCCGCCGTGGCGTCGCCGCGACAGCGAGCCCGGCTCCGAGAGCTCACCAAGGCGAAGGCCTTCGCTTCGCGCGAGTACGAACAGCTGGTCGGGCACATGGAAGATCAGTTCAATTGGCGGTTTCTGAAAGAGCTCCCCCGGGATTGGAGGGCGACCAAGCACAACCCCAATGTGTACCGAGCCATGGTGAGCCGGAGCGGAGACGCCTTCGCCGTGGATGGGACGATGGCCCATTGGGATGGCCGTCGGTACTACTCCAAGATCGAGGTTCCCGGATTGATCGTCGTGGGTCGGTACGACTATTGCCTCAATGCCTCGGTCGAGATGGCCGAGCGGATCGAGCCGGCGCATCTGCGAGTCTTGCCGCGCAGTAGCCACATGGCCATCCTCGAGCAGCCGCGCGAATTTCTGGGCACGGTCCGGGAATTTCTGACGGACGTGACCGGGGAATGATCGGGGCGCGGACGAGCCCACCGCACCGGTAGGGCGGCACGAGCGGCCTAAGCCGTTCTAGTGAACGGTTACCGGAATCAGGCCCGACTCGGAGATCACTAGCGCCCTTGGGGAACCCCAATCCACTTCTGCAGTTTCTGCATATTCGCGACGATCCCCAAGACCAGGATCGCGTCGCCCGGTTGGAACCGAAACGTTTCCGGTGGGTTGAGGACGGTCGTGAACTCGCCCGTGGAGGACGGGCGCGCATAGCCGATCACGATGCAGCCCGACGCGGATCGCACCAACTGCTCCGCTTCGGCGAGCGTTTGGTTCGACACGGGGGTGGTGGCCGTTAGGAGGAACTCCTCGATGTCCGCGCCCAAGGACGTCGACGTGAGGTCTTCCACCGCGTTCGCGACTTCGGGGCGAAACGCGGCGTCGGCGCAGAGTCGGCCGCCCATGTCGCCGGGGGAGGCGACGTAGGTTACCCCCGCCGACTGCAGGGTCTGCTTCAGCTCCGGGCGCGAGACCGAGACCACGATCCGGATCTGCGGGTTCAACGCGCGAACGTTGAGGGCGGCGATGAGGCTGGTCGTGTCGTCCTTCGTGCAGACAATCACCGAATGCGCGGCCATGATGTTGACCCGCTTCAGGATCTCTTGCCCGCCGGGAGGCCCAAAGGTGGCGAAGATCTGCTTGTCGGTCGCGAGTGTTCGGACGTTCGCGACTTCGGTCGCCTCCTCGGTGACGATCGCCACCTTTTCCCCCTGAGCCAAGAGTTCTCGAACCGCCGCGCGACCGACGTCCGAGTAGCCAAGGACGATGATATGTTCGGAGAGATCGGTCCCGAGGGTTCCGAGTACCCGATGCTGAGAGGCTTCCGTCACCGTCGCACTGACCACCGTGATCAGGTAACCCAACAGGAAAACTTGAGTGATGGCGACGCTGATCGTGAAATATTTCGCCAGCGGAATGGTGGGGACCACATCTCCGTAGCCGATGGTCGAAAGAGTGATGATCGCCCAGTAGAAAGAGTTCAACAACGTGACCTGCGGTTCGATGAGATAGAACCCCACCGCCGCGAGGAGATAGACGCCGGTGAAGACGGCGATGAACTTCCAGAGCCGAGTGAGGAGCAGAAGGGTGTAGCTGCGTCGCCAGGCCCGCACACCGGCGGGACGGACATTCCCTCCAAATGGATTGTGCTCGGACCGGGAGATTAGGCCGGGAGCCCCGGGACCCCGAAGGCTCGGGTCAAGGCACGACTCTCTCAGGGGGTCGGGTACTCTTCCACGCTAACGACTCCCCGAAACGCACGCGGTCGGATCGGCGGACGGGCCGAGCCTTGTCGCGCGCAAATGCTTAATACGACACCCTAAGTGAGCGACCCCTTGACGGCCGCAGCTTCATTGCCCGCGGCCCCGTTGGGTGCTCCAGTGAACGCACGGGTCGTGGGAACGCGACGGGGCTCCGATTCCTACACCCGATTCGAGCGGGCGCGCATCATTGGCGCCCGCGCGTTACAGGTTTCTCTCGGCGCTCCGATCCTGATCGACGTGCCCATGGACCTGATCGATCCGGTGGAGATCGCCGAGCGAGAGTTCGCGGCCGACCAAATCCCGATCACGGTCCGTCGGGGCCCCGGCCGCTAACTCGGTCAGAGCCCGGCGTCGTCCAACGCCTGGGCGCAATGACAGGTCGGCGGAGTCGCGAGGCGAGGCACGAGTCGCCCCAGGAGCGCTTGCATCCGCGAGACGTTTTGCTCCATCACGCGCCCGATCTCCCCCGCTTCGACGGGGCGCTCGGCCCACACGTCGTAATCGGTCACCATCGCGAGACACACATAGCAGAGGGCCCGTTCCCGGGCCAGCGTGACTTCGGGAACGAGCGTCATGCCGATGATATCAGCGAACGACCGGAAGAACTTCGACTCTGCGCGGGTCGAAAAACGGGGACCTTCGACGCACACATAGGTTCGACCTTCTTCGAAGGGGCTCCCGAGCTCTCGACCGGCCTCCGCCGCGAGATGAGAGAGTTGCGGACAGAACGGGTCGGCGAGCGACACGTGGAAGACGCGTCCGCCGTCGTAGAACGTCGTCGGCCGTTGCTTCGTGAAATCCACGAACTGCTGCGGCAGGACAAATTGACCGGGGGCGAGTTCCTCTTTGAGGGAGCCTACCGAACTCACGGTGACGATCGCGTCGGCGCCGAGTTCGGCGAGGGCGGCGATATTGGCCCGATAATTCACCCGGTGGGGAGGGATCGTGTGCCCTCGACCGTGTCGCGGAAGGAAGAGCACGCGGATGCCATCGACCTTCGTCTCCTCGATCGGGCCGGAGGGCGCCCCCCAGGGGGTGCTCACGCGGTGGGTCGTTCGATCGGCGGCCTGGAACACGTCGGTGACGCCCGAACCTCCGATCACCGCGATCGTCGAGCGAGCCGCTACCGTCAGGGAGATCCCTCCGGTACCGGGGTCCCTGGCAAATGAACGCGGGCCAACAGCCGCGCCATCACGATTTCGCCGCGCGTTCGCTCGACCAATGCGCGCGCCGTATCCTGCTTCGGCTTGAGCGGCACGATGGCGCGAGTCGTGTCGAATCGCATCAGGGTATGATAGAGCCCTTCCATCGTCGCGAGGTACGTTTCGGCCTGCGACAAACGGTCGTGCGCGAGACTTTCCAAGGCGAGCCTTCGGACTTCGCCGACCAGATCTCCCAGCCCGAGCAGATACGACTCGGGTTCGACGCCGAGATCCGCCGGACCCGGGAGCCGCTCGTTATGGACGACGGCCCCCAGTAACGTGGCCTCGACGCCCTCTTGGAGGGCATCGAGGGCCAGGCCTTCGTCTCCTCGACCCTCTCGCCGCACCCAATCCGCGAGTTCGGTCATCACCGATCGGATCTCCGCGAGCTCGGCCGGAACCTTCGCGCCCTCCTGAAGGCGGATCATCGTTCCTTGGGAGAGTCGTCGAAGCTTTCGCGCGCGCTGGTACAGCTCCTCCCGTCGGAGCTCTCGCTGACGGAGGTGGGCCTCGATCCCCGCGACCACCGTTTCTGGGATCCGTCCCCGAACCGGATCCGTCGAACTACCGGAAGGGGGTGAACCGGACGTCATCGTCGCCTCCATCCAAGAGTCCCAAACGGACGCCGGCGTCTAGCCATCCGTGCGCGTAACTCGCCGCCGCGAGGGCGCGATCGCGATCCCCCTGGGCTTTGAAATGCTCGGCGTCGGCCAGATACGCGCGGGCCATTTGGAGGAAATCTTCTGAAGCTCCGACGAGGAACGACCGCGCCGGTGGGGCGGGTCGCACGCGGTCGAGCGCCTCGCGGGTGAGCGCGAGGTACTTCTCGAGAAGGGGAGGGGCACTCATCGGGGTAGGCCGACGAGCCGGAGGTCCGATATAACCCGACGGGCCGCCGAATCATCCCTTCGGCACTTTCTCCCAGTCTTTGAGGAATCGGGCGAGTCCCAAATCGGTCAGCGGATGCAGGGCGAGCTTTTCCATCACGGAAAACGGCATCGTGGCGATGTCCGCGCCGATCCGGGCCGCTTCGAGCACGTGCACCGGGTGTCGAACGCTCGCGACCAACACTTGCGTGGGAAAGCGATAATTTCGGTAGATCGTCACGATATCGCGCACGAGATCCATTCCGACGTCGCCCTGATCATCGAGTCGACCGATGAACGGGCTGACATACGCTGCGCCGACCTTGGCGGCCAAGAGGGCTTGATTGGCCGAGAAGACAAGGGT
This sequence comes from uncultured Thermoplasmata archaeon, assembly GCA_963749195.1. Taxonomy (GTDB): domain Archaea; phylum Thermoplasmatota; class Thermoplasmata; order Lutacidiplasmatales; family UBA184; genus Lutacidiplasma. The sequence continues at coordinate 122,765 of CAVVLX010000007.1, forward strand.
CATGTTGATGCTCGTTCCCTCGGAAGCGAGAATCTTCGTGGCTTTGAGCCCCGCGGGCGTCATCGGGACCTTCACGTAGATCGAGGGATGAATCGCGCGCAAGTGTCGACCTTCGGTGAGCATTCCTTCGGTTTGCGTGGCGACGACCTCGGCCGAGACGGAGGGAACGCCGAGGGCGCAGATCTCTCGCAGAACGTCTTCGAATTTTCGACCTTCCTTCGCGACGAGGCTGGGGTTCGTCGTCACGCCATCGAGAATCCCAATGTCCCACATCGTGCGGATTTCGTTGACGCTCGCGGTGTCGAGAAACAACTTCATCGAATCTTCCCTGCCTCCGCTCTACCGGCTACTGTACCTTTCCGCGCAATTGAAGAAGCTCCCAGGCTTCGTCCATCACGCGCTCCTTCGACAATCCATACTGGTCGAGGAGGAGCCAACCGTCGCCGCTTTCTCCAAACACGTCGGGGACGCCGACTCGTCGCACCGGCACCGGATAGTTCTCCGAGGTGGTCGACGCGACCAGCGCTCCGAGTCCGGTCAAGGTGGTGTGCTCTTCCATCGTCAGAATCGCTCCGGTCTCTCGCGCGGCCCGCAGCAAGGACTTAGCGTCAAACGGTTTGATGCTCGCGAAATCGAGGACGCGCGCTTCCACGCCTACGCGGTGGAGCTCCGTCGCGACGTCCAGGGCGCGAGCGACCATCGCGCCGCACGCGACCAGCGTCAGGTCGGCTCCCGACCGGAGCTCATTCGCCTGACCGAGTTGGAAATTTCCCTCCGAAACTGTCGGGAGATTCTCCCGCGTCAACCGGACGTAGGCGGGACCCTGGAACTCCGTGATCGCAAACGTGACGGTTCGGGCCGTGGGCGCATCCGCCGGCACGATCACCGTCATCCCGGGGAGCCCGCGCATGAGGCCGAGATCTTCGAGCATCTGGTGGGTCCCTCCGTCGGGGCCGACCAGTAGACCTCCGTGGGTCGCGACGATCTTCACGTTGGCATGGTTGTAACACACGGACTGACGAATCATGTTGTATGAATGACCCGCGGCAAAAACCGCGAAGGTACTCGCGAACGCCGTACGCCCGCTCAGGGCAAGACCGGACGCGATCGTGATCATCGTCGGCTCCATCACGCCCACGTTAAAGAATCGCTCCGGAAACTGCTTGCCGAAAAGGATCGTACGAGTGGAGCCGGAAAGATCCGCATCCAGGACCACGAGATTCGGATCTCGGCCGCCGAGCTCGACGAGCGCCGTTCCGTAGGCGTCCCGAAGACTTTCCTTTTTCCTCTCCGTCATCGCCATCTCTTACGGCGTGTCTCCGAGCTCGATCAGCGCGCGATCCGCTTCTTCTCGAGAGGGCGCCTTTCCGTGCCAGACGTGCGTATTCTCCATGAAGGAGACGCCTTTTCCCTTCACCGTTCGCGCCACAATGGCGGTCGGCCGACCCTGCGTCGAGCGCGCTTGCTCGAAGGCCGCCAGAATCTGAGGGAAGTCATGACCGTCGATATCGAGCGTCTCGTACCGGAACGCGCGGAACTTGTCCGTGATCGGTTCGATGCCCATGATCGACTCGGTATCGCCGTCCGTCTCGAACCGGTTCCGGTCGAGGATCACAACGAGGTTGTCCAGTGCATAGTGGCCCCCGGCCATCAGGGCCTCCCACGTCGGGCCGGATTGACACTCGCCATCGCCGATGATGGTGAACACGCGGTTCGCGCGATGGGCGAGGCGGCTGTCCAACGCCATCCCGACCGCGATCCCAATCCCCTGACCGAGGCATCCGGTCGCCGCCTCGATTGCGGGAAGCTTGTTCCGGTCCACATGGCCTTGGAGTCGGCTGCCAAACTGCCGCAACGAGAGCAGCTCCTCGACCGGGAGGAACCCGCGGTGCGCTAGCGCGGCATAGAGCGCCGGCGCGGCGTGGCCCTTGGACAGTATCAATCGATCCCGATCGGCCAGATTCGGGTGTTGCGGATCGATCTTCAGCTCGTGAAAGACGAGTGCGGTAACCAGATCCGCGACCGAAAGGCTCCCGCCGGGGTGGCCGCTCCCCGCGGCCATGGTCATTCGGATGATGTCGCGACGGATTAGCAGGGCCGTCCGCTGAAGAGACTCGACGAGTGCGGAAGAATCGTCAGAAGTCATGCGCGCGGCCGCCGAGGAAGGGCGGCGTATTTAGGTGTTGGGCCGGGCGCGTCGGGTCAGAGGTTTCGTCGGACGCTTCGAGGGAGATTGTCTCGGGGTGGAGGCCCGTCGAGGCGACCGGGCCGGCGCGACCGGGCCCCGGGATCGCCTCGTGGGTGCGACGCCGGATTCGATCGCTCGAAGCGTCACGAGGTCACGGGCGTACTGGCCATACCCATCCTCGCCCAACGGCGTTTCGAGATATCCCGGAATCTCCTTCCATGTCGGGTCGAGCAGGAACCAGCGGAATCCCTCCCGCCCGATGGATCCTTTCCCGATGTTCTCGTGCCGATCGAGGTGCGATCCGAGTTCTCCTTTGGCATCGTTCAAGTGAAACGCCAACACCCGGTTCGACCCAATCGTCGAGTTTAGCGTGTCGATCATCGCTCGGTAGCCCGCCTCGGTCCGAAAGTCGTAGCCTGCGGCGAACAGATGGCATGTGTCCAAGGTCACTCCCACGCGGTCCGTCGCCGTCGACCTTTTGCAGCACCCGGGCGATCTCCTCAAACGACGAGCCGAGCGTAGTGCCTTGGCCGGCCATATTCTCGAGCAGCGCACGCACGTGGAACCCCTGCGTTCGGTCGAGCGCTTCGTTGAGGCTCTCGGCCAAGATTTGGATTCCCGCGTCGGATCCACTACCCAGGTGGGCTCCCGGATGAAAGATCAGGTACGAGGCGCCGACCGATTCGGCCCGACCCAGTTCGTCGAGAAATGCCGCGCGACTTTGGGCCAACATCGGGGGTTTCGGGCTCGCGAGATTGGGCAGATAGGAGTGGTGCACCGCGGGCCAGCGCAGTCCCTCGCGGGTCACCGCTTCTCGAAACGCGGCCGCGGCTTCGGGAGCGATGGAAGGACCCTTCCACATCTGCGGACTCTTGGAAAAGATCTGCAGCGTTCCGCACCCGATTCCTCGGGCGGTCACGGGGGCTTCGGCGAGGCCCTCGGCGATGCCGATGTGAGCTCCGAGGATCATCGGCCGTCCACGACTCGGAGGACGATTTAATCTCTCGCCCGGTAACCAATCTCAGCGAACCAACGGAGGCTGACAGCTTTCCGCGGTTCCCGTAGGCTCGCGCACTTCAGTACCGCGCGGAACGCCAGTGGGCTTAACTGCCGGGTTCGGAATGAGACCGGGTGTTTCCCCACCGCTTTGGCCGTCAGCCAATTCGGGGGACTAAGGCGGGATATTTAACCTTGCTTTCCGGAACTCTTACGGATTTCTCTCGAGACGAAACCATCATCCCCTCGACCGGCTGAATCGCCGACGGCGACGATGGTCGGACCCCATCGCTGGCTCGAACTGAGGTCATCTCTTGGGACCAGACCACTCGATACCCCACGTTCGGGAATATCGGCTCGACGTTGACGTGGATTTTTCGGGGAACCGTTGGTCCGGAGCGGTCGCGATCGATCTCGATTCCGCCCCCGGTACGATCTCCCTCGATGCCGTCGATCTCGAAATTCAATCGGTCTTCGTGGGCGCCCAGGAGTACCCGTTCGTGCTGCGGCCCTCGGAAGGGCGGATCGAGATTCACTCGGAGACTGCGGGCCCGGTCACAGTAGTCGTGAAGTTCGCGGGATCCGTCAAGCCTCGAGCATTGATCGGGTTGTACCGTTCTCGGTTCGGCGACGCGTCTATCCTCACGACGCAATGTGCGCCCACCGGAGCACGTCGGATATTCCCGTGCATCGATCGGCCCGACCGGAAAGCTCCTCTTCGTCTCTCGGTGACCGCCGAGGACGCCCTCGAGGTCGTATCGAACGCGGCCCCCGAGGAAGTGCGTTCGGTCGGAGTCGAGCGTCGATGGACGTTTGGACCGACGCCTCCGATGTCGACGTACTTGTTCTATCTGGGAATCGGGAAGTTCGAGCGGCGCGAACAGACGGTCGGGCCGGTCAAGATCTCCGTGCTGGCACCGCCAGGCCGTGGGTCGTCGGGTGAATTCCTCCTCAATCGCGCCGGGCCACTCCTGTCGTTTTACGAAGAATACTACTCCCTTCCCTACCCGCTCCGAAAACTCGACCTCATCGACGTTCCGGAGAGTGCCTTCGGCGGAATGGAGAACTGGGGAGCGATCGCGTTCTGCGAACAATGGTTCTTGGTGGACGAAACCACCAGCTCGCCGGATCGGCGGTCGGCGTTGCGGACGTTGGCACATGAGCTCGCCCACATGTGGTTCGGAAATCTCGTCACGATGCGTTGGTGGAATGATATCTGGTTAAACGAAAGCTTCGCGACCCTCATGGAGCAGAAAGTCCTAGACCTCCTCTTCCCGGATTTTGAGGCGGGTTCGGAGTTCCTGCTGGATTGGACCGGACCGGCGCTGCTCGACGACTCGCTTCGTCACACGCACCCCGTGAGCACTCCGGTCGAGCGTCCGGAGGAGGTCGACGAGATCTTCGATGTCATCACCTACGGGAAAGGCGCGAGCGTCCTGCGGATGATGGATGCCTATCTCGGACCCGAACGATTCCGCGCCGGGGTACACGAGTACCTCGAACTATTTCGATACTCGAACGCAGGGACGGCGGATCTGTGGGAGGCGCTCGGCCGGGCCACCGGGCTTCCCGTGAGCGCGCTCCTCAGCCCCTGGATCGATCAATCCGGGGTTCCGGTGATCGGGGTTCGGACGCATCGCAATGGAATCTCCCTCGATCAGCGGCGCTTCTACCTCGATGGCCGACACGATTCCGCCCGCTGGCCGATCCCGGTGATCGGCGAGGTGAACGGGCATGCCCTGCGCCTTCTCTTCGATAGCGAGACCCAGGAGATACCCTGCGACCCGGTCCGATCGATCGGGTTGAATCGGGAGGCCTGCGGGTTCTATCGCGTGCTGTACGATCCTCCGCTGTACGAGCTGGTGGCCCGCACTTTTCCCGAACGACCGCCCCGCGAGCGATGGAGCCTCCTCCAAGACCTCCTCGCCTTCGTCTTCTCTGGGGACGTTCCCCTAGCGACCTATCTGAGATTCGTTAACGGAACTCGGCAAGAGACCGACCCCCTCGTCGCGCGTTCCGTGACCGCCGGCCTCACCTTACTGGGTAGCTGGATCGTCGAGAATGCCACGTTTTCAGAAACCGCACGGAGTTTCCTGGCGGACCAATCGAACCGATTGGGCGATCGCGCGAGTGCCAGGGAACGGGAGTCCGAGAGCTCGCTCCGACATGAGGTCGCTCTCGCTCGTGCTTACCTCGATGACGGCTTCGCGCGACTCCTCGCGGAGCGATTCCCGAGCTACGAACGATTGGATCCGGACCTCCGAGCGGCCGTGGCGGTGGCGCGGGCACGCACCGGCGGTGAAGTCGCGCATCGCGAGCTGGTCCGCGCGCTCGAACGAGCGCCCCCCGCTGCGGAGTCGATTCGACTGGAAAGGGCCCTGGCGTCTGTTCCGGATGAGCATTTGCTGCAAGCCACGCTCGATTTGACTCGGACCGAGCTGATCAGTCGAAGCGACGTGCCTCTCGTGCTCGTCACGGCCGCTCGAAACCCGTCCGGACGCAGCCTCACGTGGCGATGGTTGCAGCTGCATCTCCCGGAACTGGAGATCGAGCTGCAAGGTACGCCCTTCATTTCGGATATTCTCGAGCAGGGCCTTCCGTATGTCGGGCTCGGAAGATTGGACGAGGTGGATCGCTTCCTGCGCGATCATCCGCCACGCGGAGCGGACCGCGGGATCGCTCGCGGGCTCGAGAAACTCGCCATCGCCGAGCGGTTAGTCGCGCGGTATGGTCGAAGCGCGACGGAATCCCGCTAGCGGCTCTTCTTGCGAGAGCGCCAGGTTCGATCCGCCGAAGACCAGATGTACCACGTCCCGTGGGCCTGACTCAAGAACGTTCCGTCCTCGTCCGAGAGCTGACCCTCCACGAAGGCGAGGTGCTGCCCGCGTCGTAGCACATCTCCGCGAGCGATCAGCTCCTGACCTTCTCGGGCCGGGCGAAGAAACTCGACGTAGAGAGACGTCGTGGCCGTCACTTCGTCCGACGCTAATCGGGTCATGACCGCGGCGCCCATCGCTGTATCCAAGATCGTCGCATAGACCCCGCCATGCACGACGCCGTTGATGTTGAGATGGCGCTTCTGCACGATACCTCGGACCGTACAGAAGCCGTCGCCGCTCTGCGTCGGGTCGATCGAGAACCCCACGTTGCGATGGAAGCCGCCCAGGCGGGCCGCCGACTTCCAATTCGATGGGGGACGCACCGGCCGGGGTTCGGGCGGAGAGCCACGAACCCGCATGACGTCGTCCACCCTCCCACGGGCATAAGTACTCTGCTTCTCCGTGACGTCGTGGGGGGGTACACGATGGAGATTCTCCCGAGGGGCGCCACCTACGAGGCGGCGCCCAATATTGCACTCGTCAAGTATTGGGGGGTCCGCGATCCCGTCCGAGCCCTGCCCTACAACAGTTCGCTTTCCGTCACGCTCGATCGACTGCGAACTCGTACGACCGTCCGATTCGCCCCTGCACTCTTGGCCGACCGGTTCATCCTCAATGGGACCCTTCAATCCGGTGGACCGCTCGACGGCGTCCATCGCTTCCTGGACCACATCCGAGAGCTCGCAGGGGTCGAACTCTATGCCGACGTTCGATCCTCGAACAATTTCCAAACGGCCAGCGGCCTCGCGAGCAGCGCCAGCGGCTTCGCCGCCCTCGCGGGGGCTGCGACCGCGGCCGTGGGCCTTCGGGTATCGGAACAGCGGCTGAGTCAGCTCGCTCGGATGGGATCGGGAAGCGCCTGTCGATCGATCTTTGGAGGGTTCGTGGAATGGAAGGCAGGAGATCGTCCGGACGGGTCCGATTGTTACGCCCACCCGCTGTTCCCCCCGTCGCATTGGCCCTCCTTGACGGATGTAGTGGTGATGGTGGCCGGAGCTCCCTCCAAGGAAGTCCGGTCGGCCGTCGCGATGCAGTCAACGGTGCGTACGTCCCCGGAATACCGGGAACGACTGCGCGAAGTCCCGGGTCGTATTCAACGGATCCGCCGCGCGATTGCCGCTCGCGAAGCGCTGCGATTGTTTCCGCTCATCATGGAAGAGTGCGACAGCTTCCGCAAGGTGTGCGAGACGACGACCCCTTCTCTCGACTACCTGACGGCCACGTCGCGCGCGATCCTGGGGCAAGTCCGGGCCATGAACGAGACCGCCGGCCGGCCCCTCGCGGCGTACACGCACGACGCGGGAGCTCACGTTCACGTGTTCACGTTGCGTCCCGACGTTTCCACGGTTCGGCGGTACCTCGCCAAGATCCCGGGCGTACGCGAGATTCGAACGTTACATCCCGGGCCCGGGGGTCGCCGGGTCCCTCGGGCTCGATGAGCCGTTCTTACATTACGTGGCGATCGAATTCGCTCGGCGGGAGCTTGAGCCCGAGCGAATCCATGAGCGGAGTCACCTCTTGGATGAACCGCGCTCGGGCTTCTTCGTTGGTCCACCGCTTGAGGCCATATTCGATCGCGCGGCGACTGGTCTCGGAGTTGGAGTGGCCGAACATATCCAAGGCCCGTGGGTACCACTTCGTCAAGGACTGCTGCGCCTCTTCTCGGTCCCCGTAGTAGTTCGGACCATCCTGCACCATTCGACGGAGAACGCTCAACCCGAAGTTCAGGTGGAGTTGCTCCTCGGACAGCATCAGGGGCATGGCGCGCGCGAGCGGTCCGTACGAGCACTCCTGGAAGGCCCGCAACTGATAGACCCCGACGCGGTCGACGAAACAGGTAAACGCCCCGACATCGCTCCAGCGGTCGAACTTCATGTTGAACGCGTCGAGCTTGTGTTCCCCCTCCTTTTTCGTGAGCAGCTCGTCGATGTAGCGTTGACCCTCTTCGCCAAAGTCCCGCAGGATCCGACACGCCTGTAGGCCGTGCCGAGCTTCGTCGGCGACCACCCGGGCCTCGATCCATCGGTCCTCGAGCGTCGGGGCGCTATCCAGCCAAGGACGGTGCTGTTGGATCGACGCGAATTCGGTGTCCGCTTGGACGACCATGAGTTTGATAATCAGTTTGCGCATATCCAACGGAAGTTCCTCCGCGGTCTCGTACTTGCGCACGCCGGCCGAGGAGCCCCAAAGAATCTCCCGAATCGGCTCAATCGTTCCTCCGGCCTTGATGTTCTTCGGTACGGCGCCGGGCGACGGCGCGGCCACGGTCGATCGAGGAGCATTCATGGAGGCTCTCCGGAGTTCTTAGGTCTCAGCGGCCCTTAAAGCTGGGCTTTCGCTTTTCGGCAAAGGCGGTCAATCCTTCTTTGGCATCCTCGGTGATGAACAGTCGGTTTTGCAACTCGCGTTCCAACGCCAGCCCAGCCGTGAGCGGCATCTCGATCCCTTCGACCACGGCCCGCTTGATCAGGCTCACCGCTCGACTCGGCCCGTGGGCGAGCGCGCCCGCATAGGCCGCCACGTCCTGGCCGAAGGACTCCTTCGGAAAGACGTAGTTCACGAGGCCGATGGCCAACGCCTCGTCTGGAGTGAGCCGCTTCCCGGTGATCATCATGTCGAGCGCCCGCGCAGTCCCGATCAATCGCGGTAGTCGCTGAGTTCCGCCCGTCCCGGGCAAGACGCCTAAGGTAACTTCGGGAAGTCCGATCGATCCCGAATCGCGGGCCATCATGCGGAGGTCGCAGGCGAGAGCGATCTCCAGGCCCCCCCCGACGCAGTGACCGTTGATCGCCGCGATCACGACCTTCGGGGTCTTGGCGAATTTGTCCAATGTCTCCTGACAGTGGAGGCAAAACATCGCCTTGAAGTCGGGCTGGCTCTGTCGGAGCATGTCGATGTCGGCTCCCGCGCTGAAGAAGCCGGGAACCCCACTGGTCAGGATCACGACGCGTACGTTGTCGTCGAAGCGGAGCTCCTCGACGGCCTCGTCCAGCTCGCGCATCATCGCGATGTCGTAGGTATTGGCTTTCCCCTTCGAAATTTCGATTGTGCCAACGTGGTCGTCAACGTGAGTTCGAATGTACTTTCCTTGCATCCGCGGATCCTCTGAGGTTCGACGGCCGCGAGAAACCGAGGGATTGATAAGCCGAACGCCGTGGGCATGCCAAAGCCCGGCCCACGCGTACGCGGAAAATCACCGAAGGCCGGAACGGGTGCGTTCCTCGACTCGTCCGTCCGGCTGACCGATCAGCACGGTGCTCGCCATCTGGGCAAAGATGCCGGTCTCCACCACCCCCGTCGTCTCCTTTAGCTGGCGCGCGAACGCGCGGGGATCCGCCATCGGCTCCCCGGGTCGAAGGTCGAGAATCTCATTTCCGTTGTCGGTTCGATACACCCCGGCTCCGTCGTCCCGGCGTCGCAGCGTCACTCGGTGCCCCATCGATTCCCAGGCGTGGAGTAGCACGGGACGAGCGAAAGGGACGACCTCGATCGGAATCGGCGACTTTTCCCCCAGAAACGCCACGAGCTTGGTGTGGTCGACCATGATGACCAGCTCGCTCGCGAGACGGGCCAGCAGCTTCTCGCGGAGTAGCGCACCGCCTCCGCCCTTGGTCAGATCCAAGCGAGGGGTTACTTCGTCCGCCCCGTCGAGCATCAAATCAAATCGATCCCCCTCGGCCAAGGGACGGACGGTGAGTCCAACTTCGGCCGCGAGCTCCTCGGTGGCCCGAGAGCTGGCGACGAGCGTGAGTCCCGCCCCTGCCGGAAATTTCTTGGCCAGTGCGCGTACCATTCGAGCCGCAGTGGAACCGCTCCCCAAGGCGAGGCGACTCCCGACTCGAACTCGCTGAACGGCGGCTTGCGCGGCCCTCTCCTTCTCCGCTTCTAGATCCACGCGCACGAAGATACCGCACGCTCCAATCGGTTAGATAACCATGTGTGGGGACGCTCCGCAGAGCGACAAGCGTAAGAGAGCGAACACCTCCGTCGCGCTAACATGGCCCCGGTTCACCGGTCGCCGCCGCCCGCGGTCGTTCTCTCCGTCGGCGGGTCGGTCTTTCTCGCGGGCCAGGATGACACGAAATTCGTCACTCTTCTCGCCCGCCTCCTTCGTCGGTTGGGACACTCGTTTCCGCTCGTGGTAACCGTCGGAGGAGGACGCTCGGCGCGGGAGTACATCCGGATCGGACGTCACTTGGGGCTTACCGAAGTCGAACTCGACGAACTCGGGATTGAAGTCACTCGGCTGCACGCCCGTCTCCTCGCCTCCTGCATCGGACCGCCGACCCCCTCCGTCCCACCCACGACCGTCGCCGCCGCAGTGCATGAGATCCATCGGGTTTCGCCCGTAATCCTGGGGGGTACCGAGCCTGGTCATTCCACGGACGGCGTCGCCGCGTTGGTCGCGGTGCGGCTCCGGGCGGCCCGACTCGTGAATGCGACGAATGTGACAGCCCTGCATGACGTCGACCCCCGCGTGCACGCCGCCGCGCGGGCTATCCCGACCATCACTTGGTCGGAGTTTCGGAAAAAGGTCCATCGGGAGAGTTCGGGACGCCCCGGTGAACAGTTCGTCTTCGATCGCCTCGGGGCCGATGCGTTGGCTCGGGCCGCGATCCCCCTACGGATCGTCGACGGCCGAAACCTATCGAACCTCGAGAAGGCGCTCACGGGGCGCCCGTTTCAAGGCACGACGGTCGGCTGACGTCCGAACGGGCAACGACTTTACCCTCGAAGCTACTGTTCTGCGCGTGCATCGCATCGTGTTTCTCGGCCCTCCGGGAGCCGGGAAAGGGACGCAGGCTACGACGATCACGCACGAGCTCGGGATCCCCCACCTCTCGACGGGGGATCTGCTACGCGCCGCCGCGGTGGCCGGAACTCCATTAGGCAAGGAGGCGGACGGGTTCATGCGCGCGGGCAAGCTCGTTCCCGATAATCTCGTGCTCCGGATCCTCAGCGAACGGATCGGACAACCGGACACCGCCGGAGGCTTCTTGTTGGATGGATTCCCGCGAACGCTCGAGCAAGCCATAGCCCTGCAGGAATTCATTACCCTCGACCGAGTGCTCGCTTTCGAGATTCCCGACGCGCTCCTGGTCGATCGCCTGACGCAGCGGCGGCATTGCCCCAAATGCGGGACCGTGTACAATCTCGCCACCCGTCCCCCAAAGGTGAAGGACCGATGCGATAACGACCAAACTCCCCTCGCGCATCGAGCAGATGACGCACCGGAAGCCGTAGCGATGCGGCTAAAGGTCTACCACGAATTGACGGCCCCTCTCATTCAGTTCTACGAGGGTCGGGGACTCCTTCGATCGATCGACGCCACGGGATCCCCCGAAGAGGTACGGAGTCGGATCCACTCCGCCCTCACGGACCCCTGACCCGACCGGCGCCACGTAACGGCACGCGTCCCGTCGCCAAGTTTATAGGTCGTGCGTCGCTCTCACGCCCATCCCGGCTTAGCTCAGTGGTAGAGCGGGGGACTGTAGTCGAGACTGCCGGCACCCGGCGGCCCCCGTAGACATCCTCAGGTCGCCTGTTCGAGTCAGGCAGCCGGGACCTGGGACGAAGTCGAGCCTGTCTCCGGCTCCAGATTTACCGTCGCACGTTCCTGCCCTCTCCGCGGCGAGCACGAAACCGACGGAGAGGGCCCGGCAGCGGGCGTTCCGCGATCTCAGGGCCTGACGGGGGGGGACGGCGAGTGCGGTTGTCGGGATTTGAACCCGAGTAGGTAGCTTGGGAAGCTACCGTCCTAACCGCTAGACCACAACCGCGCGACCGAAGGGGAGAAGGGAGGGTTCATCAACTTTGTGAGGACGTCGGAGCGCTCCTCAGAGCATCAGCCCGACGCTCTCGGAGGGAATCACGGGGGCACTGGCGACTAAGTCGGAATTCGAGAGCAGTCGCTCCACGGAAGAGGGGAAGAAACCGGCTTGCGCGAGTCCTTTACGTGCTTTGGCGAGATCGCTGGCGGACATCGCGACGAGCACCTGATTGCCCTCGCGCGCGATCAGGATGGCGACACTGTTGATGCTCACGTTCTCGGCCGCGAGCACTTCGAGCACTCTCAGAAAGCTTCCGGCCCGATCTTCCATTCGGACCGCGATCATCTCTCGGGTCTCGACCGAATCAGCCGGCCTCTTCTAGCAGGTGGCGCGCCCGTTCCGGATCGCTCACGATCAGTCGGACCCGGCCCTTGGCGCGAGTGGAATCCACCGAAATGGCGGCGAGATTGATCCGATCCCTGGCTAGCGTTCGGGCCACGCCTGCCAAGGTTCCGGGGCGGTTCGGCAGACTGACCGTGATTTCGAGCAGAGGCATAGAGCATCTTCCTAAGGGTCTCGGGAGGCAAAAAGTTAGCCGTCGAGCCGCGGCCGGTCTCGGGTAAAGCGCGCTGGGAGCCTGCGGGTCGGCCCCAGGGGCTCCTCAACTTCCCGAGTCCACGAAGCGCAGCGTCCGGGCGGCCGGCCCCCGAGAATTTCGACCACGGGCCACGCACGTATTTATACCCGAACTCGGATAAATTTTGGTTGCCCGGGACCGTCCGTCCGGGGTCGGTCCACTTGATGGAGGCAACAGGCGTTCATATCCGAGGCCGAGGCTACCGTCGGGCTGCCCGGCTTAGATCGCAGCAGCGCGGGGTCGTCGCGGTCATCGGGACCCTCTTGGCGTTGCTGCTCTTCTTTGCGCTGTTTGGGATCTTCTTGACCCAGTACCTTCCGCTGTGGATGAGCGATAACGAGGTGCAGTTCACTTCCGAAGCCCAGCAATCGATGGCGACCCTGCAATCGGGCATCAATCTGCAGGTTCAGCTGGGTCGACCCGCCTCGATCGCGGTGCCCTTTACCATGCAATCCGATGCGGTGCCACTGCTTTCGCAGCCAACGGGCGCTCAACTCGCATTCACTCCGCAAACACCGGGGGTGTTCGTCTGTATCTCGGTCACTTCACCCGTCCTCTGCACCAATCCCCCTCCCGGGCAGCATCCATTGTACAACATCTCCCTCGGAACGCTCCAAATGACCCTCGCCAACCGGTACTATCCGGCCCAAGTCTTCGAATTCGAAGACGATGCGGTGATTCAGAGCCAGGGGCCGAATAGCCAGCTGGTCGACTTCCCGCCGTTGCTAAGCCTCAATACCCAGGGCGGAGGTCTCAACGTGACGATGGCGCTCCTGCAGTTCTACGGGAATGCCACGACCACGGTTTCGAGTGGAACGCAGGATGTGTTCTCCCACTTCAAGTTCACCGAGCCGTACTACGAGAGCATCGCGTCCGGGTTCAACCTGACGTTCGAGATCGGAACGACGTTCCCATGTGCCTGGCAAACCTACCTCTCGCAAATCTCCGTCGCCGCGGGCCTGGGCTACACTACGGGCTACACGCTCCTCGCGGACGGCTCCCCGGTCTCCCCGACCACCGGCTGCTCCTATCTGACGTCCCTCTCCGCGACCGACGTACTTCTCACGCTTCACACCGCCACGCGACTGAATCTATTGTTTGCCGGAACCCAGCTGAGCATCGGAGTCGGAGGTTCGTAAACCGATGAGCGCCACGACCTTCAAAGTCAAGATCCCGCGGACCGCCGCGGTCGATACGAATCCGCTGACGGCCCCCCCTCGCGGCGCTCACGCCCCGCCGGTGAGCGACGTTCCCGGGACCTTCATCACTGCCATGCCTCCGCTCGCGGAAGCTTCGATGAAGGAGCTGGAACTCACTCCGGTCAATCCCCCCTACTCCTATGCCCGCATCAGCTACAACGACCGCACCAAGGAGTATCTCTACGAGGTCATCGAGCCGCAACTTTCCGGGCACGAGCGCGAGCTGGTGAATCACCTCAAATCGACGTTGACGAAGATTCTCGGCAGCGAGGTCGCCACCCTCTCCGGGGCCGATAAACGCGCGTATCTGCGAGGAGAAGTCGAGGAGTATCTACGGACGCGGCAGATCTCACTCAGTCCGCTCTCTACCGAGCGCGTCATCTACTACATCCAACGCGATTTCGTCGGATACGGGCCGGTCGATGCGCTCATCCTCGACCCCCAGGTCGAGGACATCTCGTGCGACGGCGTGGGCGTTCCACTCTTCGTCTTCCACGGACGCTATGAGTCTGTCAAGACGAACGTCCTCTTCGAGGACGAGGACACCCTGAACTCGTTCATCGTCTCACTCGGCCAGCGGTGCGGGAAGGCGGTCTCGGTCTCGAACCCGATCCTCGACGGCACCACGCCCGAAGGTCACCGGGTGCAGGCCACGTACGCTCGAGAGATCACGACCCGCGGCGCGAGCTTCACGGTCCGACGATTCAAGGAGCGGCCATTCACGCCCGTCGACCTCGTCCTGGCGGGCAGTGCCAACGAGGACATGATCGCCTACTTCTGGCTCGCCGCCGAGCAAGGTGAATCGTTGATCATTTGCGGCGGCCCCGCCGCCGGCAAGACCAGCACGCTCAACGCGATCGCGTTGTTCATTCCTCCGACCTCCAAGATCGTCTCCATCGAAGACACGCGCGAGGTCAACCTCCCGCACGAGAACTGGATTCCGGGCGCGACTCGTAGCGGGACGGGCGACCGAGGCGCCGACGGAAAGGCCGCGGGAGAGGTCGACATGTTCGACCTGGTGCGCGCAGCGCTTCGGCAGCGCCCGAACTACATCATCGTCGGAGAGGTGCGCGGCAAGGAGACCTACACGATGTTCCAAGCGATGGCCACGGGCCATACGACCTATTCGACGATGCACGCCGACAGCGTGAAGTCGATGGTCAATCGGCTCGAGAACCCCCCCATCAACACGCCCCGGATTCTTCTCTCGGCGCTGAACAACGTCATCATTCAGATCCAAGCTCGCACGGAGAAGGGCGTCGTGCGCCGGCTGAAGCAGGTGCTCGAGATCGTCGGATTCGAGCCGGAGACCAACGAGCTGATCACGAACACCGTCTACGAATGGGATCCCGCCACCGACAAGTTCGTCTTCAAAGGCCACTCGTTCCTCTTTGACAAGATCATGGAATTCAAGAACTACACCACCGACGACATGGACAATGAGCTCCAGCGTCGCGTCTTGGTGATCAAGTACCTCGTCGACCACAAAACGAACGACTATCGCCAGTTGTGGCGCATCGTCTCCCAATATTACAAGGACCCGCAAGAGGTCATGCGCCGGATCGCGCCCGAACTCACGAACGTCAAGAAGGAGGCCTAGATGGCGACGCAGTCGGCGGCGCTTCCCTCCGGCGGCGCGACCGCTCGGCCGGTCCGCCTGAAGCGGGGAGAGCAACCGACGCACTCGACGCTCTCGCCGTTCCAGCAGTGGGCGTGGAAGACGTTCAAGCAACGCGTGCTCCAACGACCCGTCGATCCGATCCTCGAGGAAAATCTCCTCAAAGCCCACATGCGCATCCGCGCCGACGAATACATGGCGACGGTCTTCGCCACGACGCTGGTGGCCGCGATCGCCACGGTCATCGCGGGTGTCGTACTGGGAGTCATCTTCGCGCTGGGCGGCGTGCTGATCATCGGGATCGCGCTGGCCATTCTACTGCCGATCGCCGGGACGTTCGGGACGTTCTACGGATTGCAGGGCTCCCCGGGCAGCAAAGCCCGCGATCGCGGACGAAAGATCGACCGGCGCATCAGCGCCGCGATGAGCTTCGTCAGCGCGATGGCTTCGGCGGACGTCAACGTCGATCAGATCTTCAAGGAACTCGCTCGCCAGAAGATCTACGGGGAAGTCGCCGAAGAAGCGGCGTGGATCACGCGGGATACGGAGCTTCTCGGTGTCGACATTCTGACCGCCATCCGGAACGGCGCCCTGCGCAGTCCTTCCAAGCGGTTCCAGGACTTCCTGCAAGGCGTCGTCACGACGGCGACGTCCGGCGGCCAGCTCAAGCCGTACTTCCTGCTCAAGGCGGAACAGTACGAACGGGAGAACAAACTCGAAAACCTGCAGCGAGTCGAGACGATGGGTCTGCTGGCGGAAACGTTCGTCACGGTCGTCGTGGCGTTCCCCCTCTTCCTGGTGATCATCATTGCCATCTTCGCCGTCATCGGGGGCGGCGGCGACTTCATGATCGACGTTCTGTGGGGAATCGTTCTCGCGATGATCCCGCTCTCGCAGTTCGGGTTTATCTTTTTCATGTATTCGCTGGCTCAGGAGATGTAAATGGCGACGGTGAATGCCCCGGCCGCCGCCCTCCGCAAGACGAAGACCGCGCCGGCAGCGGCGCTCACGGTCGAAACGGAGGCCAAGGGGCTCTCCCAGGAACTGACGATCCTCCTCGCCTGCCTCGGGGTCGCCGCCGTGTTCTGGATTATTGCGGCGCTGAATGCCTTTGGGACGCTGGACATCGAGATGCGCCCTGGGGAAGGGGCGGGGATCAATCCCGCGCTCGACTTCTTCGTGATCGGGATGCTGATCTTTCTGGGGCCGTATGGCGTCACCGCGAGCGCCCATCTGCGCCGAATTCAGAAGATCGAGGAGCGACTCCCCGACTTTCTCCGTGACGTCGCCGAGGCTGGCCGATTCGGCATGACCCTCCCGGATGCGATCATCGTCGCCAGCCGCGGACGGTACGGACTCCTCACGAACGAGATCAAGAAAATGGCGAGTCAGCTGGAATGGGGCGTGCCGGTCGCCAAATCCCTGGAGCTCTTTCAGGAACGCGTCCCGACCCCGCTCGTCCAGCGGGTCGTCTCGATCATCACGCGCGCGAACGAAGCCGGGGGCGGCGTCGCCGACGTGCTGACGATGGTTGCTCACGACACCCGCGAGGTCCAACTCGCCCAGCAGGCCCGCCAGATCTCCATGCTGACCTACGTGACGGTGATTTACATCTCGTTCTTCGTGTTCCTCGTCACGATCTACATCATGGCGGCCGTGTTCCTACCGCAGATGATCACCGCCGGGCAGGGGATCGCGGGCAGCAGTCTGTCGAGCGGAGCGATCGCACTCCAGTTCAACCTCGTCCCGGTCCTCTTCGTCGCGTTCCTGGTCGCGGTGATCGTCCACGCGGTCGGGGACGGGATCATGGCGGGCGTCCTCTACAACGGCCGGCTCGCCGATGGCATGCAGCACGCCACCATCATGCTCGCCGTCGGTTGGCTGATGATGCGCTTCGTCGTGCCGATCCTATCCGTCCCGGGGAGCTAAGGGATTCCGATGGCAGACGCAGCGCTCGAAACTTCCACGACGTCCCCCGAGCCAGGGGCCCGGCCGAAACGCAAGGCGAGCTTCTCCCCGCTGCTCCGCCTCGGAGCCGCGATGCGGAAAGGGTCGACCGATCCTCGATCGGTGCGCCTCGCCCGACTCGGCGTCTCTGGGCAGGGATCCGAGGGGCCGGTCACCCCCGTTCCGCCGCTCGATGACCCCGCGCTCAAGGAACTGGAGCTCGACCCGATCAAGGAGAACTTCTCCTACGTTCGGATCACGTTCCACAACATTCGGAACGAGCACCTGTACGAAGTCATCGAACCCCCGCTCTCTTCGATCGAGAAGGACCTCCTCGAACGGCTACGGGTCTCCTTGGTAGACGACTTCCAGCCGCTGATCGAGACGGACATCGATTCGCGACGCAAAGAACTGCGACGCATGGTAGACGAGCGACTCCAGGCATGGGAGTTGTCGCCGGGACCGACCACCAAAGGTCGACTGATCTACTACCTCGAGCGGGATTTCATCGGATACGGCGTGATCGATGTCCCGATGTCCGATAGCGAGGTCGAGGACATCTCGTGCGACGGGGTAGGGATCCCGCTCTACATTTACCATCGAAAATTCGGGTCGATCCGCTCGAATCTCAAATTCACGAATTCGGAGGACCTGGACCACTACGTCGTCTGGCTCGCGCAACGATCGGGCAAGCACATCTCCGTCGCGAGCCCCATGTTGGACGCCACGGTCCCGGACGGATCGCGGCTCCAGGCGACGCTCGGCATGCACGTGACCAAACGGGGAAGCTCGTTCACGATCCGTCGGTTCCGGGACAATCCGTTCACGCCGGTCGACCTGCTGAAATTCAAGACGATGAGCGCCGAGATGATGGCGTATCTCTGGATCGCCATCGAGGCCGGTCAATCGATGATGGTCTGTGGGGGTACGGCGTCCGGCAAGACGACGACCCTGAACGCCACGCTCCTGTTCATTCCGCCGCAGATGAAGATCGTCTCGATCGAGGATACGCGCGAGCTCAACCTGCCCCACGAGAACTGGGTCCCGTCCCTCACACGCGCCGGCTTCGGAGCGAAGAACATGGTGAGCGGCAAGGCTCCCGGGGAGATCGACATGTTCGACCTCCTCGCCGCGGCACTCCGCCAGCGCCCGCAGTACCTGATGGTCGGAGAGGTCCGGGGAGCCGAAGCGTTCATCGTCTTCCAGGCGATGGCGACAGGGAAGACGTGCTACACGACCTTCCACGCCGAGAGCGTATCAGCGATGGTCCACCGGATGGAGAACCCGCCGATCTCGCTCCCGCGATCGCTCGTGAGCGCGCTCAATCTCGTCCTGCTCCAGCGCCAGGTCAAGGTCGGCACGAAGATGACCCGGCGAGTCCAATCGCTCACGGAGATCGTGGGACTCGACCCGGAAACCAACGAGCTGATCACGAATTCGGTCTACTCGTGGAACCCGGCCGACGACACTTTCCTGTTCAGCGGCCACTCCTACGTCTACGAACGGGTCGCGATCATGAAGAACTGGACCATGAAGGAGATGGATCGCGAGGTTCGCAATCGCGTCGAGATGCTGGAATACCTCCGCTGGAAGGACGTCCAGGCGACCCGGCAGAAACCGTTCACCCACCGGGACGTGGGTCAGTTGGTCGCCGCCTACGGAAAAGAACCGGCGAAGGCCCTCGCCGACGCACGCCAGGAGATGGGACGACCCGCGACCCGCAGCGCCGCGGCGCCCACTCCCGCCCGGTAGCGGCCCTCGGGCGAACCGAACCCTTCGCGACCGTTCCACTTCCGAACGGCCACAAGATCCGACTGTTCGCCGAGGATTGTCGGGTCGGGATCCCCGCCCGGGTGGCCGCGGGCTCGGTCGACGTGGTCGTTACCTCCCCGCCGTACAATATCGGCGTCCGCTATTCCCACTACGAGGACCGCCGCCCCCGCTCCGACTACCTCGGGTGGATGGGGGATGTCGCTCGGCAGATCGACCGGGCGCTGGCCCCGAACGGGTCGTTCTTCCTCAACCTCGGCGGACCGCCGAAGGATCCCTGGCTTCCCTGGGATGTGGCGCGCGAGGTCGGGCGGACCTTCGTGCTGCAGAATGTGATCCACTGGGTCAAGTCGATCGCGATCGAACGCCGAGCGGTGGGCCGGGGCGCCTCGCTGACCCGGGACTTGGCCTTGGGGCACTACCGGCCCGTGGGCTCGAATCGGTATCTGCATGGCGCCCACGAATACCTCTTCCACTTCACCCATCGAGGGGACGTTCCGCTGGACCGGCTCGCCCTCGGCGTGCCCTACCAGGACCAGAGCAATGTCCGACGCTGGAACGCCGCGAAGGGCGGGCTGCGATGCCGCGGCAATACGTGGTTTCTTCCGTACCCGACGATCCGACGCCGGGAGACGGACCGTCCGCATCCCGCGTCCTTTCCGCCCGAACTCCCGGAGTACTGCGTCAAACTCCACGGGCGAGAGCGCACTCGGCTCTTGCTCGACCCGTTTCTAGGCATCGGCTCGACCGCCCTGGCCGGGGTGCACCTCGGGATCGACACGATCGGTTTCGATATCGACCCTCAGTACCTCGCAGTGGCCGTGAAACGCGTCGAAGCGGCGCTCGAGCTGCCACCGACGAGCTCCTAAACCATCGAACGCTATCCGACTCCGCAGGCGCGAGGATCGTGAGCGTATCGAAGGCCGATCGACCGACGGGGGCCTTGGCTCGTAGAGCCTCGGCCCTGGACCGCATCGACCGGGAGGCGCTCGACTTCTTGGATCGGAGGATCCTACCGCGACTGCGCAAAGAGCATCGCCATCTCGAGCCGATCCTTCGATCGGTGGTCGTGCATCAGCGTCTGAATGAATTGGCGGCGCGTCCCGAAAGGGATCGACGCGACCTCTTGGAAATCCTGGAAGAACGAGTGGCCTCGGCCCGAGGGCATGTCTCTCCTCCTGCCGTCGTGCGGCTCACCAATACGCTCTCCGCAATCCCACTTCCGGCCGACCCGCTTGGGCGCTGGCGCACTCCCGCGGTACGCTAGTCGAGGGAAGTCCTACCGAGCCCGCTGATGGCGAGACCCTAGGACCGTTCGATCGTCGCAGTGAGGCAATGTGCGCCCCCGAACGCACCGGTCAGGTTCTCTAAGGAGACCTGGACGGCATCCAATCCGACCGACCTGGCCTCGACGGAGTGGGGGAAGAACCGTCCCTCGGCCCGGAGCTCCCCAAACTCCCGCGCGGCGCGCAGATAGAGCCGATAGTACCGATTCGGTTGGCGCTCGGCGGCCCGGCGTAAATTCGCCAGTACCTTTTCGGCGTTCCGACCGACATCCGGCACGACGATGGTCCGATCGCGAATCGTGAGGAAGTTCGTTGCATAGCAGAGTTGCTCGAGCGTGGAAATGTTGAGCACGCGGATCCGGTGACCCTTCTCGAGATAATCGAGGAGGTGCGTTTCGTGGGACCGGTGGTAGATCCCGCCGTCCCGAACGTAGACCTCGACCCGCGCGGCCTGCAACATCTCGCGATAACCGACGGCGAGCCCTTCGCCGGGGAAATTCAGGTAGGTATCCAGGTGCATGTTCACCATCGGATCGGGAGCGGGCAACAACGGATGTCGAGGTTGATGGACGACCGCCACCTCCGGTACCGACACGCCGGTCGCCAGGAATTCCTCGACCCCTTGTCGGCTCGTCCGATCTCCCTGGCCGAGCAGGGCGAACTCTCCGGCCGGTAGGTAGTCGCCTCCTTCGAACGTCCCGCGACGGATTCGGGCGACGGGGGGCTCCCCGAGGGCGCGCCAGGCAAACTCCGTGATCTCGGTCTCCCGCCGTCGCTGGGGTTTCGCAAGCCGACCGACCACGATCCCTCGGTCGGTCACGGCTTGCTGGTCGCGCAAGAAGAACAGATTCGTGAGCGGCATCCGGAGCGTCGTGAAGCTCGCGACCGAGCGCGCACCGCGTCGTCGTTCGAAGGCGACCTCGGGGGCGAGCACGAGGGTCTGCAGCAGTTGCTCGCCATCGAGGACGCGCAGCGACTCCTCGAACTCACGTCGGGCCCGTGGGGCCCCGGGACCCCGGTAAAGGACCGCGCGCAGGACGCGTTCATACAGCTCCTGAGCAATGGCCGGATGCCGGCCCGCCGCCTCGAGGAGGATCTGGTCGAGCCCGAGCACCTGGACTCCAAAGTTCGATCGGAGGGTCTCAACGAGCCCCTCATGCTCCCGTCGGGCCTTGGAGAGACTGAACACCCGTTCGTAGAGGGAGAAGTACGGTTCCAATAGACCGAAGAACGCTTCGAGGCCGGGGGGCCGAACGACGACCCGGCGAAGGGGGTTCCACTCCGCGAGTGCCCGCGCCGTCACGACCTTCAGACCTCGTCCTGAGCGAGACGGGCGGTCCGCCGCCCCTTAAAGAATTCGGAGGTCGGGCTGGGGGACCGTGGCCGGGAAATCGAGGGGTTACGAAGAGGAGTCGTCCGGGGCGGATCCGCTGTCCGAACCGTCCGGCGTGTGCCACTGGCGAATCGGCGTCCGCTTGACCCCGGCCGCCGTGGCGAGCGCGTTCTTGGTCCCTTCCTTCGCGCGATGACCGGCGGCGAAGGCGGCGTCGCGCGTCGCGCCGGCGGCCCAGGCCGCTCCGGAGCCGATCGCGATCCCGGCATCGGCGATCCGTTGCGGGATCCGTCGCATCTCGTCATCGATGGTGCGGCCCAGATTCGCGAAATCGGTCTGGATCTCGATCGAGATCATGCGGGCCTCGCGCGCAGTGGCGCTTCCCAACCGCTCGATCTTTCGGTCGATATCCTTGAACTCCAGAGAAAAGTCTCGTCCAAGACCGCTGACGCCTCGCCGCATCTCAGCGAGATGCGCGCGCAGCTGGGCCCGTTCGCGATCGTCCGACATCGTAGCACCGGACGCTTGAAGGCGTGGCATGGGCAGATAAACCTTGATGGGGACCGGCAACGAGGGCGACTCAGCCCCCCATCCGGCGGTCGGCGCGCCGTCGCCGGGGTCTACCCGTCGCCGGAGTCCCGCTCCGGTCAGCGGGGGGCGGAGGGGCGAGGCCCGCCGTCGATGCGCGATGCGTGGTCTCGGTCCCGCGAGCCCAACGGACGAGTAATTCCACCCCGAGCCGTTGAGGGTCGGTCACGATGAGCTCGCCGGAGAGCACCCGCGTGATCGCGCGGGCCGCCGCTTCGTATTCCGGATGCGCCGATTTCAAGAGAACCATCGAGAACTTGAGCGGCGTCACCGTGGCCAGCTCTTCGGCGCGCGCGAGCGCGTGGTCCATCGCGGCATCCAAATTTCCGCTATGCACCCGCCCCTCAAGATCGGTGAACGCCTCCGGCAGCCCATCGGTGATCAGGTAGACCTCTCGCCGGTTGGCCCGAGAGCTCTGCAACAAGAGGTGCGCGGTGCGCAAGGCCTCCGCGGTGTTGGTGAAGGAGCCGGGAACACATTCCCAGAGTTCGACGAGGTCCAGGACCTGTACGTCGTTCTCGAAAGCGAGGACATCGACGGTCGCATCGGGGTGTTTGCGCCGGATCGCGACATAGAGAGCGAGCAACGCCTTCTTCGCGGCCTCCAGTTTCCCGGATTCCGCCATGCTGCCGGATTTGTCGAAGGCCAAGACCACATGGACCCGCTCGCTCGTAATTTCCCGATACACGAAGCTCGACCACTCGTCGATATGATGAGACCCCTCCATCCGCGCGGCGAGGAGCGACGACACAACATCGAGATGGGCCACCTCATCCGGCTGGCGTAGCCGAGCTTTTTCGTATACCCCGGTGGCCGCACCCCCTTTCAGGGCAAATCGCACATCCCCGGAGAGCTGGCGGCTCTCCTCCTCGAGAACCAGTCGGGCGAATCGTTCGATCAGTCCGTACGTCACGACGAGTTCTCCTCCTTTCTCGGCGACGAAGCCCCGCTCCTTGAGCTCGCGCTGCACGCGCGCCTCTTCCGCCTCCCGTACCCGAGAATCGACCTCGGATTCCGCGCGCCGACGCGCTTCTTCTCGTTCGGCCTCGAGCGCGCGCTGTTGCGCCTCGGCTTCCTTTCGTTTCGCCTCCGCCGTGCGCCGCAGGTCCCGCTCCTTCGCTTCGATTCGCTCTTCCACTCGATCTTTAAGCTCGTCCCGCTGCGGCGGAGAAAGTCGGGCCAATGCCTCGCCGACTTGCGAAGGCCCGAGGGCTCGACCTCCCGCCGCCAATGTGGCAAATGAAAACGATCGCGCTCCGGGCTCTTCCGTGGGGGCGCGGGCCCGGCGCCCGCGGAACAATTGCCGGAACCATGCCGCGATCTGCGCGAAGAACGCCTTGACCCGAGCCCATAGCGAAGGGCGGGAAGCCGGCTGCATCCACGACGTGGTCGGGAGCAACAACGCATCGGTAACCTCGGGGAGGAATTCGGCGCCGCTCAACGCGGAGAAATCAACGGATCGAGCGGCCTTGAGACGGGCCTCCAAGGCTTGAATCTCGGCGTCGATCTCCTCCTGGCCTCGCCGTCGCACCAGATCCAGCTGGTCCATTCGATCCTGGTAGGTCTCCAGCACTCGGCCGACCCGGCGCGTGGCCTGGCGGCGTAATCGAACTCGGAGCCGCGCGATCCGCGCTGCGAGCGAGGTATCGGATTTTGCCAGCTGGTCGAGGAGGGCCTGGGCGCCCGCGACTCCGTGTTCGGCCAGCGCGCGAATCAGGGCGGCCGAGTCGACGAGATCGAGGAGGTCGTCCGAAACGACGTCCTCGGGAAACTGACTGCAATCCGGAAGCGAGATCGCTTCGTCAGAGGCGGGCGTCGTCGTCCGCGGCCTCCTCGGTGCAGGAGAAAAGCGAATACTGTTCGAGGAGGCGGAACGCATGCACCCCGGCCTCGACCGGAGGGATCCCCGCCGGAGGATGCTCGCGCTGCGCCACGTACGTCACGAACGGTTGGAATTTGGGAAAGAGACCCGACCCTTCGGAGACCTGCGCCTGAAGCTGTGCGTCGTCTTTGAGACGGCGCCCCTCACTGATGAGCCCCTCCGCTTCCGTCTTGTTCTGCTTGAGGATCTCTCGATAGAATCGACACCAGTAGACGCCCCCACTTCGCTTGAGCGCCGCTTCGAGGTATTGGTCGATGAATTCGGCGACCCGACGCTCGTTCTGTCGGAACGAGTCCCCGCTTCGGGCGCGTATGCGCCCCCGCATCGCATGGATCAATCCGGCTTTCAGATCGGGAACGCTCGGCACCTCGCGGCCCTCGAGGAGCGCGATGGCTCCGGTCCGGGCAGCCACATCGAGTAACGTTCGATTCGAGCCGACCTCGCCGATATCCGGATTGTCGTCCGACATGCGCAGCCGCCAGGCCTCGACGACGCGCACTCCCGCATCGAGGAGGAGTTCCGGAACGTAGAAGCCATGTTCCGTTTCCCGCCCGAGCTCGACGATGCGTCGATTCGCCGCATGCTGGTCGTTGTACCCCACGTGGAGGCTCGTCAACCGGTCGGACAGCGGGTCGTTGATGTTGTCGAGGTCCGAGAGGTTCGAGGTACAGATCGCGACAAACCAGCTCGGAAAACTTTCCCGCGACTTCGACGGCGTGACGGTTCCTTCTTGGAGGGACTGAAGGAGCACGTTCTGAGTCCCCAGCGGAAGCTTCCCGATCTCATCCACGAGCAGAAGTCCTCGATTCGCTTGGAGAAGCTTTCCCGGCTCGAGCACGAGCGGGCTCATCGGATCCCCGACCTCCTCGAGCTTTCGCAGATTGATGTTCCCGGTCAGGTGATCCGGGAACACTTCGGAGCTGCCCTGGAGCCGAGCGAAGCCGAAGCCCTCCCGCAATCGGACGTACTCCGCGGGCACTTGCTTCCCATCGACGGCGGTCGGGTCGAAGCGGGCTACGTCAGCGTTCGGGGCGAAGCGCCGTTGACAGATCGGGCAAGGGGGAAATCGGTGCGCGACGACGGCGTCCGACAGGCTGAGCGGATGGTCGAGCACGGGGCAGCCTGGAACGACCCAGGTCCCCTTGGGAAAGAGATCCCAGAGTTCCTTCGCGAGACTGGTCTTTCCCGCCCCGGACGGCCCAAAAAAGAGGACGTGGGCGCCGGAGATCAGCGCGGCGACCAGATCTTCGTAGGTGGACCCCGGAAGCACGGTTGTCGGAAAGAGCGAAATAATCGCCTCGCGCCGATCGAGACCGGTCGCCCGGGCGGTCTCCAACTTTTTCAATAGCTCGTCCCGGAATCTCTCAGACGGACTCTGGGGGACGATTCCCGAGGCTTGGAGCTGGGCGGCGGTCGACTTTGTTCCGATCGCAGGAGAAGGCCGGGGCGACGATGCAGCGCCCTGGACCATGGGCGGCCGAGCGGGGGTTGGAATATGTACTTTGCTCGAGACGCGACCGTCTGTCGAAGAGCGAGCGCTTTTGGCACGGGGGTAAGATTAAGTAATGGACCCCGCTCGGCGGCCCACACGCGATGGCCGACAAGGAAACTCCGGCGAAGAAGACGACCGTTGCCCGAACGGTCAAGGACAAGTGGCGTTCGAAGCACTGGTTCAAGGTTCGTGCGCCCGGACTGTTCCAGCACGTGGAACTCGGGGAGACAATGGCCTCTGAACCCGAACAGGTCATCGGTCGAACGTTGGAGACGACGCTGCAGGAACTGTCGGGCGGTGCCGACATCGGGAAAGCGCACATCAAGCTCAAATTTCAGGTCGAGCGGGTGACGGGCGAAAACTCGGCCGATGCGCGATTCATCGGGCACGAGCTCACGTCGGACTATGTTCGACGCTTGGCCCGACGGAAGCGCTCCAAGATCGACACGTCCCTCCACGTGACTACGAAGGACGGCGTCCAGATCGTCCTGAAACCCGTCGCGGTGGGGGAGCAGCGATTACAGACACGGCTTCGCGCCGAGCTTCGACACAAGCTGCGCTCGTTGTTGACCGAAGAGGCGCAGATCCGCACCGCCCCCGAATTCGTCCGGGAGATGCTCGGAGGCGACTTGGGAAAACTGTTGGCCCACGGCCTAAAAACGTTGTACCCGCTCAAGAAGATCGAGATTCGATCTTCGATCATTCTCGGGATCATCGCCGACGAAGCTCCAGGAAGCGAGCCGGCCGCCGGCGAGGCCCCCCCAGCCGAGCCGCCCGGGCTGCCGCCGATGGCCCCCGCAGAGAGCGGCGAGGTTCCTAGCGCGTAGCGTCCGGAGCACCGGAGGGGAGCGCGCGTGCCGATCCGGTTCTGTCGGAGTGGCTCAGCCTGGTAGAGTACGGGACTCATAGAGGAACAGGACCGACCCTCTTCCTAGAGAGATCCTGGGGCCGGGGGTTCAAATCCCCCCTCCGACACTTGGCTTGGGGGCTGCTCATTGGCCCCGCCAGCTGGCGATGAACCGACGCGGCCTCGCATGTCACTCAGGTCGAATCCCCGGGGGGTTCGAATTCATCCTCAGAATCCAAACCATCGAGCGATCGCCTGGAACTGCTGCGTTCGCTCCCTAGCCTCGGTCGATCTGCTCCGGTCCGACTCGAAAAACGGAAGGTTAACCTCCCGCATGTTCGTACATTGTCTGATAAAGTTCCTCCGTGATTTGCCCGTCGACCTCCATAGGACTTCATGCCCGCGATACCGCTCACTCGCCCGAGTGTTTGCCTAGAGGACTCGACGACCCGTTCCTCCGCGAGTGCCTCCGGGGCAATCGCCGGACCACTTTCCTTGTTTGGACTCGAATTCAGTTTCGAGACAGCCTCACTCGATGAGCTGGAAAGCGTCGCTCGGCTTGTCACCCGGATCCAGGTTGGTGATTGGTTCGCTCGATTCGGGGGCACGGCCGAGGTGGCTCTGCTCTCCACTTGCCACCGCGTCGAACTCGTTCTTCTCCTGCACGCTCCGGAGGATCTCGAGCACTGGCGAGCGGCGGTCCCCGGACAACGGGATTCGTGGACGATTCGGGAGGGGGGGGCCATGGTCCGTCATCTATTCCGGGTAGCGTCAGGGCGCGAGTCACTAGCGATCGGCGAGGCGGAGGTCGGCCACCAGGTGCGGGCGGTCGGACATTCGATCGAAAGCCGGTATCCTCGCCCCGTACTCCGCGAACTGTTCGAGGCAGCGGCAGATGCCGCGGAAGCAATCGGATCGTCGGCGCCCTTCCGACCTTCTATCGCCTCGGCGGCCGCGTCTCAATTAATGAAAATATTGGAGCGACCGGACCCCCGCGTGCTGGTCGTGGGGTCGGGTACCGTGGGCCGCCAACTCCTCGAGTGTCTCACGTCCTCGGCGCAATTGACCGTCGTCTTCCATCAGCGGCCTCCCGAGGAACCGTTCCTGCGCGCGACGGGGGCCCGCGCGGTCCACCTCGATCACTTGGCGGAGGAGCTCCGCAGCGCCGATGCGGTCGTCACCGCCGCCAAATTCGGCAATCATGGCCTGCGCGCCTCCGACCTCCCGCGAGGTCATTCTATCGTACTGATCGATCTGGGTATGCCGCGCAATATCGATCCCGATGTCCGCGGCCTTCCTAACGTTCGGCTGATCGATCTCGAAGAACTCCACGGCGCCGCCGGGAGCCGGCTACCTTCGGACGGTCTCGAGGATCGCGTCGAGCGATCCGCCGAGCGATTTTCCGAGCACCTCGAGCGGCTCCTATTCGAGCCCTGGATCGATGCACTTCGCCGGGGGGCCGAGGAGACTCGACGCGCCGAGCTGGCGAACGCACGCCCTTACCTTGGAGAGCTTCATCCGGGTCAGGAGCTTGCGCTCGAGCGACTCACGCAACGACTCGTTTCCCGCCTCCTCGCCGCCCCCACCGAGCGGATCCGCTCCCTCCCGTCGGGCGAGGAGGGGAAACTTCAGCGGCGTATCGCCCTGGAGCTGTTCCGTCCGCCGGCCGACGATCCGTGACCGTTCGGCTCCGGGTCGGAACCCGGCGGAGTCGGCTCGCTCGGGCACAGACGGAGTCGATATTGCGTCGGCTTGGCCGCCTCGCGCCCGAAATGCGGTTCGAGGCCGTCTCGGTGGATACGAGCGGCGATAGAGATCGATCGACCGGCCGTTCCCCTGACTTCACGGACACGATTGACCGAGCGCTCCTCCGAGGGGAGGTCGACCTCGCGGTGCACAGCGCCAAGGATCTGCCGGTCGAACTCGACCGTCGGTTCGAATTCCTCGCCTGCCCCCGTCGCGCCGATCCTCGCGATTGTCTCGTAGTCGACCGAGGCGGGCGCACGCAGGGGCTCCCTCGGGGAGCCCGGGTCGGTTCGAGCAGTCTTCGCCGTCGAGCTCAGCTCCTGCGCTGGAGACCGGATTTATTGGTCGTCGAGATCCGGGGGAACGTCGATACTCGGATCGGTCTCGTCCGTTCGAAGACGATCGACGCGGCCATCCTCGCGGTGGCCGGTATTTCCCGGCTTCGCCGTTCCGCGGAGATCGAGCGGATCCTTCCCCCGTCGAGATTCCTTCCGGCCCCAGCTCAAGGTGCCCTCGCCGTCGTCGCCCGTTCGGGCGACGCCTCCCTCACCAAGCTGATCCGGCAAATCGACGACCCAGTCTCCCATGCATGTGTCACGGCGGAGCGATCGTTCGCGGCGGCGTTGGGAGGGGACTGTCAAGTTCCGTTGGGGGCTCTTGCGACCTATCGGGGAAAGGCCGTCTCTTTGATAGGGGAAGTCCTGGCGCCCGATGGTCAAATGCATCTGCGACGAAGCCGACGCGGCCCGTCGGCTGAAGCCGCCTCTCTCGGTTCGACACTCGCCCAGGAGATGTTGGATCGGGGCGCGCTCGACCTCCTGTCTCCCACTAACCCGTAGGAAATGGATGACGTTGCATTCTCCCCCGACGATTGTACTTCTCTCGGCGCCGGGCACCTTGGGTGGGATTGATCCCTCGCTCCGTCGCGCCGGCATTCGATTGATCCGACTCGTCCTGCTAACCCCGCGGCCCGTGACTCCACGCCGCTGGCTCGATCGACTCCCGCGCGTCGCGGATCTCGACACGGTAATCGTGACAAGTCGAACGGCCGTGGAGTGGGGAATCCGACCCTGCCTTCGCCGGCTCGGCCCGCTGCCGGCGTCGGTAGAGGTTTGGGCCGTGGGACCCGGCACGGTTCAGGCCCTCCACCGGATAGGAATCCGCCGAGTGCACCGACCTCGCTCCCTCGGCGCGATGGACGTAGCTCACGCCATCGGTCGAGGCCGTCCACGCCGTATCGTTTATCTCCGCTCCGATCGCGCCGGACCTCGACTTGCTCAGACGCTGCGAGAACAAGGACACCGGGTCGCCGACTTGATCGTTTACGACCTTGAGGGCCCCTTGCCCCTGACCACGCTCGCTCGTCAGCAGATTGCGTCGGCGGATCTGCTCGTCGCCACCAGCCCTTCCGCCATGTCGAATCTTAGGCGCCAATTAGGCCCCCAATCCTTCCATCGAGTCTCGCGGACTGCGCGGCTGGTCGTGCTGGGACAGCGGTCGCGTCGAGCGGCCAACGGACACGGCTTTCGAAGAGTTTTGGTAGCGCATTCGACGACCGCACAACGATTTACCAAGCAGCTACTCCGGGAGCTCCGCGATGCCCCGAAGTAGAGGTTCTGCATCCCGAGGGTCGTCCGGGGCCCCTCGGTCGGTCCGCCTTCGCCGGTTGCGCCGGACCCCCTCGCTGCGCAATTGGGTCGCGGAGACCGACGTTGCGCTGCGGCGACTCGTGTACCCACTGTTCGTCCGACCCGGACGCGGCAAGCCCGAGTCAATCCCTTCGATGCCAGGGATCCGACGCTACGCCCCTCCCGATCTCATCCCGCTCGCCCGCCAACTAGTCGCGGAAGGGATCCGCTCCGTACTCCTCTTCGGTGTCGCCCGAACCAAAGATCCCCAGGGCAGCGACGCCTGGTCCGAACACGGTGTGGTCCCGGAGGCGATCCGCGCGCTCAAGCGCGCCGCCCCCGAATTGGTGGTCGCCACCGATGTCTGCCTTTGTGCGTACACCTCGCACGGCCACTGCGGGATCGTCCGGCGTGGTCAAATCGAGAACGATCCGACCTGCGACCGATTAGGCCGGGTCGCCGTGGCCCACGCAAAGGCAGGCGCCGACGTAGTCGCGCCGAGTGCGATGATGGATGGTCAAGTGGCGTCGATTCGGGCTGCGCTCGACCACGCAAGTCACGAGGAGACGGCGATCTTGGCCTATTCTTCAAAACACGCGTCGGTTTTTTATGGTCCATTCCGCGACGTGGAGCACTCGGCTCCCTCCTTCGGTGACCGACGAAGCTATCAGATGGATTTTCGGAACGCGCGCGAGGCGCTTCACGAAATGGAGCTCGACGTCGCGGAAGGAGCGGACTTGCTGATGGTGAAACCGGCCTTGACCAGTCTCGACCTGCTGGCGCGCGCTCGGATGCGTTTCCTGCTCCCGCTAGCTGCCTATCAAGTGAGCGGCGAGTACGCTATCCTCAAGGCGGCCGCCGAGCGCGGCGTCGTCGAGGAACGGCCCGCGGTTGAAGAGACGCTCACTGCCATCCGTCGCGCGGGAGCCGACCTCATCATCACGTACTTCGCGCGGGACGTCGCGCGATGGTCGCTTGAGGGGCGGTGACGCGAATGGGAGCCCCCGAGAGGAGCGCAGAGGTCGAGAAGAAAGATGAGCCCCGGGACTTCGTCAAATTCACCTTCTTCCACCTTCAGCCGGAATGGAGGCGTCTTTCGCCCAATGCGCGCGAAGAGGGGAGCTCCGCCTTTGCCGGAATCCTCGACCACGCCCCGGCCGACGTACTCGTTCGAACGTATTCGTTGGTCGGTCTCAAGGCGGGCGCCGAGATGATGGTCTGGGCGATCGGGCCCGAGTTGGCCCCGATTCAGGAATTGCATTCGCGGCTTTTGGGGACCCCCCTGGGAGGCTACCTGGAGACCGCGTACTCGTACCTCGGAATCGGCCGTCGGTCCGAGTATCTCGGAGCGCATGCGCACGGCGGTGAAGGATCGGAGACCCGGCGACGGCCCGTCGGGTTGCCGTACCTCTTCGTCTATCCGTTCATCAAAAAACGGGAGTGGTACGCGCTCTCCTTCGAGGAGCGACGGCGCATCATGGGCGAGCACTTTCGGATCGGACACAAGTACCCGCACGTCCGGATCCACACCGGCTATTCGTTCGGGCTCGACGACATGGAGTTTATCCTAGCGTTCGAGGCAGAGTCGCCGGCGGAATTCCTCGACTTGGTGAGCGAACTTCGTCCCTCGGAGGCCAGCCGCTACACCGCGCTCGAAACGCCGATCTTCACATGCCTACTTGCCTCCGCCCGCCGCATGGTGGACCTGGCGGAGGGCCTTCGGTGAGCTCCGCACCGGGACCCCGTTCCCGTGCGATGTGGCGGCGCGCCAACAAAGTACTGGTCGGGGGCGTCGACAGTCCCGTACGATCCTTCGCCGCCGTCGGCGGCTCGCCCGTCTTCTTTGCTTCAGGCCAAGGGGCCTACCTCCAGGATGTCGACGGTCGGAGGTACCTCGACCTCGTGGGCTCCTGGGGGGCGAACCTCCTTGGCAACGCTCCCTCAGGAATAGTCGCGGCCGTGCGACGAGCGGCGAGTCATGGCCTCACGTTCGGCGCACCGTCTCCATTGGAACACGAACTCGCCGAACGGATCCGCCAGGCCGCTCCCACGCTCGAGCGCCTTCGGTTCGTAAGTTCGGGAACGGAGGCCGTCATGTCCGCGATACGTGTTGCTCGGGGGTTCACCCACCGCGCGAAGGTGGTGAAGTTCGCGGGAGGCTATCACGGGCACTCGGACGGGCTGCTCGCCCGGGCCGTTCCGGCGTCGCGACTCAGGCCCTCCCGGATTCCGCCGGGGTTCCCCCGACGATCGTTCGAGAGACGCTCGTCGGACGCTACAACGACACGGAGGGACTTGCCGAGCTGTTCGAACGCTACGGATCGTCGATCGCCGCGATCGTCGTGGAGCCGGTCGCGGGCAATATGGGCGTAGTCCCTCCTCGACCCGCCTTTCTCCAGAAAATCTCCTCGTTGGCGCGTCGGCACGGGGCTTTGGTCATCGCGGACGAGGTGATCACCGGGTTTCGACTTCGCCGAGGAACGATCCACGAATCGCTCGGACTACGGGCCGATCTCGTGACCCTCGGCAAGGTCGTTGGAGGAGGGATGCCGGTGGGCGTTTATGGCGGACGCCGAGCGGTGATGGAGACCGTCGCGCCCTTGGGGCCGGTCTACCAGGCCGGAACCTTGGCGGGCAATCCTGTGGCCATGGCGGCGGGTCGGGCGATGCTGGATCGATTGACTCCGGAAGTGTACCGAACCTTGGAACGGGTGGGCGCTGCGCTCGAAGCGTTGCTGATGCGCCTTGCCGAGGAACAGGGGGTCCGACCCTTCACCGTGCAAAGGATTGGCTCGATGCTCGGAATCTTCTTCGCCTCCGTACCGATTGTCGATGATCGAGGCGCGGAGAAGACGGATCGGGTCCGCTACGCTCGGTTCTTTCATGCGGCTCTCGACCGGGGAGTGTATCTCCCGCCGTCGGCCTTGGAGACCACTTTCGCGTGCGCGGCGATCC
Source organism: uncultured Thermoplasmata archaeon (assembly GCA_963749195.1). Taxonomy (GTDB): domain Archaea; phylum Thermoplasmatota; class Thermoplasmata; order Lutacidiplasmatales; family UBA184; genus Lutacidiplasma. The sequence goes on from CAVVLX010000007.1 coordinate 155,527, forward strand.
GTTCCAGCGACCTGGCGCGGGCCACCGGGGCCTTTCGCGCGGGGTTTTCTGTCGCGGCCCGGGGAGGAGGGCCATGAGACGGGACCGGCTCGTTCGGGCGCTTCGCGGCGAGGAGACCGACACCACGCCCATCTGGCTCATGCGCCAAGCCGGTCGACACTTACCGGGATATCGAAAGCTTCGGGAGTCCTACCCGATCCTCGAGATCGCGCGTAATCCGGAGCTGGCGGCGGAAGCGACTTTAGAGCCGGTCCGACGGTACGACGTCGACGCGGGGGTGGTCTTCGCCGACATCTCGCTCCCGTTTCTCGGACTCGGCGTACCGTTCTCGATCGACCCCGGATTGGGGCCGGTCGTCGCCCACCCGATCCGCTCGACCCGCGACGTGGATTCCTTGATGGATTTCAACGCCCGCGTCGCGGTCCCGTTTGTCGGAAAGGCGATCGAGCGGTTCCTCCAACTCGAATCGGATCGACCGATCATCGGATTCGCGGGAGGTCCCTTCACGCTGGCCGCGTACCTCATCGAGGGCGGGCCGTCTCGGGATTTCACCGAAACGAAACGCCTGATCTATTCGGACCCCCGAACGTTCGATCGCCTCCTAGCCCGACTCGTTCCCATGACCGTCGACTACCTCCGGCTGCAGGCCGAGAGTGGGGCTTCCGCCTTGCAACTATTCGATACCTGGGTCGGCGCGGTCACCCCAGCCGTGTTCGAACGCCATCTCCTCGAGCCCCTGAGCACCATCTTCGAAGAGTTGCGACCGCTGGGGCGACCGACGATCTATTTCTCGACGGGCTCGTCCCATTTGGTCGAGCTTCTTGGTCGCACGGGGGCCGATGCGCTGGGCGTCGACTGGCGCGAGCCCCTCGATCGGATCCGACGTCGCCTCGGCGACGGGATGGCGCTGCAAGGAAATCTCGATCCCGGCGTGCTGTTAGGGACCAGCGAGACGCTTCGAGCCGAGGCGCATCGCGTGCTCAACGAGGTCGCCGGGAGGCAGGGACATGTCTTCAACCTGGGTCACGGTGTCCTCCCCGCGACCGATCCGGATCGGGTACGGGAGCTCGTGGAGTACGTGCACTCCACCGGCAGGACGCTGAGAAAACGGTGATCGAGAAATCGGCCCGAGACTCTACGGCCGTGCTCTTGATGGGATACGGAAGTCCGAATGGCGCGCAAGACCTTCCGTCCTATCTGTCGGACCTCCTGCACGGACAACGCCCCTCCGAAGCGACCGTCAGTGAGTACGTCCGCCGGTACGAACGGATCGGCGGTTCCCCCCAGAACCGGATCCTCGCTTCCTTGCGAGCCAAGCTCGAGCGACGCCTCGACCGGGAGTGGCCCCGAGTTCGAGTCTTCCTCGGGGTCAAACACGGCCAGCCGGCACTACGCGAGGTCATTCCGGAGGCGGCGCGCGCGGGAGTTCATCACCTCGTGGCCGTCCCTCTGTCTCCGTACGCCTCGACGTGGATCAGCGAACCCTATCGAGCAGGGGTGGCAGAGGGGATTCGAAACGCGCCGACCCCGATCACGGTCGACGTACGCTTCGATTGGCATCTCGATCCCCATTGGACCGGGTACTGGAGTCGGGCGATCCGTTCGGAGCTGGATCGACTCTCCGATCCCGAAAGCGCGACGCTGCTCTCGGCGCACAGTCTTCCCCAGCGAATGCGCGACCGGGGGGACCCGTATCCCGAAATTCTTCAGGAAACCTCGGAGGCGATCGCCCGGGAGGCCGCTCTCGAGCGCTGGGCGTTTACCTTTCAGAGTGCCGGCAACACGACGGAAGCGTGGCTGGGTCCGGACATCACCGACGTGATGCTCGATTGGCAACGGCGAGGGGCTCACCGACAGTTAGTCGCCTCATTCGGGTTCGTCTTCGATCATCTGGAGGTCCTGTATGACTTGGATGTCGTGGTTCGCGCATTTGCAGAAGAGCACGGCATCGAGTACCGGCGAGTTCCCATGCCGAACGACGGCGAGGAAGTGGTCGAAGCATTGGCTTCGCGAATCCTCGGAGCTGCCGCCGTGAAACCGTAACCGGCTTCCTTACGCCCTTTCCACGGGGTCCGCCCGCAGATAACTCAGCGCGCGCGCGAGATTCTCCGCCGGTGGATTCAATCCGTCCAAGGTCAGGACGGTTTCCGTCCATGGTTCGTATTCCCGATGGACGATCTCCTGCCAGGTGGGGAGCGCGAGCGGAGGGGTGGCAGGGGGCCGAGCTTCCGCCCTCCGACGATGCTCCTCGGGATCGGAACAGGCAAGTTCCACGACATAGCGGACCGCGTCGAATTCGACAGCCAAATCCCGCCACATCTGACGAGCCGGTTCGACTCCATTGACGGCATCGATGATGATGCTCCGGCCCAGTCGCAGGTGATCTCGGGCCACGGCCGCTACGACCTCGTACGCGGCCAATCCGGTCTCAAAAGATTGAGGGATTCCCGAGGCCAATAACGCCGCTTCGATCGTGTCCACTCGGAGCCAGAGGGCGTCGAGTTCCTTGGCCAGCAGACGAGCCAAGGTGGACTTGCCCGTCGCGGGGAGACCGGCGAAGACGACGAGCATCGGTCTCGCGATTTGCTGCGTGGGTCGACCGTCCATGGAGATCGATCGAGGCGAGGAGTCCGTTCGTCAGATAACACATCCGAACCCACTTGGACCGGTCGGGGCGACACGGGAACCTTTATCGATGACCTGCCGTCCTCGTCTCGAGGAACCTAAGCATGCATGCCCCGATGGTCCGACTGCCTGCCTGGTACCGCGCGCTGACGGCGGTTGTGGGCCTGATCTCGATTGCGCTCGCGTTCGTTATTCTGGCGTTTCCCGGTCTCGCGCTGCTCACGCTCGTGTTCCTCCTCGCGTTCGCGCTGCTGGTGATTGGAATCGATCGATTGATCGCCGGAATTACTGGCCACCCCTTTGGATGGATGCCCGGATTGGGCCCGGGATGGATGGGCGGTCCGGGTTCCTCCAAACCGTCCGACCCCGGCCATATCCCACCGTCGCACCCCTAATCGTTCAGGCTTCTCGCCGGGGGCGTCTCTCTCGATGGACTTCGACCCGTCGATCGATCCTGGAATGGCCGGTGCGCCATGAACGCGCGCGGGTCGTGGAAGGTGTGTCGATCGACTTCAGCCCCGATCTCGACCGAATGCGACGGGCTCGAGGGGACCGAGATCTCGGGGCCTTCTCCCGGTACGATGGCGGCCAAACTCGGCGATCCGAGCCTAGCTCGGGAATCGGCGTTCAATGTGAAAGTCTAAGCTGTACCGGCTCGGGCCATAGGTCGCGTTGATGGGGATCAGCCCCAAGAACGCGATCGCGTAGATGACGCTCGTTCCGATGTCCGTGCCACCCGACCCAGTTTGGTAGGGACCTCCGAATCCTTCGGGAACGGCGCAGATCAAGAGGCCGAGGAGCGCGCCGCCGATGTACGCCCCTTTGCGCATGAAGCCAACGAGGAGGGCCAGCCCAAGCGAGATCTCCACTATGCCGACAGTGTAGACGATCAGGGTCGAGTTCGCCGATGCTTGTGTCGCCCAGAACGAGAACCATCCCGAAAGCCAACTCGGGGCGTTCGCTTGAGATGCCTGGACCGCGGATAAGAAATTGTACACAAATCCGGACGTGAACTTCAATACTCCGTCCGTCAACCAGGCAACGCCGAGGAGGATCCGGAAGATCGTCTTCAAGGGGTGCGCGTGGCGGACCCACCAGGTCGCGTTCGCGGCATTCGTTCCAGCGGACATAGACATGAGCGTTGCCTTCCTCCCTGGAATTGAAAGGATAATACTCGAATCGAAGGGCTAGTGGATCCGCTCGGCTTCACCGCCGAGCGATTGCCGTGGGGGGGTTCGCTCGGGGTCGAGCGCTCGCTAGTCAACTTGTATTGACCACGCCTTCAAAGGCAGCGCAGAGAATAGGCGAATCCAGGCAGGGCGAACGGTCATGAAACGAATGGGGGGACTCGACCCCCCGATGCCGCCGGGCGTAGAAGGCCCGATAGGTCTTCGCGACGGATCCGACGTCTTCATTCGGGCCGCTCATGCCGGGGATCGGGAACTCCTGCTGAATTTTCTTCGGACCTTATCGCCCGAGTCCCTCGAGCTGCGATTCTTTGGCGCCATGCGTCCGGAAATCGCGTGCGATCTTCTGCTTCTGGACGGCCCGTCCCAGTTGCAACTCTCCTTGATCGCGTTTACCCGGGATCGCTCCCCTCCCTACATCATCGGCCAAGCGGAGTATGTGCGGGCGAGCACGCTCTCTCCCACCGCGGAAGTCGCTTTTCTGATCGGTGAGGAGTGGCGGGGGCGCGGACTGGGAACGATTCTGCTCCACCGATTGGCTCGGGCGGCCACTGGAGTGGGGGTCCGCGACTTCGAAGCACGAGTACTCCCACAAAATCTCGAGATGCTCGAAGTGTTTCGGCGAAGCGGTTACCACACGCACGAAAAACAGTCGTACGACGAGGTGCGGGTCACCTTCCCCATTTCGGGATCGAGCGCACAGACTTCCATGTCGGTCCCCGGTCGTTGGAACTCGCCGCGAGTCGGGTCGCTGCCCTCGTAGTTACCGGTGCGGATTCTGTCGGCATCACTCGCGCGGCGCAGTCGCGATCACCGCGTTCCCTACGCGCACGGACGAGGAGAGCGTGTCGACCTCCCCCAGCAGCCGAACGGCCTCCCTTCCTCGCGGCGAGATCCGGTACACTTCGTCAACGTGAAGGATGAGGCCATCGTCCACTAGCTTGCGGAGATGAAAGGAAAGCTTCGGCGACTCCTCTAACCCGGCGGCCTGCATCGCGTCCATGAACGAGCACGGGCCCTGGGCGACCCGGCGAAGGACCGTCCGCCGAATGGGGTTCGCGAGGGCTTCGAGCGTGGCCCGAGTCCCGGGCGCGACGAGCGCGGCTCGTAGATCGGCGACATCGGCCGACGAGGTCCGATGGGGATCTAACGTCACCACGATCGGTCCATGCCCCTCGGCGCGTCCGCGAAGATCTTCCATCAGCGCGACGACGTCCTCGCGCCGATGCTGACGGAGGAGAGACTCCGCCCCCTCGATGAGGATCGCAGCGCGCGCGTGCGTGGCGAGGAATGGATCGATGAGGTCTCGGATCCGGGTGAAGTCATCCGCATCCAACGGAGACACCGTCAAATGGGCCTGCGCTCGGACCGTTCTCGCGGTGATCAGCAGCACTTCTCGATGCTCCTCGGCGATCCACCGCTTGACGAGGGAGTCCGGATTGGACAGGGAGGAGCCCGGGCCTTCGAAGTGAAGCTCCTGTTCGGCAAGTTTCAACGTCTGCTGAAGTTGCGGGAGCTGGAATGGTTTGCGAATGTAGTCAAATGCACCTTCCTTCATTGCTTCCACCGCGGTGTCCACCGTGGCAAAGCCGGTGATCATCACGACCAACGTTCGGGGCCAGCGATGGCGGACTTCGCGGAGTAGATCCAGCCCGCTCTGTCGCGGCATCTTGAGGTCGGTGAATATCAGGTCGAAATCCTGTCGCTCGAGCTCCTCGATCGCTTTCCGGGCCGATGGACTCGTGACGACCGTGTGTCGGTCCTGAGTCAGTAAATCGCCGAGTTCTTCTCGAAAGACGGCGTCGTCGTCGACAACAAGCAGTCGCACGGTAGGCCTAGCACAACTCGACCGAAATATGCCTTTCTCCGACCGAAATGTTGAAAAAAAAGGGACGGCGGGGGGGAATTCCCCCCCCTCCAGGAATCGGTTAGTCGATCGCTCGGCTTCCGTACTCAGGGCGGGGTCTGCAGGTGCGCGGGAACCGTCGTCCCGAGGTAGAGCATCGCTGCGATTCCCGCCAGCGCCATGAAGACGGGGAAGGCGAGCGCCATGACGGTGACGTAGCGCGGCACCGTGAACTCCGCGGATGCGTTTTCCTCGGTGACGGAAGTTTTCGTGGCTCCGACCGTGACGATCGACTGGACCGCTCGAGTTCCGAGCGCGTGCCCTCGTCCGAAGGAGGGGAGGGTCCAGAAGGTCGCTTGATCCGAGCCATGGAACAGGTACCGATCATACACGAGCGTCGCTGGGAAGGCCAAGATACTCGCCAATCCAAAGGCTCCGAACAACGCCAAGGTCTCCAACGGGTCCTTGGTCATTCCGAGTTGGTATCCTGAGATTCCGTAGAGGATCGTCATGCATCCAGCGGCCGCCGCGAACAATCCCACAAACTGGAGCTTGAGGGAAAGGTAAGAGGACGCCGCGAATGCTACGAGGACGACTCCGAAAAGAAGGTACATGTCTCCGAACAGAATGTTGTAGCTACCGGGGAGGGGCCACGTCATCTCGGACCAGAGCCCCATCGTGACCACCGCGGCACCCAGACCGCCGATCGGGATCGCCGCGCCTCGAAGCGCGCTTCTCAAACCGAAGATATCGTTCCGACGGATCGCCGCATACGCCACGATTCCCAGGTAGCTAAAGAGAATCGCCGCGAGCAGTAAGGTCGCTTGCCACAGGGCGAGAATATCGGTAAATGCCATGTTCGTCTTCTCCCTTCGAGCCGTGGGCTCAGGCTATCCCCCGTTCGGACTGGTCGAGTGCACGTCGATTTCTGTCTCGTTCCGTTCGAGGTACGATTTCCCTCATGGTCCCACTATGGGGATTCACCCGCGAACGACTATTTCCCTCCGATATCAAGCCGGATTGACGAGATAGCCGTCCCGGGTGGGAATTCCGGCAGCGTTACGCTTGCGCGGCCAAGGGGGGCTGAGATTCCGAGGAGGTTGGGGTCAGCGGGAGCCGCACGACAAAGATCGCCCCCCCATCGGGAAGATTGCCGGCCCGAATGCTTCCGTTGTGGGCTTGAACGATCCCGTGACAGATCGCTAGACCCAATCCCGTGCCCTTTCCCTCGGGCTTGGTGGTAAAGAAGGGTTCGAAGATGTGGGGAAGGGCCGTGGGGGGATCCCCGGTCCGGAATCCCTGATCTCGATCTCGGCCCAATCATCCTGTCGATGTCCTTCGACGCGGATACGGCCCCCTCCGCTCTCGCTCGACGCTTCGTAGGCATTATTGAGGATGTTGGTGAAAACCTGAATGAGTTGGCCTCGGTCCCCCACGATAAGCAGCGACTCGGTGCCATAATTCTCCGTAAGCTCCACTTCGGCGGACTGTTTTCCTCGAAGGAATTCGACCGCGTCATGGGTCACGACGGCCAGATCGAGCGCCGTCACGTGCGGTTCACTGTGACGCGCGAAGTCCAAGAGCCCGCGTACGATGTTCGCCGCCACTTCGACTTGAGTCGTGATCGTGTCGAGTCGCGCCCGAACGAATGGATCGGAGGTGCGTCGGCGAATGCTTTCGGCGATCAACATCACATTCGCGAGCGGGGTATTGATCTCGTGCGCCACGCCGGCCGCGAGCTGTCCGAGCGACGTAAGTCGGTCGGCGTGCGCCACCTGACGTTCCCAGACTCGTTGCTCCGTGAGATCAACGGCGACTCCCACATAATGCGTAGTGGCGCCGGTTTCCGATCGCACCGCCGTAATGGTGAGCAGGACCGGATGCTCGCCCCCGTTACGATCCCGGTTGGTGATCTCGCCGGACCAGTGACCGCGGGCGGGGTCCAGCAGATCCGCCCACATTCGATCATAGATTTTCGAGGGCGTTCGGCGGCTGTTCACGAGATTAGGTTTTTTCCCGATACATTCGGCACGGGAGTAGCCGTAGATGCGCTCGAAGGCGGGGTTCACATCGACCAACGTTCCGTCGCGGTCCGTGACTTCGATTGCGTTCGTGGAGGTGAGGAACGATTCGTAGAACAGCCGCGTCAGTTCGTGTTCGCGGACCCGCTCGGTCACGTCGGTGAGCACGACGAGCAAACGTGGATCGGCCGGATCGGATGTCGGGGTAACCTGGATCTGGACATCCACGTACGCGGGGTTGCTCGGATGGCCCGCTTGGAGCAGGACCGAACGCAGACTCGTCGAGACTCCCTGACGCAGCGCCTGCACTAGAGCTCCCTGGATCGGCGTTCCCACAAACTCGGGGAGTTGGGCGATCTCTTCTCCGACGATCGGACGAGATCCCTTGGGGCGAACCAGAGCGGAGGCGTTCGCCCATGCAATCCGGCCGTCGCTCCCCACGACGATGATCCCCATCGGAGCGGAGTCGAACAGACTGACGAACTGGGGGTCTCGATTCGGCATTGCGTTTTGCTCGGGCGGGGCTGACGTCCTCCGGGTTTGAAAGTTCATCCTGCCGTCGCCCCGTCAATTCGGCCTGACGTTCTCTTCAATTGACATTCGATCGATGACCGCGCGTGACCTCTCCCGATGTGATCGTCGTTGAGGAGACGCCGAGCTTAGCGCGGTCCTTGGTGACGTTGCTCGAATCGGATGGCTTGGAGGTGACCCCCGCTCACTTGTTGCGGGAGATTCCGGGCCTTCTGGGGGTCGAAGGAGCGGACCCTCCCGTTCTGGTCATCGCCTCTAACAGTCACTACTGTGAGTCCGCACGTCGATGGGCGGAAGGAGGGTTAGGAGACGGCGAGCTGGTCGTGGTCGGTACGCGGGACCCCCTCCTCCATTCTCGGGGCCGCCTTCATGTTGTCTCCTTACCGCTCGACCCGGTCCAGCTCATCGCATTGATCCGATCGCTCCTGCGTTCGTCACGATCTCCGATGCTCGAGGTGCGGGCGAGGCGGCTCGAAAATCCCGACCCGCGACCCTCTGAGGAGGGACGGGTCTCCCCTTTGAGAGCGGAAAGCCTCGAGCCCGGGGAAATCGATCGCTCCCGTGTGAACTCGATTTGACGCGCGCCATTTCAAGCCTCGAGGGCTGAATCCGAACCGGGGCAACCCAGAAAAGAGTACGGTCGAATCCCGCGCATGCTCTAGCGCGACGGGAGGGGAGATAACACCGCTCGGACGGGCCCGTCTCCGGGGGGAATTGAGTGGATGGGGCGTGTGCTCCGGCTACACGAATCCGACAAACTCGACCCTATTCCCATGAGCTCCTATCGTTTTCCGTCCCCTCCGATCGAGCCCGCGTTTCAGATAATGGAGTCGAAGACCGATGGCATGCGGAAGCCGCTCCTCGGGCTTCATTGAATCGGCCCCGGAAGCGACCCCGGCTCTGCAACGTTCTCCGCCGTTGAGTTGCCCGTGGGGGAGGGTCCTCGTTTTTTCGATTCCCGAAACCGCGTTCGGATTCGATAGGTGGATTACCCGCCTTCCACTGGCCTCGAGAGGCTGCTCCGATAGTGTCCCTAAACTCCCGCGGCTCCGAGAAAGGCGTGCCGACCTCCCCCTCCGCCGGCCGCAACGCGCTCTGGTTAACGATCGTCTTGATCGGAGTCTACGCCGCCCTGGATGTTATCGCCCAACTCCTTCCCCCTCACTACAGCGCGATCACTCAGGCCGAGAGTGACCTAGCTGTAGGCCCCTACGGATGGGTCATGACGGTCAATTTCGTCGTTCGCGGCGTGCTGAGCCTTGGTTTTCTCTACGGGTTGACGACGTTAACGCGCCTCGGCCGCCAATCTCCCGCCGGAATCGCGCTCGTCGGTGGCTGGGGAATTGGCGCCTTCATACTCGCCGCCACCCCCACCGACGTCGGGAGCGGTGCCCCTACGTTGCACGGAACGATTCACCTGATCGTTGCAGCGCTCGCCTTCCTTCTTGGGGCCCTCGGTGAACTCGCCTTGTCGCGAAATTTCCGCTCCGACGAGCGCCTCGTCAATTCTCAGAATGGGGCGACCGCGATCTCCGTTCTTGCATTGGTCTTCTGTTTTCTCACTTTCGCGGCAACCGGATCTCCTCGACTCGTCCATGGAGCCTTCGGCCTCGTCGAGCGAATATTCATCGGCCTGGTCCTCCTCTGGATGCTACTGGTCTCGATTGTTCTGCTCCGACACGCTCCGAGCCCTCCTCCTCCGGTACATCGAACGGCGGAGCTGTAGTCCTGCTCCCAGTTCTTCTTGAGAGCGGTTCGCTGACGGTACGACCGACTTTCTCAAGGCGCGTTCTCAACAAGCGTCTTGAACAGGTAGGTCTACCGGATTTCGGTTCCAGTTCGATGGTCCAGATTGTGGTGGACGGGGAATCGGTCGAGGGGGAGGCCACTGCCACGATCCTCGAAACCCTGAATCGGATCGGCATTGAGATCCCCCAGGTGTGTTTCCATCCGAGTCTCGGCCCACTGCAAACCTGTGAGACGTGTCTCGTGGAAGTGGAAGGTCGACTGGTCCGTGCCTGCGCCACCCCTCTTCGGGACGGTTTGCATATTTCGACCTCCTCGGAACGAGGACGCGTCGCACGCCGGCAGGCGCTCGATCGAATACTCCGCGATCATCAGATGGTCTGTTCGGTATGCGACAAGAACGGAAACTGCGTCCTACACACCACGGTCCTCCAGGAACGCATCTCGACCCAAGCCTTCCGACCCAAGCCGTACCCGGCCGACGACTCGAATCCATTCTACGTCTACGAGCCGAGCCACTGCATCCTCTGCGGGCGATGCGTGGAAGCCTGCCAGGATGTCGTCGTCAACGAAGTCATTACGATCGATTGGAAGCGCAACCCTCCGAAAGTACTCTGGGATCACGACGCGCTGATCAATCGCTCCTCGTGCGTTTCCTGTGGCGCCTGCGTCTCGGTTTGCCCGGTCGATGCCCTCATGCCGAAATCAATGCTGGGAGAGGCCGGCTTCCTCACGGGGCTCTCGCGGCTGACGAAGGATCGACTGACCGAGGTCGTCAAGGATCTCGAACCGTCGATCGGGGGCTTTCTCCCTATCCTCGCGGCCAGCGAGGTGGAGGCCCAACTGCGAGATTCGTTGGTCCGGAAGACGAAGACCGTCTGCGCCTTCTGTGCCGTCGGGTGTTCGTTCGATGTCTGGACCCGAGATCGGAAAATCCTACAAATCCAGCCCCGCCCGGAATCGCCCGCGAATGGGATCGCCACCTGCATCAAAGGAAAGTTTGGTTGGGATTTCGTGAACAGTCCGGACCGGATAACGACCCCACTGATCCGACGGGGGGAGCGTTTTCATCCCGCGAGCTGGGAGGAGGCGATTCGGTTCATCGCCGAGCGGCTCCAACAGATCCGGGCCCAATCGAGCGCCAACGCGATCGGATTTCTCGCGAACTGTACGGGGAGCAACGAGGAAGCCTACCTGCTGCAGAAGCTGGCCCGTGGCGTGATCGGTACGCACAACATCGACAACTGCGCCCGGTACTGTCAGGCCCCCGCGACGACGGGCCTTCTGCGAACGGTCGGGATCGGCGCCGACGCTGGGTCGCTCGAGGACATCGCGGGCGCCGACCTCGTGATGACCGTCGGCTCGAACACTGCGGAATCCCATCCGGTGCTGGCGGGGAAGATCAAACGATCGCAGAAGTTCCATGGCCAGAAACTGATCGTCCTCGATCTGCGCGCCACCGCGATGGCCCGACGGGCCGATCTGTTCATCCGCCCCCGACCCGGCACCGACCTCGTCGTGCTCAACGCCGTGGCTCGCTACATCCTGGATCAGGGATGGGAAGCGAAGTCGTTCATCGCCGAACGCACGGTGCAGTTCGACGCGTACCGCGCCGCCCTCGAGCCGTACTCCCTGGAGTATGCGGAGGAATTGTCCGGCGTGCCAAAAGCTCAGATCATGCAGGCCGCGACGATGATCCACGCGGCGAAGGGATTTTGCATTCTGTGGGCGATGGGGGTCACCCAGCATCAGCCCGGCAGCGAAACTTCGACCGCGATCTCGGACCTGCTCCTCCTCACCGGCAATTTTGGACGCCCCCATTGTGGCGGGTATCCGTTGCGCGGCCACGCCAACGTGCAGGGCGCGAGCGACTTCGGCGCGTTGCCGACGTTCTGGCCAGGCTACGAGGCGTGGGACGATCCCGCCGTTCGTGCCCGTTATGCCGCGGCCTGGGCCGTCGCGATTCCGACGACCAAGGGGCTCACCAGCACGGAAATGGTCGATGCGGTCCGCGCGGGCACCCTGAAGGCGATGCTGATTTTCGGAGAAGACAAAGTGCTCGCCGACTCGCATCATTCCGACGTCGCGCTGGCGCTCGCGCAGCTCGATCTGCTCGTCGTCTGCGAACTCTTTCCGACCGAGACGACTCGCTACGCCGATGTGATTCTCCCCGCGGCCAGTTCCTTGGAGAAGGAAGGCACCTTCGTGAACACCGAACGACGGATCCAACGATTCTATCCCGCCCTGCCCCCGCTGGGCGAGTGTCGGTCCGAGCTCGAGATCATCCAGGATCTCGCCAAGGCATTAGGCGCGGCGTGGGACTATCGGAGTGCGGAGGAGGTCATGCGCGAAGTCGCCTCCTTGGTGCCGTATTTTGCCGGGGTCCGCTACGATCGGCTCGAAGGATATCAGAGCCAACGGTGGCCCGTCGCGGCCGATGGGACCGAATCCCCCTACCTGTACGCCGATCGCTTCCAATTTCCCGATGGGAAGGCGCGTTTTTTCCCTCCGAAATGGATCCCTCCGCTCGCCTCGGATCCCGAGTTCGACCTCTATCTCAACAACGGTCGCATGCTGGAACACTTCCACTGGGGGAACCTGACGTCCCGCAGCGAGGGGCTCATGTCGAAGGTGCCGGAGATGTTTGTCGAAGTCGCCCCCGACCTCGCGCAGCAACGAGGGCTGCAGGAGGGGGATTCGGTACGACTGCGTTCCGCCGTGGGCGCGATCCGCGCGGCGGTCGTCGTCACCGACCGAGTGCAAGGCAAGGTGATGTGGCTTGGGATCCACGACCGAGGTGAAAACGCCGTCAATCGGCTAACCCGCAGCGAGCGGGACCCAACGACCAAGACCGGGGCTTACAAGGAGCTCCCGGTTTCAATGGAACGATTGCCTCCCGTCGAAGGGGGACCTCGTAGCCCGCTTTCGGCGAGCAATCCTCGCCGGCATCAAGGGAACCCGCAACGAGGGGTACGGGTCGAAGAGAAGTGGCAACGGCCCGAATATACGCCTCTCGCTGAGCAGTGATGGCGAAAATGATCTCGCCCGCGACACCGCGCACGTCCCGCGCTCGGGCGGAGAGTGGCGACGCGTGGTCGCCCGAGGTACGGAGTGAGCTCATTCGATTGGCCGAAGGGCTTCACGAGAGCGGGGCCCTCCCGTTGCTGGTCGCCCTCAGCGAGCGATCGGGTGCGGTGACGGCGGAGATGGCGGCGTGGGCGTCTCAGCCCTCGAACCGTCGGATGCTGCAAAATCTCGCCGCCTTCTACCGGCTCCTGCAGCAGGTCGATCCTGCGGCGATCTCCACGGTGGGACGCGTCCTCGAGCAAGGGTGGACCGAGGCGGGCCGAGCGCGCCGGGCGGAACGACCTCCGTCCTTGCGATCGCTCTGGAGAGAGTGGAACGACCCAGAAGTCCGACGGGGGCTTCAGGTGGTCTTCGGATTCCTACGCGGTATCGGACGGACGTCGGACCCTGCCAAGGCTCGTCCCCCGACCTAGAGCGCCAGGCGTTCCAACCCCGAATAGACGTTGTACCGTCCTTCCCGCAAGAAGCCGACTAAGGTCATTCCCTGGTCGCGGGCGAGGTCGATCGCGAGCGTGCTCGGCGCGCCGATCGCGGCGAGGAAGGGAATGCCCGCGACCGCGGCCTTTTGAACGAGCTCGAAGCTGGCGCGGCCGCTGACCACGAGCACCGAATCGGAGGCGGGAAGCCGGCCCGCCAACAACTGTTGGCCCACGACCTTATCGAGCGCGTTGTGTCGGCCCACGTCTTCCCGGAGGACGAGCAGCGCGCCGGACGAATCGAACAGCGCCGAAGCGTGAAGCCCGCCCGTCCGGCCGAACAGCTGTTGTTTGGCGCGGGTCCGGTCTGGGAGCGATTCCAATAAGGACGACGCGAGCCGAAAGTGGCCCACGGGCGCCCGACCGATGGTCGTGCGAACCTGATCCAGGGTCGCTTTGCTACAAATTCCGCAGCTGGAGCTCGTGAATAAGTGGCGCTGCATCCGGCCGAAGTCGAACGGCACTCCCACGCGTAAGTGGACGTTGACCTGATTGTACTGCTGGGGTTGAACCGGTTCGGAACAGTACCCGATCTGTGCGATCTCGTCTCGGTCATGGAGGAGCCCTTCGGAAACCAGAAACCCCGCCGCCAATTCGAAGTCGGAGCCGGGCGTGCGCATGGTGACCGCGATCGGATGGGCCATCGAGTCGCGGGAATCTCCGGAAAGCACTCGAATTTCGAGCGGCTCCTCCGCGGCGACCTCATCCTCCCGCGACAGGACCTGGGCCTTCCGTACTTCGTCGATCCGGATTCGACGAGCGGAGCCTCCCCATGCGGCACTCATGTTCAACGCTCGACACACTTCCTGCAGGGGTAAATAGGACTCAGGACGAGCGCGTTGCATCCGTGCACGCGCGCGGGCGCCGAGCCCGTTCGGCCTCGAGCGCGGCTCCCATTGCAATAAAGAGACGTTCCGGACGGGAGCCGTCCGTGGAGCCCACGTGATATTTTTCGACGAAATATTGGACTCCCTTTCGGAGGATGGCCTCGTACTCTTCGCGGGCGTCGTCCAGGAGGGGAAGGGGGGCGCACGAGAGATGGAAGGCTTGCTCGCCGGTGCGAATCGCCTCGGTCGACGAGCGCTCGATCGGCTGTCCACAACCTGCACACGTCGCCATCACTTCGCCGACCTTCCGATACGAGTTTCACCGGAGGGCGCGACGATATTCGACCGTTTCCGTGCATGCGATGTTGAACCGGGGGACGCTCGCTCCGACGGAAGTCCCGGAGCGTCTCGAATGCTGATCCCGCGCGCATCCCGCATTGCATGCGACGCCAGGATTCGAAGTCTTGCCTGTTCGTACCAGTGAGCTTCGAGAACGAAGGTCGCGCGCGCCCGCTCCCCGTCGCCCAACGAAAGCAGCCGGTGCGCAGCGCGATAGAGCGTCTTCGGTTCACCCTCGATGGTTTGCTCTTGGCGGCTCCGTCCAGCTTGCCCCCGAAATGAAGGACGCGCCAAGTCCGAGGGGCGAGTGACGTGACCGAAGCTCAACGGGTGCGGAGTGATCGAAGCGATCGGCACGAGAAGGGTCCTCGGAACCGCCCGCAAGAACTCGGATGCCCGAATCGCCGTACCTACTCCATCCCTTGGGGGGAGCGAATCGGCACTTGTGCGCGGATGGCGATGCCATTGGATCAGATTCTCTGTCTCCCCGCTCTCCCAACACGGAACGGCTACCTCCGGGCCGAGCACGAGGGCCCGAGCAAGAAACCTGCGTACGGCGTCCACGTCGATCCAAGGGATGTCGCCGGGAACGAACAGTACTGGCGACGGCGGAACTCGCTCGAGCCCGGCGCCGATCGCCCCTCCGGGCCCCGACCCCCATTCGCGGGATCGGTCGAGGAGGAACTCCGCGGAGTCCGGAAGATGAGGGCGCAGTTCGGCCGCGCGCGCTTCCGAATTGACCGACACCCACAGCTTCGTTGCCAAAGGTTCGAGACGCTCCATCACCCGGCACAGAACGGAGGTTCCATCGATGGACGCGAGAAGCTTGTCCCCGCCGAACCGTCGCGATCGTCCTCCCGCCAGTATGACCACGGAGGCCTGAACCTCGGGAGGCACCGATCCCCCTCCTCCTCTCCGGGGCGGTTCGTTCCGACGTCGACAAGAGGGATTCGCTCGGGGTAGTGCTCCGCGCGGGGAACGGAGAGCCGCTGAACGAGATTAGTTTCCTTGGCGGTGGAAGGCGTTCGGTGCTTTCGCCTTGCGCGACGAGTCCTCCGCGCCTACGAATTCGTTGGCCCGAACGATTCGTTCGAGTTTCTCGGCGAACCGGACGAGGTGATCTCCGCGAATTCCTACGACCATCTTATCGATGCCGAGGTCGGTGTAGATTCTCGAGCCAGTGCACGCGAGCGAGGCGGCGACCGGGGCGCCTTGATTCATGATTGGCATGATGGCGCACATTGGGCGGCCGTTCAGGGGAATCGGGGCGCCATCGGGGCCGGACCCGGCAGCCTCCAGCGCGAGCATTGCGGACTTGGGATTCAGGAAGAGGAGCACACCGGTCGGGGGCATCGAGAGCGTTCCGAGCGGGCCATAGGCGACGAAATTCGGAGCCCGATCGTTGTGGGGCACCCGGGCTTCCTCGCCGGGATTCAGATACCCTTCTTGCTGCATCGCTCCAATCGTGGACATCAAGCGCGCCCCGACCTCTCCCTTGGGTGGGATCCCGAGGACGAAGGCCCCAATTTCGCAATCCTGGTGCTGGGGAAGGCCGGCGTAGAACGGTTTCTCCGTCCCATACGCAAAGAACGTGCATACGGACGGTACCCCTCCCGGGTGTTCCGTGATGTTCTGGGGGCGTTCCTCGAGATAAGAGATCTGGACCGGCGGCCGGTCCAATTCGAGCTGACGAACCAACTGATCGGCAATCGCGGCAGTATTCTCCGACATTCGCAGTCCCCGCAACCCGAGTTTTAGGCGCTATACATGGGTTTCCTACCGCCCGGCCGCCGTCTCTCGCATCCGAGGGGAGGGGTTCGGTGGGTGCCCACATCCCGATGAATCACCGAGATGTATTCGACGGGTGCCCATCTCCGGCCCCGACGTTCGGGCGAGCCATCGTTCGAAGGACTTCGGGAATCCCGGCGCGGTAGTTGGTGAAGCGCGGGGTCCAGCCCAATCGCTTCAGCTTCGCATTCGAGGCCCGGCGGCTGGCGCCAACGAGTTCCGCGACCTCCGAGCCCCATTCTCGGGCGGCTTCCTCTGGACTCAGATTCCGAGGGGAAGGGGCATCGAGCTGGTTCGCCACGAAATTCGCGAGTTCCCGGATCGAAACGGGAGCGTCATCGACCACAAGGTAAATCTCGCCCGCGACCCCACGTTCACAAAGGGTTCGGAAGGCCTCTCCCGTATCTTCGAGCGCGACCGGAGACCAGTAGCTCGAACCATCGCCGATGTACCGATACTCCCCCGTGCGAAGCTCCTCCACCATTTCGCGGAACCAAGAGCCGTCGCCATACACCATTCCCGGCCGCGCGATCACCGTTTCGACCGCTCCAGTAGCCCCGGCCTTCCGGGCAATCTCTTCCGCCGCAAAATTGACCCCCGGCATTCCGATGGCGGCGATCGGGCTCTCCTCGGTCAGAATCCCCGTATTATCCCGATAGAGCCAGTACCCTGAGCCGATCACGACGCGTCGAACTCCCGCGGCCTTTGCGGCGCTGATGAGCGATCGGCAGCCGTCAACCCGTGCCGCGCGCATCTCCTCGACGGACCCTCGGGAGCGCGTCGCCAGATGAACCAGGACGTCACACTTCACTAAGCAGTCGGCCAGCGTCTCGACCACTCGAACATCCCCAAGCACGGGTTGAGCGCCGGCGGAACGAACTATCGAAAACTGTTCCTCGGAACGGACCAGGCCGCGCACTTCGTGACCAGCTCTCGTGGCGGCCTGTACGACGGAGCGGCCCAGGAACCCGGCAGCTCCCGCGACTAGGATCCGCATCGGCCGCTGAGCGACTGCGGTCATAAAGCACTGTGCAACGGCATGGACCGGTTGGCGAGCAAGACCTCGAGCGAGAACCGATCCGCGCCCATCCCTCGGATACCGGCGTCGCTCGAGGTCGAGTTACCGACCGAGAGTCGGACGACGCGTGCTCCTTCGGTGGTCCGCGGCTAAATACCTTCTAGCATCCTGGGGCCGGTGATGCAACTAAAGCACCCGGAGTCGAATGATCCGATCGGTCGAGCACTCGAGTGTGCCGAGCGCTGCGCCCACGACGGAACGGAAAATCATCCGCTAACGCCCGAGCTGTTCTGGGAAGATCTCAAACGGGACGGTTTCTACTTTCCAAACGACCCGCCGGGCAGTGATGAGCATGGACGCTTCTTCGCCCACCTCGTCCTCGATCATGCGGTGGCCCTGCAGCGGATCACCGGGAACACTGCGCTACATCACTACTGGGCGCTCCCTTAGTCCCTGCATCGCTCCACGGTGCGAGGGGAGAGCCCATCTATCCCTCCGGACTGGATGAGGTCGCCACTCCATCGACTCGAGCCCATACCCACGTGATCGCTCCTCCGAGGGACGGGACCCGCCGGATATCCACGAATCCGTTCGATTCAAGTGCGATGAGAATCCGATTTTCCCAAGCGGAGCGCTCGGCCACGTCAGAAAGAAAATCGAGCAGTTCTCGCCAATTAACGGACGAGCCTCGGCGATGGCGACCGAGCCATGGAAGAATCCGGGTCAGGTAGATCGCATACAAGCGGCCATTCGTCGTGTCGCGACGCGGCGAGGAAAAGTCGTACCCGCCGATCCGACCTCCGGGTCGGAGCACCCGCCGAATTTCTCGTAGCAGTCGGTCGAGGTCCACATACTTGAACAAGTAGCCGGCGGTCACGACGTCGAAGCGCGCGTCCCGAAACGGAAGTCGCTCGGCATTGCCTTGGACTAAGGCGCCCGGTCTCGAACCCGGTCGCGGTTGAGTCAGCATGGTCCGATTCGGATCGAGACCCACCACGGCGGAAGAACCCAACTGGCGGGCGAGTCGATCGAGCACGAGTCCGGTCCCCGACGCTAGATCGAGCGCCCGGTCTCCGGGCCGAAGCGGGAGCCGATCGATCATCGTGTGCTTCCAGCGAAGGTCCTGTCCGATCGAGTAGACGAGCAACGCCTCCTCGTACTTCGGGGCCAGCGCAGAGAACAGGGCCCGCACGAAGCGGCGATCCGGCACGACGGTTTCCGATTCGGCCGGTTTGATCATCGGAGACCGATCCACGCATTCAGGAGCAGGACCAGCGCGGCTGCACCGGTGGCCATGACGAGTGCCTGGAGGACCTGGTCAGATCGACGGAACGGGGGGATCGAGGTCGGGCCGGGGGAATCGGAGTTCTGGAGCGCCGCTCGAGCGGCCGCTCGACGCGCGCGCGAGAGTCGGGAGAAGTGAATTTCAAGGGCCGCCGCCGCCCCACAGCCAGCGGCGATGAGGAGCACCTCCAGATTGAGCGACCCGGTTTGGGCGTAGAAGCTCGTGATGACGGGGAGGCTTCCCCACGAGACGGCGAAGACGGTATCGCGGTGAAAGATTCCTCGGAAGACGGGGGCCAAGGGATAGCCCAGCGCGGCGAACCCCTGCACCGCGACGAGTATGAGGAACGGGGCTCCGAGCACTAACCACGCTCCCAAGATTCCAATCCCCACCCCGACCGCAACCCCCGCAAGACCCCCGGCCCACAGCGCCCCCGTGGGCCAGTGCCGGACATAGTGGGACCCCATCCCGGGTATCTGGTCCAGAAAATGCGCACCGACCCCCAGACCCGAAAAATACGCCCCGAGGGTCGCGACGTAGATCGTGGACGAGATCTTCGGCGCCACGGCGGCGCCAATTGTCACGAAACTCAAGACCATCAGCGTGTACGGCGGGTGAAGCATCGTCCACAGGTCGCCCCACCGATTGTCCGAGCCCGCATACCACACCGGCTTCACGGCGGACGCGGAGGAGGCGGGGGCAGCCGGCGGGATTCCTGCGTAGGTCGAGGGTCTCCGATAGCCCTTTCTCGGTCGGGATCGCTCCGATCGGCAACCCGAATCCCCATCGGGGACGTCGAAATCGACGCTCGGCTAACGGTCGGGGCTCAGGGGTTCTGCTCTCCGGAGCGGAACGGTATACGCTTCGCCGGCTCTGGGGGCAGGAACTCGATGCCCGAGGAAGCGTCGGCGATCCGTTGTCCGCACTGCCAACGGATCGTCTCGGTTCCGCCGGACTGGCGCCTCGTGCAGTGTCCGGCGTGTGGCCAACCGATTACTCGGATGGATTCGGATTCGAGCTACGACTGAAACCTCCTCAGGGCGGCGAGCCACGATTTTCTCTCCCCTAAGTCTCCGAGTCTGAGCCCTTAACTAAGAAACGCGAATGCAGGTTCCTGTGTCCCCGACTTCCGACTCGGTTCCCGCCGTCATTCGCGGTACCGGCCCACCGGTAGTCTTTCTCCATGGATATCCGCTCAATCACACCATCTGGAATGCCCAACTCAGCCCGCTTTCCCGGAACCGGAAAGTCGTACTCCTGGATCTCCCGGGCTATGGCCTGGCCGAAGGTCGCGAGGTTCCCACTACCCTCCAAGGGTTTTCGGAGGCCGTTCACTCCCTCTTCGACCGGCTTTCGCTAGGCCCCGCGACCATTGTCGGCCACTCGTTTGGAGGATACGTGGCCCTCCAATTGTACCGAGACCATCCGGACCGGTTTCGCGCCCTGGCGCTTCTCAGCACTCGCTCTGAGGCCGATACCCCCGACACCAAGGCGAAGCGAATGGCGACCGTCAAACGTCTGGAAGCGCCCGGCGAGACGCTGGACCTTGGCGCCACCGTCCAAAGTCTCGTCGCTGATCCAACCTGGCGCCAACGGCCGGCGGTCCTCCAGACGATACGGGGAATCGTCGAGTCCGTTCCCCCGAGCACCCTCATCCCCACGCTTCAGGCGATCGCCGATCGGCCCGACTTGACCCCCATGCTCGCGTCGATCAGGGTCCCGACGCTGGTTCTTTGGGGGGAGCAAGATGAACTCATCCCCAAAGAACAGACTCAGGCGCTCGTCCATCGGATCCCTCGATCGGTGGGGGTCGGATTTCCCGACGCGGGCCATCTCGCCCCGCTCGAGTCCGAGACGGCGTTCACTGCCGCGATGCAGCGCTTCCTCGAAGCCCACCCCTAATCTTCGAACCTTCCGCGATCCCAAAACGATCGGGACGCGTCGTTTGGCGATTTCGCCTCGTTCCGTCGGAGTCAGCGAACGATTCCCCGGAGAGATGGGTTCGCCGAAGAACTATTTCGGTTGTAGCCGGAAGTAACCACAACGGTTTATCAACGTCAAGATTGCCTGGCTCCTTGACCCCGAATCGGAGTGCACCGGCGATGGACTGGAAAGACCTGCTCACCGCGATGAGCCGGTTCGGTTTCGCGGAGCGGGAGGCGAAGTTCTACCTACTGCTCCTCGGCCGGGGACGCGCGACGGCCCGGGACCTGACTCGGGAATCTCAAGTCGACCGCGTCCTCACGTATCGAACACTCGACGCGATGCGCGCGCGAGGCCTCGTTCAGGTCACCGCGGAACGGCCGCGGCAGGACGTACCCATCCCTCCCCGCGTCTTGTTCGAGCGAAGTCTGGTCGAGCGACGCCTCGCCCTGGACGAGGACGCGGCCCTTGCCCGCGAGCTCTCGGAGCGACTTCCCGAGCTCACGACCGCGGTCAGTGAAGGGGCGCCCCGCTTCCAAGTGATCACCGGGGCCGCGGCGATCTACCCCTATATCCGGGAAATGGTGCGACGGGCGGAGCACGAAATCCTCGTCATGATCACCTCGAAAGCCCTGCGAGAGTCGGTTCAGATGACTCTGTACGCCCAGCTCCCAGCGCTCGGTCGGCGCGGCGGGCACTTCCGGCTGCTCGTCGAGCCAGACCCACGAATCGCGAACCTCCTCCGTCGCTTTGCCGGGGCGCAACGACGCTTTCCGAACGCGGAAGTGCGGGCGATCTCGCCTCAGCGCGCGCGCCTCACAATCGTTGATGAACGCGAAGCTCTGCTCTTCCTCGTCCCGGACCCGGGAGTGCCCGGCGTCGAAGAGATCGCCGTCTGGACGGACACTCCCGATTTCGTGAAAGCTCAGCTGGCGTACTTCCGAGCGCTCTGGGATCGCAGTACGTCGGCGCTACCTCCGCGGCGACCGTCGAAGCGTTGATCGGGCAGGGATTTCCGGGCCGTGGTATCCGTCGCCTACGTGAACCGGTTCCCGGATGCGGAAGCGGGGACCCTGTCCCAACGGACTCTCCTCGGCTGACGCGGGCCGAAAGGAGAAAAGGAAAAGGTTCGGCGTTCAGGAATCAGGGATGCTTCTGCATCGCCATGACTTCGGCTTCCGTGACTTTCCTGCCGTGGGAGTGTTCCACGTGCCACTGAGTCAAGGCGACGAGCTCACCCTGGTGTTTCGTCACAACTTCAAACCCGTCGTCGCAGGCGACCTTCATCCGGCCACAGCCCATTTTTCTCTCCCTCTGCCGCATTGCGGCCTGCCTCCGACCGCCTGAAGGGGGATGAATCGTTGTGGACTACGGAGGTTACAACAGACCGCTACGGGGCGATCGGCCGGCTCTTCAATCGGTCGATAAAGTGCTTGCGGAACTTCGCGACCTTCGGCGCGACCACCATTTGACAATACGCGGTCTGCGGATTGCGCGCGAAGTAATCCCGGTGATAATCCTCGGCCGGATAGAACGTCTCAAACGGGGCGACCTCGGTCACGAACTTTCGGGACCACAGATGCGCGGATTCCATCTCTCGAATCGTCGCTTCCGCGACGGCGCGCTGTTGGGGGGAGTGGTATAGAATCACGGATCGATATTGCGTACCGACGTCCGCTCCCTGCCGGTTGAGCGTCGTCGGATCATGTACGGATAAGAAGATGGTCAACAAATCGTGGAAGGAGAGGATCTTCGGATCGAACGTGACTTGGACGACCTCGGCATGACCGGTCGTTCCCGAGCAAACCTCTTCGTACGTGGGGTGGGCCACGCGACCGCCCGCATAACCGGGCATGAGTTGTTCGACGCCTTGGAGTTCGGAGAATACGGCCTCGGTGCACCAGAAGCATCCTCCCCCGAGCGTTGCCTCCTCGCGACCCTGAGCTGACGGAGCCGCCGAACCGACCGGATCGGACATCGATCGTACTGGGCCGCTCGGGTTTATAGCGTGGCGGAGGGGACCTTGGGCCGGTACGTACCCTACGTCCCCTGGGGGAATGCGGGTCCCTCGACCGTTCAGGGGCCGACCAGTAACGAGTCGAGCAGTCCGATCGGCGGGCAGCCGAACCCGAGGAGGGCATCATGAAATGACCGAAGCGAACCCTGGAACGCCGACTGGAGGTGTTTTCGTCGTACGTCGAGGATCGCCAGCTTCCCGAGCGTGTAACAAAAATACTCCGGATTGAACGTTCCACGAATCGCCTCACGTTCCGCGGGCAACTGTTCGAAAAAGGCCTCCTGCTGGAAGAGCGCGGTAGCCTGAGGGAGCGTCATGCCTTGCGTGTGCAATCCGATCGACGCCAGGAGCCGACAGTCCCGGAGGAGCGCGTCGTGCAACTGCGCGACCTCCGCTTCCAGATGTCCTTGGCCCAGACCCTGCTCGATGGCGAGTTGCTCCGCGTAGTGAGCCCACCCCTCACAGAACGACGCGGAAAGGAACACTTTGCGCGTCAACGAGCCCCCGGTCTTGCGGAAGTGTAGGAATTGGAGGTAATGCCCGGGATAGACCTCGTGGATGGTGATGTTACGGAGCATCGCGTCGTTGAGCGAGCGCAACCACTCCTCTTGCTTCGCCGGGAGCCACGCGGAGTCGACGGGGGTCACATAGTAGATTCCCTCGTCACCCACCTGATCGAAGGGACCGGGAGGATTCATGCTCGCGGTCGAGAGGGCGCGACCGTAAATTGGCGTTTCCTCGACCCGACAAATCGCGGGGGCGGGGATCGAGGCCAGCTGATGGGTTTCTACGAAGGTCCGCGCCTCATCGACAAATCGACGAGCGGTCGGAATCAAGGTCGAGGCCGTGGGATGGATGCGATACAGGCGCTCGAGCAGCGCCGGGACGGTGACCCCTTCGCCTCGAGCGATCTCGCGCAGGCGATCTTGATTTCGGTGGAGATCGGCTCGGCCCGCCGCTTGGATCTCCGCGTACGGGGATTCGATCCCCTCTCGCACCCAGAGCAGCCGCTGATATCGGCTCGGGCCGAGCGCGAACTCATCGTTGGACTTGGGAAGATATTCCTGTTTGACCCGGGCGAGAAATTCCGCGATAGCACCCTCCGCCGGGGACCGAGCCGCCTTCACTCGATCCCCGAGGACGGAGGATCCCCGACGCGCAAACCCTTCGGCTTCCTCGAAATGGGTCGGCAGTCCTCCCCCGATCGCCAACGTCAGCTGGAGGAACGGCCGCGGCAAGACCGAGGACAGACGCTGCCGAGCGACGGCGAGTACGGACGGAACTTGTTCCAGGACTCGGACAATCGCGTCGACTCGATGCGAGGCCGGGGCGTACTCCCGGACCATGTACGGCGTCAGCGAGAAAATGCCGACGTACGACATGGGATTTCGTTCCATATCATGGGACTCGCGAAGATCGAAGAGGGCGCTCTCGAGCAGAAGTTGTAGCAGCATCCGATCGAGCCGACGGGCGGATGGCAGCGAATCCTTCGGCAGGGAGTCGAGTTCTCGGAGCAGGTCGTCCGAGTGGCCGGCCCAATTCTCGGTGGCGGTGGCGCTCAAATCGGGCAGGCGTCCGTCGTAATCATGAAGCCCGAGCATCACGGCGTAATTTGGTTGGAGCGTGAAGAAGTGGGTAACGATCTTTTGCTCGATTGCGGAGAGCGAATCGGTCGGAGTGGGCGGACGAGGATCAATGGTCATTAGGAGTGAGTTCGGTGTGAGCGGGAGACCTACAAAAGGGTGGCGTGTCCCATGTCGAAATCGCTGCCGGGGCTCGCTCACCCACGCCGAGGAATCACCAGATTCCCGACCGATCTACCGGTTGGGAGCTTGGGATTTCGATACGGGAAAGACCGGCTTGGACGAAATTCGCTACTCGATCCACGTCATTCGGCAGGTCGGACAAGTCTCTCCTTCGAGGTCGGTTCCGCAGATGAAGCACTGCCGAAAGGGGCCTCGGGCCGTCGGCACGCCGGTCGTACCGGCCGCGTCCTTTTGTGGCAACGGCGGCGGAGACGCGAGAGTCTCCATGGAGGGGCCCGCCGGCGGATCGGGCGACGAGGCCGGAGCCGTCACGGACTCGGAAGGCGGGGAGACCGTTGACGCTGGCGGCTCGATGGCCGTAGGAGCGGGAGATTCGGCGGCAGAGGCCGTGGACTCCGAGGGCGCGGGTGACGAGGAAGACGGAGCCGCCTCGGACGTAGGCGTCGGTGCCGGAGCCTCGGTAGGAGGCTCCTTCTCTTTCCGCTTTCTCCGGAAGAACGACATCCGGGGGCCGAGGGCTCGCAGAACTTTACTCCTACGGGTGGACTGCTCGCCGATTTCGGTCGGGATACGCTTTTCGGCGCCCGGTTCTCTCGTGGCGCTATGGTCGAACGACCTTCCGAACGACTTGCGACGCTCGGCATGGCACTGCCTACTCCTCCGAAACCCGCCGGGTCGTACGCGTCAGTCGTCGCGCATGGGGATTTCGCCTGGGTTTCCGGTCAGATCGTGACGCACGAGGGGAGCGTGGTCTCCCCCGGACGAGTCGATGCGGATGTTGCCTTCGAGGACGCGCACCAACTTGCGCGACGGGCGACCCTGCAGGCGGTGAGCGCGTTGGTCCAGGAGCTGGGATCGATCGACCGCATTCAACGAATCCTGCGGGTGGGGGTCTACGTCGCTTCGTCCCCCGGATTCGTTCGGCAACACGAGGTTGCGAATGGTTCGACGGAACTGCTGATTGAGCTCTTTGGGGACGCAGGACGACCGGCGCGAGCGTCTATCGGCGTTTATTCACTGCCCCTCAATGCCCCGGTGGAACTCGAGCTCTGGGTGAGTACGGCCTGACGAGGACCGGTGAATCGCGCGGATTGGCCAGGGGTCTTCCGTTCCGGCCGGGACCTGTTCACGATCAATGCTGCTCCGGGGTCCCGAGTGTATGGCGAGGAGTTGCGGGCGGAAGGTACGGTCGAGTATCGCCAGTGGGATCCTTTCCGCTCGAAGCTAGCGGCCTTTCTTCTGAAAGGCGCGCCCGGGGACCTGCTGGCCGGGGTCCGATCGGTGCTGTATCTGGGGGGAGCGCACGGCACGACGGCGAGTCACGTGTCGGACCTGCTTCCCGAAGCCCAAATTTTCGTGGTGGAAAAGAGTCCGACCTCCTTCGCTCCGCTTCTCGCGCTCGCGCGCCGTCGTCGGAACCTGCTTCCCATCCTCGCCGATGCGCAGCTCCCCGAACGCTACGCCGCGGACGTCGGGATCGTCGACTTTCTCTACCAAGATATCGCGCAGCGAGCCCAGGCGCGAATCTTCCTGGACAACGCCCAGGCGTGTCTCGCGGCGACGGGCCGAGGGATTCTCATGTTGAAGGTGCGGTCCGTAACGCAGCGCCGGCCCGCCTCGGCCATCGTTCAGGAGTCGCGCTCGACCCTCGTCGGCGGCGGCTTCCGGGTCGATGTGGGCACTCCCCTCGTTCCCTTCTCGAAGGAACACGTAGCGCTGGTCGTCCATTCCGTCCCAGCGACATCTTCCAGCGTTCGCTAGCGAGTTTTGGGGCAAGTAAGGTCCTTTCTCTGCGCTCGTGAATGAACGGGCGCAGCCGAGACGCGAACGGGGAGAGCTCTCGAACAGAACCCGCCCCGCCTCGCAAAGCCGGTACGGGGCGCACCAAGCTGATTCTCATCCTGACGGTAGCGATCTTGGCACCGTTGATTCTCTTTCCCCAGGGTGCGATGCATACCGCTGACTCCAAGTTCGTTCCTCAGGAGATGCCTCCTCCGCGGCTTTCGGCGGACCCCGCGATTTGGTTGATGGAGAGCGGCACCACCGCGTCATTTTCGGCAGATTGGCTGGGAACTCCGGCCGATTGTGTCCCGACCGGTGTTTGGTACTTCTGGAATGTAAACCAATCCTTCGTCGGCGGCCTTCTCAATACTTCGACAGGACCTTCCACTCAATTCACGGCGGACTCCGCGCTCACCGGAATAACGGAGCTCACCGTTCAATCAGCGATCCAGCTAGACTGCACCAATCAATCGGTATCCTTTCGGGAGTCGACATCCGTTCGAATCACGATCGTCGCTCCTCTCGTGCTCACGCCGCCGGAGGCCAATCCGGTGATTGCCCTTCCCGGCGAAAGGGTCGAACTCGTGGACTCTTTTTCGGGTGGCCAGCCGCCCTATCACATCCTGATTTCCTTTGGAGACGGCTCCGAGAAGAGTCTCAGCCTGGAAAGTCCCGGCACGTTTTCCGTGTCCCATTCGTACGGACAGGGCACCTTCCTTCCCGAAGCGACCGTTACGGATAGTGGAGGCGCAAATGCTTCCTTGGCACTCTCGGAACCGCTCCAGGTCACGATCGGCCCGGCGGCGGCCATTCGCGATTCGTCACCGGCCGCCGAATTGGATCGCCCCCTGACTCTTTCATCCCAATTGATTGGAATCAATGGGAGCGTGGAGTATCAGTGGACCGTAGGCTCTCGACTCTTCGGTACGACCCCTAATGTAACGTTCGCCGACCCCTATGAAGACAATTTCACGGTCACGTTGCAAGTCCTCTACATCAATCCTCCCCTCGACCTTCTGGCGCTGGAAGTCGTCACTACGTTGATGATCTCCGTTACGCCACCCCCCAATGTCTCCTGGACGGTATTCGCCGGCCAATCCGAAGCGACGGCCAGCGTCCCGGTCTCCGTCGAGGTTCAAGGCGGAGTGGCCCCGTATCAACTTCGGTGGCAACTCCCTCCTACTGATCTTGGGGGGGCCTTACGTCTACCGGCTCCCGGCTCCTACTATCTCTTAGTCCCGCCCTCAACTCCCGGCAACTTCCTCCTCACTTCCACCCTGGTCGACTCGAACGGAGCCGAAGTGCGCACCTCACAAGCGTTTCCGGCGATCGAGCCCGCACTGAACCTTACGGTCACTGCCCACCGGACCAATGGTTCGGCAGGAGTGCTTCAGAATCTCCAGCTAACGATATCCGGAGGAGTAGCCCCCT
Organism: uncultured Thermoplasmata archaeon; assembly: GCA_963749195.1. GTDB lineage: Archaea > Thermoplasmatota > Thermoplasmata > Lutacidiplasmatales > UBA184 > Lutacidiplasma. Next base: position 183,222 of record CAVVLX010000007.1, read on the forward strand.
TCTGCTGGGTCATCGTCCTCAGCACCCCCCCCACCTCCGCGAGTCCGCTCGTGGGGCAGATCGATAGCGATGGCTCCATCGACTGGACTGGTTTATTCCAGACTATTGGAGACGTTTCGCTTTCGATCTTCCTCCTCGATGCCTCCTTCAAAGCCGTATCCACGAATTCGACCTTTCCGGCCGTTTCTCCGTTGGTAGGTTCTTTTTCGGCAGTAGTTCAGAACACCTCTACCAGCCCAGTCCTGAATGCGAGCGTCGCGCTAATCGGGGGCTTCCCTCCGTTTCACGTCACTCTCACGGTCGAGGATACTCCCTGGATCGCCGCCACCGTCCCTTCGGATGGCTCGTACTTCTGGACGGGAGAGGCGAATCAATCCGGGACCCTTCGTATCGAGTTTCAGGTGGAAGATTCCGTGCAGGAAACGCTGTGGGCGAATCGCTCGGTGATTGTCGTATTGAACTCGACGCGCGAGCCTGAGCCCCCACCCCCCAACGGTCTTCCTCCCCCAACGGCTTCGCCGGCCTATTCCGGATTGATCGCACCGGGGACGGTCGCGTTTCTCGTGCTCGCCGGATTGCTCGCGTTCGTGGGCTCGCTGGTGGTCATTTTTCGTTCACGACGCCGACCGACCCCGTCTGCGCCGGAGCCTATCGACGCGACGGAAGTCATCCATCGGTTGGTCATCGCGGCAGACGGTGTCGAACGGGGAAGTCTCGAACTTTTGGCCGAGGATGAGGGACTGTCCATCGCGCGTGGACGTGCTACGATCGACCGCCTCGTCAAAGATGGGTCGTTGCGATCGGAGCTCGGAGTCAATGGCGAAGAACTTCTCACGTGGGTGGGGTCGCCGCCCTCCCCGGAGAAACCCTCGTGAGCGGTCGTCCGCTCGCCGCCCACATCCTCCTGGCTCTGTGCTTGTCCATCCTGATCCTCGGAAGCCCCGTATTGCTTCCCCCGGGTCCGCGAAACAGTTCGATTCGGCTGGTTCAAGAAGATCACCTCATTTCTGCGCTCGCGTCGAACAACAGTGCGGTGGGCAATTTTTCGGCCTCGATCAATCGGCTCGTTCTCCTTTTGGGGGCGGCCGGCAGTGGATTGCTCGCTCTCGTCTGGGCGCGTGTCGCGTTGAGTTGGTTTTCCAATGATGTGTCGAAGAAAATCCAGGCCAAAGATCGGGCGCGAGACGCCCTCATCGGCACGTTGCTCTTCACCGCAGCTATTACGGGGCTGGCGTGGGGCTTGGCGCATTGGGTGCTCACCGGCTCGTGAAGGGCGCTCACTATGGCTCTCGAGTCGATCCTGCAGGCGATCCTGTTCGCCCTCTTTGCGTTGCTGAGTGCGACAATCGCGGCGATTACCGGACCTACGTACGATAATCTGCTCGTTCCCGAACTCTCGAGTACCGCCCTATTTCCGTCCCTCCCTCCGGGGAGCGGTTCGGGTTCGACGTTCCTCTCGCGCGCCTCGGCATTCAGCACGTATCTGCTCGGGAATCTCGTCGATCCCGCGATTGCCCTCTTGGCGATCGGCGTCGCGTTCGTCTATCTCGCGCGCCCGTTCGTGGGTCGATGGAGCGGATCTCCCGAACCGCTCCTTGGACGATTGATCGTCGCGGTGGTCCTCGCGAATTTCACGATCCCCATCGCCGGAGCGATCCTGTCGTTGGCCGGGGCCGCGTATCCGACGATCGCCGGGTTCGACGGAGGGGCCTGGCAACACTGGGTGAACCTGGCTGGATACGGGGAATTCTCGTACTCCTGGGACAACGGCGCACTGACTTTCGTGCTATCGTTCGTCCTCTTTCTGCTCGTATTTCTTCTGACCCTAGCGATCGCACTTCGCGATGCGATGCTCGGAGTCCTCCTCGTGTTGTTGCCGATCTTCACCCTCGTCTGGCCTCTCCGACCGCTTTCGAATCTGGCCCGACGCAGCTGGTTGCTGTTCGTTGAGCTCGCGTTCCTCCCGTGCGTCGTGGTCGTTCCCTTAGAATTGGCCGTCGGCAGCCCGACGATCCTTCTACTTGTCGGTTACCTCGCGGTCGCGGTCGCCTCGCCGTTCCTCTTGTCGCTGGCCGGCACGCAACTGACCGCATTTGGTTTCCCGGGGGCGACGGGCATTGCCGCCAGCGGTTCCCTTCGGGGCTTGGCATCCACCTCGACGGCCGGCGGGAGTTACTTCAACGCCGCCGCCGACCGCGCCCGAGGAATCAGCCCCGGTGTCGGGGCCGCGACGGCTGTCCAGCGATTGGGCCAAACAGCTCCGCCGTTGACCGCTCCGTTGCTGGTCGCCGACTTCCTTGGCCGGGGAACCACTCATCTGCTCCAACATCTTCGTACCTCGACCGCGCGCGGCGGCATGACTCGGAGTCCGCATTTTCCGGGGGTGAACCGGGGCGGCCCGCCACCTCCCGGCAATGGGTGATCCGCCTCTGCCCTCGGTGGTGTTACCGGAGCGACTGGACCGGCCGCTCCGACTGGGTCCATTCCCGTCGGCTCGGGCAGCTCTCAAATTTGTCACGTACTGCGCGGTCGGTGCATTGTTTGTCCCCCTCGCCGGAGGATTCGCCTGGCTTCCTTTCGCCATCGTGGGATTCCTCGTCTCGGTACATCGAACGGGGGAAAAGAGTCCGGACGCCCGAGCATTCGATCTCCTGCGCTACCAGCTCCGCCGAGGCGGCGTGTTCTCCGCTGACACCGGCGGATCCGAAGGGCGCATGCGGGGCTCGCTCATTCGTCTTCCGTCGGGGCGCTATGTGGCCATCGTGGAAATGCGAGGGACTCCTCTCGCGCACCTTCCGCCGAGCGACATGGAGCAACGTTTCGCGCAGTACCGAGACTTCCTGAAAGGGTTGGACGAAGGGTGCGCGTTCCTCGCGACGGTCTCGCCCCTTTCCGCCATTGCGTTCCAGCCGTCCCGTCGGAAAGGTCCGGAGGTTCCCCTCACCGAAGCGTTAGGAGGCTACGATGAACTCGTGCGGTTCCTCTGTCGTCAGCGGTACGTTCGCCGGATTCTCTTCGCGTTCTGGAGTGTCGACGCATCGCCGGAGTCGGTTTCCCGGTTGGAAGGCCGGGTGGCGAGGGCGCTGGAACAGTTCCAACTCCTCGGCGTCGCGCCCGCCCGACTTCGGGCGACGGCGCTCCGGGAAGCTGCGCTCCGATTTGGCTGGCCGACTCAAGAGGTTCCGTGAGGTCGAGGACGTTGCGGGATCCGGTTCCCGATTTCGACCTCCTCTCGGTCGGAGCCGGACTCTCGCTCATTGCGGGGGGACTTTCGATCGTGATTCCGTTCCTGGCTGGACTCGTTCTCTCGATCGCTTCCATTGTCTTTGCCGCCTGGTTAGTCGGCGCGTTCGCTCCCGCGGCCCCGCCTTCGGGCGGATCAAGAATCCGCCCTTCGCGGGGGTGGTTGTGGGGTGCAATCGCTCTGTTCGCAGCGGGGCTGGTCTTCTATTTTGGCGCCCCCCCGCCCATGGCCACGGTTCGAGGGTTGGCGATCGCCGTCCCGTCGGTCGCGCTGTGGTGGATCTCGAATTCACACGTTTCTCCCCCGGAAAATCGATGAGCATCCGGAAGTCTGCTCCCGCCTCCGGGACGCTCGAGGGCCGGGAATGGATCCGTCGCTCAACGCGCTACGTGGCTCCGCTAATGCCGGGATCCTTGCCTCACGAACTTACGGTTTCGGCGCTCGGTCGCGTGCTTCGTACTTCCGAGACCGTCGAACTCCATGTGGAGCTGTTCCGGATCCCCTCCGCCCGGGCTCTGGAGCTATTGCAGCAAGCCCGCAGTGTAGCCGGCGCGGAATTGGCCACCCGCGGTGAAGGGCCGGGATCGCCGACCGCGGAGCTGGTGATTGAGGAAGCCAGCGCGGATTCGCTCGGGGTTCGAGTCGCTCAGCGCGAGCAGGACCTTTGGCGAATGGGCATCGGCTTTTCTTGTCTCGGATACCGGCGCAGCGCGGCCGAGCGGCTTCGGGACGCCGTCAGCCGTCGGCTTTCCGCGTTAGGATTTCGCCCCCGCGTTCCGACCTATCAGGCGGCGCTCGCGGCCGCGCCGATCGATTTCTCGGGCCGCCAAACGAGACCGGACGGCTACTGGCACACGCTACACACCGATGGATGTGCCGCGTTCTACCCCTTTGGCGATGAGACCGTGGCCGAGTCGCACGGCATCCTGGTGGGACTCGAACTGGATGATGCCGCGCCCGTCTTCCTCGATCGCTGGGCGCATTCGAGCTTTTCGTGGGGCCTCTTTGGGACGACCGGCGCCGGCAAGACGTTCGCGTCTGCCTTGTTTCTCCTGCGCACCTTATGGCTACGCCCAGAAGCGCGGATCCTCATTCTCGATCCGCTGGGGGAGTTCGGTGACCTCGTTCGGGCACTGGGCGGATCCGTGCTGGCGCTTGGGGCGCCGAACGGTCCTCGATTGAACCCCCTGGATCCGGCGACGACCGGGGGGGATCGCCTCGAGAAGGCGGCGCGCGTCGGCACGATGTTGCGTGCCTTGTTCCCGAGTCTGCGGGACGAAGAAGCCGCGACTCTTGATAGCTCGGTGACGCGACTCTATGCTCGGGGCCCGTCCATCCCCACGTTAAGCGACCTGATCGAGGAGGTGGGGAAGTCGTCGGTCCGTTCCGAGAGGCTGATGGGGTTGTTGGAGGTCTTTCGCACGGGATCCCTCCAGCATCTCGACGGTGCGAGCTCGCTTACCCCCGAGGCCTCCCCGGTAGCCGTGGATTTGAGAGGAGCGGACGAAGGGCATCTTCCGTTCCACCTAGCCTACCTTCTCGATTGGGCCTACGGCCGGCTGCGGAATCAGCGAGGTCCGAAGTTGCTCCTGGTGGACGAGGCTCATCTCCTGACCCAACACGCACCTACCGCGCGCTTTCTCGACCGCGTGATCCGCCACGTCCGACACTTCGACGCGGGAGTGATCTTGATGAGTCAGAGTCCCGAGGATTTTCTCGGGAACGACAGCGGCCGATCGATCTTGCGAAATTTGAGAGCCACCCTGCTACTGCGACTCGCCCACGCGCGCCCGGAGGTTCAGGAATTCTACGGACTGACCGGCGCGGAACTGCAATGGCTCACCCGGACGCGTCTCCCGAAGGAAGCGGGGTATGCCGAAGCCCTGCTGCGAGTCGGGGCGTTCCACCTCCCGATCGGGATCGTGGCCTCGACGCCCGAGTTCGACCTGTTGCGGCGCTTGCTGGGGGGAGTCCGGGCGGAGCGCCCAGCGACTCCGAACGACCCTCCCCTCGCAGGTCCAGCGCCACGTTTATGAGGCGCGGCCGGGCGAGTACGCTCGTGGTCGACGAGCTCCCCGCCTCTGCCGACCATCCGTCTCGGAAGCGAGCGAGTTGGTCCCTCAAAACGATCGTGGAGGACGTCGCGGGTCGACCCATCGATGAGTTACAGGATCCCGAGCGGCCGCAGCACCCGTATCTCCGAGTGAAAGCGTCGTGGGCCTTGCAATCAAATCGGTCGGGTTCGGCCGCCGGGAACCCTCCCCACGCCGCCGCTCCGGAGGGCACTACCCCCGACCTCGACTACGACCCTATCGACCAGATCTACCCGCCGTTGGTCGGGGAGACGGGCCGATCCTATCACGGACCGCAATCCGAGCACCACCACGAGACCCTTCACAGCGTCGCCGGCGGCGCGGAGTCCCCCGCGCTGGGAACCCGGCCCCATGCGCCCGGCCCCTCCCGTCGCCCGGAACGGATCTACTTGCACTATCTGCTGCTCCACCTCGACCGCTTGAGCGACGCCGCGGTGCGCTACCTCAAACATGCGGTGGACGAAGAGGCCGCCCACCGGGAGCATGCCGCGACCGGTGGGACCTCCGACGAGCCGCCGGCGCCTCCCCCCCCTTCCTTGCCGTCGTGACCAGTCGGGCAAAGCACCGCGCGTCCAGCTCGACTCCAATCGCGCGCCGATCGAGGCGGAGCGCGCTCCAGAGCGTCGTACCCGTGCCCGCGAAGGGATCGAGCACCGTGTCGCCGACAACGGAGAACATGCGAATCAATCGATCCGGTATCTCGGGCGGAAAAGCGGCCGATCGATCCGATTCCGACCCCTGCCGAGCTCCCCGGACATCCGACCAGATCTGACTGAACCAGCGATCCCGTTCGGCCCGGTCGGTACCGACTCGCCTGCCGGACGGCATCTCTCCGAGGGAATCGACGCAGCTCTCCTTTTCGAAAGAGCAAGATGTACTCACAGTCGAGGGTCACGTACGCATTCGGAGGAAGGAAACCGGATCCGAGGAACGCATTCGGTTTGTTCGTCGGTTTTTTCCATAGAATGAACGGGAGAGGGCGAAGTCTCACGGCGGCCGCCTCGACTAACACCGTCGCGTGATTGGGCCAGAGCTGAAACCGTCCGTCGAGCGAACGGACCGCGTCCCCGATGTTCACGGCCAATATCCCGCCGGGGATCAGGACCCGCGCGCACTCGTGCCAGACGTCCCGAAGCACCGCATGCATCGCAGCGTAGTCGAAGGCGCCCAGCGAGGCGAACAGCTCGTCCCATTGCGGGATCATCGGATAGGGCGGAGACGTCACGATCAACGCGACCGAGGAGTCGGCGACCTCGGCGAGCTTTCGCGCATCGGCGCGGATTAACGTGAGCGTCCCGATTCGCACGCCGAAGTTCCCCCCGATTCCATTCGGGAGACGGTTATTAGCTGCCAGCCCCTTCTTTGGTCGATGCGACTCGATCACCCCGTTCTCCAGGTCGCGTTAGATTTCGAAAACCTCTCGCGGGCGCTCCAGGCGGCCCGCGAGGCGGTCGAAGGGGGGGCTGAATGGATCGAAGCCGGCACCCCGCTCTTGAAGAGTGAGGGACTCGACGCCATCCGGGAACTCAAAAGAGGATTTCCGGGTCATCGAATCGTCGCCGACATGAAAGTGATGGATACTGGCGCGTTCGAGGTCGAGATCGCCGCGAAAGCGGGGGCGGACGTCGTCACCGTCCTCGGTGCTGCGGATGACGACACGATTGCTGACGCCGTGCGGGGAGGGGATCTGTACGGGGCGGAGATCATGGTCGACCTGTTGAACGTCGCCGATCCGGTGGCTCGCGCGAAGAAAGCGAGCGAGCTCGGCGCCGCGTACGTCTGCTGGCACGTGGGAATCGACATGCAGATGCAGGCGAAAACTCCCTTCGCCCTGCTGGAGCAATTGGCTAAGGACGCGCCCATTCCGGTGGCTGTGGCGGGGGGACTCAATTCGGAGACCGTGGCCGAGGCGACGCGGGCCGGAGCCTCCGTGTTGATCGTGGGAGGGGCGATCACGAAGAGCCCGAACATTCGGGAAGCGACCCAACGAATCCGGACCGCGATCGCCACCCAGCAAGCGGTCTCGACCGAACATTTCCACCGATACGATTCGGGGGAACTGCGCGCGGCATTCCTACGCGTGTCGGCCCCCAACGTCACCGATGCCATGCAACGCCAAGGAGCGATCCACGGACTCCTCCCCCGACTCAAGGACCATACGGTGAAGATGGTGGGGCCCGCGGTCACCGTCGTCACTCGGGACGGCGACTGGGCCAAACCGGTGGAGGCGATCGATCGGGCGGGTCCGGGGGACGTGATCGTCGTCGATGCGGGTGGGGGAACTACGGCGATGTGGGGCGAACTCGCCACTTGGAGCGCCCACGGTCGCCACGTGGCCGGCGTCGTGATCGACGGGGCGGTCCGGGACTTGGATTCCATTCTCGAACTCGGATTCCCGGTTTTTAGTCGCAGCGTCTCCCCGAACGCGGGGGAGCCCAAGGGCCACGGGGAGATCGGCGTGGAGGTCATCGTGGGGGGCCAAAAGGTCCGGCCGGGCGACTGGATCATCGGGGACGTGAGCGGGCTCGTTGTGGTTCCGAGAGAACGAGCGCAAGAGATCGCCAATCGGGCGCTCGACGTCATGGAACACGAGAACCGCGTTCGCGAGGAAATCCGCCGAGGGAGTACCCTGAGCGCGGTCCAGAAGCTCGAGCGTTGGGAGCGGGTAGGTTAGCGCGTATTCGGTCCGGTAGGCTACGCCCCCATCGGGCATTTGATAGAGGAAAGCCCGCGACTTGTAGCAGTCCCGGGTAACGATTGCACCGAAAATTTCGCCCGCCGCCGATTTGAAAATTCTACGCGGAAGCTGCCGCTCTCGTCAGAAACGGCTGTTATCGGGGTGTTCTTGTAGGCCGCCCCCATGTTCTCGATTCCGTACGAAACCCGCGACGCGGTCTGCCCGCCCACCTCCTAACATTTTGGTCGTCGTGCCTAGATGCCGTCCGTGCCCAGAGTGTGCGCTGGGGAGTCGGCTCGTACGGAGGCGAGACGCCGGTCATCGATCGCCTCTCCCATGATCGGAGCACCACCTTCCAACGATTGATCGCCCCCGCGAACTGGACGATTCCCTCGCACATCTCGTTCTTTACCGGCGCGTACCCCTCGTCCCACGGAGTTCGCACGTTTCAGAAAGGAGACCTTCCGACTCCGGGAGTCGCTCCTTGGCTCCACTCCCGTGGTTATGAGACGGGGCTATTCACCGAGCAACTTCACTTGGTTTCAGGTTACGGGCTCGAACAGGGGTTCGACACCCGCTGCGCTCGTCGGGTAATGAGCTCCCGAGAAGACCGGACTCCCCTGTTTCGCCTCGTCGGATATAATCGCGCGTTTTACTCGGATATTCTCCGGCAAACCATTCGCTGCATTCCGCCCGCGGTCTTCGCGGTCAACGCGTTTTGTCACCCCCAGGAGAAGGCGTTCAAGGCCGAGCGGTGTTCGAACTTCGTCGTCGATGGATTTCGCGAGTGGATCAACCAGCGGCGAGCCGAAGCGCCCCCGTTCTTCGCCTTCGTCAACCTTGTCGACGCTCACGAACCCTATCCCCTAGTCGACGAAATGCCCGAACTATCGCGTTGGAGGCAGTGGTTTGCCCGGACCCCCCGATACTTCCTGCTCGCGATCCCAGAGATGCAACGGTTCATTCCCTGGCGGGAACTCGAACGGGGGTACCGGGGAGCGATTCGGGCGGCCGACGCGAAAGTCGGCGAAATGCTTGGAATCCTCGAGGAGGCCGACGAGTTTGACCAGACCCTCGTGGTCATTACCTCGGATCATGGACAATCGTTCGGAGAGCGCGGCAACGTCTATCACGGATGTGGAGCGACGGATTCGATCGCCCGGGTTCCCGCCGTAGTGCGCCCTCCGGAGGGAGTCACGTTGCCCCGCGTCGTCGACCGTTGGGTCAGCCTCTGCGAGCTCTCCGGATGGATCAAAGCGACCGCAAGTGGACTTCCGCCGTTCGACGAACATGGATGGGCTCCGCATCCCTACGAACCGGAAAGCCGGGATTCGGGACCGCGGGTCTACTTCGAAGGCGGACCTGCCTCGGACCAGAACTGGTCGTTGCGGGGTCGCCGGATGGACCTCGCCTGGAATCACCGGCTCCTCGCGGCGTATGGAGGCGAAACCAAGTATCTGCTCGATTGCCAGAGCGGCTCGATTGAATCGTGGAGCTATCCGTCCGACCCGGATCGGGTGCCCGGGATTTCCGTGGCCCCGACGGATCGCGCGGAGGTCCGAAGGCTCATTTTTGGTCCGTACGAAGAGCTGGCGGCCCGGAAGCGGGTCGACGAGTCAGGGATCTTGCAGCACCCCGATCAACAGCGACCTTCCCCTCCGTGGGCGAGGGTCGATCACCTCTGGAGTCGGGTGACCCTCGAGCGAGCCGTCCCGGCCTAACCGACGACGCCCGATTCCGAGCAGTGTCTCGAAGGCAATGGTAGACGGCTTTCGGGACAGATTCGTCGGTCATCGATCTTCGGAATACGAAAGGATTTCCAGGATCCGCTCTCGGGTCCAAAAGCTCCGTTGGGTTTGATCGATGTACGATCGTTGACGTCGGTTGGGGCCGCTCCAATAGTGTGTCCAAGGGAACGCATATTGAACCGCCCACAGCATCAACCCCTCCGGCTCGGCGAGCGGGAGAGTCAATCGAGTCTGCCCGCGTACGGCGGCTCTCAGTTGTGTGAAGGAGAGACGGCCGGAGTCGACCGCGCGGATCGCGGCAACGATCTTGCGGACCATCCCCCAGACAAACGAGGGCGCTCGTATCTCGAGAATGGTTTGGTCTCCTTCTCCAAGCACGCGTGCCTCGTCGACGGACCGCCACTGTGGCTCGGCGAGGGGGATCGACCGACCGAAGGATCGGACGTCGACCTCACCCACGAACAAGTGGGCTGCCTTTTCCCAGATCTCCCGACGCGCACCCGCAGATTGGACGAAATAACGATAGGTGCGGTGCACCGGGCGGCGGACCCGCATCGAATCCTCCACCGGGGCGAGGGCCGTGAAAAATATCTCCGGGGCGATTCCGTTTAGCGCGCGGAGGAGTCCGGCCGGCGGGAGCGGGGACGTGATTCCGAGCACGTTGGCCCGCGCGCTGACGCCGGCGTCGGTTCGGCTCGCGACCTCGATGCCGCCGCGAATCGTAGATTCGACGAGTCCCCGGCGGAGCACTTCTCGCCGGATCTCCCCTTCGACGGTTCGGAGACCCGGCTGACGAGCCCACCCGCGAAACGCGGCGCCATCGTAGCCGAATTGGATCAAGTATCGAGTCGTAATGGTCCGACCCGCGCCCGGAGTATGAACGCACGGTCACTCCAGATCGTGAGCGGACCGACCTCGTGAAACAGTGACATATATCTATCTATTGTGAAATATACACTCTAAATTAGATTTCTATATATCCCGCGCTTCGTTCCATCCGCCGATGCGACGGACAATGCGACCAGCCGGAGACGTCCGAGGCGGATCGACGACCGATCTCGGAATAGTCTCGAAGAGGAGCGCGGCGGTGACCACCGAGCAGGTGCCGAACCGGGCGTATCGGTCACGATCTTGGTCGGTCCGCAGCCACGTTCGCTCCGGGCGGCTTGCATCGGACTGCCATCGTGACTCCATGACGGCGAGAAAGTAGGAGAGGGAAAAGAAATGGAAAGTAAGAACGAAAGTAGCGCCCCGAAGCCGACCGAACCGACGATCCAACGCGCCGGAGGAAGCCGGACCGGACTTTACGCCTTGGCCGCGGTCGTGGTGATTGTAGTCATCATCGTCGTCGCAGGCTTTGGGCTGGGCTGGTTCAATACTTCGACCAAGAGCGCGACTGGGTCCGGATGCACCCTTCCGGCCTCCGCGCCGGTCAACGGTGCAGGATCCACTTTGGTCGCCCCGTTGATGTTCCAATGGGCATCCGTGTACACCGCGAGCAGTGTCAGCTACAACAGTATCGGTAGCGGTGGGGGTATCACTCAAATCACGGCGAAGACGGTCGATTTTGGGGCCTCGGACGCCCCGCTCAGCCCGACTCAAGCTGCCGCGATTCCCTCGCCGGGGGTTCTCACCATCCCTGAGTCGATCGGGGCGGCCGTCCCGATCTATAACCTCCCCGGGGTGTCTGCGACACTCAAGTTTACGGGGCAGATCTTGGCGGAAATTTACCTCGGAACGATGACGAACTGGAACAATTCGCAGCTCCAAGCCATCAATCCCGGCGTAGTGCTGCCGAGCGCGGCCATCGTGGTTGTCCATCGATCGGACGGCAGCGGGACGACGTTCATTTGGACCAGCTTTTTGTCGGCTGCGAATGCCACGTGGAAGAGTACGGTGGGCTATTCGACGGCCGTCAATTGGCCGGTCGGCGTGGGCTCGAAGGGAAACGCGGGAGTCACGCAGACCGTGAAGTCTACCTCGGACGCCATCGGGTATGTGGACATCAATTATGCGCTGACCGACAGCGTGTCCTTTGGGGCCGTCCAGAATCCGTCCGGAAACTACATCCTGGCGAATATCACAAACATCGCGTCAGCCGTCACGGATTCGAATCCGACGTTCCCCGCAGCCTCGGACACGGGGGCCTGGTACAACCTGTCGGTGGAGAACGCCCCCGGAGCCCACGACTATCCGATCTCGTCGTTCACCTATATTTTCGTGTATAAGGACGTGGGCGCAGCCTACGGTTCGACCTACACCAAGAGCGACGCGCAGAACCTCGTGGACTTCCTGGCCTGGATTGTGACGGCGGCGGATGGCCAAAGCTATGCGGCACCGCTCTACTATGTCCCCTTGTCGGCGGCGGCTAGCAGCTTCGACCTGGCAGCGATCGGCTCGATCACGTATAACGGAGGAACGCTTACTCCCTGTTTACCGAGCTCGTAGGCTGCGCAGGGTCGTGGACTCGACTCGGGTGAGCCAAATGATCCCGAGGAACCTTTTCCATCGCTCCAAAGGCCCGAAATCTAAGCGCCGAGGGCGTTGGGGCGACCGAATATTTGCCGTTCTGACCGGATTCGGGGCCGTCGCCGTCGTCGGCCTAGCGGTCCTTTTGGTCGTCATCCTCTACTTCGGCGCTCGACCGACGATCCAGCTCTTCGGCTTCTCGTTCCTTTGGATTAAAATCTGGAGCCCCGCCGGATCGCCGATGAACCCGGACGTCTATGGAATCGTACCGTTCATCATTGGCACTCTCGTCACTAGTGCCATCGCGCTCCTTATCGGGATTCCCCTGTCCCTCGGGGCGGCGATCTTTCTCACACAGCAAGCCCCGGTGTGGCTCCGCCGACCGGTCGGCCAAGTCATCGAGCTCCTCGCCGCGATCCCGTCGATCGTCTACGGATTCTGGGGCCTCGTCATCCTCGTCCCGATCATGCGCTTGGAGATCGAGCCGACGTTGGAACGATATCTCTGGTGGACGGGCCTGTTCAGTGGGACACCGATTGGGCTCGACATTCTGACCGCAAGCGTCGTTCTGTCCATCATGACCATCCCGACCATCACCGCGATTAGTCGGGACTCGATCGCGGCCGTCCCGATTAGCCAGAAGGAGGCGGCGCTCAGCCTGGGGGCGACCCAGTGGGAGGTCACATGGAACGCGGTGATCCCCTACGCCCGGACCGGTATCATCGCGGGAATCGTGCTGGGGCTTGGCCGGGCCTTGGGAGAAACGATGGCGGTTACCCTTGTCATTGGAAACAACAATCACATTCCCACCTCCCTTTTCTCCCAAGGTCAGACCATCTCAAGCCTCATCGCGAATCAGTTCACCGAGGCTAGTGGTCCGCTCGAGCTCTCGGCGTTAATCGAGGCGGGCCTGATTCTTCTCGTATTGACTTTGGCGATCAACATCGCCGCCCGGGGCATTCTCTCACGCTTCGAAAAAGGACGGGGAGTGGGTGAGGAGTGAAGTTCGATCGGCACGCCCGGCGCAAGCTGCTGAGCCACACATTCACCGTCCTTACCGGACTCGCGATTGTGGTTATTTTCGTGCCGCTCGCCGCCATCCTCTACGAAGCGGCCACCTTGGGGGCCCCATCCTTTTCGCTCGGACTGTTCACTCAGGGTCTACCCGTGCCTTGCGCCCCCCACGCCGGGATCACCTGTCCTAAGGGAGGGCTCGCCTGGCCCATCGTGGGAACGCTGACCCTCTTGGTGCTGGCGTCGTTGGTGGCCGTACCGATAGGAGTTGGTGGGGCGATTTTCAGCGTCGAATATGGCGATCGGTATGCCGCGGCGCGAGCCGTAGGAATCGTAGCGGACGTACTTTCGGGGGTTCCGTCCATCGTGGTTGGGGCGTTCATCTACGCTCTAGTCCTCTATTATGACCCGACCATCGTCTTTAGCCAAATCTCGGGCTCCCTAGCGCTGGCCGTCCTGATGACTCCCATCGTCACGCGAACGACCGAGAACGCGTTGCGATCGGTCCCTCGCTCGGTTCGCGAGGCGGCGCTGGCACTCGGAATCTCCCGGTGGAAGATTTCGATGCGGATCGTCATGGTCGCGGCACTCCCCGGAGTGATCACTGGCGTGCTTCTCGCGGTGTCCCGCGCCGCCGGAGAGGCGGCGCCCCTCCTGCTAACCGACTCGAGCCTTCGGGAGTGTATCGCGCTAAATCAGCCCTGCGCTGCGATGCCCATCATGATCTTTACCTTCGCAGACTCTCCCTATCCCAATTGGATCAGTCTCGCCTGGGCTGCCGCGCTCATCTTAATCCTGATCGTCCTCGCGCTGAGCGTGCTCTCTCGATACGTGTTGGATCGGACGGCGAAGCGGATGGCCGGCAAATGAGTCTCAGTCTGGTGGACCAGCCCAAGATGGTGGTCGAGAATTTGGATGCCTTCTATGGCTCGAACCAAGCACTGCACGGAATCAACTTGGCCATCCCCGAACGCAAGGTCACCGCGATTATCGGGCCTTCCGGCTGTGGGAAGTCCACGCTGATTCGATGCTTGAATCGAATGCATGAGACGAGTCTCCGGGCCCGGGTGAGCGGCCGCGTGACGCTCGACGGGGAGGACATCTACGAGGAGGACGCCACTCTGATCCGACGGAGGATCGGCATGGTCTTCCAGAAGCCGAACCCCTTCGCGACAATGTCAATCTACAACAACGTCTCGGCTCCACTGCGATTTAACGGTCGCCCGTCCCGAGCAGAGTTGGACCGGGCCGTCATCCGGTCGCTCCAACATGCCGCGCTCTGGGACGAGGTCAAAGATCGCATCGACGCGGCGGCCACCTCCTTGTCTGGAGGGCAGCAGCAACGCTTGTGCATCGCCCGGGCCCTCGCGGCCGACCCAGAGGTGCTTCTCATGGACGAACCCTGCTCGGCGCTCGACCCGATTGCGACGGCGAAGATCGAGGACCTCATCGGTCAGCTCAAGAACGATTACACGGTGGTCATCGTGACGCACAACATGCAGCAGGCGGCCCGAGTGGCGGACTATACCGCGTTTCTCTACCTGGGAAAGCTGATCGAGTTTGGCCCAACGGGCGACCTCTTCGAGCGACCGAAAGAATCGTTGACGGAATCCTATATCACGGGGCGGTTCGGATGAAGGACGACCCCTTGGCGGACACCGGCGCCCCGCGCGGCTACGACCTCCAGATTCGGCAGCTTAAGGACCGGGCGGTTCGGATGGGCGAGTGGGCGTTCGGGATGGTGCACGACGGGTGGCGGGCGTACGATCAGGGCGACCTCGCCGCCGCCCAGACCGTATTGGACCGAGATACCCAGCTCGATCATTTTGACGAAGATATGGAACACGCTACGATTGCCTTCCTCGTTCTCCGGCAGCCCGCGGCGGTCGATCTTCGTACCGCCGCGGCGCTGCTGAAGATCACGACACATCTCGACCGTGTGGGACGCCTCGGGTTCGACATGGCGCGCATCACTACATCCGACGCCGCTCGCGAGGCGTCGGAGCTGCGCACTCTGCTACAGCGCATGGATGATACCGTGGAGTCGATGATTCGCCAAGCGATTGACGCGCTGGACCACGACCAAGTGGATCTTGCGCGTCAGATGTTTCGCCGCGACGACGCAGTCGATCGCATGCATCGAGAGGCCAACCAACTGATTATCGAGGGGCTGGAGAAGGACCCGTCGACGGCCCGACGGCTCGCGGGCGACTTACTCGTGGCTCGCCACTTCGAGCGGATCGCAGACAACGCCGTCAAGGTGTGCGAGAAGACCATCTATGCGCTTACGGGTCAGCGGCGATCAGAATACCTGCCGCGCCACCCCTATCGACCCTACGTCCTGGAGACCTCCCGTAAAGAACGGGCCAGCGGAGGAACGGATTCTTCCGGACGCACGTCAGCGCGTTCACCGGATACGAAAGCTCCATAGCAAGCCGGTCGCCTGCCCGTCGCTACGCCGAGGGCGTGCTCCCGTAGTCTAGTCCGGTCAAGGATTCGGCGCCTTCGACGCCGTAACGCGGGTTCGAATCCCGCCGGGAGCATTCCAAACTCATTCAATCCCACTTTGGACAGGCCGAAACTACGCGCGGGTCACTCGCAGGGGCCGAGACCTACTCATTTCTCGCCCTACCGAATCTCACGCCGTGCACTGGTACTACGCTTGCGGTCCACGAAAAGCGACGGACCTTCGCGCCCGAAGCGACGTTTTTCTTCCTCGCAACCCGGGTGACTCCCGACTGCCCGCTACCTTTAATCCGGTCGGACCCCAACGTAGAGCCCGCGATCCCGATACGGCCCACCGAGGAGAACTCTGGCCCGAAAACCCGCTCGACGAAACGACGACAACATCTCGTTTGCGGGCACCAGGGGATTACGCACGGTCTCGCTAAAGTGGCGAATCCCCTTTCCGCGTTCGCCGATGAGAAACTGAAACTCGACCACTGAATAGTTGCCATCTCGCCGGGCCGAGGCCACTCGCGCTATCTTGGTGTCGTGATCCTCGAACGTATCCAAGCTGACAGAGGTCCCTCGCCATCGAGACGGCAGGACCCACCCCTCCACCAGCACGACTCCCCCCGGCACCAAATGCCGATAGAAATTCGCGAAAGCCTTGTCCCGATCACCGCGTGAGTCGAGGTATGCGACCGCACTGAACAAGCATGTCACTACGTCAACCGTCGTCTTTAGGTCGAATCGACGCATATCGCCCCGGACGAGCGGGACGCTAGGTCCGAGTCGCTGGCGGGCGACCCGCAGCATCTCGGGACTGCGATCGACCCCGCGCACCGATAGATACCGCGCGAATTCGGCCAGGTGGCGTCCAGTTCCGCAACCCACATCCAGGAGCGACTGGGGCCGTCTCTTGAGGAAGCGCTTGGCCAGACGAAGGAGGTCACTTGCCTCGGTCTCGTAATCCTTGAAGTGATAGATTCGGTCGTAGAACGCTGCCAAATCCCCGTAGAGGACTTCCCGCGCCACTCCGGTGAGGAGGTCATTCGGAGAATTAATTTCTCTCCATGAAGAGGTCCGCCTCGACAATCCCCCTGACGTAACGGATGGGTCGTCGCTGCCGTGGAGGAGGATTGTTCGATTTCCTGAACCCGGCGGGGACCTTTATGGCTCGCGTCAGAGTCCAGGACCTCTGGGAAACACGCAACGACCATGGTGGATCTCTCGTTCGTTCTCGAGGTATTGAGCGGAGCGAGCACAATCGCCGTAATCCTCGGCATACCTTTCATCTACCTCCAGATGCGACAGAATGCGCGTCTGGTCGAGGCCGCCAATCGACGGTCGGAACTCGTGGCTCGTCAAAATCGGGCGCAGGTTCTTCTCAACCTCGCCGAGCAAATGACGGATCGTGCGTTCGTGCTCCAACGGAAGGCTGTACGAGACATCGTCGCGAAGTACGACCAGCAGGGTTGGGACTCGTTCGTCAATTCGGTGGACGGGTTCGAAGTTCTTTCGTTTGCCATCAAGTACGAATCCGCCGCCTTGATGGCGAAACTCGAATTGATCGAAGAGTCGGCCCTATTGGAGATCCTCGGCTTCTTGGTCGCCATCGATTGGATGGCTCTCACGCCCGCCATCCGGGCATTCGAAAAGATGTGGGGATCGATGACGTTCCCGAACTTTCGACTCCTGGCGCTCCACGCGGAGACTTATTGGAAGGATCGAGGCGCCTTGATTCCGCAACCCGAGAGTTTGTTCGCTCGCTCGGGCCCCGCGGGCGCATGAAATGGGCTCACCGTCAATGGAAATCATTCGCCGATGAACTCGTCCTACTAACCTCGGACTAGCCCCCTCGCCTTACTGCGTGCGATAGCGGCCCGTCGTTCGTAGCTCGTTGGCTGGGCGTGAGAGCATCTCAATCGACGATGGGAACGAGAAACTAGGGCCCGAGTGCTTCGCGCCCGAAAATTCCTTACCCCTTCAGAGCTTCGAGCAGCAGAAGGTGTGAAACCACGGTCTCCAGCGCCGCAGGGTCCTCGCCCAGCTCGACGGCGCCGGACGGAGTCCCGTTACCATCCTCGGGCTGGAAACGTCGGTCCCGGTCGGTTCGGAGTGTCTTGGGATCTGCGACCTGGGCGAGCATTTCTCGAGACCTGGCCCGTTGGTTCATCTTCGCAATCCCGATCGGGGTCGTCGCGGGCCTCGGTGCGGCGCTGTTCTACTACCTCATCGACGTCGTTTCGAGTGTTTTCTTAGCGCAGCTAGCGGGATTGACCTTGCCCACGGAGGGATCAATCAATCCCGGGCAACTCGTTTGGTCAAGCTCCTTCCCCCGGGTGTTGCTGATTCCGGCGATCATGGCTCTTGGGGGGCTGATCGTCGGCGCCGTCGCGTGGAAACTCGCCCCGGAGGTCGCCGGACACGGCACCGACGCCTCGATCCGTGCTTTCCATCGAGGGGCTGGGAAGGTCCGACTGCGCGTGCCACTCCTCAAGACCCTGGCAAGTGCCGTCACGCTGGGTACGGGGGGAAGTGGAGGCCGGGAGGGACCCGTTTCACAGATCGGGGGAGGATTCGGCTCCGCATGGGCCGATCTCGTCGGACTCGGCGATCGGGATCGGCGAATCGCCTTGGCGACGGGAATGGGGGCCGGCATTGGAGCGATCTTCCGCGCTCCTCTCGGTGGGGCGGTCTACGCCGCCGAGATTCTCTACACCGGCGATTTCGAACCGGAGGTGTTCGTTCCGGCGATCATCGCCTCGGTGATTGCCTATTCCATCTACTCCAGTATCTTCGGGTTTCACACGCTCTTTGCCACTCCCGCGTCGCTCGTCAACTACGCATTCGACCCCCGTCGATTGCCTCTCTACGCCGTTCTGGGGGTCGTTTGTGGCGGAATGGGGCTCCTGTTCATCCGCCTTTACCATGGGGCCGATTCCTGGTTCGGTTCCCGATTGCGCTCACCTCTCCTACGACCGGCGATCGGAGCCGCGCTCGCGGGGGGGATTTTCCTCGGGGCGTATTTCCTCATCCCGCAGCAGAATCACTTCGCTTCCCTCTCCTCCCTGTCGGTCGGTTACGGATTCGTCCAAGCCGCGATGGTGGGCGAACTCGGGCAAAGAAACTTCACCGTCGAGATCGTCCTGATCCTCCTCGCGGCGATTTTCCTCCGGATGGTCATGACCTCGTGCGTCGTCGGAAGCGGCGGGAGTGCGGGCCTCTTCGGCACGAGCGTGGTCATCGGCGCACTGCTCGGCACGGCGGTCGGAGGCGTATTCCACACCGTGTTTCCGGGCCTGGTCCCCTTCTCGGTGGTGGCCGTCTTCTCGATCATAGGGATGATGTCGTTCTTCGGAGGCATCTCCAAAGCCCCCCTCGGGGTCCTGATCATGGTCACCGAGATGGCGGGAAGCTATGCGGTTCTTCCCGCGGCGATGCTCTCGATCTTCGTTGCCTACGTCGTTACCGGCCGCTCCCACATGTATACGGAACAGCTACCGAGCCGGATTCAGAGCCCCGCTCATTTGCAGGAATATCGGGGTTACTTCCTCTCGGAAACTCCCATCGGCGAGATCGCGGCTCGAGATTCGACACCGAGTCCGCCGTCAATGCGCGTATCGGACGCGCTGGATTATGCGTTGCACCATGGGCGCTCGGTGCTCTCGGTCGAATCCGACGGCAGCTGGTGGGGAGCGGTGCGTTTAGCCGAACTCTTGGCAGTCCCGATGGACCAACGAGAGCTCACGCCCATCGCCGATCTGGTCCGCCCCGTCGAACTCTTCCTCCCGAGCGATCTTTCGGCCGAGGAGGCGCTCCGTCAAATGGAGGGCCACGGCGTGACGTTAGCCGCCGTTCTCACGACGGAGGATCCGATTCGGATTACCGGCCTCGTGACCCGCCACGCCATCGCCAATCCGGACCTGGACGCCGCCCGGCGATCATAGGCGGATCTCGCGACTTCACGTCCCGAAAGTCCGACGAATCTCTCGCTCCCGAACCACCTGGATGGGCTTCTACGAGCCTGACCCGGAGACCTCATTTGAGCCTGGATGATCCTGAAGCAGGGGAGTCTCATGAAAGTTGGAATCCTGGGAAGCGGAGACGTCGCTCGAGCCCTAGCAGTCGGATTCGTCACGACTGGATACGAGGTACGGCTCGGCACCCGGCATCCTGACGAGCCAAAGATCGCGACTTGGGTTCGGGAGGCGAAAGGCAAAGGCTCCGTCGGCTCTTTCTCCGATGCTGCCGAGTTCGGGAACTTCGTCGTTCTCGCCGTCCTCGGGATCGCCGGACCGGAAGTCGTGCGCGCTGCGGGGATCTCTCACTTTGACGGCAAGCTCGTCATCGATGTCACGAACCCGCTCGCCCCCCGCGCGAACGGTCCGCCCGCGCTCGCCATCGGCCACACCACGTCTTCGGGAGAGGAGCTCCAGAAGCTCCTGCCGAACGCGCAGGTAGTCAAGGCGTTCAATATCATCGGGAACGTCCATTTCTTCCGCCCGAACTTTCCGGGCGGACCGCCAGATATGATCATCTGCGGAAACGATGCCGATGCCAAACAGCGCGTCCAAAAGATTCTCCACGAGTTCGGATGGCCCTCGGTAATCGATATCGGGGGGATCGAAGGCTCACGAGAACTGGAGTCGCTCTGCATCCTCTGGGTCAAGACTGCCCTGAGCCTTGGGAACTGGAATATCGGGTTCAAGGTGCTTCGAAAGTGAAGTAGTCCTCGATCGGCGCCGGGCTTCGAACCGCCCGCCCCTCGACCTACTTGCTTCCGTCCCGCGTTCTGTTCGATTCGGTCGCTACCGGACTCGGGATCCCAGCTTTCGGTGGGCTCGGCGAGGATGAGGCTCCCGAGGCGCGAAGGAGCAGCGACCGAAACGTCTCAAAATGGCGGATGTAGGGATCTGCACGTCGGCGTTCCTCGAGCTCCCCTAAGGCGATCTCGAGCTGCGCTTTGGCTTTCGTGTCGCCCGCTTGGGCCCGAACGAGATAGACGCAGAGCAACTGATAGGACGGAAGGACGTAGGCATCGGGACGAGGCGTGCTCATGTCCCCCTTCCGGGGACGATAGACGCGGTCGACCGGCACGGCATCCGCGAGCGCCCGACGGTGAGAAAATCCGAGGTAGTGACCGGGACCCAAGATCCGAGTCAACTCCTTGATATTTCCGTTGAGTGCATTGGTCAATCGATCGCACTCGAACCAGCACCAAAGCCCGAAGCCAAAGTCCCCCTCGAGATACGCGTCCCACGCGAGCCCGTACAGGCGGCGTTCTTTCTCTTCGGCGGATAGCTCGGGAAGTAGCTCGGCTCTCCAATCGGAAATCATGACGTCGACCCGCATCGTCGGAGAAAATTTCGTCTTCTTTGGCGGGGGGGCCGGCGTGGCCATTATCGCCGGGGAACCTCCTCGGCTCTTAGCCCCTACTGTACGCTCCCCTCGGCCAATCCCGCTTCGAAGGTCGGACGGCCCTCCTTCCAGGTGGAAACGATGGGCAGACGAGGCTGGGTAGCGATCGTTGACCAGCGCGGCGCGTCGAGGACCACGAAGTCCGCCGGGTTTCCTGGTGCGAGCAGACCGAGCTCGGGCTCGCCCAGCGCGATTCCCCCATATCGAGAGTAAAGTTGGAAGGCTTCCTCGAGCGACAGCGCTTCCTGGGGTGTCGGATTGGCGGAACGACCGTTCTCGTCCCGACGTCCAATCGCCGCCCGAATTCCGATCCACGGGTCGAACGAACCGAACGGGGCATCACTCGATCCCGCCACTACGTATCCTCGATCGAGGAGCGTTTTGAACGGGTAGGCCCAGCGCTGACGGGCACGCCCCAGACGGTCCTCGAGCCACCAATCGGCGAGCACGAAGTTGGGTTGGACGATCAGGTAGGGTCGAAGCGTATCGAGTCGGGAGAACGCGTTAGGTAAGACCAACGATGCGTGCTCGATCCGCCGGGAGGTCGGTCGCTCTTGGCGCTCAAAGGCTCGTAAGGAATGCTCGAGCGCCCGGTCGCCAATCGCATGCACGGCCGGGGTCAGGCCCTCGGCTTCGACGGCCGCAACCAGCCGAGTCAGCTCGTCCTCCGACCGCACTTCGACGCCGAACTCTAGGGGCGAGTCCTGGTATGGTTCGCTCAGCCGCGCCGTGCGAGCTCCGAACGAACCGTCCGCGAACATTTTGCCGCCGGCAATTCGCAGGTCCGAGTGTCTCGAGACCCTTCGAAGAAATCGAGTCTCCTCCCAGTCCGCGCAGGATAGATAGAATCGGACCCGAGTCCGCAGCCTTCCCTGCTCGGCGAGCCGACCGACTAGGCTAACCTCCTGGGCGCCGACATTCATGGACGCAACGGTCGTGAGTCCGAGTCGCGCCGCGTCGGCGAGCAGCCGCTCCATCAACGGCAGATCGATCTCGACGTTCCCCGCTCCGGCCGCGAAGAGCCGCGCGAGCGCCGAGTCGAAGAGCAACCCGTCCGGTTCTCCGGAGGCGTCGTGCCCGATCCGACCCCCCGGGGGATCCGGAGTGCTTCGGTCGATCTCTAGCTGCTCGAGCACAAACCGATTGACCACGGCGACGTGGCCGCAAATCCGGAACAAAGTGATCGCTCGATCCGAAGCGACCCGGTCGAGGTCCTGATGATTCGGGTACCGTCGCTCGGATAATTGCTCATGATCCCATCCCCTCCCGACAATCGGTCCACGAGGATGGGCCCCCGCCCATCGACTCGTCCGATCGGTCAATTCGGTTACCGAACTCACCCCCTCAAGGTCCACGCCGACCCGTTGGCGAGCAATCTCCAAGAGATGGAGGTGAGCGTCGATGAGCCCGGGAACGATCGCGCGCTCGTGGAGCGCGTGAATCGGAGTCCCGATGGCCTTCCGGCGCCGCACCTCCTGCTCCGTCCCGACGCACACGATGTGCCCTCCTTCGACCAGTAACGCTTCGGCGTAGGCGTCACCCGTGAACACTCGGCCGCCGACCCAAGCACCGTCCGCCGACTCGGTCATCCTTCCGTGAGAGAGCGCTCTCCGACGCCCGCGAGGAGCGATGCACGGCGCGCCCTAAGAGGGCGCCGACCGTCGGGGGACTTGGTAGGCGGAATCCCCGATTTAGACGTCGAGATATCGGTAGAATTCGTAGGGATGGGGCCGGAGGTTGAGCTGGAGTTGCTCCTCGCGCTTCAGCTCATCGTAGACATCCAACACCGAGTTCCCGAAGACCGGCTGGAGAAACCCATCGTCCGACTTGAGGCAGTCGAGGGCTTCGACCAGCGAGCCCGGAAGCTCCCGGATCCCGAGTTCTTTGCGCTTCGCGGGGGTGAGCTTGTAGATATCGTGGTCGACCGGTGGTGGGGGTTCGATCTTGCGCCGGATCCCGTCCAGTCCGGCCAGTGCCAACGCGGCCTCCGTGAGGTAAATGTTCGCCGCCGAATCGGGCGTGCGGTATTCGAGTCGCTTCGCCGCGGGTCGTCCCTTTAGGTA
This sequence comes from uncultured Thermoplasmata archaeon, assembly GCA_963749195.1. Classification (GTDB taxonomy): domain Archaea; phylum Thermoplasmatota; class Thermoplasmata; order Lutacidiplasmatales; family UBA184; genus Lutacidiplasma. The sequence goes on from CAVVLX010000007.1 coordinate 206,396, forward strand.
GAAGGGGACCCGAACGTTCGCGGAACGGTTCGCGCGGCTCCACGCGATGAACACCGGCGCTTCGTAACCGGGCACCAGCCGTCGGTAAGAGTTGGTCGTTGGATTCGTGATGGCGCAGAGCGCTCGCGAGTGATCCAGCAACCCTCCCACGTAATATCGGCAGGTTTGGCTCACTTCGGCGTAGCTATCGTTCGCGTCGAAAAAGGCGTTCACCCCGCCGGTCCACAACGACTGGTTCATGTGCATGCCGATGCCGTTGTCGCCAAAGACCGGTTTTGGCATGAACGAGGCGATCTTGCCGTGCTGACGAGCCACGTTCTTGATCACGAAGCGAACGTCCTGGACGTGATCGGACGCCGGGATAAGATCGTCGAACCGAATGTTGATCTCGCCTTGCCCGGCCGTCGCCACCTCGTGATGGTGGGCGTCCATCCGGATATGGAAATTGTCCGAGAGGATGTTGCAGATCTCGCTGCGCATCCCTTCGAGGGCATCGTAGGGCGCGGCGCGATGATACCCTTCTTTGAATCGGATGGACCCGTGCCCATCCGCTTCTTGCCAGGGAGCCTCGCTACTTTGGATGGAGTAGCCCGAGCCGCCCCACGCGTCGCGCACCGCATCCGCGGTCGGTAGGAGCTTTACAGAGTCGAACACGAAGAACTCGATCTCGGGACCCCAGTACGACCGATCGTCGCCGGCCTGCGCCAACACTTGGACCGTCCGCCGGGCTATGCCGCGCGGGTCGTGGGCGTATGGTTCCTTCGATCCGCCCACCAAGACATCACAGATGAATCGCGCCGTGCCGCCCTGTTCGGAACCCCACGGAATGGTGGCGAAGGTGGTCGGGTCGGGGCGAAGAATCATGTCCGACTCGTAGATCTCTCGGAAGCCTTTCACCGAGGAACCATCGAGCTTGGGGACTCCCGTAGCGAAGGAGTCCTCGTCGAGCGCTTCGACTGGGACGTGGACGTGATTGAACCCGCCGAACAGGTCCGTATAAAATAGCTCGACCCAACGCACGTGTGCGTGAGCGAGCCGGTCCAACACAGCCGAGCCGCGCGGCGGCGTTTCGACGTCCGTCGAGACTTCAGTGGGATGCATCGCTTGAGCCATTGGTCCCTTTCCCGTCCGAACCGAGCGATCCCCGCCATATCTACTCTTAGATTACGAAACTGGACGTTCGGCTGATTTCCTCTAGATTTATCTCAAATAGAACGCTGGAGTGGCCAATCTGTGGTGCAAACGTCCAGCCTCGACGCGCTCGACCGACAGATATTGGAAGAATTGAACGTCGACGCACGGCGAAGCCATCGGACGATTGCCCAACGACTCAAGGTCTCGCCAACGACGATCAGTGCTCGGATCTCCCGGATGGAGCGAGATGGGGTCATCCTGGGGTACTTACCGCTCCTCAGTGACGAACTGCTCGGCTGGGACCTCTGGGCCACGATTGGGATCCGCATCTCGAAGGGGAAACTGCGCGAGGTGGAGGAACGGCTCGCGCGGGACCCCCGGGCCTACGCCATCTACGACGTGACCGGCGACTACGATGCCCTCGTCATCGGGCGATTCCGCGATCGACGTGATCTAGATCGATTCGTCAAGCACGCCTTGCAAGACCCGCATGTCGAGCGGTCGAACACCCAAGTCGTCCTCAATCGGGTGAAGGAAGACCGACGCGTCCCCGTGAGCTTGCGCGGAACCGAACGTGTCGGCGGAAACGGCTAAGTGCTGGGCCGCCTCCTCAATCGGTGTCGAGGGAGAACGATGGATTGGGGACTCCAAAATCGGATCGCCCGGATGTTTCCAACTCCATCGGGGAACACGGTCATGCTCGCAGTCGACCACGGGTACTTCATGGGACCCACGCGTCGATTAGAAGATGCCCGCGCCACGATCGCCCCGTTGCTCCCGCACGCCGATGCCCTGGCGCTGACGCGAGGGATACTTCGAACGTCCGTCGCTCCCTCCACCACGACGCCCATCGTGTTGCGGGTATCCGGCGGGGCCACGATTCTAAAGGACGACTTGAGCGATGAGGCGATCACGACCTCGATGACCGAGGCGGTCCGGTTGAACGTGAACGCGGTAGCGCTGTCCGTCTTCGTGGGTTCGGCCCACGAGCACGATTCCTTGGTGAACCTTTCCGAGCTGGTCGACGAGGGGGAGGAGCTCGGGATCCCCGTGATGGCGATCACCGCGGTCGGGAAAGAACTCGAGAAACGCGATGCCCGGTATCTCGCCTTAGCGTGCCGCGTCTCCGCCGAACTCGGGGCGCACTTGGTCAAGACCTACTACTGCGAGGGGTTTGAGAAAGTGGTGGAAGGATGCCCCGTTCCGCTCGTCGTCGCCGGGGGGCCCAAACTCGATAGCGATCAAGCTGCCTTGGAACTCGCGCATCATGCCATCGCCGAGGGTGCGCATGGAATCGATATGGGACGGAACATCTGGCAGTCGGACCACCCGGTTCCCATGTTGAAGGCGCTTCGCTCGATCGTCCATGAGAAAGCGACGGTGCGAGAAGCGTTGGACGTGCTCGAAGGCGAGAAGGGTCGGCGCCTGCCTCCTTTGGGAGCGGCGTCCACCTGAGCCCGATCTTCGTTGCGCTCATTCGCGGAATACTCATATGGCGCCCGCCGTAGGAGGCGCCGAGCGGGGATTGCCAAGCTTGGCCAAAGGCGCCAGATTCAGGGTCTGGTCTCGTAGGAGTTCGTGGGTTCAAATCCCTCTCCCCGCACGGATTTCATGGATGGCTCTATCGAAATAGGGGACGCTACTCGAGCCTAGGGGCGATTCAAATTTTGCCCCACCCCTCCGGAATACTTATACGCACTAATTATTATGCTGCCTAATATTTAGGAGTCCTTATGGTCGCTGCCGTGAGCCTCGCTTCCCGCCCCACGCCGTCGAACTCCGAGGCGGAACAGCTAGTCACGTCCGTCCATGAAGTGATGCGATCGGTCCTTCACCGCCTCCATCCGATCCTTGAGGCCGAGGGGATTTCGATGGGACAGTTCTGGTCGCTCCACCTCGTTTCGAGCTTGCAAATCGCCTCCCTTAGTACGGTGGCTCGGCACCTTTCGGTTTCCGCTCCCACGGTTTGCGTCAGCATCGATCAGCTCGAAGAGGACGGACTCGTGGTGCGTAAGCGCTCGGCACGCGACCGGCGCGCGGTCGAACTCTCGCTCACGCCCAAGGGCCGGAAGGTCGAAAGCCGGGTCTGGGTTGCGATCGGCCGAACGATGGCGGAGGCGGCGGGGTACTTGCCGCCGAGGGACCTCACGACCGCGGTCCGGGTCTTCCAAGAGCTGAACCGCCGCCTCGATCCTGCAAGCAGTGGGTCCGGAGGCGTCGCGTGAGCTCAGTGAATCCGACCGCACCACGGTCGTTCGACGAGCGGTACGCGTGGACGGTCCTCCTCATCCTCGCCGGGATGGCGATCATGGTCACCTACGTCGAGACGATGGTGCTGCCGGCTTTCAGCAACTTCGAGTCGTTCTTTCACGTCAATACAGCCAGCACGATCGCCTGGATCCTTTCCGCATACCTGCTGGTCGGCGTCGTTGTGACTCCGATCTTCGGGAAGCTCGGCGACATCTACGGAAAGAAGCGGATACTCCTCGTCGCGATGGGCGTCTACGCCGCTGCCGTGACCGTCGCCGGCTTCACTCCTAACATTGGCGCCGCGATGGGACTCGCCCGCCCGGACCAGATCTATCTGTTGATCGCCGTGCGCGCGATACAGGGGGTCGGCATGGCGATGTTCCCGCTTGGTTTCGCGATGCTACCTGAAATCTTCCCGCCCATCAAGGTCGGACAGGCTCAAGGAATCCTCTCGGGGATGTTCGCGACGGGAGCTGCCGCGGGATTGGTCGGCGGTGGATGGATCGCCCAGACCTACGGCTGGCAGCTGACCTATCACACGGTCATCCCGATCGCGATCCTCGTGTTTATTCTGGCGTTCGTTTTCATCCGCGAGTCTACGATCCGACTCGCACGGAAGATCGATTTCCCCGGCGTCGTCAGCCTCGGTCTCGGGCTCACCTTCCTGATGCTGGGCATTACGGAGGGGGCCTACTGGGGATGGACGAACTTCTCCGCGGTCACCCTCGCCGCGGTCCCGTGGGGAGTACCCGAATTCTTCCTGCTCGCCCTCGTCGCGTTCGCGTTCTTCCTCTACTGGGAGCCCCGCGCCCCGAGCCCGGTCGTCTCCTTCCAGTCGTTGAAGGAGCGGAATATCTGGGTTTCGAACGTCAATGGAGTGATTGTAGGCATGGCGATGTTCCTCCTCTTCACGGTCCTGATCATCCTTGGAGAGTATCCGTCTCCCGGCTTCGGCCTCACCGAGCTCAATGCGGCGCTCGTCTTCATCCCGGCCGTCCTCGGGATGATGGTCAGTGGTCCGTTCCTCGGCCGGGCGATCAGCCGGTTTGGACCGAAACCTGTGATGATCCTCGGGTACGTGCTGATCGCCGTCGGCGCCCTCGGTCTCGCACTCGTCCACGGAACGGTGCTCGCCATCGCGCTGTTCGCGATCCCGGTAATGGTCGGCAACGTCGCGGCCCTGATCTCGATGTCGAACATTATCGTCCTCTCGGTCGACCCGAAGACGATGGGGGTCCAGACCGGTATGAATCAAACGTTCCGGAACCTCGGTTCGGCGGTAGGGCCGGTGCTCGTCACCTCGATCCTTGCGAGCTATGCGTTCTCTGAGGGGTTCCCGGGATTCACCTTCCAGAATTACCATGTGGCGGGCTATCAGGCGGTCTTCGGCCTGGTCGCCGGGATTGGCGTTGTCGGCGCCCTTCTCTCGTTGACCCTCCGGAACTTTCGGTTCCAGGCCGACGGACGCCGCTTGGAAACACCGTCGCGGGCCGCTGGTAAGCCGACACCGCATGCAGAGGAGCCCGCACCGGCCGTATCGGCGGACCCGTCGACGTAGGTCCGCCCTGCACACGTGGCGGACCCCGCAGTCTTAGAAGTTTGTTGCATGGCGACGTAAGACCTCGACTTGGCCTTCTCCGGCTCCGTTCGAGGTATCTCGGAGGTGGAGAGGAATTTATCGATAAGTTGCTGCAGCGGAGGGAGCACCAACGGCAGCGACTACGTGCCGCTCTTGGCGTTCGCGTGGCTCTCGATCATCTTCACGGAACCCGGCCTCCCCGCGGGCACGCCGTGGAGCGAGACGATCAACGGATACGCGCAGACGTCGACCACGAGTACAGCGACGTTCTACGAGTCTAATGCGACGTACCCGTATGTCGTTGGGATCGTCATAGGCTATGCCGCGTCTCCGGCGATCGGAGCGTTAATCGTCAACGGAGCAAACGTTGCGGTGAGCGTCCCCCGGACCTAGTGGGCGATCTGCATTCCGGGATCGCCTCCATCGCGGAGGATTCGGAAGACCGAGAGATCGGGAGACACCGCGACCTCCGCCATGCGCCGGACGACCTGCGCGTCACTCGCTCCTCGAGGACCGCTCACGTCCCGTAGGAAAGCCTCCACGAGCCCGAGAGCGCCTTGGACGTCGATGAAGACCGTTCCGTCGGGCCGGTTCATCACGGCCCCGACCACGCCATGTCGGGCCGCCGCCTCCGCGACCCGCGCGCGGTAATTCACGCCCTGTACCCGGCCGTGGGCAATGCAGTGCCAGTGTACGGGCGACGGCACGCTGCCGCGAACGCGCGGCTTCTCATGGCCTTTCCGAGTCCGAACCGGAAGTCGATCGATCCGGCCCCGACCAAAGCCCTGCCGGATACGCTGCCGCCGCGCTGATCAGCGGCGGGGAGCATTTCACCGCCCTCTGTCGGGTTGGACCGGCGTACGCTGGGTGGATCCCCGAATCACCAACGTTACTCCACCGATCACGATCAAGAATCCGGCCACCTCGGAGAGCGTGATCGGTTCCGCAAAGAATCCGGATCCGATGGCGACGCCCACCAGGGGTACGAGGTAGGCGACGATGTTCGCCTGGACCGGTCCCACGCGATGGTGAAGTTGAAAATAGACAAAGTATCCCATCACCGAGGAGAACACGACGAGCGCGGCGAGCGCCGCCCAGACCCCGACGCTGAGCGGAAGTGCCTCGGGGACCGGAAGCGCCAGGGCGACGATTCCGAGCAGAGCCCCCGCGACGGCGAACTGCACTCCGATCTGCCAGAGCCCTTGTGGTCCGCGACCGATTCGACGCAGAGCGACAGTGCCAATGGCCGCACTGACGAACGCCAGGAAAAGAAAGAGTGGGCCCGGCCACGTTCCCACCGGACTACCGATGATTTCCGGAACGACCAGGACGACCACTCCGACGAACCCAATCACGACACCGAGCAGCGAGCGCGCGTTCAACCGCTCGGCGGGCAACAGCGAGTAGGCAAAGACCACGGTAAGAATCGGCGCCGTCGAGGCGAGGATCGCCGCGTAACCGCCGGTGGTGTACTGTTCTCCCCAATAGAGGAGCCCCCCATAGGCGCCGATGATCAGGGTTCCGCCGACGGCCGCCGATACTAAAACTGCCCCACGAACAGGAACCGGTTCGCGACGTCCGGCGGCCAACGCGGCGAACGCTGCAGCGGACAGCCCGTAGCGGACGGCAGCGAATGCCAAGGGCGAGGCGCCGAAAACAATCCCTTCCCGGATGAAAATATAGGCCGAGCCCCAAAGGATTCCCAGGGTGCCTAGAAGGAGCACATCGAGCGAGTTCAGCCGTGCAGAGCGGGGAGCGTTCGGTGACGCGATCGACGATGGTTGTGAGAAAGTCTGCGCCAAGAGTGCTCCTATGGCGATTCGCTGCTACTTATGGTTAGCAAATGCGACTGGATCCGGATTTACGTGGGCGCTCTTTCCAGGTCGTCGGCGGCAAGCAAGCCGACCGATCCGTTCGTCACGGTCCACGGGGCTGAGGCACGGTTCCGTTCGGAATCAGGGGGAGGTCCCGTAGACGACAACCAGTAGCGTCAAAGATCGCGCTCGCGAGAGCCGGAGCGACGGCAATCATCGGTGTTTCGCCCGCACCCATGGGGGTGAGATCCCGACGATCGACCAGTTCCACGTCGATTTTGGGCACGTCCGAAAACCGCGGAACTCGATACTGCGAAAGACGGGGGTTGAGTACGGAGCCCGCCTCGAAGTGCACGACCTCGAACAGCGCACCTCCCAGGGCCATTACCATGGCCCCTTCGACCTGACTACGCAGATTGTCTGGGTTGACGATTGCGCCCGCTTCGAAGGCCGTCACCAAGCGCTCGACCTGCAGCTTCCGCTGGGCGCCCACGGTCACTTCCGCGATGGTCGCCACGCGGCTGCCCTTTTCCAACCCGACGGCCAGGCCGAACCCCTTGCCCGGATTTCGCTTCCGCGTCGACCATCCCGCCCGATCGGCCGCGCGCCGGAGGACGGTGCCTAAACGATCGTCCTGGAGATTCATCTCTCGGATTGCGAGGGGATCGGCGCCGAGCTGAACGGCGAGTTCGTCGATCGCCGACTCCCGAGCAAAATTGTTCGTGGCCGCTGCCAGCGATCGGTAGGATCCTTGGGGAAGCGGGGAGCGGGAGAGTTGGTTATCGACCTTCTGGTTCGGGATCCGATACGGAGCGAAGAGGGCCGCCGATCCCGCGTTGACGTTGTGAAAGACCCAAGCTGTTAACCGACCGTCCTGCTCCGCCCCCGCGCGTACGTCGATGACCGCCATCGGTCGGAAGTAGCCAAATCGAAACTCCTCCTCCCGCGTGAACGCCACCCGAACCGGTTGTCCGACGGCCCGAGCGAGTCGAGCGGCCGCTACCGCGATCACGCCGCCGTGCTTGCCGCCGAAACCGGATCCGGTCGGCGGAACCACTACTCGTACGTCGTCCGTCGAGACGGCCAAGGCTGCCGCTACCTCGTCCCGCACCCGGAACGGGGTTTGAGTCCCGACCCACGCCGTGACCCGGGACCCTTCCCATTCGGCGACCGCGCAATGGGTTTCGAGCGGGACGTGGGCAATATAGGCGGTTCGATAGGTCGCCTCCAGAACGGCCGGTGCCCGAGCGAGGGCCGCTTGGACATCGCCGACGGTACTTTCGTCCCGGTCCCAAGCGTCGCCTTCGTCCGGGTGGGTCCGTAGATACTCTTCGATTTCCGGTTCTCCCGGGCTCTCGTTCGATCGCCATATGGGTTGAATCGATGCCAGGGCGAACGCGGCTTCGGCCGGGCTCGGTGCAACTACGCTCACAAAATCACCGTCTCGGACGACGTGGACCCCCGGTCGCTTTCGGGCCGCCTCGAGATCGGCCTCGACCAAGCGCGCGCCGTACGTCGGCGGGTGGAGCACGATGCCGTAGAGCATGCCCGGCCGTCGTAGGTCGGAAACGTACCTCCTCGCGCCGGTGACGACTTCCGACGCCGAGAGTCCGATGGTGGGACTCCCGGCTCGTTGCCACAGTGAAGGCGAGGTCGGAGGGGTCGCGAGATCCACGGTCTCTACTCGATTCTGGTCCGCGACGAGCTCTCCGTAAGGGATCCTTTGAGATTGACCCCGCAACTGCACCGCTCCGTCCCTGGCTTCGAGGTCGCTTCGGGCTAACCCCGAGCGCGTCGCGGCGAGGGTGGTCAGGACTTCGCGCGCGCCCGCCGCGGTGATTCCGAGCGCCGGCGCGGCGTCGGGCATCGAACGGCTACCGAAGGTTCCCATGTCCCAAGGGCACAGATCGGTATCGCCCATCTGCACATCGACCTGTTCGACCGGTACTCGGAGCTCCTCGGCGATCACGAGCGTAAGCGCCGTTCGAGTGCCCTGACCTACCTCAGCCTTACCGGAAAATCCTTGGACCCTTCCGCTGGTGCTCACATGGATCCAGGCGCCACCGGTGGGAGGTCGCCACTCGGAGGAATCGGACTTTCCCGGAGTTCGAGGAGGTAACACGACGACGAGACCGGGTCCGAGAATGTCGAAATATTCCCGTTCGGCCGCGGGTGTCCGGTCCCAGGGTCGCTTCGGCCGACGGAGTTCCTTCATACCCCCTCAGGAATCTCGTGCGTTGATCCCGTCGCGCGCTCGACCGCTCTTAGGATGCGGGTATAGCCACAGCAGCGGCACACATTCCCTTCCAGCGCGGAACGAATTTCACTTTCCGACGGAGCGGGATGGTTTCTCAGGAGCGCTGTCGCGCTCATGATCATGCCGGGAATGCAAAACCCACACTGAAACGCACCCAGTTCGGCGAACGACCGTTGGAGGGGGGTCAGAACTCCCTCGCTCGCGAGCCCTTCGATGGTAGTAACCTCCCGGTCTCCAATCTCTTGAATCGTGAGCTGGCAGGAACGGACGGCATTTCCGTCCAGTAGGACGGTACAGGACCCACATTGACCCTCGCCGCAGCCGTACTTCGTTCCCGTCAGGCCTAATTCGTGGCGTAGTACGTCGAGCAGGTTGCGATGGGGCTCGTGGGGTAGGGTGTAGTTACGGCCGTTCACCCGAAGCCGGAGCTCGTGAGCCACCATTCCGAGTCTGGAATATGCACCCCGGCTCATATCTTGGGACTCGCGGAGCGGAGTTTCCGGTAAATACGGTAGCCAGGCGGGGAATCTCGAGAGCGTCGTCACGATCGGCGAATCCAGCTAACGAAGCGGTTAGCGACCCCGCCCAGATTCTTTGGCGAAGCGTACCGATCCCGACGTGACCGACGGTCCGAAACCTGGACTCGGAAACGCTGCCCGCCCTCGCCGGCTTCGTAGAACTCCCCACTTACTGTCGGTCCCCGCTCGTTCGAGCCGAATTCGAGGGAGGCCGACATTTTGGGATAGGAAAATCCCTCGGGAGTGGGGTCGTTCAAATAGCCGGGCGGGGTCGCTGCTCGACTACCATGCCCCGCCCCGGACGTAAAGCTCGTTCCGTCCCTCGTCGTTCGACTCCTCCGCGCCCGCTCATCAGCCCTCGGAACGAAACTGCCCACTTGGTCCCCAGCCGATTGGCTTCCGAACCGATCGACCTACGCGAGGATCCTCATGCCCATGTCGTCTGCCGCGTGTGCGGACGTATCGCCGGGCTGCCACTCCAGCAAACGGACCTCTGGATGCTGACCGAAGTCGCAGAACGCCGCCCGGAAGGCTGGTTGGTGGATGGGGTTACCTACACGCTCACGGGAGCTTGTCCTCGGTGCCGCGAGGGACCCGCTCCATGACTCGACGCAACGGGTAATCCAGAGGGAGAAACCCGTGATGGGATTCTTCACGCCTCCCCGGATAGTTTGGGGACCGGGCGCCATCGAGCAGCTGAGTGCATTGGGGGCTCGACGGGCCTTTCTCGTGATCGATCCGCGACTCGGTCGAATGGAGCGGCATCGTCGGGTTGCGGAGGAGTTAGCGAAGACCGATACGACCGTCGAGGTGTTTCGCGATTTTACCGTCCCTCCCACCCTCGGCTCCATCGCGCACGCGGCCGAGGAGCTACGTCGCTTCGGGCCGGAGTGGATCGTAGCGTTGGGAGGGGGCAGCACGATCGACACCGGCAAAGCCCTCTGGGTACTGTACGAGCAGCCGGAGATGGCATTGGCCTCGGTGAATCCCTTGATCGAACTCACCTTGCGACGAAAGGCTCGATTTGTGGCCATCCCGACAACGAGCGGGAGTGGGAGTGAGGCCTCTTGGGTGGCTCATTTGTGGGGCGACGACGGGACCCCAATCGAGCTCGCCTCGCGGGAACTCGTTCCCGATTGGGCCCTCCTCGATCCGGGCTTTCCGGTTTCCCTTCCCCTCCCCGAGACGATCGACTCGGCGTGGGAGGTCATGGGTCAGGCGCTCGAAGCATTAGCCTCGGCCTGGAACAATCCGTTCTCGGACGCGCATGCGCGAGATGCAGTGCACGTCGTCTTCGCTTCGCTGCCGAAGATTGTGCGGCAGCTCGACGATCTCGACACTCGCGCCCCGCTCCACTACGCAGCCACCTCCGCCGGCCTGGCCGCCTCGAACGCTCAGTTGGGCGTCGGGCACTCGCTCGCTCGAGCGCTGGTCGGACCGACCGGTCTCTCCTACGGAAGATTGCTGGGAATCCTCCTCCCGGCGGTGACCGAATTCAACTATCCCGGAGCGCGCGAGCGATACGCGTCGTTGACCGACCCTCCGGGGACGACTCCGACCAACAACCGCGCGACCCTCGCCGACCGTCTACGGGCGCTGGCGGATCAGCTTCGCTTTCCGAAGAGTCTGGCGGCGGCCGGCATCTCGGAATCGCAGATTCGCTCGGCGCTTCCCGAGATCGTGGAGCGAACGACTCGAGCTCCGACCACGGTCGCCAACCCTCGCGTTCCGACTCCCGGAGAGGTCGAAGCGCTTCTCTGGGCGGTCTATCATGGCCAGTCGGTGACGTTTTGAATCCCTTCTCGACCCATCTCCGCGAATCGCGGCGCGTCTATAGCGGCTATATTCCTAGGCCGGTTTCGCGGGTGGTGGGCGCCGATTACCGAATTACTTAGGCGCGGGCAACTTCCGCGACCTTTCGGGCCGGAGCGGGCGTTTCGGTGGTCGGCGTCGGGCTTTCCACCGCATGATTGATGGCAATCTCGGCGAGGTCGCTCGCGTAAAACGCACTGCGTTCGAGGCTCTCGAGCACGTAGGCGAGTCCGACGGCCAGCCGTCCTTTCTTCGTCACGAGCTCTCGGAGAATCTTGTCTCGTTCGCGTGTCAGCTTATGCGCGTCATCGATCACCCGATTCGCGACCTCGACGTCCCGGTTCTCCAGGCTATCGAGCGCCGAGGCCAGGGCGTCGGCGGCCGACGCCGCGAGTCGAGTGAGCTCCCCGACGACCGCTTCCGGTACGGTTTCCTTTTCCAGCATGGGAACGGTTTCGGCAATCCGTACCGCGTGGTCGGCGATCCGCTCGAGCACGCGCGAGGCGAGCAAGTAGGTCGAACATTCCGGGAGCGTGAGCGATAGCGAGGTCAGCATCCGGGCGTCGCGGAGCGCGGTGGTGACCTGTTTCTCGATGAACCAGTGGAGCCGATCCACCTCCCAATCCCGCTCTACGACATCGCGTGCGATCGAGGGATCCTGATCTCGGAAGGCCGTCATCGCGTCGGAATGCATGGCCCGAACCATCTGATGCATGCGACGGATCACCGAGGGAATCGGGAGGGGATTGGTCCCGACGACATCTTGGAGAACGACCGCATCGGCAGTCTCTTCGAGGATTTCCGGACCGATCATTCGCTGGGCAAAGCTGCGCACGACGTCGCGCGTCTTCGCATTCATGCGCCCGTTCGTCCGAATCTCGAGCAAGGGGGCGCCGGCGATGTACTCGGCCACGAGTAACCGGAAGAGATGCTCTGCTTCCATTTCGTTGGAGACGCTGATCGTCCGTCGCACGCCGTCGGCTTGCGTTCCCTCGTCCGCATAGATCGTGAGGGATCCGTCCGATCGCGGAGTGAATAACAACACGTCGCCGGGATGCAGTCCTCGGCTGACGACCCAATTCTTGGGCAAGGAAATGATGTAGGTCGATCCTCCCGTCTTTTGAATCCGTCGCCCGTGAAATCCTCCGGTGCTGCGCATGGTTTGAGAAGCTCGGACTTCTCGCGACTCTATATAGGTTCGGTCAAGAGACCTCGTACGCGACCCTCGAAGGGGTCTTCGAATCGCCAGCGACTCCTCGCACTCTGCGGGGGGTTGCTCGCCGGGGGCCACGCTCTCAAATAGAACCTCGGAGGGTGCTCCCACGCTCTCCGATGGACCCGGCACGACCGACTCCAGGATTACCACCGCATCCGGTTCCGACGCTCCCGGACGAAACGCTCGCCCAGACCTGGGGACGTCGGGGAATTACCTTTTTTCAACGATCGATCCGCTATCACCGCCCGCGCGCCCCCTTCTGTGGAATCGGTCACTGCACCAACTGTCTGGTTCGGGTCAATGGGGTTCCGAGCGTGCGATCGTGTCAGTACGTGCCGGCGCCCGGGGATCGAATCGAGATGGAAGGCGGCTGGCCGAATCCCTCCTACGATCTGCTCGGACTGCTCGATTTCGTTTTCCCGAAAGGAATCGACGCGCTCCGAGGATTTCGAAGACCCACCTGGGCTACCCCACTCTACCAGCGCGTCGTCCGACGCCTCGCCGGTTATGGGAGATTTCCCACTCCCGCGACTGCCGACGCATTCCCTCCGGGTTCGGTCGTGGAATGCGACCTCGCGATTGTCGGGGCCGGAGCAGCGGGGCGAGACCTCGCTCGGGCTTTGGAAGGCGAGCCGGGCCTTCGGTATCTGATCAACCGAGGTTCGATTCCGAACCCCCCGGACTCCGTGACCACCCTGCCGAGTACTACCGTGGTCTTCCTTCCTCCTCCCCGGCGCGAGCGGTCCCGCCCGTTCACGATGGTCGCGATCGACCGCGATCGAAAGGCGATACGCATCGAAGCCACGCGGGTCGTGGTCGCCGTGGGAGGATACGACGCCAATCTTCTATTCGAGGGAAACGATCGTCCGGGCGTTGTCACGGCGGATGGCGTCTCGAACCTCCATCCCGATCCACAGAGCGCTCCCTTCCGTCGCGCGGTGCTCGTGGGCGGCGGCCGGAGAGCCGCTCAGATGCTCGAGCGGTACGGCGATCAGATTTCCGCGGTCGTCGCCCCGGGAGAGATCGAACCGGACGTGGTCCGGGCAGGATCGGATCGCGGAATCCCGCTCTTTCCCAGGACGATGGTGCTCGGCACCACTGGACGACGCCGGATTCGACGCTTGTCGTTAAAATCCCGGGCACCGGTATCGCCTTTGCCCTCCCCTGTGACGAGGTGATCCTCGCGCATCGAAGAGTTCCGAACGCGCAGCTCTTTTTCCAATCCGGCGCACGCATGGACTGGCATCCGGGGGCCGCGGCCTACTTTCCGGCGATGACGGCGCCGGGAGCGACGACGGTGGACGGTCTCTTTGCCGCCGGATTCGCCGGGGGCTTCTCGGAAATCACGTCGACGGAGGACACGAATCGGATCGCGCAGGCAATTCGTCAACACGTGCCCGACTCGCTCCCCTCCGCGACCCCGAGCAGTGATCGGCCGACGGAACTGTTGGGATACTATCGAGAACTCCTCAAACAACGTCGAACCGGGAAGTGGATCGCCTGTCCCTGCGAGGATGTGCTCATCGATGAGGTGGAGGACGCAGTCCATCGAGGCTATCGCGGGATCGAGGTCATCAAACGTTACACGAGCTTGGGGACCGGACTCTGCCAAGGGCGGTACTGCCTTCCGGATGCCTTGTTGATCCTCGCAATCCTCGAGGGCCGCACTCCCGATGCGGTCGGCTACATTACCCAGCGCCCGCCGGTCATTCCCACGTGCCTGGGCGCCTTGGCGGCGCTCCCGCCACCTTCGGAGGACGCGGGATGAGCGCCCCGCTGCGAACCCGCTATCGCACCGTCATCGTAGGCGCTGGAGTCATCGGATTGTTCACCGCGCTCCACCTGGCGCGCGCCGGGGCCGGACCGATCCTCGTCGTGGACCGTGGGTTTCTCTCTAGCGGTGCCTCCGGCCGCAATGGAGGCGGGGTTCGACAGCAATGGGAAACCCGCGCGACCGTACGACTCGCCCGAGAATCGGTGGACCTTTACCGAAGGTTCGGCCGCGAGTTCGGTTACAATATTTGGTTCCGCCAGGGGGGGTATCTGTTTCTGGCTTCGACTCGGCCGGAGATGGAATCGCTCACGCGGGTGCATGAGGTGGTGCGGAGCGAAGGACTTCGCTCCACGTTAATGGGACCGGCGCAGGTCGCCGACCGATTCCCCGGAATCAGCGTCCAGGGCCTTCTCGGCGCTTCCTACTTGTCGAGCGATGGAACACTGTACCCATTCCCGGCGATCTGGGCCCTCTATGAAGCCAATCGGACGCTCGGAGTCGAGGTGGCGTTCGGTGAGGAGGTAACCGGGGTGGCCCAAACGAACGGGCGGGTCTGCGGCGTCGTCACTCGGAGCGGAACCCTGCTGAGTGATTCGGTCGTCAACGCGGCGGGAGGCTGGTCCGGCGACGTTTCGCGGCTCGCGGGACTGGAGGTGCCGAACGTCGCAACCCGCCACGAAATTCTCGCGACGGAGCCGCTCAAGCCGTTCCTCGACCCGCTCGTAGCCCGGCTGGGGGATGGTCTCTACGTGAGCCAAACGATGCGCGGCGAGCTGGTGGGGGGACTCTCCATGCAGCATCGACCGGGGACGCACTCCGGGATGCCGAGCTCCCCCGAATTCCTTCGCCGGATGTCCGCCGCCCTCGTTCATCTGTTCCCGGCGCTCAGTTCCGTGGGGATCCTACGGGCCTGGTCCGGATTTTACGACGACCTTCCCGACGGCTTTCCGGTCATCGGCGAAGACCCACGACTTCCGGGATTCGTGCATGCCGACGGGTTCGGAGGTCATGGGTTCATGCTGGCGCCCGCGGCCAGCCGCCGCGTGGCGCAAGCGGTGCTGGGCGAGGCGACGGACCTGGATCCGACCCTCTTTCACCCGTCGCGCTTCCTGGACCCGAACCGGCCGTCGACGCCAGAACGATTGTTGCTCGGGTGAACCAATCCCCCGGGAAAGTGTCTTGTCCTTGGGACTCGCTTCCACGGCGATGAGCCTCATCGGTCAATTTCCTTGGGATCCGTTCCCCGCGAATCTCCCGGAACCCAAAGGTCCGGATCCCATCCAATCGTCCGCCTTCCGAGGCGCGGTGACGGGCGCCGATGCATATCGCGCGACGCGTTCGACCCTGCGGGTCGAAGGAGATACGTTGCGGATCGGAAACCGGTTCGTGCCGATCGGGCGCTACCGCCAAGTCTCCTTTCTGGCCCTCGGGAACGCCGCGAACTCGCAGGCCCTCGCGGCGCTGCATACGTTCCGCGACCGGCTTACGCAAGGACTGATCGTCGGGCCCGTCGAACCTGGAGCTGAGCTGCCGTTTCGTTCCATAGAACTTTCGCCGGGATGGCCGGATCGTTCCAAGGCGGAAGATGTTGTTCGAGCCGCCCAGGAGATGGCGTCAGAGCTCACGGAAGAGGATCTCTTTCTCCTCCTACTCTCCCCCGGTGCTCTCCTCGGACTTACCGTTCCCCCTCCCTCCTTGGGGGCGGGCGCGTGGAAGGATTTTCTCGTCTCCGTCTCCGAGCGTGAAGCCTCCGGACGCGAATTGGCCCTGCTCGTTCGATTGCTCGGTGCCGGGGGCGTCGGAGGAAGGTTGGCCGAAATCTCCTCTCGAGCAGAGATCGTCACCTTCGTGATTGATCGAGGGGACGGGCCCGCGCTGCTCGGGGGAGGGCCGGTATATCCGATCTCGAACGACGAGCGGGTGGAAGGACGGGCCGTTCTCGAGCGGCTCGCCCTGCCCGCCCGCCTGCCTTCGGATCTGGCCAATGCCCTTTCACCGGACGCTTCGCTTTCTGCCGGTTCCCCCCGAAATGTTCGACGTCCCATTTTGGTCTCGAGCCCGCCCGATGCGCTCGGTGGTGCCGGGGATTCCCTCTTTGACCGAAAGTGGGCAACGCGGTTAGGGATGCTCGCCCTGCACGGGCCCCCGGAATCGGCGGCGGACCAATTTCTTCGAAGGGTCGAGGAAGTGTTTCAGCGCGAACGTTTGGATCCCGAGGCGCACTTCAAGGGCATCGCGGTGCTCGCCTCGACCACGCTCGAGAGCCTCGAGGGAGGGGACGAGGGGCCCGCGCTCGGCCGCTTCCTCAGTCGAGCCCAGTCGGAGATCCGCCGTCGAGAATTGAGCGTCGGACTCATGCGAACCGCCGGAGGGATCGGCGATCCTTCTTTTCCGCCGGGAGCGGTCGTCGGAGCTTCGACCCGCGAAGACCTTCCCGTCGCCCCCGGTCGCGCCCGGGCGCTTCGCATGGAGCCGGGAATCACCGATGTCGGCTACCTCGTCGTCGCGGCACTCCCGCAACCCGCGGCGCGGTCGTCACGTCCTTAACGCCGCTCGGCTCCCTCGGAGCGTGGACCCGGCCGCTCCCAGCTATCACCAGATCCTGCGAAACCGAAAATTTCTGTACTACTTCCTTTCGCAAGCCACGGGGGATGCGGGGTACGCCGTCTACGCCATCGCGATCCCTTGGCTCGCCCTCGAGCTGTCGAAAAGCGTCTTGGTCGTCGGACTCGTTATCGGCGTCGAGTTCGGTCTCTACTCGCTCTCCTTCCTCGTCGGTCCCTTCGTCGATCGCGTGAAGGACCTCCGCACGATTCTTCTGATCGGCTATCCACTCCAGGCCGGGTTCGCCTTCCTTCTCGGCCTCTTCCAAGCGACGGGAACGTTGACCGTTCCGATTCTGTTGGTCCTCGTCGTCGGGATCTCGTTTGTCTGGGACTTCACGTGGACGGCGTCCAATGCAATCCCTCCAGCGATCGTTCCCGAGGGAGCGCTCTTTCGAGCGAATGGGCTCACGAGCGCGGTATCGGGCGGGAATCAGATCGCCGGCTACGCGGCCGGCGCGGGATTGATCCTCGTGGTCGGCCCGTCCGGCGCCGCGTTCTTGTATGCCGGACTGAACCTGGTCGCCGCCGCCCTCTCGATCGCGGTGACGGCACCCCATTCGATCCCGACGAGCGGTTCGTTCGTCGGCGAGTTTCGGGAAGGATGGCACTATTTCGTTGGGGGCGTCGCACGACCGCTCGTTCAGCTTTCGTTCTACTCCTCGCTCGAAGGTTTCTTTTCGGCCACCCCCACGATCCTCCTCACGATCCTCGCGTCGACTCGATTCGCGAACCCAGCGGGAACCTACGGAGCGTTATTCACGGCGTTCGCGGTCGGCGGGATCGTGGGTGGTCTCCTGCTCGGTCAATTCAATCCACGTCGTCACTTGGGTTGGACAATGAGTGCCATCGCGCTCGCCGAAGGCGCGACCCTGCTCGCCGCCCTCACCGTTGTCCCGAACTTGGCAGGGAGTTTCGTCGCGTGGTTCGCGGTCGGCGTCGTGGAAGTGGGATTCTACGTCACGCTGGTCGTCTACATTCAGGCGACGACGCCCGCCCGCCTCTTAGGAAGAACCCTGACCAATACGTACACGCTTCGCGGAGGCTCGCGAGCCGTCGGCGCCGTCGTGATCGGTGCCTTGGTGGCGATCTTGGGTCCCGTCCCGCTTGGGCACACCGTGGTGGTCGCTCTGATTGCGGTAGGCGCGATCGGTCCCGTGGCGTTCCCCGTCGTTCGCGAGATGAAATTCTAAGGGGACGCCGCGGGGGCGTCATGGGCTTCGGGGGCCGTAAAGTGACGTTTAAGCGCCATATACTCGTCATACGAGATCTGACGACGGGCTCGCACCGCCCCCGCTTGCTTGAGTGAGCTGATCTGGTATTGGGAAAGAAGGTCCGGCACGGACCGGGGCGTGGTCGGGGTTCGGTCATTCGCCAACGGGAGCGCCGCGATCGGAGACCCGGTGGGCGACGGAGCGGCCCTACGTTCCGTACCTGGAGTCGAAGAAAGGTACTCACGGAGCAACTCGTATTCAAGGGTCGTTAGTTCGCCATCCTCCCGAAGGAGCTGGATCAACTCGGACTGACGCGGTCGGTAGGTCTCGATCAGCTCCGTCAGCTCTCGTTCGCGTCGCGGATGCGAGGAAGGCAAACGAGCGACGACCCGGTCGAGTTGACCGAGGAGTCCCGCGTACGCTTCGGCGAGCTCCGCATCCATAGGCTCAGCGCCCTCGGGGGAAATCGCGTAGCGCGCCGCCAGGCGAGCAACCTTGGGAGGTTCGGCCGGATCTCGGGGAAGTTCGCGTTCGACGGTGAGCTCGAGCTCGGTCTTCCGCAACGGCACCCTGGGCGGAAGCGGCCACGGGGACAAAACGTAATCGTGGCTGGGGGAATGTGAATCCATTCGCCGGTCGAGGTGAAACCACGGTTCGACCGTAACCGACCGTAGCCAATAGAGTAAAGTTAGTAGATGGAGTGCGGTAACTATAAATCTCGTCGAATCCCTCGCGGAACTGAGGTCGCGACATGCAGAACGATCGATCCCGTCGTCCCAGCCCGCGCTCCGCCTCCCCCGACGACACTTGCGAGACCCACGGTCGGTCTCTGTGCCCGGTTCTCGCGGCGGTGGGAGTGATCGGAACCGAGTGGAGACTGGCCATCATCCACACGCTGCTCGAGGGTCCTCAACGATTCAGTGAGCTCCTCAAATCGAATCCCAAGCTGAACGCGAAGACGCTCAGCGCGACCCTCAAGTTCCTCGAGGGACAGGGCGTCGTACAACGGACGGTCGTGAGCACGCGTCCGTTCTCCGTCGTGTACTCTCTGACGGAAATGGGATTGGGCCTTGCACCGGCGGCCCGCGAACTGCGGGCGTGGGGCGAACGGTGGCTCATCGCGGGCCGCGCGCGCGCGCCGACTCCGGCGTCCCGAACGCCGGCGATCCAGGGAGAACTTCCGCGGGTCGTCATCGCCGAGCCCGAAGGGCGACCGAGTCGGTAAGTGAAACGGCTCCCCGAGAGAGGCGTTTCCTTACGCCCCGCTCGGCGGTTCAAATACGGCGCGTTCCCTCGTGGAATTGCAACCACCCCCGGAAGACCCTTCACATCGCCAATGCAGGACGGCACCGCGTCCTGGGCGTGCGAGGGTCTTCCAAACCTTCCTTGGATTTTTTTTAATCTACTCCGGTCGTTGCTCAACGTTCATCGTTCGGCCGGTGGGAAATGGATGCCCCCACGATATCCCTGGGTCACGGCGAATACCGTGAACGGTCTGAAAGCGATCCCTGGTGCCCGATCCTCCTCGCCGGCACTCCGACGATCGATCTTCGGCACCTCCACCGCCCAAGGACTGTTGAGAACCCAGACCCTGCGGCCGCCCCGGATCCAGCTACCGAACGGTACCTGGCTCGCGAGCCGCCGACAGGATCGAATTTCGACCGAAGCGTCGTGACCCTTCAGGGTAGGGACCCTGGATCGGCGTCTCCGGGTTGAGCATCGGCGCTCGCCGTCCCGCGGGCACCCGGCGTATCCGGAGTCTTCAACCGAACTCGATCGATTCTTCCCGACCGAACCGGTCGGAAATACGGCACTGGATTCCCGCGACGGACGGGTCGCGGGCGCGAGTCATCGATTGCCGTGAGCCGAATCGCCTTCGCCTGACCCCCTCTCGAGCGGGGATTCGACGTCAGAGGGGGGGAGTTTTACATGCAAGAAAAATCGATCGAAGGATTACGTCCCCGACAACCGATTCTCGCTGAACGTACCGCGGTTCCCTTATCGGCCACTCGATCCCGGCGCGCTCACCGTCTCGGATCGGTGCGCATCCCGCTTGCCGGCCCGTACCGACCCCGCGCGACGTTGTATCGATTCCCTGATGGACGCTTGCTCTGGACGATCCGCCTATGGGAGGAGAATAACGTGAGGTGTCGCGTCGTGGGAACCGGCGTCCTCCTCGAATTTGCTCGGGTGAATCGGCTTCTCAAGCTGCGCGCCGAACTCGAGGCGCTTGTTCCACGTGCGACCTCCGATGAAGTTCAATCCTAAAGCGATTGGTCCGATCCAGCTGCTCGGGGGATCGTCAGCCCTCCGTCGTTTCGTCATCGCGTTAGCGAGCGCGCTGGTCGCGACGCGTGCGGGGGAGGGGATCTTGTTCGAACAGGTTCTGGGTCACCCGACCGTCGACTTCTATGTGACGGATGATGCGCTGGTTCGCTCCGCCCACAATACCGCAGGTTCGCCGGTCCCCTCGTTTCCACGACGCTCAGCCTCCACTCTACCTCCACGAGACCCTCACTGGTCGCGAGCGATTGGGCTGTTGGCGCCCGTTGAGACGATCGGAGAGAGTGACGCGCGACGGTTAAAGCCTGGGGGGGGAGGCGGCAAGGAAACAGCGCACTCTGATTGGCCGGCAACAGAAAAATCGCCGGCCCCCGGCGCTGGTCGAACGGCGATTCAGACCTTCTGGATATCCCGAGCCGGTACGATCTGGGTCGCTCGACGTTGGGAAGTCGCCTTACCGACCGAATACCCCGAACGTCCCTCGATCGTTCGATCGGTCGGACTCACCCTCGCCCGGGAATGGTCAGATCGGGTTCACCGCCCGGTCCGACCCGAGTGGCTCCAATCCCGCCGACGCACGGAACGGGAGTGGGATCGGGGCCGCTTAGCCCGCGTCGGCTGGGCGGCGGGGGTGGACTTACCGACTCCCCGAGTCGCGGCCACTGCAACCTACGGGATTCCCGACCCATGGAGAATGGAACGGGCCATCCAAGAGCATCTCGTGGTCTTTGGAACCTCTGGATCCGGAAAGACCTCCACGCTCGCCCGGATGAGCGCGGAGGCTGTGGCGAACGGTCGATCCGTCGTCGTGATCGACGTGCATGGAGATCTTGCCCTCGCGATCTCTAACGCCGTGCCTCCCCAGTTTCGAGAACGGATCGCGGCCGTTGACGTAACGACGAATCGAGTACCCGGGATCTCGATCTTGGAGCCCGGAGATCCCGAGCAGTCGATTCGTGTGGGCGCCCACCTTGTTTCCGCGCTCAAACGACTGACCCCGGATGGATCAGAGCTGTACTGGGGATTCCGATTGGAACGAATCTTCGATTCGTTTGTGCGGATCGTTGTCGATGAAGGAGGCGATCTGAAGGATCTGCTGGGCTTACTGACCGATCCCCGACGGCGAGAGTCCGCGCAGCTCAGCACGCGCAATGCCGAACTGGCACGGTTCCTCGGAGAGCTTCCGGCCCTCGAGCGACGGAATCCGGAGTTTCTCTGGTCGGCCGCCGCCCGAGTGGCAAAAATATCGATGTCGCCCGCCCTGCTCGCGCTACTTGCTCCGGGCGAACGCGCCCTGCCACTCGATTCCCTCCTCCAGGAGGGGTCGGTGATCGTCTTTCGAATTCCGTTTGGCGCGATGGGCGCGGAGGCGAGCGCGCTGGTCGCGACGCTCCTGTTGAGTCGGATCTATCTCAGTCGCGCCGACCCGCGTCGTCTCGGCTCCGGGATCCGTCCGTTGCTGCTCGTAATTGATGAGGCGCAATCGATCGCGCCCCGCCTCCTCACCGAAATCCTCGCGGAAGGACGGAAATTTGGCGTCGCCGCCCACCTGGCCACTCAGTACCCCGAACGACTTGCGCCCGAGGTTCGAGCGGCGGCCGCCGGCGCCGTGCGTTCCCATCTCCTCCTGAATCTCGCCCCGATCGCGGCGGCTTCCGCCGGCGCCTGGGTGGGTCTAACGGCCGACACCGCGGTGTCCTTGCTCCCTCACCTCCCTCCGGGACGTGGCCTCCTCGATCGCGGCAGTCTCGCGACCGACTTTCAGGAAGTGGAGCTCCCCCCTCCGCCCGAGCTCGATGCCCGAGCGTGGGAGCGGTCCGTGATTCGGACGGGAGAACTTTACGACGTTCCCCCACTCGTCGCGGTCTCCACCCCGGCCCCAGAGCGGCTGGACACCGTCCTCCGGGCGATCCTCGCCAACGAAACGAAGGGTGCTCCGGTGGCATTGGCTCGAATCGTCTCCTACGTTACGGAATGTTCGAATGAACCGGTCGACGGCGCGCAGATCGTGCTGTGGCTGCAAGGCGCCGAGCGACGAGGTCTCGTCCAAGGAGATTCCCGAGGCTGGCAGATGACCCCTGCCGGAGAGCGCGCCCTGGGAATCGGTATTCGGACGGGAGCGGCACGAGAGTCGGCCGAGCATCGGGCCCTACTGAATCGCGCGGTGAGGCTCTTTGCCCGACGCGGTCTCGCTCTGGAGGTCGTGATGCAAGGTCGGTTCGACTCTACCTTACCCGACGGACGCGTCCGGCTCCTTGCGTGTGGCCCGCACGCGCTCCCGACTCCCCGAGAGCTCGCCGAAACGGTGCATCGGATCGAAGGGAGCTGGGGGTGGGAGTTTTTCGACGGCCAGGACGTCCACGTCGAAGCGGAGGTTTCGGGGGCCCTCCGTCCCGATCGCATCCGGCGCGGACTTCGCAAGGCGCGGGCACACCATGCCTTCGCGCTGTTTCTCGTATCGGACGACCGTCGAGCCAATCGGGTTCGAACCGTGCTGCGCGCGGCCGGGGCGTATCCTCACCACGCACAGGTCTGGACGCTTCGGGGCGAGGGATTGTTCGAGCTGCCGCCGGGGTCGGCCGGCAACCGATAACCGTCTCATCGGCTCTCCGCTTCTCGCGTGCGAGCGTTCGTCGCGATCCGAACTCCGTCGCTCCCGCCGGAACTAAACCCCGAAGCTCCGGGAGCGGTTCCAACGCACCTCACGCTCCGATTCCTCGGGGAGGTCGATCTTCCACGGCTGGAGGCGATCGGGTCCGCCTTCGACGAGGCGCTGAACACGCTCGTCCCGTATGACCTCCGGTTAGGGGGAGTCAGCGCCTTTCCCTCTCCCGAGCGACCGAGGGTCGTCTGGGTCGGCGTCCGGGAGGGGGAGGCGGAAACGGTCGAGCTCGCGCGAAAGGTCGACGGCGCGCTCGCCCCGTTTGGTTTTCCGCCGGAAGACCGACCGTTCATCCCCCACGTGACGTTGTTTCGCGTGCGAACGCTTCAGGACCGGGACCGAGCCCGGGAATGGCTGGATTCGTCGAGTGCGATCGAAAGCTCCTCGATCCGTATCCGTGAGGTCACGATCCAAAAGAGCACGTTGACCGCCGCGGGGGCCGTCCACGAAATCGTGCACCGGAGCCCATTCCACGGATCGGCGACTCCTCCATTGACTTCCACATCGGAGGCACCCTAACCTCCGGCGACCAATTTTCGCCACAGGTACAGCGTGGCGTAGCTACCCCATCCGGGATAATGTCGGTCGGCCCAATTCCGGGCCCCCTCTTCCCGTGCCGCCCGGGAAATGACTCCAAAACGCTCGAGCGCCACTCGGATCCCCAGGTCACCCGCAATGAAGAGGTCGGTTCGGCCGACTCCTCTCATGAGGGCGTTCTCCGCCGTCCAAGGACCGACTCCCCGTTCCTGCATGAGGAGCTTGACGGCTTCGTCACGCGGATTCGTCGCGAAGGCATTGTTCGCGAAGCGACCGGCGGCTTCGCCCTCCGCGATTCCGAGCAGCGCTTGGGACTTGGCGTGACTTAACCCCACCCTTCGGAGTCCGTCCGCTCCTACTCGAATCAGCTCCCGGGGACCCGGCACCCGGGGTATTTCCACCCCCTCGACTTCGAGGAATGATTCGGTCGCCTCAAAGAGCCGATGTTTGATCGTGTTCGCCGCCCGAACGGAGAGCTGCTGGCCGATGATCGAATGAAGGAGCGACTCGTAGAGCGTCGGGTCGCGCGGCATCCGAAGTCCTCGATAGGTTCGGTCGGTCCCTCGCAACACGGGTTCTGCTCGGACCTGATGGTAGAACGCCTCGAGCGCGTGGTCAAAGGAGAAGAGCTGACGGACCGCGCGGCGCGCTTCCTCGGGGGCCGCTCCCCATGCCCGCACGTTCCAGCGGCCTTTACCTTCCTCGATCGAGACGACGAACGGGTGGTCGGTAGGCCCCCAAGCCCGCAACAGTCGGGATCCGTCCGATGGAAATACGAGTGAGCGGGATGAGAATTCTAACTGGTCGCGCTCGGCGGGAAAGCTACTGATTCGTGGAGGGACCACGTAGGTCCGGACAGGCATATTTCCCGCCACGGGCTGGCTCCAAACTCCGTTCGCTCATGAGTTTCGCTCTGGCGAAGCCATCGTTCACTCACCTCCGCACTCGCCCCCGGGCATCGCACCATTCAAATGGGAGGTCGCAGTCACGACGTATAACCGGTCCGGGTCGTCGCGGAGCCAGGGTGGTTTGCGAATGCCGGTGACGTCAGGATGCCGTCGGGCTTACGCCCTCGTCAGCGTCATCGCTCTCGCCCTGCTGTTGCTCCTCCCCGGTATCTTGGCCGGAAGTGCCGAGCGTGCGCCCTCAGCGGCGGTCAGAGTCGACGCGGCCGGGGTTGTCGCACCTTGCAACGGGAGCGCGGCTCCCTCCACGTACTCGGGCTCGGTTCAGGTTGAGGGCACGTCCCCTCCCGTTCCCAGCGTCGCGGGCGTCCCGATCGTCCTCTCCTATCGGATCGAACAGATCTTTACCCCCTCGGGCAGCTCTACGCCCACGGTTACCTGCATTCTTTCCCAGGCGATCGACGCCACCAGCGCTCTCGGCTCTTTCGAGTTCTCGCAGCTGGTCCCGGGACCATCCTGCGATGCCTCCGGGTGTACGAATAGTTCGGGCCCCTTCGGCCCCCTCTTGATCGGCGACTCGAACGGATCCCCGCCCGGCTATTTCATCACGTCAACAATTCACGGATCGCTGCTCTCGCTGACCTTCGTCGCCGCCCTGAATCGGGCGACGATTGTGCCGGACGATGGAACCAACACGAGCGCGAATGCCCCATTGTCGTTCCATTCGGTCGCTGTGACGGGTTCCGGATCGAGCAGCCCTGCGATACTCCAGTATGCTTGGAGGCTCGAGGGTTCTGGCTGGAGTTTCGTCAGTGACAGTGCGAGTACGTCGACGACGGTTCGGCCGGCCGCGGGCGCGTCGACCGCCATGCTCGCCCTCTGGGTCAACGGAACGTTCAACGGGACGACGGTCCACGCGCCGTTGGTCGTCGCGAACCTCATCGCGACGGCGACCGACATCAGCTCCGCTTCGGTCGATCCGACCGAGGTCGATCCGGGGGCCCCGGTCGCTTTCACGGTCAAGGCGACCGGCTCCGTCGGATTCTCTTACGCGGCTAGCCTTGACCCCGGCCTCAACGAGTCCGATCTACGGGTCGCTTGTACCACCTCGCCGATTTCGGGCGCGACGGTACGGATCTCGTGCGCCGCTACGGTGAGCTACCCGGCGCCCGGAATTGCTCACCCGAGTGTGAACGTATCGAACGGATATTCGTGGGATTCCCGGTCGTTCGGGTCGGTCGCCGTAGCCAATAACCTCAGCGTCGATGTCAACCCGAGCCCTCTGCAGGGATATGCCAACGCATCCCTCTTGCTCGTCGTATCGGTCCCCCCGGGCGTTGGCTCCCCGCCGTATGGCCCGGCGTGTCTCTGGGAGGGCGACGGAACGACCGTGTGTCAATCGACGCCCGGAACTTCGTGGGAGTTCGCCCCAACCTACGCGGAGACGGGAAATTATTCTGCCCGGGTCACGGTCGCGGACTCCTCGGCTCAAAATCGGTCCCTACCGGTCTCCGTCGAGATCTTCCCGATGCTCAACGCAACGACACCCACCCCGACGTCGACGAATCTCTCGATCGGAGTCGCGTCGATTCTTGACAGTGTGCTCCGCGGCGGGGTGGCGCCGTTCGCTTATTGGTGGAACGCGTCCAACGATCCGTCTCCCTTTGCATCCGGCACGGCGGCGGTCGATGGGGAGATCTCGGCGAATTTTGTTCCGTTTTCCGAAGGAGAGGTCGCTGTCACTTTCACGGTACGCGACCACCTGGGGACCCTCCGATCATCGACCGCGCTGCTCGTCGTGGGCGCGGGTTCCGTCGCTCGACTATGGCTCTCGACCACTGTGCCGCTGCCGGGCGTACTTGCCGGATCCGGGTTGACCATCGATTGGACGGCGGAAAACCGGTACGGAGACCCCGTTCCCAACTTTTTCCCCGAGGCCGGGCTCCACGTGTCGACCTCGACGGACGATGGTCTTTCGGCGCTTTGGGTCAACTCGACCTTGACCGGTTCCTTAGCGGTGTCCGCGCCGGGCTTCTACTTGATCCCCGGTGCCGATTGGGTCAACGGTCAGCTCAACCTCACCGTCAGCTCGACGCTGGTCGGGAACGACACGATCGTCCCCGTGTGGTTGGCGTCGTCGGAATCCTCGATCTCGCTTCAGAACGACTCGGTTCGATGGGAAGTGGTTCCGGAGAGCTCGGCGATTCACCTGTTCGACCCCCGCGTGGTCGTTCCCGGTTCACGTACGAATGCGACGCTCTACCGCATCGCCGACCCGTTCGGGAATCCGGTGATTGGCGCGGTGGTCGACGTTCGTTCCCTCTTCGACGGAGTCACGACGACGGTTCCATCCCGATCCTTCGGAAATGACTCGGGGACCAACGTGTGGGTGAATTACACGAGTGTCGGCAACGGCTCGGGACTGGTGTTCGTGCTGAGCTCGGAGGGAATCTCGTTGCTTCCCCCGATCGAAGTCCCCGCGGCTGCGGCCGGGACGCATGGGCCGGTGACGAATCCCCTCAGCGCGGCGGAAGTCCCCGCGGGACTCCTTGCGATTCTGGGAGGGACTACGGTGCTTCTCCTGTTCCTGTTCCGCGCCGCCGCCCGTCGACGCTCGCGTCCGCCCCCGCACGCGGAAGCCTCCGAAGACGACCTCCGGCGCTACGCGCTCGGGTGCTCGATCGTCGTCGAGCGCATTCGGGATAACGGCCCTCTCGACCCTGCTGGGCTGGCCAACGGGTGGAAGGGCCCCTTCGCCCCGCGACGCGCCGAGCTCGAAGAGTGGGTCGCCGATCTGGTCGCCGACGGGACGCTCTGCGCCGTGGTGGGACCGGACGGCGCGACGCGCTTTGGCCTCCCACCGATCGCCTCGGGGCCGGAAGTCGCGCCTCGAGTCGACCTCGACCCCACGGTGTTGGCACGCGCGCTCGCGCGATTGGAGCGCACCGAAGAGCCCGATCCCTCCGCGTCGGCGCGCCCCGACGCTCCACCCCCGCCGGACTAGGGGTCGTGGCCCACGAGGTCATAGTAGCGGTACGCGGCTTCTCCCGCCCCAAAACGGTCCTGCAGGGTGGTGAAACCGGATTTGAGTTTCGCCGCCGCCTCGCAAATCTCCGCGGGGGGTCGCTCTCGATGCAACAGTTGATCGAATAATTCGGCGATCGCGTCCATCTCTTTTTCTCGCATGCCGACGCGCGTCACTTCCGGAGTACCCAACCGGATTCCCTGCGGATGCTTCGGGCTCTTGTCGCCGGGGAGCAGATTGTGATTCGAGATGATGCCGGCGGCCGACAGGCGATGGGCGACCTCGGCCCCTCCGCCCTCTTTCGATACGCGGACGGCGATCGTATGCGAGGCCGTAAAGCCCCGAGATTCGGCCAGCACGTCGAACCCCCGCTCATGCAGCGCGAGCCCTAGGGCCTGCGCATTGCGGATCGTCTGGCGGGCGTACTCCGTGCCAAACTCGAGGTGCTCGGCGAGGCTGATCGCGAGCGCCGCCATCGTGTGCAGGTGATGGTTGCTCGTGACTCCGGGGAACGCCCCCGATTGGAGCCGCTTGAGGACCTCCGGGTCGCTGCTTTCCCCGAGGAGAATGCCATGCTGCGGGCCGGGAAACGTCTTGTGGGTCGAAGCGGAGATCACGGTGCACCCTTCGTGGAGGGGATCTTGGAACTGTCCCCCCGCGATCAAGCCCAGTACGTGCGCTCCATCGTACCACCCTTTCGCTCCGATCTCTTGGAGCGTCGGCGCGAGCTCCTCGATCGGTAGGGGAAATAGAAAGAGCGAAAGACCAAACAAGCACAGCTTCGGTCGAACGGCCTTCAGGATCTCCCGCGTCCGCGGCACGTCGATGGTCATTTGATCCGAATCCCAGGCATAGTACACCGGCTTCACTCCTCGAAGTCCGAAGGCGCCAAAGGCCGCGCTCGAAATGTGTGCCCCATCCGCGAGGCGGGCTGTCCCGACCAAGTCGCCCGGTTCGGCGAGCGCTTTCAATACCGCCATATTCGCGACCGTACCCGAGATCGGTCGCACGTCCGCGAACGAACATCGGAAGAGCCGCCGAGCCAGACCGAGACACTGGTTCTCAATCTCATCGACCTGCTCGTTTCCTTCGTAGTAGCGGTCGCCGGGGAGCCCCTCAGCGTACCGAGAGTGCAGGTCGCTAACCATCAGTTCTTTGGCATACGGCGAGAGCAGGTTCTCGCTCGCGATCAGCGGGATCGACCGTTCGAACCGGGTGGAGTGACGGCGTGCGGCGTCCCGGACCTTCTGGACTTCGCTCGCCATTTCGCCGGGCGACGGAGCGGAAGCCCGCGGGAGAGCGTTCAGACCCCCCCACCCCCCGGATTCCAGTGGAACACCGCGCGGAGTCCCTCTCCATTCCATCGATCCGGCATCTTACTGCTCGTCGAGCGGCGCACCTGCACAGCCCCATATATCGACCGTGACTCGCCGATGCCCATGACCGCCGTTCTTCCTCCCACTCCGTTTCCTCCGTGGCCCACTCAACGACGCTTTCAGATCCCATATCACGACCTCGACGTCCTCAATCACATGAACCACGCCGCTTACTTTCCTTACATGGAAACCCTTCGATGCGACTACTACCTACCACTTCTCGGAACCACCGACCCTCGCTCGATCGACATCATCATCGCGGAAGCGACCTGTCGGTACTTGGCACCTGTCGGTTACGGAGAGCTTCTGTTGGGGGAGGTCGCCCCGGCGCGACCGCTGGGACGGACCAGCTTCACTCTCCTCTATCGATTTCGAAAACACAATGGAACGACGATCACGGCTCGTGGCCGTACCGCGGTGGTGTGTTTCGATTATGAGAAAGGGGTAAAGCAAGAGATCCCGTTGGAACGCCGAAAGAGGATGGAAAGGGATTCGGTCGACCCCACGCTAGAGGGCTGGTAGTCTCCCCAGCCCGCCCCCGTTCCAGTGGAAATGGAGGGGTGGGGGGCGATCGTTCAAAAGCCGGGGTGGGTCGGTGGTTCTCCAACGAGCGGCGGAGGCCATCCGGGGGGCTCCAAGAACCCCGGTTCGTCGGTGATCGTTTCAATGCGGTAGGTCACTCCAGTGCCTTGCAGGGCATCGTGAACCCTCCCGAGGATCGTGCGGAATTCGTCGACGTTCTTCCATTCGAAGACCAGGTCATGGGGTCCGAGGATGAACGATAATCCGGCGGTGTGCCGGAGTCGCTCGGAGATCTCGAGGGGCGAGACTCCTTCCGGAGTAAAATACAGGTCCACGTAACTGTGCATGGAGGGGGGGTCGGTGGGGTGGAGAACGTCGACCTCCCCTACTTAATTCATCCGATTTATTCATTTGAGGAGAGGGGCCCTTCGAACCGACCGCGCGGCGCAAGTTTTGGCCCGGTCCCCCGCGCAGGTTCGGAGCGCCCCCGTGCTAGGCCAGCAGGATGGCCGCTCGGACGAAGGACACGTGGTTCCCGCCCGCTCCTCGGCCCCGTCACCCCACCAGCGTCGACGGGTCACGGTAAGGCTGCTCCCGTCAGGACCTAACCCGGTTCCCGTGATGGATAACCGCTAGGGTGCTCCTCCGAGCGCTCGTTGCGATGCCCGCGGCCCGATGGAACAGAGCTTCTACGGAGACTTGCGAGACGTGTCCCTCTTCCGAACGTCGCTCCTGCCTGTCACCCCCGCTAAGGACGGTTTCGGTGTGTAAGGGGACGCCCAACCCCCCGGTCAAGCCTAGCGAAAGGAAGCACCGAATGTGGCTATTTATACCTGAGCTCAGGCCGCGGGGGACCCGCCGGTGACGAGAAGTTTTCGTGGGGATCTTCGGAGGCGTGGAGGGCGGCGGCGATCCGTTTAGGCGGCTCCCGGCGGCGGAGGGGCGGGGGGCCCTTCGTCGTACGGCGCCGGCGCCGAGGGAGATGGAGACGGGGGAGGGGACGACACCATATAGGCGGTCGGGGCCGCGCGAGGCTCCCGGGGTTTGCGGGCCAACAGAATGGCGAGAACGACGACGATGACCAAGAGGAGGAGGATACCCAAGAGCAGGAAGAGCCCGGTGCCCGAGGTCAGGCTGACGGCGGTGGAGGGAGCGGAGGCGACGGAGACGGGGAGGGAGGCGGTGGCGTTGGCGCCTTGGGCGTCGGTGACGGTAAGCTTGGCGGTGAAGGAGCCGGAGCCGGAGTACGTGTGGGACGGGGCGGGGGCGGTGCTCGTGGAGCCATCGCCGAAGACCCAGGAGTAGGAGAAGGGGGCGGTGCCGCCGGTGAGGGCGGGCACGAAGCCGACAGCGGAGCCGGCGACGGGGTTAGCGGGAGCGAGGGCGAAGGAGACGGAGGGGGCCGGGTTGACGAAGATCGTGAGGGAGGTCGTGGAGTTGCGGTCGAGGAAGTCGGTGGCGGTGAAGTTCGCGGTATAGATGCCAGCATGAGCGTACGCGTGCGAGCCCGAGAGGCCGGAGGCGAGGGTTCCATCTCCGAAACTCCATTTCGCCGAGTTCGGAGAGAGTCCGTTCGCGATCGTTCCCAAGAACGAAACGGCCAGACCGGCATCCGCGATGTATTTGGAAGCGGTCGCCGATACCTTGGGTGGCGCGGAAAGGGTCCAGGTGGTTCCACTGAACTCGGAGGTGACGATCGGATTCTCGCCGCCGAAACGAAGGATCGACTGATCGAGGGGATCTACGGCGACCCCGGGGGCCAATCCGCCCACCGCGTCCGGTGACGCGCCGACGAGGTTCGTGACATTGGTCCACGCGCCGTTGGAGAACTCCCAGGTTTCCGTAGCGATGAGCTCCGAGCCGGATTTATTAACGAAGACCGAGGAGAACGCGACGACTCCCGAGATTGACGGGAGGTAAGCGCCCGCCCCGTAGATGAACCCCACCGGCTCGGTCGGAAGAGAAGAAGTAAGATTCTGCCAGGCCCCGGCGGAGAATACAAACGTTCCGGGTTCGTAGGAGGCACTGCCCCAGATCATCGGGCCGGTAAGGAAGGCGCCGTGACCCGCCGGGTCATCGGTCAAGATGGGGGTAAAGATGTACGGCATCGCGAACGGTTGTAGACTCGTCACATTCTTCCATGTCGTATTGAACGTCCATGTGTCTCGTTGCCACGCACCGGTCTGCGTGCGGCCTCCGAACAGGACCAGCTGATGGTCGGTCGAGTCGGTGGAGAGACCGACGAGTACGCGACCGGAAGGGGGAGTGCCGGCGGTCGAAGTGAGATTGGTCCAGGTCTTCGCGTGATACGCCCACGTGTAATTGGTGTCTCGGCCGCCCACGTCCACGCCGCCGAAGAGGACGATGTTCCCCGACGCCGGGTCGTAAGCGAGTCCGGATCCAGCGAGGGCCGGAGGAGCTCCCGAGACGGCGGCGGTGACGTTCGTCCACACGCCGTTCGAATACGTCCAAGTGTCTCCCAAGGCGATGACCGAGCCCGTCTCGCCCCCGTAGAACAGGATGTATCCATCCGAGGGGTCCCAAGCCAGGGCAGGGGCGATTCGACCCGAGGGGCCGGCATTGACCGCCGAAGTCAGATTGCTCCAGACGTAGCTACCAGGGCTCGAAATAATATTCGAACTCACGAATCCGCTCGAACAACGAGCCGAGTCCGTGCCAATCGACGCACACAGCTCCGGGACGCCGGCCGCCGGACCATTCCCGTTCCGCAACGACTCCGTGGCGAGTTCGAGCTCGTGATTCCCGAGGAGCACCTTAGCCCCGGCGGACGAGCCCGGCAATTCCTTTGCGATCCCACTCGGCGTTAGCAGAATCACGCCGGATGTCGCGGTGAATACGAGTGTCGAGATCACTCCGACGACCATCGCAATTCGAACCACGGCGGTCCGATTGCTGCGACGACCCGAGTCGGGAGCTGTTCCGACTTGCCTAGGCGGTCGGCCATGGACTAAGGGGCTGACGAGTTCGATCATCGTGGAATCGTGGAGAGAGCCGGGTTCACGCACGATGTCCTCACGATTCGTTAAGTGGCCCCGGGCGGGACAGCCGGCCCAGTCGTGCCACTTGGCGGGACGGACGAATAAGCGACGGCGGGGGCGCGAGGCTCCCGGGGTTTGCGGGCCAACAGAATGGCGAGAACGACGACGATGACCAAGAGGAGGAGGATACCCAAGAGCAGGAAGAGCCCGGTGCCCGAGGTCAGGCTGACGGCGGTGGAGGGAGCGGAGGCGACGGAGACGGGGAGGGAGGCGGTGGCGTTGGCGCCTTGGGCGTCGGTGACGGTAAGCTTGGCGGTGAAGGAGCCGGAGCCGGAGTACGTGTGGGACGGGGCGGGGGCGGTGCTCGTGGAGCCATCGCCGAAGACCCAGGAGTAGGAGAAGGGGGCGGTGCCGCCGGTGAGGGCGGGCACGAAGCCGACAGCGGAGCCGGCGACGGGGTTAGCGGGAGCGAGGGCGAAGGAGACGGAGGGGGCCGGGTTGACGAAGATCGTGAGGGAGGTCGTGGAGTTGCGGTCGAGGAAGTCGGTGGCGGTGAAGTTCGCGGTATAGATGCCAGCATGAGCGTACGCGTGCGAGCCCGAGAGGCCGGAGGCGAGGGTTCCATCTCCGAAACTCCATTTGCCGGAGTCGGGAGAAAGGCCGCCGGATATCGATCCCGTGAACGCTACGGAAAGGCCCACATCGACGACATTCTTGGAGGCGGAAGCGGCGACCTTCGGCGGCGCGGAAAGAGCCCAGGTGTAGCTACTGAGTAATGGCGCTACAACGACGCGCTCGCCTCCGAAGTCGATAATCGTTTGATCGCTAGGGACGAGCGCGACGCTCACGGCGAGTCCGCCGACCGCGTCGAAGGACGTGCCGACGAGGTTGGTGACGTTGGCCCACGCGCCGTTGGTGAACTCCCACGTAACCGCATTCGGATGTTCCCCGGCGGTAACGTTGAAAACCGCCGCCGCAAAAACGACAACTCCGGAGATCGAGGGGAGGAAGGAGCCCGCTCCGTAGACGAGGGGGGGTGGCTGAGTCTGTGGGGAGGTAGTTAGATTCTCCCAGGCACCGGCCACAAAGACGAAAGTGCCCGCGTGCACGGACGACGGGCCCCAAAACATCGGGCCAACGAGCAGGGCGCCATGGCCCGCCGGGTCATCGATCAAAGCGGGGCTGTAGATGTAAGGTATCGCGAAAGGCTGGAGACTTGTCACATTGACCCAGGTACCATTGAAGGTCCAGGTGTCTCGCTGCCAATCGTAGGCGGAGTTACGCCCGCCGAACAGCAACAATTGTCCGTCGCTCGAATCCAGAGTAAGGCTGGGGAATATCCGTGGGGAGGGCGCGTGACCCACGGTCGTCGTGATGTTGGTCCAGGTTTTCGCGTGATAGGCCCACGTGTAATTGGTCGAAACGCCGGTCCGATTCCATCCGCCAAACAGAATCACTTTATCGGTCGCGGGGAAGTAGGCGAGGGAACTTCCGACGAGTCCTGGAGGGGTTCCGGCCACCGCCGCAGTGATGTTGGTCCACGTTCCGTTGCTGAATGTCCAGGTGTCGGCCACCGCCACCTGGGTGACGGTTTCTCCACCATAGAGAAGCACATACCCATCGGAGGGATCCCAGGTCATCGCCGCGCCAAGTCGACCGGATGGGCCCGGGTTGGCAAGAGCGGTGAGGTTTGCCCAGACGTTGCCTCCGGTAGTCGACGAAACCGAAGTAAGAGGCCGGGCGGCGCAGCTTTCCGAACCGAATCCCACGGCGCTACAGAGAATCGGGATTCCCAGGGCGGGACCGCCCCCGGCGCGCAGAGAAGCCGCGGCGAGGACGAGTTCTTCGCTCCCCGGCGATCCGCCGTCGGAATGTCCGGGGGCGGTGCTCGCCACCGAGAGGATTCCGAATGCGCTGGAAGCGAGCGTCAAGCCAACGATCGCCAAGGCGTACAAAGCGACCGCGAAAGAGCCGCGCGGTCTTGGCATGAGAGGCACGCGATTGGATGCGAGGCCGCCCCTCATAAAACAAGTGGTCCTAATCGAGGCGGAGAGATTCGCATAGGGACTCTTCGCGAAAACGGGTCTGCCTTGGCCCATGCTGTACCCGGTGCGGGCCCCTCAACACCGCCCGAACTTGCATTGAAGAGGCTGTGGGGCGGTCGACTTCCGCTCCATCGACCCGGTTCGAGGCATCGTCCCCCCTGCGGGTATTTATATTCGCCACCGCCGACGGGCGAGGAGTGAGGATCGGCCGCCTCTGTCGGCGAGGGCAGATGCAATTTCGGTCGAGCACAGCGGACGGTATCCTGGGTCACCGCGGCGCCGAGGTGGTCCTCGGCCTGGGAATCGTCCTGCTCACCGTCCTAGGTGCATTGGTTGCCACGAGCGGATCGGTCGACCCTTCCCATTATTCGGACGGAGCGTCGATTCCCTCGGCCCGCGTGGCGGCCGCGACACCGACCTTTCCAGTTTCAGGAGTGGTCGAGAACTCCTTAGGAGCGGCGATCCCTAATGCTTCCGTCATCGGCTTACAGCCGTTCTTCGGTCCAGCGGTCACGAATGCGACGGGCCAGTTCACCACCGTACTCCCGCAAGGCTCCTACGCTTTTTTTGTGGAGGCGCTCGGGTACTACTATTTGTACGCCAATCTGACCGTCTCGGGCCCCATCGAGGGACTCGTCTACGTTCTGACGCCCGTATTCACGTATCCTCTCTCGGGTAATGTCGTCGATAGCTGGTCTGGAAACGGAATCGGTCAATCCGTGATCCAAGTTAACGAAATTTCGTCCTTGTTTAGCTACACGGCAACCGCGGTCTCCCAAGCGGATGGCGCGTTCCAGATTCCGGTCCCCAATGGTACTCTCCAGATTTCCGTCTCCCCTCCCCCGGGTCACGGTGCGCTCTCGACTTCGATCCTTGTTGCCGGTGCGCCGCTCCGCGGTATCCGATTTCCCTTGAGCCCTATCGGCGTCGGGCAATCGGACCTTGATCCATACTCCGTGGTCCTGGTGTCCATTCCCATTGTTCTGGGGGTGCTCGCCGCCGCTCGGTTCCTCGAAGCTCGTCAACGTCGAGCGGCCCAAGGACTTCCGTCCGGCGTCTTTTCGCCATTCACTCGACGTATCGCCATGCGGGCCGCCTTGATCCCGTTCCAGCTCGCGGCGATCTTGACGATCCTCTACATCTTCGGGTACTTTCTTGTCGAAGTGGGACTCGGGGTCACCCCGTGTCAATTCCCCGGGGTCACCTGCACCAGTGCCGCATGTTCGTGGGCGAGCGTTTCGTGCACGGTTCAAGCGTTCTGGTACGGGTACTCGCAATTCCTCGTCAATATTTTCACCTTGAACTGGGGCACCGCCAACTACGGAGCGTTCTCGGCGCCGGCGACCCAGTTCCTCATGTGGTGGGCCCCGAACTCTCTCGAGCTCGCGATTTTCGCCCTCGGAATTGCCTTTCTTCTCGCGTATCCACTAGGACTTCTCTCGGGATGGAAGGCTGGTACCGGATTTGATGTCGGGGTACGGGTCGCCTCCCTGATCGCGTTGTTGGTGCCGACGTTCCTACTGATCTCCCTTCTTCTCACGACCTACTTCGTTCCTTTTTCCCAAACGTTTGGAGATTCTCCCTACGGGTTTCTGCCCTCGTCCATCTGGTTCGAGGCTCACTACGGGGGTTCTCCGACCGTTCCTTGGATCGGCCCCGGGTACAACACGACTCCCACCGGCTTTCCCCTGATCGACGGCGCGCTTCGCGGTCAATGGGCGTTCGAGGTCATCGTCCTCGCGAAAACAGTCTTCCAAGGAGTGGCGATCGCGCTCATCTATCTCGCGATTTTCCTTCGCTACGCGCGGCAAGCGGTCGTGACCGCGGCGCGGGAGGTGCACGTGCAGGCGGCCCGCGCGCGCGGAGTGGCCGAATCGACGCTACTGTGGCATCATACGGGACACCGAGTACTACCCGTCTACGTCTTACTGTTCGCCGTCACCCTTCCGATCTATCTGGGCACGCAAGCGTTGGTGGAAGCGATCTTTGCCGACCCGGGACTCGGGACGCTGTTCATCATCAATCTGACGGGATTGCCCTCAACGCAGATCGGCTTCCTGATGCAAGTTTTTCTCATCGCCATCCTCGTACTCGTAGCCAGTCTAGGCGCCGAAGTGTTGGCGTGGTACTTGGATCCGCGACTCGCGACGCCGGGGCGCTGACGAGGCCGAACGCATGGCGGTGAACCCCCCACGTCCCAATCCCGCCAGCGAGCTGACGACGGAGGAGTCAGGATGGGCGCATCCGCGTCGCCCCCCTCGTAATTGGGGGGAACGGCTGGCTCAAGATCCCGAGTTCGTCGTCGGTTTGGTCCTCGTCGCCGGGTTCGTGATCGCGGCCGCGGCCGCGATCTATCAGTTCGGCAATTCGCTGTTCACGCTCAACGGAACCCTGGGAGCGTTTGGCGGACAGTTTCGGCCCATGGATCCGGCAGCGCCCTCGTCGACCCATCCGTTCGGTGTCCTTTGGATCGCGGTCACCAATCCGCAGACCGGGACCGGGTGGGCCGGCTGACGATCTCGCAGGGGCACTCTGGCAGGCGACCCCCATCGACCTCGCGTTCGTGGCCGGAACGATCGGGGGCGCATTGCTCCTAGGGCTTTACCTGGGAGCCGCCGCGGGGTACGATCAACGGGGATGGGATGCGACGATCCTCAACGCCGCGTACATCATCGCCGCGGTGCCCCCGTTCTTTCTCGTGTTCGTGCTCTTCTACGGAGTCGTGGACTTCCTAAAACCCGCCCAGTACCTAGCTGTTTTCGGAGTATTCTTCGTCCTCGTATTATGGCCGTACTATGCGATCGCCGTCCGCGCTCGGGCCCAACAGATTGCGACCGAACCCTTCGTCGAGGCGGCCCGAGCCTCCGGGGCTACGCGACGGCAGATCCTGTGGCGTCACATCATCCCCAACAGTTTCTTTCCGGTCTTCGCCCAGGTCCCGATCGATGTCTACAACATTTTCTTCGTCCTGACCGTCTTTCCCTTCCTCCCGTGCCTCAATCCATTTCTCTTCGGCAGCCTGACGCCCTTCCCGACCGCCGCACCGGTTCCGGAATGGGGATACTTGTTGGCAAAGGGAGCGTGCAACACCGATAGCAACATTCTCCTCAATTACGGCTACTGGTGGATGTACACGTTCCCGGCCCTCGTTGTTGTAGTGTTCGGGATCGCGGTGACGATGGTGTGCGATGGCGCCGAGCGGTTGGTGCGGTTCTCGAGCGGAGTGCGCTAACCCTTCCGGCCGACGCCGCTCGTCCCTATAATTTCGTTGAGTTTCGTTGGGTGGGCATGACGATGGGGACCTTCGCTCCGGCCCAGGTCGGTGGGCGGAACCGTCGGTCGATCCTGGTCCTGGTGCTCGTCGCGGGCTTGCTGGGAACCATTACCCTGTCCAGCATGCCGATTCCTCACTTTTCCCCGTCCACCTCGGGATCTCCTCGCAATGGGTCACTCTCGATCTCGTCGACCAACTCGCGAGAGAAGGACTCCTCCCACGCCGCATCATCCTCCGCAACTTACTCAGTCGAAGGGCTCGTCGAGAATCAATCCGGCCAACCGGTTCAGAACGCGACGATCGAAGGGCTTAACCCGCCGTTTTCCCCCGTGGTGACCAATGCTTCCGGGCAGTTCAACCTCTCCCTGAGTCGAGGAATCTATGCGTTGTTCGTCGCGGCCCCCGGGTACTTCTTTCTCTACGCGAATCTCACGGTCTGGAGTCCGATCGCCGGGATCGTCTACGTACTGAATCCGGTTCCCACCTTTCCGCTATCGGGCACGGTGGTCGATGGCTGGTCGGGAAACGGGATTGGCGGAGTCTCGATCTACTTGTCGGAGTTTGCCCCCTCGTTCGTCTTTGTCGCCGCGACGCACACGGGTGCCGACGGTCGCTTCCATCTCTCTGTTCCGAATGGAACGCTCGCGCTCCTCGTTCTCCCCCCTGCGGGATACGCCAACCTCTCCGTTTCGGTGAACGTCGCCGGAGCTCCCGTCTCCGGCTATCAAATCCGCCTACCCCCCACCCAAACTGGACTCGCGACGGAGGATCCGTATACGCTGGTCCTTATCTCGATTCCAATTATCTTCGGTATCGGTGCGACGGCCCGATGGCTCGATGCCCGAGAACGTCGCGTCCAGATGGGTCTCCCTCCGCGCGTGTTTTCTCCGACCGCTCGCTACATCGCGCTTCGCGGAGCGTTGATCCCGTTCCAATTGATCGCGACCCTGTTCGTTCTCTACATCTTCGGGGTCTATCTCCCCGCGATCGCGCTGGCGACGTCGACCGGCGGACTTTGCTCCGGGCTGAACGTGGTCTGTAATCTGCGGCAGTTCTTTCTCGCTACCTCCCTCGGGCCCGGCTTCTTCTCCTTCTTGCAACAGCTGTTCACCCTGCAATGGGGCGTCGTCGCCTACGGCAACTTGATGGAACCGGCGAGCCAGCTCTTTGCGTGGTGGCTGCCGAATTCGATCGAGCTCGCGGTGGTCGCCCTCGGCATCTCGTTCCTCCTCGCCTACCCCATCGGACTCTGGGCGGGCTGGAAAGCCGGAGGACCGTTTGACGGGGTGACCCGCGGGGTCTCGCTGGTCGGACTCCTGCTCCCCTCCTTGCTCGTAAGCTTGCTCGTTCTGGCGACCGTGTTCATCCCCTTCACGAACTTCGTCGGGGATACTCCGAGCGGGTTCCTACCGTCCTCGATCTGGTGGGAGGCCCACAATGCAAATGGTTTACCGACCGTCGCGTGGATCGGGATCGGGTCGAACACGAGTCCTACTGGGTTTCCACTGATCGACGCGGCGATCAATGGCGCTTGGGCCGCAGAGTTCGTCATTCTCACGAAGACGCTGATCCAGGCCGTCATCATCGCCGTCATTTACGTGGCGATCTTCCTTCGCTACGCCCGACACGCGGTGGTCGCCGCCGCCCGGGAATCGCACGTAACGGCGACGCGCGCCCGGGGCGTCCCGGAGTCGACGATCCTCTGGCATCACGCCGGCCGCCGCGTGATCCCGATCTATCTCCTCACGTTTGCGATCACTCTCCCGGTCTACCTCGGAACCCAGGCCGTCGTAGAGACGCTGTTCAACGATCCCGGGGTGGGTACGCTGTTCATCGGGGAGATGTCCCAATTGAGCGGTGGTTTGGGAGGGGCGGTCATCGACGAGGTCGGGATCTTCTTCCTGGTGATCGTGATCCTGGTCGCCGGCATCGCCACCGAAGTACTGGCTCGATATTTCGATCCCCGGCTCGAGCCGCAGGAGCACTGAGGGATTCTGAGCGCGACGGCGCCATCGACCCCGGCAATCCCGGAAGGGACGGCGGGGGACGGCGGTTGGGAAAAAGCCAGCCGACCCTCGCGGCATGTCACGGAACGTCTCCGAGCGAACCCCGGCCTATTGATCGGTCTCGCGCTGCTGGCCGGTTACGCCGTCGTGGCCATCGCCGCGCTCGCGGACTTTGGCCTCAACGTTTCCAACCTCCCGTTTTGGGCGGAGATCCTTCGCCCCACGGATCCGGCGGCGCCCTCGTCGACCCATCCGTTCGGCGTGATCTGGATCGTCTACATCAATCCCGGCGGCCGGATCAGCTGGTACGGAGTCGATCTCTGGACCGCGGTGTACCGCGCGACGCCGATCGACGTCACGCTGCTCGGAGGGACGATCGGGGCCGCGCTCCTGATCGGTCTATCGCTCGGGGCGACCGCGGGTTACGGGTCGCGAGGCCTCGAGGTATCGATCGTGAACGCTGCCTACGTCCTGATCGGCGTACCGCCGTTCTTCTTGGTGCTGATCATCTTCGTCGGCATTGCGGGGTTCGTCACCCCGAGCGAACTCTTCCCGGTCTTCGGCGCGGCGTTTGCCGCCGTGTTATGGCCATACTACGCGATCCCGGTCCGCGCCCGAGCCCGGCAGGTCTCCACGGAACCATTCGTGGAGGCTGCGCGGGCCGCCGGGGCCTCGCGACGGCGGATTCTGTTACGCCACATTCTCCCGAATAGTTTCTCCCCGGTCCTCGCGCAGGTACCGATCGACGTCTACAACATTCTTTTCGTGCTCACGGTCTTTCCGTTCTTGACCTGCTTGAATCCGTCGTTTTTTGGCACGATCGTGATGACCCCGAACTTCCCCTTTCCGTATCCGGAGTGGGGCTACCTGCTCGCGAACGGAGCGTGCAACACGAACAGTGACATTCTCCTCAACTACGGCTACTGGTGGATGTACACGTTCCCGGCGCTGGCGATCTTGGGTTTTGGAATCGGCGTCGCCCTCGTCTGCGACGGAGCCGGGACGTTCTTCCGAGGGGCCCGGGTCGATCGGTGACGCCGCTCACCGGATGTGGTCCAGTGAGAACGAACCGAGCGAGAACGACTTCTTCGTGAACGTGTAGCCGATCCACGCTCGCGATTGCGTCTCCGCGATCCCCCGTACAGAAAGGAAGGTCTTCAACTGCTCGATCTTGAGATTGACCGAGCCATCGACCATATGCTCGAGCGTTTCCAGATCGGATTCCGTGTGCATCCCCGTTTCGAGCACGTAGTAGCTCGCGGCTCCGTCGAGCTTCCGCCGGCCGGTAAAAGGCTGGAGGAACCGGAACGTGGCGGTCGTATCGAGGTAGGCCGTCACTGTGGAGACCGATTCAAAGACGAGGCGATACGACGAGAATTTTTCCTTGTACTCTGAACTGTAGCCGTTGACGGTCTGCGTGAGCTGTTCGAGTACCCCCTTGTCGGTCGCGGCCAGCAGGCGGACGCCGGCATCGGCCTGTTGGACGCCCAAGCTCCGCGAATACAGATCGACATAACGGACCATTCCTTTCTTTTCCGCCTCCGAATAGGCCGGATAGAGGCTCTGCATCTCGTCGCGGATCTGGGTGTACGTCTTGTCCGTCACCACCCAGATCGCGGGAATCCCTTGTTTGAGCCCCTCACTGATGAACAGCCGGGCGAGCACGTCCTTGCCGGTGTGCGCCGGGCCATTGACGAGAATCTGCACGCCGAGGGGGAAGCCCCCATACATGAGGTCGTCCAACCGGCGCACTCCGCTCTTGACCTTCGTTTCCTGCGCCTCGGCAACGATCGCCGAATGCATCTGCTCCGCCTCGACTTCCGCCGCCTTGCGGGTCAGGGTCTCGAGCTCCCCCATCCGTTCATGGAGCGCGGTTTCGCGGTTCTTGAGTTCCGTCTCCTTGCGGGTGAGCTCGTTCTTTAAGTCGTCCAGTCGACGGGTCGTTTCGACGGAGGCGAACGAACCGCCGGACTCGACTTCGTGTCGAATTTGTTCCACGCGACGGGCTTCGGCCTCGACCGCCAGGCGCTGCGACTGGATCTGCTGCTCCCAGTTGTTGAGCTCCTTCTCCTTGAACTCGAGCGGCGCTCGTTTCCGCTCGATATCCTCGGCGTTGATCCGGATCTCCTCGAATTTGGCCCGAAGTTCGTTCTCCCGCACGACGAGATCGCGCTCGCGCGTGTCGAGTTCCTGCAAGCGCGCCGCGACCCCTTCTGGCAAGTTCCCGCGCTCGCGGGCCAACAGTTGCTCCGTATCCCGAGTACGCTCGGACCCGGCGCGAAGGTTCCGCACTTCCCCTTCGAGCTGCACGATCCGGCGGCGGAGCTCCGTCTCCCGATCGATGAACTCGTGCTGGCGCTCTTCGAACTCCTCCCGCATCCGGTGTTCGACTTCGCGGGCCGCGATCTCCGTGTTGGCGGAGGGCACGGGGACGCTGGGCTCTGGGCGCTCCGAGGCGGGCGCCGACGAGGAGGGCGACGCCGTCGCGCCCTCGGGGGTCGATGGATTCGCGTTCTCGAAGGCCAGAAGGCGAAGCCGGAGTTCGGCGATCTCGGAATCTTTGGCTTGGATCGAGAGTTCACGCTCCTTCGCTTCGCGGCTGCGGACGTACTTGATGACCGCAATCGAGCCGCGTTTCACGTGCTCGACCTCGTCCTCGAGTTGTTTCCGCCGCGTCCGCTCGTCGTAGAGTAATCGATGCAGCTCCTGCACTTCTTGGATCATCGCGGTCGGGTCGAATTGATCGCTCTTGACCCGGTCCAGCAATCCGGTCAGCCACCGAACGACCGTCTCCTCCCGCTCTTGCACCTGGCTCGAAACGCCACCGGACGGGGTCGGAGCAAGTCCGGAGCTTTCCGCCGTGCCGGCAAGGGCCGACCCAGCCGCCATTTCCGTGCCTTGCATCTTCGAAGGATCGGACTCTTGGATCCAGGATTCGAGCGCTGAATCATCGCCCCCGACCCACCGTTTGAGCACTTGCGCCGATTCCTTGGGAGAGGCCACGACCCGTCGACGACGGCTTCGATCGCCGCGGTGGACATTGTCCATCCACCGGTTGACCGCGCGTTCTCCCTCCGCCGTGGGGGGCGGGGACTCTGCGGTCAGGTTTCCGGGAACTTCGACAGGGAGTTGAATCCTTCGAGAGTCCTCCTCTGAAATTCCGAGACCCTCCAGGGTCGAGGCCGAGAGGCTGCGCACCGTCTCCGGGGTCGTGTACCCCGCGTTGGTCAGCAGTCGAGCGGACTCCGGTCCGATCCCGAAGGTCCGGACCAGTTCCTCGGCCGGCACATCCCGTCCATTCGAGGGAGAGTCCGACATCTCAGTGGCAGGTTCCTGCATGAAGAGGGCGAACTATTCTAGCGCGGCGAGGGGTATTAATACGTGCGAAGGACCGGGTGCACCTAATTCGAGGGTACGGCGGGCCACCGACGTCACCGGCCCGTGCTTCGCAACCGAGGGCTAAATAC
Source organism: uncultured Thermoplasmata archaeon (assembly GCA_963749195.1). Taxonomy (GTDB): domain Archaea; phylum Thermoplasmatota; class Thermoplasmata; order Lutacidiplasmatales; family UBA184; genus Lutacidiplasma. The sequence goes on from CAVVLX010000007.1 coordinate 249,668, forward strand.
CGGTTCGGCTCCTCGGGCGTTCCATGGACCTCGAGGCGCGCGTCGCGCGGGTGGCGCGGAATAGTCTCGAAGTGCTCACCCCCGAGGAGCTCACGGCCCTCTTCGCCCGAACGGAACGGCCGAAAGCGTACATCGGATTCGAACCCTCCGGGAGGCTGACCGTCGCGCATCTGATCACGGTCCGCAAAATGATCGATCTCACGGAAGCGGGATGTGAACTCACCGTCTTCCTCGCAGACTGGCATGCGTGGATCAATGACAAAATGGGGGGAGACCTGGATCGCATCGCGGCCTCCGGTAAGTACATGGAAGCGGCCTTCACCGCGCTCGGACTGAACGGGGACGGCGTTCGGTTCCGCTGGTCCCACGAACTCACCGGTCGGTCCGATTATTGGGCGCGCGTCCTCCGGATTGCCCGCGCGACCAGTATCGCCCGGACGAAACGGGCAATGACGATTCTGGGACGCACCGAGGAAGAAACTCAGCTCGATACCGCGAAACTGTTCTATCCGTCGATGCAAGCCGCGGATATCTTCGAGCTCCCGGTGGAGATCGCCTACGGAGGGCTAGACCAACGACGCGCCCACGTCCTCGCGCGGGAGGCCGCCCACCACTACCACTGGTCGGCGCCCGTGGCGGTCCATACCCCCTTGCTCTCGTCGTTGCGAGGTGGGGGCCGAATGGACCCGGGGGGAAGCATCGAACAAAAAATGTCGAAGTCGGATCCGATGTCCGCCATTCGCATTCCCTCCACCCCCGAAGAGGTCGCCAGCCGGATCGGAGAAGCCTTCTGTCCTCCCAAAGAGGTGGAGGGAAACCCGATCGTCGAAATGGTGCGCTTCATCGTTTTCCCTTGGGAGGGGCGTCTCGAAGTGTCCCGCGCGCCCCGACACGGGGGGCCGGTCGCCTTCGAACGGGAAGGGGAGTTCGTCGAGGCGTGGCGCAACGGGGGGCTCCACCCGCAGGACGTGAAGGCCGCGGTCACCGAGGCCGTGAATCGGTTGCTCACCCCATCCCGAGAGTTCTTTACCGCGCATCCGGACGCGTTCGGCACAGGATTCTGAACTCCGGTTGTAACGACCGCGACCGTTAGCGACCGATCGCCCTTGGGCGTATTGGGCCAATGGATCCATTGACCGGGGGGCCGATGCGAGCCGCCCTGAACGGTTGGTCGTTCGACGTGTTCGGCGAGCGCGGCCCGGTCGGGATCGGGCTGATTCACGATATCTACGGTCCGGACGACCACCTCGTCTCCGTCGGGGAGTCGCTGGCGCAGGATAGGTACCCGACAGCCGTCGTCGGTCTGTTCAAAGGTGGGCGTCCGAAAGATCTCCAAGAGGGGATGGCGATGCGTCAGGCGCTCACCTCGGAGGACGTTCTCGGGGCCCTCGAGACCGGCCGCAAGATGGTTCAGCGGCATACGGACCCGGGGGCCCGAATCGGGACTTCGGGTTTTTGCATGGGGGGGTACGCGCTGCTCGGAGCGTGTCATCGCCCCTTCGATTTCGCAATCGATTTCTAGGGACGGATCGATACGGCCGAGGAGGTTCGCGGACTCAAAGGACCGGAACTCTTGGTTGTGGCCGCCGAAGAGGAGCGCATCACTCCGTGGACGTTTACCGAGTTGCTCCCCGCAGCCATGCCCATGCAAAAGCGGCTCGAAGTTCAACGGTATCCGAACGTTCGACACGCCTTCCACCGCCCGAAGTGGGAGGGACACCATGCGTCCACCGCCGGAGATGCCGATCGACGCGTCCACGACTTCCTTCGCGAGCAGCGCAAGGGCGGTCCGGAACGGCCCCCGGCGGGCAAGGCTAAATAGGCAACGACCTACCGCGTGCCACCCGTGAGCCGAGGACCCCCCATTCAGGGGTTCCGCTGACGCGAGGAAACGATGGCGCGACCAATTTACGTACGCTTCGAGACGCCGAACGATGTCGCCGATAAGGTGCTGCAGCTCGTTCAAGTGGCGAGCGAAACGGGCAAGGTCCGGGTCGGGACCAACGAGGTCACGAAATCTAGCGAACGATCCGAGGCGAAACTGGTGGTCATGGCCGAGGATGTCGATCCGGTCGAGATCCTGGTCCACGTGCCGATGCTGTGTGAGGAGAAGCGGATCCCGTATCTGTACGTCCCGAAGAAGCAGCGACTCGGTCAATCCGCCGGGCTCACCAAATCCGCGGCGTCCGTCGCCGTCGTCGAGGCCGGCGAGGCGAAGAATCTGCTCGACGAACTGGCCCAGACGTTCACCTCCCTGAAGAAGTAACGCGGCCGAACTCGCACGGGGCAGGGCAAGCGCGATGGCCGAAGAAAAAGGATCGCCGGCGGAAGTCGTCGAGCTGATCGGCCGGACGGGGATGGCCGGCGAAGCGACCCAGGTCAAGGTCCGGGTCCTGGCCGGAAGGGACCGGGGGAAAATCATTACCCGAAACGTGGCCGGCCCGATCCGTTTAGGGGATGTGTTGGTCCTTCGGGAGACGGCGCGCGAGGCGCGAAAGCTCTCGGTCCGGTAAGGCAACTACGATGGTCGTCAAACGGCAGTGCTCGTTCTGCGCGAACGAGATCGAGCCCGGTACGGGAACGATGTTCATCAAACGTGACGGAACCGTTTTTCATTTCTGTTCCTCCTCCTGTCGGAAGCAACAGCTGCACCTTGGCCGAGTCGGGCACCGGCTCAAATGGACCCGAGCGCACGCCTTGAAGCGAGCGGCCGATCAGAGTAGCGCGCTGGCGTCTCGAGTCGCGCGCGCCGCGGCCGACCGAGCCACGACCCCGTCGCCGGCCGAGCGGAAACGCTCCCGGGCAAAAGAACCGGAAAAGCCGACCGCCCCTACGCCGCCGGTAGCGGAGGAGGCGCCGGAGCCTCCCACCCCCAAGCCCGCCCCCCGTAGCCGAACACGGAAACCTGCCAAGACCCCTCCCCCTCCCGACAGCTGATCCTCGTCCATCGGCCAGTGGAACCGGCATTTCTAAGCGCTTGGATTTCAACCGGTCCGCGGAATGCAACGCGGAACGGAGTCAACCCCTCCTCGTGGGTGGGTTTCGGTCAGCGATCTCGCCGAGTATGCGTACTGTCCCCGCGCCCTGTGGTATCGAGACCAATCTCGGGCGGGCAGCCTTCCCGCTCGTTCGGATCGAGCCGCGCGACGAGGGATGCGCTTTCACGAGCGCACGCTGCGCGCGGACCTCCATCGCGACCGACGGCTCGGATTCTATGTCGGGACGATCGTTCTCGCCGGTCTCGGGCTGATCGGAGGAGCATGGTGGCTCTTCTTTCGATAGCGCCCGACGATCTGGCGATCGCCGCGATCGGACTGGGGGCGCTCGGATTCATTCTGGGGATTCGCGCGCTGCTTCACTGGGGGAGCGATCGGCGATACGGTGATTTACAGAGCGTCGACCTCGGAACCCAGCCCGCCGCGCCGCTCCAGTCGCCCCGTTATCGGCTCTCGGGAAGGCCGGACGAGATTCGCCAGTTGCCAGATGGCCGATGCGTGCCGATCGAGATCAAGAGCCGACCCACGCCCCGAAGCGGGCCGCCCAAGTCCCATCGGATGCAAGTAGCCGGATATTGCTTGTTGTTAGAGGAATCTACGAGCCGCGCGCCTCCCTTTGGCGTTCTTCGCTATGGAGATGGAGGCGAGTTCCGGCTCCCGTGGAATGCCGAGGTTCGAGACGAATTCCTCCAGCTACTTTCCGAGATGCGTTTCCCGTACGATGGGCGAGCGACTCCGAGCGCGGGCAAGTGCCGCCGATGTACGTGGCGCAGCGTCTGCGACCAACGGATCGGCTAACGAGCGTACGTCGGGCTAACCGGTACGGAAGCACCAGTACACTTCCGTCTGATAGGGGAAATCGATCACGGACCGGCCCCGGGTCGCCGAGTCGCTCTCGAGCAACGCGCGGACGTCGCGCAGAATCCGTGCGCGCGCTTTGCGGGAAGCGGTTGCGACAAAACTAATCGACCGAACGCGGTCGATCGCCGCGTCCAGGTCGAGCGAATGGGAATGGCGGAACCGCCGATACTTGAGGTCCGTGAACGGAACCTGTCGATGGAAGGCGGCTCTCCAGACATCGCCGCGATAGCTGGGGGTCCCCCGCCGAAGAGGGCGCAAGAGATCGGAGAGTTCGCGCATCCAGCCCACCGATTCGTCTCGCACGTTCCACACCAGGCTCAGTCCACCGCCGGGGCGCAGAACGCGCGCGATTTCGCGCACCGCCCGGTTGGCATCGAACCAGTGGAACGCCTGCGCGGCCGTCACCGCGTCGGCGAACCGATTCGGTGCGGGAATGGCTTCGGCGGTGCCATCGAAGACCGGAAGTCCCGGTAAGGATTCCCGAAAGACGCGTCGCATCCCGGGGGTCGGCTCGACCGCCACGATCGCAGCACCCGTTGCGAGTAATCCCCGAGTGAACTTGCCGGTTCCCGCCGCGAGATCGATCACGGTCGAACCCCGACGAAGGTGGAACTGTCGTTGCAACAGCGCATAGACGGTGGGGGGATAATCCGGGCGACTCCGCTCGTACGCACGGGCGGTGGAATCGAAGCCGGCGACCAGCCGTTGAACGGTGCGGGGAGGTATGGACCGGCGCGTCACGAGCGTGCAAAGCCGAATCCCGATGAGTTGATTAGGCCGTCCGGCCCGGCCGGACCTCCCACTTTCGTGAACCTCCGAAAGCTTTTGACAGGGAACCGAGTTCGCGGCCCCGATGGACGAAGCGAACGTCGAGAGAACCCTGGTGCTCCTCAAGCCCGACGGCGTGAAGCGGGGATTGACCGGGGAGATCGTCACCCGATTCGAACGTAAAGGGCTCAAGATCATCGCGGCGCGACTGCTGCAGGTCTCCCCGGAAATCGCGCAGCGTCATTATGCCGAACACCACGGCAAACCATTCTATCCGAGTCTCGTCCAACACATCACTTCCGGACCCGTCCTCGCCCTGGCCCTCGAAGGTCGATCCGCGATCTCGGTGGTACGGTTAATGATCGGGGCCACCAACCCCCAGACGGCCGCTCCCGGCACAATTCGAGGCGATCTGGCGCTGGCCCTGACCCCGAATCTGATTCACGCGTCGGATTCCCCGGGGTCCGCCGAGCGGGAGCTCGCCCTGTTCTTTACTCCCGGAGATTTCCATGCCTACACGCGCGTGGGTGAGGAGTTCGGCTAGCGGAATGGATCTCCGAATTGCCGCCGCTGCCCGCGCGTTGCGGTCCGGTGCATTAGTGGTCTACCCCACCGACACGTTGTGGGGGCTCGGCGCGGACGCCCGCTCGGCCTCCGCGATCGCTCGACTGACGGAGGCGAAGGGCCGGCCGACGGGAATGCCCATTTCTGTGGCGATCTCCTCCTACGAGGAGATCGAGCCGTGGGCGGAGCTGGACCCGCCGGCTCGGGAGTGGATTCGGTCCCATCTTCCCGGACCGTGGACGGTCGTCGTACGAGCGTCCGACCGCGCGGAACGCGAATTTCCGGCGCCTGTACTCGGAGGCGGTCGGAGTCTCGGGGTTCGGATCCCCGACCACGCGCCCGCGCGCGCCCTAGCCCACGCGGTCGGTCCGATCACGTGTACGTCCGCGAACCGTCACGGAGAGCCTCCGAGCCCTTCGATCGCGCGGGCGCGCTCCGTTTTCGGCTCCGCCGTGAAGGTCTATCTCTCCGTCGCTCCCGCCCCTTCGGGCCGCCCATCGACCATCGTCAATCTGACCCGGGAAGTCCCGGTGCTCCACCCCCGAAGGTGAAGTCGACGAACGAGTCGGCGGAAGAGCTGGAGCGTTGGCGTGCGGCCGGCCGGATCGCGGCGCAGGCGCGAGATTTGGGAGCGGCGCAGGTCGAAGTGGGAGCGCTTCGCAAAGACGTCGCCGAGGCGATCGAGGGATTTATTCGGCAGCAGGGGGCGCAACCGGCGTTCCCGGCGAACCTCTCGCGGAACGTGGAAGCCGCGCACTACACCCCCTCGCGCGACGACGCCGTCCGTTTCGAGGCCGGCGATCTGGTCAAAGTGGATGTCGGAGCCCATCTCGAGGGGGCGATCGCGGATACTGCCGTCACGGTCGAGGTGGGGTCGACCCGACGGCATGAGCAGATGATCCGGGCCGTGAAAGACGCCGTCGAGGCCGGCATCGCTCGCGTACGCCCCGGAGTGGCCGTGGAAGAGATCTCGCTCGCGATCGAGACCGCGATCCACGCCCGAGGTCTGAAGCCGATCGAGGACCTGACCGGGCATACGATCCAGCGCTATCTGCTCCACGCGGGCACGTCCATCCCGAATGTCGCTGGACGGAGCGGGGAGCACCTCTCTGAAGGGGAGTTCGTCGCGATCGAACCGTTCGCGACCAACGGACGGGGATCGATCGAAGATGGACCCTTTGGAAACATCGTGCGATTCCGGGAAGATCCTGGACCATCAGACCCGACGATCGCGGGGCTCTTCGAGCGGTTTCGTACGCTGCCGTTCACCGCGCGCTGGGTGGCGGACCCGAACGAGGACGCGGCCCTCCGTCGATTCCGACGACGGTTGCAGAGTTATCCGGTGTTCGTGGAGCGCGGGGGCGGGGTTGTCGCGCAGGCGGAACATACGATCCGGGTCGGGCCGGGGGGCGCCGAAGTGCTGACCCGGTCCCCGAGGTGACCGGGCCGGCTAGGCTCCGCTGAACTCACGGCGGACGAGCGAGGCGCCGGCCACCATGTTGGTCAATTTTTGGTAGGCGACCGAAAGGCTGCGGGTCCGGAGTCCGCAATCGGGATTGATCCAGAGCCGGCGGGGATCGCCGAGGATATGGACGGCGCGTCGGATTCGGTCCGCGACCTTCTCGGGCGACTCGACCTCGTCTCGGTGAACGTCCAGCACCCCGAGCCCGATTTCGCGCGTGTCGCCGTATTCGTTGAATAGTTTCAGAATCTCGTAACCGTCCCGACCCTCGGAATCCCGATTCGCGAACTCCCACGCCCATTGCTTCACGCCTTTCGCCTCGAGGAGTGCCGGGAAGAGATCACGATACCGCGAGAAGCAGATGTGCATCGTGAATTCCGCGTCAAGTCCCTCGGTGGCTGCGTTGAACCCCTCGGCGACCAGCGCCGCTTCATCCGGATGAGTTCCGGCGGCCGGTTCGTCGATCTGGATCACTCGGCATCCACGCTCGATCAATGCGTGCAAGGTCGGACGGAGTGCGTGACGAGCGATCGCCACGACGAACTCCCGCTGGGCGGCGCGTCGGGCCGTTCGTCCCTTCCAGCCGGCTTGTCGGCCGAGGTAGTATTCGTTGTACGACCAGTCGGCGAGCGTGTACGGCCCCGTGACCGGAAGCTTGGGCTCGCCGCGGGCGTGCGCCCGAACGAAATCGAATTCCTCGAGGTGGTACGGACGGTCGAGTCGAATCTCACCGGTACCGGCCGCCTTGAGGTAGTACTTGTTGTCGAACGAACGCACGTGTCCGTAGAATTGAAACCCGTGCATCTGACGGATCGGATACTCGTACATCTCGATCCGCCGGGCCTCGCCATCATACACGCGATCTAGTCCCGCGGATTCGAAGAACCGGAGTCCGAAGAGCGCGCCCAAGTCCCGGATCGCATCGGGAGAGTCGGTCCGGCCGGAGCCGGCGAGCACGTGCGCCGCGACCTCGGGCGCCTCCTGCGAAAAATGCAGGAGCGAATCCCAATGGGCGAACTCCTCGCGAGCCCGCGGATCGATGGGTTCTCCGCGCTGCGCCAGGATCTGCCAGCGAGGCTTCATCAGACTCCCGATCTCTTGGGTCGGGAACAGCGGTCGGCTCATCGGGCCCCTCGCTCGGTGGGAGTCAATGCCTGGCGCGCGGCGGCAAGCAGGTGGAGTTTTCGAGTCGCGGGTTCCCAGGGCAGCAGATCGAGAGGACCGCCGGGGCCGAGCCAAAGCACTGGCGGCCGCAGTCGATCGGAGAGGGTACGCGCGATTTGGGCCACTTCTCCTGCATCCTCGACGAGCGTCGTGCGCGGATCGATGCAGCCGAGTCCTAAGCCTTGCGCGGTCCCCGCGTCCGCAAGACGCTCCCAGTCGGTTTCCGCGAGATCGATCCCGACGACGGAGACGGGCAATCGCCGAAGCAACGGAAAGATCGGCCCCGCGTCGCCAAAGTACGTCCAGACGAGCGTCGTTCCGCCATTGGCCGCCGGCGCGATCGATCGGTAGGCGGCGAGAACCGCTTCCGCGCGCGGTCCGTGCGGAGGTTCGACCGCGAGGAGCGGTTCTTGGAAGTGAAACGTCGCATACCCGAGCGACCGTAATTCGCGAAGCTCCTCCGTCAACAACCGGCCCAACCGATGGATCAGCGCTTCGGTGGTCTCCCCGGAGCGATTGTCGAGCAGCCCCGCGAAGGTGTACGGGCCGGGCAAGATCACCTTCACTCGATTCGCCGGCACTTCCTTGAGCGCCCCCGGGAGTCGGCTCACCAGGGCGCCGGGGCGACGTTGGGGCGGAGCGTTGAGAATGGGCTGGCGATAGAAGGTGTTCGTCTCGAACCAGCGGGTCAAGGGGCCGACCGTGAAGCCGTCCCACGTCTCCGCGATCGGTCGGAACAGGTCCGGCCATCGAAGATAACCGGCGGTGACCACGTCCAGCCCCAACCGTTCTTCCAGTCCTCGAACTTCTCGTTCGGCCGCGAGAAACAGTTCGTCGACCGCCTCGGCGGTGGTCCGACCTCGGTCAAGATCCCGAGTCGCGGTGACGAGCGCTTCGCTCCGCGGGAATGGACCCGTCAAGCCGGTCCGAACGATCATGGTGAGCGGCGCGTAGAAGAAATCGCGTTTAACGCTGTCGAAGCTGCCGGTCACTACGGCGGGGTAAAATCGATTACGTGCGAGACAAGCGACGCGGATTAGCTCTCGAGATTGGCGCGTACGATCGTCTCAAAATCCGCCGGCTTCGGCGGCCAGCCCTCGGTCATGTACTTGAGGAACGCTTCCCGGCTCCCTTGGTTGAGCGCCTCGTTGGTCGCGCGTTCGAATCCGATCGACGAAACGGTCCGTTCGATCAACGCATGTCGCTTGCCGAAATGCGCCGGGTACACCTCCGTGTCGGCCGGAAGGCGGAGCAATTTTTCGGTCAAGCTCTCCCACAGGAGCTGCGGCGATCCGTCGCCGAGGTCCGTGCGGCCGCACCCGCCGATCAACAGCGTGTCCCCGGTAAAGGCCTTGTCGCGAAGTCGCAACGTGAGATGGTCGCGCGTATGGCCCGGAGTCTCGAGGACCACGAGTTCGTCTCCGCCGAAGGAAATGGCTTCCCCTTCCTCGAGACTCCGATGCGGGTATAACGCCGGAGATCGGCGGCTCACAAAGATGGGTGCATCCGTGGCAAGGTGCAACGCGGCGTGACCCGCCAGATGATCGGCGTGGGTGTGAGTCTCAACAATCGCCGACAGCTGCCATCGCGCATTTCGCAGCGCGCCGACGTACGGTGCGACGTCCAATCCGGGATCAATCAGCACGGCGGTTCGAGAGAAGGGGTCGGCCACGAGGTACGCGAGACAGCCAGAATCGATCCGAGGGAATGGCTGGAGGACGAGTCCTCCGTCGGTCGTATGCGGATCGTAGCGCGGAATCGTCGAATCGGCGACTCGCGCGTATTCATCGATGCCTCCCTCCAGGGCGGCGACGTTGGAATGCCCCTGCGAAAGAAGATATTCGGCGGCCCGACGAGCCTGCGAGCCGAACTGATCGTAGACCACGATCGGCCGCTCGCGGGAAAGCGAGGCGTGTCGCTGCGGAAGATCGTGGAGCGGCACGTGCCGATCTCCGGGGAGATGGGCTAAGGATCGTTCCGGTCCCGATCGAACGTCGACGATCAAGGGGGGATCGGCGGACGCGAGCGCCTGTTGAAGATCGAAGGGGGACACGAGCGGCACAGCGCCAGCGCGCAGGGGTCGCGGATATGGGTGGGGCAACGCCGTCGAGAGCTCGTCCATCGACTCCGCGAGAATGAGCGCGGCGAAGCGTATGTATCCATCGACCGGCCAAGGAGCAGGGAAGGCGGGTCTAAAATCGATGTCTCGGGCGCGGGGGCCCAACCGCACGGAGCCGGCGGAAACGTCGTCATTTGACGAACCCCCGTTACGTCTCTAGAAAAGCGTTAATAGAGGAGGGAGGGCTCGAACGCTGGGTATGGTCCAGGCCGCCTCGCCGCCCGCAGAGTCAGGGTCGGATACGCAACGGCGCGCGCGACCGACGCCCAGCGAAACCGCTCAGGAAAGCGAGCAACAGACCGAGGAATTGAATCGGCGGGCCCTCGAGCTCGCGCGATTCTATCACGGGAAGATCGAGACGGTACCCAAGGTGCCGGTGCGGAGTCTGGCCGATTTCAGTCTCTGGTACACGCCCGGGATCGCCGAGGTCTGTCGCGCAATCGTCGCCGATCCCGAGACCTCGTTCGAATTGACCGGGCGATGGAATACCATCGCGATTGTGACCGACGGGAGTCGCGTGCTCGGGTTGGGCAACATCGGCCCTCGCGCCGCGCTACCGGTGATGGAAGGGAAGGCGCTCCTGTTCAAGTATCTCGGCGGAGTCGACGCGATTCCACTGCCGTTGGACGTGCAGGATCCTGCGGCACTCATCGAAACGGTGGCGCGGATCGCTCCGGCGGTCGGGGGGATCAATCTCGAGGATATCGCCTCCCCCAAGTGTTTCCACGTGCTCGAGGAGCTGCAGAAACGACTCACGATCCCGATTTGGCACGACGACCAGCTCGGCACCGCTGCCGCCACGGTCGCCGGCCTGATCAACGCGCTGGCCCTCACCGGACGGGACGTTCACGATTGTCGAACGGTGTTGCTCGGCGCGGGAGCCGCTAACATCGCGACAGCCCGTCTGTTGATCGCGTTGGGCCATGCTCCCCGACGCTTGTCCTTGGTCGATAGCGTGGGAATCCTCCATGGGGAACGGGACGATATTGATGAACTGATGCTGCGCAATCCCTGGAAGTACCGCGTCGCCTTGCAAACCAACGGGGGCGGCCGAACGGGAGGGTTTCGCGAGGCGATCGCCGGAGCCGATGTACTACTCGCCGCGTCGACCCCCGAGGCGGGCACGGTGAAACCGGCCGACATTCGATCGATGGCCCGGTCGCCGATCGTGTTTGCGCTCGCGAATCCGGTACCGGAGATTTGGCCCTCGGTCGCTCACGAAGCGGGGGCATCGATCGTCGCAACGGGCCGAAGCGATTTTCCCAACCAGGTCAACAACTCACTGATTTTCCCCGGAGTGTTCCGCGGGATTCTCGATGCCCGCGCCCGGTCGATCCCGGACGAAGTCGTTCTCGCCGCCGCTCGAGAGTTGGCCGCCCATGCCAAGGACCGCGGATTGTCGGCGGACCACATCCTCCCAACGATGGACGAACTGGATGTGTTCCCGCATGTCGCCGCCGCCGTCGGTTCGGCAGCGGTCGGCCTTGGTATCGCGCGCCACCGCTTGACGCACGAGGAGTTCTATGCCCGCGCCCGCGATCTCATGGGTCGTACGAAGCGCATCGTGGAAGAACGGGCCCGCTCGGGACTGACGTTACCGATGCCCGATGAACCAAAACGGAAAAAGGGAAAACGATGAGCAAGGAAGGATCCACCCCCAAAAGCGGCGGCTCGCTATCGGCCGAAGTCGAGACCACCCCGATCCATGTACGCTCGGCCACAGAAGCGGACGTTCCCGCGTTGGCCGGCCTGCTCCTCCGCTTGAAACGTCTCAACGAGGAGTTCGATCCGCTGCTCAAGGTCCGTCCCGATGCCGAGGAAAAGGCGCAGGAGATTCTACGGGCCGATCTCCGCGATTCGAAGGCCGTCATTTTGGCGGCTGAGGGAGTCGGCGTCGACCAGGGCCGAGTGGTCGGGATCGTGCGCGCCGGATTGCGCGAACGCCCCTTCTACACCCCGGAGACAGAAGGGGTCATCCTCGAGATGTATCTCCTTCCGCTCTACCGTCGCCATGGGATGGGCGAATTCCTGCTGCGCGAGACCACCGCGAAGCTCAAATCGAAGGGCGCCGGGATCGTTACCGCGGAATTCCCGAGTCAGAACGAGATCGCGTCGCGATTCTACGCGAAGTACGGGTTCCGACCGATCACGGCCCTCCATGCGCGCTCCGTGTGACCGGGGAAAAATAGCCGCCGAGGCCACCAAAGCGTCGAGCTTATCCAAGGAGTCGGTGCTGCGGGCTCCATGACCAAGAGCGCTGCCCCCGCCTCGACCCGCGCCACGACTCCCCAGTACCTGCGTCGCGGGAAGGTCAAGGAAGTCTACGAAGTCTCTCCGACCGAGCTCGAGTTCCGTTTCACGAATGATATCTCGGTCTTTGACAAACACATTCCGAGCGAGATTCCCCACAAAGGGGAGACCCTCAACCTGACTTCCGCGCACTGGTTTCGTCTCTGCTCGAAACTAAAGATCCCCCACCATTTTCTCGGGCTCTCGGGACCTACGTCGATGCGGGTACGCCGCGTGCAAGTCGTTCCGACGCCGCGCAGCCTGGGACCGCATCCGAAAAACTACCTCGTTCCCCTGGAGCTGATCGTGCGGTACTACGTCGCCGGATCGATGTGGGACCGCGTGAAGTCGGGCAAGGTTCGATCGGAGGAGTTGGGGTTCCCCACCGGTAAACAGGTCCAGTACGCCGAACGACTGCCCGAGCCGCACTTCGAAGTGACGACGAAGCTCGAACCCGTCGACCGCTTACTGACCATGGAGGAAGCCCGAACACTCGCGGTTCTCGATCGCTCCCAGATGGAGGCGATGCGCGAGATGATCCTCAAGATCGACGCGGCGATGGAACGGGAGATCGAGCCGCGCGGTCTATTGCATGTGGACGGAAAGAAAGAGTTCGCGATCGACGCCAATGGCGACCCGATGGTGGTCGACACCTTCGGCACGGCGGACGAAGATCGGTTTTGGGACAAGGACGCCTTCACCCGAGGGCGCCAGGTGGATTTCTCGAAAGAGTTCGTTCGGCAGCACTATCGGAACTCGGGGTACTACGATCAGCTTCAGAAGGCCCGTCAGACGGGAGGTCCCGAGCCGCCCATTCCTCCGCTCCCACCGCTGGTCGTGGATGAGGTCAGCCGCTTGTATACCACGGTCTACCAGCGCCTGACGGGCGAACCGTTCGTTCCGTCGGATTCTTCGGCGGCCCGATAATCGGCAACGAGGACCTCGGCCGACCGGTCAGCGTTCAGCGTTTCACGACCTCTCCCACACGCTTATCAGCGTCGGCTCGCTTTTCGGGACGTGGTACAAAAATCCGTGACTCGTTCCGTCGCCGCCCCTGAAACCCGACCTGAGCCGAAGGAAATCGCGCTCGAGGATCTTCCGGGCGTGGGACCCACGACCGCCGACAAATTGCGCGAGGCGGGATTCACGGACCTCATGGAACTCGCCGTTGCGTCCCCCGCGGACGTCGCCGAGGCCGCCGAGATCGGGACCGCGATGGCGCTCAAGATCATCAACGAAGCTCGCCGCCAGGCGGATGTCGGGAGCTTCGAGAGCGGCACGGTCCTCCTCGAACGTCGGAAACGACTCGGTCGGATTACGACGAATTCGAAGGCCCTCGACGAACTGTTGGGCGGGGGGGTCGAGACCCAAGCCATCACGGAATTCGCGGGCGAGTTCGGTACGGGGAAGACGCAGCTCGCGCACCAGATCGCGGTCGATATCCAGCTTCCGCCCGATCAGGGTGGGCTGAATGGCGAGGTCGTGTACATCGATACCGAGAGCACCTTTCGCCCCGAGCGGATCGTCGATATGGCCAAAGGGGTCGGACTGGATCCAACGGAAGCGCTGACCAAGATCCACATCGCGCGCGCCTTCAATTCGAACCACCAGATGCTCTTGGTGACCAAAGCACAGGAACTCGCCCGCGATCTCCCGATTCGGTTGATCGTCGTCGATTCCCTGACCGCCCACTTTCGATCCGAGTATCCGGGCCGAGGGGAATTGGCCCCGCGACAACAGTTACTGAACAAGCACCTGCATGAGCTCCTCAAATTCGGCGACACCTACAACGCCGCGATCGTCGTGACGAATCAAGTATCGTCTCGGCCGGACATTCTGTTCGGCGACCCCACGCGCCCGATCGGCGGGAACATTGTCGCCCACGCCGCGACCTATCGAATCTATCTCCGTAAGTCCAAGCCGCCAAAGCGGATCGCCCGCTTGATCGACTCGCCCAATCTGCCGGAAGGCGAAGCGGTGTTCTCCCTCACGGGTGAGGGGATCCGCGAATAGCCGCGGGCGTCCGAGCAACGCGACGGAGCGCCGTCGCCTTCACGTACAACCAGACTCGAGAGCCGCGCCGCAGGTGGAGGAGTCGGATCGGCTCCTGCGTCACGGCGACCCGCACGTGGGTGGCGCCGACGCGAACGGACAGCGTGGCGCCTAGCGAGTCGGGGTCGACCTGCACCGCTTCAACCCGGCCGGCCAGCACGTTCCGCGCGCTGGAGGCGAACCGACGACGGGCGACGAGGATCGACTCCGGGTCGAGGAGGACCGAAACCGCTTCGCCCTCTTCCGCGCCGAAAGCGACGCGTAGGCGGAGCTGGGAATCCACGCGGACCGCGGCGCCCGAGGGGGAGCCCTGATAGACGCCGTGAAACAGATTCGGCCGGGAGAGTGCACCCACGGGGCGAGATTCCAACAGATCGACCGAGTCGAAGCCTCCCCGAACGATCCGATCCCCTAATCGGGTCAACTGCGTGCAGCCGTGCGATCGTCCCCCCCGAGCGCCGGTCACGACCGGGCCGCCGAACGCCCGTTCGAGCCGGGACAGTCGGTAAGTGGCCCGGTCCCGACTCATCCCCACCCGTCGGCTCGCCGCCACGACGGAGCGCTCTCGGGAGACCGCGCGCAGGAGCGCCACGTCACTTGCGGTCACGGCGCGGGCGCGTCCCATCAGATCGCCTCCCGATGAGCGGCCAACCCCTCTTCGAGCCGGTGGACGGAGGCGGGCTCGATGCCGAATCGTACTCGTTGGCCTAAGGTGGGCAAGGGCGGCGACACGGGAGGGGGCACCCGAAGCGTCACCAAGAGATCCCCGCACAAGACCTCCACGGTGATCCCATGGGGGTCCGGCCGCGCGCTTCGGACGAGTCCTTCCCAGGAGGACGGCGAGTCTTTTCCGTTCCAAAGAGGGGGCGTCGCAAAGGCGATCCCGCCCGGCCCGGCCTGATCGAGGAGCCAGGCCGCCAAGGGGGTCGAGCGAGCCTCCTCGAGCGACGGACGCTCGTAGACGTTTTCGAACCCGACGAACCGGGCCACAAACGCATCGGTGGGCGTTCGCAGCAAGGATACGGGATCGCACGGAGCTCGACCCCGGCCGGCCCGGAGCACGACAAACGAATCAGCGATCGAAAAGGCAAGCGCCGGGTCGTGGGTCACCACGACGACGGGGACCCGTTCGGTCTCGCGAATGTCGTGCAGGATCTCTCCGAGCTCGTGACGCGCGAGCACGTCCAGCGCCTGCCACGGTTCGTCCCACAGGATCAGCTCTGGCTCGGCCGCGAGCGCGCGAGCGAGGGCGACCCGTTGCTGTTCGCCGCCACTCAACCGCGCCGGATATCGGTCGGCCAGCGGCGTCAGATGGAACCGTTGCAGGAGCTCTTGAGTACGGCGCGTCGCGTCCACTCCCTCCTGCAGCTCCATCGGATATCGAATGTTCCGCGCGACCGTCCGATGAGAAAACAGCCCGAGCCCCTGCGGAACGTAGCCCAGTCGCCGCTCCTCCGGCAGCCAATCGGAGACCTCTTCGCCGTCGCGCAGGATTCGGCCGTTCTGAAGGGGCAGGAATCCCGCCAAGGCGCGCAGCAACGTCGTCTTCCCGGCCCCGGAAGGTCCCAGGATCGCGACCGCTTGTCCGGGACCGACCTCCAGATCGACGGGCCCGAGGTGGAAATGGTCGAGTCCGGCTTCGAGACCTTCGGCGACCCACCGGCTCATGGAGCGAGCTCCCCTCGGCGCCACGGGAGCCAGCCGGAGCGCTCCCCGAGACGGACGGCGATGAATATCGCGAAGGCGATCAAGAGGAAGAGCGAGCTCACCGCCGCGGCGCCCGCGAGGTTTCCGGTCTGGAACAGATCGTAGACGTAGACCGAGATCGTCGAGGTCACCGGGCCGTTGTACACTCCGCCCGGGTAGACGGTGTACGCAAGAATGAGCAGCCCTCCGATCTCGCTCACGGCCCGGGCCCAAGAGAGGAGGAGTCCGGCGACAATCCCTCGGCTCGCGAGGGGCAAGGTCACGGTCAGGAACGCCGTCGCGCTTCCCGCGCCCAGCGACCGCGCTGCCTCGAGCACCCGGCTATCGACGGCCCGAAAGGAGAGTGTGCTGGCCAGGACCGTGTACGGCGCGCTCACGAACACCATCACGAGCACAACCCCCCAGATCGTGTCATAGACGGGGAATCCCAGCGCTTGGGTCCACCGATACAGCGGGGTTCCCGGAATCACGAGCAGGAAAAGGCCGAGGCCGACCAGGAGGTGGGGAATGACGACCGGGAGCGCCACGAACGCTTCGACGACGCTCCGGCCCGGGAATCGTCGACGAGCCAGCAGGTATCCGAGCGGGATACCGAATACGACCGCGGCGAGTACGGTGATCCCGGAGGCAAACAGCGTCAGCCAGAGCGCGTCGCGCACCTGCGCATTCCCGGCTTCTTGGAAGAGTTCGGAGATGGGAGCGTAGGTGAAGAGGGCCAAAATGGGAAGGAGGAAGAGCGCGAGAAGCGACCCCGAGAGCAGGAGCTGGAGAGCCAGCCAGTAGGGTCCGGTCCGCCACCGCCGCCGGGGGCCGGGGCAACCGGCGGCCCTCCCCCCGCGGTCACGTCAGATAGCTACTCGCCCAAGCCGGGAACGTCGTGACGTCCGGCGCCAAGAGCGACGGCAGGGCTCCCACGTGATCCGACCATCCGGGGTAAATGGGGGTGAACGCCCCGCCTTCGGAGAGGATTGCCGATCCTTGCGCGGAAAGAAGCAGATGGACGAACGCTTCGCCCAGGGCGGAATTCGGTGCGTTTAGCGGTACGGTGATCGCGAACAGAACGGGCGCGGCGACGACGGGGGTCGTCGCTCCATTCGAGCTGATGATGGAGGTCGAGACTCTGGCATAATCAGCGAGCGCGGTCGTATTGTTCGCAGCCAATCCCACGATCGGATCGAAAGAAACGTACGAGAGGTCGTTGGTGACCGCGAAGGACCGATACGTGATGACCGCCGACACAACCCCGGTGTTCAGGAGAAGGGCGGCTTGCGACTCGTGCTCGATTCTCGTGGTGGTCGGATTCGGAACTGCGAGCGAACCGACCGGCCCGTTGTAGAAGTGGGAGTAAAAGGCGGAGGCGCTTCCGTCCTCGAAGAGCCCTTGGAGCTCGAGACTGAAAATCTCGTTGAACCCGTTGGGGTCGGTCGACGCGTTCCATACGCCGAATGGGGCATTCCCGGCGGTGGAGACGTCCGCGACGAGCTTGTCCGCCCAATTCGAAGGGTTGATGCCGGAAAACACCGGCAGGCTTGGGTCATAGGCGAGGACCTCGGGAGTCGCCCCGAAGACGACCTCGTAGTTCGCGTACGTCGGTTCCAGATCTTGGGGGATCAAGCGGAAGTCGGCGACGGCGGCGACGTCGGTCGTGGCGTGAAGGCTGGTAATTGCGGTCGTGATGTCGATCGATCCTTCGTAAGTCTGCGCGGCAAGGGGCGCACTGACCCCGGCGGTTTCATTCACCAGAAGATTCGCGAGCTGGGGAAACAGGGTGTTGAGGGTGCCGGCCCCGAGGATGGACAGCGTCGTATTGTTGCTCGAGTTGGGGGCGCCGCGGTACGCATAGCCGGCAAGGAATCCGACGCCGATCCCGGCGACGGCGGCGAGAAGGGCGACGACGACGGCGATCGATTGGGCGACCATCGAAGTGGCAAAATAACACATCGCTTAAACATTTGCCACCCCTCCGCGACCGTCAGAGCTCCCGACGCCGTTCGGCGGGGGCATAGCATCGAAAAGCCCGGCCCACTAACGACACGATCGGCACCGGCCCGAAGCGGCGGCTGTCCCGAGAAAGTTCGGCTGCGTCGCCTGTGACGTACACGTACCCGGGAGGGATCACGACGATCTCCGGGGGATCTGGCGAGTTCGATGGAGCCGTCGGGCGAGGCTCCCGCGGGACCCCTCCTTCAGGATCTATCCAGAGGCGCGACGGACCGACCCCGGCCACGCGCTTCACCAACCACCGCGACGACCGCTCGGGATCGGTCAGCACGACGAGCTCTCCGACGGCGGGCAATCGATCCCGGTACGCGCGGGAATCGACGAGCAGCCGATCGCCCGGCTCAAGCGTCGGGGCCATGCTCGCGTCATGCACCACCACTCTCCGGCTTCTCCAGTGGTCGAGCCACGACCGGTGCTTGGTCGATGCTTTCGATCGCACCTCCGGGGACGTTTCCGGCATCCTTATCCGACCGGCAGGATTCGCGGAGGCATGACCGCCGGAACTTTCTCTCGTGGAATCGTCGACCGCGTTGTGGACGCCGTGTTTCCGCCCCGAGCCGTGTTCGCGCATTGTGACATTCCTTGCGGTATTTATGACCCTCACGAGGCGCAAATTTCCGCCCTCACCGTCATCCGCATGGACCAATTGATCGGGGAACTCGCCATGCCCGCCACCGACGCTAAAGCCGAGGACCGGGCGGCGTACGTCTCGAAACTCGCGCGCTATACGGCGGTCAAGGAGTCTCACGCGGAACGCGTGAAGTCGGAAGTTCGCATCATCTGGGCGGATTACTTCACTCCCGATCATGCGAAACAGCACCCTCAGATTCACGACCTCGCGTGGAAAATCCTGAAGCAAGCCTCCAAGACCCGTCAAGGAACGAACCTCGCCGACGCGCAAGAACTCCTGAAGGAGGTCCAGGAGTTCGCCGAGATCTTCTGGCAAACGAAAGGGGCGAAGACTCAGCGCCAACCGTCGATGCAGAAGTCCGGGGGCGACTTGGTCGTCCCGATTCCCCCGTAGTCCGGCCGCGCGTCTCGGTTCCCTGCCTCCCGATCGGTTCCGGGGAACGGTTATTCCCCGTCGCGACTCACTCCGACCCGACGCATGACCGAGACGCTCCCGCTCGACGGGAAATCGCTGACGCTCGACCAATTCTTGGCCGTTGTGCGTGACGGCTGCGGGATCTCGCTCACGCTCGAGAGCCGCAACCTGATCGCTTCCAGTCGCCGCATCGTCGAACGCGCCGTCCAGGCGGGTCGACCCATCTACGGCGTGACCACCGGCTTCGGCAAGCTCTCCGATCAGGTGATCCCCCCGCATCAAGCGCGAGAGCTCCAGCTGAGTTTGGTGCGCAGTCACGCGAGCGGAGTCGGCCCGGCCTTGCCAGCAGAGGTTGTTCGCGGAATGCTCCTACTCCGCGTGAACTCGCTGGCCAGCGGTCACTCCGGGGTCCGACCCGAGTTCGTCGATCTCCTGGTCGAACTCCTGAATCGACGGCTGGTTCCTTGGATTCCCGAACAGGGGTCGGTGGGCGCATCCGGAGACCTGGCCCCGCTCGCCCACCTCGGACTCGCGTTGATCGGAGAGGGAGCCTTCGTCTCTTCGCAGGGAGCCGCAGAGTCGGCGCTGACGGTCCTCAACCGGGAAGGATTGCGACCGATCGAGCTCGCGGAAAAGGAGGGTGTGGCGCTGATCAACGGAACGTCGCTGATGGGCTCTTATCTTGCACTGGCCGTCGCCGATCTTCGGGGACTGGTGTCCGCGGCGGAAGTCGCGGCGGCGATGTCGTTTGACGCCCTTCTCGGGAATCTCGAATCGTTCGACGATCGTTTGGGGGAGCTTCGCAATCTCGCCGAGCAACGCAAGGTCGCTGCGGCCATGCGCGCCTTGCTCGACGGAAGTTCGCTCGCGATCCTACGGGCCGATTATGTGGGTCAAGATCCGTATACGCTTCGTTGCATCCCCCAAGTGCTCGCCGCGGTAGAGATCGCGCTAGGCCTGGCCGAATCGATCATCTCGCACGAGCTCAACGCCGTCACCGACAACCCGGTCGTCTTCGAAGGCGATGTATTCCTGAACGGGGGCAATTTTCACGGAGAGAATCTGGCCTTCGCGCTCGACGAACTCGCGCTCGCGGTGCAATATGTCGCCGCCTTTTCTGAGCGTCGGATCGCGCGGCTCGTCCATCCAGGACTCAATCGCGGTCTGCCGGCGTTCCTCGCACCGACGCCGGGCCTCAGTTCGGGATTCATGATCCCCCAATATCTGGCGGCCGCCCTGGTGAATGAGAATGCGACCCTCGTGCATCCGGCGAGTGCCTCGAGCTTGCCCACTTCAGCGGATCAGGAGGACTTCGTAAGTATGGGCGCGTGGGCCGGCGCGAAACTTCGCCGTGCGGTTTCCAACGCCCAGAAAGTGGTGGCGATCGAGTGGTTGGTCGCAGGCCAAGCCCTGGAGTACCGCCGTCCGCGGTCCGGCGGTCGCGGAACGGAGGCTGCTCTTCGAGCGCTTCGCGAGGAGATTCCCCCTTGGACGGCCGATCGCTCTCCCGCTCCGGACATTGAACAAGTGGCGGGAGGGGTCGCCGACGGCCGGCTCGTTGCCCGGGTGCGTCAACGGGTGGAGTTCTAGTCGGGCGGGGACTCAGGCGGCACCGGGCGGCGACGGAGCGGTCGGCAGAAGACCCCCGTTCTGAGGGAACCGCACGTGCTGACCACACGAGGGACAGGCGTACTCCCCCACCCCGCGATGTCGCAGTGCCGTGCGGCATTTCGGGCAGGGGATCGGCTGCGAAGTGACCCAGGCCGCGAGCATCTCCTGACCGCGTCGATCCGTCAGGTCTGAGGGAGCATGGTTCGGCTCGATCAATCGAGTCGATTCGGGCGGAGGTCGAGCGGCGTGCGAGGCCCCCGGCGTTCCCGACAATTTTCCGCAATGCGAACAGAACCAGACCCCGGGCGTACCGGTCGGTGCCAGCGGAACGTGGCAGGACGGACACCGGTTCTCGGATCCCCACTTGACGGGCGTCTCCGGAAGGGGCGTCGGGGCAGGAGTTATTCCCAACGAGCGGGCGATCCGGGTCGGTGGAGGGGACGCCGCCGGGGCAGGAGGCGGGGTGGGGTCTAGCCAACGAACTTGCCCGGCCGATCGATTGTAGGAGACCCGATGGGGGTTACGCGACGCGACCTCGCTAAGGACGCGTTCCGTTCGTCGCTCGGACCACGAGAGCGCGGCGGCTACGCCCGCCACGCTCGACGCGTGCAGGGAACGAACTGCCAAGAGCACGTGATCGCGATCCGATGCCGAGACCCTCCAGAAGAGGCCCATCGCCAGAGGCTTCGAGCAAGAATGCAGAAGAATCTATCGCCCCATCGGAACCGATTCACGAGGGAAGGCACCGGTGGGGCGGTCCTTGGTCTCTTGGACGGTGCCACCAGAGACGCCGTCACCGGTACCCGAGGCCAAATACGGAGAAAGCGGCGGAGACTATATAGTTTCCCACCCCCTCCGAACGATGAAAGATGCTCTTCTCGAGGCTGAGGTCCGCAGGGAAAGACTGAACTTACCAATCGAGACGGCGCCCCTCACCCGGACGGCCGGCGTTTCCGACGGGGAATCGAAATCGGTAAAGCGTGCGTCTCGTCCTGCTCGTCAGATGAGCCAGGAGGCCGCGATTTCCGACCTGCGCCGGGAACTGCGAGGGTCGCTCGTGGATCGCCCAGAGTCGCTAGAACGCTATCACGGGGACGCCTCGCATCTACGCGTTGCGCCGCTGGCGAGCGTCCTCCCCCGGGACGTAGAGGATGTCCAACGCGTCGTCCGCTGGGCGCGACGCCACCGGATCCCGATCGTGGCTCGAGGAGCGGGGACTTCACTGGATGGAGAATCGGTACCGGTCGAGGGGGGGATCGTGCTCGATCTCTCGGAATGGAACTCGGCGCCGAATCTGGATGTCGAGGAGCGCACCGTAACCGTGGGTCCGGGAATGGTGAATCGGGAACTCCAGCGCTGGCTTCTCCCCCATGGATTGTTCTTTCCACCGAATCCGGGATCGTGGAATCAGTCTACCTTGGGAGGAAACGTCGCCACCAATGCCTCGGGGCCCCGGTCGTTCAAGTACGGTCCGACTCGGCGATGGGTTCAGAGGCTCGAAGCGGTGCTGGGTACCGGCGATCGAATCGTTGCGGGGAACCGGGCGCGCAAACGATCGACCGGGCCGGACCTTCTCCAACTGCTGATCGGGAGCGAGGGAACGTTGGCGGTCTTAACCGAACTTACGCTCCGGGTCGCGCCAGTGCCGGCACGTCGAATGGGACTGATCGTTTCCCTCGGCCCCGAGCCGACGCCGGGCCAGATTGCGCGCCGTCTTGCGGATGGTTCGAAATCAGGGATCTCGGCGCTCGAGTACCTCGACCTAGGCTCCGCCCGGCAACTGGCGGCGGAGCCGGGGAGCCGGCTCGAGGGAGACCATGCGCTACTCCTTCTCGAAGTGGAGAGCCGGGACACGATCGAGGAGGAGCACCAGCTCGAGCATCTCTCCAACGACCTTCGATCACTCGGAATCTCTGAGGATCCTCACGTCTATCCCGACGCGGACCAGTTGTGGACGTTGCGGGGCCAGAGCGGAGTCGCATTCGACAAACGCTGGGGACCTCGGATCCGCGAAGATGTGGCGGTACCGCTCGGCGCGATCGATACGCTGCTCGCAGGGATCGATGCGATCGCACGGCGGGCCGGGGTGCCCGTGTTCGTGTACGGGCACCTGGGGGAAGGCAGCCTGCACCCGAATTATATCGTCGATCCGCTCACGTCGAAAGCCGAGGCCATTCGGGCCGAGTTGCTGCGCCTCGCCCACGAACTCGGAGGAACCATCAGTGGCGAGCACGGGATCGGCTCGCTCAAAGCGGCGTATCTTCCGCTGGAGGTGGGAGCTTCCGCCATGCCGATCCTCGAAGGGATCAAACACGTTTTCGATCCGGACGGGATTTTGAACCCCGGTAAGTGGCTGGCGACGCGAGGAGCCGCGGAAGCATCCGACGGGTCGCCATAGGCAGCGGAAGCCGACGTAATTCCGTGGGGGTCACCCAGCGGCCGTTCGAACGGACCGACGAGGGAATTCGAGGAACGTGGGCCCGGAAGAGATGAAGTTCGACCGTTAAGTGGCTGTAGGAGTGGCGAAACGTCCCCTGATCAGTGAGGGGCCCGACCTGCAGGCCCGTCTCCTCGAATAACTCCCTCCGAGCCGCGAGCAACGGGGTTTCTCCGGCTTCGAGCTTTCCGCCGGGGAATTCCCATAAACCGTGCAGAAGGCCCGGTGCCTCGCGCCGCTGGACGAACCATCGACCCCGAGCCTCGAGCGCCACCACCGACGCCACGGCGTGCGCACGCGGGGCGCGAGCGCGGCGAACCGGGATCTCCCCGGGCCGCTTTAGGCGGAGATACGCCCGGCAGTGACGACGAATCGGGCACTGGGTGCAGCGGGGATTCACCGGACGGCAGATCGTCTCCCCCAATTCCATCAAGGCTTCGTTGAAGATGCCGGATCGATCGCGGGGCAGGTGCCTTGTGAGTGCGGTCGCCAGGCGGGCGCGAACGCGGGACTTTCGAACGTCCCCCCGTTCGAGGGTGAGGCGGGCGGCCACGCGAATCCCGTTCGCTTCCAAGGCCAGGACCGGTGCTTGGAAGGCGAGGCTCGCGATCGCGTTCGCGATGTAGGGTCCGACCCCGGGCAGCGAACGAAGTTCTGCGACGGTCTCGGGCATCGCACCCGCCCGTTCGTCGACGATTTGTCGGGCGGCCCGATGCAAGTGCCTCGCTCGAGCGTAGTAGCCAGCCCCTTCCCAGACTTTGAGCACCTGCTGCTCGGAGGCGCGGGCGAGTGCAGACAGCGTCGGAAAGCGCCGCATAAAACTTCGATAGTAGGGAGCCGCCTGCTCGACGCGGGTCTGCTGGAGGAGCACCTCGGCGACCCAAATGGAGTAGGGAGTCGGGTCCTGACGCCAGGGAAGCGGCCGGCGGGCGGTGGCGAACCAGCGGAGCAGCGCTGAGGTGAGGGTCGAAGACGATCGAGTTCGCCGAGCGTGCCGTTCGGCCCCCATTGCGCCCCTCTGCGTCGCCACACCAAGGATAGGATTAAAAAGCGGGGAGAATTCGAAAAATTCGAGTCCATCCAAAATGTCGTCCGATCCGGAGTTGTTTCTCGTGACGGACGAGACGTTCGAGCAGGAGGTGATCCGATCGGCGCTCCCGGTCGTGGTCGATTTTTACGCGGATTGGTGTGCGCCCTGTCGCATCACTGAACCGGTGCTCCAGGAACTTTCGGTCCGACTGGCTGGCCGGGTGAAGTTCGCGAAGGTGAACGTGGATGATTCGGACACGATCACTCGATCGTTCGGGATTCACTCGATTCCGACCTATCTGTTCGTGAATCACGGGCGGGAAAAGGGCCGCGAGATCGGCCCGGTAGGTCCGACGGAATTCCGATCGATTCTGAAGCGGTACTTTTCCTTCGCTTGAGGCGCCTCCGCCGCTCGCGTCCCCACAGCGCGTCGTTCCCCGAGGATTAGTGACGAAACACGCGCCAGCCAGAAAAGTACATCGCGATGCCGTATTTGTCGGCGGTCGCGATCACCTCCGGATCTCGTACGCTTCCGCCCGATTGTAGGATCGCTCGAACCCCGGCTCGGCCAGCCGCCTCGACGCCATCCGGGAACGGAAAGAACGCATCGGAGGCCAATACGGCGCCGCGGGCGCGCGCCCCGGCGACCTCGATCGCGAGCTCGACCGCCTTCACTCGGGTCGGCTGACCGGAACCGATGCCCACCGTCGCCGACCCGTTCGCCAACACGATCGCATTCGACTTCGCATGTCGGACGACTCGCCAGGCGAAATCGAGCGAACAAGCTTCCTGCGGGGAGGCCCCCGAATGCGTCACGAGCTGGAAGTCCGCCGGAGCGAGTTCGCGGCGATCGGTTTCCTGGATCAACACGCGACCGAGCCCGCTGTGGGTCTCCCACCTTTCCTGGTCGAGCGACGGAGGGGTCACCCGGACAACCTTCACCTTCGGTCGTTTGGCGAGCGAGACCAATGCCGCCGGGTCGAATTCGGGCGCCGCCAGTAGATCGACAAAGACCCCGTGCAAAGCGGCGGGGTCCTCCGGCCCGATCGGTCGATTGGTCGCGACGACGCATCCGTAGCGGGCGACCGGGTCGGTAGCCATCGCGAGCTCAATCGCCTCGCGCACGCTGGCCCCCGACGCCACTCCGACCGGGGAAGCGTGTTTGACCACGGCCGCGCTCGGAGTCGGAAACTCGCCGACGATGGCCAACGCCGTGTCTACGTCCAGGAGATTCGTGAACGAGAGGCTCGGGCCCTTGAGGACTTCGAAGGGCGCGGGGGAGATCGCGACTCCCGCCGGGGAGATCGCTCCATAGGTCGCCGCCTTTTGGTGAGGGTTCTCCCCGTAGCGCAAGGTCAGCGGCTCGCGGTGAAGGAGGATCTCTTCCGGAAATGGGTCCGTAGACTCGGGCGTGAGGCTTAGGCCACGCGCGATCGCGGCGTCGTAACGCGTGCAACGATCGAACGCCGCTACGGCGAGTCGTCGCCGAAGGGATGGGTCCACCGCTCCGTCCCCTCCCATGAGGGCCGTGAGCACGACCGCGTATTCCGAAGGATCGGTCACGACCAGCACCGATGAATGATTCTTCGCGGCGGCGCGGGCGAGCGTGACGCCGCCAATATCGATGAACTCCTCCCGATCCGTCGCGGACGGATGCTCAACCAGATGCTGTTCGAAAGGATAGAAGTTGACGGCCACC
Organism: uncultured Thermoplasmata archaeon; assembly: GCA_963749195.1. Lineage (GTDB taxonomy): Archaea > Thermoplasmatota > Thermoplasmata > Lutacidiplasmatales > UBA184 > Lutacidiplasma. The sequence continues at coordinate 275,472 of CAVVLX010000007.1, forward strand.
AGATCGATCCGCAAGAGTCCATGAGCAGCCAGCTCCCGGTCTCCGTCCGGCGAGCGCGGGGCGAGTATCCCGCCGAGCAGTCCGGGGTGGAGGGTCTTGATCCGACCGTCGAACCACGAGCCGATCCCCGTGAGCTCCTCCGCCGGCCGGCACGGAACGCCTGCTTCGAGGATCGCGGCGCGCGTCCCACCGGTCGCGAGGAGTTCGATGGAATGTCCGGCCAATCCGCGGGCGAACGGAACGAGCTCGAGTTTGTTGGCCACGGAGAGTAGCGCCCGACGTATTCGGAGCCGACCGTCGGATTCCGGGACCACGACCCTTACCCCCAATTGGGAGGGAGGCCGAAAGATAAGGCTGTCGAAACGAAGGGGGCGGAGCGGCGTCACTCCGCTAGTTGAACGTCACCGAAACGGTGGCCGCGGTCACGGTGACAAAATTGACGTCCAGCAAGACCGAGACTTCCACGGCGCCGTTCGGGGGAGTTCCGCAACTGACCGGGATCGCGAACTGAGAGCAGGCGATCTCGTGAACGTAGGTGCCGAGGGGGGTGAAGTAATTCACCCATGCTACCGGATAGTTGGTGGTCAAGTTCAGCCAAGCTCCGGAGGTGGGGGTCGCATCGGGCACCGGTAGGGAGTAGGTCGACGAGGACAAGGTCTGGGTCAGGACAACCGCGGTCGTCACTCCCGATTCACCGATCGGTGGCCCCGTCAGGCTGAAGAGGGTTACGTTCGCGGTTCGCACCGTCGTGGCGGTGCCACTGAAGACGAACTGCGGAGGCTCGACCATGACGGGAGTCCCGTCCGTTTGGGCCAGGATTTCTGCTCCTTGTTCGAGAATGATGTTCGCGGTGGGGGTGTACAGATTGTTCAATTGGACATCGAGACCCGAAACGAAGAGGGCGTTCAGCCCCGGAACCGTCAGCGAGGTATTGAGCGAATCTGGTTGCAGGTACAGCGAGCTCGTTGCCGGCGGCCCGAACGGAGGGACTCCTTGCGAGCCCAAAGTTACTGGGGCGGTCAAGGTGTACAAAAAGCTCGGCTGGCGAACCTGGGTGAGTAGGATCGCCTGGAGGCTCGCGATCTGATTTTCGACCTGAAGAAGGTGATTGTACTCGTTCGAGGCTTCCTCGCCGGGTAGTTGCAAGAGCAGAAAATTCGAGATGAACGTCACGACGATGAGGAGACCAAAGACGGTCGCGACCGCGCTGACCTGGCCCCGACGGGCTCGTCCCCGTCGTTGCCGCAAGGTCTTCCAACGATTCACAAACGCTCCCGCCGGCGCCGAACAGTAATTACGCGGCCGACCCCTATTAAAAGCCCCCGCCCCTCAGCGCCGAGTGCGCCCCCGGAGTAGTGCAACCGGTCGGAGAAAACCTAGCGGGGAAGAAATCGTGCGTCCGCTTCTCTAGAACGACAAACGACGGACGATCGGAAGCGCGGCTGCCAACGCACCGACGAGCACTAGCCCGGCTCCATCGATCCGAACCAGGTCCGTGAGCGACAGCGCCCCCGAGAGCAGCCCGACTAGCAGAACCGCGAACGAACCGGCGAATCCCGTAAACAAATAGAGATTGGAGACCACTCGACCGAGGGATTCGGGTGAGAACGACGCTTGGATCCACGAGGACTTCGCTGTATACCGGATCGAGAAGGCGGCGCCCACGCCCGCGAGGAGGACTCCCAGGAGCACGACGGACGAGGGGGCGGGGACCAGGGTGAAAACGAGCACGCCCGCGATCACCGGTCCGCCGATCAGGAGGAGACCGATCGAGCGACGGGGGTTCAAATGGCCGACTCCGATCCCGGCGATGGAACCTCCCACGGTGTACGCGGTGATGAGTCCGCCATAGGCCGCGGCCGGTGCTCCAAATCGCTCAAACGCGAGAGCGGTGATCAGCAGCGGAGGAACCGCCGAGAAAAAGCCGTAGATCGCTTCGAGCGGGGCGAGCTGGCGCAGCGAGCTGTTCGCCTCCTTTCGAAAAGAGTCCCACCCGCGACGAAAGGTCTCCCAAAACGGAGACTTCGGCGGGTTCGTAACGGCTAGGGAGAGCGGAGCGGCTGCGCCCATCGCGGCCATCAGGAGGATCACATAGGCGAATGCGCCGCCGTACGGGCCGATGAAGTAGAGTAACACCGCGCCTCCCGCATAGCCTCCGACCTGGGTTCCGACGGAAATTGCGCTGGAGAAGCCGTCAGCGACAAACAACTGTCGTCGTTCCAAGACGATGCGGGGCGCGATCATGAACACCGCCCAGACGAAATCCCAGAGGAGGGCAAGCACGAGGACGAGACTGAGCAACGCGGGGATCGAGAGATCCCCCGATCGGATACCGACCCCGAGTGCAGCCGCGGCGGCGGCCTGGAGAGGGTAGCAGATCAGCAAAATCGTTCGCTTATCCCGCGCGCGATCGACGAACGGAGCGATGAGGAAAGTGGCGGTATAGACGCCGTACTCGATGAAGAGCACGACACCGGCGATGAACAGGTTCCCGGAGATCCGATAGGCCAGGAACAACACCGACACCGCGTAGACCGCGTAGCCGGCACCTGCGAAGGACCCGGAGGCTTCGAGCAGCAAGAACCTTCGATTTCGGAGAAGCTCGGTCCAACCTCCTCGGCGGAGCTCGGGGTCGTCCTCCGGCCGGGAGCGGGCGCCTCCTTCGTCCGAGGACGGTTCCGTCCGCGTGCGCGAATCCATACGACGCGCTCCCCGGAACTCTCAGGGAGGCGTTGCGGAACTAGGTCTTTTGATGAGGAATCGGCAGACGGGATCTCCGGCGACGACGCGATGGCTAACTCCCACGTCGGCCCGAAGCAGATCCCGGAAGAGGCGCCGTTCCACCTCACACGCTTCTCCGTACTTTTGAGCCACCGCCAGAATCGGACAGTTGTTCTCCACGAGGGCGTAGGTCGTTTTCCCGTTCTGGGTTACGGAGGCCATGTATCCTTCTTGGTCGCGCATTCGCGCCAATTCGTTCGCGCGCCCTCGAAGATCTCGTCCCAGCAACTGAGCTCGATGCGTCTCCCGAATCTCTTGGGCCCGCTCCTCCAGCATCCGGACGACGCCGTCCCGTCCCTGCCCCCGCTCGATGAAGGCCAGGGCGCTAAGGGACAGCTGAGTATACGCCTCCGGAAATAGACGTCGCGCGGGTGGGGTCAGGTGGAAGCAGGCTCGAGGGCGCCCTCGCCTTCCGCGATCGTACTTCCGCATCACGAATCCGCCGCTTTCCAACGCCCCCAGATGACGCAGAACCGCGGTTCGTGAGGTGCCGAGTTGTTGAGCGAGGGCTGCGAGAGTGGCGCCCGGCTCGCGTTTCAGATATTGAAGGATCGTTTTTTTGGGGGAAGAGAAGCCCGGTGGGTCTTGCGACGTGGTGGAATACATCGTTCCCGAGGGAGAACGAAGCGTTCGGACTTTATCAACCTCATCGTTGACAAAATCGACAAACGACTCGGCTCACCCTCGCCGAGCCACGGTGGTCGAGCGTCGCTTCTCCCGGAGCCAGGATTTCGCCCCGACCAACGTTCCCCACGTTCGTTTCGTCGCGATCTGCCAAGGCTCTCCGTTGGGGGAGGTCACGGCTCGATTCCACGCATCGCGAGAGTGAAGGGCGGTCCGCTGATCGACTTCCACGATGGCCCGCGTAGCTTCGGCGCGGATGACGCGCACCCGGACGATCGGACCGGTGAGTCCTCGAAGGAGGGTGGAGAGCGTATCTTCCCACCAACGGATCGAGGGAAGAAATCGAGACGCCCCCGCCACCTCGAGCCCGAGGTAGCGGGGACGATGGGAACGGTTACCGGACGAGGTCGATGACTTCCTCGGACTCACCGGTGGCGTAGCCTCCCTTCTGTCCGAGGAGGCTCGTCGCGCGCACTCCGGTGATGATGAGGAGCACCTTGATGGTGTTCTCCATCTCCGGACTGTTCTCGACGGAGCAGCCCCAGATGATCCGGGCGCGCTTGGAGATTTTTCCGCCGACCAGCGCCGCGGCCTTTTCCGCCTCGGAGACGGTCATCGTCGGTCCGCCAATGACGCGGACCAGCGCGCCGGTGGCATCCTTGAGTTCGACGTTGCCGAGCAGGGGAGACGTCAGGGCCTCGGTGACCGCCTCGGTCACGCGATCGGTGGCGCTCTCGCTCTCGCCGAGTCCAATGAGCGCCACACCGCCATCCTTCATGACGGTCAAGATATCGGCGTAATCGAGGTTGACCAATCCGGGCCGCGTGACAATTTCGGTGATCCCTTTGATCGCGGTCATCAAGACCGCGTCTGCGAGCTTGAACGCCGCGTCCAAGGGCATCCGGGGTACGAGCTCCAACAGCTTGTCGTTCTGGATCACGATCGTCGTATCGCATACGCGCCGCAGTCGCTCCAGGCCATCTCGGGCCTGCTCCATTCGAGCCGCGCCCTCGCCGGCAAAAGGGAGGGTAACAACGCCCATGGTCAGCGCACCGGCTTCCTTGGCGAGCCGAGCGACCAAGTGGGCCGACCCGGTCCCGGTTCCGCCGCCCATACCTGCGGTGATGAAACAGATGTGTCCTCCATTCAGGAACTGGCGGAGTTCCTCCTCGTTCTCGCGAGCGGCCTCTTCCCCGATCTCCGGGCGGGCCCCCGCTCCGAGGCCTTTGGTCGCTCGACGCCCGATGAGGATCTTCCGGGGGGCATGAATCGTCAAGAGATGTTTGGCGTCCGTATTGATCGCGCACATCTCGGCGCCTTGGATCCCTTCCTCGACGCATCGGTTGATCGTGTTCGATCCACCGCCGCCGCAACCGACGATGCGAATGTTGACTTTCAGAGCCTCGGCCAGCTTGATGAGCTCCGCGTCATCCGCGCTCGCATACGCCGGCGCTGCCGGCTTTTTCTCCTCGACCAGGGCCTGGTTCTCCTGGTGCTTGGCAATCGCTTCCTGAATGATGGATTTCATCGTTTTTGCCTCGCTCTGTTTGTCAGACGAGCGTCATACGCTCTGGCGACCAACTCCGTTGAAAGCTACTTAAACGTTCGCCCTGACGGGAAGGTGTCGGAGTATTACCTCGAGTGTTGGGATAAAACTACAGGCGACTTGGCTGGCGGGGAATTTACCGACAGCAGCGTCTGCACGGGGCCGGAAAGGCCCGCCGGGGCATCTGGGTATGCCCCTTCTGTTGGCATCAGGAAGTCTGGCAGGACCCCCAACTCGAGCATGGCGTGGATGAGCATTCGAATGTTGTGGGCAATCGCCTTGCAAAACAGCTCGTTTACTTGGGCATCAAAATTCCGGGAGGCAATGGTCTCGTCCAAGATTTGCTTGATCGAGCCGAAGGTAGTCTCTACTTGGGCCCGATTCCCGTAACGCTCGTCGAACTTATCCCGGTGGTAGGTGAAGAACAAGAACATTTTGTGGTAGGCCGGGCTTCCCTTGGATTCACCTGTGGAGTTCGACTTGAAGGGGATGTACGCCGTTGCTCCGAGCTCCTCTGCAATGTCGAAATTCTTCCGTGACTTGTAGGCCCTGTCCGCGTAGACCTCTTTCAGGTTGAACCCGGCTTTGAATGCCCGCTCTAGTAGAATCGAAAACCGGGGGGAGTCCCCCGCAGTCCCTTCCGTCACATCCATTGCCAGGATCGCATGAGTCCGGACTCCCACCAGAGCGTGCACCTTGAGCCAGATGTTTTCGCGCGAAGGGGCGTACTTCTCCTTCCGGTAATAGTGAAACCGGGTCGTCCGGAACCCAGTGGAATCGACAGCGCACCGGTTCTCGATTGCCCTCAAAGGGAGGGTGGATCGCTCCAGCATGCCGAAAAGGGAGGCGTTGACTTCGGAACGGCAGAGGAGGTCTGAGGTCATTCCCCAGTGAGGAACGGAGTCAATCTGACCCTTCTCGGCGGCAGCCACTCGATTCTCGTGGGACCGCCGGCAGGAGAATCCAGAGTAGACTTTCTGAATGGCGCAGAAGAGCTGGTCCCTCAGTGGAATTGGCGGTCGTCCTGCTTTGTGGGGATCCCGTCCCGGCTCCGCAACTCCAGCACATAACTCCCGTAGCAAGACAGGAAACAGGCGCCCCTCCTCCTTCTGAGCCTGGTTGTAGATAGGCCAGTCGACCGGGGTCCGGCGGCCCGAGCGGGGGGAAGCGAGGTTTGGAGGATTGCGCGCGGTTTCCTGAATCCAGCTCCTAACTAGGAAGATGTGTTTGCAAGGTACGAGTCGCTCATGGAAATCCGGGCAAGTACAAGATTCGGAGAATCCCGGAAGCCCTACACCTTCAACCTGATAGGTGACAGCGCCAGATTGAGATACCACAAGGAACTTCCCGCGCGTCGAGGTCTCCACAAAAGGGTGTCCGTTACGCAGCATTTCCTGCGCCCGGGTTTCACGACCCGTGATCGCTTCGGAATCTGGGGCCATATGTCGTCCTATATGTTGACCTATCACTTCGGAATATTTAAGGTTTGAACCTATATTTTGCCGCACATGTAGACCACAACCTTCATGTAACTCCGTCCCATGGACTGGTGAGGATTCCTTGTCTAAGCCAATCGAATCCAAGCTCGTAAGGGCGATCAAACGCTCTGACTCGCTCCGGACCACCGTTCCGTCCACGGTAGTCGACGTCTTAGGGATAGACGCCGGGGATTCACTTCGGTGGACTCTGGATCTTAAAGGGTCTCGAGTGATTGTTACGAAATCGTCCGAGAGGACAAGGTAGGGCCCTTGGACTAGGTTTCAATCAGCTCTTTGCAAGATCCGACTGGGGCTCGGGCGACCTCCGGTGACGAAGGTCCCTCGCTACGGATTCCCCCAAGGCAGTTAGGCGGTAGATTTTCAATCGACGCGGTTGGCCTTGGACGTGCCGACGGTCGACCTCCACCACCTTAGCCGCCTCTAGTCGAGACAGGACCTTGGCGAGAGTTCCCTGCCGGATTCCAAGCTTTTCACCCATTCCATTCTGGGTGTATCCAAGACGAGCTACCTCGTCGTTGCTCAGTCGACCGAGCGATGCGATGTGGGTGATTACCCTACCAGCCGTATCCGCATACTTAGAGATGTTGTTCCGGGCCACCGAGGGGGATGCGACGGCTTTCAAGCCGTCAAGATCACTCGTATCGGGGGGACTTGGAGATTCGCCCTCCGTGGGAGGCTCGCTGGTTTTAGGACTCGATTCACGCTGAAGACGACCTCGAATGAACGCATGGGCCGCCCAGCCGGTGAACGCACCCCCCACGCCAGCGATGGCCGCATCGAGCCAGTTCAAATCGTCCTCTAGGTCTGTAGCGGGCGGGAAGCAGGTAGTATGCGGCCGCACCTCCAGGCTGGAACAATCAGATTGTGGCGCGAGTCCTCAAGCTCCACGTCAGCGGCTCCTATCCATGATTGACGGCTCTTTCTCGTCGGTCAACTCTTCGATCCATTTTTCCCCTTCTCGACGTTGGGAACGCTTGTAGAACGAGCTCGCTCCCCAGGCGCCCGCCACGATCATAGCGATTCCCCCGGCGACGACGAACTCGATATACCAGCTCGACCCCATCCCGCTCGCCGCCGAATACTCTCCGACTTGAATTGCTAACGTACTCATGGAGCGGTTTCCCCGGCCGTCAGTGACCGTCAGCACTACCGCGAAGTGCCCGGATAAGGCGTAAGTGTGGCTCGGGTTCTGTTCCGTAGAAATTGAACCATCACCAAAGTTCCAGCTATACGCGTACGGCGGGATTCCTCCCTCCGCTTGACCCACGAAACTTACCATGAGCGAAGACGTTCCGCTGCCCACGCTCGATCCTGCGATTGCTTGCAGCATGATCGAAATGTTGAGCTCTGCGTGGATGGCATCTCCCGCCGCGTCGGCCACCGTCACTTCGGAGATAAACGGCCCATTCGTAGAGTAGATGTGAGTAATGCTCGAAAGGTTACCCCCCACTCCTCCATCCCCGAAAGTCCACGAATATGTATACGGTGGGTTCCCGCCGATTACGTTGGCGGAGAAATTAACTGGGCTATCGAGGATCGCGGGATTAGGCGTGGCGTCGATTGAGGTGATCGTAAGCGGGATGAAGACGTGAACTCGGAGTGAAACGTGCGCAAGATGTCCCGCACTGTCGTTTAGCCACAATTGGACGAGATAGAATCCCACGGTCGAATACACGTGCGTTGGGCTCATGGAAGTGGATTCGCCGCCGTCACCGAACAGCCAGTCGTAGTTGAGCGGAGCCACTCCCCCTTTGAAAGAGACGGTAAAATTGGTTGGAGAGAGAGGCTCCGGAGCTGGCGGGGCGTTGGCAATGCTTACCCCAGCCAGCGGTGGAGCGACGCTCCAGATCCACGTATCATTGATTATTCCGAAGCCTGTCCGCTGAAAAATTCCCCCGAACAAGAGCACGCCAGAATCGAAGGAGTCATTTGCGAAACCGGCCGCGTATACCCCCACTGGTGACTGGGTGGGAGTCTTGTTGGTCCAGGCTCCGCCAACAAACGACCAGGTATCATTCAATTCAGTAATCGGCGTCCCGTTGCCCCCAAATCGAGGGGATCCACCGAACAGAATCACGTCACCCGATGTGTCGTCGTATGCTACTTGAGCCCCATACCTCGGGGAAGGCGAGGTGATTAAGGTTGCAGTAATGTTAGACCACTTCCCGGCTGAGAACACCCAGGTGTCTCCCAATATTCGTGCCGAACCGTCGACGAAGCCGCCGAACAATAGTATGTACCCATCATGGGCGTCATAAGTCAGCGCGAACTGTTCTCTGAGACTCGGTTCCGGGGATAATGTCGAATTGTTTCCACTCGTTACAGGTGTCCACACCCCCCCATGGTAAGTATAGGTGAGCTCCGCTTGTCCTAAATCGGAGTTGAACATACCAAGCAGCAGGACGTAGGCATCCGCGGAGTCGTAGGCCATTCCGACCCATTCCGGGTAGCTCGGCGCGCCCGTGACCGCAAGTTGGTGCCACCGCCCTCCGACGAATGCCCAAGTATCGTTCGTGGGGGTGATCGAGTTCACTCCTCCGAACGCGAGGATGTAATGATCAGAAGCGTCGTACGTCATGTCCATTCCATCCCGAGCAGACGGCGACGTACCGGCGGTAGAGGTGATGTTTGACCAGGTTCCACCGGCAAAAGTCCAAGTGCTGTTCAAGGCACGGGCGGAGTCCCCGAGACCCCCGAACAAGACCACGTAATGGTCGACTGGGTCGTAACACATGGACGCATATTCTACATCGGGAGGACTTGGAGACGAGGTAAGATTCGTCCAGAACGGCTGAGCGGGGGCAGCTTGGCCTGCTGGAGTGGAAGCGCTTCTGCAGTCTAAGCCAATCCGATCTGACCCGGTGCACGTCATCGGATTGCCTCGCGCCGGCCCGCCTCCCGTAGCCAACGAAGCGTCGGCCTCTCTGATAAGAGAGGTAGACAGGGGAGGTCCGGAAGAGTGCGCGATTCCAAGCCACTGTATGGGCTGAGGCGCAGAAGGTACCGCGAGCAGTAAGATTGGAAGTACGACAACCATCACGGTAAGAAATATATCTTGGGTATCGCGGGACCGCGCCATTTCCAATTCCCAATGGTCTATTGCATGCTTCCGGCTTAAGAACCGTTTGTGGATTTACGACATAGATATTCCGAGTCAGGAATATTGCTAACCTTTCCCCCATGTCAGGATTCTGTTCGCGAACTCGCATTTGCTGTCTTGGGCGGAGGGTCGTCGATTATCCCGTGAAAATTGTTGCAAATCTCGCAAAAAAGTAAGCCATTAGAGAAGTGAAGCTCCGGTCACTACTATCCATCTCAACTGAAATTAACGGGATTTGTGTCAAAAAGGCGTTCGTAAGGCAGCTCAAAGAGCTTGTTTTGTAATCGTCGGAGCGACCGTGTATGTAATCGTGATCGTGTCTCCGACCCGAAGGACAAGACACCCTGAAGTCAGCCCAACTACTGTCCCGTTCCGTTCGATTTTTGAAACCGTTCCCCCGGAAACGAGGACGGCTTCATTGAACCCGTCGCCGTTGGGGTACGCGACGTTACTTCCGGGAGCGGGTACCGCCACGCCCGGGTCATTTGGACCCCGACCGGCCAACGTACCGGAAAAGACTCCAGGCTGACTGTCGTCCGTGAACCTAAGATATCCAAACTGGGTCCCAGAGCTAGCAAAAGATATCCCTGCAAATACAAATTGGCAGCGACGAAACTCTATGTTATAGACAAATCCCGGGTCCGATGTTCCAAAGGTGTCGTCGATGAACCCCCCGCTAGCCCCCCCACCGGGTTACCTGAAGTGGCGCCGGAATCAAAAATGCAGTCCTCCACATGTACGTCGTGTAGACTTCGAGACTGTGTGGGATTTATTCCGCTTGCGTTGCCCTGAAACTCTAGAACTGACCCGCTAACCCCATTATTCTTGAACCGGCTACGCCGGACAACGATCTGGGAGCAGTCCCCCGCGTTAGCGTGGAGAAAGCAATTAGAGCAATCGACTGACGAAGAAAGTGCTGACGCATTAAGATCCACGTCCTCAATCGCAATCTGACGGGCGGAGCCCTGCACAACCAATCCAGATGCGCTAGTCGCCGAGGCGGACCAATTCGCCGAAATTCGCGATACCAAGACGTTGCGAATTTGTTGGAGATACGTAACCCCAGATTGATAATTGTTTACACCGATGTAGAACGCAGTATTGCTTACACCGTTGATGACGAAATCGTCGACCACTATGTCTTGGGAAGGCGCGGGTGCCGAGACCGAATCGTGGAGGCCCCAATTTGAGATGTGAATTGTATTCGTCGGGGCAGTGCTGGATAAACCGTTCTGCTGAATCACGCAGCCGTTGCCGTACCATCGGCAGCGGGAGAAGTTCTGCATGTTAGCCGCGGTTCCCCCACCTCCGATGTGAATGACGAACGCGTATGCGCTGCTAGATGGATCGATTAAGAGGACGGCTCCTACCCCGAAGGTGATTGTGCAACCAGGTTCGAACATGACCGTCTGATCGTTACCGGTTTGGACGATGGAGCTGGTGAACACATACGTTCCCCGCCGAGCATAAACAAAACCTCCTGTTGTGGCGATGCCGTTCAATGCTTCTTGGATGCCTGAAGTGGACGTGCCCGGTGTGTCGGGGCCATAGTCATCCCCGTCGTTTGGGACCGTAGATTGCCCATTGGCCAATCCCTTAGGAGAGACTGTTACGAAGGGTGTTCCGGCGGTGCTAAACCATGCCATCTAGGGACTCCCGAGACTTTGTGACTGAGCCGAATTTGATTTCTAAGCCGTCAAGGAATTTGCAGGGCCGAACAGACTCGTCCGCCCTTGGGGTCCAGATGGACCCCCACGAATGTCTCCCGTTAGTCGCACCGAGGATACCTGCATAGACGTCGCCGGCCCCGGTCGCACCGGAGGTCAATTCAGCCGTCATCTCTTCACTCCTCGAAAATGTGATCGAGGACGCGTTTGGCATTTAATCCGACGAGAATCCCAGCGCCGAGGGCCACCGCCGCGCCGGCGGCCGCATTCCAGTCGCTCTCAGCGACGTGCGTAGTCACGTACCCACCACAGGGGCGGCACCATCTTTCGGATCCTGGTACCCCTAGACCCAACGCGGCTCCGCAGGCAGCGCATTCGAGTTCATCGCTCATGGATTGAACTTTATTCAGATGTTGTTCGTGCCATGCGCGAGGACCACAATCGACACCCACCAAGAAGTGCGAGGAGCAAGATCTCAACCACCTGCACGCCCGCGCGTTCCGTCGAAGTTGCCCATCGACCCGCGGTTACCAGCATGGTCTCCTTTATCGTCCCTAAAAGGACTTTCAGGACCAACAGTACAAAAGCATCCTATAACCTAGTTGTCGTCGACAACGCGACAAGTATGGGCGGGTACATACGACCTGGGTGATCCGTTCGTTACCACAGTAACCATTTAATCGACACCCGGACATCGAGCTTTATGGACGCGCAGGAGCCCGTGACTGCAACCGTAACCCGCGGAGGAAAGATCCACCTTCCGGCCGAGGTCATGCGAAATCTCGACGTGAAAGTAGGGCAGCAAGTCGTGTTCTTCCTGAAGCCCGGAAAGGCACTCGTTCAGCCAATGTCAGCTGTGTTGTCGAAACCGGTCTGGTAGAGAAGCACGTCGGAGCTCGAGCTCCAGTCGACAAACTTTTTCCTTGCATATCAGACAGTTTTTGCGACAGTAGTGGTGCGTTGGACTACGGAATGAGGGACTCCACGGACGGTCGGAGGTAACTGATTATTTGCGGGGTCGGAGGACCCTGTAGGTGATCTACAGATGTCCCGGTCCGGTCGATTCGGTTACAGGTGAAATGACTCGGTTGCAGGTGTGGGATTTCGTCACAACTTCCAACGACGCTATCCCGCGGTGTAGCCTCCGCCGTCAGGGTAGTCTCTGACCCCACGTAGATTATCACGGTGATCGAATGCCCCCTCGTCGGGGCATTTCTCACATCGAACGAAGGTGGGGTGATACCAGCAGCGCCAATTCCTGATTCCCATTTTCCGCGTGTGGACTATTAGGTACTCTTGGTCGGGCAAATCTGCTTTCATGCCTACAGAGGCCCTAATCATGGTCGAACCTAAGAGTCTTCGTTGGACAATCTCCCTCTCCAGCAAACTTAGCCCAGCCGCGGGGTGGGTCGTCGAAATCCCTCCCCATATGTACCAATAAAACTACTACCCGCCGTGCACTTTACCAATAAAACTACACGGAGGATATTTACCGACAACTTCCCCTGACGGGAAGGTGTCGCTAAATCACCTCGAAGAAGCCGATAAAACGACAGCGAAAACGGCCCAGATCGATTAAACGACTGCCAGGAGAATTAACGGCACCTTCATCATGGAAGGAGCCACCATGTACTGGGGTTTCTCGTTGAAGAAGCATGAGGAAGTCTACAAGATCCCGAGAGAAGGACTTCGGGTGACCTTCCCCAAGTTAATGGAGGGGTCGGGTCTCAGGGATTCGTTGAAGTGGACGTTGGGAGAGGGTTGAACGTTGACTCTTTGAACAATATGCCCTCGCAGCGAGACCTGTCACTAACTCAGCCCCGCAGTCCTCAGGTCCATCGATTTTGAATGAAGAGAGGCTGGCTGCGATTCTATAGAAACTGGGTGGGAGCGTTTTCGTAAACCGAAATAGTCGCATTGAACGTGATGGGAGGACCGGGAGTTGGAGACGGAATCCAAGCCGCCCTCAAGATTAGTGAATATTGACCCAATGGCACGACCTGCGACAGTGAACCTATTGTAACCTCCAAGATGTCATGCGAAGATCCCCAAATCCCAACCGCGGTCGCCCGGATCGATGTGACTATCACCGACCCGTTTGGAGAACTCCAGTTCAGCTGAATGGAGCATTCAACAAAGCTTCCAGGAGTGTGTTCGTTGCAGTTAAGGTCGAAGACCACTACAATGGTGACCGGGATTTCTCCGCTCGAGCTTTCACCTACGGTTGCGTTGTCGAGAGCGATTGGAACCATGGTACTCTGGTTCACGTTAGTCACGAGTTCTTCCTGAAGTAGACCGCCCGTTGCTGTCGACGGTTGAATGCGTGGAACCGTCAATGAAACGACAATCAAGACTATTGCAACAGCTACGGTCAAAGTGATTAGGAAAACCCACTTCAGGCGGCGATCGCCGCGTGGGCGACCATTTTCCTGAGGCCCGGGACCGCCCCTAGCTGAACTCATCCTTCCTTCATCACGGCGCAGGGTAAGTACGTATGGTGAACTCGTACGTCTTGGTCAGGATGAGAGGCGGGACGTACCAGTCCAGCAAGTTGAATCCTTCTCCAAGCCATGATTCGAGAATGCGTAGGCTCAGATTATCGTACACGGTCCCGTTGTCGGCAAAATAGAGGTTGAACCACGTTATGTTCCCGACGTTTGGAGAAGGGTTCGACGCGGATTGAGTCGGGTTCTCCGCGATCCACTCGGCGGAATTCACGTTGGGGGCAGAAACTCCGGATTGCCCTTTCTTGTCTGGCATGAATGGAATAGGACCAGGTCCCCCATTGTTGGAGGTCCCCCAGACTTCCTTTCCGTTGAATGAAATCGAGAAATAGCCCAGCTCTCCTTTTCCGCCTGAAGTCGAGTTACTGGTGACAAGCATGTAGATAGTGATGTTGTTGTGATACCCGGAGTAAGTTGGAAAAAAGTTATAGAGGAATTCAGATCCCGGATTATCATACGGGTAGTAGCAAGCCGCAATGCAACTGCCAATCCCATGGGGGTCGTAGATTTCATAAAACAGGTTCGCGCATGTACCCCCCTGTCCATTGTTGCAGTTTGAGCTATAGTCGAACTCGATGCCAGCTTGCCACAGACTCTCGTTGCCGATGAACCCGCCTATTCCAATCCAATACACGATTGGCTCGTCTGTTCCGCTTCCGGTCTGAAGAATTGCCCCTGGCATGGTAAACGACCCTTGAGCGGATGTGACGTCAGAACCCACGTATGAAAGCCCGCCCCAGGTCTGCGTGGTTGTATTTGTTCCGTTCTGGGTTTCCAAGTAAAGTACCCCATTTGACGCCATCAAATTGATGGTGTTTTGGGATACCGAGGTAGGCGACAGGAATTTCACGTTGAGCCCCTGCCACTGCCAAAAAGCGTAAAATGACTCCGTGTAATTTACCGGTTTTATCCCATATGGATCGCCTAGACACAAGCCAATCGAAGCGCCTGAGGACACGGTCCTACTTCCCCTTCCGAAGAACGCCGTACTTGTGAAGACGACTTGGCCCACGCTTTGCGGGACCTCGGCTTTTAGGGGGGCAGTACAGGATGAAGCGGGGCCGTTTAGTTGTAGCGCTCCAGAGCTTCGGCCAGATCCGGCAGTTACCCAGTACGGACTCGGATTGATGACTGCCCCTTGCGAACACGTCGGATGCGTGCCGAGGCATGAGTCTCCCGAAGCAGTGAAGTTGATGAAACTGTAATTTGTATCCATAGCCGCCTTAAGCGTGAAGGTACAGAGCGATTGATCGCAGATATCAATCGCGTTGGTGGCCGAGGTATTGGCACATTCTTTCACCCCGCTCAGCCAAAGGGTTCCATGCGCACAGCTGAAAGTAATGTAATCGCCTGGAAGAATCGGCGGTACAGAGGCTACCGGGCTTGTGGCCGCTGCCAGCGGTTCGCTTGATAAAGTCATGGCGAGGAGGGCAATGAGTAGTAGGGCTATGGATGGCCATCGGGTTCTATGCGCGTGGGCAGGGGCATAGTCGCGAGGACAAGAATCGCGGTCAAATTTACGCTCTGGCCGCTCGTTTTCGATTGCTTCTAGCGATGAACCCTCCGGCGCCTCCTCACGTCGCGAGGCATCCCGATCTGGCGACGCACCCGGGATCATCACCAGACCCGCAAACGCGGGCCTAGTGATTGTGACTAGATCGGTGGGCCGAGGTCATAATGGTTGTGAAGTAAGCTCGATTTTCGTCTGAAAGCGGGAATCTTAGCGACCAAGGCTGGACGTCGAAATTCCGTCGGGCGATGATTCGCGAAAGTCACTTCCCCCTAAGGTTGGAGTTTCAGCTCAGGAGGAGTGGTTTCTGTGCGCCGCACGGTTTTCAGGCAACGCCGGGTGCGGAATTTGGTTGTAGCACAACCTAGTCGACGCGAAGGTGTCGCTAAATCACCTCGAAGAAGCCGAGAAAACGACAGAGAAAACGATCCAAATCGATTAAACGACATACGGTAGATTTAGCGACACCCTCCCCTGACGGGAACCGTCCCCTAGTCGCGGGATGAATCATCTCGCGTTTCAGGTGTCCCATTTCGCGGGAGAGCCTCCGTCGCGAAGGCGATCAGTTTCCTCCAGCGGATTCGATTCCGATGGGAATTTGGTCCCCGTCCCCTCGCGTCATACCGATGGTCCGATGCTCGCATGAGAAGTAGTTGTGAACTCGGAACCTTTCCGAACGGCTCAAACGGCTCCTTGCGAACCGTTCTGAATTCGGGTATCGTGAAGGTTGAACACCGACCATCGATGACAAATGGGGCACGCCATGTACCGGCTTCTTCCCAACCGAAACGCCGTGAACGACGCGCCGGGTACGTACTCGAAAACAAACTCCTTCCCGCACTTCGGACACTTAAGGGCCGACTTCCAAACCAGCCCCATCCTACTCTCCCCCTCGCTTTCCGCTCGTACTCCTGCGAGCGTTCGTGAGGGAGCGACGCAACCGCGCGAAGCCCCTTTCCAGCTGACGCATCGCTGGGACGAATATCGGATCCGAGTACACCGGGCGGAGGCGATCCGAAGAAACGATCCCTCCGGGCAGAATCCGCTTTTCGGTTCCGGCGGCCTCGGTGTAGAGCTGCCAATCGGCAGCCGCGCGAATCGCCTTACGTCGGATACTCCAGAGCAGCTTTCGCCGGTACGTGCGATTGGGAAAACGGGCCGCCAGCGAGGGTTCCATGGCGGTACCGGCACGCGTCGCGGTTACCACGGTAAAGAGGTAGTCGCGTTCTTTCCGACTGAACATCGCGATGGATAAGGCGAGATCCCCCGTATAGCCGTTACTGATTTCAGTAACGCCACCTGCGACGGCCCGTCATCGCGCCTCCCCCCTTCGTTAGCCGACCGAGCCCGAATTGAAATCGGTTCCCGGGGGGATCCGGTCCGGATCGCGTTGGTTGGTTCAGGAGGTTGACGGGGTTGGAGGCGAGGACCATCCCATTCGGCCGCCCATCATTGCCATCGCCGCGAGCAGAAGCTGGGCCCAGAACGCGACCAGAAATGCGATTCCCATGATGACCGTGTCGACCGGGGGATTCGGCGTGGAACTCACGAAGGCCATTCCGGCAAACCCGGCGGTCAGAATAGCGGCGAGCATGACTACCGAAAGACCGATGAACCGGATCTGCCGCGTGAACGCGGCGACGATGAGGACGATGATGGCGACCACGCCCAAAACATCTCCATTCACGTAGTGAAGATTGATTGCCGGAAACGCTGTGTTGTTGGTGAATCCGTTCGCGGGAGCGTAGGCGTTGGTGTAGAGACCCGCGATGTATTGGATCACCAGAAGGATGCCCGCGATCGGGATCAAGACCCTCAGCGCCCGATAAGGCCACGTCGATTTCGTTGGGGGCATCGCGCGGGTCGACATTCTACAGGGATATTAACTCCGGCTGGCAGTGGGGTCGCGTCCAGCAGCGGTCCCGGAGGGGTGGACCCGATGCTCACGTTGTCCAAACGCACGCAACGGCCGAGAGTTTATCCGACCCGAGGCTCGTGGGTACCCGTGGATTCGTATTTTCGATCGATTGAGCACTCGGTGGATCTCGCCTACCAGGTTGCCCAACGAGCTCGGGATGAAGGACTGGATCCCGAACGATTCCCGGAGATTCCGCGCGCCGAAGATATGGCGATGCGCGTGGAGAAGTTACTCGGCCATCTCCCCCTCGCGGGAATCTCAGGAGAGATTCGCGAACTGGCCCAACAGATGCCCCGGGAAGAGGTGGCGTTTACGATTGTCCGACGGGTCCTGCGAGATCCCGCTCGAGGCGACACGCTGGAGTCCCGAGTCGACACCGCGCTACGGCTCGGTCTCGCGATCCTCACCGAAGGGATCCTGGTCGCTCCCCTCGAAGGGCTGGCCGAAGTCCACGTTCGGGGGGGTCGAGGCGGGGAATCGTACATCGAACTGTATTACGCCGGCCCGATTCGAGCGGCCGGTGGCACGGCCCAAGCCTTGTCGGTGCTGTTGGCGGATGTCGTGCGACGCGATCTCGGACTCGGCGTTTACCACCCGGAGCCCGCGGAGGTCGAGCGCTACAAGGAGGAAATTCCCCTCTACAAGCAGCGCCAACACTTGCAGTACGTTCCGAGCGCCGAAGAGATCGAACTGGTCGTCCGAAACGTTCCGGTCTGTATCTCGGGAGAGGCCACCGAAGGCGATGCCGAGGTCTCTGCCTTCCGCAATCTCTCCCGAGTTCCGACGAATGGGCTCCGTGGTGGTGCCTGTTTGGTGATTGCCGAAGGACTTTGTCAAAAGGCGCCAAAGCTACGAAAGGTCGTGGAGAAGCTCAACCTCCCCGGATGGGAGTTCCTTCAACAGCTGGGACTCCACCAGAGTGGGGACGGGGAAGACGCGGGGATTCCGAAGTACCTCACGGACGCGCTCGGAGGACGCCCCATCCTGGCCCACCCGAACCATCCGGGCGGTTTTCGTCTCCACTATGGTCGAGCTCGGACCACCGGCCTCGCCGCGTGTGCAGTCAACCCGGCGACGATGGTCGTGCTCCGCAAATTCGTGGCGATCGGCACGCAGCTGAAGTTGGAATACCCCGGAAAGGCCGCGGCGATCGGCGTGTGCGACACGATCGAAGGCCCGATCGTCGAACTGCACGACGGAACGGTCACGGCCGTTCACGACAGCGAACGTGCGTCCGAACTCCTGCCCCTGATCTCTCGCATTCTCGACCTAGGCGAGCTGTTGATCTCGTTCGGGGAATTTCTCGAGAACAATCGCGTCCTCGTCCCTGGTGCGTACTCGTTCGACTGGCATGCCCAAGAGCTCCGCGCGGCCGGCGTCCCCGAGACTAACGAAACCCTCGTCCCTTCCTACGAGGGCGCGGTCGCGATTGCCCGTCAGTACAACGTGCCCCTCCACCCTCGCTTCCTCTTGTTTTGGCACGACCTGAGCTCAACAGAGATTCGCGCGCTCAGCGAGTTCGTCGAAGCGAACGGACGATGGGAGGATGGCGCGCTCCAGCTCCCGATTGACCCTGAGCAACGGCAATTGTTGTTGCGGCTCGGTTTCTTGAGTTCGCCGCTCCCCGATGATCGCGTGCGGGGCGAACCCGAGTCGAGTGCGGCCCTGGTCGGCGGTCTGGGATTAGCCGTCGCTGGGATGACGGTGATCCGCCAGTCTCCTCTCGATCCGGTAGAGCTAGAGCCCCTCGATTACGTGAGCCGCCTAGTCGGGGCGCGAGTTCATGCTCGGGCGCCGTCCCGCGTCGGAGGTCGAGTGGGCCGTCCCGAAAAGGCACGTCAACGCTCGATGACTCCCAACGTGCACGCGCTCTTTCCGCTCGGAGAGTCCGGCGGCGCGAAACGCTCGGTCTCGGAATCGGTTCGCCGAACGATGGCAAGCGGGGTGGCGGTGTCGCTAGGTCGTCGCCGATGCCCGGAATGTGGAAAGAGTACCGTCTGGCTCAAATGCACTTGCGGCACCCATACCGAACCGACCGGAGAAATCGTCGTCGAAGCGCTGCCCGTCGCTCCGATATGGTCGGATGCCCTTCGTCGGTTGCATCTCAACAGGACGCCCGAGGTGAAAGGCGTCAAGGGCCTCACCTCCCCCGGTAAAGTTCCCGAGATGATCGAGAAGGGAATACTTCGGGCGGCGCACGGGATCTCCGTCTACCAGGATGGCACCGCCCGATTCGATCTCACCGATCTGCCACTCACCCACTTTCGGCCGCGCGAGATCGGGCTGGGGGTGGAGGAGGCGAAGCTCCTCGGCTACGATCGGGATTGGTCGGGCGCCCCGCTCACCGACCCGGATCAACTGGTCGAACTTGCTCCCCAGGACATCGTCGTATCTCGAACGTGCGGCGAGTACCTTGCCAGCCTGGCTCGTTTTGTCGACGACGAGCTGATGCGCATCTACAACCTCGACCCGTTCTATCGGATCCAGCGACCCGAGGATTTGCGGGGGGCCATCGTCGTCGCGCTGGCACCGCATACTTCGGGCGGGGTCGCGGGCCGCATTCTCGGGTTTACGGAAGCCGAGGCGTGCTTCGCGCATCCCGTGTTCCACGCCGCGAAGCGACGGAATTGCGACGGAGATGAGGATTCCGTCACCTTGCTCCTCGATGCGCTCCTGAATTTCTCCCGATCTTATCTTCCGGCCAGCCGAGGCGCGTTGATGGACAAACCCCTCGTCCTCACGACCCGGCTCCATTCCACGGAGGTCGACAAGGAGGCGCACAATCTCGATATCATGACCCACTACCCGCTCGAGCTGTATCGGGCGGCGCTCGCGGGCCAGAACGCGAAGGAGATCGAGAAGTGGATCGAAACGATCGGCCATCGGGTGGGATCCTCCCGCCCGCTTTCCGGCTTCGGATTCACGCACGACACCACGGACGTCGCCGGGGGGCCCGTGCGTTCGGCATATCGCGAAGCCGAGTCGATGAACGGGATCGTCGCCCAATCGCTGGCCTTGACGTCCCAGATTCGGGCGGTCGACGTCGCCGAAGCGGTGACACTGATGCTCAATTCGCATTTCCTTCCCGATCTGATGGGCAATCTCAAGAGCTACGCCACGCAGTCGTTCCGTTGCAAGAGTTGCGGTGCCTCGGTCCGCCGTCCCTCCCTCAACGGACGATGTACGCAGACGCTCCGCGGCGGAGCCCGCTGTGAAGGCGAACTACTGCCAACCGTGTACGAACGGATGGTGCGCAAATATCTCGGGCTCTCCCGGCAGCTGGCGGAGACCGTCGGAGTGACGCCTTACGTCCGTCAGCGGATCGACATTCTAGCGGCGTCGCTCGCGACCCTCTTCCCGGGGACAATTGCCCAAACGACCCTCGAGGGATTCGCCCCGAAATCAATGGACCCAGAACACCTCGAGCCGGCGTGACCCCGAATCTCGCGGGGTCCAAACGCCCAAATACGTCGCAGGGGCTTCGCAAAGTCGCGGGCTTGTAGGGTAGTCTGGACTATCCTTTTGGCCTTCGAAGCCAAAGACCTGGGTTCGAAACCGTTTCGTTCTCGGAGCGGCGAAACTCCCAGCAAGCCCGTCTCGACGCGCGTCGCGTCACCGGAAGTAGCCGGGGGCAGCCGACGCTGTCTCGGAGCGCTTCTCCTCTTCCGGTTTCGCCGCCTCGAGAATGTCGATTGCCAGGAGCGCATTCAGCGGGACGAGTCGGATCTGGCCCCCCGTCTCACTCCCCACCGGATCGAGTTCGATCGCCAACGAGTTATCGCCCCCGATCGACACGAGACCTCGAAACATCCCGGTCGATACCATCGCCTCATCTCGCGGGCCCGCGGAGTGGACCCGTACTTTCGATCCGTTCGTGAGCGCGATCGCCGGGCGTTTGTCGACGGCCTTCGGATCGCTCATCGACCCGCCCGTTCTTTCACCGTGAGCCGGGGAGGACTTACCTTTGGAATGGAGGGAGCCCCCTGATTTTTTTCGATCAGTGTCTGCAAATGATTCACTGTCTCCCGATAGCGTCGGAGTGCGTTCTGTGCATTCGCTTCCGTGAAATCCCAGGCGCGGGAGAGGTTCCCATACCGGAGCCGATATCCCTTACGCCCCTTCCCATCGGCGACCCCGCCGACCTCTTCGAGCAGGTCGAGGGACTTGAGCTTGTTGATGTGTCGGTACACCGTCGGCTTCGACGTTTTGAGCACCGCCGTCAGTTCCTCCACATACCACGGACGGGAGGCGTCCTTGAGGAGACAGTCCCGCACGAGACGGTAGGCGAGGCTTTGCGCGATCGGGCCCTCGCTTCCCCGGCCCTCTTCGCCCTCTGGGAGATAGCCGACCAACCGAAGGAACTCTCGGAGGACTTCGTCCAAATCCGGGAGCGGCGTAAGCGGAGTACTGTAACGCAACGCCAATTCAAACGGCATGAAGATTGAGTGCCAAACATTCTGGTGGGATAAAAAGGGCGGCTGTGCCGATCGTGTCGGAGACCGAAACGCTATCATCAAAAGTCGGCTCGATGACTCCGATGGCCGAGTTCGACCTGATCGTGCCCGAGACGGTCGACGCCGCCTTCGAAGCCCTCCGGGCCACCCCGGCGGAGGAAACCGTCGTCCTTGCCGGCGGGACGGACCTCCTCCTCGATCTCGACGAAGGGCGCATCGCCGCCCGTCGGGTCGTCTCGTTACGTCGGCTGCCGTGGAAAGATCTCCAATGGAAGGACGGCCGATTGAGGATCGGGAGCACGCTGCCGTTAAGCGAGCTCGATGAGGACGAACGATTGCGGCGCGAGATCCCAGGACTCTGGCAGGCCGTGCATGCCGTCGGCGGTGTCGCGTTGCGACACCGAGCGACCATCGGGGGAAATCTCGCCCGTTCGGCACCGGCATCCGACCTGCTCCCGATGCTCTTGGCACTCGATGCGACGGTCGAGCTCGTCGGACCGCACGGTCCTCGCGTCGTGGACCTCGACAAGTTCCTCCAAGCCTCGCGTCAAACGGCCCTGACTCCGGGGGAACTCATTCGTTCGGTAGAAATTCCGGAGGCGCGCCCCTCAGAGTACCGCTGGCAGCGCGTTCGTCCAGCGAACGACATCTCTCAGGTCGGCGTCGCCGTGGCGCGGTCCCGGATCGAACCGGAGTGGAGAATCGCACTCGGCGGAGTCTCTCCCCGACCCATGCGGGTCGAGGAGGCCGAACGGTTGCTCTCGCCGGAACCGTCGGAAGAGGAGATCCGAGAGGCGGCGAGTCGAGCAGCCGCGCGGGCTCCGTTCGCTACCGGCAAGCGAGCCTCAGAAGAGTATCGTCGCTTGCTCGTCCGAACTCTCGTCACGAGGGCAATTATTTCCGTTCGGATGCAGAAATTCCCGGCGTCGGTTTCCTCAGGAGAACCGTGAAACGCGGGGAAATTCGGCTGGTCGTCAATGAGCGTGTCGAATCGATCCCGGACGTGCCGGTCCAAGAGCGATTGCTCGACACCCTTCGATGGAGGCTCGCGCTCCGAGGAACGAAAGAGGGATGCCGGACGGGGGATTGCGGCGCTTGCACGGTGCTGGTCAACGAGCGTAGCGTGCTCTCCTGCCTCACGTTGACCCATGAGATCGACGGGGCTCGAATCGAGACGATCGAAGCCGTCGCCCGCGATCCGATCGGGCGCCGGGTCGTCTCAGCTTTTGAGTCCGAGGCCGCGCTTCAATGTGGATATTGCACGCCGGGCTTTGTGATGGCACTGACGGGGCTCCTCAAGGAACGCGGCTCCGGCCCGCCGCTTTCCGAACTCCTGGACGACCTGCAGGGAAATCTCTGTCGGTGCACGGGGTATGCGACGATCGTTCGGGCCGTGTCGCGCGCCCGAGAAAGTGGCCGATGAGCTCGCTCGCGCGTCCCGACAGCCCACTCAAGCTGCGCGGAGGCGCCGTCTACGGTACGGACCTCGAGGTCCCGGGGATGCTCTGGGGCGTACTCGTGCCCTCCCCCGTCGCGGCGGGACGGGTGCGGTCGATCGATTTGACCGCGGCACGACAGATTCCCGGGGCGGTGGCGGTCGGACCCGAAGAGGTATTGCAGCTTCTCCCGCACGGTGGGGGGGATCCGGAGCGACCCGTCTTCCCCCACGGAGAAATCAGTTACCTCCACCAGCCGTTGGCTGCGGTCGCCGCCCCTACCCTCGAAGGAGCCCGACGCGCGGCCGCTCAGGTGCGACTAGACGTGGAATCTCGAACGATCTCCGAAGATCTGGACGAGCTGTTCCCCGAGTGGCCCGAGCCGGGCGGGGCCCAATCGCCCCATGTGATCGCGCACGTCCACGCGCGGCACGGCGAAGTGGAGCAGGAGTTCCACGCGGCGGACGTAGTTTTCTCGGAGACCTATCGGACTTCGGGGGTTCATCAGGTCGCGATGGAACCCCACGCCTGCCTGGCCGAGGTGACCGGGGATCACTGGCGCGTTCGAACATCCACCCAGAGCCCTTTCGGAACGCGAGAAGATACGGCGTCGATCCTGGGCATCTCGGAACAGGCCCTGACGGTCGAGGGTTCTTGGGTCGGAGGTGGATTCGGAGGAAAAGGCGCCGCCTTTTTGGAGCCGTATGCCCTGCTCTTGGCCCGAGCGTCGGGTCGTCCCGTGCGCCTGGCCCTGAATTACCGGGAAGAGTTTCTCCTCGGTCGGACGACGTTGCCGTCGGTGATCCGAATCGAGACCGGCGTGCAGAAGGGTCGAATGACGGTTCGACGCGTTCGGCTCCTCTTAGATGCCGGAGCCTCGCTCCCGGGTCGGGATTTCGCCACCGGTTATGCGATCGGTTTCCTCGCCGGACCTTATCGAATCCCTGCCATCGAGCTGGAAGGCTATGCCATTCGAACGCACAAGCCGCCATTCGGGCCTCATCGAGCACCGTTCGCGCCCCAGTGTGCCTTCGTCCAAGAATCGCACACCGATGGATTGGCGCGCCGGATGGGAGTCGATCCCGTTGAGTTTCGCCAACAGCACGCCTGGAACGCCGGCGATTCGACCGCGTTGGGCCAAACGGTGCTGCCGTTCGGATTGTCGGAATGCTTGGCTCGGGCCGCCGAGGTCGTCCAGCGATGGCGTTCCGAAATGCCCAAAGGACACGGCATCGGAGTGGGACTCGGATACTGGTCCACCGGTACCGGGGCGGGAGGCGAAGTTCGGCTCCGACTCACCCCCTCGAAGCTCTTCATCGATCAAGGAGAGCGGGAGATCGGGAGCGGCAGCGTCCTCCGAGGGCTCTCCGCGGCGGCCGAGCGAGTGTTGGGGCTCCCTCGCGAAGTGATCGAGGTGAATTACCTCGACACCGATACTGCCCCGTTCGACTCCGGGGTCTTCGGAAGTCGCACCGTCGGAGCCCTGGGCCAGGCCGTCGAAAAGGCGGCTCGAGAGCTCCAGCATCAACTGTCAGAGCGGTTGGGCAAGGCCGGACCATGGCAATTCACCATCGTCGACGGAGCCCTTGCCGTCGAACAGGGAAGGGCCGCTCGCCCCATTTCCGAGCTCCTCACCGACGAAGAACATCACGGGGCCGGATTGATGGTCGGGGCGCGTCACTACGGTTCGGGCGGGTCGATCGACGAAGGCCGCGTGCTCCTGGGGTCGTTCTATCCGTACACGGATTTTACTGCGGCGGTCCATGTCGCGCAGGTCGACGTGGACCGGGAAACCGGCGCAATCCGCGTCGAGCGGTACGCCGCTTTTCAAGATGCCGGAACGGTTCTCGATCTCGCGATGGCGCGGGGCCAGATCGAAGGGGGAATCGCGATGGGTCTTGGGCAGGCGCTCACCGAAGAAATGCTGTGGACGACGGACGGGACCTTACGCAACCCCACGTTGCTCGATTACCGGATCCCGACGCTCGGCGAGATCCCTCCGCTCGAAATCGACTTCGTCGAGGGATTTCTCGGCGCCGGTCCGTTTGGGGCGAAAGGCCTCGGCGAGCCGCCCATCATTCCAGTGCCAGCGACGATCGCGAATGCGGTGGCCGACGCGATCGGGGTTCACTTGAAGGAGCTTCCCCTCACTGCCGAACGCGTCGCCCGAGCCCTTAAGTTGGTCTGACCTAGCGGAGGAGCCAATGCCCATCGAACGCGCGCGCATCGCGGCGATCGTTGCGGCCTACGACGCGGCGCCCCGAATCGCTGCGGTGGGCTCGCATTCGGCGCTCGACATCGCCGATGGTGCCGTGACGGAGGGGTTCCGTAGCCTCGTGCTCGCCCAGCGCGGTCGGGAGCGAACCTACACCCAGTACTATAGCACTCTTCGCAACGCCGAAGGGGACCGCGAACGGGGATGCGTTGACGAGATTTGGTCGTTCGACCGATTTTCCGAGATCGCGCACCCCGAAGTGACCGAGCGGCTTCGGCAATCGAGCGCCCTTCTGGTTCCCAATCGAGCGTTCAGTTCCTACCTTCCACTGAATCAGATCGAAGATCAGTTTGCGGTCCCAATCGTCGGCTCGCGAACCCTGCTGCGCATCGAAGAGCGCAGCGAACGAGAGAATTATTACTCGCTGCTCGCGGAGGCGGGATTGCCCATTCCGACGGCGATTCCGTCCCCGCAAGAGATCGACGGATTGTCGATCGTGAAGCTCCCGCATGCGACGAAACGGCTCGAACGGGGATTCTTCACCGTCGCGAATCCGGAGGAGTACGCGCGAAAGAGTGAGCTCCTCCTGAACCGTCAGATGATTTCCGCCGACGATCTGGTGCATGCCCGGATCGAACGCTATGTGCTCGGTCCGGTCTTTAATTTCAACTTCTTTTTCTCCCCCCTCGTTCGCCGGGAAGCGGGGCTGGAGTTACTTGGAGTCGACGAACGACGCGAAAGCTCGCTAGACGGGCTGGTACGCCTGCCGGCGGCGCAGCAGCTGGAGATGAGTCCGGCCGACCGGATCCCGGAATACACCGTGGTGGGCCACGGATCGTTGACTGTTCGGGAGTCGCTGCTAGAGGAAATCTTCCAACTCGGCGAGCGTTTTGTCGACGCAACGCGCGAACGATACCCCCCCGGGATCTTGGGAGCGTTCTGTTTGCAAACCTGCATCGATCACGACGGTCATCCCACGATCTTCGATGTCGCGGCTCGTCTTGGGGGGGGGACGAACATCCATCTCGGCCTCGGTCATCCTTACGGCAACGCGTTGTGGCGGGTGCCCATGAGCTCGGGTCGTCGAATCGCGCGGGAGATCCGTGCGGCGCTCGACACCGGCCGATTGGCGGAGATTGTGACATGAGCGATGCGCCATCGGATCCACGACCGTCCGCTACTCCTCCCCTCCGCCACACGCCCCTTTTCCCCTTCCATGTCAAGCATCGAGGACATCTCGTCCCGTTCGCCGGTTGGGAAATGCCCCTGTACTATACCGGAATCGTCCCGGAGCACGAAGCCGTCCGATCCTCGGCCGGTTTTTTTGACGTCTCCCACATGGGCATTCTCACGGTCGGCGGCGCCCACGCCGCGGCGCTGCTGAGCCGTCGGACCACGGCCAACGTGGCCAAGATCGGCCCCGGTCAGTGCCGGTACACCTTTCTGCTCGACTCCACGGGGGCGATCGTCGACGACCTGTTGATCACCCGGATCGACGACGGCTCGGAGCCGGTGGGGAACTATCTGGTCATTCCGAACGCGGCCTGGGCGGAGAAAGTCTACACGCTGTTCCGCGAGCATCGCCAACCCGACACCGACGTCGATCGCTGGAACGGAGCGGTCGCGATCCTGGCCGTGCAGGGATCCGCCGCCCGATCGGTTCTCGAGCGATTGTTTGGCTGGCAGCTGGGCCAACTGAAGTTCTATCACGCGGCCTGGTTCCCTGCGCATTCGTCAACGGGGGCGCCCGCCACCGGAAGAACGAAAGTTAAGATCCCCGAGGATCTCGAAACTGGAATTTGGGTCAGCCGGACGGGATACACCGGCGAGCCTGGCTACGAACTGTTCGTTCGGGGAGCGGACGCCGAGGCGATCGCCGATCGACTCGTCGGCGCTGGGATCCCGCCGTGCGGTCTTGGCGCCCGAGATACGCTACGCCTCGAGAAGGGATACCTGCTCTCCGGCCAAGATTTTCACCAGGATCGAACGCCGCTCGAGGCCGGCCAAGACCGGTTCGTCGAGTTCGACCACCCGTTCGTGGGCCGCGAGGCGCTCGAGCGGCAGCAGAAAACCGGGATTCCCGCCCGGCTCGCCGGAATACAAATCGAGCTCGTCGGCGCGATTCCCCGTCACGGGACGCCGGTACTCCATGGGGGTCAGCCGGTAGCGGTCGTGACGAGTGGGGGGCCCTCGCCGATTTTGAAACACGGCATCGCCCTCGCGTACCTACCGCCGGCCCTCACGACGAAAGGTACGGAGGTCGAGCTCGAGATCCGTGGGCGTCCGGTGCCGGGCCGGGTGGTCGACCTACCCTTCGTTCCCGCTTCGAGCGCGCGACGGTGATATAGGCGGCCGACCCCCTGACGAAGTGATGGACTCCGCCTCGGAAACTATGCGCCCGTTCATCGGGCGTCTCGACGCGGTGGAATCGCTGACCCGCCAGAGCGAGGACACGCTGGCCGGTCGAGGGGGCGTGACGTTCCTGGTCGGGGAAACGGGAGTCGGGAAGTCGACCCTCGTTGCCGAGATCGTCGCGCGCGCGCGAGATCAAGGCATTCGCGTCCTGACGGGTCGGGCTCCCGCGCTCGAGGATCCACCGCCGTTCCTCCTGATCCGGGAGGCGCTCGAAAGCGCGCAGCTCATCTCTGAGGGTCCTCCTTTCGCGCGGAACACGGCGCACGCCGCCTCGGTCCCTCCGTCCCCGGAAGCGGTCTTCATTGGATTCGCGCCGGGATTCGAAAACAAACCGCGGAACGAACCGGTCGAGGTCGAAGAACGACTGCTCCATGCCTTGACCGAAGCCGGAGAGCGCACGGATACGAATCGCGAGCGATTGCTGACCGGACTCGCCGATCAGTTTCTGATGTTGACCGCACGGGGTCCGACCATGCTGGTGCTCGAAGATCTTCACCTCGCGGACGTCTCGTCCATCGGCTGCGTCGAGTACCTCGCCTCGCAATTGGAGAATCGACCGCTCT
This sequence comes from uncultured Thermoplasmata archaeon, assembly GCA_963749195.1. Classification (GTDB taxonomy): domain Archaea; phylum Thermoplasmatota; class Thermoplasmata; order Lutacidiplasmatales; family UBA184; genus Lutacidiplasma. Next base: position 303,704 of record CAVVLX010000007.1, read on the forward strand.
GGATTCTCGCGTCCTTGCGATCCTACGCTTCGCTCCCCGAAGAGCGACGGCAGCGTCTGGAGCGACTGGAGCAGACGACGCACGCCAGCCGGATCGTCGTGCGTCCATTCACTTCGTCGGAGCTTGCGGATTTCGTGCGCGTCCTCGAGCCCGATCGATCGACGACCGCGGAACAGATCGCCCGCTGGCACTCGGAGACCGGCGGTAATCCGCTGTTTCTCGAACAGATCCTCCGCATGCGTCGAGAAGGGGCCGCGCCCACCGAGTTCTCGGAGACCCCTTCGTCCCCCAATCTCGCCGAGTTTCTCGCGCGCACCTTGCCCGGTTTGGATGAGGAAGAGCAGCGCGTCGTCGCCGTCGCCTCGGTGCTCGGCCAGGAGTTTCCGTTCGCCCTGCTGCTCGGGTCGAGCGGAGAAGAGGAGGAACGGCTCGCCGAAATCACCGACCGCTTGGTCGGTCACGGCGTGTTGGTGGAGCATCCGGACGAGCAGTTGGCCTTCGTCAGTGATGAGATTCGCAGCCAAGTCTATTCCAGCCTCACGGAAACGCGCCGCCGGCTCCTCCACCGCCACGCCGCCGCGGCGCTCGAATCAACCTCCTCGGTTGATGTCGAGACGATCTACGCCCTCGCGCGTCATTTCTTTCTGGGCAAAGTGGACGATAAGGCCGTTCAATACAATCGAATGGCCGCCGACTTCGCCATCCGGACGTTTTCTCCCCTGATCGCCCGAGAGCATCTCGAGCGTGCGCTAGACGCCCACCAGCGCGCGTATCCCAAGGACGCCGGGGGTGAGATCGACCTCACCCTGGAGCTGGCGATCCAGCTCGACCATCTCGGCGAGCTGCAGACCGCCGAACAACTCCTGCGCAAGATTCTGCGACGGCGAGCGGTCCACCAACAGGAGATGGCCGCGCAAGAGATTCTCGTCGAGCTATACCTCGTTCGGGTCCTGTCCGATCAGGGCGCCTGGACGGAAGCGGAAAGCACCACCCGGGAGCTCGCGAGCCGGATCGGCCCCCACACCACTCCCCTCACGCAGATCGCCTTTCACCGTCTTCGAGGGGAGGCCCTCTTCTACCTAGGACGCTATCCTGACGCTCTCGCGGAACACGATGCTGCCTTAGCCCTCGCCCGTGCCATCCCGAACGAGCGAGAGATTGCCCTGGAGGAAGTGCGTCGGGGGACCGCGCTCTCGATGATGTCTGGCCGGATGGAGGAAGCGATCGATGGAGTCCGTAACGGCGCCCGCGCCCTAGAACGCCTCGGCGACCACCGGGAAGCCTCGTTCGCCCACATCTTTCTTGGCGCGACCTTCGGAGGAGAAGGTCGGCTCGACGAGTCGGCCGGGGAGTTCCGCCGAGCCCTCGAGTTGGGCGAAGAAGCCCACGATCCTCGCCGCGTGGGATGGTCCCGTTTCAATCTTGCGGATATTCTGCGGGAGCAGAAACAGTTCGACGAGGCGCTCGAACAGAATCGGCGGTCGCGCCAAATTCTCGAGCGCATCGGGGACCGATTCGCGCTCGTCCAGACCATGATCATCCAAGGGAAGATCCTTCTCGACCAGGGGCGCCTCGACGAGGCCGAGGTGGAGCTCCTGGACGCCTTCCGATTGGTACGGGAGTTGAAGACGCCGGCGGATGAAGTGGATGTGGTGCTGCGCCTGGCTCAGCTGGCTTGGGCGCGGGGCGATCGAGCAGCGGCGGAGCGACGGGTCGAGGAGCTCGAGCGCCAGGGGATCGATCGCCTTCGCCCGGACATTGCGAATGATTTTGCCCGGTTGAAGGCGTCGCTTTCCGAGCCCATCGGCCCAACGAGAAATGCCCGCTCCTAGGGCCGGCCCGCGCCGGACCCGACGGAGCCCTCCGCTCCGGGCGGTGGTCGCGCGCGCGCTTCGGGAAGATCGTGTGGACCGAGATCGTACGACCCGGGCCCTGCTGCCGACGCGCCTATCGGTGCATGCCCGGGTCGTGAGCCAAGCGAAGGGAATCCTATCGGGAGTCCTCGTGGCGCGGGAGGTCGCCCGCCTATCCGGAGTTCGCCTTCATGCCATTCGGGTCGACGGCCAGTCGGTCCGACCCGGGATGACGGTCCTCGAGCTCGACGGGGACGCTCGGAAGATCCTCGCCCTCGAACGCACATTGCTGAACTTTCTGATGCATCTATCGGGTATCGCGACCGCGACGGCCCGTGCGGTCGCGGCCGTGGGTCCCGGACGGAACCGGCCCAAGATCTATGCAACCCGCAAGACGACCCCGGGGTTGAGAGCGCTCGAGAAAGCTGCGGTCGTGCACGGAGGCGGATGGCCTCATCGACGGAGTCTCGCGGAAGCGATCCTGATCAAGAACAACCATCTCGAGCTCGTGGCCCTTCCGCTCGCGATCGAGAACGCCCGGCGCCACGATCGCACTCCGATCGAAGTCGAAGTGCGGTCGAACCGGGAGGCGGTGCTCGCAGCCCGACTCGGCGCCGAACGACTCTTGATCGACAATGCGCCGCCCGCTCGGGCTCGCGCCATCGTACGATCCCTCGAGCGCGCGCATCTTCGGAACGGTCGATGGATCGAGCTTTCAGGGGGGATCACCCCACAAAACGCGGGCCGCTATCGGGCAACCGGCGCGGATGCGCTGAGTCTCGGGGCGCTCACCCACTCCGCTCCGGCGCTCCCGTTCCACCTGCGGGTCACCCGACGGTAACCACGCTCCACTTCGCTTAAGAGTGGTCCGGACCTCGTTAAGGTGAAGGAGGGGCGGTGTCGCTCGAAGCGGAGGTCCGGCGGCTGAAAGACAGCCAGAACGCGGTCCTACTGGCGCACAACTATCAACTCCCCGAGGTGCAGGACGTGGCCGACTTCGTCGGAGATTCGCTCTACCTTTCTCGGAAGGCCGTCGAAGCCGACCGCTCGGTGATCTGCTTCGCCGGGGTCCGTTTCATGGCCGAGACGGCGAAGATCCTTAACCCGAGCAAGACCGTGCTCCTGCCCGACCTAAAAGCCGGCTGCGGTCTCGCCGACTCAATCACCGCGGAGCAGCTCCGGGAGTGGAAGACGCAACATCCCGACGCGGTCGTCGTCGCGTACATCAACACCTCCGCCGACGTGAAGGCGGAAGCCGACTACTGTTGCACGAGTTCCAACGCCCTCAAGATCGTCCGTGGCATCCCCGCCGACAAGGAGATCCTCTTCCTGCCGGATATGTTTCTCGGGGACTACGTTCGTCAAAAGACCGGTCGATCGATGCACTTGTGGGCGGGCGACTGTCCGGTGCACGCGAAGCTCCGCCCCGAAGAAGTGGATCGCGCCCGGGCGGCTCACCCGGGCGCTCCGTTGATCGCTCACCCCGAATGCGGCTGCGCCTCGCAGGTACTCCCGCACGTCGATCAGGTGTTATCCACCGACGGGATGGTGCGCTTTGCCGAGGAGACCCGGGCACCGGAAGTCCTGGTCGCGACGGAGGTTGGGATACTGCACCGCATGCGACGCCTCAACCCCACCACCCGATTCATCGCGCTGTCTGAGGGGGCGATCTGCCCGTACATGAAGCAAATCGACCTAGCGGACATCCGAGATTCTTTGGCGTTTCGACAGTTCGTGATCGACGTTCCGTCGGAGACCGCCCTGCGAGCTCGGCGGGCCCTGGACCGAATGATCGCCGCGTAGATCGTTTCGGAGCCTCACCGTTCAGAGGTGGGGAACGATCGGACCCCAGCCTCGTAGGTAGAAGAGATAGGTGACGCCGGCGAGGCCGAGTGCGCCCAAAAAGACCACGCCGATGGCGGCCCACGACGGCTTGATGTTGAGATAGTAGGTGATCGCCAATGGATTCAGTCGGGAAGAAAGAAAGGAGAATCCCGACGCGAAGAGTACGAGCGCCAACAGGGCGGGCACGAACAACGAATACGTGCCGAGGTAGACCCCGAGGAGAACCACGACAACGACGACGGGAATTGCGGCATTGGAATGGCGGGCGACCGGATTGCTGACGTTCGACCGAACCATCGGTCGTCGATACGCCGCGGTGCGGTGCATGCGCGAGTACCGCGAATCGCAGGTACAAAACTTCGTAGCTGGAGCGGCAACGAAACGCTTCCCAACCCCCTCCCCCCTAGAAGAAGCTTCATAGCGGGGGAGGTGGGTTCCCCGCCGGAACGATTCCGGCCAAAAAGGGTCGTCCTACGCGTGACGTAGTCGGAGGTCCAATGATGAGCACGCTCGGTCTGCAGACGAGTTCATCGAGCCGTCGCCCGAGGTCGTCGGGGCGTTAATGTCCGCTCGGCCGGTCGCCCCCCGTCCTAGACGCCCCCTCACCGAACCAGTGGAAGCTAGCCTCGAATTGCCCGCCCCCAGCGGCTCGCTCCGCCCGATTCGTGAGATCGCCGATGAGGCGCGTCGACGCTTGGAGCCCCCTCGGGGGGTTGCCAATCCGCTGGTGGGCCGGAGGAGCTGCGTGGGTTGCGCGGCTCCGATCGAAGATCGGACAGCGCTCATCCTATGCTGGGGTTGTGGCCGACCCCTTTGCGGCGCGTGCTACTGGACCCGGCTTCCGGGAGCTGCGTTGCACCGGTGTCCGGGATGTGTCGGTCGAGAGTCGGCGACGAAAGCATCGCCAATCTCCGGGGGCCACGCGACCCTCAGCGCGTCGACGGTTTCTTACGGCTCCGGCCGGATCCGATAATCGACTCGATCGACCTGGCATTCAGTACCATCCCTTTCTCGACCCAGCCCCGCCGAGCAAATCCTACCGCCAATCCCACTGGCGCGCCCGAACGCCCCATCCCAATCTCTCCGCTTAGGTGGACGTTGATTCCGGCCTCCCGTGCCAGTCGTGCGCCCGTGGCATCCAGCCCACCGACGCCGGGTCGGGGCGTGATCTCGAAAGCGACCCGTTGCGCCCGAGCCCAGGGGAACCAGACCGAGGCCAGGTCCGCGTTCTCGGTTCCCGACCCCGCGGCGGGGCCGAGGTGACCTACGAACAGCGGCGCCGGCACGCTGTTCCGTGCGGGCGGAACCGAGGGTCCGCCGCTCCGCGGAGAGTAGATCCAAAAATCGGACGGGGGGTTGGTGGATTGGGTGTCCGGGGGAGGCGCCGTGCCTTCCCAACCGACGAGGATCAGTGGGAAACCGCGCCCTTGACGTTGACGCAACGAACGGATCCGTTCGAGTAGGTCGTGACCTAGCGGGACGCGGGCAACGTCGATGGCTTCGGAGCCGGTCACGAATCCGAGGTACTTCCAACGGCGTTCGTTCGCCTCCATTACGATCCGCTCGATGTCATCGACCGATGCTTTCGGGTCGAGATGGACGTGCAGGTCGCCGAGGAGATCGCTTTCCTCGACCAAGGAGGGTAACGTCCCTCCCATCGCCGCGTCAATCTCCCCTTGGTTTTCCCGGATCTCCGGAGGAATCAGCGGGAGACCGAGAGTCGCGTACACCTCCGCTTCGGTGGCGCCGGCGATCACGTCGTCCCCGCGGAAGACGCCATACTCGTTGATCTTGAGCCCTCGGTCTCGTGCGATGGAGCGCAGTCGTACGTTGTGGTCCTTCGAACCCGTGAAGTACTGAAGGGCCGCGCCGAAAGACTCCGGGGCCACGACGCGAATGTCGACCTGGATCCCGGGAGCGTAGATCAAACTCTCCTTGGTCGACCCTCGAACTACGATCCCTTGGACCTCCGGCAGCTTCGAGGCGACATCGAACACTTTCTCCGGTTCGCGCGCGGTGACCAGCACATCGAGATCCCCAATCGTTTCGCGGCAGCGACGCATACTTCCGGCTAGCTCCACTCGGTCGACGGGAGCCTGCCGTCGGAGTTCGTCCATCAATCGTTGGGCGATCGGCCACACTTCCGCCAGCGGCCGTCGCTGCTCGCTTGACCCACCCGTCCGAGCGACCGCAGCTCGAAGCTGGGCGATCTTCCGGTCCTTGAATCCCGGCAGGCTGACCAGTTTACCGGCATCAATCGCGGCGAGCAGTTCCGCAGGACCCTCGACGCCCAGCTCGATCCAGAATCGACGGGCGCTCTTGGGACCGATTCCGGGGCGGTGCATCAAATCCACGATCCCCGGGGGGACCTCCTTGCGAAGCCGATCGTAGTACTCGATCGTCCCCGTTTTCAGGAACTCCTGTAACTTCTCTTGGATTGCATCGCCCACGCCGGGGATGCTGCGAAGTTCGCCTCTCCCGGCGACCTTTTGGAGGTCCTCGGAGAGCGACTCGATCGACCGGGCCGCGCGTCGGTAGGCTTCGGGCTTGAACTTCTCCCCTTGCAGATCGAGTAGGTCGCCGATCTCTCGTAGGATCTCGACGGCCCGGGAGTTGGTCGACATTCGGTGTGCCCGACACCGATCGCAAAGCTAAGCGCTTACGGCGGAGTGGGCAGTCGTTGGACGCCGGCATCGATCCAAATCCGGCGACCAAACGGACCAAACCCGACCCGTTCGTAGGCCCGTCGGGCCGGCTGATTTGCTTCGAGGACATACAAGGCGCTGGCCGCATGGACCCGCGACGCATCGCCCACGAGACCCGTCACGAGGGCGGTGGCCAGGCCCCGGCCTCGGGCCTCCGGCGAAACGAAGACTCCCGTGATGACCCACACCGCGGGGAGGCGCGCCGCCGTCTTCGCAACGCCGAGGAGCGCGCCGGATTCGGGGGAGAAGGCGCCCCATATCGGTTCCACTCCGGGATCGATCTCGGCGTAGCTCTGGAGGAGGGGGTCAGAGAATTGATGCACGAAGAACTCGATCGCCGGACGGTCGAACGGGCGGAGTCGGCGGACTCCGGGAGCCGCGGGCGGGGGGACCTCCCCCGACAACGATCGTTGGAGGATCAGCAGGGGTTCGGAAGTCGTCGGCGCGTAACGGGTCCGTACCAGTGGGGCGATCTCGGCCGGGACGACCATTTGCAGCGGGCGGAGGGGAGAACGCTCGAGGAGCGGCTCCGCTTCCGTTCCGTTCCCCACCCAATGGACGACCGGGCCCGCGGCCCGTCCACTCCAGATCAGCAGATAGGCGATCGTTTCGTTGCTCCGAAGGCACGAGATGAAGCGGACCTTCTCGGGCGTTCGCTCCAAATCCCATACCGCGTAGGCATGTGAGATGGGATCCCGCTGGGCGGCCGCTTCCAGCCATCGACGATCGATCCCCTCGACGAGTTCGACTCCCGGCATTCAGCGCACAGGAACCTTCCGCAAGCTAAAAACACCCTCGAGGAGAACGCTTTTTCCTCGGAGCAACGGTAAATCCCGGCGAACGGTATGATGCGGGTGCCCCACGGCCATCAACCCTCCCCCGCGTTTCCCGAGCATCTCCAAACGCTGTACGAGCGCTTTCCCTTCGCGCGCTCCCTCGCGGAGGACCCGATCTCCGCAGTCCGACCCCTGGTCCGAGACCGACGGAGCGGCGAGATCGCCGGCATATTCGCTGCGACACTCGCGATCGGCAACACGACCGCGATCCGAGGAGCGATTGGTCGCTTGGCCGAAGCCGCCCACGGCAATCTTTCGGATTTTGTGATCCATCGGTCTAGAGCGGAGCGAGCGCGCGCGTTGCAGGGATTTCACCATCGGTGGATTCGGGCGGATCAGATGGCATTTCTCGCGACGCGATTGGCGCGATGCTACGAGCAGTACGATTCACTCGAAGCGCCGTTCGTAGAAGGGATGCTCGATGGGGGCTTCGCGCAGGGGCTCGATCGCCTCGCACGGATGCTCCGCGGCGATGCACGCGCTCCGCGCGGGTACAACGCCCTCTTCCCGAGCCCTCTCGACCGCGCGAAGAGCCCGTGCAAGCGGATGACCCTCTTCGTTCGATGGATGGTCCGACCCGCGTATCCCGACCTCGGACTTTGGACGCACGTTCCGACGGGGGAGTTGCGGATCCCTCTCGACCAGCACGTCTATTGGATCGCCTACCATCTGGGACTTACCCAACGGAAGAGCCGTTCGTGGGCCACGGTCGAGGAGGTGACGGAAGCGCTTCGTCGGATCGATCCCCTGGATCCGGTCAAGTACGACTTTGTCCTGTGCCATACGGGGATCTCGGGTGACTGTCCGAAGGTTCGGGATCTGTCGGTGTGCGGGCCGTGCGTCGTCCGACCCGATTGCTTGATGTGGCGCAGCCGGTCCGTGGCGGCGTGACCCCCGCTCCCGCGCTGCCCATCGATCCCGGGCTCTGGAGTCGATTTGCGGCGGCGGGCACGCAGATAACCTGGCGACCGGCCGACGTTCTCGGGCGCCGGGCAACGCCGTCCGGCCCACTTCGAAACCGCATCGCCCACTTGCATGATGAAGAGGCGCGCGTGGAAGAGCGAAAGGTACCGAAGGGATTCTCGCTGCTCGTCGAATCCGGACCCGTAGGGGCGCTCGTCATTCTGCTCGAAGCCGGCGCCCGAGGAGTGCCGGACCAACTGGCCAGCGTGGAAGGGACCGAGGAACCTCGGTTTCCTTCGGGGGCGATCCGGGCTTCGTGGGGAACGGCGGCGCGTTCGACGACCGGATCCGGCGTGAGGCTCGCCGATTTGGTCGAGCTCGCGCGCTATGCGCTCCGCTGAAGCCGAGTGGTCCGGCGCGAGAGGCGTGGGGCGATTACGAGCAGCCGCTCGTGGCGCCGCAGACGGTGCAGGCGTAGCACGTGCCCGAGCGGACCATGATCCCGCCGCAGATGTGACACGAGGGGGCATCTTCCGAGACCCCTCCCGACGTCGACGATTCTCCGAAGACATCGAGCGGCCGGGTCTCGAACTTGACGGTCGCCGAGGCGGGGGATCGATTCGTACCCGCGGATCCGTGACCATTTCCATTCTCCCCCGCGGGGGCTTCGAGCCCAATCGACCGGCGGTCCTCCTCGGTGAGGAACTCGAGGGCCAACCAGCGGGCGACGTAATCCGGAATAGATTTCGCGAAACGGACCTTCGGATTATTCGTCGCGCCGGCGGGCTCGAATCGAAGGTGGGCTAACTTCCGTACGAGGTCTTTCAGCGGCACTCCATGCTGGAGCGCCATCGACATCGAGATCCCGAGCGAGTCCATGAGGCCGTTGACGGTCGACCCTTCCTTCGTGACCCGGAAGAAGACCTCCCCCGGCCGGCCATCCGGGTACAGACCGACGGTGACGTAGCCGTCGTGACCTCCGACCGAGAAGTGGTGCGTGATCGCCTTCCGTTCGTCGGGGAGGCGCTCGCGCGCGGGAGCGCGGACACCGATCACAGCGGCGGCTTTGCCCTTCCCGGTTTCGTACGGCTGCGAGGCTTTGCAGCCATCGCGGTAGAGGGCGACGGATTTGATCCCGAGTCGCCAGGCTTCGAGGTAGATCCGCTCAATATCCTCGACCGTCGCGTCGTTCGAGAGGTTGATCGTCTTGGAGGCTCCCCCCGAGAGGAAGGGTTGGACCGCCCCCAGCATCTTGAGGTGCCCCATCGGGGGAATCGTCCGGTTTCCTCCCATCGGGGCGAGCGCGCAATCGAACACGCTCAGGTGCTCGGGTTTGAGACCGGGGGCGCCTTCTACGGTGCCCGTAGTTTCAAGATACTTCGTGATCACCTCGACCGACGCGGCAGAGTATCCGAGGCTCGTCAGTCCATCGGCGACGGTACGATTCACCATTCGCATCGTGCCGCCGCCGACAAGATTCTTCGTTTTGACAAGGGAGAGTTCGGGTTCGAGTCCGAGGGTATCGCAACCCATGAGGAGTCCAATGGTGCCGGTCGGGGCAATGACGGAGATCTGCGCGTTGCGGTATCCCCACAACTCGCCGGCTTTCACCGTCTCCCGCCATCGCTCCGCGGAAGCTTGGACCAGGGAGTTCAAGCGAGGGTCATTCAATGGGATCCGCTCCGCCGCCGTAGCATGTTTGCCCATGACGCGCAACATCGGCGCTCGGTTCTTGTCGAAGCCCGCGAACGGACCCATCCGCTTGGCAATCTCCGCGGACATGTGATATCCTTCGCCAGAGAGATACGCACTGATCGCGCCGGCGAGAGTCCGCCCCTCGTCGGAATCATACGAGAGTCCGTAATGCATCAGCAGCGCGCCGAGGTTGGCGTACCCGAGGCCGAGCGGGCGGAAATCGTGGGAGTTTTGCGCGATCGGAGCGGTCGGGTAGCTCGAGGCATCGACGACGATCTCCATCGCTAGGATCATTGTTCGGACCGCGGCATGGAAAAGGTCGAGGTCGAACGATCCGTTCGTGTCGAGAAAGCGCATCAGGTTGATCGAGGCTAGATTGCAGGCGGTATCGTCCAGGAAGAGATATTCGCTGCAGGGATTCGAGGCGTTGATCCGTCCGGACATCGGCGACGTGTGCCAATCGTTGGTTATGTCGTCGAACTGAACGCCAGGGTCTCCGCACCGCCACGCCGCGTAGGCGAGCTTGCGCCATAGGTCGCGAGCTCGATAGGTCGACGCGATCGCGTGATCCGTTCGGCTGTAGGTTTTCCATTCGCCGTCCTTTTGAACGGCTTCCATGAACGAGTCGGGGATTCGCACCGAGTGGTTCGCGTTTTGGTAGGCGATGGATGCGTAGGCGGAATCGGGATCCGTTCCGTCGAAATTCGGAGAATAGCCTTCCCGAATGAGGGCGTACGCCTTGTCCTCCTCGCGGACTTTGCATTCGATGAAATCTACGATGTCCGGGTGGTCCATGTTGAGGATCACCATCTTGGCGGCCCGCCGGGTCGTACCGCCGGATTTGATCACGCCCGCCAGCGCGTCGAACGCGCGCATGAAGGAAACCGGCCCCGAAGCGATTCCGCCGCCAGAGAGCTTCTCATGACTTCCCCGGAGTGAGGAAAGGTTGGAGCCGGTGCCGCTCCCGCCCTTGAACAGCCGCCCCTCGCTCACGGCGAGATTCAGGATGGAGTCCATGTCATCCCCCACGGATTGGATGAAACAGGCGGAACACTGAGGGGGGTCGCGGACGCCAACGTTGAACCAAACGGGGCTGTTGAACGCTGCCATTTGTTGGACCATGAGATATGCCAAACTCTCCTCGAGCGTCGTGGCTTCCCCCGGCGTATCGAAATATCCGAGCTCGAGTCCAGTTTGCGAAATCCAGTGACAGACTCGTCGGATCATCCCTTCCACGGAGTTTTCGCGTCGCCCCTGGATCACGCGGAAATACTTCGAGGCGGCGATATTGATCGAATTATCCGACCACAATGTTGGAGCGCGAATCCCCTTCTGTTCGAAGATGACCTTGCCGTCGGCGTTCTTGATGAGCGAATCGTGATTTTTCCACTCGACGGTGTCGAAAGCGGTCTTGTCCCGCGGGACGAGTCGCGGGACCGGAATCGGTTCGCGTCCTATCCGGGGAGCGGCCCGAACCGCCGACTCTTCGGGAAGGGATGCACGTTTCTTTGCAACTGCCATTGAGGTTTACTCCGGAAGGAACGCTGCGACCGGCGCTGCTCGAGCGTAGGACCTAATTCCCCGATCGCCGCCGCTCCTAACGGGCCCTCGGTCAGTGGGTGAAACGGTCCCGGTGAAGGGGCGTTTCATTTCTGGCGTAAGCCTGTCGGAACGCTAACGGTGTCGCGAGAACACCCGTCGCGGACCCTCCGGGTGGCGCCAAGCGCGACGCGGTATAAGCCTACTTGGTCGGATTTGTGTCGCCGAGCGCCGGCGACGCGTCGGTTGAAACGCTCAGGCCGTTCCTGCGTAAGATTCGTTGCGATTTCCTGGCCCACGTCGAGACTAAGTAACGGTCGCCGACCATCTTTCTTCGGCGAATGGAAGGGAGAGCGCTGATGGCGATCGGTCGCCCTTTCGCGCGGCTATTTCACCGACGGCCCATCCTCCTGCTCTTGGCGCTGTCCCCCGGGATCCCGGAGTATCTTTCCGGCTCTACCTCGTTCGAGGGGCTCGTTCTCAATCCGTTTGCCTTCGTCTTGTTCTTAGGCCTGAACCTGGGTCTCTATGGTCCGGGCGTTCTTCTGATCCGAGAAGCCTTCGTCCGATGGAAGAAAGGATGGGCGTCGCTGCTCCTGATGGGCGCCGCCTATGGGTTACTGGAAGAGGGCACTGCACTCAGCACGCTCTTCAATCCGCAGGCCTCCGTAGTGAGCGGACTCGGATTCTACGGGCATTATCTCGGCGTGAACTGGATCTGGCTCATTGGGATCCTCCAGATCCACGCGGTCTACAGTATTGGATTGCCGATCGTCCTCGTGGCCTTGGCGCTCCCCGAGACCCGGGCCAAGCGATCCTGACGAAGAGTCAGATCCGAATCGTTTTCCTCATCTTCGGGGTGGACCTTCTCGTACTGACCCTCGCTACTCACTATTGGGCGGGCTTGCTTCTCATCGTCCTGGCGGTCATCGCCGCCGCCGGATTGGCGCTCCTGGCCTTTCGCCTGCCCCCTCGGCGGTTCGAACCACCGGCGTTACTTCCCCGCGCGCGCCCGGCAGCGTTCCTCCTCTTGGGGCTCGCATTTTACCCGATACTATTACTCGTACCGGCGGTCGGAGAACACTTGGGTTGGGTCGCCATTCTGACCGGAGCGATGGAGATCGTCCTCTGCGCCCTGCTCCTCGGAGTGGTCCGAGGAACCATCGGTCACGCCCAAAACGAGCCGCATCGGATCCTCCTCGCGGTCGGTGCGATCGCGCCGATCATGGTCTTCGGATTGATCGCGCAGATTCTGATTCCTATCGTCTTGCTCGCCGACGTTCTGGCCGCGCTCTACTTTCTCACGCTGTGGAGGCGGTATCGAACAGGGCTCGCCTCCGTTGGGATGGTTGCCCCGGCCTAAGTGGAAGTTCGAGACATAACCGGCGCCGGCAATACCCGCATCGTACAGGGCATCACGGCACCGCAATCGCCGCAGTACAACCCCTCCTCGGCGACCCATAAGAATTGGCCGCATCGCTCGCACTTTCGAGGATCCTCGGGATCGTTTCGGCAGACCATCACGGGAACGAGGGGTCCCGAGGTATAATTCGTTCGGGTCCGACACGCCGTTCGGTTCCCAGCCGTGCAAGAAAAAAGAAAGAAGGGAACCCTTCCCGAGGGAAAGGTTCCGTTAGGGGAGAACGCGATTACGCGTTCTTCATCCGAGCGCGGGAGATGAACCCCTTCTTGTCGAGGAAGTACATGTAGCCGTCTTGTCGGGTGACCTTCTCGGTTCCGACTCGCGACTTCCTTCCCGACTTGTTCAGCTTGGTCGGCGTCTTCCAAAGGTACCCGTCTTTGCCCAGGTAGTACAGGTATCCCTTCTCTCGCTTGATCTGCTCTTTTCCTACGCGCTCCGCCATGTGTGGCGACCTCACCGGCGAAGACGGCAGCACCCCTATTTAGATGTGCGGGCGCATTTACCTCAGAGAAATCGGGTTTCCCTGACGTGAAACGTGTGTCGGAATTGCTCCGACGCGATATCCGAGATGCGTCGCGTGGGGAATATCGAAAATGGAAAAATCCGCCGGTCGACCGAGGGCGATCTGGCCCGCCCCCTCCTCCAGCGCGGAAGCGTGCGCGGCGTTCACCGTCGCTGCCGTCAGCGCTTCGGCCGGAGTGAGGTGCCCCCGATAGACGGCGTGGGAAATCACGATCGGCATGGATTCGACCCATGAGTTCGGGCACAGATCACTGCCGAGCGCCACCGGAACGCCCGCATCCACCATCTCGCGACCGGGAACGCGTAGCGTAGAAAGCGAGGCGAATGGCGTCACAGGAAGTAGCACCGCGGTGACGCCGGCGCGCGCTAATGCGCGGCGATCATCCGCATGCGCGACGAGCAAATGCTCGGCCGATCGAGCTTTGAGACGAGCCGCGACGCGCGCACCCCCACTGAACACGAATTCCTCCGCATGTACTTTGATCCCGAGTCCGAGGCCCGCCGCCGCGCGCAGGAGACGAGTCGCTTGAGTCGGCGTGAAAAATCCCGGCTCGCAGAACACGTCGCAGAATCGCGCGAGTCGACGACGAGCAACGACCGGAAGCGTCCGGCGAATGAGCAGATCGATGTAGGCGTCGGCGCGTCCCGCGAATTCCGGTGGCACGGCGTGCGCCCCGAGAAACGTCGGGACGAGCCGCATCCGAGTGCGTCGCGCGAGACGGGCGATGAGCGAGAGGAGCCGAAGCTCACCGTGATGGGTCAAGGCGTACCCGCTTTTCACCTCGACCGAGGAAGTCCCCAGCGAGGCCATCCGAAGCAGTCGGCGTTCCGCTGACTGAAGAAGCTCGGAGGAAGAGGCGTGACGGGTGGCCCGAACTGTTGAGAACAATCCGCCCCCCCGACGTGCGATCTCCAGATACGTCGACCCGCGAAGCTTCGACTCGAGCTCACCGACGCGGTCTCCGGCGTAGATTAGGTGAGTATGGGCGTCGACGAATCCGGGTACGACGGTTCCGCCCTCCGCGTCCCAGTGAAGTTTTCCAGGGCGTAGGCGGACCTCTGTCCGTGCTCGACGTTCTGGTCCGATAAACGCGAATCGTCCCCGGTCCACGGCGATCGCAGCGTCATGGAGAACACCGAGGTCACGCATGGATTCTCCGACGCGCGGTACCGGGCCTCGGGCAAGGGTCGCTAGCTCGCCGATGCCCGTGACCAGGAGATCCGCGCGGATCATGGCTGCAGGATCAGGTGATCGAGCAGATCGCGCGCGGCCTGCGCGCGTGGAAATCGGGCCCGCGCCTCGGCCTCCAGCGGAGCGACCTCCTTGTACCGGGAAGAAAAGTGCGTGAGGAAGAGCATAGCGACGTCGGCTTGCTGAGCAATCTCCGCGGCTTGCCGGGCCGACGAATGCCCCCATTGATTCGCCTCCGATTCCATCTCGGCGGAAGTCGTCGCTTCGTGAATAAGGAGAGTCGCCTTGGTGGCGAGCTTTCGAATCTCTTCCGAGGGGGCCGAATCGCCGGAATAGACGAGGGATCGACCTTCGCGGGGTGGACCAATGAGATCCTCGGGGTGAACGACGCGTCCGTCGACCCGAACCGGTTCGCCGGACTCGAGGCGCGAAAAATCCGGGCCTCGGATTCCCAGCTCTTTGGCTTTCACGGGATCGAAACGACCTCGCTTCGGACCCTCGTCCAGTCGATACGCGAGGGCAGGAACCGGATGGGTGGCTAGTGCCGTCCGAATCGTATAGCCGTTCAACTCCACCGAGTCACCGGGGGCGAGCGGGTGAACTGAAACGGGAAATCGCTGCGTGAAGTAGCCGAGGGCGAGCACTCGGTCGACCATCTCTTTGGCATCGTGCGGACCGTAGACTTCGAGCGGTTCGGTGCGGTTGTTGAGGCACATGCTCTGAATCAGGCCGGGGAGGCCGAGAAAGTGGTCGCCGTGAAAATGCGTGATAAAGACTCGTTGGACGCGCATGAACGAGGCCGACGATTGGAAGAACTGCCGCTGGGTCCCCTCCCCGCAATCAAAGAGCACGAGCTCGCGCTCAGTGTCTAGGGCGATCGCGCTCGCAGAACGCTCTTTCGACGGCCACGACCCCGCGGTTCCGAGGAACGTGAGTCGCATCGAGGTCCGACACCCCGAACTGCCTAAAAGGAGGATGCGAACCGCGCTGCGGCGTGGGGTGAAAGGAGAAGTACCTCTGCCGGTGTCAATTCGACCAATGGTTGATTGGGACCAGGTAGACCGCCTCCGGGAGAAAGGGTGGGACTGGAAGCGGATCGCCCAAGATCCGAAGGTCGGTTTCCACGCGGATCCCGGGGTATCCGATGAAGGGCGCGCCTTGCGAGCCCTGTACTATCGGCGCCGTTCGCGCGAGGAACGCAAACCGTCTCCGAAAGGCTCCAAACGGGCGGCCGAAGAGGAAGCGCAGAAAACGACGTGGACCTTGGCTCGGATTGGCTATCTGACCACTCCCCTGCTCGCGATCTGGTTCGTGGTAGCCTATTTCGTGCCGTCGCCGGTCGGTCTCATCCTGCCGGCGATTCCCTGGTTAGCCCTTGGACTGGCGGTGGTCGCGTTCATTCTTGCGTTTGGCTTATGGAGAGCGAAGGGGGCGCGATGGTCGAAACTCTACCGCCATACGGTGACGTATGGGATCGTGACCGGTTTGGTTCTCGTGGGCGTCGTCGCGGCGACAGCGTATCTGGTCTTCGGTTGCCCGTTCTTACCTTCCGCCTCGTCCCTGGCCACGCAATCCGCGAGCGGACAACCGAATGGAGATAGTACACTCAACATTCCCGCGTGGACTTCCGGGACGATGCATCCCTGGCAAGACAGCGGCAAGCCGGTACTCTACTTCTATGGAGCCAGTTGGTGTCCCTTCTGTTCGGCGGGCAGTTGGGCGATCTACAAAGCGCTCATCGAATTCGGTTCGTTGAGCGGTCAATACACCTCCTTCTCGAGTTCCAGCGACGTGGATGCGGGAACCCCTGAGATGGTGCTCGCAAACGCCCAGCTGAGTTCCTCGACGGTCTCGTTCCAAGTCAACGAAGACACGTCCAGCGTCGATGGAACGTTTCCGGGAACTTCGAATTGTTACCAGCAGGCCTATGTTTCCGCCTACTCCGGAGGATCCATCCCGTTCGTCGTGGTGAACGGACAGTACATTCACGGCGGATCCCAACTGATTGCGCCGACGCTCCTCTCGACGTGGTCGAATGGGAACACGGGTGGGACCGGAGCGGCGACCGTCAATAGTCAGGTCATGTCAGAGAGCGGACCAGCGTGGAACGTCGTCCAGTTCCAAGCGTGGTGGATCATGGCGTTTCTCGTGAAATCCACCGGGCAGTCGGTCGCCCAACTTGCGACGCAGGTGACGCCGAATTGGACCGGGGCGACCATGAATGCGGTGTCCGCGGACCTGAACCAGATCTCCTAGCGTCCATGCAGATCCGTACGCTGCGTTCGATCGTCTACTTCGCCGCCGGCCTAGGATTGATCATCTCGGCCTTCGCCGCTGCGGAGTTCTTCGACGCGGCCCTCCGACAGGTATGCTCGTTCAACT
Organism: uncultured Thermoplasmata archaeon; assembly: GCA_963749195.1. Lineage (GTDB taxonomy): Archaea > Thermoplasmatota > Thermoplasmata > Lutacidiplasmatales > UBA184 > Lutacidiplasma. The sequence goes on from CAVVLX010000007.1 coordinate 320,599, forward strand.
CGTTCTTCTCGTGCCAGCTCATTGATCAAAGCGGCCGGACGAGCACGCTTGGGATCCCGGATTATGCCTGGGGGGTCGGCGGATTCGTGGCTATCCTCGCGGTCGCCGGCTTCAGCGAAGCTCGTCCCTGGAGCCGGTCCGGGATCTACGCGCTGGTGGGCGTGACCTCGGCCGGCGTCGCGCTCTCGGCTTATCTCCTGTACGTCGAACTGGCTCTGATCGGCGCGTTGTGTCTGGTCTGCGCGGCCGCCTACCTCATGGGAGTAGTCACCTGGATCGGCGCCATCGCTCTGTTCCGCCGGTCGTCGGACGATCCCGTCGAAACCGAGGACGACGAGGAAGAAGCGGCCGAGGGTATGGAAACAGCTTAGCTCGGTCCAGTCCCATTCGGCGGGGTTCACTGAGCCCTCGAGAATTTTGCTGTCGAGGAAGCGGCTCGGCTTTCAGTGGTTCGGGTTATATAGCCACCTTTTCTCGCCCGCGCGGGTCGTTCCTATGGTCTCTGATACGGTAGCCGCTGCCGAAGCCATCGCAGCGGGGATCGCCATCGCCGGGGGCCTCATCGGAACGGGTATGGCGCAGTCTGGAATCGGCGCCGCGGGGATGGGAATCATCGCGGAGAAGCCGGAGAAATTCGGCCAAGTCCTCTTCTTCTTCGTCATTCCCGAAACCCTGTGGATCATCGGATTCGTGCTCGGCGTTGTTCTCCTACTGAACGTTCTGTGACCCCCCACCCCTCCACTGAACGAAGGCTATGAGCCTGGAGAATCTGGTCGCGGAGATCCGCCAGCACGCCGAGGCCGAGCTCAAAGCGATGATCGAGCAGCAGAAGGCTGACGGGGTTCAGATCCTCACCGACCGGGACCGTCGGATCGCCGAGATCCGTTCGGCCTCCCAGCACACGACCGAGCTCGAAGTCTCGCGGGAGCGGACCCAGCGGCTGGCAGCGGCGAAGCTTCAGGGACGGAAGATGCTCTTCGAGGCGCGGGAAAAGCGCTTGGAGGACGGGCTGCGGGAGACCCGGGCGCTCCTGGCGAACTACACGTCCTCTCCAGGGTATCCGATGGTCCTCAAGCGAATGGTCGAGGCCGCGAACACCTCCCTGGGCCGGCAGATTCGCATCTCGGGTCGCGTCGAGGACGCCGCCCTGCTGGCGAAGGTCGCCGGGAAGTCGTTCGACCCGACGCCCCAATCGATCCTGGGCGGATTGATCGCCCAGACGGCCGATGGAAGCCGACGACTGAATCTCTCGTTCGACGAGCTCCTGCGGCTGCGCGAGGACGAGGTCCGCGAGATCCTCGCTTAGGACGGTCGAGTTGGCCGCCTCCGCGTACGCGAGCGCCCTCGGGCGCCTGAAACCGGAATTCACCGCCTTCCTCTCGAAGGAGACGTATCTCCAGCTCACCGCCGCGAAAGACTCCAACGAGATCGCCAAGATTCTCGAGGGCACCCCGTACGGCCCCGACGTCCAGTCCGCGCGGGCGGCGTACCAGGGGGCCGCGCTGGTCGAGATTGCCCTCAACCGAACATTCGTCCGCCGCAATCGCCACGCCTACGAGGCGACGCCGTTCGCCGGTCGCGGGGTGGTCGCGGCGTATCTCACCCGCTGGGACCTGCAAAACATCGAGCTGATCCTGGCGGCGAAGGCGCAGGGACGGTCGGTCACCGAGACCGAGGACCATCTGGTCTCGAGCCGCGAAATTCCGGCCGGTCTCTACGCCGGTGTCCTCACGCTCGACGACTTCCGCCAGCTCCTCGCCCAACCGACGGTCGAGGCGGTCGCCACCGCCCTCGTGCGGTATGGATATGGGGCCACCGTACTCCCCCTCGTCGAAACATTCCAGCGATCGCACAACATCTTCCCCATCCTCCATGCCCTCGACCACGAGTACTACCGCCGAGTGCTCGAGTCCGCCCGGTTCTTTCAGGGGGACGAATGGGTGGTACGGCAATTTCTCGCGAGCGAGATCGACGTCCGCAACGCGTTGCTTCTGCTGAAGGGCAAAGCCGCTGAACTTCCGATCGACGAGGTGGTGGCCCGCTGGTTCGACGGGGGGACCGTGCTCGCCTCCCAAGTCCCGGACCTCTACGGCGTACGCGGGGTCCCCGAGCTCGCCGACCGGCTCGCGGCTCGGTTTCCTTCGATCACCGAAGGAACGGCCGAGTACGCGAACGCGCAGAGCCTGACCGGCTACGAAGCCGCGCTCGCCCGCGACCGCGTGACGACCGAGCTGCGGCGTCTCCGGACCTACCCCCTTTCGCTCGCGGTGGTTTTCACTTTTCTGCTGCTCGCCGAGATCGAGCGGGAAGACGTGCGGCGCATCACCTTCGCCAAGCTGTATGGGATCCCATCGGACCGGCTGACGCCGCTCCTGGTATCTCCGCGGCTCTGAGAGGAGCTGGCCGTCCTACGACGGGGGGACTGCACGAGCGGGGCGGGAGCGGGTCCCTCGCCCGCCACACTCGAGACCGTGTGGGTGCGCGGCGCGCCGAACGGGCGGAACGGTTTACCGTTCCCGGTGTAGAACTTCGAGAAGTATTCGACAAAGATCAGTCGCGCCCCTTGAATGCCCGGCTCGAAGACGCCCAGAATGACATTGAACGACTGACCGATGAGAATGATCGCGAGCCCGGCGACGATCCCCGCGATCGCTCCTCCGGCGACCAGGCCGCCCCCGACCGAGTTGATCACAAGGGCCAAGATGACGCTTGCGAGGAGGATTCCTAATAGACGAGTGTAGGAGAGAATGTGGCTCACGATCTCGATCAGGCTCATCATGCCGGTCTGGACCCCTTCGCCGCCGATCATGCAAAGGAGACCGACCACGAGCAGCGCGACGTAGATGACGAAGTACGGGCTCGCGAAGGAGTCGGTCGCGGCGAGAGGCCCCAACGTCTTGGGGTGGATGACCGAGAGGCCGGCGAAGGCGACCCCCCAGGCAAACATGACCCCACCGGCTTTCCCCACGACGCCGCGGCGGTGGTGGTGGAAGTATTCTTTCAACAGCCCGAAGACGAACCCCAAGGTCACCATTCCGAGGCCGATGAACCCGGCGACGAGCAGAAGGAGGCCCACGTCGCTGGACCGCAAGAGGTCGATCGGGGCGACATATCCGAAGAGCCTTCCGAGGAGATGGTAGCCGAAGAACTCGTCCCAGTAGAGTCCGAGTACGATCGCGAGGGTGCAGCCGGGAAGCAGCGCGTAGGCGAGTTGGCGCATTCCTTGAGGCCCCATGATCCGCTTCACGAAGGTCCTTCCGAACTTCGGGAGGCGTTGGGCACCGGGGAATCCGGCGATCATCCAGAGGCAGATGAGGAGAATCGTGAGCCCGTACCCCCAGTCGCCGAGCATGAGGCCAAAGAAGAGCGGGAACACGATCGAGAAAACGAGAGTCGGATCCCACTCATCGGCTTGAGGCAAGGAGTAGAACCGAATGAAAAACTCGAATCGCCGGACCCCCGCCGGATTGCGCATCATCGTCGGCGGCTCTTCGGTGGTCGGGACCGCGTAGAAGTAGGCCCGCCCTCCGCTCACGGACTGGATGACCCGCTCGAACCGAGCGACATTCCGGCGCGGCACCCAGGCCTCGAGCGCGAAGGTCGAGCGGCCGGCGCCGAGCTTCGACAGCACCTCGACTTTGCGGTTCTCTATCTGCAAGGCCTCGTCGATCGCCGCGACCGTTGGATACCACTCCCGTGCGATCGCCCCGAGGCGTTCGGCGATCGCAACGCGCCGGCGGAGGTGCTCCTCCCGCCGTTGACGGAGCGGGGCGAGCTCTTCGGTGGGGGTGCCCGAGAGCGCGGGCAACGGGGAGAGACTGACCCCGCGGGCTTGGGCCGCGCGGGCCAGGAGATCGGCCGCGCTGCGGCGCAGGCTGACGAGGAACCGGCCAGTCCCGATCGAGTCGTAGAGGAATTGTGCATCGGCTTCGGGCGGGAGTGCGAAGCGGAGGGCCTCCCCGATTTCCGGGTCTTCTTCCCCAAAGAAACTCACGAAGCTCTGGGCGCGGAGGTACTCCAAACGGTCGGCGTAGAAGTAGAGCTTTTCGAGGAGCGCGATCGTCTCATCAGTCGTCTGTTGCTCGGTGAGGAGCCGGTCGTTTTCTCGCGTAAGTTCGCCGACCTCGACATCGATCGGCACGGTCTTCGCTGCGGCAAGGATTTCATCTAAGGAATCAAACCGGCGGGGCGTGCCGACGGGAACCCGGGGGAGCGCCGACTTCAAACCGCGAAAGCGTAGGGCTTCATCGCCGATCGCACGAGCTAACTCAGTCCCTCGCTCCGGCGCGAGCTCCGCGAGCGCCTCGGGGGAGAGCGGCTCCACCTGCGCCAGGCGAAGGTCGTGGAGGGCGGTAAGGATCCGCTCCCGATCGTCCTTCAAGCCAAGGATGCCGACCTTGGCCATCGGTTCTGGACGAAGGATCCCCATGGTACGGTTGCTCCGTCAATCCGTGAGGAATCCGGCCAGCACTGCCGAGAGGATGGCGTCCTCCTGGTCCGCGGGGCGTTTCCCTTCTCCACGGGCCGCCGCCTCGGCGGCCCGAGTCCCCCGGCGAGAATCTCCGCCGCCTCGCGCTCGGCTTCCTGACGCGCCGTCAACACAGCAGCGGCACGCTCGCGGTCGGCAGCTTCCTGCGACGCCTGGACGGCGGCCTCGCTCTCAGCGCGCAGGCGTTCGAGCGCGGCGTCCGCAGTGCTACGGGCGTCTCGGAGCTTGAGTTCCCACTCGCTTTCGGTCTCTTTGACCCGCTTGAGGGCCTCGATCGAGCCGAGGGAGCTGTCGGGGGGCTCAGCGCGCGCGGACACTAGTGGCTCCCAAAGTAGAGCGCGACGAAGACCAGGAGTCCGCCGAGCGCGGCGATCTTGACCGCGAGCGATACCGTCCACACGATGCGGAACCGGCGCAACGCGGCATTAGGCGCTGGCTGCATTGGACTCCGAGGCCTCGAGCTTTCGCTTGACGACCTTGAGCATGCTGAACGCGTCTCGCTCGAGCTCGTCAAAGCGGAATTTGATGTAGCGCACGGTTCCCTGAAGCCGAGGGATCAGGACGTTCTCGATCGCGCTGGCCCGTCGTTTCGTCTTCTCAATTTCCTTGAGCAGCCGGCGCAGGGCGTTCTCCTTCTCGGCGATGTCGAGCACGACCGAGTAGATCCCCTGAAAATGGTGAATCGACTCGTTGATGGACGTAGAAAGGTCGAGGAGCTCCGGCGCCGCGACGGGGTGGTAATCGCCGCGGTCGACGCGGGGGGTTCGAACCCCCATGACGTTCTTCGTCGCGACCTGTACCGGTCGGACGACGGGGAGCAACATCGAGATGCTCTCCAATCGGGTCGGACCTTCCATCATCTCCGCCATTCGGATCGACTCGTAGCCGCGCGCGATTCGGGCTTGCAGATCGCTCCGGAGTTTCATCGCCTCCTTCGAGATCGCGAAGAACTCCACGATCAAGGCGGTGCGTTTCAGTTTAAGGAGGTTCAGGCCCTTTCGGGCGACGACGATCCGTCGACGAGTGCGCAGCAGCTCGAGGCGCGTCGGGCGGACGGTTTCGGCGGGCACGGCTCCCTCTCTCCTCAGACCTAGCTGACGGTGCTCTTTCGGACCCGGTATTTCTCGACGAATTCGGGCTTGATCCGCTTCAGCTCGGTGTCGGGCAGGTCGGAGAGGATCTCCCAGCCGATCGTTAGGCTCTGGTCGATCGTTCGGTCCTCGTCGGGGCGCTGGTTGACGAACTCGGTCTCGAACCGGTCGGCCGCCTTGAGGTAGAGACGGTCGACGGCGCTCAACGACTCCTCTCCGACAATCGCGGAGAGCGCCCGCTGGTCTTTCCCCGTCGCGTAGACCGCGAACAACTGGTCGGCCACGCCGCGGTGGTCCTCCCGCGTTCGGGTCTTGCCGATCCCCTGGTTCATCAGTCGCGAGAGCGACGGGAGCACGTCGATCGGCGGGTAGACGCCGCGGCGCTGCAGCTCGCGACTGACGTAGATCTGCCCCTCGGTGATGTACCCGGTCAGGTCGGGGATCGGGTTGGTGACGTCGTCCGCAGGCATCGTCAGGATCGGGAGTTGAGTGATCGATCCCTTGCGTCCGTGGATCTTCCCGGCGCGCTCGTAGATCGTCGCGAGGTCGGTATACATGTAGCCGGGATATCCGCGGCGGCCGGGAACCTCGTCCCGAGCCGCCGAGACCTCCCGCAGCGCCTCGCAGTAGTTGGTCATGTCCGTGAGCACCACGAGGACGTGGAGGTCGCGCTCGTACGCCAGAAACTCGGCAGCGGTGAGGGCCATCCTCGGAGTAACCACCCGTTCCATCGACGGATCGGAGGAGAGGTTTAGAAAGACGACCGCGCGTTCGAGGGCTCCCGTCGATTCGAACTCCTTGAGGAAGTAGTTTGCCTCCTCACTGGTAATTCCCATCGCGGCGAATACGACGGCGAATCCCTCGGTCGAGTCCCGTAGCTTGGCTTGTCGCACGATCTGAGCGGCGATCTGGTTGTGAGGGAGACCGGCTCCCGAGAAGATCGGGAGCTTCTGCCCGCGGACGAGCGTGTTCATCGCATCAATGGTCGAGATTCCGGTTTGAATGAACTCGCTCGGCTCTTCGCGCGAGTAGGGATTCATCGCATTCCCTACGATCTCCAGTTGGGTCTCGCTCACGATCTTCGGGCCACCGTCCTTGGGTTCGCCGAGTCCATTGAAGACGCGTCCGAGCAGCTCGTCGGAGACGGGGAGGGTCGCGACCTTGCCCAAGAACTTCACGCTGGTCGCCTCGATGTTCATCCCCATCGTGGGCCCGAACACCTGCACGATCGCGAGTCCTTTGCGGGAATCGAGCACTTGGCCTTGCCTTCGCTCGCCGTTCGGCAGCGAGATCTCGACGATCTCGCCGTACGCCGCATTCTCCACGTCTCGGACGAAGATCAGCGGCCCGGCCACTCGGTCCACCGTGCGGTAATCGACCGGAACGTCGAGCGTCGATTTGGCGGGAGGAGCGCCCTTGGCGGCCATCGCGTCAGCTCGCTCCTGCGGCGGCCGCCGCACCCACGGAGCTGACGGCGTCCGCCATCTCGAGATCGATCTGGTCGAACTGTTTTTGGAGCTCGGCTTCGGGCACCCACTTCATTCGCGAGAGCTTCGTTCGGACGGGAAGACGCTGCATCTGCGCCACAGTCGCGCCTTTGCCGATCGCCTCCAACTCGCGGTCGCCGAACGTCAGGATCGCGCGGAGCATCCGGTACTGTTTCTGAATGGAGGTGTAGGTGTCCACCTCGTCGTAGGCGCTCTGTTGGAGGTAATCCTCTCGGAGCATGCGCGCCACGTCGAGCACGGCCTTTTCACGTTCGGGCAGGGCGTCGACGCCGACGAGTTGCACGATCTCCTGGAGTTCGGCCTCCTTTTGCAACATCTCCAGCGCCTTCTGTCGCAACGGGATAAACTCCTTCGAGAGATTGGAGCGGAACCATGGTTCGAGATCGTTGATGTAGAGGGAATAGCTCTGCAACCAGTTGATCGATGGAAAATGGCGACGGGAAGCGAGCGAGGCATCGAGCGCCCAGAAGACACGGACGACCCGGAGCGTGTTCTGGCTCACGGGCTCGGAGGTATCTCCTCCCGCCGGCGAGACGGCTCCTACCACCGTGATCGATCCATTTCGACCGTCCGGAGAAATCGTGACGACTCTCCCGGAGCGTTCGTAGAACTCCGCGATCCGTCGACCCAGGTACGCCGGATACCCTTCCTCGCCCGGCATCTCTTCGAGACGGCCAGAGATTTCGCGCATCGCCTCCGCCCACCGGCTGGTCGAGTCGGCCATCAGCGCGACGTCATAGCCCATATCCCGGTAATACTCCGCGATCGTGATCCCAGTATAGACGCTCGCTTCGCGTGCGGCCACGGGCATGTTGGATGTGTTGGCGATCAGGATCGTCCGCTCCATCAACGGGCGTTTGGTCTTTGGGTCGACCAGCGACGGGAACGTTGCGAGCACTTCGGTCATCTCGTTGCCGCGTTCCCCGCAACCGACGTAGACCACGACGTCCGAGTCGGCCCATTTGGCCAGCTGCTGCTGAATGACCGTGTTGTGGAGGAGGAGCCCGCCAATTCCACCGACGAAGTTGCTCCCAAACTCAGGGACGACGACGTCATACACATCGAACGGTCCGTGAGAGTCCCGGACTACTTCAACCACTTCGTCACAAAAGATCCAGTCGAGAAGTTGCGAGAGTCGGTGGGCGTCAGGTTCCCGGACTTCCAGCGAACTCGTCGACTCCTGAACCCCCATAAAGCGAAGGAAGGTGGCCGCACCCATTTGCTCCCGGTTGCCAATGTAATTGTGGATCTCAATCCTCTGTTCGATGAGCTCTGAATAGCGCGGACCAGCGCGATAGATTCTATCGAGAACGTCGGGCGAGAGAGGCACCAGATCGGTGGCGGTGTAGGTCGAGGTTTTCGACTCGACATATTGGCGGATCGCTGAAACCTTCGGCGTGAGCGAGCCGAGACCCGCAGCGAGCTTCGCGAGATTCCCAATTCCCCGAACGAAGACCCGTTGGTATTCCTTGCCGTTGACAACTCTACGCCCGAGCGAGCTCACGATTCCGAATCGTGCAAGCGCGTACGCGAGCTCAGTCCGGAGCCTCCGGCTCGCCGTGCAAAACGCTACCTCGCCATGGCCCCCCGAGAAGCCTGCATCGCCAAGGGAGTAACCGCGTAGGAACGCGCCTAGGCAGGCGTTCGTGGACGCGAGGACAGCGGGAGGAATTCGCTTCTCCTCCGAGGTTCGTCCGCAGCTTAAGAGAATCATAAATTCCACGAGCTGGCGGCTGTGAAGAAGTACGTTGTCCGTCTTATTGGGACTCCGCTCGAGTTTTCCGTCGAGATTGAATAGTACCTTGGACAAGGTGAAAAATCGGGTCCGCATCGACTCTTCCGAGTTAGTAAAGACCACCGTTCCCGGTCCGCGGAGGTACCCCTCGGCCACGTAGAGGCCCAGGAATTCCGCAAGAAGGGGAGACATCCGGTCCGGAACCTGGATTGCGTGACCTGCCCTCTTCAAAGGAGTAAGCCTAAGATTGAGCGGCTCGGAGACTCCCGGGGGCGGCAATTTCCGGATTGACGCGACGTAGTCACCGGGCTTCAGGTCACGGGCCATCGTTTCCCGCAGCGCACCGTCGGGCCCGATCGTGAAGAGCCGATGAACGGGCGTGACCCGCACCCTTCGTCCGCTTCGAGTCCGAACGCTGACGAGAGAGTCGCTCTTACCGTGGAAGAGGGTGGTCGTCCGGCTCTTGACCAGATGGTTTCCCACGAGCGAGTACAGTTCGAGCGGAGCGCGGAGGGAGAGCCATTCGTCGGCTCCGTCGACCGAGACGTCGCCTTTGCGGCGAGAAGCCGAATAAAGTTCCTCGAGCGTAACAACCGTCCCATTGCCCAAGAGGACCGGAGTTTCCCCCGCGGCGCACTTGCCGGACCCAAATGGGCCGGGAACGCACGCAGTTCCGCCCTTTGCGACCGGGAAGAACGAGTCGATGACGCGCTGACCCGTGACGAGAGGGATCCCGGGCGCGAGCTTCTGACGGACCGGTCGGGGGACCCGGACAATCCATTTCTGCGTCAACCACAGCGGTTGCGTGCCGCTCGCTGTCTTGATCGATCCAATCGGTTCCCGAATCGTATAGGTCCCGCTCGCGAGCTTTGTGACGGTCCCTTCCACTCCTGGAGGGAGCATGATCTTGTGGAGAATGAGCGGAGTCTCTTGGACGGTTCCGAGTATCGTTCCGGCGGTGACCTCGGCCCCGACCGGAGTGGTCGCCGTGAACTCCCACTTCGCCGTTTCATCGAGCGGGGGAGCGACGAACCCACGAGTGATGAAATCGCCCAGGCTTTTTTGGATCACATCGAGCGGACGCTGGACCCCATCGTAGATCGACTTCAAAAGCCCGGGGCCGAGCTCGACGGACAAGGCCTGCCCCGTATTCTCGACCGGGTCCCCCGGGCGAATCCCGGTCGTATCTTCGTATACTTGTACGGTCGCGGTTCCGCCGACGAGGCGGATGATCTCTCCGACCAAGCCGAGCGAGCCGACGCGGACGACATCGAACATTTTGGCGTCGTCCAAGCCCTCGGCGATCACGACCGGCCCGGAAACGCGCCCGACGACTCCCATCGATCGCTCTCTCGCTAGTTGGATACGGCGAGGGTGACGCCGAGAACGCGCTTCGCGAGCGCATTGATGCTCTCGACCTCGAACTCACCGGTCGGGGTCGGAACGAATACGACGAGAGGGGCGAGGGACGCATCCGCATGGGCTCGCTGCGCGTCCGAGAGGCGTGTCCGGATCGATTGGCTCGCGATGACGAGGTTGTAGCTCGAATCCCCAATGACGCGCTGGAACTCCGCAACCGACGTTTCGGGAGCGACCTCCACGACATCTTTTAGGCCGATCAGACGGAAGCCGATGGCGAGCTCCCGCTCGCCGAGTACTACGGTACGCCCTCCGGCGATCGGCTGTTCGGGCACGGCGTCATCGGCGGGGCCGCCGTCTATTTAACGCCTGCCCCGGGACGGAGAGAAAGTGCGTCCCGCGACCTCCGAACCGACGGCCCCGGCACACTACTTGTAGGTCGATTGATGAACGTGGCCCTCGTCGTCAGTGATCAGGATGCACTCGCCCTCACACTCGAAGAGGCACGCTTCGCAGACAATGCATTCCGGACCATTCACCGCGATCGATTTTTCCCCCCGAAACTGAAACTTCGCCGCGACCGCGGCGTCGTCGATCAGATCCGGAAAACGGTCGCGTGGCTGCAAGTCGAATACGGCGACTGGGCAGACGTCCCGGCAGTGTGCGCATCCGGTACATCGCGCGAGTTCGACATCCACCAGGACCATTCGTCGCTCCTCGGGCGTCGTTCCATCGGGGCGGGCTATTTAGGATTTGGCCGGAATTCATCGGAGTTCGATGCCGAGATTCGCTCCGACTTCCGCGTGTAGTCACTGGCGGAGGCGGCACTAGAGGAACTTTCCGGCGCGGATGACGGGAGTTCCGTCGATCGCGATCTCGGAGCCGGCGATCGAAAACCACGTAAAGAAATTCGATCCGTTGCTACCTTTGAGATTCCGGTTCCCCCCGATCTGCAGTGAAATGCTCCCCCCCTCGACGGTCTCCAAGTTGGGGACGTCCTCGACCGCCGGGTTCAGTCCGAATTTGAGAATGCTGGTACGGTCCTTGCCCGCCGTGCCGTTCTTGTACCGACGGGAAAACTGTTCCTTTCCATACCCGAAGGAGTACGAGGTAAGCTTGCCGTCCGCGAATTCGAGCGCTCCCCCGGCGTGCCAGTTCCACCAGATATTGGTCCGGCGATTGGCGTGGAAGCTCCCCTCCGCAGTCTTGGAGTCGAGGGCCACGTCGAGAGTTCCGGCGGGGATTTGCTGCAGCATGCCAGAGGGGGAGTCGCCCTTGTGGTATGGGCGGGGCCTCCCGTCAACCAACCGCGGAGGGACCCCGGCCAGGGCGACTTCCAGATCGGTGCCGTTGGGGTGGGTAATCCGAACCTTCCTCCCATAGGCGAGCGCCTTGCCGAGCCGAGCCCCGCTCTTGGCCATCTCCTCCGGGTCGACGAGACAGGCCCCCAGCAGGCTTTCCTCCCACTGCGCCCAGTCCACGCCCCACTTCCGGGCCCGACCCTCCGTTACGAACCCCTCGGTCATCCGCACTCCGCGGAGCCCCGCCTTCCGGGCGGCTGCATACCAGGGCCAGTTCCAAGCGAACGCATCGTCGAGGGCATCCTCGGTATCCTTCTCGATCCGGTCGGCGTCGCCCGGACCCCAGAAATTCACGTACACATCCGCAGCCTTCAGCGCCGCCCACTCCGGGGCGCTCGACTTGCCGAGAAGTTTGGCCTGCCCACGGTCGATCGCGCGCCACCACGCGTCCTCGTCGTTTTGGACGAGGAGGACCTTGCCGCCCACCCGGCGGACCTCATCGACCATCGCCGAGGCCATGGGCATCGTGTGGTCCCATGACTCGATGATCACGTTCTCTCCCGCTCGGACCTTGAGGTACTTTGTCACGATGTTGCGGGCCGCGTCGCGCTGCAGCTTCGAGGGAGTTTCCGGCATGACCCGGGGTCGAAGTTGACGAGCCTACTTGTAACCCGTGCCAGAGGCAATGAAACGGTAGCCCATCGGCGCAACTCCTACTCCGCGTTCCGGCTCTCGCGTTACGAGGCGGGGGGGCCATTTGATTGGCTGTCCGCCGGCCCAATCGGATCCACTGGGTGCCCCATTCACGTCCCGCACCCTACGGGTGGACCTCGCACGAATCGACGGGTGCTCCCATGAACGGGACCAAACGCGATCCTTCGACCATTAGAATACCAGAGACGCACGACAACCGCGTACGACATTCGGCGGCCGAACCGAGCCGTCATCGTTCACAATTCGGGAACAGCTTAATCGCTCCCCCGGCGTCCCGAAGCCGGATCCGTGGGAGAGATCGCGATTGGAACGAGCGGGTGGGATTACCCGGAGTGGGTGGGGCGCGTCTATCCTCGGCATGGCTCGTCCGATAAGCTTCGGTACTACGCCGATCTGTTTCCGATCGTCGAGGTGAATTCGACCTTCTATCGACTGCCTCCTCCCTCAGTCGCCGCGAGCTGGGTCCGTCGGACCCCTGGCAAGTTCCGGTTTGCGCTCAAATTTCCCCAAACGATCACACACGAGCGGAAGCTGGTGGGGACCTCGGACGAGCTCCATCGCTTCCTCCAAGTGCTCGCGCCGATCCGCGAGGCCGGGAAATTTGCGGCTGCGCTCCTTCAGCTCCCGCCGTCCCTTCCGTTCGAGCGCGGAACGATTCGAGAGTTCTATGAGAGTATCCCGCCCGACCTCCGAGTCGCCGTCGAGTTCCGGGAAAAATCTTGGTTGGAACCTGCGTCGATCGAACTGTTACGCGAGTTCGGATTCGCTTATGTGGTGGTCGACGAACCCCACCTCCCGACCCGCCTCGAGCTGACAGCCCCCTTCAGCTACGTGCGCTGGCACGGTCACGGAACGACGATCTGGTACGATTACACCTACTCGTCGGAAGAGCTTGCGACCTGGGTTCCGCGTCTGCGGACGCTCGCCGAACGGACGGAGGTCGTCTACGGCTTTTTCAACAATCACTTCCGCGGCGATGCCGCCGTGAATGGGCAGTCCTTGGTCGAGCAGATGGGGCTCCCTCCGCCTCCTTGGAGTTCCCGGCTAAGCCCGTAGCGTGGGCCGCGTCGCTCAGTACCTGGAGGAGCATCATGCGGCACTCTCGACAGCGGAATCCGGGGATGTAGACCATCCCAAAGGCATTGGGTTTCGCGACTTCGTCGCCCCCGAAGGCGAGGCGTGTCCGCTCGAGAAACCATTTCGATCCTTCGAACATCCCCCCGCTGCCGAGGAACCCCGGCGCCATCGGTTTCGAACAGTTCGGGCAATTCGGCATGAGTGCGCTGCCTCCTCGGGGATGTGAGGATCGGGTTTCGAACCGTGCGTGTCCAATAAGGTTTCTGCGGTCGAGTGCGTAGCGAGACAGTCTCTTCGACACGAAACGAATCGGTTCTCCCTTTCCACGGAAGGGGAGGGGCCGCGGCTCGACAGGGGGCGTCCATCCGTTCGAGAAGGGGAAACACCGGGCTGTCGGAGCGTTTCGCCTTCCCCTCTCCGGAGCTTTAGAGCGATCGACGGCCGTCGTGGAGGGAAGGCTCTATGATCGCCGAAGTCGCCTCCCCATCACCGGACGATTCCCTCTTTCTCGAGCCCCCGTTCATCGAGTCGGTACCACCCTCCCTTCCCTTTCCTCCCGAACGGGAGTTTCCCATCCTTCCGGCGGATCGTCGACGGATTCGATTCGGTCCCTTGGCCCATCATCGGAAAACGTCCCGGTTCCTCCTTCCGTTGGCTCCTCCGCTCTTCCCATGGCTCGCCCGTCATCTCGCTCCCGGGGAGGCGACCCTCTGGATCGGACCTCCCGCCACCGTCGAGCGGATGTTGGAGACCTTGTACGCGGGAAATGCGTTGGTCCGAGGTCGCATCTCGCTGATCGAAGGAAGAAACCAGTTCCATCCGTATCGCATTGGGGAACGCGGTCGGGCGCTCGGGATCGATCCCACGCTCGTCCTCGATCGGATTCGGTTGGCCCGAGCCTTCACCGCCTACCAGTTGGTGGCCTTGGTCGACGGATGGGCGGCAGAGCTCCGTCGCCATCCCCCCACGCTCTTGGTGGCCCACGACCTTCCAACCCTGTTCTTCACCGAAGAGGTACCCGGCGAGGAACGCGCTCCGCTCCTTCGCCACGTGGCCCAAACGCTCCGAGAGCTGCTGCGAGCGGTTCCCGTTCCGCTCGTGCTCACGCTCGACGGAGGTTTTGCGCGATTTCCCGGATTGCCGGACAACGGCCCGCGATTCGCCGACCTGCTGACCATCACGCCCCGCGCCGGGGCCACGGTCACGCTCCGGGCGCTCCGCGACGATGCACGACTGACGCTGGTTCCGCGTTCCCCGGACCAGCATGGAATGGACGAATTCGATTCCACCACCACTCCGGAGGTGATCGCATGGGACGGACGGCCCCCACGTACCGGCAAGCGCTGGAAGAGCGGATGAAACGGTGGGACGCGTTCGCCCGGTTGCTGACGACGCCCGAAGAGCGTGCCGCGTTCGAGACGATCCGTCGGGGCGCACGACGGTACGCAGCCCAAGCGACGAACGTCGGGAGCCCCGATCTCTTGGAATCGATCCTGCTCTCGGTCCTTCTCGACCTGGCGCGTCGGCTTCCGCCTCCCGGATCGGCCGACCCGCCGTCGCTCGGGGGATCCCCCCGGGCCGGGTAGGTGTCCGATCGTTGGCTGCTTGACATCACCGAGGGGCAGGACGGCCGCACGGTGGTGCTCTGGACGAAGGACGGTTCGACCGGCCGAGTGGAACGTACCGCGGTCCCGTATCGTCCCCCGTTTTGGATCGGCGGGAGCCGGAACGACCTCCACGCACTCCTACCGGAATTACAGAAGATCGCGGGGGTCGATCGGGTGGAGTGGCGGACCGCCCGCCCCTCGCTCTTCGATGCCCATCGACGCCGTCAGCTCGTCGTGACCCCCACACAGAATTTTCAGCGACGCCGGATCGCGACGGCCGTTGACGCGCTCGGGGAGTATCATCGGTTCACGCTCTACGACGTCGATCTCACGCCGCCGCAGCTCTACCATCTCGAACATGACCTCTATCCGTTCGCGCCCGTCGAGGGAATCGGAGACCGGCTCCGGGCAACGGAGCCGGCCGAGACCATCGACTATGCCGTTCCGCCGTTGCGGGTCGCATCGCTGTCGATCGCCGTCGAAGGTCGACGCGGCGCGCTCGTGCCGTCGGACGGTCAGATCACCTCGATCCGCGTGGGGGAGGCCACCCTCGAAGGGCCCGAGGAGGAGCTCCTCGGGGAGCTCGTCCGGGAGCTCGCCCGCAGCGATCCGGATCTGCTGTTGACCGATGGCGGCGACGGGTTCGACCTTCCGTGGTTGTACCGACGAGCGGCCGCGGGAGGACGTCGCGGGTCGGAATTCTATCTGGGCCGGGAGCCCGCCTCGTTCCGGCCGGCCCGAGCCGCGCGATCGTACGAGAGTTACGGGCGGGTCGAACACCGAGCCGCCTCGTTTCCCCTGCCCGGACGGTTCCACGTCGATCGGGAGAATTCGTTCCTCTTCGACGATACCTCCGTCGATGGCTTGATCGACGCAGCGCGGCTCTCGCGCCTCTCGCTCCAGACCGTCGTCCGTCAATCGCCGGGGACCTGTTTCACGGCGATGGAGATGGCGCATGCCCGGGCAGAAGGGATTCACATTCCCTGGAAGAAAAACCGGCCGGAGGAATTCAAGAGCGGGACCCGACTGGTCGAGGCGGACCGCGGCGGGGTGATCTTCCTGCCCCCGGTCGGGGTCCATGACCACGTCGACGAGTTCGATTTCGCGAGCCTGTATCCGCACATCATGGTCCGTAAGAACCTCTCGACCGAGACGCTCGAGTGTCGGTGCTGTCCGAACAGCCCGACCGTCGCCCCTGGCCTCGGCTATCGGTCGTGTGTGCGTCGGGTGGGTCTGATCCCTCGAACGCTCGCCCCGCTACTCGCCCGCCGGCTCGCGTACAAAGCGGCGGCGAAACGTCCGGGAACCGCTCCGGCGGAACGCACGCGCTTGCTCTATCGCGTGAAGATGCTCAAATGGATCCTCGTCACCGCGTTCGGCTATCAGGGATACCGAAACGCTCGCTTCGGGCGGATCGAATGCCATGAAGCGATCAATGCGTACGCGCGAGCGTTGCTGACCGAGTTCGTCGAGGCGGCCGAGCAAGACGGGTATCGTGTCGTCCACGGGATCGTCGATTCGCTCTGGCTTCGTCCCGATCCGACACGCGCAGAAACGGATGCGTCCGCGTTCGCCGATCGGATGAGCCGACGGTTCGATTTGCCGTTAGGGTACGAGGGCCGGTATCGCTGGATCGTCTTTCTGCCGGCGGTGACGCATGGGCTCGGCGTGCCGAACCGCTACTACGGACGGTACGAGAGCGGGGAGTTCAAACTGCGCGGCATCGGCGCGCGCCGCCACGATACGACGCGGTTCGTACGTCGCTTCGAGGCCGAGGTCCTGGAATTGCTCGGTCGGTCGCCGGATGCCGCCAGCGTTCGGGCAGCGATCCCGCGAGCCGTGGCGCGCGCGGACCTCTTCGCGCGAGCGCTGAAGGAGGGAAGCTGGCCGGTCGAGGAACTCGTCATCACGCATCGGGTCGGCAAAGCGCCCGCGGAGTTCGTGACGTTTACCGATTCCGTCGCGGCGCTCCGTCAACTCGCCGCGCGCGGAGCCGATCGGGCGGCGGGGGAGTACGTGCGGTATGTGCTGCTCGATCGCCGATCCCGGTCGTGGCGAAATCGCGTACGCGTCTTCGAGCTGCTCCGAGGAGACGAGCGCTACGATACGGCCGCGTACCTGGAGCTGCTCGCCCGGGCCGCCGAAACGCTCCTCGCGCCGTTCGGCATCGACCGGAAGTATCTGAGCGATCGTTGGGGGATGGAAAAAGGGCCGGGACGGGCCGGGTTCCGAACGGCGGAGCTGCTGGGCCAACGCGTGCTACCGGAGTCTCCATTGGACCCGGGGACGTTTTAGGGAGTTCGCCGCGTGCCTCCAACGTGCCCCCGGTCAAAAATCGGTCCAAAGCCAAATCGCGCATCCACTCTCGGAAGAAAAAGTCGCGCGCCCGCCCCGCCGCCGAGCCCCGATCCCTGGCCAATCAGCTGGCCGGGTTGCGTCAGCTGGCCTTGGATGGCCGGACAACCGATCCGCAGATGCTCCTCGCCGCACTCTCTGACCCGCTCGCCGTCGTCCGGCAAACGGCCGCGATCGCGCTGGGGATGCTGAAGGAACCCCGGGGCCGCGGCGCTCTGGAGGTCAGCCTCTCGGATCCGGATGCGTCCGTGCGCGCGAGCGCAGCCGAGGCGCTCGGGGGGATCGGCCACGTCGAGAGCCACGTTTGGATCGAGCCGCTGTTGGTGGATCCCGTCGCCATCGTCCGCGAGCATGCGGCGTGGGCGCTCGGTCTTCTCGGTTCGGCGGATTCGGGGGAGCCGTTGGCGAAGTGCGTCCGCGATCCGGATGTCGCGGTGCGACGGAGTGTCGCCGCCGCGTTGGGACGAATCGGAAGCGATGCGGCCGCCAACGGTCTTCGCAGGCTCCTCGCCGATCCCAACGACCGGGTCCGCCGAGAAGCAGTCCTGGGGTTGGGGACGTTCGACCAACCCGGACTCCGAGAGATCGTCCGACCGCTCTTGAACGACCCCTCCCGCCGAGTGCGCGTGGCGGCGGCACTGGTCGCCGGCCGTTTCCGCGACCGAAAAGCAGTCGACACGATCATCGAACGCCTGAACCAGCCCGCGATCTGGGAGAAGCCGGCGATGCTCATCGCCCTCGGACGGATCGGCGACGCGCAAGCGATCCCCGTCCTACTGGCGGCCGCGGGAGATCCCTCGCACTCGGTTCGGGTTTGCGCCCTCCATGCACTCGGGGAAATGCGCGCGGAGGCGGCGCGTCCCATCGCGCGGGATCGGCTCGTCGATTCAGCATGGCCGGTGCGAGGCGCCGCGGCGATCTGCTTGGGAGCGGTCGGAGGCCCGGAGGATCTGAACATTCTTTTAGAACGGCTGGAGGACTCCCACCCGTGGCCTCAGCGCGGAGCGATCTATGCGCTCGGACAGCTGGGGTTGGCGGCGGCCGCTCCTCGAATCCGGGAGGAGCTCCGGCATCCGGATCCCGAAGTCCGACTGGCAGCCATTTGGGCCCTCGGCCGCCTTCAAGATGACGGCGCCCGGGAGCTCCTCGTCACCCTCCTACGTCAGATCGACCCCACGCTCCGTCGCGGCATGCTCGGTCCGCTGGCGTCGTCGGGCTCCGGGGTTGAGACGGATGCCGCCGATCGGTGCTTCGATACGGTCGTCCAGGCGCTCGGGCGATTGGGACCGGGAGACGAAGATCCGTTCGTCGCCCGTGCGTTGCTCGAGGCCCGCGCCCGAGTTCCGGAAGAGGAACTCGACCGTCCCGCGCGGTTGCCGGGTCCTGAGCTCACGCCGGGCCGACCCCCGCTCTCGCTGCGGATTCTCTTCGAGAGCGCGCTCCCGGCGTCGGCGCATGAGGATGAAATTGGATGATCCGCGATTTCCGCCGGTCCGACGGGCCGGCGTACTTCCGATTGTTGACCGAGCACTTCCCCGAAGAGGAGAAAGTGCTCGGCATGCGCCCCGATGCGTTCGAACGGATCGTCCGACGGATGTATCGCTGGGACGTCCGACTGATCGTCGGACTCGCCCGGATCTTCGGACGCCCGATCTTTCGACTGTTTGTGATCGAGGAGTCGGGGACCCTCGCGGCCTCGTCGCTGCTAACCTTCAGTGGGCCGAGCGGGTACATCAGCTCGGTCGTCGTCGACGTCCCGTTCCGACGACAGGGATTGGCCCAGCAATTGCTTGCGACCTGCCGAGAGGCCACCCGGAAAAGCGGCCGGAAGTACGTCGCCCTCGACGTGCTGGTCGAGAATGCGCCCGCCCGAGCCTTGTACGAACGGGAAGGGTTTCATTCGATCCGGGAGCAGGTCTTCTGGGTCCATGAACAACCCTCCGCGTTGACCCTGAGTCGCGACTCCGCGCTAGGTAGCTTTCGGATCTTCCGACGTTCGGATGCCCGGGCGCTCGCCCAGATCGCCGCGGCTCAGAACGCCGCGCCCGTCAATGAGATACTGCCGGTGACTCCCGGCAGCTTCACCCCTCCCGAGTTCATCGAGTCCGCCCTCCTGTCTCACGGAGTCGCGTGGGTGCTGACGGACGACGAACGCCCGGTGGGTTATCTTCGCGCCTCCGTCAGTCAGGCGATGGACGCCGGCCACCTATCGAATCCCTTGTTCGCCCGGGAGGTCGATCCCGAACGGGCGGCGGCCATGGTGGCGTTCGCGGGACGATGGATCGCCCGAGAAGGAGCTCAACGCATCGCGTCGTCCGTCCCCATCGATAATGCACCGGGACAGGCGGCGCTCGCGGCGGGAGGGTTCCACGAAGCATTCCGGAGCCTTACACTCTACCGGTCGGCGTGAGCCCAGCCCGCTCCGTCGTCGCTCCGGACTGGATATCTACCTCCTTCCGGCGGTCGTCGGCGGGGGACTCGGGGACATTGAAGAGGTATTGTGTGCGGGCCGTCGGCTCGCCGCCAGCGGATTTTCCCTTCGCCTGCTCCGGGCTCGAAGTCGGCCGCTTCCTCCCGCGGTGGCCGGTCCTTGGGAGTGGCCCCCCTTTCGACGGGTGGAACGGCTTGACGACGGCGGAGGGGGCGCGCTCACCCTCAGCGCCGGGTGGGGGACAGCCGCGGCCCCCGCTCGAGACGAGCCGTTTGGTCGTGCCGGTCCTTGGGCGAAAGAGTGTGGGCAAATCGAAGACTTCTACGGCGCCGACCGAACGGTGCACGTCAGTTTCGAAGAGTTCGCCCGAACGTTGACCAGTCGAAAACAAACCGCGGAACGCTGGCGGGAAGGCGGACTCACCACCGCGACGATTCGTCGACGACTGCGGGAGCAGGGGCCGGCCGAGATTGCACAATTCGACCGAGCGTACCGAAAGTTCCGGGCCTTCGAACGATCGAATGTGCTCCACCTCTATACCACGTTTCGGTATGACGCGACATTCGCCCGCACGTTTCCAGAATCGGTGCAGACCGGGCCGCTCTGGCCGAGGATCGCGTGGCCTTCTCGCGCACTGACAGGTTCTCGTCCCACCTGGGTGTGGTATGCGAGTCCGTCCACCTCCACGCGGTTGATCCCCGCGCTGAACGCCGGTTTGTCGACGGCCGTTCCGGTTCCCAAGCTCGTCATTCGTACCCCCTGGCCGATCGGTCGGGTGGCTCCCCAGCGAAACGTCACCGTTCTCCTGGGGCCGATGAGGCCCGAGCGTTGGCGTCGGCAGTTTGCCTCCGCACAGGTACGGATTGTGACCGGAAGTCGTACCTTACTGGAAGGGCTGGAGCTCGGAGGTCCCTTCCTCTACTTCAACGGGCTCCTGGGCTCCGGTCCCGCCGCCCGCCGACACCGACCGGAGAAGATCGCGTCGTTGCTCCGTCTCTGGGCGTCGCAGGGAGTATCCCGCGCGTTGCGAAGGGACCTCTCCGATTTTGCTCGCGGCCGTCGCGTGAGCGACGTGGCGCGCCGGGCCGCGAGCGGGCGCGGCCCGTGGAAGCGATTCCCCCGCCGAGTGCGGCCAATCGGATTCCGACCCCCGTACGACGATGCCGGAGCGCTGTTGATCGAAGTCGCCCGCCAATTGCGGCGAGATCCGGGCGCGGCCGCCGCGCTCGTGTCTCGAGTTCGCGCCCGAACGCTTTCCGTCGCGACGAAGGCTTAAGCCGGAACCTTTCTCGGGTCTCGCATGCGCTCCGAGGAGAGTACGCCCGCCTCGGTCGCCCGCGTGCTCGTGAACGACGCCCTGCACGTGAAGCGCGGCGAGGATGTGGTGATCGAGACGTGGAACCATACCCTCGTTTGGGCGGCCGCGACCGTGGCGGAAACGCGCCGGGTCGGCGGGCACCCGCTTTTGCTCCTGGAAGATGAGAGCGCCTACTGGAAGAGCCTCGATCTCGCTCCGGCGATTGCGCGATGGGGCAAAATGGGCGCGCACGAATCAGCGGCCCTCCGGCGAGCGGACGCCTACCTGTACTTTCCCGGACCAGCCGATCGCCCGCGACTGCACGATCTCCCAGCCGCGCAACTCAGCCCGATTCTTCGGGCCGATGACGTGTGGACTTCCGCGCTCCGGCATGCCGGAGTGCGAGCGCTTCGCTGTATGCTCGGATACTCCTCGGACCAGCAGGCGGATCGATGGGGAGTTCCGGGAGCCATGTGGCGTAGCCAGCTGCTGCGGGGAATCGCCGAGACCGATTATCGTCAAGTTCGTCGCGACGCCCAGCGCGTCGCGCAGCGCCTTCGGGCCGGACGCGAGGTCCGGATCACCGCATCGAACGGGACCGATCTTACCCTTCGACTCAAGGGCCGCCCGCCGTGGATCGACGATGGAATCGTCGATCACACGGATCTGCGCGCGGGTCGCAACATCGCGACCGCTCCCCCGGGCGCCGTGGTTGTGGCGATTGACGAGCGATCCGCGCAGGGGACCGCCATCGCCAGCCGACCGAGCTATCTCAGCGAGGGTCGCGCCGACGGGGGTCAGTGGGAGGTCCAGGGCGGCCGCCTATTGCAGTACTGGTACACTGATGGCGCGAATGCCTTCGAAGCGGAATTCGGCCGCGCGCCGCGCGGGCGTGAGATCGTCTCCCTCTTTTCTATCGGGGTGAATGCCCATCTCCCGGCCGGCGTCCCCCAAGCCGAGGACAACGAAGCGGGCGCGGTGACCCTCGCTCTTGGTGGTAATTCGCTCTACGGAGGGACCAACCGATGCGCCTTCCTTTCCTGGATCGTTATCGGAGAGGCGACGATCGCCGTCGATGGAAAAGCCCTTTGCGATCGCGGCAGCATCCTGTGATCCGTGGGGCGGCGACCTCTTCCCGTCAGTTTTTACAACCGTCCCACGGAGGTCGTGGCTCGAGCGCTCCTCGGTCAGGAGTTGAGCGTCCGCACTCGCCACCGGGAACGGATCGTTCGGATCGTCGAGACCGAAGCGTACCTCGCGGACGATCCTGCGAGCCATGCGTTCCGGGGTCGAACGCCGCGCAACGCGTCCATGTTTGGCCGTCCCGGAACGCTCTATGTTTTTCAGATCCATCAGGTTTCGTGCGCGAATATCACCACCCAGCTTGGAGAAGCGGTTCTCCTGCGGGCCGGAGAACCGATCCGAGGGCGCCTTTTGGATCCACGTGGGCCGGGGCGCCTGTGCCGAGCGTTGGGGATCTCGCGTCGCGACGACGGTTCGAACGTTCAAACCGGTCGCGTGACGGTTCGGGCGGGTACGCGAGCAATCGGGCCAGTCTTGGTCGGCCGACGTGTAGGGCTCCGTCGGGCCACCGCTCGGAAGCTTCGATTTGTCTTGAACGGGAATCGTTGGGTCTCCCGGCCTCGACCGACCGGCTGGAAAGAGTCTCGCGATCGCGCGGTTACTTCAGTTTAGCCCAGCGATAACTTCGCATCCGCGCGCTCGCCCCAAATCCGCAGGAAGCGCAGACGCCTTGCTGCCGGTGGAACGAGTGATTGCCGCATCGACGGCAAATGACGTGCACAATCTTTCCCCCTCGACGGGACGGCGTTCCTTTTCCCATGGCTGCTTTCCCGGCGTCCTACGGGGAGATATAAACGATGCTGTCGCCGCGGAGAAGCGTCAGCCCGGCTCGCGCCGTGACCTCGTCTTTCACGACTTCTTCCGCCGCGGAGAGGACGAGATTGAGATGTTGGTCGTAGGCATCGAGAATGCCGCGAAAGGACCGGCCGCCCTTCATTTCGACCAGGACGCGCTTATGGAGACTCTGTTGCAGGACGTCGAGGGGCTTCATCGGGGGTCCGGAGGGCGGCGAGACAAGGCGAGCTTCTTAACGATTGCCGAAGAAGGGAATCCGGGCGCCGTTCGAAAGAACGCCAGAACGGATCGAGCGACGCGGCCTTCCACCGGCCCCGCAGGGGCGCGCTCGATTTCCCGCTGAACTCGCCCGGCCACTCGGTCGACCGTATCCGC
Organism: uncultured Thermoplasmata archaeon; assembly: GCA_963749195.1. Taxonomy (GTDB): domain Archaea; phylum Thermoplasmatota; class Thermoplasmata; order Lutacidiplasmatales; family UBA184; genus Lutacidiplasma. The sequence continues at coordinate 343,816 of CAVVLX010000007.1, forward strand.
AGCCGGCACCCATCGGATTCGACCGGAGAGGATTTGGGGGAACACCGTTTCGAAAAGCTGTCGCTCGATACGCCCCACCAGCTGATGCCGCCGCTGAAGACGGGACGGATGGCGGACCGGGTCCGTCCGGGCTCGATGCGCGCGCACGGTCGCGGGGGCGTCGAGATAAATCGACAGGTCGGCCAACCCCCATCGACCCTGGGCGAGCAGACGCTCCGCGCGATCGACCAGCAGTGAGAGCAAGGGGGCCTCGGCAAGGCCCGCAACGACCAATCCCCAGGTGTACGTGAGGGGGCCCCAGAAACCCGTATCGACCAGTACGAGCTGGCCGCGGCGTTTTCGTCGGGTTGCTTCTCGGAATCGCCGGCCCTCTTCCTCTAGAAGTTGGAATTCTAGGGCGAGGAGTTGCCCCGGTGTATCGAACTCGAGCGACGGCGGGGGATCGATTCGATCAACCGCTTCAAGTACGGCGGTCCACCCGAAGCGGGCTGCGACCGCCTGGACAACCGCGCTCTTCCCCGTGGCGGAGGCGCCGTCTATGGCCGCAATATAGGGTCGCACCGTGCGAGCCTCCATACGAGTCCCCTCACGCTTTGGGGCCTAAAGATGTGCGAAGGCGAGGAGCGCCCACGCCCCTCTAGTTCGACCCCTGCCGAATCCTGATGGAGCCCAACGAACGCTAGACCCGCGAGGCTCATAGACCTCGGTGCTGTGGAGGGTGGACGTGAGCGCGTCTCGCTCGATGGATGCCACTGCTCCGCTCCCTTCCTCGCGACGATTTTCTCGTGGGCGTGCCACCAATCGGCCGCACTTTCCCTCGGGCCCCCGGACCGAGGTCGAGCGAGAACGTCGGGTCGTCGTCGTGGGTTTCGTCGTCGTTGCCGTCACTCTGGCCGGGCTCGGCGTGTATCTCGGGGGCGGGCTCTCAGGGCTCCATGCGTCCCGGGATTCTGGGGCGCTCATCTCGTTCGCCACCGCTCGAATCGATGGTTCGCAGGTCGTCGACGGACTCCACGGGAACGGATGGTCGTTGGTCGCCGCGTATGGCTTTGATTCCTCCCAGCCCGGCGGAGCATCGGTCGCCACCTCCTGGTCGATCGGATGGGGGTGCACTGCGTCCCCGGTCAACGCATCCCCGGTCGCTCCACTGCTCTCGGCGCCCCCGGATTCTCCGGTTCGACCTGCGGGAACCGCGCCGTGGTGGGGATTGATCTATTACCAGAATTCAAGCCTCAGCTCCTCCGGAGAACTTCTCCTCGTCCAAGTCACGGACGGGCGGGCCGCTCCCGTCGGGATTTTTTCCGGCGCCTGCACCTCGGCCTTTGCGAACCTCGAACCGATTCCGACATCCGTGGACGACTCGCCGGGAGTGGTTGCGACGGCGCAGAGTTTGGGAGGGGCCTCCTTCCTCTCTCACGATCCGAATGCGTCGGTCTTGATGGAGCTCACCGGGCCTTCTCGCGGAGAGTTGCTCGGCGCCGCGGCGATCTGGCAAATCAGCTACAACAATTGCGGCTTGTTAGATTATGGCGGGTGGCAAGTGGGAGGAATCTCCCAGTTCCAGGCGACGATCGGCGGCGCGGCGGGAAATTATCTGGATGGGGTCAATAGCACCGAAACGTGCGCTTCCCTAACCGCTCCAGTTCCTTTCGACGTCAACGCGTCGTTGGCACTAGGCGCGCCGACGCTCACTCTTGCCGCCGACGCGGGCACCACCCTAGAGAATCAGGGATGTGGAATGGGAGACTTCTGCTATCAGATCCCTCTCAACGTGACCGCGACGGTTCTGAACAGCACCGGTTACTTGTTCTTCACGCCGGAAGACTTCCAGCTTGAAGTGCTGGCCACCGCGACTGCACCGCTGACCTCGGTGGTCGGGTATGAGATCTCGGGCCTCGCCGATAACTGCGGAGTGAATTGCGTTGGGCAATCCCCCCGCTTCGTTCGAGCCTGGTCAGTCGGAGCGGTCGAGGGAGTTTGGTCGGGCGCCCCCGCGAGTTACATTGACTGGGGAATCTCGACGCTGTGGATCGATATGGGAACGACGAATCCCGCGGGGCTCGGCTACGCCCTCGAGATCTCGGGAGTCGAAGTGTTTTCGGGAGACATTTTCCTAGCGCTTCCGTGAGCCGGTCGCGATGCCGCACCGGCCGAATCGAGGGGACGATCGGCTTCCTTTATTCTCGTCCGGTAGATTAGCCGGCCGTGACGCGGTCTCCCGGTTCCGACTTCCCCTCGTATCGACATGCCGTGCGGGTGCTCGAGGCCTCGACGCTCTCGGAGATCGCGCACGAGCTCGAACAGACCGAAAGCGATCCCGAAGGGATCGGAATCATGAGCGGGAAAGGTCGCACCTACGCCATCCGTCTGAACGGTGTGTCGCTCAGGGCCTCGCCCCTGCTCAAACAAGAAATGCTCTCGGTGGGCGGAGACGCCGCTCATGCCCGCGGAATCGCCGATCATACGGTGGCTTCTAGTCCGGTCGGTACTCTTGGGAACGTGGGCCCAGTACCGCCGACTGATTCCCAAGCTGCACCGTCAACCGTTCGGTCTGTCCGAGATTGCGGTCGAGGTTGAACGGGCGCTTCGCCAATACACTGCCCACGGGACCCGGACCATTCGCGGGGCGCATCGTTCCCTTACGGTTGGGGACCGACCACGGGTGATGGGGGTCGTGAACGTGACGCCCGATTCGTTTTTTGACGGCGGGAAGTATCTCGATCCGGTCGTCGCGATCGCTCAGGCGGAACGCCTGGCCCAGGAAGGGGCGGACGTCATCGACATCGGCGGGGAATCCACTCGGCCCGGCGCCGAGCCCATCTCCGCCGAAGTCGAGTGGGCCCGAGTAGAACCCGTGATCACGGCCCTGCACGGCCGACTGTCCGTGCCGCTCTCGATTGACACGCGACATCCGGCGGTCGCGCAAAAGGCCGTGGACGCGGGCGCGGATATCATCAACGACGTGGAGGGACTCCGATCCGAGGAGATGCGCGCCGCAGTGGCCCGCGCGGGAGCGGCGGTCGTCGTGATGCATATGCGAGGGGCGCCGCGTACCATGCAGTCGGAGACCGCGTACTCGGACCTCCGAGGGGAGGTGTTTCGGGCCCTTGCGGAAGCGACGACGCGGGCGCTCGAAGCCGGGATCTCCTCCGACCAGATCCTGGTCGACCCCGGACTGGGGTTCGGCAAATCCGCCGAGCAGAGTTACGAGCTGCTCGCGCACGCGGGGGAATTTCGGAGTTTGGGATATCCCATCGTGATCGGGGCATCCCGAAAATCCTTCCTCGGCCGGGCACCGAACGGTGGCGGTCCGGCCGATCGCTTGGAAGCGAGCCTCGCGGCCGCGATCGTCGCCGCGCTCGAAGGGGTCCAGGTCGTCCGCGTTCACGACGTAGGAGCTACGGTTCGAGCCCTGCAAGTGGTCGCCGCCGCCCAGCGCCCCCGTGCAACACTTCGGTGGCCGGGCTCCGATATCGGCGCTCCGCCGGCGCCCGAGGAATGATCAGGGGAGCGGCGCATCCTCGGGGGCGACATCCGTTTCGAAGACGAGCGAGCCCATGTAGTGGCATTTCAAGCAGTGATACATCTGGCCCGTGATCATTCCGGCGGAGAGCACGATCCGCGAGGAGCCGCACTGCGGGCACAGCAGGAACCGCTTACGGGTCGTCCGACGACGGCGCATCCTCCTCTCCCTCGGGTTCGGGGGTCGGGGCCTCGTCCTCCGCCTCGAGATCCGCGACGGGCGCCGTCGGTTCGGGGGGTTCCTCGCCCGAGTCGGCGGGGGCGACGGGGAGTCCGAGCCATTGGGTTCGATCGCCGGTTCGAGCATCGCCGCGTCGCGGACTTCGTCCCCTTCGTCGAGCCGGATCACGCGTACTCCCATCGTATTGCGAGCCTGGGAGCGAATCCCCTTCACGGCCATCCGGATGGTAATGCCGTGCTGGGTGGTCACGAGCACCTCCGATTCGTTCGTCGTGGGCAAGACCGCGATCACGGTGCCGTTCCGTCCTCCAGTACGGATCGTCCGGACGCCTTTCGCTCCACGTTTGGTCCGACGATAATCCTCGGTCGGGCTGCGTTTCCCAAATCCGGTGGACGTCAGCGTGAGGAGATCGGGGAATCGAGCGCTGACGGGGGTCATCGTCACGACCTGATCCCCCTTCTCCCCGGAAAGACGAACCCCGATGACCCCATATGTGGCCCGTCCCATGGGGCGCACCTCGGCGACCGGGAATCGAACGGCCTGGCCCATTCGAGTCGCGAGGACGATCTCGGTGGCTTCGTCGGTGAGCAGCGCGACTCCGACGAGCTCGTCCCCCTCTTCGAGCAGCGCCGCTTGTATCCCGCTCGTTCGAATGTTCTGGAACTGGTCGAGAGTCGTCCGCTTGACGGTTCCCTTCTTCGTGGCGAAAAAGAGCGCGCCGCCATTCGCGAGATTGCGAACCGGCAATAGGGTTTGGACGCGCTCGCCCTCCTTGAGCCGGGGGAGGAGGTTGATGACGGCCTTCCCTTTGGAGTGGCGGCTTCCTTCAGGGAGCTCGTAGGCTTTGAGCCGATAGACGCGCCCGAGGGTCGTGAAAAAGAGTACGTTGTCATGGGTCCGAGTGATGAACGTTCGGATGACGAAATCCTCCTCTTTCGTCGCCATTTGGACGAGGCCCCGGCCCCCGCGACGCTGCCGACGGTATTGGTCGAGCGGAAGGCGTTTGACGTAGCCGTCGCGGGTGACGAGGACGACGACCTCGGTATCGGGAATCAGATCTTCGAGCGTCCGGGCAGTAAAGGCGGGGACGATCTGTGTTCGGCGGGCGTCGCCAAAGCGGGTCTTCAGGTCGGTCAACTCCTCCACGATCAGTCGGTCGAGTTCGTGGGGCGCGGCCAGGATCTTCTTGAGGTGTTTGATCAGCGCCTCCTTCTCCTCGGCCTCTTTCTGCACCGCCTCGCGCTCCAACGCGGTGAGTCGCGCGAGCCGCATGTCGAGGATTGCCTTCGCCTGCTCGCTGGAGAGCAGGAATCGGCCCATCAACGAGGTCTCGGCGACCGCGACATCCTTCGATCGGCGGATGACCTTGATGACTTCGTCGATATGATCGATGGCGGTGAGGAAGCCCTCGAGAATGTGGAGCCGTTCCTCCGCCTTACGAAGGTCGAATTGCGTTCGACGGGTGAGAATGACGCGCCGGTGGTCGATCTGGTTTTGGAGAAGGTCCTTCAACGGGAGGATTTTCGGTCGGCCGTCGACGAGGCAGAGATTGATCACCCCAAACGACGTTTCGAGCGGAGTGTGCTCGTAGAGCCGGTTGAGCACGATCTCGGCCGGGGCGTCGCGACGCAGCTCGAGCACGACCGACGTCCCTTCCCGGTCCGATTCGTCCCGCAGGTCCGTGATTCCATCGATCCGTTTGGTCTTCACCAAGTCCGCGATCTGTTGGAGCAGGCTCGTCTTGTTGACCTCATATGGGATCTCCGTCAGCACGATCTCGTCCCGGCCGTCCCGTTCGCGAATCTGGGCGGTCCCGCGAAGCCGGAGCGTCGCGCGTCCCGTGGCATAGGCCTCCCGAATTCCTTCGATCGCCAGAAACCCGCCCGTGGGGAAATCCGGTCCGGGAATGACTTTCATCAATTCGTCGAGCGAAAGGTCGGGATTCTTCAGGATCAACAACAGCCCGTCGACGATCTCTCCGAGGTTGTGGGGGGGCATGTTGGTCGCCATTCCGACGGCGATGCCGGCCGAGCCGTTGATCAATAGATTCGGAACCTTCCCGGGAAGAAGCAACGGTTCTTTCAACGACCCGTCGAAATTGTCCGTCCAATCGACGGTCTCCTTTTCGATATCGAGCAGCATTTCCTCGGCGAGCGGCGCCAGCCGGGCCTCCGTGTAGCGCATGGCGGCGGGTGAGTCGCCGTCGATCGAGCCGAAATTTCCCTGTCCATCGATCAGCGGGTACCGCAGGGAGAATGGCTGGGCCATTCGGACCAAGGCATCGTAGACCGCCAGCTCCCCGTGCGGATGGTACTTCCCCAGAACGTCTCCGACGGTGCGCGCCGACTTTCGATAGGCATGGTCGTGGGTAGCCCCCGACTCCCACATCGACCAGAGGATCCGACGCTGGACGGGCTTGAGTCCGTCCCGACTTTCGGGGAGCGCGCGACCAACGATGACGCTCATCGCGTAATCGAGGTACGACTTGTGCATCTCGCGTTCCAGCGGCTGATCGCGAACGCGATCCGTCACGTCGGGAGCGATCGGTTCGGAAGTCGCGGGAGGCGTGCTCATGCCATCGCCCCGGCCCGCTCGCCCAACTGGAGACCCACGAGTCGGTTCGCTTCGGCGAGGAACGACTCTCGAGCGCCCCGAGGGATCGTCGCGCCACTCGCGACCTTATGACCGCCTCCCTCCCCGTGAACCAGGCTCCCCGCTTCGCGGCAGGCGGCGGCGAGGTCGACCCCTCGACCGACCAACCAGAGCGTGGCCCGTGCCGAGACCTTGATCGAGTCCCCTTCCCCGGTAAAGACGAAGACCGGTCGCAAAGGATCCAAGAGGTAGTTCATCGCCAACCCGGCTTGAGTTCCCGCGAGGGTCGTCTCGGGGCTCTCGAACCATTGGAGAGCACTCATCGAATTTACACCCTCGTCCTCCAGTCGCCGGAGGCCATGGAGGATGCCGTCGCGCCATTGGGTCTCGGCGTCTTGGGAGCGCCGATGCGCCGTGCGGTCCCCGAGTGCGAGGGCGATACCGACACTCGGAATGCCGGCGCGTCCCGTGGCGTTCTGCCAGTTCGAGAGCTCCTGAGCGTCGACCCCCAGGCTCGGAATCGTCCAGCGATCCTGCGACAAAATCTCTAGGAATTCCGGTCGAACTCCTTGGCGCTCGAGGCGCGCCGTCATGGCCGTCGTCAGGCTGCGAGCCTCCTCGGTCGTCAACGACGAGGGGGGACGAGCGGGGTCGAGCCCGACCTCGTGGAGAAATTTCTTCGCGGCCTCGGGACGAGTCGAGACCCCCTTGAGATACGGGTCGATCCCCCGAGTCAGAGCGACTTCCAACGAGCTTCCGAACAGCGGAGGCCCCTGACGTCGAAGGACGAGTGATCGCTGGATGGCCTCCTCGACGAGCCGCGCGTTGACGCTGTCGAATCCTCCCACGTGCTGGCGGTCAGCAATCGCCCCCGAAAGTCCCCAAGGGGCGTTGTCCCAGTTCCGGGGATCGAGAAAGATGGTGTAGAGCCACGTGAGCGTCGCGGCACACATTCCGCGCATTCCGTCGACGCCCCAATCGAGGGGGTTGACGAAGGCGACATGGTCGGGCAACTTCGGGGGGTTGGGAGATCCCGGATACGTGTGGTGGTCGAGGAGGACGACCGGATGAGGGTGTTCGGCCAAGAGATCCGGCCAGCTCGCTCCCGTGTCGACCACCAGCACCGGGGTTGAGCTGGCATGTAGGAGGTCGGCCATGCGTCCCCGCTCCACCCCTTGGAGGGGGGTGGCCTGGGCCGGGTAGCCCAGCCGGTCCAACGCGCGGAGCGCGGAGGAGGCGCTGGCAATCCCGTCGCCGTCGTAGTGATAGATGATCCGCCACCGTTGCGGGTGACTCAAAAGCAGTTCGCGCGCGTGGGTGAATTCGGACGAATATCGAGGATGATCGACAAACGATTCGGGCCCCGAGGGCATCACTCCACCTGAAGTACCGCACCGGCGGATGTGTATCGCCAGGATTCCGGAATGACCTTGTGTTGTTTGTAGTAGCGGGCCAATCGACGGATCCGCGATTCCATCAACGAAAGCCCGCGGCGATTTGACAGGTCTTTCGGATGCGTGACCAGGTGCCGTTGAAGGTGCACCACCCGCTTGAGCAGCGCGGCGAGGTCTTCCGGCAGCTCTGGTTTGACTCCGTTTTCTTTGAGAAGTACCGAGAGGCGTTTGCCAGTCACGAGGCGGGAGGATGGAACACCCATACTGTCGCGCAGTACCGTGCCGACCTGGGCCGAACTGGCGCCACCTTTGGCCAGTTTGACCGCCTCTTCGGTAACCTCTTCAGAGGAGAGCGCGACCCATGCTGGATTGGAGGCCGGGTACGGCCGGTGGGACCCCGAGCGACCCTTCCGGCCAGAGTGAATTCGGGACACGGCGCGCCCACGAACGATGTCTACTTAACGGTTCGTGGAGAAACAGGACCGCATTTCTCGAGAGAGCTGCAGCTCCATCGGGCCTATTGGATCCGCTCGCTCTTTTCTTGCGTCTGTACGAGGAATTTCTTGCCTTCGGTCGTCAGCTGGTACCGGGCGGCAACTCCCCGCTGCCGCTGCCAGGAGTAGCTCGGCGAGGTCTGCACTCCCACCATTCCGTTCCGTACGAGAAGACCCAGCACGAGAGAGACTTTGACGCCGCCTCGGCTGATCGCCCAAAAATCGTGCAAACGGCTCTCGAGCTCGCCCAGCTCCAGCGCCTGTTCCGCCGCTTTGCCCTCGTTGGTCGACTCGGCTTGATTCAACTGTTGCAAAATGGCAAGAAGGGTCGCCCGGACCGGATCCGCAGGAGTCGGAGAACTCATCCGGCCTAAACTTACGAGGCCTAGTCCTACATAAAACCGGGCCAATGCGCCGTCCGATCAATAGATGCGGCCCGGATCGCGGATCCATTTCAGCAAGTAGCTCTTCCCGGCGGTCGTGATACGATACCGCTCCCCGAGGATCCGTCCTCGAGTCCACGCATACCGCGCGTCGAGCTCCCGACCAGCGAGTTCCCGGTCCATCAAGAGGTGGACCGCGGGAGCGATCCGGGGGTCGTGCGGGGATATGCCCCAGAGCGAGAAGAGTTTTCGAGCGATTTCCTCGATCTCGAGCCCAGGGACCTCCTCGTCCTCGACCTCATTCTGGTTGAGCAGTTTCAGGATATCCAGGAGCAGGTCATGGAGATCGCCGAGCAGATCCGATTCCCCGTCCTCGGGCACGCCGACGACGACCGCCCTCTTCCATAACTTCGTTGTGGACGTGCGGAGCGCTGTCCGAGAAGCGTATTAATGCAGGCCCCCTCCTATTCACATCGATGACCTGCACGTGCCGGAATCCGGCCCGGTGTCCGATCTGTAACACGCCGGTCCGAGTTCCCTTATCTAACCTCGAGAATGCGGCCGGTGCGGCGATCCTGGTCGATCGGTTTGCTCGCCGCGACTCCTCCTCCTCGCGCGAGGGCTTGCGCCGCCTGATCCAAGGATGGGCGAACTGCCCGAGTTGCGGCCACTCGATTCACTTCGAGCACAGCCGTTCGTGCGTCGCGGAGGCGCTGTCGACCGCCGGGGTGCCGATGGCCGAGCGCGAATCGATCCTGTCGAAGATCACCTTCCCCGAAAGCTGAGGCAGCGAGTTCGGCATGCCGGCGAAGGAAGAGTTCGTCGTCACTCCGTACGAGGTCCGAGGAAAGATCGACTACGACCGTCTCCGCGAGCTCTTTGGTACTCAAGCGCTCGACGAGCCCCTCCGCGATCGCCTCCGTCAGCTCACGGGAGGCGAATTGCACCCCTTGCTGCGACGCGGAGTCTACTATTCTCATCGTGATTTGGACGGGGTCCTCGATCAATACCAACGGGGGAATCGGTTCTTCCTGTATTCCGGTCGAGGTCCTTCCGGACCGCTGCACACGTCGCATCTCTCTCCGTTCGAACTCTGTCAATGGTTGCAAGCCAAGCTCGACGTGGAGATGTACATCCAGATCACGGACGACGAAAAATTCTGGGCCCGTAGCGGGCTTTCCAGTGCCGACACCCGCCGATGGGGCTACGAAAATCTGCTCGACATTCTCGCCGTCGGGTTCGATCGCCGACGGACGCATGTCTTCTTCGATACGCAATCGATCCAAGCGATGTACCCGCTGGCGGTCGAGGTCGCGAAAAAGATCCCGTACTCGACCGTCAAGGCAGTTTTCGGGTTCGCCCCGAGCGCCAATATCGGGCTCGTGTTCTACACGGCGCTTCAGACGGTGCCCTGTTTCTATCCGTCGCAGCGCGCGGGCCGATCGATTCCCTGCCTCATTCCCTGCGGGATCGATCAGGACCCGCATTTCCGCGTCACCCGGGACGTCGCCGAGTCGCTTGGATATCCCAAACCCGCCCTGATCCACAGTCAAATGCTTCCCGGATTGCAGGGCGAAGGGGCGATGTCCACGACGGGCAACCCCGCCGCGAGCGCCCTCTTCCTGAACGACGCACCCGCCACGGTGGAGAAGAAGATCCGCAAGGCGTTCACCGGGGGCCGGGCGACGGTGGAGGAACAACGACGATTAGGCGCGGTGCCGGAAATCTGCTCTATTTGGGCCCTGTGGCGCTCCAAGTTTGCACCGGAGGAGACTGAGTTCGAAGAGATCACCCGCGATTGTCGAAGCGGAGCGCTCCTGTGCGGAGATTGCAAACAGCGGTTGATTCCTCGAGTCCACGCCTTCTACGAACAGCACGCCCGTCAGCGCGAAGCGGTGCGATCCTGGGCGGATTCCACAATCATTACGGCGAACCACCAACCCCCTTCCGCCGCGGAGTCGGTTCACCCTTAGCGGATTTCGGGCCGGGATTTCTCGGGCACCGTGGGTCGATCGGGCAACGGTCGGGGCGACGGGCTCGACGGACCCACCGGAGACGGTCGATCGACCGATTCGATCGCTCCCTGCTGGGCCGCGGTCACCAGGCGAAGCATCGGTCGGAAGAGCGAGCGGCTCGCTCGGGTCGGATCGAGCGTGTAGGCGCGTTCGTAGGCAGCGATCGCCTCTTCCTCTTCTCCAAGGCTGAGGAGGGAAAGCGCAAGATCGAGCCAGCTTTTGGCTTCGCGGCCGCCGTCCCGCTCACCCGATTCGACGACGTGAATATCCTCGGCCTCCGGCCGGATTCGGCTCGCCGGGGAACGCTCCCGACCCGTTCCCTCTCGCGAAAGCACGAGGGCTCGCTCGAAGGCGACCGTGGCCGAAGGTTCGTCGCCCGCCTCGGCGAGGGCGACACCTAACCGATGCCAGGCGACCAGGTCGTTCGGTTCAAGCGCCACCGCGCGGCGATAGGCGGAGGCAGCATCCCCCCATTCCTCGCGGAGCGATCGAGCGACCCCGAGATGAAACCAGGCTTGCGAGTTCGAGGGGGCGAGGTGGACCGCCGTAGAGAGGGCGTGTTCCGCGAGGGCACCCTCCCCCAAATGGGCGAGGGACATGCCGTAGTACGACCACGCGCGCGCGTTCGTCGGTTCCTCGCGCACGATCTCTTGAAACGTTCGAGCGGCGCCGTCGAACTCGCCGCGAAGGAAGTGATGGACCCCCACATCGTACGGGCGACTCACGGCTAACCCAGTAGCTGCGTGCGAAGAAGGGGCGGAAATAATCTCCCTTTGAGCCGCAAGCAGCGGCCCCCGAGCCGGGTGCTTGGGCGTCAGGCGCCGCGGCTCCCTTAAATAGTCCCCATTTCTCCCTCAGCTGAAGGAATCCGCGAAAGCCACCCCATTCGAGCGTCTCTCGCCATTTTACATCTTGACGAGTGTCGTCCTCAATGCGAGCGGTCGGACACGGGTCCCACGAAACGCAAACGCGAAGAGGCGACAAGATGGAGAAGACCCTGACAAAAGTGAGAGACCTAACGCCGAGTTCGAAGCAAGTCAACGTTCACGCGAAAGTGATGAACGTCGGCGAAGCCAAAGAGGTCATGGGCAAGTACGGTGACCCACGCAAGGTAGCGGAGGCGGTCATCGGCGACGATACCGCGACGATCATCCTTTCGTTGTGGAACGAGCAGATCGGAGCCATCGCCAAGGACGACCTAATCCTGGTGGACAATGGCTACGTTTCGCTCGTGCGCGGCCACATGCGCCTGAACGTCGGTAGGTACGGAAACCTCACCAAATCGACGGACCCAATTGCCGAGGTCAACCAAACGCTCGACATGAGCCAGCAAGAGTTCGAATCTGAGCGACGCTCGTTCGGTGGCGGCGGATACCGCGACCGGCAGGGCGGCGGCTATGGAAGCGGACAACGCTCCTACTCCGGTGGCGGAGGGGGCGGCGGCGGTGGGGGCGGCGGCGGGGGCCGCGACCGCTCGGACTCGTACAAGCGGGACCTGATCGGTCCGCCTAGGGTCGCCCCTTTCCAGGGGCGACCTACTTTTTCCCTCCCCTCGCGCGCTCGGCTCATGGATTAAATAGGACTCGTTCCTCTCATCGCCGTTTATGGCCGACGAGAGATCCCGGGAGCTGACGCTCTACGTGCAGAGCAAGAAGGCCGTCACGAGCTTCTATCGACCGCCCAGCAGCCGAGTCGGCGGCTCGTACGTCGGGGCGAGCGAACCGATCACGTCGACCACGACGCGATCCGGCTCGACGCAAGATGACCTTCCCGGGTCGGCCGAGGAGACCTACTTCCTCTCCGACGATCAGGCCCGCTTGGTCGCGATGGCCGAAGAGTGCGCCGCGGCCCGCGGCTACAAGGTCAAGTTGATTGATGTCGGCAAGGCCGGCCGCGTCGAGCAGTTCGTCGTCGAACACCTCCGGGGAGTGGACACTTTTCCCGTTCTGATCGCCCCGTCCGGCCAACGCCTGGTCGGACCCGGCGCCTTCACGGAGGAGGCGCTGTGCGAGATCATGCCAACGGAGATGCATCGGCAACGAGCCTTCAGCTACCTCAAGGTTCGAGGAGGGGACTTCGACCGCATCCGCGAGAAACTCCTGATGCTCACCGAGGTCAAGGAGCTCCACTTCCTGACGGGCGATTGGGACGTCTTTGTCGTGTTGGAGTTTCCCGGTAGTTCGGTGAACAAACGCCAAGTGCTGGATTTTGTGACGGAGCAGATCCGCGGGATCTCCGATGTGCTCGATACGAGCACGATGGTGCCGGAATACTCGGTCACCAAGTTTCCCTGACGCCCGGTCCGTAGGAGCAGCACGGGCCGACGTCACGGCGTGGTTTCGAGGGCCACCCGACGCGTTGGAGGGCGGCGACGGCGAGGCGAGAGCAGGGGGGTCTCCCGCGCCGGTCCGCTCCGGCGGGACGGGCCGGCTCGGACGACCCATACCAGGGTTCGATCGAGAGCGGATGTTCCTCGAGCCATTGAACGCCCTCGATGTAGGCGAGAAACGCTTCGAGACTGGTGAATAGCGGGATCCCGAGCTCGACGCCCCTCCGGCGGAGGATGTACTCGTCCTCTAACATCCGCTCGAGCTTCTCTTGGGTCAACGAAGAGGGAACGTTCAGCATCAGGTCGATCTGCCCTTGCTCCAGCGCTTCGAGAATGTTCGGGTGCCGATCGGGTTCGCTGACTTTGTGCAGCACTTGGACGCGACCGTATCCGCGGGAGGCAAGGAAGGCTGCGGTGTCTTCGGTGGCCGATAAGGAGAAGCCCAGCGATCGGAGCCGGTCCACCGCCGGCAGAATCTCCTGCTTGAGCCGCGTTCCGCCCACGGAGAGGAATGCGCGTCCGTGTCGCGGGACGAGCCGAACACCGGAAGCGACCAACGCCTTCACGAGCGCATCAGCGAAGGTGGGCCCGAAACATGCCACCTCCCCCGTCGACTGCATCTCGACGCCGAGCAAGGGGTCGGACCCCGTCAGTTGGAGGAACGAGAACTGAGGAACCTTCACCCCCCACTGGTTCGGTGGAAGCGGGGCGAGCCCGTGGCGCGACAGGGGACGGCCGAGCATCGCGCGCGCGGCTTCTCGAAGGAGGGGCACGCCGGTCGCCTTCGTCAAGAACGGCAGCGACCGGCTCGCCCGGAGATTGAGCTCGATGATCTGGTAGGCGTGATCCTTCACCAAGAATTGGACGTTGAAGGGGCCTCGGATCTCAAGCGCCCGCGCGAGGCGTTCCGCTGCATCGATGAGTTGATCCTGAACCTCTCGGGAAGCGTGCCGGGGCGGAAGACAGAAGATCGCGTCCCCCGAGTGGACGCCCGCTCGTTCGACATGTTCCAAGATTCCCCCCACGAGGATGTGCGTCCCGTCGGAGATCGCGTCGAGCTCGAGTTCGTCCGCGCCTTCGATGAACTTCGTGATGACCACCGGATGCTCCGGCGACACGCGCGCCGCTTCGCCCAGAAACCGCGCGAGGTCGTGACGCCCCGCGATCACCCGCATTGCTTGTCCACTGAGCACGTACGAGGGTCGCACGAGGACCGGGTATTCGACCTCGTCCGCGAACGTCGCGGCTTCCTCGAGGGTCGTGAACGCGCGCCACGCCGGTTGCGGAATCTGGAGCTGTTCCAACAAGCGCGCAAACCGTGCGCGATCCTCGGCCGTGTCGATCGACTCCGGGGTGGTTCCGAGGATAGGGATTCCACACATGTGGAGCAACGGGGTCAGGTTCTGCGCAAGCTGACTTCCGACGCACGTCACCACCCCGCGGAACCGCTCGAAGTCGAAGAGATCCCGAACCCGTTCGAGGGTGATCTCTTCGAAGTAGAGGCGATCCGACCGGTCGTAGTCCGTGGAGACCGTTTCCGGGTTCGAGTTGAGCAGCGCGACCGCGGGGATCCCTTCGGCCTTCAAGCCCTCGACCAGATTCATCGTGGACCAATCGAACTCTACGCTCGAGCCGATTCGGTAGGGTCCAGCACCCAGGACGAGCACGGAGCCAGGGGGCACCGAGGTCACGTCATCGGCGTCGGCACGATACGTGGCGTAAAGATAGTTCGTCGTCGACGGCCACTCTCCGGCGAGGGTATCGATCATCCGAAGGCGCGGCCGGAGGCCCAGATCCAAGCGACGTTGCCGGATCGCCTCCTCATCCACCTGCGTCGCGCGAGCGATGGCTCGGTCGGAGAACCCCAACTCTTTCGCACGACGGAGCAGCGAGACCGGGAGATCGCCGGATCGCGCGGCGATCAGCGCTCGATCCACCGATTCGACCGTCGCGAGTTCGTCGATGAACCATCGATCGATGTACGTCAATCGGGCGATCGTGTCGGAGTCGATCCCGGCGCGCAAACTTTCGAGTACGACCGCCAAGATCTCGGGGGTGGGCTGAGCTAAAGAAGCTTCGAGCTCGGCTCGAGGTCGGGGCGCTTCGGGAGGGACGAGCTCGGCGCGGGGATCGGCCATTCGAACGGCCTTGAGCAGCGCTTCCGGGAACGACGCTCCGATGCCCATGACCTCCCCGACAGACTTCATCGAGGGACCGAGCGTCCGATCCGCGCGTTCGAACTTGCCCAGGTCCCAGCGGGGAAGCTTGACGACCACGTAATCCAGCGACGGTTCGAAACAGGCGGTTGTGACGCCCGTCACGCGATTCTTGAGTTCCGGTAAAGTGTACCCCAAGGCGAGCTTCGCGGCCACGTAGGCGAGTGGGTAGCCGGTCGCCTTGCTGGCGAGCGCACTCGAGCGCGATAAGCGGGCATTGATTTCGATGGCGTAGTACTCCTGGCTCTCGGGGTCGAGACAAAACTGGATGTTGCACTCCCCGACGATCCCGCAGGCCTCCACGGCCCGTAGCGCGGCCTGGCGCAACATCTGATACTCCGCATCGTCAAGCGTTTGTGACGGCGCGATGACCACGTTATCGCCGGTGTGGACTCGCATCGCGAGCACATTTTCCATGTTGCAGACCGTGAGCGCATTTCCCCGTCGATCCCGAACGACTTCGTATTCCAATTGTTTGAACGCGCCGACGTAGCGTTCGAGCAAAATCTGGCCCACTGGGCTCGCCCGCAAACCTCGAGTGGCGACCTCGCGCAATTCGGCAGCGTCGCGAGCGACCCCTCCCCCTTTCCCTCCTAAGGTGAAGGCGACGCGGATCATCACCGGAAACCCGAGCTCCTGGGCCGCTGCGGACGCCTCTTTGAGGGAATAGACCGCTTGACTCGGAAGGGTCGGAATTCGCGCTTTCTTCATCAGCCGGACGAACTTGGCTCGGTCCTCGGTGGCCCGGATCCCCCACAGCGGCGTGCCCAAGACCCGCGTGCGGTTCCGTCGGAGGGCACCCCGTTGGGCGAGTCCGATCCCACAATTGAGGGCGGTTTGACCTCCGAAATTGACGAGAATCCCCTCCGGGGATTCGAACTCGAGGATGGGTTCCACGAACTCGGGGAGAAGCGGTTGGAAGTAGACGCGCCCGAGCCGAGGAGGATCGGTCTGCAGAGTCGCGATGTTCGGGTTGACGATGATGGTGTAAATCTCATCCTCGGCGAGCGCTTTCAGGCACTGGCTGCCGGAATAATCGAACTCGCCAGCCTCCCCGATCTTGAGGGCCCCGGAACCCAGGAGCAATACCTTCGACGGTAGGGAGTCCCGCATCTCACGACCCCTTTCGCCGTACTTTTTTGGCGAACTCGTCGAAGACGAAACCCGCCTCCTGGGGACCCGGGTGCCCCTCCGGATGTCCCTGGAGGGCGAGCACCCGGCCCCGCCGATCGCGCATCCCTTCGAGCGTGCCGTCGTCGGGATTCACGGCCCACGGAGTCAAATCGGAACCATGCAAGGACTTGGGGTCCACGGCGTACCCGTGATTTTCGCCGACGATCAGGGTTCGCCCATCAGGGAAGCCGATCGTTTTGTTCTGGCCCCGATGGCCGAACTTGAGTTTGAAGGTGGATCCTCCTCGAGACAGCGCCAGCAGCTGGTGGCCCAGACAGATGCCGAGCGTCGGCAGCTCTCGTAATCCCGGACGACGGAGCTCCTCGACCGTATCGGCCAGTGCTACGGGGTCTCCCGGCCCGTTGCCCACGAGCAGTCCGTGGACGCGCCGGCCCTCCCAGCGAATGGGAACGGCCTCATCGTACGGAAGACGAAGCACCGAGAGATTGCGACTGAGGAGCGCGCGCAGGATGCTCGCCTTGATCCCGCAATCGAGCACCGCGACGATCGGTCCGCGGCCGGCGGAAAGGAGGACTGGTTTTCGGACGGAGACCTCGGGCATGAACTTCTCTTCCGAATAGCGCGGGGCACGTCTCAGACGGTGGGCGAGTTCTTCGGAACTCGGTCGCTTGTCTATCGGCCCGACGTCGAGGACTCCTCGGACGACGCCGTGCGATCGGAGATGCTGGGTCAACCGTCGTGTATCGATTCCGCCGATCCCCGGAATACTCTCATCCTCCAACCAGGATTCCAAGCGACGGGGATTCCCCCAATGGTGGGGCGACGTCAGTCCACGGACGACGACCCCGCGGACCTGTACCTCGTCGGATTCGAAGAATCGCGGTAGTCCGAGGGAGTCGTGGGCGTCCCGGGGAACGCCGTAATTTCCGAGGAGGGGATACGTAAAGGTGAGAATCTGACCTCGATACGACGGATCGGTCAACGATTCGGGATACCCGACCATCCCGGTCGTGAAGACGACTTCGCCGACGTGATCCGTTGCGGCCCCGAATCCCACGCCGTCGAATCGCGTGCCGTCCTCGAGAAAAAGGGTTCCCCCGAGCTCGGACGCCGCTGAGTCGCTGCCGTCGGGCGTGGAACAACCCAACGATGCACAGGAAAGGTGACGGGCTTAAGATTTGCGTCGGCCGGAGGCCGGCGAAACGACGAAGGACGTTCCGCCAGCAGCCCGACGATGCCGACGAGGCATCAAATCCCCGAGGGAATAGTCTCGGATGGTGCCGGGATTCCCGCGACTGAAGGAATCGTACGATTTCGTCGTCATCGGCGGTGGCCACGCCGGGCTTCAGGCGGGGCTCAAGGCGGCTTTACTAAATTACACCGCGATCGTCGTGGACCGCGGGCCGAAATACAGTCGATCGTACTATGCCCCCAAAATGGACAATATCCCCGGTTTCCCGGAGGGAATCTCAGGCCACAAACTTCTCGACCTGCAGATCGCGGCGTTGCGAACGGTCGAAGAGAAGGTCAGCTACTTCACCCCCGCGCGGGCCACCGCCGCCCGATCGAGCGAGACGGGTTGGGAGGTCACCTTTGATTGGCTCAAACAGACGCAGGTCGCGCGCGGCCGGGTGCTGATTCTCGCCATGGGCGTCGTGGACCGAATGCCCGTGGTCGAGGGCAAGATCGACCAGATCTTTCCCTGGGCGAATTTCGGAATCGTCGACTTCTGCATCTTTTGCGACGGCCATACACTGCCCAACAAGTCTGTCGCCGTCCTCGGTCACGATGCCTTTGCGGCCCATACGGCAATCGACCTGCTCCACTTCGGGCCACGGTCGCTGGAGCTCTTGACGAATGGGGCGTCGCTGCTTTCCGACCTCGAGGAACCGGCGCGCACGAAGCTGCGGGACGAACTCGTTCGAGCATCGATCACCTGGGTCGAAACGCCGATCGTGGGCTTCGATGGGATTCGGGCCAAGGAATTCCATGTCAAATTTCAAGATGGGTCGGTTCGACCCTATGACAAAGGCTTCTCCGGGCTCGGGTGGTATGACCTGAATCAGGAAATCCCCCGGGCACTCGGATGTGCGTTCGACTCCGAGGGCTACGTGATCACTGACGAGGACTGCCGAGCCCTCCAGGCGACGTCCCGCGAAGTCATCCCCGGACTCTATTGCGCCGGGGACCTGCGAAACGGCTGGAACCAAATTCCCGAGGCGTGGGCCACCGCCGAGCGTGCGGTGATCCACGCCTACGGTTCGTACCTTTAGGATTCGTTACTGGGCGTGAGCCCCGGGTGGGGGTGGTCGGGCGACGTCGAGCATCCCGGCAAGTTCCGGTAGGTCTTTAGCGATGGCCGCCACTCCGGCGGCTTGGAAACGTTCGGTGGTCATCGAGCTCGGTTCGCTCGCGTCGGGAAGGACGGCATAGAAGCGTACGTGCGCCGCGCGTGCGCATTCCGCGTCGATCAAATGATCGCCCACATAGAGCGCTCGTTCGCGCGGGATCCCCATCTCTTTCAGCAAACGGTCGAGGGCCTCGGGCGAAGGCTTGGCGGGCCCCGGAGAGCTGCGCGTGCGGAGGTACGCGAAGTAGGGAGCCAGCTCCGTTCGTTGGAGCGCCTCTCGGCAAAAGGTTTCGGAGCTTCGGGTCAGGAGTCCGAGGCGAAATCCCCGCTCGGCGAGGGCCGCGAGCATCGGGCCGGCACCGGGCCGAGCGACGGTTCGAGGGATCGCTTCCATTTCGATCGAGTCGATGAGCGCGTGCACCGACGCTTCGAATCGATACAGTTGACCGTCGGCAGCTCCCTCGGTCACCAACTCGTCCCGGGCCCTCTCGATCAGTCGATGGATCGGTTCTTCGACGGTGAGATGACCGGGCATCACCCCATACTTCTCGGCCGTCCGGATCACCTCGCGTCGCATCCGACCGAAATCGTGGTGGCTCAGGACGAGCGTTCCGTCGAGGTCGAAAACGACCCCGAGCAGCGGTTCGAGGAAACCCGGCTCCGTTTCGCGGGGCATTAGCGTGGATATCGGCTCCGAGGTGCGCATCGGTCGGACGGGCAGGTAAGGATTGCTATCGACCGGCAGTTGGACCACATCACGTGGTCTGGTGATACGCGAGTCCGTACCACGCCGCCCTCGATTTGTCGTACGTCGTACCGCATTGGTAGCAAACGAACAGACGAGTCGGCGGGTTCTTTGGTTCGGCGTCCATTCCGTTCCCACAGATTGGGCAACAGAGCCGTTCTCCGATCGAGGGAACGCCGTACCACGTGTCGCGTTTACGATCGTACACCAAGCCATCGATCGGACAAAGGTACATCGGATAGGGAACGGCCAGGGAGCGGGGCGCGGACATCGCCCTCCCACAGACGGGGCAGAACATGCGACTCCAACGACCCACGGCGCGATGAGCCTTCCTTCCGGTCCCGGGGAGGTCTCAGGGACCGGTACGCTCGAGCGTGACGATCGATTCGCGCAGACGGAAGCTCCGACGTTGACCCGAGCGACGGGCCCGAGCGATCGCCACGGATCGGATGCGGAACCCCAGCGAGGCTGCGATCCGAGCCAACAGAAGGTCCCCCGGTACGTACGCCCCCGCGAGTAAGGAGTCTCCGACGACCACAATGAACTGTCCGCCGGGGCGCAAGCTTTCCCGAACTCGGCGAAGGATGGGAACGAGATCCCAAAAGTACCGATTCACGATCGCGTGCACGTCGTCCCGACGGTACGACCTCTTTCGAGCGACGTTGGCTCGAATACGGGTCAGAATCTCAAGGAGCCACGGGTCCGCTACTTCGTGGGGTGCGAGAAAGGGAGCCGCTTCTGATCGCGGTAGGTTGTCGCAGCTGACCTGCGCTCTGCGCAGGGCGGCGAGGTCTGCATAGGACTGCGCATAGCCCAGCCATGCGAGGTCGAGTTTGTAGTTCATCACGTAGTCCATTCCGTTCACATACGGAGGGCTGGTCACGGCCACGTCGACCGAACCGGAACGCAAGGCGACGTGGCGAGCATCGGTCGTCCAAATCTCCGCCGGGACCCCCCATCGGGGACGTTCGAGCGCGAGGTGGCGGAGGTCCTCCGCCATCTCTCCTACGGCCTCGTGCAGCTCCTCGTACGGGTCGAGCAATGCTTCCTTTGGGGTCCTTCGGTACCCCAGGCAGGGCGAGCGGTGAAGGCGGCTGACGGGGATCAGGATCCGATCGAACGCGAGCCGTAAGGCATTGTGGACCGGATCTCCGGGCGGCGGCAGCGCTGCGCGTAGGCTTCTCAGGGAGTGCAGAACGGAAGGGGAGAACTGCCGCGCGGACTCACGAAGGAATGGAAGGGCAGCGGGGCGACTACGGCGAGCCTGACGAACGAACCGTACCTCGGCGTCCTCGAGTGCGGTCGGAGCGAGTTCGAAGGTGGTTTTGACCTCGCTCGCGAGCGCGGCCGGTGGGAGAAGCTCACATCCAACGGCGTGCAGTCCCGCGCGTCGTCCCTCGACCAGAGTGGTGCCACTCCCCGCAAACGGATCGAAGATCGTCGCCCCCCGCACGAGGCCTTGCTCTTGGACGACCGTCCGGACAAAATCCGCTGAATAGCCTTGGACGTAGGGCCACCATCGATGGACCGGAAGCGTATCATTCGATGCAAACGTGATTGGGCCCCGATAGCGGCCGAGTGGCACGCCCATCTCGCGTTCGAACCGTTCCGTATACTCGGCCGGTGAGAAAAAATCCGCCCGCGTCGCAAGTTCTCCAAAGTCCTGTAGGACCCAAAGTCCCCGGCCGTGGTGGAGCGCCTCCCCGCGTGCCTCGAGGGTCGCCAACGCGGCCGCGACGGTGGGAGGGGGTTCGTTCAGCCGATGCGCCAGCTGCCGCACGGTCGCCCCAATCGCGCCGGTTTCTCCGAGCGCTTCCCGCAGTTGAACGGGTCCCACGGGTCGCGCGGCGAGAGTCACCGCCCCAAGCAAGGGGGCTCCCCTAATGAGATGGCCGGACGAACGCACACCGGCCGACGGTGAAAGTCCTTCGTTCGTCGAAGAGCGGGTCAACTAAGTCGATCGCGGCGACGATCGCGGCCGCATGTGAGGCTCGATCCGACTCGAAGTCGCTCCAGTGTAATTCGGACGACCCCCAGCTTCGGGTGGCAATCCACCGGATCAGGCGTTCCCAGAAAAATCCGAGTCGTGAACGCGGAGGCAGGCGCTCCGAGCTTCCCGAGGCTGAAATGGGCCGGGACGGATTTGAACCGTCGATCTCCGCGTTGTAAGCGCGGCATCCTCACCGCTGGACGACCGGCCCGCACCCCGCGCCACTGTTCCACAGATTCATGGGAGTGTCGGTTCGGGCTCGTGCGTCGGAGCTTGCGCGACACGATGTCGAATTCGAACCGCGGTACCGTGGCCCAACTCGTGCATTAATCGTCCCGGCAACTGGGCTTCTCCGACCGCCAAGAGCGATCCACCGCGTACGAGGACGACCGCATCGCCGACGCGGATCGCCGGATCGGCAGCTTGAACCCCCGGAACAAATAGGTCGCCCAGGAGCGGGACCCCAGGCGCTACTTCCACCTGAAGGGCGCCCGATTCCAAGATCCGTTGACCCCCCGCGACCGTGAGCTGGAAGAGCCCCCGCTGGTCGCGCCACGTGGCTAGGTCCGTACGTCGCCCGTCGGTCAGCCGTTGAAACCAGGGACGCCCGGCCAGCCGAATCGGGGGGGCGAAAAGGAGATCTGCTGCCGGCCGGCCGAATTGGACCGCCGCGAGTTCATGAAGTTCCTCTCGAACAACTTCGAGTGGGCCCCCAGGAACTGGAGGAACTCCCTTGAGGGCGTCGCGGGTGGCCGACTGAAGCGCGGCGAGAGATTCCGGGGCTGTCGTTCGGTGATCCAAGATCGTCCAGTGAGCGGTGCCATGACGTTCCAGTCGTTGATGCAGGAAGGCATACTCCTCCGGGTTCAGATGCGCCACCACCCGTTCGTACTGACCGGTCGAGAGCAAGTGATCGAGCGCCTCGAGAACTTGCGAGCGCTCCACTTCGCTCCACGCTCCCGTGACGGGAATATCGTAGTTCCGCGCGGGAAACACATCTTCCAATTCGCGGGGCACCAACCCGATCGGCGAACTGACTGAGACCCAATGGACCCGCTCGAGCGGACCCACCGATTCGAGGGCCTGGGCGAATCGTCGATGGCTCCGGGAATTGCGATACGGTTTCGTCCGACTGCACGGTACGAGTAGGAGCACCCGCTTGCTCGGGGGCGGGCGATATCGGGCGATCAGTCGATTCCGGAACCGTTCGACCTCCGGCCGGCGCTGGGCCTCCGCGAGAACGTACGAACGGACGGCCGAGCCGATAACCGGGGTCCGTTCTTCGAGGAGGGGCCCCAGCCATTCGTCCGCGTATCGAAGGAGCTCGGAGAGTAATGGCTCGGCAGAGAGACGGCTTTCGACCAGTTCTCTCAGCCGATTCCCTCGGATCGCGGTACGGATCAACGCCATTTCTTCGCGATATAGGTAATCTACATGGTCTTCGAGCGTGCCGACCGGATCGGTTCGACAGGCCGGGCATGCGCAGCGTCCTTCAGCGCGAGCCGCCGTTACGTCCACTTCGCCGAGTTGGGTGTCGAAGTACGTGCCTTGCGTCGCACGCCAGATCCCTTCGACCGTGTCCAGGAGGTCGATCCCGAGGTAGACGAAGAGAGCCATCCGATGCGGGAGGGCCACGCGGGGAGCCCAGACCACCGGTCGCGCCCCTAGTTCCTCTCGAATCGATTGAAGCGCTTGGACAAACGGCCGGCCTTCCGAGAGCAAGAAACGCGCATTCGATAGCACGACCAGGGCGGGCCGCGCGGAACGGAGCCGCTCGAGCTGATCGGTCTCGAGCGGACCGCGCACGATCCAGGTATCGGAGCTCGCCGGCTGCACCACGCCTGGACGGCCCGCTACCTCGGGCGTCGGGACCTCGTAATTCAACTCGAGGGCAACCGCGTCGCTTTCGATGGCGAGTCGCCGCCTTCCGAATTCGTCGGAAGGGAGACGCCGGAGTCGGAGACCCGGGGAATGAGCCCCGATAACTGCCGGACTTCTCCCGTCGAGCAGACCTGGAGTGCGAAAGTTCAGCGGGCCAGCCTGCGCCGGCCCGAGGAGCGCCAAGCCATCGAATGAATCGACGCGTCGTCCCATACGATCTCCAGTTGTGACGGGCCCGAATCCCTAGGGAAGAGCGGTTAGGCCGGAGCGTCGTTTTTCGGAGTGGCTTTCCGAGTGCGAGGACGCGCCAATCCCACGTTTTGAGGGAAGAACGCTGCCCAGGCGGCGACCAGCGCTTCCCGATGTTCGGCGCCCGCTTCCGAACGACCCCGTCGACCGAACAGGGGGTCGTGCGTTTCGCGCACGTGCCGAAGGAAGGCTTCGGGGTTATCGCTCGCTTTTTCGAATCCGTATAGGATTAACTGGCGCAAGAAACTGGAGCGCCCTCGCCAGCCGATCCGACGCCGGACCAAGGGGTTGAGGTGGCGCTTTGCCATGCGCCACACTTCGTTCGTGGTCCGGTAGTCGCGAGCAGAAAGACCAATCATAACTTGGGGCATCGGCGCAACCTCTTCGAACGGAGGCTTCGTGGGATTTGAGCTGTCCTACCGCGTCTCCTCGGGAAGTACGTACATTCTCGACCCTATCGGGCGAACACCGCCAATCCAGTTCCGATCAAAAACAACGCACTCAACAAGAAGTGGATCTGAAACGGAACGCGGGGGTCTCCGGGGTGCCGGAGGAGCCGGAGGTCTGCGGCGATGGCCACAATCGCCATCACCGCCAAGAGGAGGTCGAACAAGAAGCTCCAATGGTTGAGCCACCCGTAAACGGCGAAGAGGCTGAGGGCCGCCGCGTGCAACGAGGGAATGAGGGCCAGGCTCCGGCGGGGTCCAATTCTTACTGGGATCGAATATAGCCCGAGCTTCCGATCGCTCTCGAGATCGCCGAGGCTGTGGACGGTTTCGAAGGCCGTTCCCCAAGCCATCATTCCGAAGACGGCGACGATCGCGGGAATGGTCAGGGTCGCTTGCACCGCGATGTAGATCGCGGCGGGAGTCACCGACTCGATGAGTCCAAGGAAGACGGTGGTGAACGTGGTGACGCGCTTCGTATAGCTGTATCCGAAGATCAGCAGGAGTGCGACCGGCGCGAGCGCGAGCGCCAGCGGATTGAGGAAGTAGGCCGCGATGAGCAACAAGGCCGCACTGCCCGCGGCCAGAGCGAGCGCAAAGGTGGGGGACGCCCGGCCCGTCACCAGCGCCCGATCCTGGGTCCGAGGGTTGATTCGGTCTTGCTCTCGATCGGCCCAGCGATTGAAGCTGTGCCCGGCATTGCGCGCCGCAACGAATGCGACCACGATCCAGAGCAACTTCCAGGCGGAGGGAACTCCGTTGGACGCGGCCAGCAGAAACGCGAGGGCGAACGGGAGATTGAGGCCCAGGTTTTGGATCTCTAGAAATTTGCCCAGCTCACGGAGCCGGGGGCGGTCCGATCGTCTCGGAGCGGTCACGACTTTCCCGACGCTCGGAGGCGCTCGAGCGCGGGATCCTCGGCGAGCCACTGGGAGATACGGGCCACGATCGCCGGATCCATTCGAATCTCCTCTGGCCACGAGCGGGGGAATCCGTCCTCGGGTCGTTTCCGGGTCGCGTCGATGCCGACCTTCGCTCCGAAGTTCGGGGTGGGATTCGAGATCGAGAGTTGATCGACGGGGCCTTGCACGATCTCAAAGTCCCGCCCGGGATCCGCCTGCAATCCGACCCGATAGAGCACCTCCGAAAGATCGTGCACGTCGACATCGTGGTCGACGATGACCACGTAGCGAGCGAACATTATCTGGCCCAACCCCCAGAGCGCGTGCATCACTTTGCGGGGCTGGTCGGGATACGATTTGCGAATCGAAATGATGGCCACGTTGATGAAGAGGCCTTCCATCGGAAGCTCCATGTCGACGATCTCGGGGAGTACGAGTCGCACGACCGGAAGGAAGACTCGCTCCACCGCCTTCCCGAGGACGGCGTCTTCGGTCGGGGGCTTCCCCGTCACCGTGGAGAGATAGATCGGATGCGCGCGACGCGTGATATGTGTGACGTGGAAGACCGGAAAATCCTCGGGAGCAGAGTAATAGCCGGTATGATCCCCAAAAGGACCCTCGACGTGGCGTTCCACCGGGTCGACGTACCCCTCTAACACGATTTCGGCGTGGGCGGGTACCTCGAGATCGACGGTCCGCGCTCGGACGATTTCGAGCGGTGATTGCCGGAGGAAGCTCGCGAAGACAAAGTTCGAAACTCCTTCCGGAACCGGAGCCAACCCAGAAAACAGGGTCGCGGGGTCCGCCCCCAGCACGACGGCGACCTCCATCCGCTCTCCCCGCGCCGCCCATTTACGGTAGTTGTTGGCCCCGATGCGATGGACCTGGAAATGCATCCCCAACGTGTCAGCCCCGTACTGTTGCAGCCGATAGATCCCGGTGTGGGGTTCGCCCGATTCGGGATCTTTCGTGATCACGATCGGGAAGGTAATCGTTCGGCCCCCGTCCATCGGCCAGCATCGAAGAATCGGTAGCCGATCGAGATCGACGTTAGGCTCTTCGACTTCCTGACACGGTCCCGATCGCACCCGTTTAGGTCCCAGAGTTCGAAGCGTTTCGAGCGTCTCGAGGGTCCCGCCGAGGTTTCGAAGCGCGCCAAGGATACCGGCCGGAGGCCGCAAGTGGACGAGTTGGGCGATCCGATCGGCCGTCTCGTCGACCGAAGCGCCTCCCAGCGCGAAGGCGATCCTCCGGGGAGATCCCAGCACATTCATCGCCACCGGATACGAGCTGCCCGAAACGTTTTCAAAAAGCAACGCGGGCCCGTCGCGACGGACCGCTCGCTGGGTCAGTTCCGTAATCTCGAGATCTCGACTCACCGGCCGGCGGATTCGAAGGAGGTCCCCCTTGGTTTCGAGGGCCGTGAGAAATTCGCCGAGGGAATCGAAGGTCATCGTCGCGAGCAGCCGCTTTCGCTATTTAAAACGCGGAGCGGGCGACGGTGGCCCTTAGGTTCATA
Source organism: uncultured Thermoplasmata archaeon (assembly GCA_963749195.1). Classification (GTDB taxonomy): domain Archaea; phylum Thermoplasmatota; class Thermoplasmata; order Lutacidiplasmatales; family UBA184; genus Lutacidiplasma. The sequence continues at coordinate 370,158 of CAVVLX010000007.1, forward strand.
TGGAAACCCCGGTTTCGGGCGCGTCCCTCGATGCAGACCGTTACGCTCGAATTTCGCACGGAGGATCTGATCCTCCTCGGCCTGATCCCTCCTCACTTTTTCGAACGCTATGAAGAGGTCGAGCTCCTCGAGACGTTACGCTTGGAGCGCGGTTGGCGACTGCAGTTACTGCGCCTCCGCCGGCGAGGGCCACTTCGCTCGGCCGCCGACCTCGAACGAGAATCCCGCCGAATACGACGGCTGTACGGATTGGAGAGCTTCGAAGTGGTCGATCGTCGGCCGCGGACCCGCGATTACATCCTGCTGGTGCGTCAACGGAATCCCGAAGGAGTGCGGCGTCTCCTCGCGCTGGCCGGCGGTCAGATCTCACCGACCGCGCCGTTTCGACTCTCCGAGGAGAAGGTCGTGGCGTCGTTTCACGGGGAGGAACGATCCCTGCATCGCGTCCTTTCTCGATTAGCGCGAGAAGGGCTCGCCTACCGAGTCCTCCGCGCGTCGAGCCGCCCCTACGTTGACGATGCCGGTGCCGCGCCCCTCACGCGTCTCCAATCAAAGCTGCTCGCCCGGGCGTGGGCGCTGGGATTCTACGCGGTGCCCCGTCGCATCACGCTCACGCGCCTGGCGCGCCTTACGGGCCGCAGTCCCCCAGCGTTAGGGAAAATCTTGCGACGCGCGGAGGGCCACCTAGTCGCGCGCTTTCTGGCCACCCAAGAGTCGTCGGCGGAGACGATTCCCGTCGGTCTCCCGGAGTCGTCGGGGGAGGTCGTCGTGCCCGGCTGAGGAGCCGGGCCGGAACTCGACCGCCGAAAAGCTAAGTCGGGGGGAGGCTGGGTTATCCAATGCCCTCCCGCCGCCGAGTCGTGATCGTGGAACGCGAGTCGGGCGCAGTCCCCGTCCCCCTCCCCGCGCGGGCAACCCGCGGGGCGGCGTGCTTCGATTTGTGCGCCGCCGAGTCCATTGATCTAACCCGTAGTGCCGTGACGCTGGTCCGAACCGGATTCCGGATGCGCGCGCCGCCCGGCACCTTCTTGGAGGTCCGACCGCGGAGCGGCCTCAGCACCAAAGGGGTGCTGGTGGTCAATGCCCCCGGCACAATCGACCGCGACTACGCGGGGGAAGTCAAAGTTCCGATGACCTACCTCTTCGAAGGCAGCTATCGCATTCAGGCCGGAGATCGGATCGGCCAATTGCGCCTGGTGGAAGACCTCCCGATGGCGCTCCGATTGGGAAAGGTCCAGGGCACCCGCTCCCGGGTCGGTGGGTTCGGTAGCACGGGACGCTGAACGGCGGACTAGTTCCCGTATTCCGTCAACGTCCGTTGTACGGCGGGAAGGGGACTCGGAGCACGCAGAGTTCCCCCTCGCGCCTCCTCTTCGACCCGCTCCAGCATCTCGTGCATGCGGCGTTCGCGGGCGCCCGCCGCTCGGTGCAGCCCGACGTCGCGGGTGCCTTGCGCCACGAGCACGATCGCCCGGCCGGCCCGCGCCCGGCCCGTCCGCCCCCGACGCTGGATGGTGCGGATGACATCCGGGATCGGCTCGTAGAAAATCACGACGTCCGTCGCGGGGATATCTAACCCTTCTTCGGCGACCGACGTAGAAACCAGACAGTTCACGGCTCCGTCCCGGAACTGATCGAGAATGCGCACCTGTTCCTTCTGCGAAAGGCCAATTTCTGATCCGCGCGCCGCTTGACCAACAAACCGCGCCGCGCGAATCGTGGGATCGTTCAGGTGCTCGAGTTCGTTCACCAGCAGATCGACGGTATCGCGATACTGGGAGAACACGATCACGCGGGCTTCCGGCGAGCGGTTCAGTTCGGTCCGAACGAGGTCGATAGTCTTAGCGATCTTGGGGTGTTCGATCGAAAGGGACCGTAGCACCGAGCGGAGTTGAACGACATCGGGATCGTTGAGGAAGGTTCGTTGAGCGGGGGTCATCCGTCCCGAGGGGCTCTTTCCTTGCCGTTCCAAGTACTCTCGGAGCGATTCCACTCCCTGGCTCTCGATGAGCTCCAAAGCATGGAGCGTTTTCATCGCCACCGCTTGGGCGGTCACTGCCGCCCAGAGACCGGCCGGTGCCGGCGAACTTTGATTTCGATGGGTGGCGATTTCGCGGTGGAGCCGCTCCCCTAATCCGAGTAACTCTCGTCGTCCTACCTCACTCGCGGGGAGCAGGTCGTAGCGACGCAGCACGTCGAACTGACGTTGCAGGGCGGCCCGGAGCAAGATCGCCAGGTGGCGGACTTCAGCCGGCAGCGGGACCTCGACCGTCTCTACGTCGATGCCATACACGTACGGGAGAACGTCCACATCGGCCGCGGTGCGGTATTCGAACCGCTCGATGCCAAGCTGATTCCAAACCTCGCGAATCCGTTCGATTCTCGATCCGGGGGAAGCGGTCATTGCGAGGACCCGCGCCTGGGGTCCCTCGCGATTGGCGCGGCCAATCGCTACATACGGATAATCACCGACCGCTCGATGGGCCTCGTCGAAGACGAGTAACGAAAAGGTGCCGAGCGCGAGCCCTCCCTGTTGAAGGTCATTCTCAATGACCTGGGGAGTGGCGATGACGATCTGCGGGGGATGGAGCAAAGCCGCCCGACGGTCCGGAGGGATCGTGCCCGTCAACACGAGCGGCGGGGGGGCGAAGAGGTTCGCGGCCACCGTACGGCCGTGCTGAACTACTAACGGTCGTGTGGGGGCCAAGAAAAGAATGGAACGCATCGGCTCCTGGAGCAGGAACTCCGCCATCACACGCAGGGCGATCGCGGTCTTGCCCAGTCCAGTCGGCAGGACCGCGAGGGTGTTGTGAGCAAGAGCGGTCTGCGCGATGCGGGCCTGATACAACCGATCTTCGAGGACTCCGGGGCGGATGCGCGGGTGATCGACCGTGTCCATCGAAGATTCCCGCCCACCCACAGGGCGGGCCTTAATTAGGCCCCGTTATCGGAGGGGGATGCTCCCTGTTTGGGCCGAGCTTCTGCTCCTGCTGGCCGCGGGCACGGTGCTCGTGTATCACGGAACCGTAATCGTACTTGCCGCGCAGATGCCCTCCCTTGACCCCGCCGAATCCTCGGAACCCGCTTCGGTCCGACGACATGTCAGCGTGGTGATCGCGGCTCGAAACGAGGAAACCGATCTTCCTTCGACTCTCGACGCGCTGCTGGCTCAAGATTACCCCAACTTCGAGATCGTCGTCGTCGACGGAGATTCGACCGACCGGACCCGGGAGGTCGCCCGGGAGCGTGGCCCTCGGGTGCGTGTGCTCGAAGAACCTCCCCTGCCCGATGGGTGGGTCGGGAAGAACTGGGGATGCACGGTTGGTGCCGAGGCGACCGAGGGCGATTACCTGTTCTTCCTAGACGCGGATGTCCGCCTGGAGCCGTCGGCCCTGCGGACGACCGTCGACTGGGCGGAGCGCGAGGGGGCCGACTTAGCCACGATCGCTCCCCGGGTAGAGATGCGGGGATTCTGGGAATGTCTGATTCTCCCGTTCTTCTCCGAAATGGTACTGGTCTACTTCCGCGCCCCGCGGGTCAATCTTCCAGGATCTTCCGCGGCGATGGCCAACGGGCAATTCCTCCTGGTGCGACGGAGCGCCTATGATGCGGTCGGCGGCCATCGCGCCGTCCGAGGGGTCGTCTTAGAAGATGTTGCCCTCGCGCGACGCTTTCGTGCCGACGGGCTGCGACTTCGAATGGCGATCGGTCCTCGGCTCGCCGTCACTCGAATGTATCGGGACCGCGGAGAGATGTTCGAAGGACTCCTGAAGAATGTTCATGATACCGAGTTCGTCGCGGCCCGCCAGCTCGGCCTCTTGATCGGTCTGGTCGCCTGTTACCTCCTGCCGCTTGGGCTCCTCCCGTTCGGCCTCTGGGTTGGCGCGCCGATTCTCGTCGGAATGGGGGCGTTCCTTGATGTCGCCCTGTTCGGGAAACAGCTGATGTTGGCCAGGGGGGTCGGGGCGCCGGCGGTCTACGGGCTGTTGTACCCTCTCGCAGTAGCCTACTACCTTCGGCTGCTCGGGGCCTCTCTCGTGCGAGGAGTCGGTGGTCAGCCCATCCATTGGAAAGGACGTGAGTACTCCCTCCACGTACGGTCCGCCCCAAACGCGCTGGAAGCCGCTAAGCGCTAAGTGGCCTCATGCGCTCGCGCGACGAAGAAATCATGGCGATCGAAAGTGGGACGACGTACGGTCTGTTCGTCGGGGGTCAGGAAGTTCCAGGAACCCGAGGCGAAACCCGGTCGCTGCTCAATCCGGCGACGAACCGACCACTTGCGACGACGGCCATCGCCTCCGCCGACGATGCGCACCATGCGATGGAGGTCGCGGACACCGCCTTCCGATCCTCTAACTGGGCGGCGGACGACGGGAGTCGCCGCGCGCGGGCACTTTTTCGCCTCGCCCAACTCCTCGAGCAGGACCTTGACGCGTTCGCCCGTCTTGAAACGCTCAACATGGGCAAGACTCTCAAAGAGTCCCGCGGCGACCTGGCCTTCACGGTTCGCACGCTCGAGTATTGTGCCGGACTCGCCGACAAGATCCAAGGCGAAACAATCCCGGTCGCGGGGAGTCGTCTCGACTACACGCTACGCGAACCGCTGGGCGTCACCGTTCACATCGCCCCGTGGAACTACCCGCTCTTGCTTGCCTGCCGATCGGTCGTTCCCGCACTTGCGGCCGGCAACGCCGTCGTTCTCAAACCAGCCAGTCTGACGCCGCTCACGGCACTCTCGTTGGCGCGGTTGGCGCACGCCGCCGGTCTCCCGGATGGGATCCTAAACGTCATCGTGGGGAGCGGCTCGGAAGTCGGGGAAGCGTTGATCACCGATTCGCGATGTCGTTCGGTTTCCTTTACCGGTAGCGGGGAGGTCGGCCAACGGATCGCGGAACTCGCGGCACGGCGCGGCATTCCCACGACGTTGGAATTGGGCGGGAAAAGTCCGGTCGTCGTGTTTCCCGATGCAGATTTGGACCGAGCCGCTCGAGGCATCGGGTTCGGGATCTTCGGAAACTCGGGACAGATGTGTTGGGCCGCGTCGCGGTTGATCGTGGCCGAGGCGGTGAAATCGCCGCTCCTCGAGAAGATATCCAAGATCGCGAATGGCCTGAGGCTCGGACCGGGAATGGAAGAGGGGGTCGACATGGGTCCGCTCGTGTCCCGGGATCAGGCCGAACGGGTCCAGGCGTACATCGAATCGGCTCAGCCCGACGGCGGGACCATTGTCTGCGGAGGATCGAAGGTCGTGGAGCCGGCGCTTGCCGAGGGGAACTTCGTGCGCCCGACGGTGATCAGCGATCTACCCAGCGAATCCCGTATCGTCCGAGAAGAGATTTTCGGACCCGTGCTTTCCGTCCAATCCTTCACGACCGCCGACGCCGCCATCTCCCTCGCGAACGACACCCGTTACGGCCTGTTCGCCTCCGTCTGGACGAAAGATCTCGCGACGGCTCACACGGTAGCCCGCCAGCTGGACGCCGGAATGGTCGCGATCAACGAGGCCCCGATCACGTTTCCTCAAACGCCGTTTGCGGGATTCAAGGAAAGCGGAATTGGATTCGAACAGGGACTGGATGCCGTAAAGGCCTACACGCGTCGGAAGAACGTGGTGGTCAACCTGGGAAGTTCGAAGCGCAAGCCGTAACCCGAAACATCTCGCACAGAACAGCTGCCCCCGGGACGCCCACCGATAGTTCATACGAAAGCACAAAAGCCCCTCCCACGGCTGACCGGGGGATCTGTGACCGACCTCCCTTCTGCACCTGGATCTTGGGGAACGTGCAGCCTGTGCGGCGATGCCACCCCGCCCAACGCCACCTGCTGTCCCACCTGCGGAAACCCGGTCACGGTTTCGACCCCCCAACAGTTCCGTGAACTGCCCCGGAGAACTCAATGGTGGATGCGCTCCCTCCGCGTACTGCGGGTGGTTGTCATCGTGGGAGTCGTCGCCGCTCTTGCCTACGCGATGCTCTCGGCCACTCTTTCTGGCCCTCCCTCGGTCAACGATCCGCTGACCACGGCGGGCACTTACTTGATCACCCCATCAAACAACACCTACCTTTCCGGGGAAATCACCGGCGAGGATTTTGTGGTGGGGAATTACACCGTCGTTAACCCCATCGGATCGCAGGTCGCCTTCGCGATCTATAATTCGACCGAATACACTTCCTTCGCCGAACACCTCAGCGCAACCCCGCTCTATTCCGACGGACTCGCCTCGGCGGGTCGCATCATTTTCGCCGCGCCGTACACCGACACGTTCTATCTGGTCTTTTCCAATCCCTACTCGAACGGTCCCCAGCTGTTGATCTACGCCGAGACCAATTACGAATCGAACGTCGTGATCGACTGACGGGGGCGGGCTTACTCGGAGGGAGTCGTCGGTCCGTTCGAATCGAGGCGCCGCAGGAATTCGGGAGGGACTTGGTCGGTCAGAAAGACCGTCTTGCCGGCTTGCATGATCACGAGCCCCCCATCCCGCGCCCGTTTCGCGTCAATCTCGAGGATCACGGGTTCGGGCGTCCGTACCGATCCGGCGGCCCGCGCGTCGTCCGCGGTCTTCGAGAGATGAACCTTCTTGCGGTCCGAGGGGCGCAGCCCCACTTCGAGGACGACGGACGCTTCTTCGCCCGTGACCGGAAAGTAGAGTCGATCCGGGACATTTTCCGTCGGAAGATCGAGGGCGATATCGAGCGTGTGGCCATACGTGGCGCGGACCCGGTCGTCCTTGACCTCGTACCGCCCCTTCGGATCGCTCTCCGCGATCGCCACCAGATGATGGACCCGCAGCCAGTGGTAGGCGCGGTGCTGCTGCGAGACGGCCCGAACGATCTGGGCAAGCGGGATCCATCCGTGCTCGTCCATCGTCAGATGATATCGGTCCGGAAAGTGTCGCAAGATCCCGGTCATCACGCGGCCGAGGTGGTCTAACTCCCGGTCGTTCATCAAGAACCGTCCGGGCTGACCGCACACGGGGCAGCTCTCGGCGCGGAAGTACCCGTGCTGGGCGCATTCCTTCAGCATCGTGAGGTGGCCTTCGTCAGGCCTTGATTTTGTCTGCCTTCTTATCGAAGTCGGTGAGGAGATCGCCGTAGAGATCGCTCAAATCCTTGAGGACCCGCTTCAACACTTGCTGGGGTTTCTCCCCTTTGGTCTTCAGATACAACGTGGGACGGTCGAGGAACGGGTGGCCCAAGTAGTAGCGGGCTTCGAGGACCTTCTCCTCGTTCTGGAGCGCTTCGACCAGTGGAATCAGCAACGTTTCCTCCCCTCGCGGGAGTTCCAGCCGGAGCACATCGTGCTCTTTTTCGGAAACGTGGATGTCCATCGGGGCACCGAAATCCGCCCACCTGAGTCTCCTTCATAAGCGTGGCGGAACCGCGTTTTGGCGGGAACGCCTGTCGGTGGTGGGAATGGAAACCCTCCACCACGGATATAAACCGGGCCGCGTGGTCTCGGCTCGATTCCGGATGCGCGTCCTAGTGCTCGGCGGTGGCGCGCGGGAACACGCATTGGCGGTCGCTTTACATCGCGCCGGGGCGACCGTTTACGGTTTCGCCTCGAACGCGAATCCGGGCATTGATCGCATCGCTCAGGCGACTCGGCGGGCCGATCCCACCCAATCGAAGGGCGTGGTCGAGTTCGCGACCGCGCAGCGGATCGACTTTGCGGTGGTCGGGCCCGAAGGTCCCCTCGCCAGCGGAGTGACCGACGCCCTGAGGGCGGCGGAGATTCCCGTGGTCGGTCCCTCGCAGTCCGCCGCGCGGATCGAGAGCTCGAAACCGTTCACGCGCGAGCTGCTGGCCCGCTACCACATCGAGGTGTCGCCGAAGTTCGTCATCGTCGCCCGCCCGCAAGACGTGGACGCCGCCGTGGCCCAATTTTCCACCCCCTTGGTCGTGAAACCGGCGGGCTTGACGGCCGGAAAGGGAGTGTGGGTACAGGGCGTCGATTTCGAATCGTCGGTCCAGGGTGCGGAGTACGCCCGCAGTCTCCTCTCGACGGGAGGAAGCTCGGTCGTGCTCGAAGAAAAGCTCGAGGGGGAGGAGTTCAGCCTGATGGCGTTTGTCACCGACTCCGGGCTCTACCCCATGCCCGCCGTCCAAGATTACAAACGAGCGCTCGAAGGCGATCTCGGGAGCAATACCGGGGGTATGGGGTCCTATTCCCAACGGGATCACCTCCTCCCATTTCTGTCGAGAGAGAACTACGATCGAGCGTTGGGCGTGATGCAGCGAACCGTGCAGGCGTTGTCGAAAGAAGGCATTCCGTACCGAGGCATTCTTTACGGGGGATTCATGATGACCCCGCGCGGGCCGCTGTTGCTCGAATTCAACGCTCGCTTCGGCGATCCCGAAGGGATCAACGTGATGACCCTTTACGAAGACGGAGACTTCGCCAAGTTGCTGTGGGGCATTGCCACGGGCCGAGTCGATCCGAATCTAGTTCGATTTCGACCTCGAGCAACGGTGGTCAAGTACGTCGTCCCCCGGATACGGGGGGGCCGTTCGGGCGGGGGGCATCCTGACCCTCGATGAGCCCGCGATCGCCGATGACGGAGTGCACATCTTGTATGGAACGGTGGAGGCGGTCGGGGGGGCCCAGGTGCGATTCTCCACGTCGAGAGGGATCGCCCTCGTCGGCGAGGCCAGCGCGATCCATGAGGCGGGGACCCGAGTCGAAGCCGCGCTCTCGAAGGTTCGGGGGGAATACTACGTGCGCCATGATATCGCGACCAAGGTCGACCTCTCGCGACGCATGGAACACATGCGGCTCCTCCTCGCGCCGATGGCGAAACCGTCTCCCCTGCCGCTCAGTGTCCTTCCTCCGAGCGCACCGCCTTCGAGTGCCGGTTCGGCGGAGCAGTTGATCTAGGGCGCGCGAACCGTCTTATACGAATCCGCCGCTGAATCGGAGACAATGTTCTGCCCCAAATGTAAACGGTTGATGCGTCCCGATAAGGCGGCGGGCGTCTGGCGTTGCGGGACGTGCGGAACGAAGGTGCCACTCGGCACGGGGGTGGAAGTCGGTCGCTCCACGCCGATCGGACGGGGAGTGCCCGTAGTCGAAACGAAGACCGCCACGCTGCCGACGGCCCAGGAGGAGTGTCCCAAGTGTGGGAACGGAACCGCCTACTGGGTCCTCCGCCAAACGCGCGGCGCCGATGAGCCGGAGACTCGCATTTTTGAATGCACGAAGTGCGGCCACAAATGGCGCGAATACCAATGACCGACGACCTCGCCGCGTTCGAACCGACGGTGCGGGTGTACGCGCCGGACGCGATTGGACGGGCGATCCGTCTTCGCGGTTGGGTCCTTCGTTCTCGATCGTCCGGCGGTATTCTCTTCCTCACGATTCGGGACCGCAGTGGGTCGGTCCAGATCACGGCCCGCAAGGACGCCTTGGGCGAGGAACGGCTCAGTCAGGTAGAGCACGTGCAGATCGAGGGAGCGATCGCGGTCACGGGAGTCATCGCGGCGGACGCCCGAGCACCGGGAGGTCGAGAGGTCCGGGCGACGGCGATCGAGGTGATCGATCCGGGGGAAGCCTTCCCGATGTTCGCTGATCAGACCGAGGAATTTCGGTTAGAGAAGCGCCATCTCGTGATCCGATCGCCGCAGCACGTGCTGACGTTTCGCGTCAAGGCCGAGCTGCTACGGGCGCTGCGGGACTTCTTGTCGATGGAAGACGTCCTCGAAATGACTCCGCCCATTCTGACGGGTAACCCGGCGGAGGGCGGGTCCCAGGCGTTTCAGTTCGACTATTTTGGGCGTCCCGGATATCTCTCCCAAACCGCGCAGCTGTATCTCGAAGCGCTCCTCGTGCCGAACGAACGGGTCTACTCGCTCACGCCTTCGTTCCGTGCGGAGAAAAGTCGCACCCCGCGTCACCTGACGGAGTACCTCCATCTCGAAGTGGAATTGGCGTGGTGTGACTTGGCCCAACTGCTCGACTTTGCCGAACGGATGATCGTGCATGCGGCGCACGCGCTCGCGGAGCGACGACCGGAAGACCTTCGGGCGCTCGGTCGCTCCCCGGAGGAACTTCGCGGGCTCGCGGGTCCGTTTCCCCGGGTGTCGTACGGTGAAGCGATTCAGCGACTCCAATCGTTGGGGTTTCCGGTGGAGTGGGGAAGCGACCTCGGCACCGCCGAGGAGCGCGCGCTCACGATCGAATCCTCCGTTCCGATCTTCGTCACTCATCCCCCCAGGGAGCGGGTCGCATTCTACATGCTGCAGTCCCCCGAAGACCCCAGGACCGTCGAAGCGGCCGATTTCCTCGGATCCGAGGGGTACGGCGAGATCATTGGAGCGTCCTGTCGCGAAACGGACTTGGCTCGACTGGTCGAGCGGCTCAAGGCGACCGGCAACGACGTCGCGGCGTACGAGTGGTATCTCGATCTTCGGCGGCACGGAAGCGTTCCCCACGCCGGATTCGGGCTGGGGGTCGAGCGGCTCCTCCGCTGGTTCTTGCGCTTGGAGCATATTCGCGAGACCACGCCGTTTCCCCGAACGCCCAGTCGGCACACTCCGTAGCCCGGTTTTTGGAGTAAGGCTCAAGAGCGCGAACGCCCATCCCGTTGTGCTTACTCGGTTGCGGAGTTTCTAGCGTGGCGTCACAAGGCAGTTCGGACCGCGCGGGAGAGCGGGCCGTTTCCCCGACAGAAAAACCCCACGCGAAGTCGTCGACGCTCACGGTGGAGCGCTTGACGCACGCGGAGATTCCGGAGATCTGTTCCTTGTTCAAGCGCGTCTGGGATGCCTTTGAGCCCGGCCTGAGTGCCGATCTCGCGAAGTCCTGGAAGCCGACGCCGTTGGAATTCACGAGCTGGATGGAGCGGGTGACGTACTTTGCCGCGATGCGGGATGGACGAATCATCGGAACCGTGGGTTGTGAGACCTCGGACGGGAATTGCCGACTGATTCACTTGGTCGTCGATCCGGAGGCCCGACGGCAGGGTGTGGCCTCGGCGCTCGTGCGAACCGCCCTCGATTGGGCGCGGCACAGTAACTCACATGAAGTATGGGTCGATGTGCTGGCCCGGTTTACCGCCGCCGAGGCGCTCCTGACGCATTTGGAGTTCCAGGACGCCGGCGTTCTCCACCGGCACCGTTTCAACGAAGACGTCAGGTTTTTCGAGAAGCTTCTCTGAGCGGATCGGGTCCCGTCCGGTCGGGTCGAAACGAACCCAGATGATGGTTCTGCGCCAGCGCGCGGAGCCGGCGCAGTGCTTCTTCCGGCCGCCCCCGGTAGAAATCCCGAGCTCCTCGGGCCAGCTCCATGGCTTCGAGCTCGACTGCCGTGCCGTTGGCGCGTTCCCGGATCAAGGAATCGCCGCACTCCGTGATGTACGCCGGTAGGCCGATCTTCAGCCGATTGACGGATTGGAGTCGCAGGGCACGGATCTGTTGCTTGAGCGCGGCGAGTCGTCCCGCCCGCAGTTCGTGTTCGAGCTCTTCAGAGATCTGTGTCGGGTCTTGGGGCGGGGGGAAACCGAGCGCCTTCATGTCCTTCAGCAGCGCGACGACCCGCTCCAATTCTTCCCGAGCCTGGTCCAAGTGTCGCTCCTTCAGGGCGACGACGCGGTCGACTTGCTGGTAAGTCGCCAGGCCTTGAGAGACGTCGCCCGTACGGGCCGCGTGCAACACGTCCTCGATTTGATCTCGCTCCAGGCGACTATCGACCGAGTAGGCCTCCAGCCGGCCCAGGCGCGCCTTCGTTTGTTTCTCCCAATCCTCCAACGCGGCCACTACCCGTTTCTGAGCGAGTCGCTCGACTCCGCGAACCGCTTCCGTCCACTGTTCGGGGTTGGGCGCCGTGCGGGCGGCCTCTTCGGCCCATTTCGGGAGGGAGGGGATATCGACGTCGAGGGACTGCGCGCCATCCTGCCATTGCTGGAGCCGCGCCAGTCGGCGAGCGAGTTCTGCGGCAAATGGGTTGGCGCTGGGCAGCACACTGGTCCGGCGTCGAGCGGGACGGGGGACCGATAGGGACGGGGTCGTTTCGCCCGACGTCGCGGTCGCGCCCGCGGGCAAAACATCCTCGGGAGCCTGCGGAGGCTCGGGGGGGATTACGTCCACGGGTTCACTGCAGGCCGGGCAGACGAGCACGTCGGGGGGCAGAAGTTCGCCGCAATTCCGGCACGTTCGCCCTTCGTCCATCGTGTTCGGTGCAGGGAACCGGAGGCGCGGTCGTGACCCTCGCTACGCCTCGCCCGGAGCTTCCCTCGAACCAGATACGAGGAATCAGGAGTTAATTCCTTTCACCTCACGGGAAACGGAGTCGGCCTCGATTGCAGGGGAGACGCCGTACTCGACCGGGTCATAACTCCTCGAGCCCTCTCCGTCCCTCCGGAAGGGAACCCCGATGAGATCAACGGTCGAAGTTCGCCACTCGTTCCCGGAACCGGGAGTAGACCGAGAGGGATTCGAGTCCCACGCGCGTGCCTCGTTCCGCCCCCGGAAAATGATGCGCATCGAAGAACGACCGAATCTCCGCCTCTCGGCCCAACCCGAACAGCGGCAGGTCGGTGCCCAAGAATCGGGAGAGGATCGGGGAGCCCGCCCACAGTTTCTCCAATCGGGGCAGCTCAACCGTGAGCCACGGCCAGAAGTGCCTTCGCACGTCCACGTTCTGGCCGATGCCGGACAGGACGTTCCAGTAAAGCGACGGAGTCACTCCGCGACCGGGGAAGAGCGAGACGGTTCGTCGAAGCTCCTCCGGATCCGGATAGGCCGCGATCCCGTGGACCATCTGGACGCGCTCCTCGTCTTCCTTGGTGGTCCGTAATCGCTCCAGTAGCGAGTCCAGGGCCGGTTTGCCTCCGGTCCGAGCGAATCCGACCGCCGTGGCGATGCGGAGGTCCGCGGGAACACTGGTCCAATCGGCCCACTGATCTCCCATCCGTCGAGCAAAGGTCGAATCGAGGCGAGTCAGATTCCCCGCGATCCGTTCGCGGAGGATAGAATCCGTCATCGGGGCATGCTCGTCCCTCGCGACACCGATTCGGTCCATCAGATGGAGAAGAAACCGACGCATCCGGTCGGTGAACGGTGAGTAATCTCCCAGGATCATCCGCAGGTGGGCGAGGGAGTCCAGAAGCCCGCGCAACGGAAGATATTCGGTGAGGTCGTGGCCGTGTTCCAGGGCAAGAAAAAACTTCTCGAACGCGAGATCGCCGGAGACGACCAGGGATGTCAGATCCTGAATGAGCCCCCATTGATCGACGGGCGACGCCCGCGGAAAAGCGTCCCAGACCTGGTCGAGTAGGGTCCCGGAATAGTGGATGCGAAAGAACCCGAAACGTCCGGGATCGATGATGAGATCGTTCGAGGCCGGTAGGGGTACGTCGAGGGTCACCGTATCGAAAAGGACCCGATGGACAACTCCGTTCGCTAGGAAACGGAGCGGGATCGGCCAAACCCCGGGCTCGGAAGCGCCGTCCGCCGAGAATCGGCGTTGCTGAAAGTGCAATCCCCGATCGTTGGAGGAGACCTCCACGACGGGATGGCCCGGCCGGGTGATCCACTGCTGCATGATCTGCAGGACGGGTTCGTGGGCCGCCGCTTCCAAACACTCCCAGAGATCCTCGATGCGGGCATTCGCGTAGCGAAATTTCTCGAGGTATTGGACCACCCCCCGGCGGAACGGCTCCTCTCCGAGGTAGGACTCGATCATACGCAAGACGCAGGCGCCTTTGCCATAGGTGACGTCGTCTCCGATCTCGGCGACTTCCGAGATACTTCGAATCGGAACGTGGATGGGGTGCGTGGTCCGGAGCGAGTCCGCCTCGAACGCTGGCGTGGCCTCCATCCCGAGAAAGTCGCTCCAGGTCTCCTGGCCCGGATAGAGCCGGTCGATGATTTTGGAGGCCGCGAACGTGGCAAAACTCTCGTTAAGCCAGAAGTCGTCCCACCAAACCGGCGTCACCAGATTACCAAACCATTGATGCGCGATTTCGTGGGAAAGCACGAGCCGAACGATTCGTCGGATTCGCTCGCTCGTCGTCGACCCCACGAGCAAGATGTACTCTCGAAAGGCGATCGCCCCCCAATTCTCCTGAGCCCCCGCCCAAAAATTCTCGATCCCCACGAGGTGCAGCTTGTCGAGTGGGTACGGCTGACCGTAGTACTCTTCGTAGGCGCCGAGAAGCTCCGCCGCATGGGTTGCCGCGAATTCCCCCGCCTGGGCGCGTCCGGGCGAGGCGGCCAGGATCACGCGTCGATTCGCCGGCCCCCGTTGGAGGACGTCGAACGGTCCGATGCCCAAGTAGAGGAGATACGCCGACATCGGAGGGGTGGGAGCAAACTCGATGCGACGACGATTGCCCTGCGGAGTCTCCCGCGCCACGTCCGAATTGAAGATTACGGTGACATCGCCGTCGACCGTTAAGGTAAGCGAATACACCGATTTGATCGACGGGGCTTCGAAACAAGGAACCAGCCGTCGACAGCCGGTCGGATAGTTCATGGTGGTCAGAATGTAGCCCGGTCCAGCAGGAGAGGTGTACAGACCGACCAACGAATCCTCGTTGACGGTCCCTCGATAGGCCACCTCCAAGCGATGCGCCCCCGCCGGAAACTGCTCAAATCGGAGGACGCCCGCGGTCGGGTCGTCGACAAACGAAAGAGGTCGTCCGTCCAGTCGAGTCTCGTCGATCACTAAGTCGGCGGAATCGACGGTGAGAGTCGGATCCGCGTCCTCGACGTGAATCGAGACTTTTCCCGAGAACGTTTTCGTCCGGTAATCGACATCGAGCGACCAATCCATTCGAGGGGCGCGCACGGCCCCGTTAGCCGCGCTGGGGAATAATAGGGGTGTACCCGGGTCATCGGGTGGGCGAACGGAGAGGGCTAGCGCGGCCGATGCAGGGGGTGAGATTTGAACTCACGAACTCCTACGAGACCAGGACCTCAACCTGGCGCCTTTGACCAAGCTGGGCCACCCCTGCGATTCCGTCGCGCGGTACAGGATTGGCGGCATAACCTTTACTCCGGCGGACCGACCCGGATCCGACGCTGGGCCGATCCGCTGCGAAAAAGGCATGTAGCGCCAGACGGTTTCCGACGACATGCCTCCCGCGGAGCCGAACGGCTCGCCGGTTTCGAGTGTGACCGTGTTCATCGGTCAGAAGCCCACCATGACCTACGTCTTCCAAGTGGCCGCCCAGCTCAACTCCGGGGCTGGGCCGGTGGTCGTCAAGGCCCGGGGCAACGTTATCGGGAAAGCGGTGGACGTGGCCGAGGTAGTGCGGCATCGATTTCTCGAAGGGCAGATCGACGTCGGTCGCATCGAGATTGGGACGGAGCGATTGACGAACAAAGAAGGGCGAGAAGCGAACGTCTCGTTCATCGCGATCGCCCTTCGGCGGACAGTCCCCCTTCCGCCGCGGGCGCCGGTGGCGCCTCTCCCGCGGGCATCGGGCTAGCGTCTCGCACGACCCAGGTACCCGCGAGGTAATCGCCGAACCGCTGACTTTCGGAAGAGATTGCGATGAGGATCCAGCCAAAGAGTCCGCACAATCCCACCGCCACGAGGATAAACCCGACGACCGTAAAAAAGGCAAACGGGTCCCCCGCAAGTTGGACGCCTTGCCCTCCCACGGAGACCGAGACATCCGCGCCTCGGAGGAGAAGCGTAACCCCGATCGCGCCGCCGATCCCAATGATGGTGAGGGGGAGCAGTTTCGGGGCATCCCGGACAAGCACTGCCGCGACCGACGGCTCGCCCAGGACCCGGTTGCGAACGGTCAGGTGAACGATCCGCTTTCCGATCGTCGTACCGTACCAACTCTCGGCCGCGACGAAATAAAGGAACGCCCAGGCCGCGAATCCCAATGCGACGGCTCCGAAGAGGGTGTTCGAGAGGACATCCACGACGGTTCCGGGAATGGTGAGCGCCAGGTAGATCCAGATGAGGATCGCCGGAGTCGTTACGAGCGCCAGATCGATCCCGAAGGCGATGACCCGAGCGAAGGGCGTTCCAAATCGCTGCCGTCCCAAGTCCTGGCCGATGCGCACGAGCCACCGGGCGGACGCCCACGCGCGATACGCTTCTCGAGGGTTGTCGGACTTGTTCCGGGCCAACGCATCGAGGTTGGCTTGGTCGGCTCCGATCCACGAAGGAAGGGAAAGTCCGTCCCACGGCGGACCGTCGTTCGACCCGGGTCGATCGAGGAGGCGACGCCCCATCGCTGCCGCCTCGTGCCCTGCTCGTGCGGCGGCTTCCACCGATTCCGGGACATCGCCGCGGAGGCCCAGATCGAACGATTCGCGAAGCCGCCCGACCGGGGTCCGCAGCGGGGCTGTCGTCGGTTCGTTCGGGAGCCACGGTCCGTTGACCAAGCGCCCCATCCCGTAGGCGCCAACGAGCGCTAGAAGTCCCGTAAGATAGAGCAGGTCCATGATTCCTGCCCCGCCGATCGCGTAGAATCCGGAAGGACCGCTCAGGTAGAGCGGAGGTTGGCGCAGCAGATCGGCCCCGATCAGTACGCCGAAGGTGGTCGATGGATAGGCCAACGAGAGCCCAGTCGTCGAGGAACGGTTTCCCACCGCCCCTCGGAGCAACAGAACGATCATCCCCCCCGCGAGGAGGGGAATGACGAGATAGAACGGAAAGAACGAAACAATGCCGACTCCCGGCTGGGTCGCGGACGTGAGAAAAGTCGCGACTAAGACCGCCGAAGAAATGCCTAACGCGAGGGTGACCGACGGCACCGAGGAGGCACCGCTGGGGGTTCGACTTGCGTTTTCGATACTCCCGATCGCCGCCACGGTCGCCGCGGCTACGCCGAGAATCGCGAGGTTGAGGAACTCCGTCTGATGGACAACCAACACCAACACCAGCATGACTCCACTTTCGAGAGCGAAGGCAAGGTAGAATCGTAAGACCGCGGAATCTTCCGACCCCAGAAAGCGTCGGAGCAGAAGCACGGACAGGACGAGCGGAATCAACCCCCCCGCCAGGTTGAGTCCTAGAATATCCGGCCCGATCGGAAGGAATGGGAGATTCGCAATGAGACCAAAAAAGCTGGCAGGGAGCAGGAGCCAAAAGGTCGTTCGAGAAAGCCCGGCGGGATGCGCGACCTCAGGGCGCTCCCAAATGAGGAGGTACAGGAAGAGCCAAAGAGCGGGCAGCAGCGCGAGAAAAATCAGATTTTGACCGATGTCGTTGGAGAGGGCAATGGGATCGACCACGAGCGACTCTGCATCCGGCCGCGCTTCGCGCTGTCACCGGCGCGGCTCTGAGGTGGGGAGAACGGGTTCCCGGACCTAAAGTGTTTTCCTCCGCACTCGTTTGTGCCGCTCGATGGCGGACCACCGGACCGAAGAGGATTCGCTCGGCGAGCGCGAGATTCCGGGGACCGCGTACTATGGGATCCAAACGCTGAGAGCCAAAGAGAACTTTCCCGTCAGTGGATTGCGCGCGTCGCAATATCTGATTCGAGGCTACGGACTCCTGAAGCTCGCGTGCGTCCGTACGAATCTCGCGCAGGGAAGCATCGACGCGCGTCGCGGGTCGGCCATCGAACGCGCGGCGCAAGAGGTCGGGAACGGGAAATGGGACAACGAATTCATCGTCGACGTTTTTCAAGCCGGTGCGGGCACGTCGTTCCACATGAACGTGAACGAGGTCATCGCGAACCGCGCCTTGGAGATCTTGGGCTTATCGAAGGGATCGTATGAGGAGTTGTCCCCGAACGATCACGTGAACCGTGGGCAATCGACGAACGACACCTATCCCTCGGCGGCCCAAGTCGCGATCCTCCAAGCAATGCAAGATCTACGCCCCGCGATCGGGGTCCTGGTCGCCAGCCTTCACGTAAAAGGAGAAGAATTCGCTCACCTCCCGAAGGCCGGTCGCACCCATCTCAAGGACGCGATGCCCGTAACGCTCGGGCAAGAATTCCACGCTTGGGCCACGGCGCTCGAGCGCGTGGTCGAAACGCTCCCGCCGATCGAACGCGGCCTCGCCGAACTCCCGCTTGGCGGCAGCGCCGTCGGGAGTGGAATCAACACTCTCCCCGGATTCCGGTCAACCGCAGTCCAGGAATTGGCTCGCCTGACAGGACTTCCGCTCACCCCGGCGCGGGACCCGTACGAGGCGATGCAAAGCCGTTGGGCCTTGGGGGCCGCGTCCGGCTGGCTCCGTTCGCTCGCCGACGAGTTGATTCGGATCGCGAACGATCTTCGCCTCCTATCCAGCGGTCCGGTCACCGGACTAGACGAGATCCGATTGCCGGAGATTCAACCCGGCTCCTCGATCATGCCCGGCAAGGTCAATCCATCCGCCGCCGAATGCCTCGACATGGTCGCCTTCCACGTAGTGGGGGCCGACCTCGCGAGTTCGCTCGCGGTTCAAGCGGGACAGCTTGAGATCAATGTGATGATGCCGCTCGCGACCTTCGAGTGTCTCTTTTCGGCTGAGATTCTGATCCACTATCTTCCCGTCTTTGCCCGGACTTGCATCGACGGAATCACACCGAATCCGGAGATTCTCGAGCGTTATCTGCTGGGGTCCACGGCGCTCGCGACGGTGCTGACGCCGCGATTAGGATATCTCAAAGTCGCCGAGCTGATCCACGCTGCGGCGCGAACCGGCGGCCGATCCCAACGCTGCTTCGGGAGCAAGGATTGCTCACCGCGGAAGAAATCGAAACGTTGCTTGGGCGTTCGGCGCTGCTCAAGCTCGCGGAAACCGTTCCGTAAGCCGCCCCTAAGCAGCGTTAAGTCCCAACGCCTCCCTAGAGCCAGACCCATGGCCGCCGTGGAAGAAGTTGCCGTTCAGCTCGGCAACCATGCCTCCGAAGAATTCCGCCGGGCCGTGGAAGTCCTGGGCAAGGTCGGCCTGACCTTGTACGAGGCTCGAGCGTACATTGCGCTCGTCGCGCGAGGCGTCGGCGATGCGTCTTCGCTCGCCCAGGCCGCCGGGATTCCACGCACTTCTGCGTACAAGGTGTTAGAGTCCCTTTCCGCGAAAGGGTACGCCCAACCGACGGGAGGCAAACCGATCCTGTTTCGCCCGACGGCCCCCCTCGACGTCGCCGAGAACCTGAAGGGGGCGATTCAGGAGGTCTTCGAGAAGCTCGCTACTCTCCACCGAATCACGGCGGAACACGGAGAGCCGCAACTCGTCTATCTCCTGAGTGGCCGGGACAAAGTACTGAGCAAGATCGGAGAGCTCCTGGATCAGTCGACTCGCACATTCATTCTCACGACCCCACAAATTTCCGAGGTCCGAGATGAACTCGGGAAGAAGATCCAACACGCCGTGAAACGCGGGGTCAAGGTCACCTTCGTGACCGCCCCGCTCCAGCGGATTCCCGAAGGTGTCGAATACGTGGGTCGGGAGAATCTTCTCGCGACGGAAGTACTGGCCGACGGAGAACATGCGCTGCTCGCCGCGCCAGGGTTGGATGCCTGTGGATTCACCGACAATCCGATCCTCACCGCCCACCTGCAACAATTCTTGGAAGTCATTCTCGAAAAAGGCGCTGAGATCAACGGTTGACGCCGCCGCGCGATTCTCCGGCGGAACGGGTTCGGGCGCTCCTCTCCCGGAGCGCGGGACCTGAGTTGACCGCTTCGCTCCCGAGCGGTTATCACCGAATGGGGCGCGTACTTCTGATTCGGCTCCCCTCGCGATTTCGCCCCCATTTCTCAACGATCGGGGCGGCGTGGCAAGAGGTCCTGAACGTGGAGACCGTCCTCACCCAGGTCGGACCGGTGGAAGGAGAGACCCGCCGACCGAGGGTCGAAGTGATCGCGGGGACCGCGACCGAAACCGAGGTCCAAGAGCACGGAATTCGGTTCCGCTTCGACGCGAAGGAGGTCATGTTCGCGACCGGGAATCGCACCGAACGGTACCGCGCAGGAAAACTCACTCACCCCGGGGAGCGCGTGATCGATCTGTTCGCGGGAATCGGATACTTCGCAATCCCAGCCGCGAAGTACGGCAGGGCGGAAGAGGTGATTGCGGTCGACACGAACCCGATCGCCGTGCACTATCTGACGATCAACGCGCGGATCAACGGAGTCGCCGAACGGCTGCGGCCGATCCTCGGAGATAATCGCACCGCCGCCCTTCCCCCGCGGGCGGCGGATCGAGTCTTTCTCGGTTACCTCCCGACGTCGCTGCCGTGGATTCCGCGCGCGCTCTCGCTTCTCCGGGTCGAGGGGGGTTGGTTGCACGCGCACTTGGTGGTGGACGTCCACGGAGGTCTTTCCCTCGGGCGAGAAAAGACCGCCCAGAGCGTCGAGCAGGCCGGGGCCGAGGTGCGATCCATCACCGCCCGCGAAGTGAAACCATTCGGGCCTGGTCGAATGCACGTGGTGGTGGACGTCGAGGCCCGCCCAGGCGACCCGGCGTCCGATCGCCGCCCTACGCCGTCCCCAGGAAGTGACCGATGAGGAAGCCCGCGAATCCGGCACCCAGCCCGATCACGAGCATTTGGAGACCGCTCCGCCACAATGAACCGACCGTCGTTCGGGCCTGATACCACCCGATGCTGAACAGGGTCACCCCGCTCAGGAGGACCGCGATGAGGACGCTTTCGAGAATGTTCGAACTAACGACCAAGAAGGGAAGGAGCGGAATGAACGAACCGAGAATCGTCGCGGTTCCCACCAAGTAGGCACTCTTGAGTGCCGCATCCTCGGCGACGGGGGCGAGCTTGAGCTCGAACGCCATCATGAATTCGAGCATGGCCGGAGGATTACGGCAGATGCGATCGGTGAGATCCTCGAGCTCTTGGGCCTGGTACCCCCACTTTTCGAAGACCTCCCGGACCTCCGCCCGCTCCATCGCCGGAACGTCCCGCATCTCCCGGCGCTCCCGCGCCTCTTCGCTCTGATAGAATCGCCGGCGCGCGTTGGTGGACGTGTACGCCACTGCGGCCATCGAGATCGACTCGGCCCCGAGGGCGGCAAAGGCAGCGATCAGGAGAATTCGCAGATCGGCGGCCGCGGCCGAAAGGCCGAGAACGATTCCCAGGATGTTGACGAGGCCGTCCTGGCTCCCGAGGATAAAATCCGAGAGCAGGGTGGGATGCGGATGCTGCTCCGCGAGCGCGCGGCGGATCGTCATCGTCCGTCCAATCGCCCCGGCGACTCGCAGGGCCACATAGCGGTTGCCCGGCCGCGCGTCCCTCGCCTCACGAGGAGACGGGGGTAGGAGTCGTGAGCGACGTCCCGCGACGCAATCGGGCGATGGCCGCCGGAAAAGCGTTCAAAAATCGATCGATGTCCTCGGACGGATTCGAGAACGAAACCCGGACGAAGCGCCCGCCGAACTTCGGAGAGAGATAGTTTCCCGCTCGAACGAAGACCTTGTCCTCCACGAGGAGCTCTTTCTGCAACGCCTCCGGAGAGATTTCCGTCTTCGTAATGTCGATAACGAACATGTTGGCCTGGGAAGGATAAACGGGAAGAAAGGTCCCCGGGATCGACGAGATCGCCGCACGGATGCGAGCTCCATGACGTCGGGTCGTCGATCGGACGGTCTCGAACCAAGCACTTTTCGTCCGGAGGGCGGCGATCGCGGCGACTTGGGCGAGCACATTTACGCCCAGGTCATTCGTGTTGTACCTACCGACTTTCTTCACGAGTTCCGGTCGGGCCGCCAACCCGCCGAGCCGCAAGCCGGCCTCGCCGCAGTTCTTCGACACGGACCAGACGGTCAGCGTCTCTTCGGGAGCAAAAGCGGCGGCTAACGAAGGTGCGTCGCTAAAGTCCCGATAGGTGACATCGTTGAGCAACCAGAGATGTCGGTCGTGGGCGATCTCCGCGATCGCCCGGACCTCCTCCTTTGGATAGCCGGAGCCTAAGGGATTGAGGGGGTCGATCAGCAGAAGCATCCGGGTCTTGGGGGAGATCGCTTCCTGGACTCGTTCGGCCGTCAGGCGATACGGCGGTTCGTAAATGTCGAGGTTCCGAGTGTGGGCGCCGCAGAGTTCGATGAAACGATGAATGATCAAGTAGCTCGGATCGGAAGCGACGACCTCATCCCCCGTGGACAAGAGGGCTCGTGTGAGCATGTAGAGCGCTTCGGTCCCGCCTGCGGTGATCAGACCGCCGAATCCCGAGGGTACCTCGAGGTCACGGAGCGCGAGCTCCATCAGCTCCGGTTCGCCGGGGCCGTATGGGTAGCCCTCATAGCGTCGCTCTTGGATCGCTTGAAGGAGAGCGGGCTGAATCACGGAGGAGGGGACCAAATGGTTGGTGTTTTGCGAGAGCCAAGCGACCTCCTTCCAATGCTCATGAGCGTATCGAAACGCATCGAACGGCGCGTCCATGATGATCGAACGAGTTGGAGCTCGGGAGCGCTTAACCCCTTGCCCCCGCCTCGGCGAGGAAGGTCGTCACGATCCCCATCGACTGAGGCTGCGCCTCCGTACGGGAGAATCCTACGGCGCCGAACAGGCGGAGCATCTCCTCCCGACTGGGGAGCGATTTCAGGGACTCGGGAAGGTACCGATACGGCCCCGCGCTCCGGACGGCCGCCCCCAGCCACGGGACCACCCGGTCGAAGTAGGCATGGAACAAATCCCGGAATCGCGGATCGATCGGTTCGGTGATCTCGAGGGTCATCAGGTACTCCGCCCGGGTGAAGGATCCGGTGGAGCTCCCGGAATGCGGCGGGGAGGTCGGGAAGATTCCGGGCCACGAACGCCGACATCACGAGATCGAACGAGTCTGAACGGAACGGAAGGTGGAGGGCACTCGCCCGCTCGAGGGCGATCCGGGAACGTTCCGGGGTGCGTCCGATACGTCGGTCCGCCTTGGTTAGCATGGCGGCCGTGAAGTCGGCGCCGATGACGAGGGCCTCGGGGAAGTGGCGCGCGGCGAGCCGAGTGAGGTCCCCCGTACCACAGCCCACGTCCAAGACCCGACGGACGTCTCGGCGGGAGAGAAACCGGTCGAGTTGCCAGATCGCGCGTGGCCTCCAGAGGAAATCATTCCCAAGGGAAGCCACATGATCAAACCAATCATACCGTTCGGCGATGTACGTAAACATCAATCGAACATCCCGTTCGAAGGTCGGGCGGGTCCGATCCGGGTAGGGTGAACCGTCGGCGGCAACTCGATCCGGTGGAGCGGAGGGTCTGGCGGTCACAAACAGCACCCCGTCCGGCGAATCGATATCACGCTTCGCCCGAGCTGAGCGCGCGCTCGAGTTCGTCGACCTGCGCCACGAGATCGATCCGGCGGTTGCGGATATCGGCGGCGAGCGCCGCATCCAGCGCCGACCGGGCCGCTCCGCGATCGCCGCGCCGCAGGGCGAGATGCGCGATTCGAAATTGCATCTCCGCGACCTCGGCGCTCATTTGGAGCTGCTCGGCGATCGTGCGACCGGATTCGAGGAGGCTCTGGGCGTCATCGAATCTTCCCTCTTCCTCGGCGATCATCCCGCGAATCATCGCGATTTGTTGCGCCGCGAGTCGATCCCCCAGCGGCTCGAGAAGCCCCGCCGCCCGGTCGATGTAGGTCGCGGCCGCTTTCGGATCGTGGCGGTCGAGTTGAAACTGACCGAGATTGAGGCAGCAGTAGCCGATCCAGATCGGCGACCGAGATCGTTCCGCGGACTCCAGGGCTTCCGTGATACTGGCTAACGCCTGCGTCATCCGTCCTTGACTGTACTCGTGTAGGGCTCGGTTCATGAGGACGCGAGATCGCGCCGCATGGTCCTCCCCCAATCCAAAGAGCTCGGCCGCGCTACGGTAGAGATCGAGCGCTTCCGCGTCGCGCCCCGCGGTTTGCAGTAGGAGGGTATTCGCGAGATCGATGCGCGCATGCCCCCGTTCCACGGGCGTTCCGACCTCTTCGGCGATCGCAATCTGTTCTCGTTGTTGCCGTTCTGCTTCGGCCGAGTCTCCCAATCGCCACGAGGCGATCCCCAGGATCCGATGGGCCGCCATCCGCTCCCGGGGGGTCCCGCTCTGTTCCAATCGTCCGAACGCCTCGAGGGCGAGCTCCTTCGACGAAAGAAACTCACTCAGGTCCGATCGGGTCTGGGCGAGCCCTAGAAGCGCCAGGGGGAGCTCCCCGATCGCGGCGGGAGTCGCACGGGCGCGAGCGACGGCGTCGATCAAAACTTCCTCCGATTGCCGCAAGCGCCCAAGTTCGTCCAGGAATCGACCCAGTTCGACCTGAAGTCGAACTTCGAGGGCCAAGTCTCGCTTCGCAAGACGTTGGGCGGCCTCGTAGGCCCGGTCCAGGTGGACCACGGCCGTTTCGTAGGCGAAGGTTTGCGCCGCGCGTTCGGCGGCTCTCCGATTGTACTCGAGGGCCTTCGCGTCTTCTCGGCCCAA
The DNA here is from genome assembly GCA_963749195.1 of uncultured Thermoplasmata archaeon. Lineage (GTDB taxonomy): Archaea > Thermoplasmatota > Thermoplasmata > Lutacidiplasmatales > UBA184 > Lutacidiplasma. Next base: position 394,468 of record CAVVLX010000007.1, read on the forward strand.
ATACGACTGCCGAGCCAACTCGAAGAGGTTGGAGCCGTCGCGGGATTCTAAGGCGTTCGTGATTTTTCGGTGCAATATACGACGACGGGTCTCCGTGAGCTCCGCGTACACATCGGCACGGATCACTTCGCTGACAAACTCGTAGACCTCCTCGCCTTTCTCTCGGACGAGTCCGAATTGGACCAGCCGATCGAGGTTTTCGCTTAATCGTTCTTCCGACTCCTCGCTGGCCGCGGCGAGTTCGTGAAAGTCGAACTCCTTTCCGAGCGCCGACGCGTAGGCCAACAGACGGCGCTGATCGTCCGGGAGCGAGCGCAATCGAGTGCGCAGGAGCTCGACGAGATCGCGGCCGGATTCCGCAGCCGGAGCCCCGGGTGCTGTACCGAAACCCATCGTGGCTCGGATGAGATGCTCGACGAACAGTGGATTCCCCTCCGTCTGAGTGTACCAACGCATGACGGCGTCGAGCCCAGGGTCCCGGCCATGGAGCATCCATCGAGCATATTCGCCGAGCTCCGGGGGGGTTAGCGGTCGGAGCCGGATCGAGGTGACATTCGGCGAGCGAGCGAAGAGATCGACCGAGGAACCTCCGCCTCCGGGAAGATTGGATTCCGAGGTCGAAGTCGCCGCAATGACGATCGGCCCTTCCGGAAGATGCGGCGCGAGGTACCGGAGAAATTCCCGGGAGGAGGAGTCGGCAAAGTGGAGATCGTCGATCGCGAGCAAGAGAGGGCGATTCGCCGCGAGGTGGAGGAAAAAATCCCCCAGTCGAGCGAAGAGCGTGCTCCGGCTCGCGTCGAGCGATTCTACCGGACTTCCCAGACGCGTGATCAACCATTGGGCTTCCTCGGTCTCCATCGGCTCGGTCACAAAGCCGGAGGCCCGGGCGACTTCGCCGACGGAGTCGCTTTCGAAAGGTCCCAGGAACATCGGAAGGAGCCGAGGGGAGGTCTCGGGGGACGGTCCGGTGTCAGCGAGCTCGTCGGGTCGTAGGAGGTCTTGAACCAACGAGAAGGGTTGCGGAATCTCGATCGGTAACGCACGTCCGGTGAGCACCTGATATCCCAGGTCTCGGGCGGTCTGCACCGTCACTCGGAGCACGGAACTCTTGCCTACCCCGTCGCCCCCGGTCAAGAGGAACGCTTCCCCACTACCGCCCTGTGCTCGCCGGAGGATGCGCTCGATCTGGTCGACGATTTCGTGGCGTCCGAAGAGCGGAGCCGGGCTCCCACTCCGAGATTCCCGGCTCGAGCTACTCACGCTGAATCAAACGGGGACGCTCGGATAAAATAACTCACTCGACTGCGGTCGGTCGGCCGGCGGTCGCGGATGCGGATTCGGAACTCGATTCGGCCGCGGGCGTGGCCAACTGCCGGCCCAGCTCGGCAAACGCCGCCGTCAACGAGGGCTTGAGCTGTGGGAGGTCGAGGTGCACTGCCACCTGGTAGGCGGTTCGGGCCTCGTTCAGGTTGCGGGTCTTGAACATCAAGCGAGCGAGATGGTACTCCGATTCCGCCACGTCCGCCGGCAGATCGTATCGCTCGGCGATCGCGATGGCTTGCCGGTACGACCGTTCCGCGTCGTCCCATTGACCATGTTTTTCCGAGATCAATCCTCGATTCATCTGGACTTGCTGGAGCCCCAACTCGTAGCTCATCCGTTCAAAGAGTCGACCCGCTTGTTCGTTGTCCCGTTGCGCTTCTTCTACCTGGCCCATGGCAAGTCGCATTTCCACTCCCGTGAGCAGCGCCCAAGCCACTGAACGAGCCTCATGACCCCGTTCCGCATACGCGCGGGCCTGTTCGAGATACTCCAATCCCTCCGCGGGTCGGGATTCGCCTACGGCGATCGCAAGATTGTGATACGCTCGCGAGATTTCGGGCCAATCGCCGACCTCTCGCAGCCGGTCGATGGCGCGCTGGTACCATTGAATCGCGTCCTCCCGAACCTCCGGGCCGAGCATCGCGAACGAGTTCCCGATGTCAATGCAGAGGCGGCCCAGTATCCGTAAGTCATGCGACTCGGAGAGGATGTCGAGGGCGAGCATACTTTCGTCCAGCGCTTCCCGATATGCCCCGCGGGCGAACGAAACTCGAGCCAACAGTCGATGGACCGAAGCGACTCCGAGTTGGTCGTCGGCCGATTGGAAGAGCTCCCGTGCTTGGTTCGCTCCCCGGAGCGCCCCTTCCGCATCCAAATTCTCTCGCGCGACTTCGGCCCGGGCAAGAATGAGACGCGCCTTGAGACGAGAATCTACTCGATCGCCATGCTCGAGCGCTTCTGTATAGAGCCGATCCGCCGATCGGACATCGCCCATCGAGTAGTAGAGGTCGCCCAGTTCTTCCGCGAGCTGGGTTTCCTCCCGCGTGTGGTCGCCCGGTAGCGATCGGAGGTCGATATGGGCCCGCTCGAGATGATGGGTCGCCACTTCGGGAGTGTCGTCCATCCGGGCGAGTTCCGCGGCCTTCCGATTGAACTCATACGATTTCTGAGGCACTTTGCCCAAGAAGAAGTGGCGACCGAGCTCCGGAATGATCTCGGGAGGCGGATCGGGATAGAGGCGTTCCATCGCTTCAGCGATCTTGCGGTGGAGAACCCGCAATCGGCTGGCCGTAAGCGACTTGTAGAGCCGGGCGCGCAGTTCTTCCTGAACGAATCCGAAGCGATCGCCCCCCACCCGCTCGCGCAAGATGCCAAGATGCGCCAGGCGTTCGACCTGTTCCGCGAGTTCTTCTTCGTGAGTTCCCATCGCGGCAACCAGGAGCTGAAAATCGAATTCACGCCCGATCGCGCTGGCATAGGCCAGGGTTCGAAGTTGGTCAGGGGTTAGCGAGTCAAGCCGGACCGTCGGCGATTCCCCGGAACCCGGCGTGGCCGGGACGTCTTCGCCCATCTAGTGGTAGCATGCTTCAGACGAGGGTTAAAGGTCTCGGAGTCGAACACGCAAGGGTTATCTCGCCCCCGGCGGCTTCGACACGGGTATGCTCTCGGGGACATCGGAATCATCGACCAAGGCGGATCAGAGCTCGACCATTCGCCAGATGCCGCTCACGCGACGCGTCAGTTTCTGGGCCTTTGCGAGCCTGATTGTGCTGGCCGCGATCCTCTACGTGTGGTGGGGAGTCTCGTTCCACGTCTGGATCGACAATGGGCTCTACGCCGTCGTCATCACCCTGGCACTCTTTGGGCTGGCCGGGATGTGGCTGGTGATGCCGAACCCGCCGGTGCCGGTGCCGCCGCCTCCGTAGCTCCCACCGACTAAATCGGCTGGGCTGCGACGGCCCATCGGGTAGGCTTCGAAGAGCGGCATGCGGTGCACGCCCCCGGTTCTCCGATCGGGATCGGGAGCGCTTCCTCCGGCGTTCCCAGGAGCGCCCCGGCGATCGCCTGTTCGATTTGATGCCCGCACTCTTCCGCACCGCACCAGGCGACGAGACGGACCTGGGAAGAATTCTCGAGTTCTCCCAACGTCCGGGCGACGGCGAAAGATTGCGAAAATGCCTCCCACGCGCGCGCCCGGAGTTGGGCATCGAACTGGGTCAACCGAGCGCGCACGGAATCGCCCAGGTGGTCCATCGAGAGGGTCGTTTTCTCCCCGAGGCGATCGACGACGGTGACGTGTCCCTGGTCCGCTTCTCGACGACCAATTTCTAGACGCAAAGGAACGCCGGCGGTCTCCCATCGAAAATACTTCGCGCCCGGTCGATCATCGCCCGCGTCAAGGTGGACCCGTAATCCGGCGGCCTGCAACATATCAGCGACCCGATGGGCCGCTTGCATCGGAGCGTCTCCTGATTGAACTCCGACGATCGGGACGATCACGACCTGGTAAGGAGCGATCGTGGACGGAAAGACGATTCCCTTCGCATCGCCATGGATCGCCACGACCGCGCCCAGCAGTCGCTCGGAGAGTCCAAAGGTCGTCTGGTTGACGAAGCGTTGGCTGCCATCGGCGGCCTCGTACCGGATCGCATAGGGCCGGGAAAAATTCTCTCGATAATGGTGCGACGTACCTAGTTGGAGCGTCCGGGCTCCCCCGACCGGGGTGTCGAAGGCGATCGAGTAGTAGGCACCCGGAAACTTGTCCCACTCTGGTCGTCGCAGGGCAACGTAGGGTAGCACGAGCCCGTCGGCCATCGCGTGAAAAGCGCGGAGATTGGATCGAACGCGTTCATCGGCGGCCGCCTCATCGGCCTGGCAGGTGTGTTCCTCAAAGAAATGGATCTCCCGGACCCGCAGGAAGGGCCGGGTCGACTTGGTCTCGTAGCGGAACGTACTGACGATCTGGTAGACGTTCAGTGGCAGGTCCTTGTGCGATCGGACCCATAACTGAAAAATGGGGTACATCGCCGTCTCACTGGTCGGGCGCAGTACGAGGGGTATGTCGAGTTCCGTGAGTCCCCCCCGGGTGACCCAATAGACTTCCGCGTCGAAACCCTTGATGTGCTCCTTCTCCTTCTGAAACTCGGTGGCGGGAATGAGGGTTGGAAATTCGACCGCCTTCGAACCGGTCGCTTCGATCTCCCGGATTAATATTTCGTCGAGGCGACGACGCGCCTGGAGCCCATAGGGGGTCCAGACGTTCATTCCTTTGACCGGATAGCGCTTATCGGTCAACGCCGCCGCGTCGAGGGCCGCGAGATACCAATCGAAGAACGCGAGACGTTTGTCCGGCAGGTTGACCATGGACGTCCGTGGCCGTTCGCCGGCCGGGTATATGGGCGTATGGGGAGGTCCGGGCTCGAAATCGACAGGCGCCGGTGGTCCGAAGCGCTGCGGAGGGGGCGGTCGCGACGCAAGCGGTTAAAGCCTCGTAAGACCCATTCCTTTGGGCCATGCGGCTCGTTGTCTGCGTCGATCGCGACGACGACCTCGGCCAGAAAGCCGGGGTCCGCGGGCCGGTGGTCGGGCGTCAACAGGTCGTCGAAGCGGCCACCAGTTTGGGCACGGCGGATCCCTCCGACGCCGATACCAACGCGATGTTTGCGGCGGTCCACTTGTTGGACGAAATTCGCAAGGTGGGTGAGGAGTGCGAAGTCGTCGTCCTCACGGGATCTCCTAAGGTCGGGGTCCTCTCCGACCGAAAGGTCGCCGAGCAATTCGACACCGTGCTCGCGCGCATTCCGGCGCAATCCGCCCACCTGGTGTCGGATGGCGCGGAAGACGAGTATCTCTTCCCCATTCTGGCCTCCCGCGTCAAGATCGATGGGGTGCACCGGATCTACATTCGGCAGAATGCGAGCCTCGAATCGACCTACTACACCGTCGTCCGCGCACTCAAGGACCCGAAGCTCCGTGCGAAGACGGTACTGCCTCTCGCCTTCATCCTGCTGACCTTGGGCATCGCCGCGGCCGGCGGCGTCATTTGGTGGGGGATCATCGGGTTGGCGATTCTCCTGGGCGTGTACTTGATCTTCTGGACGTTCGATATAGACGAAGCCCTGATCGACTCGATCCGGTCGGCCTCGACCGATATTCGTCAGGGATCCGTGGCCTTCGGGTTCGGCCTCTTCGCGCTCGCTCTAGTCGGCGTAGGCTTTCTCTCGGGCTACAACATCTACCTGAGCAACGTCGGGCAGACCCCCATCGACCGGTTACTGCTCTTCGCGCAGTCCGGTCTCCTTTGGTGGATTTTGAGTGCTCAAGTATGGGAATCCGGCCGAGCGATCCGACGCTACTTCTCCTTTGGACGAGTTCCACGATCCTTTGCGATCGCGACCACCTCGATCGTGGGGATCGGCTTCCTCAGCTACGGGATCATTTACCTCGTAAAGTATCTCGAATCCGCCCTTCCGCCCGTGCAGACCCCGCTGCTCGTCGCCTACATCGTCCTGGGTCTTGCGCTCGTGATCGTGGCCGGAGTCCTGCAGCAGTACCTCAAAGCCCGGGCGGCGGCATCGGCCGCCGGCGCGCCGGCATCGTGAACGTCAGGCCGGGTCCGGCCGACGACGTTCGAGGCGCTGGAGATCTTGGAGAGGAACATCCAGACCACATCGCTCGCGCAACGTAGCGGCGATCGCGTCGAGCTCCGGATCGATCTGCGCTGCGCGATCGGCCAGCGTGGCGAGATCCTCCCAGTAGTTCCAGGGAAAGACGACCCAAACCCACTGGTCGCGAGGGATGAGTTCCGCGAAGTACGTCGGAGTGAATTTCGAATGATCAATGTGGAGACAGACGGCGCTCTCCACTTGCGCCGCGCCCGCCGCAGCGACATGCTGCGTCGCGAGCTCCAGGCTCTCTCCCGTATCGGTAATGTCATCGACGACGAGGACCTTCAGCCCCTTGACCGAACCGCTGAGCCCTTCGGTCAGTTCGGCTTTCCCGCTCGGCGTAGCGGTCACGCCCCAATGCTGGAGGCGCAGCGAGAGGATGCGCTTGACTCCAAGCCGGTCGGCTAAGAGCCGGGCCGGGACCCACCCCCCGCGCGTCAGTCCGACGAGGACGTCGGGCCCGTGCCGCGCGGCTCGGACTTGCGCGGAGATATGATCGGCCCACTGATCGACTTCGGACCATTGGGTTCTTCGGCAGCGGGGAAACTCCGGCATGGTCGAATGGAAGGGGTTGGGCGCGGCGCCCTACGGGTAGATGCCGCGGATTTTGATCGCGTCGACGACCCGCTGGATCGCGAGAATGTAGGCCGCCGTCCGATTGTGCACCTTTTGATCGGTCGCCACTTTGTAGACGTCGGCGTAGGAGCGCACCATCACGCGCTCCAATCGATCATTGACCTCTTGCAGGCTCCAATAGAACCCTTGGATGTCCTGCGCCCATTCAAAGTAGCTCACGGTCACGCCCCCCGCGTTCGCCAACACGTCGGGCAACACCGTGATCTTCTTTTGGAAGAGAATTTCATCGGCCTCTGGTAGGGTGGGGCCGTTGGCGGCCTCGGCCACAATTCGACTCTCGATCTTGTCCGCGTTCTTCTTTGTGATCTGGTTCTCGAGCGCGGCCGGTATCAGGATATCGGCTTTCGTCTCGAGCACTTCCTCGTTCGTGATCGATTTCGCGCCCGGAAAACCCACGACGCTCCCCGTCTTCTTCTTGTGGGCTTCGACCGCATGCGGATTGAGGCCATCGGCCTTGTAGATCCCTCCCTTCGAATCCGAAACCGCTACGATCTTCGCACCTTGTTCGTCATTGAGAATCTTGGCCGCCACGCTCCCTGCATTTCCAAAGCCCTGGACGGCGACCGATCCGCCTTTGACTTTGACGCCCGCGTGCGGGGCCGCCTCGCGGATCACGTACGCGCAACCGCGGCCGGTCGCCTCCCCGCGACCTTCACTTCCTCCAAGGGAGATCGGTTTCCCGGTAACTACCCCGGGCACCGAGTACCCTTTTTGCATCGAGTAAGTGTCCATAATCCAAGCCATCGTTTGGGAGTCCGTGTAGACGTCCGGTGCAGGAATATCCATCTCCGGCCCAATGATCGCCGAGATCTCGCTAGCGTAGCGTCGCGTCAATCGCTCGAGTTCGCCCATGCTGAGGTGCTTGGGATCGCAGATCACGCCCCCCTTCGCCCCTCCGTAGGGAATATTGACCACGGCACACTTCCAGGTCATCCACGCCGCGAGCGCGCGCACTTCATCGAGCGTGACTTGCGGGTGGTATCGAATCCCTCCCTTAGTGGGTCCTCGAGCCATGTTGTATTGGACGCGATATCCGGTATAGACTCGGTAGGAACCGTCGTCGAGTCGAACCGGGAAATTGACGGTCAACTCCCGTTTCGGATGCTTCAGGACCTCCCGGACCCGGCATCGAGTCCGAGGATTTCGGCCACAATGTCGACTTGGCGCTTCGCGGTTTCAAACGGATTAATGACGGCAGAATTACTTTCCATCACACTCACCTGTGAGTACGATGGGAGTCGAGCCAGCCTACTTGAATCTAGCGAGGGACTGTTATGGCGGCACATGGGTCGCGCTACGGAGGGGCTTGCCCGCGAACCCCAGTCGGCTTACCGTTGAACGCCGACTTATCCGAAGGGTCGCCATCCTGCATGAGGGAGCTCGACGACTTTTTTCCCATCCTGGATCCAAGCCCCTCTCCCAACCTCGACTCGCCCTACGATCGTGATCGGAGTGTGGAGTCGCTGGAGAATTCGCCGAACACCTGACCATTGCGACCGGGCCACCGACGCACACAGCTCGTAATCTCCGCCAAAAAAAATCCATCGGTCGACGACCGAGCGCGCCACTGACCGCCGCATCCACCCCGGGAACAAAGGAAGCCGATCTCGTTCGAGGATCACCTTCACCCGACTTGCGCTCGCCAATATGTGGGCCGCTTCCGCCAGTCCGTCCGACGTGTCGAGCATCGCGTGGACTCGCTTCCCCAGCGCGCATCCCTCCGCCACGCGAGGTTGAATCTCGAGCAGGCGTCGAAGGGTCCTGGCGGAGGCCGGAGTATGTCGGGAGAGCTCTGAAGCCGCCCATCCACCCCGCCCGACCGAGCCCGTTGTGATCACGAGGTCACCGGGCCGGGCATGACTCCGAGGCGCGAGGGTATCGGTCCGACCTAGCGCTGCGACAGTGGAAACGATGGCGCGTCGCGACGAAGGCTTCGTGTCTCCTCCCACAACATGACAGTGGAAGCGCGCAGCCATCTCTTCGGCGCCCCGGGCGAGCTCCCGCGCCCAGAATTCCGAACTTCCACGAGGGACTAGTATGTCCAAAAGGACGGCCACGGGGCGGGCAGACTTTGCGGCAGCATCCGAGAGCGAAACCGCCGTTGCGGCCCGCCCGATCAATCTGGGAGGGGATCGCTTCAGGAAGTGCGTTCCCTCGACCAGCGCATCGGTCGTGAGGACGAGTACGCGACCCTTGCCCAGCGCGATTGCCGCGGCATCGTCGCCGAGCGGAAGGAGTCCGGATCGTCCGGCCGGCAAGTTTTCCATGAGCCATCGATGAAACGACGCCTCCCGGATCGGGCGGGCCGGGGAAGCTTGCATTCCGGGACCCCAACTCGTGGGCTCACTTGTAGGGAAGGAACTCCTTTCCCAAGAGTTCGCGCCCGAGGATGATTCGCATGATATTGAGCCCCCCCTCCGCCCCGACAAGATACGACATGATCCCACGGAGTCCCATCTCGAGACCAACGTCTTTTGTGTAGCCGGCGGCGCCGAACCACATCATCACGCGCTTGATGGTCTCGAAGGCGATCGGTGGGGCAGTCAGCTTCACGGCCGCCACGGCGCGGTCGACTTCGGATCGGTGGCTCGTGTCGCCACGGAGCGTGTAGGTATCAAGGAGCCACGCGGCCCGGCGGCACTGCCACTTGACCGCTTCCAGCTGAGTATAGAGATCGACGAGCTCGAACTGGATTCCCTCGAACTTCGCGAGCGGGCTACCGAACGCCGATCGCTGCTTGATGTAGGCCATGCCCGTTTCTAGCGCCCTTTCCGCCGCCCCGATGCATGCGGCCGACACGAAGGTACGGGCGATGGTGAAGCCCTCCATGGCGCACTCGAATCCATGGCCCTCTGGCCCGATCAGATACTTCGCCGGCACCACGACATCGGCGTAGGTTAGGGCACCCGTCGAGATGCCCATGCGTCCCATATTGTCGAATTTTTGCGTAGCGATGCCCGGGGATTTCGTGGGCACGTACAGGAAGTTGAACCCAGCGTCGGGGCTGCGGGTGAGCGTGAGGTGACCACCTCCCATTGACTTGGCCTCTTCGACCCCGGAGAGAAACGCCTTCTCACCACGGACTCGAAAGACATTCCCGTCCCGACGCGATTCCGTTCGCATGTGCGCAAGATCGCTTCCACCCGTGGGTTCCGTGGTCGCAATCCCGAGGAACGCGCGTCCCTGACAAACCGGCGGGAGGACCTCTTTCTTGGCTTCTTCCGTGCCGTGTCGACTGAGGATGTAGCCCCATCCCGCCTCCAACAGGAAGAAGACGGCGGTGGCCATCGACGAATCGCCTCGACCAATCTCCTCGGCGGCGAGTTCCGTGAGAACCGCAGAAGCACCGATCCCGCCGTACTCGGAGGCGACAGGCATCGCGAGCAGGCCGAGATCTGCCATCGCGGCCAGCACTTCTGGAGGAATCCGACCCTCCGTGTCGATACGACGTTCGTTCGGACGGAGGACCTTGTCGCCAAACCGCCGGACCGCATCCTGAAAGGCGCGTTCCTCGTCGGAGAGCTCAAAGTCCATACGATCGCCAGTCGAAGCCCGCTCGGGTAAAAGAGTATCCGCGAGGGATCTCGAAAGGGAGCCGACGGACGTCGGCTCCTCGGGCAACTCCTATAATCTTGCCCCTACTCCGGCGCATTGCAGGTCCGAGATGGGCGTACGCGTCGGAGTCAATGGCTACGGCACGATCGGCAAGCGAGTGGCCGATGCGATCGCCAAGCAACCGGACATGACCTTGGTCGGTGTAGCCAAAACGCGTCCGAGCTTCGAAGCCCGCTCAGCGGTCTCGAAAGGGATTCGTTTGTTCGTTACCGGAGAAGGCGATGTCGAGGCGTTCCGCGACGTGGGATTGCCGGTCGCGGGGCGAATCGAGGAGCTCCTGAAAGAAGTCGACGTGATCGTCGATGCCGCCCCGGAACGGGTGGGGGGCGAGAATCTACGGCTATACGAGGCGGCGAACGTGAAATCGATCGTTCAGGGGGGGGAAAAAGCGGAAGCGGCCGAGGTGTCGTTCAGCGCCCTCGCGAACTATGCGGCCGCGCGCGGGAAGCGGCGCGTTCGGGTCGTCTCCTGCAACACCACTGGCCTGGCCCGAGCCGCGGCGGTTTTAGAACCGAACTGGGGAATCGACCATTGGGAAGCGACGATCATTCGCCGGGCTGCCGATCCGCCCGAGTCGAAGCGGGGGCCGATCAACGGAATCCTGCCGACCTTTCATTTGCCGTCACACCACGGGCCGGATGTACGGACGATCTTTCCCAACTTGGTCATCAATACGATGGCAGCAGTAGTTCCCACGACGTTGATGCACGTTCACGTCAACCACGTTCGGCTGAAGCGCGCTCCTGCTGGGGGAAAGGAAATGGTGGACGCGTTCCGACGGACCCCGCGGTTCCACGTGTTCGCCGAGTGGGAACACGTCGACGGAACGCCGCAAGTGATGGAGTACGCGAAGGATCGGGGCCCCGGATCGCCCGACATGATGGAAAACGTGCTCTGGGAGCACGGTCTGAAGCTTGACGGGAGGGACGCCTATTTCTTCCAAGCCATCCACCAAGAGTCAGTCGTGGTTCCGGAGAACATCGATGCGATTCGAGCGATGTTCGAATTGGCGCCCGACGCGGCTCATTCGATTGAGATGACCGATAAAGCCCTCCACCTTCGTTGACCTTACAGGGTCTCGTAGTTCGAACCCGTCGAGGAACTGACCGGTCCTCGACAAGTGGGGCGCTTCCCTGCGGTAGATGGGTTGGCTCGCTCGTCTCGATGCCCCATCCTCACCGGCTTGGCAACCCCAAGAATCTTATACAGCACTTCACTCGCGCGCGAGGCATGTATTATCTCGATCATCGACGGGATGTCGTCCGGATTCCCCCGGAGCGACTCGGGCCAGAACTCGCCGGCGTCCTCACGGAGCTCGCGCAACAACAGTTCGAAGGCAAACTCGTCGACGCCCAGAACCTAACGGTCATCATTCGGGACGTGAAGCCGATCGGAGAGGGCCATATCATTCATGGCGACGGCGGCGTCTACCAAGAGGTCGAGTACCAAGCACTCCTCTTCCGTCCCGAGATCCAGGAGGTCGTGGAAGGGGCTGTAGTCGAAATCCGGAAGTTCGGAGCATTCGTTCGATTCGGTCCTCTAGATGGTCTGCTCCACGTCTCTCAGATCATGGACGACCGGGTGAACATCGATGAGCACAATCAACGCCTCGTGGGGGTCGAGACCAAAAAAGACCTCAAGGTCGGCTATAAAGTTCGAGCTCGCGTGGTGTCGCTTTCCTTATCGGAAATATCTCCGAGGGACAGTCGAATCGGTTTGACCATGCGCCAGCCCGGATTGGGCCGCTTAGAATGGATTGTGGAAGCCCACAAGAAAGGAGAGGAGAAATCCGGTAAGAAAGCAGCTCCCAAACCGGCCGGACGGAATCTGTCCCCCGGAAAAGTAGCGGCCATCTCGAAGCCGGTTTCGTCGGCCAAGGCGCCGCCGCCTGCCGTTGCGGAGAAGAGCGCATGATCGCGTTGAAAGCGTGCAAGAACTGTCGAACGATCACCGAACTGAACAAGTGCCCGAGGTGCGGAGGGGAGGTCTCTCGGGAGTGGCAAGGGTACTTGATCGTCATTGATCCAGAGAAATCCGAGATCGCCCGAAAGATGGGGATTCATGCGAGCGGGCGCTACGCCCTCCGCGTCAAGTGAGGAGCGCGTCTGGGTCGTACCCGATTCGTTGCGCGCAACGCTCGCTCAACGATACGGCCCGGTGTTTCCGGCCCCGAGGTCGACCGCCAACTGCGTTCCTTACGGATCTTTGCGACCTGCGGGGACCGCGTGACGGCCGAGGCGGTGAGCCTCGGGAATCTCCCGCTCGTGGGAATCGTCGACTACAAGACCCGCCGGAATGAGCCGATTTCTCCCGATCTGTTTCGCCCGCTCGCCGATCGCCATTTGGTGCGCGTGAAGAACCCTGCGGGGATGCTAACGGACAGTCTGCGTCGAACCGTGCACGACCTGATTCTCGCCGGTGGGGGATTGATCGAAGTGGTCGGCGAGGAGGATTTGGGGTCGCTGGCCCTCGTCGAATCGATGCCCGCCGGGGCCACAGTTATATACGGAATCCCAGGTGAGGGGGCCTCCTTCGTGACCGTCGATTCGGCCGCGAAGGAACGGGTGCGCACCCTCATCGCGCAGATGGAACTCAGGAGAATCTCCCTTGGAAATTAAGATCCTCGACGAGCGTCCGAACCCGCTCCTCAAACGCACCGAATACCGTTTCGAAGTTGAACATGCGACGGCGGCGACCCCGAGTCGGGACGTCATCCGCTCCGAGTTAGCGAAAGTCGTGAAGGCGTCCAAGGACCGGGTCATCATCGAACGGATGAACGCCCGGTACGGGACGGCCAAGAGCCTCGGCGAAGCGGCGCTCTACGATTCCGTGGACGCTGCTAAATCGGTCGTTCGCGAGCATATCTTGATCCGCAACGGGCTCAAGGACAAGCCGGTTAAGGGAACGCCGACTGAAGCCGATAGTCCAGCACCGGCGCCACCCGCCAAGACCGCGACGCCCGAGCCTCCAAAGGAGTCTCCGAAGGAATCCGCGAAGGAAACATCGAAAGAGACTCCAAAGGAATCCGCAAAGGAGCACTCGAAGGAGTCGACGAAAGAGGCTCACAAGGACTCCCCCAAAGACGCGCACAAGGAGTTGGCGAAAGAGTCGCCCAAGGAATCCTCGAAAGGTTCGCCCAAAGGATCGTAGGCGATGGCCAAAGGACGTATCGGCCTCTACGCGACGAAAGGGGACACCCTCTCGCGCACCCACAAGTCCTGCCCCAAGTGCGGGCCGGGGACATTCCTGGCCGAGCACGCGAACCGACGTTCCTGCGGCCGATGCGGGTACAGCGAATCGAAGACGGCGCCCTCTCCGAAGCCCAAAGCAGGCAAGCCGAATTAGAACCGCCCATCAACCCCTTCGGGGCTCGGCGGGGGGACTATTGAATACGCTCACCCGCCGATAGGCGCCAGCGCACCGTAGATGGTTGGCCGATTCTATCGTGGAGGATCCATCGCGCGAACCACCAGGGAAGCCCCCGATACGGGGGCCAGAGCGCGAGGATTAGGAGGGCGCCGCCGGGGTGTTGGCCTGTGGCATCCTGGACTGGCCGTAGATTTTCCAGCCCATGATGAGAGGGAAGACGGCGAAGGTCAGGAGGGCGAACGGGGAGAACGAGCCGGAATCAACGGGGAAGGAGGCCAACGCAATCAGTCCCGCCACACCGAACGCTGCGCTGAGCACGCCGAGGTACTTGCCAAACGCTGGAGATTTCAGCATCGCCACTCCCAGGACGATGAAGCCTACCGACAGGAAAATGTAGGCGCAGGTGTCGAACTGATTGAACATGCCTTGCGTGGCCTGCCACAGTTGCACGGCGGTCGCCTGCTGCGCGGCCGTGGCCCCAGCGGCATGATACTGGGCGGAGATCTGCGCCATGGCCACATTCGGTTCGCTTTCGACGGCTAAGACAGCGAGACCCAAGAAACTCAGGAGCCCCCCAAAGAGCGCCGGGGCGAGGCTCGATTCCCGAAGCGATCGATAGAGGGCCATGAAGAGCGGGGCGAACAAGAGGACGCCTACCAGGAAGAGCGTTTGGCCGATGATGATTTGTGTTTGAAGACCCGGGAATCGCATGACCGGTCCCGCCCCCGCAGCGGTGGTGTTCGTCCCGACGAATGCTACTTGATAGACAATGCTGACGAGGAAGATGACGGCTCCAAGCATCCCCGCTAAGCCGCCCCAGCGAAGCACGTTCCTCTCGTTTGCGATTCGATTGGTACTCTCGATCGTCGCTTTGTCTAGGATGACCCCCGGCATTGCGGGGGCGTTGATCGTCGCCATGGTCCCTCTCGACTTCGACCATTCGGAGTAATCTTAGGGGATAAACCAGTCCTTGATTCTAATCAAGGAGAATTCTCGACGGTGGCGAGCATTAACCGGAGGGCGGACTCGCTGCGGTCAGCACGGGATGAAAGGCTCCTGCCTCGACGTCCGTGACCACGGTGATCACCACTTTTCCGTGGGTGTCCCCCGCTTCGACATACCGGTGGGCATCGGGGACTCCTTCGAGCGCGTAGCGCCGATCTATGGCCGATCGGAGCTTTCCCGCCTCAACGAGCTCTTTGAGCATGACCAAGTCTTCCGTCGTAGGCCTGGGAGCCCGGAAGATGACTCTCGGACCTCGCCGTATCGAGCTTCCAAGGGCTCGGAGCATCGAGAAGAGTCGGGGGTTCACTAAGAGATAGCAGCCGTTCTTTTTCAGCGATCGCAGGCAGCGAGAGAACGAACTCTTGCCGACGACGTCCAAAATGACTTCGTAAGTGTCCCCACGCTCGGAGAAATCTTCCCGAGTGTAATCGATCACCCGGTCGGCGCCGATCGAGCGCAGCATCTCCAGTTTTCCGGTTCGGTCCACGCCCGTCACGCCAACCCCCAAGTGCTTCCCTAGCTGCACAGCGAGAGTGCCGATGCTCCCTCCCGCGCCGTTGATCAGCATCCGTTGTCCGTTATGGACGTTTACTTTTCTAAGAAAACGGAGCGCTTCCAAGCCCCCCATCGGGACCGCGGCGGCCTCTTCATAGGACATATTCACCGGCTTTATCGCGAGCACCGAGTCCCGAGATTCGGTTGGTAGACAGATGTATTCGGCGTACGCGCCGAAGCCAAAGCCGGTCGTTCCGAAAACCTCGTCACCGGGTTTGAATCGCTTCACGTCGTTGCCGACGGCCTCCACTTTGCCCGCCAGCTCTTGACCGAGAATTTTCCGCCGGGGGTTTCTGACGCCCATGTAAAGTCGAAGGAGGATTCTCAGCCCGATGGAAAATCTGAGGCTCCGAAGTTCACAGTCTCCCGCCGTAACAGTCGTTGCGTATACCCGGATCAGTACTTCATCGGCGCGCGGAACCGGCTTGGCCACCTCGGCGAGTACAAGGCCGTCGGGGGGTCCGTACCTTGTCCAAACAATAGCCTTCAAGGATTATGCTTCCTCGGCCGAGCGTCGGTCTCCGAGAAACCATCGCGTACAAACGGGCCGTCGAACGACGAAACCATCACTTCGAGGGGGAGGAAAGGAATATCCGGTTTCCACTACCCTTACCCGAATCCAGTTCGTCGATCGAGTTCAGGATCTGGATCGCCCCCCTTCCTCGCGGCGTGAGTCGATATCGCTCTCGAGCGAGATGCGCGACCAGCCCGCTCTCGGTCAGTTTGCGAAGGTGAAACGCGATCAATGACGTGTCGTCGAGATGGGCCGCTTGCAGTGCCTGAGTGAAGCTGCACGGGCCTTCTCCCAGTCGATGGAGGACTAGCCGACGGATGGGGTTCGCCAGCGATTCCAGTGTCGAGTGCGCATCCGCCGAAACAATCGAGGCACGAACCGCGAGTGCTCCCGTAGCCGTGATCTTCGTAGGGTCATATCCGACCGCAAGGGGACCTTTCCCTTCCAAGATCGCCCGTATTCCCTCGAGCAGCGCGGCAATCTCTTCCTCGCGGTGGCGGGCGAGCAATTCCTCCACGGCCGCGAGAACCACGGCCACCCGCTCCCTAGGACCGACAAACTCTTGGACGACCGATCGAATTTTCGAGGGGTTGTCCGGGTCGAGGGGCAAAAGACTGACCTCCTTGGCGGTAACTCGGATGGGAGGAGGGGCGATCAAGAGGACCTCATACCCCCCTTTGGCGGCCAGGGCGCTGGCGTACCGCCCGGGGTCGAGGGGCTCTGCTCCCGTTCGGGTCAGCGCAAGTTGTTGGTTCACCAAGGCGAGCACACGGTCAACTTGCTTTGGAGTCACCGGTTTGAGTAGGTAGTCCAGCGCGCCCATCTGCAACGTCCGGACAGCGGTCTCCACGGTCGCCTTGCCGGTCAGCATCACCACGATCAGCCGGGGCCACCTTTCCTTGGCCACTCCGAGGAGCTCGATTCCGCTCTGACGCCCCATTTTCAAGTCAGTGAACATCACGTCGAACTCTTCTCGTTCCAAAGCCGTGACGGCTTGAGCGGCGCTCGGAACGGACCGAGCGACATGCCCGCGATCGTCGAGGAGCCCGGAAAGTTCCTCTCGAAAGCTCCAGTCGTCGTCCACAAGGAGAACTCGCATCCCGGAACCCTTCGCTTTACGTCGATCCTACGGATCGAGGTTGGGTCCTCCATTGTCCTTCGCCCCGATAGGCATTTCGTGGACCTCGAGCCCCATTTTCTCGGGAGCGTGACGGACGAGGCGAGTGCACGAAACGGATAGTCTCGTTGTAGATTCGCATCAAGGGCGTTTCCGGTCATTTTTCGCCCCTGCGATCCTTGCACGCGCCGATCGCGATCTGTCGTCGCTCGCCCGCGTCATCCATGTCTCGGGCACGGCCACCGCCTCCGTGGTATGATAAGAACCCCCGGAACTCAGGAGGGTGAGGATTCCGATGACCAAAGTTGGTTGGGAAGCGCTCGCGAAGTGGCGTGATTTCCGTATGGGTGAGCGGGGTGACCTTTGGCATCGGGCCCTCATCGACCCCACCCTGCTCGCCGTTCTGGGTTCAATCCGGGGTCGTCGGGTGTTGGACGTCGCCTGTGGAAACGGCTACCTCACTCGTCGTTTCCGACGGCAGGGGGCGAGCCGCGCGGTCGGCGTCGACGCGTCGCTCGCCTCGATCCGACTGGCCCAGAAAAGAGAAGCCGCACACCCCTCGGGGGCCGAGTTCATTCACGGGGACGCGGCGCGACTAGCGCAGTTCGGGGACGGGAGCTTCGATCGAATTGTGGCCAACATGGCGCTCATGGACATCCCCGACGCTTCTGCGACGATTCGAGAGATCGGCCGCCTCCTCGCACCGAAGGGTCGGCTTGTTTTCTCGATCAACCATCCGTGCTTCGAGGTGGACGAGAGATCCGCTTGGTTGATTGAGCGACTGCCGTACGTGGAAAACATCGCTCGGAAGGTGGAGAACTACCGAAAGGAACGCCCCGTCCGCGCGGCGTGGAAGATCTCGGAGACTGAGACGGCGTACACTATTGGCTACCATCGAACGTTGGCAACGTACTCTCGCTACTTACGCAATGCCGGGCTCGCCATCGTGCAAATGGCAGAGCCGGCGCCGAAACCCGAACTCCTAAGAAAGAGCACCCAAGGGCGACTCATCGCCGAGATTCCGCTTCACCTCGTCGTAGAAGCGGTTCCGTGGAAGCTCCCTAAGAATCGCCCTCGTCCCAAGGAATCCAAAGGCGCCGTCTCCCCCAGCTGATGGAAATCCTACGTACGGTCGAAAAGTCAATACACGCCCGAAGTTGGTCTTGCGGGGTCCGCAGCGGGCCCGCAGCATCGTATGGGCCGTTTGCATATGGCCCAAAGTAAATCTGTCAGTCGCCCAAGGTCCAGTCTGAGAGAGCGACCCTGGTCCGGCAGTCGGCTAACCGCGACTGAGTAAGAATGGTCGGGGCCGTAGAAAACACTCAATCTTCAACTTTCTTTCTCGAGACGTCCCGGCTAGGCCCAGGCCCGGCCCTGATAGCGCAGCCGACGTTCCGACAACGAAGAGGGCTCTTCATGGGGGATCGAGAAACGAGGCTCAGCGGCCGGAACCGAGACCCGTTCGCCGGGATTCCTGGCTCGTAGGCGGAATTTATTTGACCAGACGGAAATGCCCCCGAGGAGGGTCGCGGTACGAACCCCGGGTTCTGCCTACAGTCCCATGGGCGTGTCGATGGACCTCGCCCCCAGCGAGCGACGAGTTGTCGCATGCCTTACGCTTGACGTCGTCGGTTCAACTGACCTCGTTGTTCGACTTGGTCCGGATCAGCTGAAAGCGGAGTTGGGCCGCGCTTTTGCGGACGTACGGAACATCGTAGAGCTCCGGGGCGGGAAGATTGAGAAATTCCTTGGCGACGGACTGTTGGCGACGTTCGGCGTACCTCTCAGCCACACCGATGATTCCGAGCGCGCGCTGGGGGCGGCGCTCGAGTCAGTCGCGGCTTTGGAGCATCGCCGAGCGGAAGGGGACAGCCTCCACGTTCGCCTCGGCGTGGAAACCGGGGAAGTGTTGGTGGAACGAGAGAACCGGTCGCGTGATCAAGCACACGAACTCGTGGGGGCGTGCCTCAACATCTCCACGCGACTCCAGGAGAAGGCCGGCTCCGGCCAGGTGTATGTGGGTCCGACGTGCCACGAGCTAACCACCGATGTCGCCGAATTCGAAAGCATGGGGGCGCTCCGTCTCAAGGGTCTTGGAGAGGTTTCCGCTTGGCGACTAGTCCGACTTCGAGCGCCTCACTTGACCCTCCGCCCATCGTTCGTCGGGCGCGCGGAAGAACTCCTGACGCTCCGATCGGCTTTCGAAGGAGCCCGGCAGGGACACCCGACCCTCCTTGTGATCGTCGGTCCCCCCGGGCAGGGAAAGAGTCGCTTGTCTGAAGAATTCGTTCAGACGATTCGCCCCGATGCAGAACTCCTCTCCGCCCGATGTCGCCCCGACGATGAGAACGGCAAGGAGAATCCGCTCCGACAGTTGCTGCCGGCGGAAGAGTCCCTCTCGCCGGGCCTCTCGCTCCGGACGAGACTCGAAGCAATGATCCCGGGGGAACGCGAACGAGAACGCGTCCGGGAGGCGCTCGTGCACAGCGCGGGGGTGGAGGTGATCCCTCGATTCCTGGGAATGCTCATTCCTGCACGAGAAGGAGAGTTTTTGCAAGGCTGGGGTCGCTATCTTGACGGCCTTTCCGCCGCTCGGCCTGTAGTCGTCGTGATTGAAGACTTGCATTGGGCCGATCCGAGTTTCATCCGGCTGATGGACCGTCTGACCGAGTCGGGGAGCTCGCGGCTGTTAATCGTCGCCACGGCCCGACCCGAGGTTGTCGGAATCGCCGAACTTCGCCCCGGCCCGAATCACCTCCGGATCGACCTGGGGCCGCTCGATCCGCAAGCGACCGCCACCCTCGCTCGAAGCGTCGGATCCTCCAGCGACGCAAACATCGCGCACGCCGAGGGAAATCCGCTTTTCGTCCTGGAGTTGGCTCGTGCTCCCGGTCGCTCCAGCCCGATTCCCATGACGATCCAAGCTGCCATCGGCGCCCACCTGGACGAACTCGCCCCGGACGACCGCGGTCTCCTCGGATGCGCCTCCGTGGTCGGCGAGACGTTCGGGGTGCGCGACGTCGTCCTCTTGTCCGGTCGGCGACCGGCGGAGGTGGCAGGTGCACTCGCCCGGCTCGTGCACTTGCGGTACGTCCTCCAGGATGGCGGCGAGTTCCGTTTCCATCACCGGCTCGTTCGGGATGTGGTCTACGGGCGAATGGCCGTCGGTGAGCGGCTGCGTCTGCACGCTGTGTACGCTCAGGAGGGTTCTGGGACGGAGGACGTCGAGACCGCTGCCCATCATTGGTGGCAGGCGTTGGGGGTTCCCGACGCCGAGTGGGTTTGGAAAGGTCAGCCCGAGGGGGCAACCTATCGCGCCCAAGCGTTCCTGGCCCAGATGGCAGCCTCCAATCGTCACTTTGAACGAGCGTCGTCCGACCGCGCTCTGGAAGTGGCAGGCCGAGCGGTGAAGCTCGCCGGAATCCCTGAGGAGTCGGCGAAGGCGCACGAACTTGTCGCCGACATCTACACTATGCGGGGCGACGGAAACGACGCGTGGGTGGAGTGGCAGCGGATACTCGCCGTCTACCAAAAGGCGGGCATCCCTACTCCTCTACGAGTCTTCACGGAAATGGTCAAAATTCCCATCTGGATGTGGGGAATCTTCCGTCAGCTGCCTCGCCCGGACGAAGTCCTAGCTTTACTTGATGAAGGCATCCGAACGGCCCGGGCCACTGGCAATGCCTTGGCCCTGGCCGACCTGCTCGTCAACCGAACGAACTTCACCGGGACTGCGGATGGATTGGCTGAGGCGGTGGCCACCCTGGGTTCCGTCGCAGACAACTCCGGAGTGGGGAGTGTCCTGGTCCAGCTCGCCGGTGTTCAGTCACTTCAAGGCGACCTCGAGTCGGCGCTGAAGACGTGTACGCGGATCGACTCATTGGTCCAGAGCGGGGTCCAGCTGGACCAGCACCAAATGCTGTTGTGGCGATTCGGCGCTTTCTACCACGCGGGGAACTTGGCGGGGGCGGAAGAGATCGCGACCCGCGTCCAGGTTCTGTCCGCAGACCAGAGTCCTCATTACAAGACGCACGCGCTCGGCATGCTAGCGGTCGTTCGTGCCGCCCGAGGGAAGTGGAGTGAAGTGCCTGCCTTGGCACAGGAGGCCCGTCGGCTCGTGTCAGAGAACCCGTATCGCGGATTTTGCCTCGTCGGGGCGGACGCCGTAGCGTGGGGCGCCATCGCAGCGGTGCTGGCGAAACCGGACGTGCCGGATTGGTTGACTCCGACCGTCAGTCGGATGGTCCCGGAATCACCGGCAGTCCAGGCGAGCTTGCTCCTACTTCCGTACAGCATGGTGGGACAGGACCGGTATCGCCAAAAGGCACGGCCGGCCCACCGACTGGACACCGGATTGTGGCATCGGCAGATTTGGGATCAATTCGGCGTGAACGTGACAATTGGTCTCGCAATTCTAGAACGCTGGGACGAATTGGGTCCCTACATCGAGACCCTGGAGATGGTGGCCGCCCATGGTGGACGATTGTGCCGCGCCGTTCGCGATGCCGTCATGGAGGAGAAGGCGCGACAGTCGAAGGGAACACCGCGGCGGCACGAAGGCCTCCGGAGGATGGGATATGAGGGCTTGAGCCAGTTGCTGTCATTCCGGCCGCACCGCTCGGACACGGGCTCGCGCAGCTCCTAGCAACGCTGCGTGGGATCTCGGCCCGTTCTTCTGGATGATGGGAGCGCTACGCGGCAAAGGGCGGGTCCCGGGCCTGCCGTCGGCGGTGGAAGGGCTTCGCGACTTGCCACCACTGTGGAGCCAACGATAGGGACACTCAGGGGACCACCTGTCGAGCCGTCACGCATTGCGCGCGAGGAGGGACACTCGCGTGCACGTCGGCACGAGGTAGTGTGAGCGGTATTAATTGGACCGGCCGCTCAGCCGAGGACATCCAAATCGGGCCCGTAGTATAGCTTGGACATCACAGAGGCCTCCGGAGCCTCGAACCCGGGTTCAAATCCCGGCGGGCCCGTGTCCAACGCGGCGTCGATCTTGAGTGATGAAGACCCCACTCGTCAATCGGACCCGGGCCGAACCCATAAATCGGCTCAGGGGCTTTGAGGCCAAATCATGGGAGCGGAAGTTCGACGGGACGAGACAAATTTGAGCCCACCCTGGTGGAGGAAACTTCGCGGAAAAGTCGCGTTAGTGACCGGTTCCAGTCGAGGGGTGGGAAAGGGAATCGCGCTGGTCTTGGGGGAAGCCGGGGCCACGGTGTACGTGACGGGCCGGAGCGTCCGAGAAAATCCCCCCAGGAAAGGGTCGCCGGGCACGATTCAGGATACGGCGGAAGAAGTCACTCGACGAGGCGGCGTGGGGATTCCCGTCCGTTGCGATCATTCACGCGACCAGGATACCAAGCGACTGATCTCTCGGATACGTCGGGAGCAGGGGCGCCTGGACCTCCTCGTGAACAATGCGTTCGGGGGGGAAGACGGACATCGGCCGATTGTCACGTATGACGAGCACCCGTTCTGGAAGCACAACTTCGAGGAATGGTGGTACCGCATGTTCACGGCCTACTTGCGATCCGATCTTGCCGTGACGTTCTATGCTCTGCCGTTGATGCAAAAGCACTCGAAAGCGCTGATCGTCAACACCTTGTGGTGGAATCGCGGACACTACCTCTACGACCTCTTCTTCGACGTGGCGTCTTCGGGGGTCGGGAGGATGGCCTATGGTCTGGCTCGCGAGCTCCCCCCTTCGAGGGTGGCCATCGTCGCGGTATCGCCGGGCTGGACCCGAACGGAACACATGAATCACCTGCCGGCAAAGATCCTCCGCCGGCTTCCGTCCCCCGAGTACGTCGGCCGAGGGATCGCGTTCCTCGCGATGGACGCGCGGATCGGTCGGAAGAGCGGCCAAATCCTCGAGATCGGAGCTCTTGCCCGCGAATATGGGTTCACGAATGTGGACGGGCGCCAAGTCGATTATCATGCCAAAATCGCGGAGCGACGGCCCCCGGGGTTCGGGCGCCTCAAGGACTAATCTCGTCATCTGCGTGAGCGTTCGGCTCCTGTAGAATCCTTCGTTATCCCCGTCGATTCGGCTGACTTCACGAAGAGCAAACTCAGGAAATTCCACGTAGGGGGGGTCGCCAACGTTCAAGTAACCGGCGGGGATTCCCCGCCGGCGAGGCATGCCGACCACGAAGCCCTCCGATCCCCCGGTTGAGGGCGAGTCGATGACTCCCTCGAGCGAGGGGGCGCAACTGGTCGATCGAATTGCGAGTGAACTCGATCTATTGTCTCGGAACGTCGATATCGTGGGACGACTTTCCGGAAGCCCTCCGATGGGCATTATCCGGCTCAGCGAAGCGCTCCATCTCCCGATTCACAAGGTGCGCTATTCGTTGCACCTACTGGAACGGGAGGGGGTGATCCAGCCCTCGGCCGACGGGGCCGTCGTAACCGACAAAGCGCGCGAATTCTGGGCGTCCCTCGATCGATCGCTCGATCAGATGGCCGCGGCGATTCAGCACCTCAAAGAGCGCGCGGCGGAGACCAAAGCCCGTCCGCCGGGTCGGAAAGGCTATTAGAGGCGCGACCGCTCGACACTCCCGGTGCCGCCGTAGCTCAGCGGCAGAGCGATCGGCTGTTAACCGAAAGGTCAGCGGTTCGAAAGTACGGGGGCGCAGATCGCACACCCGTCCGGAACTCCGCTCGGCGGCGCCTCGGGGTCAAGGCGTTTTGATGGGCCCGTAGCTTAGTCCGGTTCAGAGCGACCGGCTCATAACCGGTCGGTCGACGGTTCAAATCCGTCCGGGCCCATCTCCATGGGGGGCATCCCCCCTCGCCCGAACCCATTCTACGACCCTCGTTTTGAGGCGACGGGATCGCTAATGGGAAGCGGGCTGCGTCGGCATCCCCCGTCGGCCGAACCCGGGCATCGGAAGGAGAAATCTGGGTCTGAACTCTGGCGGCTGCTCCCTTCCCGTTGGAGCCGAGTCAGCGGGTTAACGAGCTGGGCCGTTCGAATCCTTCGAGCGTGGCGGCGAACTCCTTTGTCGAGCACCTCGGGTCCGGGGATGAGCGGGTGACGCTGCTCGGCGTCACGTTTCAGCGCTCTCATGTGTGGTGGAAAGATCGCGTCGCCTTCGCTGTCCCACTTCTATTCCCTTACGCGGTTAAATCACTCCAGGGCGATAGACCCCCGAGGAGCGGGAACATGCCGGGGAAGTTCGAACGCGCCATGGACCACCATTATTGCATCCGGGCAGAACCTGCCGTGCTCTTTCGGGCGCGGACCCAGCCGGCCGGGCTCCCCCGCTGGCTCTACGATACCGCAGAGATCTCCCCCTGGAAGGGAGGCTCCTCTCGGATCGGCTGGAGGGACGGGCCGACCCACGCCGGGACGACGGTCGACGTCGTTCCGGGAAAAAGAATTGCCCTTTCGCGGTCGGGGCCGGGCGTCGGGCTCGACGAGACGGTGTGCTCTTTCGTGACCGAACCCCAGGAGGTTGGCTCACCCCCCCGCATCGTGCACGGCGGATTCCCTCACCGGGGGGAGTGGGTCGACCTGTACGAAGGTGCGGATCCGGGCTGGGCGTACTTCGAGAGGAACCTCAAGGTGGTCCGCGAGCAACGACCCGACCTTCCGTCGGAGTCGCAGGGTTGGGTTTGACCATGTCGGAGCATCGGAGGATCATCCTGAGCATGTACTTGACTCTGGACGGGTACAACGAGTTTCCGGATTACCCTGGATCGCTACCGTCCGCATCGGAGCCCGACTTAGTTGCCGACGCCATGTGGATCCAGCGATGGGGATCCATCGACACTCTCCTTTTCGACCAGGAGACGTACGATCAATGGGCCGACTTCTGGCCAATCTCCAAGCGAACGTCAGAAGAGCATCCGTGGTTTCGACAGATGTCCGAATTCGCCGAGAAGGCTCAGAAGGTCGTAATCTCGGATTCGGCCGTAGGAACTACGTGGGCCAACTCCAGGATGCTCGACGGAGACGTCGGTGCGGCCGTGGCCCGAGTGCGAACGGAGCCGGGCAAGAACATGGTCGTGGTCGCGCCCGGCCTAGGAAGGGAGCTCATGCGCCGAGGCCTTATCGACGACTACCTCTTGGCGGTTTGTCCGGTCATCCTGGGGAAGGGTCATCAGTTCTTTGGGGCGCTGGAAGTTCAGCAGACGCTACGGCTCGTCGAAGTCAAGCACTTCAAGGCGGGTGAGCTGTTCCTACACTACGAGAGCGCGCGATAAGAATGCCCTGATTTCACGGAGCCCGAGCCTAACCTTCCGAACGCCTCCCGATCAAAGGCGGCAGCGCAAAGGGGTTCCGGCGGGGCCAGGCGACCCACAAGGCCGAGTTATCGGCCCAGGAATTCGCGAGGAGCGCGCTGAATGAGATCATCGAGGCGAGAACTTACCTCCTTCGTAACGGGAACCCCATGACCCGGGAGCAAGATCTCCGCATCCAGGGCCCGAATCCGGGAAAGCGACTGCACGGCTTGGTCCAAACTGGAGGCAAATCTCGCGGCGGGAATGGTAAGCTGACCCTTCCATTCGACCACGGCATCACCCGAAAAAAGGATCTTCCGACCCGCGTGATAGAAGACCACCTCTCCGGGCGTATGACCAGGGGCATGGACGACGAGCAGGGGCCCAATTCGGTCCCCATCGTTCAATACCACCGCGACGGGTGCCGGATGGATCCGCAGAAAGAGTCGCATCAGGAGCGGCATCGGCGGTTTCGTTCGGCCGTCGACAAATGGCACGTCCTTGCGATGACAGGAAATGGGCGCCTTCGTGGTCTCCCGGAGATACGCCGCCCCTCCCATGTGATCGATGTGATGGTGGGTCAGGAGTAACTTGCCAACGGACGCAAGCGGTACATTGGCGCGTTGAAACGCTCGTACGATGGGTTTGGCCTTACGAGCGGAACCGGTGTCGATGAGGTACGTTTCGTTCCCCTCGCGAAACGTGTAGCTATTCACATATCCGGGAATTCGACCGACGTCGTCTACGACCCGCTCCCCGGCCACCGTTCCGTTTCCGTTCGCCATTTAGAACCCCTGATTGCGAGAGTGGTGAAGAGGAAGTGCGTTGCCCGTATCTCCGATTGGACCGGCCGACATCGGGGCGGGCAGGTCGATCCGACCGATGAAGATGCCTCTGCCACGACGAGCGAATTGTCCGCCCCTCTTCGGCCAATTCGATCGTCGGTGTGACTGCCCAGAGATTGGCAACCTGTGCGCAAGCTCCAGCGGAGTGGTCGGAGCGAGACGACAAGGGGGGGCCGTCGGGGATTTAACCGTCGGAGGCTGAGCGCTCTCTCCGAACGAGCGGCAGGTAATTCCATCCGGCGGTTCGTACAGAAGGGGGAGAAGGTCGATGGCCACCGAGGGCGCGCGCTTGGAGGGGTCGGGGTCACTCCCCGCGATCTCGGTCATAGTGGGGGCCTACACGCGCTCCCGGTATCTCGTCGACGCTCTCACGTCGGTGTTGGAACAGACCATCGATCCGAACGAGATCGAGATCTTGGTGACCAAGGGATTCGAGAATCCGGAAATCGACCGGTTCCTCGAGGAGCGCCGGATCCCTTCCATCAACGATCGCGAGCCTCGAATCGGGCGATGGTTACTCAATGCGATCGAACGCACGCGGGCTCCGCTGGTCGCGATCTTGAATGACGACGACCTGTTCGAACCCGAACGCCTCGCGCACGTCGTCTCCATTTTCCGCGAACGCCCATGGCTGGGGTATTATCGAAACCGTATCTCGGCGATCGATTCCGAAGGACGGGCGGTGCCCCGGACCGAGTGGAGCCGGCTGTTCTTGGACGCAGAGTTCGACCGGACGGGTCCGCTCGAAATTCAATCCGCGGAGAAGGATGCCCGAGTGCCTGAGCTTCGGCGCACGTTTGCGGCATTCAACGCGAGCGCGATCGTGGTCCGACGCGAGCTCCTGACCGGGGCCTTGGCGGTACGATTCGTCGAAACGCATCAGGACGATGAGGCCCTCTTCTTGGCGGCGATCCTCGCGCCCTATGGGCTATACCTGGATGACCAACGATTGACCCGCTTCCGGGACCATCCGGGAAACGTCACGCGCGAGATCGATAATCTGCAACAGATCGTCGCGTCGATGGAACGGATTTCCGAAGCGTATCGATCCTCCGGTCACCCGGGTTTCGCCGAGTGGCTGAACGAATTGGAGGTCAAGCGACGCTGGGAGCTGCACGTGCGGTCGATCGAAGCGGCGATCCGACAGGCCGCCCCCCGACGCCAGGTCCTCCACTTTGCCGCCGGGTACTATCGGTTTGTCCGACGCACCCCCCGAA
Source organism: uncultured Thermoplasmata archaeon (assembly GCA_963749195.1). GTDB lineage: Archaea > Thermoplasmatota > Thermoplasmata > Lutacidiplasmatales > UBA184 > Lutacidiplasma. Next base: position 421,566 of record CAVVLX010000007.1, read on the forward strand.
TCCCACGGGCCAGCTTGCGTACATGGGGAATCCAGATGCACGCCCTCGCCTACGTAGTTGCACCAGCCGCCGCACGTCGATTGCTGGCCAAACGAACCTACGATCGCACCCCTCCGCACCTGCGATCTGGCCCGGGGAAGGGTCACCCAACCACTGCGTAGTTTCGCTCGATGGGCGCGGGGTCAATCCGCGAACGGCGGCGATCCGCGATAAGGTGGTACAGAACGGAAGGGGTTGGAACAGGAGACTCAGCAACAGCCGCCGCCCCCGGCGCCGCAGCCGCATCCGCTCCCGATCGGAGCAGCGGGTTCTGGACGCTGGGGCGAGACGATCTTGAAGCCGGTCTGTTCGAGTTCCTGGACGTAGTCGATGCGAGCGCCGTCCAATTGGGACGCGGTCGATGGGTCGGCGACCAGCGCGAAGCCGTCGACTTTGACCACTTCATCGCCGTTTCGGGGTCGGTCGAAGGACATTCCGAACGATGGTCCCGACGTGGCTTCCCCGCCGCATCCGCAGGCGTCGCCTCCGCCACAGCCGCCCCCGCTTTCCTGAAGGAACACGCGAACCGCCGTACCGGGTGCCTGACTCTTGATGAGCTCCCGAACCTGGGATTGGGCTTCTGGTGAAACTTCGATCTGAATACTCATAGTCGGGGCCCTCCTTCAACAACCCCAAGGTACGAACGGGGAGGCGGTATATAACGGCCGCTCGGGAGAAGACCGCAAGTAGGGCAGCCTAGGCCGAGAAGGATTTCCCACAGGAGCAGGTTTCCTTCGCGTTCGGATTGTAGATTTTAAACCCCGAAGCGTCGAGTCCCATCAAGAAATCGACCTTGATCCCTTCGAGCAGCGGAGCGCTCGAGCGATCGACGACGACTGTGAGGTTGGCATCGTGGTATGCCACCTCATCGCCGGATTCGGCTTTGTCGAACGTCATGCCGTAGGTCAAGCCTGAGCAACCGCCTCCCTGAACGAACAGTCGGAGCGCGGTGCCGTCCTTTCCTTGACGGCTCATGATCTTGAGCACCTGGTCCCGAGCCTGCGGGGTGACTTCTACCTGAACCATAGGGGACCTTCCGAATAGATGTACTCCGAGGTGTGTAAAAGGCTTTGCTGGTCCGGCCGAAATCTTCTCCTGGGCCACGTCATCCCTTATCTAGGGTGGACTACTATCTACCTCCAATGTGTCGATTGTTCGGCCTGATTGCGGACCCGATCATCCCGGCGGAACCCTGGCTGCTCACCTCCGAGCGATCGCTGCTGCGACAGGCCGATGTAACTCCCGAGACCGCTCAACGCGATGGATGGGGCGTTGCGTGGTACGACCGTCGGCACCGGCCCCATGTAGTGAAAGGCGTCCGGGGAGCTTCCGATCTGGCCGAAAAGGACCGCTTTACCAAGGCCGCCAAGGATGCCTCGGGATCGGTGGTGCTCGGGCACTTGCGGCACGCGAGCAATCCGATGAATCTCCCTCACGATCGTTTGATCGCGGTCGAGAATAGTCAACCCTTCCAGTACGAGGGCTACCTCTTCGCGCATAATGGCATGATTCCCCTACCTCGGGAAACTCGACCGCTCCTCGGCGCCATGGAGCCGATGGTCCAAGGCGTCAACGACAGCGAAGTCCTATTCTGGCTCCTGGTTCGTCACATCGAGGAGAGTCGCGATCCTCTCCAAGCGTACGTGCGGACCGTGGAGGATCTGACCCAGGTGTGGAACGAGCATGGACGTCCGAAGAGCGGACCGTACTCGGGATTGAACGTGCTGATCTCCACCGGGCCGACCGAACTATGGGCCTTCTGCAGCTCGATCGGCGACCACGGAACCGGGCTACTCGACTCGACCCGCCCGTACTATCAGATGACCTACTCGGCCGATTCGAAACACGTCGTCGTGGGAAGCGAACCCTTCGACGCCGCGACGAAGACGTGGCGGAATCTCGAGAACAATCAATATCTCCACGCCCAAGCGGGACAAGGATTGGTCGGGACGCGAGTGGGCGACATCCCATTGCCAGCCCAGATTTCGGCCCTCACCCGATGAGGAGTTCCGCCGACCCGCCAGCCGTATATTGAGGGAGTGCCGTCTCCGGCTGCGAGTATGGCGACGATCCGCTTGGACCCGATGTTGCGCGACTTCATTCCCCGCCAAACGGTGACGTCCGAGTCATCCAGTGTCCACGCGATGCTGCTGGAGTTGGAGGCGACCTATCCCCGCCTTCAATTCCGGATCCGAGATGAAACGGGGGCACTGCGCCGTTTCGTGCGCATTTTTGTCAACGGCAACCAGATCGAATCGCTGCAGGGAATGGATACACCGCTCGGGGTCCGCGACGAGGTCGATATTCTTCACTCGATTCAAGGAGGATGACCGGCCCCGGCGCGATCTCCCCCGCTGCGCCAGTGGAGGAGGGCCCGCAAGGGCGGCCACATGGCCGAGTCGGCCCATCGAAAAGGTGGGTTCGTCCGTCCCCTCGCCGAGACCGATTCGATGGACATGACCAGTGACCTGCTTTCCGGCCCGGACCTGGGGGCGGGCTACCTCCACCAGCTATCGATCGACCGGGAACCCGAGTCCTGGTTCACGTACCATGCCCAGGTTGGAGGACTCGACGCCAACGGTCCTCCCATCGGGCCACTCGATTCGATCGGCTTCGTGCATCCCCGCGTCGCCTGCCAGTTTGGAGGGTCGCGTTGTTGGCATCGTCGGTTCGCTCTCCCCGCGACGGAGACAGCGACCGTTCGCGCGACGTACAATCGACATCGGTTTGTCCTTCAAGCGACGCTCGATCAACTCTACGCCGGAGCGCCGATTCCGTTCGAATCCGCCCTCAAAGAACTGCTCGACCGGATTGAATCGCCCCTCCGGTCCGACGGAATCCCCCTGTACATCATGGGATCGGTCTCCGCCCGACTGCAAGGGGTGCGGTTGCAGCCTCGAGATATCGACCTCGGGACCACGGAGGCGGGAGTCCGGCGCATCGGAGAGCTGCTGAAAGAGTATCTCATTGAGCCGGTGGCTTTGACCGGGGAAGCCGGCACGCAGGCGGTGATCGGGGCTCGCGCTTTCATCGGCTCCCTGGCTTCGGGAATGCGCGTGGAATGGGCGGCTCCCCGGGGGGAGGATCCGGAGTCTTCCCTCTTCGCGCCCGAAGGTCCCCGACTGGCGGAGAATCCTCCGGTCGAGAAAGTGGAGCTCGAAGGCGGTCGAGAGATTCAGGTGAGTCGTCTAGAATTTTCCCTGGTCCGTAGCGCGAAACGAAACGACTGGGAGCGATTCAATCGGATCGCGGACCGACTAAAGGCGCTTGGGCCGAATCGATCATTGCTGGAACGTCTCCTCACCGATTCCGGCCTCTCCGTTTCGGATCGCGACCGGGTCCGGAAGGCCGCAGCCGACCGTTGAGCCGGGTCGGCGTCTGGAAGCGTAGCTTCTTACCCCCCTGCCCTCCCAGCGGAGCCCGATGAGTGCCGTGGCGACCCAGCTGCCGGTGGAACATCTCACGCCGCATGACCTCGTCACGTATTTCCGGTGCCCTCACGAGATGGAACTCGTTCGGGCGCATCATCAATCGGTCGCTTCCGGCCAGGCGATCCTCCCCCGTACTCCACTGGATGTGATCCCCCTTCGTCACTCCCCGCTCTTCTCTCCGCCCTTGGGTCATCTCTCGGTCAACGAAGGCCCCCTCGATGTCGGTCTCCACGATCTTTTGGTCTACCAGGACGCTTCCGAGGAAGGGCTCCCGATGCTGTTCCCGACGGATCGGGTTCATCTCGACGCACGATTCTCGGGTCGAGGAGCCACGCTGATAGACCCCGAATGGGGGCTCAGCGGTCGTCCCGATCTCATCATCCGACGAGGGGACCGAGACATCGTCCCGGTCGAGTACAAATCGACGCATCTGTTTGTCGGCTATCACGAAACGCATGGCCGGACCTTCGACACGCTGCAAGCAATCGCGGAATGTCGTCTCGTGCACGTGGCCTTCGGACAACGTCCGTCCGCGGGAGTCATCTGGTATGGGGATGTGGCGAGCGACGGGCAGCGAGAAGGCTGGGTCGAGATTCCGTACGGGGAAGCGGAAGAGCACTGGTTGAAGCAAGCGCTCGTGCAGATTCGAACGGACGCGGTTCGCCCTCCGGTTCCAGCAGAGCGAAATTGTGCCGGATGCGAACCGAACGCGGAAGGGCTCTGTCGATTCGCCGCGGCTCGATACGAGGGGTCTCACCTGCGGACGCACGGGCTCGCGCTTCCTCGAGAGTGAGGTGCCGTGGACGCTGCTGCAGAGGTCCTTCGCAGTTGTTAAATAGAAAGTCCCAGTTCCAACTCAGCCGCGCCGCGGAAACTCCGATTGGGCGGTCATGCACCCGTAGAGGCCGGGGCCTCGCCGGGGAAGGGCGCAAGGTCCGCTGTCGCTCGACGGCGGACCGATGACGCCATCACACGCGTTCTGGACGCTTGTCAAGTGCAATCAGTGTAGCTGACTCCTGTCAGCTGGGGAATGGCTAGGCTCGGGCGCCGATGAAGGTCGTGCCAAGCTGCGATAAGCGGTGGGTAGGCGCAAGGAACCTGTGATCCACCGATCACCGAATCGGAACTCCGGTCCCGTAAGGGACATTCCGCAAGGAAAGGGAACCCCCCGAAGTAAAGCATTCTAGTAGGGGGAGGACAAGAAATCAAATGAGATGCCGTTAGTAAAGGCGATCGAACACGGCAAAGGACAAACCGAATCCCCATCCGGTGAGGATGGGGAGATGTGGAGTAGTGGACCTCCGCACTCGCAAGCTTCCCAAGTCTAACGTGCCTGGAACGGCGGACCGCAGAGGGTGAAAGTCCCGTAGACGAACGGAAGAGGCGAGATTGGAGGGATCCTGAGTACCGTGCGTTGGATATCGCGCGGGAAGCCGGGAGGTACAGACTTCCGATCCTAAATACGTCCCGAGACCGATAGTGCATTAGTAGTGTGAACGAACGCTGAAAAGTACCTCGGAAGGGAGGTGAAAAGAGCCTGAAACCAGCTGACGATAAGCCGCATGAGGTCCCCAAGGAACGAAGCGGTCGCAAGACCGTGGACACAGGATCCATGCGTCCGTTTTGAATAACGGGCCAGGGAGTTTCGATCTATGGCGAGGCTAAGGCCCTCAACGGCCCAAGCCGCAGGGAAACCGACAGTCCGCAACCCCGCAAGGGGCGAGGGACGGGGTGTGCTCGCCCGAAGTCATAGGTGGAATACCCGAAGCCAATCGATCTAAGCGTGGGTAGGTTGAAGCCTGTCGAAAGATAGGTGGAGGACCGAACCGATGTTGACGTGCAAATCACTCGGATGACCTGTGCTTAGGGGTGAAAGGCCAATCTAGACTGGGAATAGCTGGTTCCTCCTGAAACTACTCGCAGGTAGGTCTCGGCCGAGTCCGCGCGGGATGTAGAGCACCGATTACGGGAAGCGGGACCGAAAGGTCTCGGCCTGTTGTCGAACTCCGAAGTCCCGTGCAACGTAGACGCCGGGAGTGAGCGCGGCAGGGGTAAGCCCGCCGTGCGAAAGGGAATGCAACCCAGCCCCGCATTAAGGGCCCCAAGTGCCGGTTAAGTGTTATGCAAAGGGCGTCCGTGTTCGAAGACAACTGGGAGGTGGGCTCAGAAGCAGCCATCCTTCAAAGAGTGCGTAACAGCTCACCAGTCGAGGGCATGGGCACCGAAAATGGACGGGGCTAAACCGGCCCCCGATATGCGGGCGTGCCGCCGTAGCGGTAATCGTGTAAGGAGGCGTGGTGCTCGGGTAGAAGTAGGGGCGTGAGTTCCTATGGACCGGGTTCCATCGAAAATCCTGGGAGGAGTAGCAGCAAAGACGGGTGAGAATCCCGTCCGCCGCAGGGGCCAGGGTTCCACGGCAACGATCATCCGCCGTGGGTTAGTCGAGCCTAAGTGAGTCCTTAATCGGCACTCGCGAAAGGAAACACAGTTAATATTCTGTGACCCCAAGGTTAAAGCGTCCTCGAGGAAACCAGCTGCTAGGAAGAGTGGCCATACGCCAAGCCATCTCTTCCTCGTCGCCCCGGGAAGTACCGTCATGGTGAGAACCGGGGGAAGGGGAGATCGGGTCGCCGCGAGGCGACTTCTTCCGATGCAGGTGGTCCGTGAAAAGTCGAGGACGGCAACTTGGGCTCGTACCGAGAACTGACACAGGTGCCCCTAGGTGAGAAGCCTAAGGCGTGTCGGCGAGAATTCGAGCGAGGGAATTCGGCAAATTAGCCCCGTAACTTCGGGAGAAGGGGTGCCAGACCTGAGGAGGTCTGGTCGCAGTGACCGGGGAGCTCCGACTGTTTAATAAAAACATAGGTGGCCGCGAGACTGAAAAGTTGTGTATGGCCGCTGAATCCTGCCCAGTGTCGGTATCTGAAAGCCCGGTACAACGGGACGAAGGACCGATAAACGGCGGGGGTAACTATGACCCTCTTAAGGTAGCGTAATACCTTGTCGCTTAATTGGCGACTTGCATGAAGGACCAACGAGAGCTCTACTGTCCCCGCTCGGAAGCCGGCGAAACTGACTCATTGGCGAGCAGTCCAATGTCTTCCGTCTGAAAGTGAAGACCCCGTGGAGCTTTACTGCAGCCTGCGGTTGTGGTACGAATTCGAATGTGTAGCGTAGGCGGGACTCGTTATCAGGGCGGGCCGCTAGGTCCGTTCCGAGAGATCAATGAAACACCGCCCTTTCGGGTTTGTATCGCTCACCCCGTAAGGGGGACACCCGTAGGTAGGCAGTTTGGGTGGGGCGCCACGCCCTCCAAAATGTAACAAGGGCCCCCAAAGGTCGGCTCAGGTGGGTCAGGAATCCACCGTAGAGTGCAAGGGCAAAAGCCGGCTTGACGGGAATCTGCCTAACGAGGATTCCCGATGCGAAAGCAGGGCCTAGCGAACCAATGTGCCTCCCCTGTAGGGGCCATTGATAAGAGAAAAGTTACCCCGGGGATAACTGAGTTGTCTCCAGCAAGAGTCCCTATCGACCTGGAGGCTTGCTACTTCGATGTCGGTTCTGCCTATCCTGGTGGTGCAGCAGCTACCAAGGGTGGGGTTGTTCGCCCATTAAAAGGGATCGTGAGCTGGGTTTACACCGTCGCGAGACAGGTGTGTTACTTTTTGGCGGAAGTGCCCGGGTCTCTGACGAGAAGGTTCCCACAGTACGAGAGGAACGGGGAATCGGCGCCTCTAGTCCATCAGTTGTCTGGCAAGGCATCGCTGAGCAGCCACGCGCTACGGGATAAGGGCTGAAAGCATCTAAGCCCGAAACCCCCTCGAAAAAGAGAGACCTTTAAGGACATTCGTAAAAGACGAGTTCGATAGAGCCGGGGTGTACGCGGAAAGCCTTCGGGCGATCCGCTCAGCCCGCGGCCACTAACGTCCGCAGCTACGTAAGCTGACTGCGCTTGACAGTTAAACAGAACGCGTGTGAAAAACCCCGGAACTTCGGGGGACGAGCCGGCGGGCTCGATTCTCCTACCCGGCGGGGATCCTACGTCGGCGCGTTCCGCCGATCCCTTCGGACCCTCCCGAGGAACGCTCAAACTCTTCGTATTCGAACACCTTGGCCGACCCGTGCCCGTCGCCACGCTCCACGACGCCTGGCCGGAGCTCGTCGCCACCGCCCTGAGCTTTCTCCTGATCCTGTACACTTGGCCTCGCGCGCAACCGCTTCGCGACTGGATCGACCGCCGATGGCGCGGAGTGCTCGATCGATGGCTGGACTGGCGCCTCCTGATGTGCGTGGTCGGCGTGATCTTTCTGCTCGCCGCGTTCGTTCAATCCGCCCCGGTCGCCGGCTGTCCGAACTCCAGTGACGATACGGGTTCGTTTCTCTACCAGGGTCAAGCGCTCTGGCGCGGCGCGGACCCGTTCCAACTGTCTCGATGTGGAGTCCTCATCCCCATTCCCATCGGAGCCGCTGGGATCCTGCTGAACGCGTGGGGCAGCGTGGGGGGGCGCCCCGGGATCTGGATCGTCTGGGAGTTCTCCGCGCTGACCCTGATCCCGTTGACCTGGTTCCTGAGCGGGGCGGAACGTCGGTTCACCACGCTGTTCGTCGCAACCTCGGGTCTGTTCGTTCCCCTCGTGATCGGCCAGATCGAAGGGGCGAACAGCGCCTTCGGAGCGGTCGCGGTGCTTTTGCCTATCTGGCTGGCCGCGCGCGGTCGAACTGGGAGCGGTCTCGTAGCGGGGTTCCTGTCGACGATGAAATTCCCTTCCCTCTTCCCGTTCCTCGGCGCCACGGGGGGCTTCGGCCCTTCGCGCAATCGAGAGTTGCTTTTCACGTGGGTCGGCTTCGTCGGAGGGAGCACGATCAGCTGGGCGATCTGGGGGCCGGTCTTCCTGTCGACGGTCTTCTTTGGCCAACTCGGTCGGCATGACCTCAGCGTCAATGAATTCGGATTGCTGATCGGAACGGGTTGGTTCCCGCCCGTCGAGATTCTTGCCGTTCTCCAGGGGCTCGCATTGTTCGGATCCATCGCCTTCGTCTATCTTCGACGCTGGCCGACCCTGCCGGCGATGGCTCTCGTCACCCTCGTCGTCTGCCTGGTGATTCCCCGACTTCCGTTCAACTTTCTCGCCTGGTTGATCCCGCTCGCCGTCCTCGGCACGCGGTACTGTCGCTGGCTCTTTCTCCTCGGGGCGATCGGAGCGTTGAACAGTTCGGTCGCGATCCCACTCTACTTCAACGCAGCCCCGCCGGTCTACTGGCCGACCCAGCTGCTCGGCGGATTGATGGGCGTGTTGATGGTGTTGGTGGCGATCCAGCTCGTTCGAGAGCAGCGGGCTTCGCGGCTTCTCAACACTGCCCCCGTCTTTCGATTGACCTGAACGGCGTGCTCGATTCCCTGGGAGCGGCGCTCCGATCTCGGGAGGGTTTCCACTTCCACCGATGTTTAGTGTTCGTCCGGTACTTGGGAATCGTGCCGTCGCTCGGCGTCTCCCGAAGTCATTGGCCGGTCGTGGGGTGGATTCGACTGAGGTTGCCGCCCCCGGAGATCCCGGTCGCATTGATGGGGGGCCCACCGCCCCCCTTGGAGCCGCCCCTCGATCTCCTGGTGCGGAATCCGGTCCCGACCGACCCACGCAAAAGGGTGTTTGCCTTCGAGGAAGAACGAGGCGATTGGGTGCTTCGACTCGTCTGGGACGCCGACGACCCGATGATCCTCGAAGCGGAGTACCGCGCCCCCGTATACGATCGACGCCTCCCCCGGAGTGAAGTGCCTTCTTTCTGGAAGGCGGTCAAAGAGAAGATCGCGCCGCTCGGCCCCCTTCCCGTCGATGCGGCCGATCCCCGTCCGTAGCGTCGCGTCGGCCAGAATGTTAAAAGAGGCCACGGGGTCGGGGTCGCGTGCTCCGGTCCACCTTCCTCCACTTGGATACGATCGGACCGGCGACGGAAGCACAGCTGTGGCGTCGCGGAGTCCTCGATTGGCGCGATCTCGCGACCGCGGCGCAGATTCCGAACCTCTCGGAGGAGCGGCGTCGCCGGCTCCTTCGAGACCTCACCCGGAGCGAGCAAGCCCTCGCGGAGCGCGACGCCGGTTGGTTTGCCCATCGACTTCCAATGGGCGAACTCTGGCGGTTGTATCCGTCCTTCCGAGACTCGACGGCTTTTCTCGATATTGAGACCACCGGACTCTCCCCGTTTGCCGGGATCGTCACGGTCGTCACGGTCCACGGCAGCGGATCGACCCGGACGTTCGTCGCCGACGATGACCTCGAAGAATTGCCGGCTTGGCTTCGCCGATTCCAGCTCCTCGTCTCGTTCAACGGCCGATTGTTCGACGTACCTTTCCTCGAAACGAGGTTTCCGCATCTCGTGGTTCCGGTCGCGCACATCGACCTGCGGTTCGTGCTCTACCGCCTGGGACTTTCCGGTGGACTCAAGCGGATTGAGGAACGACTGGGGATCGGGGGTCGCTCCGGAGTCGAAGGGATTCGGGGGCTGGACGCGGTGCGGCTTTGGGAAGAGTTTCGCGCGGGTCAAACCGCGGCGCTCGATCGGCTAATCAAGTACAATCGCGCGGATACCGTCAATCTCGAACCTCTCCTCGAGTTCGCGGTCCGCGAGCTCACCGAACGCCTTCTCGGTCCGGGGGTTCGGTCGCCGGCGGGGGTTGGGGGCGCTCGCCAGGCGTTCTCCGGCTTGGAATATCCCTCGCCTTCGTGAGCCCCGTCCACGGGCGGGCGCCGCTTCCCATCGAGCCACGAGCGCGAGGACGAGGGGAAAGATTACTGGGGCCGCGTCGGTCCCCCGGCGGGGCCTCCCGACGCGACTTCGGGCGGCGCGGTCCAATTCCAATTCATGGATTCCGGCTTTCGTCCGGAAAAGAGCAACGCGAATCCGCCAATCAAGATCACTCCCCCGACTACCGCGAGATACCACCCCGGGGATGGTCCCCATGTAGCCGTGGCCCCCGAACCCGAGGTGGACCCCCAGAACGAATTGGCGGGACTCGTTCCGTTCGATCCCCCGCCGAGGTTGCCGTTGCCGGAGGTGGAGTAATCTTGAGCGATCGCCCCGGGTTGGGCGAGCAGAAGGTGGATCGGCGCGAGCAGGGCCACGATGAGGGCTAATATGATGAGAATCAGGGCCGGTTGCACCAATCGCTGACGGCCCCGCGAGAGCAACGACACGATCGCCCCGACGACCCCGAGCGCCAAACCTCCGAGGAGAAGGTATTGTACCGAGGCATACAGATTGCCAGTGTTCGTCGCCTGGTACGAGGAGTAGGTCTCGGACGAGGGGCAGGCGGCATCCGGCCCGGAACACGAAATCGATACCTGAGGCGATGTCGTCGGAAGACCAAACGTAGCCGTGTCCGAGTCGCCGAAGGCTGAGATCTGGTAGGACCACCAACCGAGAAACAGAGAACTGATGAGAAGAATCACGCCGATGAGAACAACCGCGCCGGCAACGGTTCGCTTCGTGCGAGCAGAACGGGACACGAGAGGTTTCTCCGGGGGGATCCTCAAAACGTGTTGGGCGATTGCGACCTTAAATGTTCGTTCAGAGAGGGGAACCTCCGAATGAGTGACGCCGCGGAATGACTTGTCCGAAGCGCGGTGAACCTCCGATCTTCAGCGTCCCGGGGGAGACGAGTCACGAAGCCTCCCTCCGCTGCGCGGGAGGTCGGGACCCTGGAGCGCGGTGGCGCGCCAACCGATTTCGAGCTCGCAGCAGGGGAACCAGGAGGATCACGAGGGATTCCGGAATCTGTGGCGCGGAGCGGTGGAATCTTCTTGCGAGCAGTTCGGTCGCCTCGGATCGGGTCGACGCATAGGAGGATCCCCGAATGGTCGTGACATAGCGCGGCCCAAAGATGGCCACGACCCACAACGGATACAGTACGTAGTTGATGTGGCTCAGGATAGCCCCACCGGAATAGAAGCCCGTCGCGAAGCCTTGACAGGGTCGGCTCTGGACCAGGATTGCGTGGCACCAGACCCCTCCCGGCGACAGGAGCGCAAAGGGGGCAAGGAAGGCAGCGGTCACGACGAGCGCGACCAAGGCATCCCTCCATTGGCGATTCCACGCATGATAGAATACCACAATGACGTTCGCGAATTGCTTCAAGCCGAGAGCCACGATCTCGGCGACTTTCGAGTTCCAACCCTGAAGAGTGACGAATGTGAGGGTTAGCACGAGGATGGGAATATAGTCGTTAAACCCATTGGCCGCCAGCAAGGCGATCCACGGGCTTCCGAGGATCATCACACTGACTCCGATTTTCCGGACCGCGTAGGTCGTCGCGAGCCATGCCCCGAGACAGAGCCACCGATAATCGAGTCCCGGAACCCAAGCCAAGGAGAGCAAGGGTAGGTAGACGTAGTAGGAACTCGAGAAGTGTACCCCGCTCCCCATCTGAGTATAGGTAAGGTGGAGCGACGAGCCGTAGAGATTCGGCCAGAGCTGGACGAATGCCGGCATGAAATACGGTTCGTCGGTGAGACCGTTGCCGACCCCGCTCACGACCGAGAACAGCCCGATTCCGAGGGAGATGCCGACCCAGATGGCTAGAAATCCGGAGTCTCGGTGCAGGTCCCAACGATACGCTACGGCGAAGGTGCCGAGTACGGTGAGAAGGACGAGGGTACCGGAAAGCGGAGTAGAAAGCAGAAAGGTGGCGAGGGTGAGGGCTAAGGAGAAGAAGCCGAAACTGACGATCACCGTCGCTCGAGCGACTCGGTCGGTGCCGCGGGAAAGATGCACGCCGACCCACCCCTCGGTCGGCTCTTAGGCCGGAGATTCCCGGGCGCGAATCGAGGAGCGTGGAGATCGTTCTCGCCGTCGCGGTGGAGGTATGTAGCTTCCCGCTGGAGGAAGCGCGCGATTGACCCGGTCCCGCGCCACGGAACAATATTCCTCCGAAGAATCGATGTGAAGGTAGTGACGGCCGAGACGCCGCGCGACGGCGGCGACCGTGCCGGTCCCCCCGAACATATCGAGCACCACGTTCCCTCGATAACTGTAGAATTTGACGATTCGCTCGATGAGCGGTTCGGGGAACGGTGCCGGGTGACCCTTTCGGCGACGTTCCGGTGGGATCGCCCAGAATCCATCCGAGAACGTTTCGAACTCCTTCGCCGTGATATCGACCGCGGCCCGGTCGCCTGGCAATTTCCACTGACCCTTGGAGAATACGAGGACGTATTCCCACGAAGGAACTACGTGCGGATTGGAGGGGCTCCGCCAGCTTCCCCAGGCGGTGCGTCGACCCATGGTCTGCTTGTACCAGATGATCTCCGTCCGCATGATGAAGCCCAGATCCTGAAGGTCGCGCGTCAGCTCGTGGTGAATCGGCCGAAAATCCTTGATCGAGGTCGGCGCCACATTGAGGGCGAATCGGCCGCCCGGGACCAGCACGGGAAACAGCTCCGACCAGATCGTTCGTAGCCAGGCCCGGTACTCGGCGTGGGTCCGGTCGTCCGAGTAACCGGCGTAGGGCATGCCGAGATTGTAGGGCGGGGAGGTGATCGCCAAGTGGACGCTCTCCCGAGGAAGTCCCACGAGGATCTCGCGTGCGTCGCCCTGTACGATCCGATCGAAGAATCGAAGGCGTCGTTCCTTCTGACGGGAGCCGAGCAACGCGATCGGAGGCACCGGAGGATCGAGGTGGGATTGCCAAATCAAGGTTCCGACGTTCTCCCGCCGGTTCGAGCCCCCTAGCTGCCGCGACCAACGGGCGCCTATCGAGCGGGTTGCAGCTTCTCCCGTCGAGGCCGGGGGTCACACCCGGAAGGAATGCTACGCGTCCCGAGCAGTCAGGGGATTCCAGAGGGCTCGACGCGCTTCAAGAGCCGGCCCGAGACGGCAACCGTATAATCTCTCCCGATTGCACCGAAGCGTACGTCCATGGCCGTGCGGATCGCCGTTCCAAAGGAAGCTGCCCCTGGTGAAGCGCGGGTATCGCTCGTCCCCGAGGTCGTGGCGAAGCTCGTTAAATCCGGAGTGGAAGTGCGCGTGGAGGCTGGGGCGGGGCTTGCTAGCCGATACCCAAACGAGGCGTACCAAGCAGCCGGTGCGTCGATCGAAAGCGATCGAAAGGCGCTCTGGGGAGAAAGTCGGATCGTACTGAAGGTTCAGATTCCCACCCCGGAAGAGATCGGATGGATGGCCCCGGGGACGATCGTGATCGGATTGATGAACGCCTCCCGCAACCTCGACCGAGTCCGGGTCCTCCGCGACGCGCAGGTGACCAGCTTCGCGCTCGAGTTCCTGCCCCGGATCACCCGAGCGCAAAGCATGGACGTGCTTTCGTCTCAGGCCACCGTAGCGGGGTATCGGGCGGCGCTCACGGGTGCGGAGCTATGTCCAAAATTCCTGCCGATGTTGACGACGGCCGCCGGCACGATCCGTCCCGCGAAGATCCTCATTCTCGGCGCCGGCGTGGCGGGGCTCATGGCGATCGCGACCGCGCGTCGTTTGGGGGCGATCGTCGAGGCGTACGACGTGCGACGAGCGGCGGGAGAGCAGGTCCGCAGTCTGGGCGCGAAGTTCCTCGAACTCCAGATCAACGCCGAGGGAAGCGGGGGCTATGCCCGAGAGCTGACGGACGATGAAAAGGCGCAAGAGCGTCAGATGGTCGCGAAAGCGGTCGCCGACGCCGACGTTGTGATCACGACCGCCAACGTGCCGGGTCGCAAAGCTCCGTTGCTGGTCAGTCGCGAGATGGTTTCCCACATGCGGCTGGGTGCGGTTATTGTCGACCTCGCGGCCGAATCCGGTGGGAACTGCGAACTGACTCGAGGGGGCGAGACGATCCAGGCGAGCGGGGTCACGATCACTGGGCCACTCAACCTCCCCAGCGAGCTCCCGTTCCATGCGAGCCAAATGTATTCGAAAAATCTCGAGGCGTTCCTGGGACTGCTCATACTCCCCCCCGGGCAGCTCGTGGCTGACTATACCGATGAGATTCTCGCGGCGAGCCTGCTCACCGATCGCGGAGAGGTTCGCCATCCCGCGACCAGGGAACAACTAGCGGGAGCGAAGTAAGTGGCCGCGGATATCTGGACGGCCCTCTTCATCGCGATTCTCGCCGCATTCACGGGTTACGAGGTCATCGGGCGCGTGCCCGTGCTCTTGCACACGCCCCTCATGTCCGGATCGAATTTCATTCACGGTATCGTACTGGTCGGAGCGATCGTCGCGTTGGGATTTGCCACGACCCCGCTCGAGCAAGCGATCGGCCTGGTGGCCGTGATCATGGGCGCGATGAATGTGACGGGCGGATACGTCGTCACGGAGCGGATACTCGCCATGTTCGACCGCTCGAAGAAGAAGGGGGGTCCGACATGAACGCCTGGATCGGGCCGATCATCGATGCGATCTACGTGGTCGCCGTCATCGCCTTCATCCTCGGCCTCAAAGCGCTGAGCTCTCCCGAAACCGCCCGTCGGGGGATCGTGTATGCGGGGATCGCGATGCTCGTCGCCGCGGTCGTCACGATCTTCACGCCGGGACTTTCGAATTTTGCGCTGATTGCCCTCGGGGTCATCATCGGAGGCGGCGCCGGTTTCTACTGGGCCCGGGTCGTCAAGATGACCGCGATGCCCCAGATGGTCGCGATCTTCAACGGCATGGGAGGCGGAGCGGCGGCGGCGATCGCCGCGATCGAGCTGCTGGCGGGGCTCGGCGATACGACGACCGCGTCGTTGAGCGTGGCCGGCGCCGTCATCGGGTCGATTTCGATCGCGGGGAGCATTATTGCGTTCCTCAAGCTGCAGGGGTGGCTCCGTTCGAAACCGATCGTCTATCCCGCCCAGCAACCGACCAATATCGCGGTGCTGTTGGTGGGACTCGGATTCGGGGTATGGGCCGTGATCCAGACCCACGCCCTCTGGCTCCTCCCATTCTTTCTCTTGATGCTGCTCTTCGGAGTGCTTCTGACCCTTCCGATCGGGGGCGCCGACATGCCGGTCGTGATCAGCCTGTTCAATGCCCTCACCGGAGTGGCCGTAGCGCTCGACGGATTCGCCCTCGTGAACGGTCCTCTCGGAGACGCCGGATATGCGATGGTGATCGCCGGCACCCTCGTCGGGGCCGCAGGTTCGCTACTCACCATCCTGATGGCTCGAGCCATGAACCGTTCCGTGGGAAGCGTGATCTTCGGCGCCTTTGGGGCGACGGAAGAGGAGGGCGGACCGATCGCCGGCGCACTCAAGCCGATCGAAGTGGAGGATGCGGCGGTCCTGATGGAGTATGCGAACCAGGTGATCATCGCCCCGGGGTACGGAATGGCGGTCGCCCAGGCGCAGCAGAAGGTGAAGGAACTCACCGACGTGTTGGAAGCGAGAGGGGTGGCGGTCAAGTTCGCCATTCACCCAGTCGCGGGCCGAATGCCGGGCCACATGAACGTGCTGTTGGCGGAGGCCGGGATCTCCTACGACAAGCTGTTCGATCGAGAGGAGATCAATCCGGAATTTGCCACCACCGACGTCGTCCTCGTGATTGGGGCCAACGACGTGGTCAATCCGGCCGCCCGTCGAGCAGGGAGTGCGTTGCAAGGCATGCCGATCCTCGACGTCGACCAGGCGAAGAACGTCATCGTGATCAAACGCGGTCAGGGGAAGGGATTCGCGGGCATCGAGAACGATCTCTTTTACAAGGACAACTGCCGGATGCTCTACGGAGACGCTCAACAGGTCGTCGGGAAACTCGTCCAAGCGCTCAAGAAGCAGCCGTAGTCGGGTCGTCGAGCACGCCGCGCGCACGTTGCGCCGCTTCGACCGGGCCACGGGCTAATATGGACATCCGCGCTGGGCACGCGCGGTGGTCCTTCCCGGATGGTTCCTGAGGGCGCGGACCGTCGTTCGATCGCCCTCCCTCTGGGATCGAACGCTCGCACCTACGCTCGCTACGCCGGAGCTTGGGTCGCGGGAGCGCTTCCGGCGTTCGCCGTCATTACCGCCCTGTGGGTCGACCCCAGCCGGTTTAACGGCCCGGCCGAGATTGCGCTCGCCGGCTTTGCCCTCATGTTCCCGCTCACCGTCCGGGTGATTGGGGTACGGCGACACGCGAGTTTCCTCTACTTCCTCCTCGCGGCCGGCATTGGCTTCGCAATCGTCTCGATTCTGACCGGGGCCGGGAACGGCCTCACCGACGAACCGTATACGACCCCTCGATTCGTTTCGGTGCTCCTCGCCCATCACGATCCGTACACGTATCCGTTGATTTTCAATTATCAGCAGTACGGTCAAACGCTGCACTCCGAATCGGTCTATCTCTATCTGCCGTTGTTGATGTTCCTGCAATTTCCGGGGCTCGACTACAAGTGGTTCGCCGTGACGATGTGGGCCTTGATGGTGCTCGTCGTCCGGAATCGATTCGATATCGGAGTTTGGCTCGCGCAGCCCTACTTCGCGCTCATGGCGGCGAGCGGCTACAACGATTTTCCGGTCCTCTTGCTGATGACGCTCGCGTTTGTCGGAATCGGTGCGGGTCGACAAAAGTGGGCCGAGTACCTCGCGCTCGGTTGCAAGCAATTTGCCAATGCGATCGTGCTCGTCTACTACGTAGTGCGTCGGGATTGGAAGAACACCGTTTTGACGGCCGCCGTCAGCCTGGCGTTCGTGGCCCCGTTCGTCTGGTGGAGCGGTCCCACGGTTCTCTGCCCCTCGGTGCTGGCGGACCGATTGCCGGTGTGCGTCTCGGGAGGCGCTCCGACGTACCTGCTCAACTACTCGCTCTGGGTCGTCTGGGCCGTCGCGATCTTCTATGCCTCCGCGGCGACCGAGCTTCGTCGGGCCGCTCGAAGCGGTTGGCTCGCCGCCGCTCTACGACGGGTGCACCTCTCGATCGAGGAGGTGTTTCGCCTACCTGAGTTCGCCATCGTGGGCCTTTCCGGAGTATTCGTCAGCTTGGGCGCGCTGGTATTGATCCTTCGAACTACCGGCAATGACTCTGTCGGATTGATCCTCGCGAGCCTCGGCGGATTCCTCCTGACCACCCTTTGGACATTCGCATGGAATCGCGTTTGGGCGTTCGAGGGAATGTCGAACCGCCCTTCCGGAATCCACTTGGCGCTCTATCTACCCATTCAAGCCGCCGCCCTCACAATCTCCTTGATCGTCCTGGCCGGATCCGTCGCGCTCAATCGTTCCGAGGTCGTGGGTCAGGTCGTCGCATTCTTGCTCGGCACGATTACAGCCTACGCGCTCAATCGACGATGGAACTTCCGCGGGGAGATTCCACGGCCGGCCGTGTGAAGCCGTCTCCGTGTCGCTCCGCGGCCGAAAGGGGCAGTGCTTCGCCGATTCCTCGGGAGGGATAGGGAGAGACTTCGAGAAGGGAGTCCTCATAACCTCGAGAAGTCTAGAACGGTTGAGACGGAACCCCATCGCCAACGCGGATCGGGGCGCCGAACAGACTATGAGCGACCCCGAACCAGCGAACGCTACAGCCCACGAGACGACCGTCGATTTCGAAACGATGCCCTTGCACGCATCCCTTCGACAAGGGGTTCGGGAAATGGGGTACCGATCGGCCACGCCGATTCAAAGCCGCACGATTCCCGATGCCGTGCTCGGTCACGATCTTGTCGCGACGGCCCAGACCGGAACCGGCAAGACGGCCGCCTTTCTGCTCCCGATCCTCGAACGGACGCTCGATCTACCCACGGGTCGAATCCATGCCTTAGTGCTGACGCCGACCCGAGAGCTAGCCGTGCAGGCGGAGGGATTTCTGCGTCAACTCGGTCGCCATACGCGACTGCGCGGAGCCGCCATCTACGGCGGGGTGGGCATGCGAGACCAAGAGCGAGCATTGCGCGGAGGGGCGGAGATCATCGTCGCCACTCCCGGACGGTTGCTCGACCACATGCAGCGCGGAAACGTTGACTTTCGGTCCGTCAAAATTCTCGTGCTGGACGAAGCCGATCGAATGCTCGACATGGGATTCCTGCCCGATGTGCGACGGATCTTGAGGGACCTTCCCCGCGACCGCCAAACCATGCTCTTCTCGGCCACCATGCCTCCCGAAGTCGTTCGCCTTTCCCACGATTTCTTGCGCGACCCTCGTCTCGTCCAGGTCGGTCCCACGACGGTCGCCGCTGTAGGAGTCTCCCATCTGGCGCTTCCCGTCCCCTCTGCCCGAAAACCCGCTTTGCTTCAGGAACTCCTGCGGGATGAACTCATGACGAGTGTCCTCGTCTTTGCGCGCACCAAACACCGCGCCGACCGATTGGCCCGGCAGCTCTCTCACTGGGGTATTCCGACCGCCGTGATCCACGGCAATCGAAGTCAAAGCCAACGGCTGCACTCTCTCGAGGGATTCCGACGCGGAGACTATCGCGTGCTCGTGGCGACCGATATCGCGGCTCGAGGGATCGACGTGGAGGGGGTGAGCCACGTCGTGAACTTCGACGTGCCCCACGAACCGGAAATCTACATCCATCGGGTCGGCCGGACCGCACGAGCGCAGCGACGGGGGGACGCCTTAACTTTGATCGGTCGGGAAGAAGAACCGGACTTCCAACGTGTGGAGCGTCTTCTCGGGTTCGAGATCGCGCGAGCTCGGATCCCCGGGTTCGATTACGATGCCCCTGCCGAGAATTTCTCTCCCTCCCCCTCTCCGCGCGACGGTCGCCGCCACAATAGTTCCCGGCGTTCTTCGGGTCGGTCGAACTGGGATCGAAGGTCCGCGCCCAGGAATCTCGATCATCGGGACCGCCGGTCCTCGGCGGGCCATCGGCCCCGTCTCGGCAACCGATAGACACGAACTTTATCGGTATCTACGCCCCCCCGGGGAGCCGTGTGACGAAATCGGGTTCGTTGCTCAAAGCGCTGGAATGTCGCGCGTGCTGCACGCTCGTCGACCCAGAATATCGGGTGGGGGTCTGCCCCACGTGCGGGCAGGCTCTGTTCGCCACGTACGACCTCGGTCAACTCGATCCGCGTCCGTGGCGAACCGCCATTTCGGAACGACCATCCAACCTGTGGCGCTACCGAGAGTTACTCCCTGTCCGAACGCTCGAATCGATCGTGTCGCTTGGAGAGGGAATGACTCCCATCCTAACGCTCACCGACATTCCGCAGGCCCCAGCGATCCGGGTCCTCGTGAAAGATGATGGACTCCTCCCGACGGGATCCTTCAAATCCCGCGGAATGGCGGTGGCCGTGTCGCGGGCTCGCGAGCTCGGCGTGAACGATTTCTTCGTGCCGAGCGCCGGCAATGCCGGCGTGGCACTTTCCGCCTACGGTGCCCGCGCGGGGAGTCACGTTCGAATCTACCTTCCCCAACAGACCTCCCCGTCCCTCCAAGAACAGTGCCGCCGGTACGGGGCGGAAGTCATCACCGTGCCCGGAACGATCCGGGAGGCGGGCCAGATGGGACGGGCGGCGGAGGCGAAGCAGGGTTCATTCGATATGTCGACGTTGCGTGAGCCTTATCGCGCGGAAGGAAAGAAGACCATGGGCTTCGAAATCTACGAGCAAAGTCCGGAAGGGAGCTTCCCAGACGCGATCCTTTATCCTACGGGCGGTGGAACGGGCCTGATCGGAATGTACCGTGCCTTCGAGCAACTTCGTGAGCTCGGGCTGATCGAACGGATTCCGCGGCTCTACGCAATTCAACCCGAGGGCTGTGCCCCGGTCGTCCGTGCCCTGCGAGATGCGTCGGCGTCAGTGAAACCGTGGGACGATCCCCACACGCTCGCGCCTGGGCTCCTCGTCCCCGCTCCGTTCGCCTCCGAACGGATTCTCGAGAGCGTTCGCGAAAGCCGCGGCAACGGGGAGACGGTCAGCGATCGCTCGATCCTCGACGCGATGGCGGAGCTTTCCGCTCGGCACGGCCTCTCGGCCTCCCCCGAGGGAGCCGCGCCTTTCGCGGCGCTGGGTCCGCTGGTGCGAAATCGCGAGATCCGCTCGGGAGAAACGGTGTTGTTGTACAACACCGGCACCGGGCTCTCCTTCTCGTTGGACCACCTGAGAAAGATGCTCGCTGACGTAGGCGACTTATGAAGTGGGTGACTCGAGAGAAGGCGAGAGTCGACCGGATCGCTTGCCCCTGGTTGATCCGGAACTTCGTCGATCCCGCCGCCGAATTCCTTTACGTCCCCAAGGAGAAGGTTATGGAGGTGGCCAGGATGGAGGGGGCGATTCCGTTCGACGTACCGGGGGCGGCGCTCAATCACTTCGAGGAGGCCGGGAGCGAGCACGTGAGTTTTGATGCCATTATTCGGAAGTACGAGCTCACCGATCCCGCCTTGCTGGAGTTGGCGAAGATCGTCCGCGTCGCCGACGGGGGCTCGGGGCGGGCCGCCGAAGCCGCCGGACTGGAGGCCGCCGCGACGGGATTCCGACTAACGGCCAAGGACGACCTCGAGAATCAGCGCCTCCAGTTCCCGATGTACGATGCCTTGTACGCGTATTGCAAATGGAAGCTCGAGCAGGGAGGGAAACTCGAGCACACCGGCACTGAGGCTTCGCCGGGGTAGTGGATTGGACCGGGCGAGGAAGGCGCCGACTCTCCCAATCGACAGCGGACCGCAGGCGCCTCACCGAAAGCGACGATGACCACGACGCTCCCCTCGGGTCTCAGCGGGCTTCGAATGCGCCGCGACCGGCTGTTGCTGATGGGGACCCGAACCGCCCGTGGGTTCGGTGCGGGCGCCCTATCGATCGTCATCGCCCTCGACCTGGCGGGGGTAGGGTATTCCTCCTTTGCAATCGGCACCATTCTCGGGCTCGCGCTCGGAGGCGCAGCGGTCTGGGCCGTGGCAGTGCCTCGGATTGAGTTGCATTGGCGTCGTCGGTCGGTGTTCGTTCTGTCGGCCGTGGCCCTTGCCTTCGGCGGGGCCCTTCTGTGGGTCGATATCGCTAGCCCGGTATTTCTGATCGCCGCCCTCCTTCTCGGCGGGATCGTTGCCGGCGGGGCCGACGTCAGCCCCCTCGGTGCCTTGGAGCAGGCCGCACTGGCGGGCACGACGGCGAATGCCGTAAGAACGCAGACCTATTCGGTCTACAACCTCGCTGGATACGTGGGGGTGGCCTTCGGCGCCCTCGCCGCCGGATCTATCTCCAGCCTCAGCGGTTCGACGTCCCCGGGCTTGCCCCCAGGATCCCACGACGCGACGCTGCTTTTCTACGCCCTCCTTGGCCTCGCCCTCGTTCCCCTGTATCAGAGTCTTTCGATCGACGTCGACTCTCAAGCGCGCGGAGACCGGCCATCTCCGCTCTCGCCCGCCAGCCGAGGGATCGTCTACTCGCTCTCCGCATTGTTCTCGGTCGACGCCTTCGCCGGCGGCCTGATCGTGAACAGCTTAGTCGTCTACTACTTCTCGACTCAGTTTCACCCGGGAGTCGATCTCCTGGGGTTCGTCTTCTTCCTTAGTAACTTGGCCGCCGGACTCTCCCTCGTCCTCGCGGCGCCGTTGGCCCGACGGTTCGGGCTCATCAACACCATGGTCTTCAGCCACATTCCGTCGAACATTTTCCTCATTTTGGTCATATTCGCCCCCAACTTTCTCATCGCGTCGTTTCTCTGGGTCGCGCGAGCGACGCTTTCCCAGATGGATGTTCCCACCCGCCAGTCGTACATGCAGGCGGTCGTACCCCCCGAAGACCGAGCCGCCGCGGCCGGTTACACTACCGCGGCTCGAAGCTGTCAGGCGTTCGGTGCCCCCGTCACGGGATCTTTCCTAGCGGCCGGCGGGCCGTGGGTCGCTGCCCCCTTCGCGCTCGCCGGCTGTGTGAAAATCGGGTATGATGTGGCGGTCTATTCACGGTTCCGTCGGCTTCGTCCTCCGGAAGAGATCGGGGGGAGCGCCGCAGCTACCGTCACCGCGCAAGTCTCGAAGCGGCCCTGACGCGACGCTGCTTGTCTCGCCCCGGCACGATAGGTTGCTCTCGATCGGTGATCCGACGCACTTCCGAGCCAGCGAGGTAGATCTCGGCGGGGGGGCCTGCTGAGTAGACGCTTGGGGGTCATGGGCGCGGCCAGATTCGAACTGGCGGCCTTCACCGTGTCAGGGTGACGTCATAACCACTAGACTACGCGCCCACCCGGCGGGCCACCCAGCGCCTGCTTCATATGGGTGTCGCATGACCGGGGGCGCCGCGGAACGCTAGCCGTACCCGCCCGAAAACTGCCCCGGATCGGGATGCTCGTTCCAGGTGTAGTAGCCCATCGATTGGCGTTGCGACTCGCTGACATCCTGACGAATGCCCCCTTGGAGCGATCCATAGGTCGCCCGAATCTGTTCTTCGATCGATCGAGCGCGCGCGAGGGCCTCTTTGAAGTGGGCCGGCTCCAAATAGGAACTTCCCGAGATCGCCGCGAGGTCGCCGGCGGTTCGGATCAGACCTCCGAGCTCACGCAGCCGAAGACTGAGCGCGTTTCGTCGCCCGTCGACGAGCTCGGCGCGACGGCGCGCCTCGCGGATCAGGTCGAGCAGGGCGTCATGCGTCGCCGGACGGATCCGGCCATCGACGGCGATCTCTTGGGCACAGAATTGGGCCAGCCTCATTTCATTCGCTTCGGTATCCGGCATCGTCGTCTCTAACAGGACCTCGTAGCCTCCACCGGCAATTCGAGATCGAAGCGGCGACAGGATCTTATGAATATCCTGAATGTTGGAAGCCGCCACCAAAATAAAATCGCAGGGAACGCCGTCCAGACGGACGGCAGCGCCGCCGGATTGAGGATTCCTCCCCGTGATCGGGAACCGCTTTTCCTGCATAGCCGTCAGGATGTGGCGTTGCAGGTGCCCGAGATGCGGCAGTTCATCGACGAAGAGCACGCCTTCGTGCGCTTCGTGAATCGCCCCGGGGATGACACGCTCGTAGGGAAGCGTGCCGAGCTGCGGATGGCCGCCGTACGGGTCGTGCCGAACATCGCCTAAGAGCTCGGTCTCGCTCGCTCCGGTCGCCATGAGAAACGTGTTCCGATCCAGTTTCACGAGCACCTTGCGCGGACTCTCCTTCTGAAGGGTCCGCCGGCGCTCGAGCGCCCGTTGGTCGAGCACTTTGATCTGCTCCCCGGCGCGTTCGTAAGCGACGACCTCTTCGGCCCCGTTCCGAAGTCGAGTCGTTCGGACGGATTCTTGGGGGTTCCCTCCGGGGCTGACCGTCAACTCTAGAATACCTCCGACCAGGTCCCGGAACGGATTCCCGCTCCCCGTCATGCCCGGCACGAGCTGCTTGAGATTTCCGCAGCTCGGGCAATATCGCTCGGCCGGCAGGGAATAGAAACTGCAGCGGGGGCAACGATAGCCGAGCCGTTCCGCGACGGACGCGGGGGCATCCTGCGGGACAATGAGCTCCCCTTCGACCGATCGAGCGGCCTCCCGCTCGCGATGCACTTCGTCCCGAGTCACGATCTCGATCGAGGGGCGCTCCGGATTCTCCGGGTTATGAACCACTCGGAGCTCCGTCCGGGGTCGATCGAGGTGCAACGCCAGCGCCTGCGCCGTCATCGACTTTCCGATCCCCGGCGGCCCCACGAGGAGTAGATGTCGCCGTTGGAAGGCGGCGATCCGTGCGAGCTCCACGGCTTTTTCTTGGCCGATCACTCGCGCCAGCGGGTCCGTAGGAATCGGAATGTCATCCGTGGAGCGAACTTCGTCGAGAGATACCGGATTCCGCCGGCTTGGTTCGACGCCCGATGCCGCGCTCATCGTTCGGCCTACCCTACTTCTAGGTCAAGCCGGCGCTTAAGGTACCGCGCACGAGAGCCATACCGGCCCCGCGCGCGGCGAAAATGTAGGACGGTCGGAAGCCGCCGGTTCGTCCTACCGAGGCGGGTTCGGAACCTGGAGGTCCGCTCGGGTGAACACGCGGATCTGCTCGGGGATCTTCCCCACGGCCCCCAATCGGCTCGCGACGACGGTTCCGATACCCTTCTCTTGGGCGACGTCCAGCAGCCGCTGGCTGATCACGCCATCGAAGATCACGGTCTTTGCCGGCGTGGTCAAGGCTCCGAGCGTGTCGATCATTTCCTTGACCGACGCTTCCGATACGACCGCGTCTCCATCGCCTAACACGAGAAAGCGGGAGGCGTGCTCCACCCCATCGAGTAGATCGAAGTAGTGCTTGAGCTCCGGCGTGAGGGCGGCGGCGGGGGGAGGAGGAGGGGGCGCTCGGGCGACGGGAGCCGGCGGCGGAGGCGCCGGGACGCGTTCCCGCTCGTCTCGGCGCGGTCCCCCCCGTTCTTCGCGACGATCCGGTCGGTTGCCGCCGGGTGGACCCGCATCGCCCCGCTCGTCCATCGGGGAACGAGTGGAGCCGGTCGAATCGAACCCGGTCATCTCGAGATATTGATTGATCGGGATCTTGTTTCGAAGGCATTTCAGCAGCTGCTTTTGAGTGAGCTCTTCCACCTCACTTCCGCGGGGGGCACGGGCGACGAAGTCAATGTCCATCGTTTGGAGCATTTCGCGAAGGATCAACTCCCCCGCTCGATCCCCATCGGTGAAGACCGTCACTGTTTTTCCGCGCGACAGGTCCTTGACCGTTTGCGGAACGCTCGTTCCTTCGACGGCGATGACGTTCTTGATTCCGCAGCGAAGCAGATTCAATACGTCGGATCGCCCCTCGACCACGATGAGCGCATCCGCCTGATCGATGTTCGGACCCGCGGGGAGATGTTCCGGCCCGTAGGAGGTGATCTCCTCGACCTGGAACGACTTTCGAACGGCCTCGGTTAAATCGATGCCGACCCCCTTCGATTCCTCCTGCATCTTCGCGAGGATTTCTTTCGCCCGGTCGACGACCTTGGAACGTTTAGAGATCCGAATATCCTCGACGGAGATGATCTCAATCTTCGCGCGACACGGCCCGATCCGGTCGACGGTTTCGAGTCCGCTGGCGAGGATCGCGGTCTCGACTTGATCGAGCGAGGAGGGGATCAGAATCTCCCCTTCGCTCTTTCCTTTGCGCGAATCGATCTCGACTTCGATCCGACCGATCCGGCCGGATTTCTGCAAGTCGCGTAGGTCCAGTTCATCGCCGAGAAGTCCTTCGGTCTGTCCAAACACCGCGCCGACGACATCGGGTTTATCGATGACACCTTCGGCGGCGATTCGGGCCTTGATCTGGTATTTTGCGGCGCTAGGGTCGTTGCTCATGGTCGGTCTGTTCCTCCGTTTCTGTGGATGACCCGCCATCGCGGGTCGTGTCCCGGGGAACGAACTGAGGACTAGTGCTCGCGCGTCCGCACAGGATCGCGGAAACTACGACAAGGACCGGCTTGGATCATGAGTCGTGAGTCCGTGAGACGTGCGGGCGCGAGGAGGCCTCCTCGGTCCGTCTCCGGGGTTCTTTCCAATCCTACAAAGCTAGAGGGGGTACTTAAGAGGGAGGGGCACCCCGGGAACGTTTTCGAAACGAGTCGGCTGGTTACAGCCCCCGACAGCGAGTCAGCGGCGCAGCCACGTTTACGCAACGTTGAGCGGTTCGGGGAAGAGACATTCCTTCGCCCCCTCAATTCCTTATTGTCCCTTCGGACTAGCTCCGCCGTGCGTTCCTACTCGTTCGATGCGCTAGCCGACCGTTTCGACGAGACCCGAACGATCGATCCGTCGTCGTTCGATCGATCGGTAGCGTATCTCGTCAAGAGAATACCACCGGCTCGATTTCCCCGAATGCTCGAAATCGGCGTGGGAACGGGGCGAATCGCAACGCCCCTCGCCGCGCGCGGCTACCAGGTAGTCGGAGTCGACATTGCGGTTCGCATGCTGGAGCGAGCCGCCGGGCACCAAAGTCAACGAGCCCCGAATCGGGTCGCACTGCTCTTGGCCGACGCAACGAAGCTCCCGTTCCGGTCCGGAACCTTCGACGTGGTCTATTGGGCTCACGTACTCCACTTGATTCCCGAGTGGCGTCGCGCTCTCGACGAAGCCCTCCGCTGCCTCCGGCCTGGGGGAGTCCTGGTAGGAATGGGCACCGGACGGGGCCGCGAGATCCCCCGGATGTTTCGCCAGTACCAGAGGATCGCACGCGCTCATGGGTATTCGCGTCCACGGCTCGGAGCCCGACGTCGGGAGACGGTGTTCCGATTCCCCGCGCGGCGCGGGTGCGCGATACAGACGGTCTCGATCGAATGGAGGTGGGAAACCCACGTGCCGGTCCAAGAAGCCCTCGACGATATCCAAGCGCGCTCCTACGCCGCCGTTCGGTTCACGCCCGCCCGCGTCCATTCGAAAATCATGGTCGAGCTGCGACGCTGGTGTCGGGTTCGCTGGGTCGGAAAAAATCCTACGGTTGCGGTGCCGAGTGCGATCTCGTTCCAACTCGCAGTCCAGAAGGGACGAACGGATCTTCGGCGAAAATCGCCCCGTTCAATCGCTGACGAACGGCAGAAGGTTCCACGAACTCAAAAGTCTTAATAGCGGACCCCACTACGCCGCATCGGAGTCAATTATTCCATGGCCCGTCGTGCAACGGCGAAACCGGTTCCGTCACCCACTCCCGAAGCGAACCCGCCTGCGCCGATGCCGGAAGATGATTTCGTCTTGTCTCTCAAGCACGAACTGGCCCGTACCCAAGAGGAGGCGGGCGCGAAAGGAACCGAGGATTTCTCTCACCGTGCGGAGCTGAACCGCCGGATCCTTCAGGACCTTTGGGAGATCCACAATCAATTCGAAGAGATTTCGGTCCACGTTACGATCGAGCCATCCCAGACCCTGTTCGCCACCTTCGTCGAATACCCATCGAAGTGGGCGTTCAAGGAGAATTTCGACTTTGGCGCGGTCAAGACGATCGAGTTGGCTGATCGCGAACATGGGTGGGGAGGCTTTGCCCTGCGGATCTGGTACTACCGGGCGTCGGACGGAAAGGGCCGTCTCCGCGGGATCTTCGAATGGACCGAGGGCGAGAGCTACCATCGCTATTCGGGGTGGATGCGAATGATGCGGCAAGCCGTTCTCTACGACGCGGAGGAAGACCGAGTGAGCATCAAAGAGTTCCACCAAGTGCTCCGAGACGTCGTCGTCAAGTGGTACGCGGCGCATATCGACCGCAAGCCCGAAGAGTTCATCGAACACATTCAAGAGAAGTACCCGAAAGGCGCCTCGTACGCGAAAGAATCGTATCGCTAGGCTTCTGACGCACTCCGCGACTCCCTCTCACTCTTCCGGGGACCGTTCGTCGCAAGAGTTGAAATAAGTCCCCACTTCTCCCCGCTCCCGCCACGTCTTCCTCGACACCGATTGACAGCGGGCCGCGGTGTCACGGGTCGATCCGGGCAACGTAATCGGAGAGGGACATATGTCCGGAGAGCTCCGCGAACATTTGGTCGCTTACTTCGAGGATCATCACAAGATCCTCGAAACGGGGGCGCTCCAACTACTCCTCGATGATACGCAACCCCTCGCGTTATCTCGCCAGCTGCTTGAACTCGCGAAGCCCGAAGCCCTGCTCGTCACCCGCGAGATGGTCGAAGGGGCTCTCGCACGAAGGAACCGAGTGTCACCGTCTCCCCGGGCGCCGGAGCCGGGAGGGGATCGGACCGCGGCCCCGATCGCGGCCCCGGCTCCGCCGTTCGACCTGATCTGCGAAGGGTACACAGAATCCACCCTGAATCCCGGACCACTCGAAGCCTATGGGGCGCTCTTCAACTCGCGTTTTCAGCAATTGTCCCGCTTGCTCCGAGGCAGGTCGGATCTACCGAACCTTCGACCGATCAAGGAGCTGCGACCGGTCGAAGGACGCGCGTCGATTATCGCCATGATCCGGGACGTCCGTTTGACAGCGGAAAAGCATCACGTCATTCTCCAGGTCGAAGACGAATCGGGCGCGATCGACCTTCTCGTCCCGAGAGATTCTCTGGTGTCGCGAACGACGTTCTTGCCGGACGAGATCATCGGGGCGCATCTCCAACTGCCTCGCGAGCGAGGGAGACTCCCCCGGGTGCTCTCGGTGGAGCGGCCCGACGTCTCCCTCGGTCGTAAAGTCGGGCGAGCGACCGTTCCGAGCCGCGTACTCTTCTTGTCCGATCTCCACATTGGGAGCCGATCATTTCTGGGAGAATCCTGGGCGCAACTGGCATCGTTTCTCCACGGACGCGGCCCCGAACCCGAGCTCGCCCAATCGATCGAACACGTCGTCGTCGCGGGGGATCTGGTGGACGGGATCGGTATCTATCCAAAGCAGGAACGCGACCTCGCGATCGCGGACGTCTACGAGCAGTATGTGGAGCTCGGGCGTCGGTTGCGAGAGTTACCGGGACGTCTGAATATCGTGGTCGTTCCGGGTAACCACGATGCGGTCTGTCCGGCCGAGCCGCAGCCCGCTCTTCCTCCCACCGTTCGGGCTCACCTCCCGACGAACGTGCGCCCGTTGGCTAATCCGTCGACGTTCGCGTTGAACGGGGTGGTCGTCGAGGCCTACCATGGCCGTAGCTTCGATGACCTGATTCCCGCCCTCCCCGGAGCGAGCTACGCCCGGCCGACGGAGGTAATGAAGCGGATGCTCGCGATGCGTCACCTGGCCCCGATTTATGGGGGTCGAACCCCGTTGGCGCCGTACTCGCGGGACGGTCTCGTCATCGATCCCACCCCGGACATCCTCGTGACGGGTCATGCCCACACTTACGGAGTCGATCAGTATCGCGGGGTTCTCCTGCTGAACGCCTCCACCTGGCAGGCCGAAACGGAATACCAACGGATGCGGAACATCTCCCCGGTTCCGGCTCGCGCCGCGGTCGTCGATCTGACTTCCATCCGACTGACCACGCTCGACTTCTCCGGAAGTTCCCCCGTCGTGGGAGGAGCCGTCGGGTGACTCCGTACCCGCTCGATCCGGTCGAGGCGACCGGCCCGATGCGGCTCGTGGTGACGACTTTCCCCAGCCCGGAAGTCGCGGAGTCGCGGATCCACGAAGTACTCGACCGTCGTCTCGCCGCGTGTGCGAATCGCTGGCCGATCATCTCCCAGTACTGGTGGAAGAACGCTCGGGAAACGACGCCGGAAGTGATCGTGGTGTTCAAAACCGTCCCGAAACGCGTCGGGGGATTGTTCCGGTTTCTCAAGGAAACCCATCCGTATCAGGTTCCTGAAATCATCGAGCTGGACGTTCCCCGGGTGGAACCGGCCTATCTCAGCTATCTGGTGGCGACTCTCGATTCCTCGTCCACCCCGACTTCGCCCGGGGGAAGATCGCCTACGCATCGGGCAAGACCGACAAACCCGGCAGGTCGCCGCCCCGCACGAATTCGAGTGCCGCACCGCCGCCGGTGGAAACGTACTGGAAGACGTTCGTGACCCCGAGGTCTTGCGCGATTCGAGCGGAGTCGCCACCGGCGCAGACATGATAGCCGGGCCCGCCGGCGAGCGCCGAGAGCACCTCGCGAGTTCCGGCGGCAAACCGAGGGTCTTCCGCCATCCCGAGGGGGCCGTTCCAAAAGACGAGCTGGGCCGACGTCAGCGCCTCCGCGAACTGGCGCCGCGTGGCCGGGCCGATGTCCCGGACAATACCGTCCCGAGGGATCGCCGCGACGGGCCCGGTGACCGGGGTCCGGGGACTGGGAAGTTCGGCGACGGCATCTTGGGGAAAAATCACCTGGGTCCCACTTTTCCGGGCGCTCTCGAGGAACTCCAAGGTAGCGCGCTCGAGGCCGGTCTCTGCTACCGTGGCTCCGAGCTTTGCGCCCAGGGCCTTCTGGAAGGGGAACGCGAGCGCCCCCCCGATCAGCAAGGTATCGGCTCGTCCAAGAAAACTGGTGAGGAGGGGGAGCTTGTCGGCGACCTTCGCGCCGCCCACGAGCACCACGTACGGATGGGCCGGCGCGTGGACGAATCGAGATAACTCGCGAACCTCGCGCTCGACCAAGATCCCCGCGAACGACGGGAGGTGCTGCGGGACGCCGACGGTCGAGGCGTGGGATCGATGCAAGGTGCCGAACGCCTCTTCCACGAACAGCTCGCCAAGCTGCGCCAGTTGAGCCGCAAACGCGGGGTCGTTCGCCTCCTCGCCGGCGTGAAACCGAAGATTCTCGAGCATCAGGAATTCCCCGTTCTTGAGCCGGGTCGCCATCTCGAGGCTTCGCATTCCCACCGCATCCTCGGTCATCGAGACCGGCTGCCCGAGGATCGAGGAGAGGCGGTGAACGACGGGTCTCAAGGAGTAGCGCATGTCCCGATGCCCGCCCGGCCGGCCGAGGTGCGTCATGAGGATCGTTCGAGCGCCGGCGGCGCGCAGATGGTTCAGGGTCGGCAACGCTTCTCGAATTCGGTGGTCGTCGGCGACCTGCCCGGTTGAGTCTTGCGGAACGTTGAAATCCACTCGAACGAGGACTCGGCGACCGCGCACGGGCGCGCTTTGAACTCCGCGTTTCTCGGTCATTCACCCTCGCGAGGGGTCTCAACCTATGAGGATTGTGAGGCCGCAACGGAACCTATACCTTCTGTAACGCCACGAAATAACAGAGTGCTGCTCCCACGACCCATCGGTCGAATCAATGGGTCGAAGGAGTCGACGTACCTCGAGCTTTTTCGTGGATGAGCGCGATCATCCGCTCGGTCGCCGGCAGGTTCACCCCGTGGCGCAAGGCTTCTCTCAGGATGGCCCCGGAAATCGCATCAATCTCGGTGGGCCGACCGAGTGCGAGGTCTTGCACCATGCTGGATCGGTTCGAGGCGGTCGCTCGCAATATCCGATCGAGATCTTGATCGACTTCGGAATCCCCGAAATCAAAGCCCGCGAAATGCGCCGCGTGCTGGGCTTCTCGAAGTAACGTGCGGGCCTCGCTGGCCCAGGGTTCCCTCAAGAGCTCGCCGTTGAGCAATCCGTGAGCCGCCGTGACGGGATTGATCGCCGCATTGATCAGCGCTTTTCGCCACACTTCGCGTTCGATCGAGTCGACCAATCGAACCGAAATCCCGGCGCCGTCGAGGAGTCGATGGAAAAGTGTCGAGTGAACGGACCCTCCTCCCCCCGAAGGATCGGGCAGCAGGATCTCGCCCCTTCCCGCGTGGCGTACCCGGCCGGGCGCGACGAGGGCAGCAGGGATCGAATTGACCGCCCGGACCAGCCACAGTTCGGGCGTTTTCCACCCGTTGGTACGCAGGGCGTCGGCCACGATCGGCTCGATCCCGAGGCCGTTCTGGACCGCCAAAATGGGAACGGGAACGGCGATCCCTCGACCGATCATCTTGCTGGCGGTCGCCAAATCGAACGTCTTTACGGTCAATAGTACCGCGTCGGCTCCCGTGCCGGGCGAAATGGTTGTCATGACGAACGGTCGAAGCGAGGCCTCGGTTTTCCCTTCGATCCGGAGTCCGTCCTGACGGATTGCCTCCGCCTGGCGTCCTCGGGCTACGAACTGGACCTCTTGACCCGACCGGAGCAAGGCCGCCCCCAAGAGCGATCCGATGGCCCCGGCCCCGACCACGAGGAGTCGCACCGGCGACGCCTCAGCTCAGCTTGCGGACGAGGTCCTCAAGGGGAGGAGTCTTTCCCCAATCTCGGCGGAGGAGGGTGAGCAGTCCTTCATAGTAGCGAACCTGCTCCCGCGCTTGGCGCACCTGCAGCGCGAGGTACTCCTCGTCCCGTCGGAGACGGCCGACTTCCGCTTCGAGCTGACGCTCGGCTACGGAGAGGGAGGCCTCCCTATCGCCCAGCGTACTGGAAGTTCCTCGTCGCATTCGACCGCTCCCCCCCCGTGATGGTCGTCCCGTAGCGCAATATGACGTCGGAAACCTGGGCGAGTCGAGCCAGATCCTTTCGAATCCGGCGTAGCTGGCGCTCGAGCTTTCGCCGTCGGGCACGGACTTCGGATAGGGAACCCAGCAGGAGCTCCATCCGATGTCGCCACTTTTCGCGCTCCTGCACGCTCAGAAGCACCGTATCGACGTCCATTGTGGGGGCAAGAGCCGACCGGCGCATCCCCGAATGAATCTTTCGCCTCGCGCCTCGGACCTATGGGCGGGGGCTCCCCCGGGGGAGGGGCAGGGCTGAGGTTTAAGGCCAGGCGGATTCCTGTTATTCGCACGGAGGCGCGCAGATGGCACAACTATCCAAAATCGTCGTTCTCGGCGCGGGAAATGTCGGCGGAACTCTGGCCCAACGGCTCGCCGAGGCCGACCTCGCCAAACAGGTCGTTCTTATCGATATCATTGAAGGCTTGCCGCAGGGGAAGGCCCTGGATATCCAGGAGTCGGCCCCGATCCTCGGTTTTTCTACGGAAATCACGGGGACCACCTCGCTGGACGGGCTCCAGGGGGCCGAGGTAGTGGTCGAAACCGCCGGGCTCGCTCGCAAGCCGGGGATGAGCCGATCGGAGCTGCTCGAAAAGAACGCCAGTATCCTTCGAGGGCATGCCATCGCGGTGAAGGAGAAGGCTCCCCAGGCGATCGTGCAAGTGGTGACGAACCCCGTCGACGTCATGACCTACTGGTTCCGGGAAATCTGCGGATTCCCGGGCGCGCGAGTCTTTGGAGAGTCGGGGACCCTGGACACCGCTCGCTTCCGGACGTTTGTGGCGCAAGAGCTGCATGTCGCACCGCGAGATGTGGTCGGATTCGTGTTGGGGACCCATGGAGATACTATGGTTCCGATTCTGTCTCGAATGAGCGTTTCCGGAGTCCCCCTCTCACGCCTGCTCAGTCCGCCGCAGTTAGATTCGATCGTGGAACGGACCAAGAAAGGTGGTGGGGAGATCGTGGACCTGCTCAAGACCGGGAGTGCCTACTATGCGCCGTCCGCTTCCCAAGCCGAGATCGTGCGGGCGATCGCCCACGATGAGCACCGACTCCTGGGGGTCACGGCCTATCTCGATGGGCCATTCGACCTGCACGATATCTACATCGGAGTGCCCGCCGTCATTGGTCGTTCCGGAGTGGAACGCGTGGTCGAGGTCGACCTAAATCTCTCCGAACAGACCGCGTTTCA
Source organism: uncultured Thermoplasmata archaeon (assembly GCA_963749195.1). GTDB lineage: Archaea > Thermoplasmatota > Thermoplasmata > Lutacidiplasmatales > UBA184 > Lutacidiplasma. Next base: position 454,915 of record CAVVLX010000007.1, read on the forward strand.
ACAGAGCGTCAACGCGATCCGCGCGGACCTCGCCCTCCTGGCCCAGTTCCCGCACAGCTAGGGGTAGCCTTCCAGAACGGCCCCAGAACCGTACCGGAGTTTCCGCCCATGGAACGGTTCGATGCGATCGTGTTCGGGGATGGCCCTGCCGGTTATGCGGCGGCGCTCGCCATCCGAGGATCGGGGAAGCAGGTGCTCGTGCTCCGACCTGCCGGGGAGGCTCCAAGCGAGGAAGCGCTCGGGAGCGGGTTTGTCTATCGGACGTCGCGCGATCCCGCCCTGCCTCTAGGATTATTGGAACCCGTCGGGGAGCGCTACCTGAGCGAGATTCGTTGGGTGATGCTGGAACCCGGCGGCTCCACGACAATCGACTGTCGGGATCCGAGCTGGGAACGCCCCGTACCGATCGCCTACGCTACGACTCGATTGGAGCTACGCGCCAAGCTGTCGACGGCCGCCGAAAAGGCGGGGGTGGAAATTCGCCAAGACACCGCCGATGCGAGCCGGGTCGCGTCGAGCCCAGGGAGTGAGGGAGGGGATACTTTCGGTGGATCGGCGTTCCAAGCGCCGGTGACCGTCCGCACGATGTTCGGGTCGGGTGGCCCGATCGCTCGCCCCAACGCGGGTCGAGAGGTGGACCGGGTGGCGGAACAATCGTTTCATTTGACGTCGGCGCAATGGGAGAGTCGTTTGAGCCTGCGACCCTCCCAAGGTGTCGCATTCGAGATACTACCGGTCGCCACCGGTCCGCTCGTCCGAGGGTTCCTGATCACCCGACAGGACCAGGTATCTTTGGGTGCGATCTTGCATGCGCCTTCCCAGGTCTCCTCCGACGCGTTGCTCCGTTCCATTCTGGGCGAGATCCGAGGACATCCTTCTATCGCTCCGTTGCTACGCGACGCCCAATCGGACGGGGTGAATTGTTACAGCCTCCCGAACGGGACCGCCACGCCCCCCGCGGCTTACGGACCCGGTTTTCTACGCGCGGGCGCGGCGCTCGGGACCCCCTGCTTCGATGGAATTCGCCCCCTCCGACTTGACCTCGAGGTGCGATCCGGCTGGGTCGCCGGAACGGCGATCGCCCAGATGGACGGAGGGTCTCTCGGTACCCGGAATCTGGGTCGCAACTATACGGCCCTTCTGCGATCCTCGGGACTCGTCGAGGAGGCGGCCCGGATGCGAGCCATCTTACGGGACGTATCGTGGAATCCGAAACTCATCCGCCGATATCCGATCCTTTTCTCTCGTCTGCTGCACGAGTTGATGCACGAAAGCGGTGCTCCCAAGCGATCGGTTCGATCAACTATCCTTAAGGTGCAGAAAGCAACGCAGGTGGGCCGGATCTCCATGGCTCTCGACGGGCTACGCACCGGCGGAGTGCTATGAGCGATACTTCGACGGCTTCGAGCGATTCCCTTCCACCGAGCACCGTGGAGTATGTCGAGATCAAGCGACGGTTGGGAACGTTGCGGTATAACACGGATTCCACGGAACACGCACATATTACGACGAAACCGACGATCTGTGCTCGATGCCCCCACTCATTTTGCACCTTCGTATGTCCCGCCCAATGCTATCAGCGGATCGAGGGTCGATTGGTGTTCCGATATGAGGATTGTGTGGAATGCGGGGCCTGCGCCATCGCGTGTGACCAGGGTTCGGTGACGTGGAATCTTCCCCGTGGTCCCTTCGGGGTCCGTTACTCCTTTGGATGAGCCGACGGACGCGGGACCCTGGGGGGTCACCGTTCCACTGAAGGCACACCTTCAAACCCCGTTTTCCATCTCACGAGAGCCGGAGAGAAACTTACGCCTCCAGCATCGGTCGTCCCAGAGCCCCCGTACCTGTTTCCCTACCGAGTGCGACCCGGCCAGGACGCGATCCTTCGAGAGGTCGCGGCGGTCGCCGAGCGTGGGGGAGCCTTACTCATCGATGCGGCGACGGGATCGGGAAAGACGGTCGCGGCGCTGGCCCCGCTTCTCGAGCACGCCCAACGAGCCGACCATCGCATCCTCTACTTAGTCCGAACCCACTCCCAAGAAGTCCAAGTCCTGGCCGAGGCCCGCGCGATCGCCCACCGGATCGAGCAGCCGATCCTCGCGGTCGGATTGCAAGGTCGGCAACGCCGCTGTCTATTACTCCAGGGAGACACCGAGGTCAAGGGCGCGACGGCGGAAGAACATGGAAAGCTCTGCGCGGATCGAAAGCGAGTCGTCGAGCGATCGTTCCAGGAGGGGATCGCCCCCGAACCCACCGCCGAAGTGGTGGAAGACGGGGATCGTCTCAACCTTGCTAACATCGATGGTTGCCCGTACTATGCGCGAGTCCTCCAGTCCGACTTGGGAGAGCTCATCGACCGGTTCAGTGTGAAGCTCCCCACGCCCCGGGAGTTTGACGAGTATTGCGAAAGCGAGAATCTCTGCCCCTACGAGCTCTCCAAACTCCTCGTTCCGAAGGCGCGACTCGTGATCGCTCCGTACGCGTTCTTCTTCCACCCCCACATCCGGAACTCCCTGTATCGCTGGATGGGGGTCGGGCCTGAGCGCGTTGATTTGATCGTGGACGAGGCGCACAACCTGCCCGACCACTTGCGCGATCTTTCGACGGTCGCCTTGCCGCAAGATTCCGTGCGACGAGCCCGGACCGAGATTGCGGAACGCGGCGATTTCCAGCTTCCCGACGGACCGAGTGCGAGTCGATTCTTGGACATCGTGGGCGCCGCCGTGGAGGAGCTCATCAATCAGCTCACGATCGACGATGATGCGATCTTGCCCGGCGGTGTGTTCGAGGAGGCGCTGCTGACGGCGCTGGGAGGCACGTCCCATCGATTAGACACCTGGCTCGGCGCGCTCGCCACTTGGGGAGAATCGCTGCGGGAAGAACGCCGTCGCGAGCGCCACCTCCCCCGCTCGTGGGTCCACACCGTCGCCTTAACCCTGCTCTCCTGGCCGCAGCTCGACGAAGGGACCTATGTCAAGGTCGCTTCTCGAGCCCCGCGTCGAGCGCTCGAAGCGTATGCGCTGGATGCCTCGATTCCCGCGGCGCCGATTCGCGATTGTCACCTTTCCGTCCATCTCTCGGGAACGTTGGCGCCTTTGACCGAATATCGCGATGCGTTGGGACTCGGAGAGTCGGCGCGATTGCTCTCCGTTCCTTCGCACTTCCCCCCGGAGAATCGCCGGTTCCTATTCGACCCTACGACCACGACCCGATACGAAGAGCTCCGCTGGGACCCAAGGACCGTCATTCATATCGCCGACCGAATTTCGGAGATCCTACCCGCCCTGCCGGTCAACACCGCGATTTTCTTCCCGAGCTTCGATCTGATGAAACGGGTGCTAGATGCCGGGCTCGAATCCGCGCTCCCGAGCGCCACGGTGATCGAAGGACCGCGGACGTCCACCGGAGACTTGTGGCGTTCGATCGAGGCGCTGAAGAAAGAGGCCCCCGAAGGCGTCCTCATCGGAGTGACCGGAGGTCGCATCGCCGAGGGAGTCGATTTCCCGGGAGAGGAACTGGAGGCGGTTATCGTGGTGGGGATCCCGTACCCCAAGCCGACTGCAAAGCGAGAAGCACTCCGGCGCTTCGTCGATGCCCGGACGGGGCGAGGGTGGGAGTACTGCGTCCAAGCCCCGGCCCAACGCGCGCTCCTGCAGGCGTTCGGTCGGATGATTCGTTCCGAGCACGACCGGGGGATCGGGATCGTCCTAGATCGCCGTGCTCCGCAGTTTGCGGCGGCCCTTCCGGGTCTCGAGCCGATCCGTGATTTGCGGGCGACGACGCGCGAGTTCTACGGGCGAAAGGTTCGTTGGACTCGCGCCCCCGCCCCGCGGCCGCCGCCCGCGGCGAGCGGGCCGACCGGGGCCGAAGGTTCTCCCCGGGCATAATCGCTAAGAGCCACCGAAACGGGTGGGGGTCCGTGATCATCACCCGGACTCCTTTGCGGATCAGCTTTGCGGGCGGAGGGACGGACCTCCCTTCCTTCTATCGAGCCTACGGCGGGGGTGCCGTGACCAGCGCTGCCATCGATCGGTACGTTCACGTCCTCGTGAACGACAAATTCGATCGAGCCATTCGCGTCGCATACACTCGTACCGAGAACGTCGAGCGCGTCGACCAGCTCCAACACGGCTTGGTACGAGAGGCGATGAAACTCACCGGCGCCACGGAAGCGCTCGAGATCCACACGATCGCCGATATTCCCTCCGAGGGCTCCGGATTGGGTTCCTCTTCCTCGCTCACGGTCGGCCTCCTGAACGCGCTCTACGCCCATCGGGGAGTACTGCGGGACCCGCATCAGCTCGCCGAAGAGGCGTGTCGGATCGAGATCGAACTACTGGGAGGAACGCTCGGCAAACAGGATCAGTACATCGCCGCACTGGGAGGGCTTCAATACCTCGAATTCCGAGCGGACGATTCCGTGCGATCGAATCCGATCCCGCTCGCCGAGCGGGAACGGGAGAGTCTCTCGGAGCATCTTTCGCTGTTCTTCACCGGAATTACGCGAAAGGCCGAAGGGATTTTGAAAGGTCAGGACGCTCGTACTCCAGCGAACCGGGAGTCCCTTTTCCGGCTTCGAGAGCTGGCGGTCGAAGCGCGGGACGCGCTCGTGTCGAAGGAATGGTCCCGATTAGGCGAGGTGCTGGACGAGGGTTGGCGAATCAAGCGCGGACTGACCGACGGGATCACGAGCTCCACCATCGACGAGCACTACGCGAAGGCCAAGGCGGCCGGGGCGTGGGGCGGCAAGATCACCGGCGCCGGGGGCGGCGGGTTCCTGCTCGTCGTGCACCCCCCTGAGAGAAGTCATCAAATAGCGGCCGCCTTGTCTCCGATGGAACGCTTACCCGTTCGGATCCAATCGGAGGGTTCGCGGATCCTGTTTGTGGGGCGGTAGGGGCCGGAATGACGGGAATTGCTCCGTACGTCAAGAAATACATCGAGGAGACGAAAGGCGCCCTCTTGGAGGGGTACCTGACCGAGGGGATCAGCAAGATCGTACCCGTCCTGATCAAAGCCCGCAAAGCGAGCCGCTCAATCTTCTTCTTCGGGAATGGGGGAAGCGCGTCCACGGCTTCGCACTTCGTGGTCGATATTGGCAAAGCGACGTCGCACGGTGACAAGCGCCGATTCCGGTGCATCGCCTTGGTGGACAATGTGGAAAGCGTCACGGCGTGGGCGAACGACATGGAGTATCCCGCGTCTTTTCGGAACAACTGGTCGGACTGGCGCAGCGCGGGGATGTCGCAGTTGCGATCTCGGGAAGCGGCAATTCGCCCAACGTGTTGCGCGCGGTCGAAGCCGCCCACTTGCTCGGCCTGACGACCATCGGACTGACCGGAATGGGCGGGGGGAGACTCAAAGAGCTCGTCGATATCCCGATCGTCGTGCCGTCCAACAGCATGCAACATATCGAAGACGTCCACCTCCTGATTTGCCATCTGTTGACTGCCTACTTGCGGGACGAAGCGCCGGCGCCGCCGACATGATTGTCAAAGTCCGGGATTACATGGTGCTCGAGGTCGAGCACCTGAATGCCTCGACGACGATTGGCACGGCGATCGATCGGTTGAGCCGCAGCCGTCATCACGGATTGCCCGTGACCGACAAGAACGGCAAGCTGGTCGGATTCGTCAGCGCGAAGGAGCTGTTGCGACACGCCGGCGACCGCGACCGGACGCTCGAATCGATCATTCGACCCGGGACCTATACGGCGACGCCCGAAATGGCGCTTGACGACGTAGCGCGGATCATGTTTCGATTCGGCCTGCGCGACTTGCCGATCGTGGATGAGAACGACAAGCTCTGCGGGATCGTTTCCAATCTCGACATTGTGCGGTCCCACTTCGAACGGGCCTCCCCCGCGAAGGCCGAGACGCTGAAGAATCTCCTCGCCGAACGCTATCAGCTCCCGTTCTCGTTCCACCGCGGACGGGTTCCGATCGATCAGCTGACCCCCACGCAGTGGAAGGTTTTCGAGGATGAGCTCGAAGGACGTCGTTACGAGCTCGAGCGCGGCTTTGCCGAGCCCGTACTCGTGGTGCAAAAGGGAGAGAAGTGGATCCTCGTGGACGGGCACCACCGAGCGCTCGCCGCTCGGGAAATGGGCCTCACTCAATTGCAAGCCTTCATTCTCAAGTGCGACCGACCGGAAGAGTTCCAGATGCTCGAGACGGGCCTGGAGCGATTGGCCCGAGAGCATCACTTGAACACTCTGTCGGACATCGAGATCGATCGGTCGGCCCACCATCCGCTCATCGAAGTCACCACCCAGCTCATTCGTCGCTTTGAGACCGACGAGACGCGGGGGGGCACCCCGAACGCCTAGCGGAGTCGGATTCGTACCCGCTCGTCTTGAACCCCCGAGGCCCAGCGCTCGGGGAGACCAACTCCGTGTCCGAACCGACCGAGGTCGGGGGAGAAGCGACTCTCCCTCGACGCCAGCGCGTGGCCATCGTGTTGCTCGCGGCCACTGGCATCCTTTCGATCGATGGGCTCGTGCTGGAGCTCGCGGGGGCCGGGGCGCTGCTTCCCTCGGGACCACCCTACGCACAGATCCCTCTCGTCCTGCTGGTTGGCGGGGCGCTGGGCGCGAGCGCGACGATCTACCTCCAACGCCGGACGATCTTCGAGACGATCCGGTTGACCGTGCCCCGGCTCTATCCCCTCGCACCGACCTGGGTGCACGTGCTCCTCTACGGAAGCATCCTGGTCGGAGCGGTGGCGGTGTTTCTCGGATTGTTCGATATCCTTAGCGCCGCGCATTCGAACGGGAACACCGCCCAAATTGCAGACCCCAATGCGGCGAACCTCCTGATTGGGATCGGTTCGCTACTCGTCTGGGCGCTAGCGCTGTATGCGACCCTCGTCGTGCTGCGCGCCATTCGAATGGGTCAGCTGATTGCGGCGCGCACGGGAGATGACGTCTACGGACCGCGCGATTCGTCCGAAATTCCCTCCCCGGTTCGCCTGTTGCGGGGCGCGCATCTCTCCCCGAGGCGCCCCAAAAGCTCGCGACCTTTGTTCTATGGCGTGACGATCGTGTTGATGCTCGGCCTATCCGCGGCGATCCAAGCGTTGGAGATCAACAGCAGTCCTGCGCCGCCGATCGCTTGGGCTTGGGGAGAGCTCTTCCTTCCCCTCTGGGGCGCGCTCATCGCAGGGGGACTTTGGATCGTGGACGAGGGGATTCGGTCACTCGAACGGAACTACGCAGCCGTAGTGGGGCGGGGCAACCTACCCCGACCGGTGGCCCCGGATTCCACTCCTCCGTCCTGAATCCCGAGGATTCGTACCATAGAGATATCAAGCGTGCCCAAGTCCTTCGCCGGCCACGCATGAACGAGTCGATAGACGCCGCTCGACGTGCGTTTCGGCTCCGACGGGCCGCGTTCGGACTGCTCATTGCAGGAATCCTTCTTGGGCTGGGAGGAGTACCTGCCATTGCTCTCGCTTATTCCGACATGCATCCGGGCCCCTTGATCGGCCACGCCATTCGAGAATCCGTCGCGCCATCCAACCAGAGTCTGACGATGAATCTCACCGACCGCCCTCAATTCCAGCCCGCGTTCGTGTCGGTCAACGTGAGCACCAACCTCACGATCAAGCTGCAAAACATCGGGCAGTTAGACCACTCATTCACGGTTTCGAAGCTGCCTAACGTGCTCTTGAATCGGTCCTGGAGCCCCGCCCAACTCGACCAGTACTTCGCGACGAACGGCTCCCTCGTCAACGTCTCCGTCGCTCCCGGAACGCAAACGTCCGTCAATTTGTCATTCAATGCGAGCTCGGGACTGGACAGCTTCGAGTTTGTGTCCGTCGTTCCGTATCAGTTCCAGGCCGGCATGTTGGGGTTCATCAACGTGTCAGGTGGACCGGGACTGTATCTCTCGGACAATGCCACAAACTCGCTCACCTTCGTCCCCTCGCTGCTCGAGGCGAACATTTCCCACTTCCCCGCCGTGCTGAACGTTCAGATCTTCAATCTCGGCGCGTTCAGTCACACTTGGACGCTCGCATCCCAGTCGAACGTCTCGCTTTCTCCGGGTAATTTCTCGACCTATTTCCAATCGCATCCCCCCTTGGCTAACGCGCCCGTTCCTTCGACGGCCGGTCAGAGCGTATGGGCCAACTTCACGATCCAAGGGGGCGGGATCTACCAGTACATCTGCCAGATTCCAGACCACTTTGCCGCCGGGATGACCGGGTTCTTGTACATTGACGTCCCGCTCCCCGCCCCTCAGATCCCCCCCAGTACGGCCATTGTTCAAGGCGGGGTGCTCATCGGAACGGGCGTGCTACTGGGAATCGGAGTCGTGCTGGTCGCCGCTGCGGCACTCGTCGGACGATTCCCGAAAGCTGTACCGTCGGAATCGGATCAGCACTATTGAGCCATTGCGCCGGCTCCCCACTTCGAGCAGTCCGATTCCCGTGCCGTCGCGCGAACGGGCGCGGCAGCCCCTCGAGATGACTTCGATTCCGTTGCGATCACACGTCGCGCTCCGGTGAGCGACGCGCCGCGCGTCCGGGTCTACGAGACTTCCAAGAAGGAGCGCATCGTTCCGTGGAAGGTTCCACAGAATTCGGTACACTGAATGAGGTACTGGGTCCCCGGTGCCACACTCGGGACGTTGAAGGCAAAGTGGTTCACTCGGCCGGGGATCGCATCGATCTTGACCCCCAGCCCCGGAATATTGAAGGAGTGCACGACATCCACCGAAGTCACGTTGACCTGCACGACCGAACCGGGGGGGGCCCATAACGCCCCGCCACTGACGGTGTTCGTCTGTGCATTGTAGGTCGAGGTCACGTTCGTGCCGTTGGCCGGATAATAGAACTGCCAATACCACTGGTGGCCGGTGACGTCCACGTACTCGGTCGGATCGGACGGAAGGGCATCGAACTTGTACAGGAGAATCGTCGAATAGGCCGCGACGCCCGCTAACAGGCCCACGACTGCCAACGTCCACACCACCTCGAGTTTGTTAGCCATAGCGCCGTCCCTTGGTTTTCGGATCTCGGAATTTCCAGACGGAGTAGGCAAGGTACGCATAGATGATTCCCGCTCCGGCCGCGGAAATCGCAGTCAACACCCAGACGAGCGGCATGGTCTGAACGTAGTACGATTCTCCGGCCGCGGCCCAGCCGGCAAAGCTCAGCGCGACGAACCCAGCCCATCCGGCCAGTACGATTCGCGCTGCAGCGCGCATCCACACGTCCCAGGAGCTGGATTCTATCTCTATATTCCCCGCGTACGAACCGTCGACTCCTCGTGGTGGGCAATCTCGCGCGCGAGGCGGCCGCGCTGTACGCCCGCTCGAATACGTACGGAATGGCTTTGAAGGGCCTCCGTGGTGCGCCATCTCGGAATCGTCCATTCGTCGGTGGAAAGCGATGGGAAGGACCCGGGTTCGCACTGTGGGCACCGCCGCTACCGTCTCCCTCGTGGCATTGCTGGTACTTCTTGGAGTGATGAGCACGGCGGTCGGGGCCCCGGGAACTCATGCGACGACCCCGGCGTCCGCGGCCGCATCGGGGCAGATGATCGGTGTCACCGATGAGTTTCAGTTCCAGCCCAACGGTTTTGAGGTGGCGACGCCCGGGGCGAATGCCTCGCTCACCATCGTCCAAATGGGCAGTACGCCTCATACCTTCACGCTCTTCTCCGTCACCAATTTCTCGTTCGACCCCGCGGCGAACACGACCACGCAGATTGACGCCTTCATCGCCGCGCATCCACCGCTCGTCAACGTGAACATCTCGGGGACAGCGGGCTCCTCGGTCACGGTGGATTTCAAAGCGCCAAAGTTTGGAGTTTATCAGTTCGTTTGTCTTGAGCCCGGCCACTTCCAACGCGGGATGGAGGGCTTCATGGGATCCGGGGAGCCACCGCCGGGAGTCAGTGTGCCGTCTACCGGGCCGGGCGCGCCGGTATTCATCATCAGTGGAGCGATCGCCTCCCTGCTGGTCATTGCCATCGTTCTCGGCTTTGTCGTTGGCCGACGCCGAGGGTCCATGCACGAAATGCCCCCGGAGCGTTTAGGGTATGCCGAACCCATCGACCCCGGGACCGCCGAGGCCCTTCCGAGTTCCCCGAAACCTCCAAACCCGAACTAAGCGAACCGCCACTCGGCGACCGCCCCGCGGCGCAACCTCTAATTATGCGAAGGCATTGAACCTACGAGCCTTGTAAGAGGTTCGGGGAACAAAATGGCCTGGGCGACACCGAGCCGAGAGCGACGCGTACTGAAAGCTGGACACTCTTCGATCGCGGTTACCCTCCCCAAACCGTGGGCGGAGGCGATGAATCTGCGGCCCGGGGACTTGATCGTGTTCGACCAGAATGACGACGGGACCCTCTTTCTGAAACCAGCCCCCGTTCCCGGGGCAGTGGCGGGGAGCGCGCCGTATTTGGTGCACGCGCACTCGTTCGATACGCCGGGCGTCATCGAACGCCTGATCGTGGGGGCCTATCGCGTCGGTCACGACTCGATCGAAATCCGAACCGACGTGCCGCTCGGACCGGAACGGATCGAAGAATTGCTCGCCACGGCCCGCGGATTGCTCGGGGTGTCGGTCGTCGCCCAAGAACCCAATCGCATCGTGCTCCAGAATTTCATCGATCCGTCGAAGTACGGTCTTCCCCAGCTGGTGCAGCGCATGAAAATGATCCTCGTCGCGTTCCTGGAGGAGACCGAGGAATTACTCCAGCGACACACGCGCTCTCGCCGCCTGTCCACCTTGGACGAGGAAGCGAATCGAGTGCTCGCGCTGCTCGTTCGACAACTCTTCCTCGCGAGCCGCGATTGGTCCCTCGCTCGGCGGATCGGAAGTCCGGATCCTCGACAACTCCTCGAATGGAGAGTGGTCGTGCACGCACTGGAGGAACTTGGCGAACTGCTCTCGGAAACGGCGACGACGCTCAACGCCGATCCCAAGCGATACGACGGGCCGGAGCTGGGACTCTTAGAACTCCTCCCCGAGATCAAGACGCATCTCAAAGCCGTGGTCGACGCGTTGATGCATCCATCGATCGAAGGCGCGTGTGACGTCTATGGGGAAAGCGCGCGTCTGGTCGAAACCGCCTCCGTCGCCGCGGTTCGACTCAAGGGTCCGGCCCGCCGCAATGGACTGTATCACGCGACGCTGGCGCTCCAGCGCGGCGCCGGGTGTCTGACCCTATTATCCGAAGTCGCGATCGACCGCGCCGTCGCGGTAGGGAACGAGACGATCCTGATGAGCGCCGGTTAGTCGGGCGGAGGGGTTTATCCCCTCGGGGTACGAACGGTCCGTACCCGTCGAATCATCTCGTACGAACGCCATATCCTTGGGACTCAGGTGCTCGCCCCTAGGGAGCAATGTTCGACTCAATTGACGACTGGTTGATCATCGCCGTAGTCGTTGGGATCTTGTTCTACGGTTCAAGCAAGATTCCGCAACTCGCGAACGCATTGGGCCGATCGATGGGCGAGTTCAAGCGCGGCAAACAGCAGGTCGAGCGAGAGATGCAATCCGAGTCGCCGCCGGTGCTTCCACCGGCAGGCGGAGGATCTCCCGTTCCACCGGCGGGCCCGAGCCGCTAGGCGGCCGCTTTGCGTTACGATGCAATATGCCGACCGGCTGGGCATCTAGAACCCCGCCCTTCCACTCCGCTCGGGCCGGGCGCGTCGACCCGATTCTGCAGAGGCGGTCGAGCGACTGATGGGCGACCTCGATCGCATCTTGGGGGTGATCTCCGAAGCGCGTCGACGTCTGGTACGGATCCTGTTCGTGCTCGCTCCGCTATTCGGATTCTTGCTGACCTTTCAGATACGGTCGATCGCCTGGAAGGTGGGGGCGTGGACGATCCCTCTCGCCTACCCTTGGCCGAATCTGTTCTCCAACGTAACCGCCCAAGTCTTTCGCACGATGGTTGCCTGGATGCTTCCGCCCAGCGTCACCCTGTTGAACGTCGGAGTGGGCGATTCCGTGATGGCGCAGATCGAGATCGGGCTGCTGCTCACACTTATCCTCGGCATGCCGTGGATCATTCACGAGGTCGGCGCTTTCCTGGTGCCGGCGCTCCGCCGCAACGAGCGTTTACTGCTCACTCAAATTGGCTACCCGGCCACGGCGCTCTTCGCCCTCGGCACCCTGCTCGGCGTTCTCTATCTGACGCCGCTCACGTTCTTGCTCCTCTTCCGCTACGTGGCGGCCATGGGATTGGCCCCAGTGCTGGGGGTCCAAAACTTCGTCACTTTTGCCTTGCTGTACTCGTTCGCCTTCGGCATCGTATTCGAGCTGCCGGTCTTTGTCTACGCACTCACCCGTCTCGGCGTTGTCCGGGCGGCGGCATGGCGCAAGCACTGGCGCGCCGCGGTCATCGGCTCACTGGTGTTCGGGATGCTGGTAACCCCCGACAATTCGGGGATCACGATGCTGATCATCGCGGCCCCCATGATCGGCCTCTACCTGGGTGGGGCGTGGTTCGCCAGTCGCTGGGAGCACCGTCGCGATCGAGCGCAACCCCCGCAGGTCGCGCTGGGAGCATGAGGTAACCGTGGCACTCCTGTCGGATATCGACTGGTTGATCATTCTCGCGGTGGGGGCCCTCCTGCTGTTTGGCCAGCAGAATGGCGCCTTCATTCGGCAGTTGGGTCGCTACTACGGCCGCGCGATGCGGCTCAAACAAGAATTGCTCTCGGAAGTGACCAAAGCCGCCGATCTCCCCCGGCCGCTAGCCGGACAATCCCTGTCGATTCGAAATGCACTCCTAGGTCTGGATCCCCCTTCGGGATCGCGCCCCGGAATTCCGGCCGCGGTCTCGGTGGCTCCAATCGCTCCGATCCGAGCTCCCAATGAAACTCTCCCGTGGAGCGGGAGTGGCTCCTTCGGAACATGGTCGGTCGCCCTCCCGGCGGTCCCAATGGAATCGGAGGGGACTCGATGAGCGCCTTCACGACGGACCAACTCCTCACGCTGACAGAGATTCTGGTGATCCTCCTCGGGATCGCGATCACCTGGGCCGTTTACTACGGGAGCGACCGGGCCGAACTACCCGGAGATGCCCGAATCCCAGACCCCACGGAAGTGGACGACACCGTTCCTGACATGCGCGGCCGGAGTCTGGAATGATCGCGAATTGCGCTTCCGCATGTCCGTACGTCGTCGGCCGTTCTCCTGCGCTCGATTTTCCGGTGGGGCAGCTCCGGCAGCTGGCCCCCATGACGCCCGAGGGCGGCGATGTCGACGAAACTCGACGGAATCTGATCAAGCTGCTGGCGGTCGCCGGAGTGATCGGCGCGGCGGGCGGCGGAATCGTCGGAGGTTCCCTCCAATTTGTACAACCTCCGACCGTTGGAATCTCCAGCTATCCGCAGGTCCAGCTGTTGGATATTGACGGGTCGAATCTGACCGTCACCAAGGCACAGAACGAATACAACTCCTATAGCAGCCAGGTCTTCACGTTCTACTACCCGCTACGCAACGAGCCGAACTTTTTCTTGAATCTCGCCCCGCCCTCGACCGGAGGGATCGGCGCCACGCATGTCGTTGGCGGGGTTGGAGATCAAGAATCGATCGTTGCATTTAGCGCGATCTGCCAGCATCTGGGATGCCCAGCGCCCGCGATCGCCTACTATCCCCCAGGAACGTGTCCGCAGACCCCGGGAGGCAAACAGTTCTACATTCACTGCAGCTGTCACGGGTCGACTTACGATGTGACCAACGGGGCCTCGAATCTGACAGGCCCGGCCGTATTGCCGCTGCCGCAGGTCACTCTGAAAGTCATCAACGACAACATTTACGCCGTGGGCGTGACCGGGCCTCCGGTCAACGGCCATCTCGACACCCTAACCGGAGACTATGGGGTCAGTTCGACCTCGCAACTTCAGAAGCAGGTCCCTGTGCTGTTCTGCAACATCGTGTAGGAGGCGTCGATGGGGTTCGAGCGGTGGTTCAATCGAACGCTCAACCGGATTTGGGGATTCGTGGAAGACCGCACCGGTATGCGGAAGTGGGCGCTCCGCCCTCAGCCCGATTTCACGTTCAAGCCTTCCTATTGGACCGGCGCTTTTGTCGCGAACGCGTTTTTCTACCAAGTGGTGAGCGGGCTCCTCCTGCTCCTGTACCATCAGCCGAGCACGGGTTCCACCTTGACGGCCTGCGGACAGGTCGTCGGAACCCCCTCGATCGCCCCAGCCGCGTGGTGCAGTACGTTCTACATCATCAACTCCGTCCCGATGGGTTCGCTATTGCTGTCGACCCATCTCTACGGCGCTTACGCGATGATTTTCCTGATGTTCGTGCACTTCTACCGGGGCTACTACCTGGGCGTCTACAAGGGGCCTCGGGAATTCTCCTGGATGGTCGGATCCCTCCTCATGATCGTCACCATGGGGATGGGGTTCACCGGCTACTTGCTGCCGTACACGCAGCTCTCCTTCAACGCCACCAACGTGGGACTAGTCCTCGCCCTGCGCCTGCCGACTTTTGGACCGTTGCTCGGTCCCTTCATTCTTGGCGACGGAACCTCGCAGGGTCTCTTGTCGCGCATGTTTGCGGCCCATGTCCTCTTGCTCCCGCTCGCGCTCGGGGCTTTACTGTACGCGCACATCGCGCTGTTCGAGTCCCACGGGATCGCGCCCCCGGCGACGTCCGATCCCATCCAACGTCGTCGTTTCAATGAGAAGGACGACAAGAAAGCGGTCCCGTTCATGCCGCACATTTTGTTCTACATCACGAAGTGGGCGCTCCTCTACGTCGGCATTCTGTTTGGGATTGCGGCGTTGTGGCCGTGGAATCTGCCCACGTACGTGGGCAATCTGTCGGCCGTCGGGGTCGTCACCGAACCGGATTGGTACTTCCTCTGGCTGTTCAAGTTCGTGGATTTCGATGGTGTCACGCCCGTCCTCGCGATTGGAATCACCACGGCGCTGATCCTCTACGTCCTACTGCTCCCCTTCCTGGATCGGTCGCGGCGGACGCATCCACGGGATCGACCGTTGTTCATCTGGATCGGGACCTCGCTGTTGGAGTTCTTCATTCTGATGACCGTCTGGGGTGGCCTGACCCCGGGGATCCAGATCGCTCCAATGGAAATCGCCGAGCGTTTGGGTCCACTCTTTGGGGTGTCCGGAGTCGTGACACTCCTGTTCTACTGGCGCTACCAAGTCTCCTATCGGCGCCGCCTCGCGATGGCCGGACGATCCGACCGGCTCGAGGGGTTGTATGCGAAACCGTCGGTCGTGGCGCCTCCCGGCCGGTCGACCGTCCGATCGGAGGTGAGACGCAGTGACTAACCCTCCCGACGGACCCAAGTTCCGCACCGGAGCGCTCTGGGGCGTGCTGGCGGTCCTCTTGGTGATCGGCACCGTCGCCGCCGCCTCCGTGGTCTACGGGCTGACGAATCTCTTCCTCGGAGGCTCTGTGTGGGCGGCGCTCCTGACGATCGGGATCGGCGGAATCATCTCGGTCATCGCGCTGTTGCTGATGGTAGGGATCCTGTATCGGGTAGACCGTTTCCGAGGGGTCCCGCACAAGGAGGTCCGGCTCTTTGAGTGAATCCGCGGATTTTCCCTCGCTCGCGGAGGTTCGCCGCAAAACGCTCGACCTCTATCTGGCCGTCATTATCCTGATGCTGATCGGGATCGGCGTGCTGGTCGCCTATTCGATCCGCCTCGGATCGCTCGTAGGTCCGGGAGTCGAACAGTCGTTCGGTATCGCACTCGCGTTGATGTTCATTCAGGCCGCGGTGCTCTTCCACGTGGTGGATTACACCTACCGAGTCTGGCCCCTCGGTCGAAAGGTTCCTGCGCGTGAGCCCCACCCGCTCACGGATCAAAGCGTGGCGAGCTTCCTGAAGATTCTGGTGATCGTCCTCGCCGCCGGAACGGTCGCGTACGTACTCGGGAGCCTTATCATCGCATGGTAAGCAGGACTCGATGACCGACCTCACCGTCCCTTTCACGATCATTGGTCTGGTCATCGCCCTCGCCGTGTTTTTTCTTTGGCTCTTCGCCTACCACGGTGCTTGGGCGGTTCGAACGCTCAAGAAGTGGCTATTCACCACCGACCACAAGAAGATCGGCTGGATGTACATCGTTACCGGACTGATCTTCTTCTTCATCGGCGGGATCTACGCGGTACTGATCCGCACCGACCTTGGGATCATCCAAGGATTGGGGTTCGACCCTCAAACGACGCTAGGCATCACGCCCGACGTCTACTCGACCCTGTTCACGATGCACGGGGTCCTGATGATCTTCATGTTCGTGATGCCGACGCTCGCCGGCTTTGGGAATTATCTCGTCCCGTCGATGATCGGATCGCGGGAAATGGCGTTGCCTCGGATCAATGCCATTGCCTTCTGGCTCCTCCCCCCGGCCGGCGTCATTCTGATTCTCTCGAACGCGTATGCGGGCTGGACCGGCTACGTCCCGCTCTCCGTACTGCCGAGTGCCGCGAATCCGTACGGGATCGACCTCTGGATCCTCGGCCTGCACATTCTGACGATTTCGACGATCCTAGGCTCCGTGAACTTCCTGGTGACGATCATCAAGCACCGGGCGCCCGGCGTCCATTATTGGAATATGCCCCTCTTCGTCTGGGCGACGTTCATCAACGCTATCTTGCTCCTCTTCGCGATGCCATCGCTCTCGGTGGCACTGACGTTCGTCCTCTCGGACCGCAACTTCGGCACTCACATCCTCGCCGCGGTCAACGGAACCCCTCTGGGCGGTGCGCTCCTCTATCAGAATCTGTTCTGGTTCTTTGCGCATCCCGAAGTCTACGTCATGGTGCTACCCGCCTTCGGAATCATCTCCACGGTGATTCCCAAGCTTGCGCGTAAGGACATTTTCGGCTACGGGGCGATGGCCGTTTCGTTGGGGGTCTTCGCGGTGCTTTCGTTCGCCGTCTGGGAGCACCACATGTTCACGACCGGAATCAGTACGAACATCCGGTTCGTGTTCATGCTCTCGACGATGGCGGTCGCCGTACCGTCCGCCATCAAGACGTTCAATTGGGTCGCGACGTTGTGGGGAGGTCAGATCTGGATGGCA
This sequence comes from uncultured Thermoplasmata archaeon, assembly GCA_963749195.1. GTDB lineage: Archaea > Thermoplasmatota > Thermoplasmata > Lutacidiplasmatales > UBA184 > Lutacidiplasma. Next base: position 471,954 of record CAVVLX010000007.1, read on the forward strand.
GTTCCGATGTGGTTCTGCGTCGCGTTCATCACTGGGTTCGTCATCGGCGGTCTCTCGGGCGTGATGCTCGCGTCGATCCCGGTCGACTACCTGTACCACGGATCGTACTTTGTCGTCGCGCACTTCCATTACATCTTGCTCGGCGGTACGCTGATGGCGATCTTCGCGGGCATTTACTTCTATTTCCCGATCCTGACGAAACGCTGGTACAATCAGCGGCTGGGCCACGTCCATTTCCTGATGACGTATGTCGGGGTGAATCTCCTGCTCTTCCCCATGTTCATTCTGGGCGCCGAGGGAATGCCCCGACGGGTCTACACCTATCTCTGGACGGGCAACTTCCAGGCGCTGAACTTCCTCAGCAGTTTGGGGGCGTACATCCTGGGCATCGGCCAACTCGTGTTTGCGTACAACATGGTCTACAGTTACTTCGCCGGAGACCCGGTCGTCGGCCCCGATCCCTGGGGCGACCCCCTTCCGAGCACGATGACCGGTCCCGCTCCATCGGCCGAACCGCGTCCGCATGTTCCCGCTATCCCAGTGAGTGCCACGTCGGACCGCTCCGTCTGAGTCAGAAGGACGTATGCGGGGTCACGATCTCTTTCGGTACTGCGCCCTCGGGGCGTGCTTCCTGTGTTACGTCACCATACTTCTCGGCGGGAACGTGATCGCCAGCGGATCGGGCCTCGCGTGTCCGAACTGGCCGACGTGTGAGCCCGGATGGAACTTGCTCCCCAGCTTCTCCGGAGGCGTTGCGATCGAATGGAGCCACCGGGTCGCGGCCTTCTTCCTCTCGCTGTCGATCACTCTGCTGGCCCTTCTGGGTGTGGCCTACGAACGGGGTCGTCCGGTGCTTCTCCGAGGTAGCCTGATCGCCCTCGGACTGGTCCTCTCGTTGGCGCTACTCGGAGGATTGGTGGTGGAAAGCGGCTTGGTCGTTTGGCTGGTACTCGCTCACTTTGGCCTGGCGACGCTCCTGTTCGGGCTCCTGTTGACCCTCGCGTTGCTGGCGAATTTGCGGGAGATCCCGCGTCGCTGGACGGATTGGGCATATCGCGCCGCGGAGAGCCGAGAGCCGGATTCGGTCTCAGACCCCACAGGGGCCCAGGAACGTCCGGAGCCGAGCGGGAAGGCGGTCGCGACGGAACCGGTCGTCTCCGGTGGAAGCTAAACCCGCCGACGGGCTGGCTCGACCCGGGGCGGTGCGATGAACGATACAGTCTCGGCGCCGGCACCGGCTCCCTCCGTGCCTTCGTCAGGGCGGCCCGTCTGGCGCGACATCCTCACGCTGATGAAACCCGGCATCACGGCGCTGATCGTTCTCGTTGCGATCGCGGGGTTCGTACTCGCCTCTCCCGGCGCGATCAACGCCGTACGGCTCGCGATTCTCATGGGAACGGGAGCCTCCGCTTCCGCCGGAGCGGCGATGCTGAACCATTACTTGGATCGCGATTTGGACGCTCAAATGAGCCGAACCCGACACCGGCCGCTCCCGGGGGAGCGGATCGTTCCAAGTTCGGCTGTGGCCCTGGGCGGACTCGCGCTCTCCGCATTGGGGATCGGCGTCGCGAGTGACCTGCTCAATCCCCTCACGGGATTCTCGATCTTTCTCGGGGGTGCGACCTACGTCCTCGTCTACACGGCGTGGCTCAAACGGCGAACCAACTGGAATATCGTGATCGGCGGATTTGCCGGGAGTGCCGCCGCGTTAGGGGGAAGCGCCGCGGCCGTCGGCAGTTGGACTCCGGGTGTTCTTGCGCTCGCGGTCCTGGTTTTCTTGTGGACGCCCCCCCATTTCTGGAGCCTCGCTTTCGTGCTCAAGGACGATTATGCGAAGGCGGGTCTCCCGATGCTGCCCAAAATGGAGGACCTCGCGTATTCGGGAAAGGTCATCGTGGTCTCGGCGGCGCTCCTCGTTCCGGCGGCGGTGCTGATCGGGGTCTCCGGAGCGATCACCTGGCCCGTGTTGGTCGTACTGGTCGTGCTCGGGGGCATCTTCGTCGCGCTGACCGCTCCGCTCTGGTCCGAGCCGTCCCGCCGCGTCGCTCGTCGAGGGTTCGTGTATTCCGGTCCGTACTTGCTGCTCGTTCTTCTCGCCTGCATCGCCAACGGCGGATTGCTCGCCGTGGGCTGGCGTCCTGGTCTCTGACGGGAGTCGGGGAATGGGCGGGCGCACGACGCGGTTGCTGCTTCGGTCGTCGACCTTAAGCGGGGAAGCGTGCCTAGTGCGAGGATGACCTCCTCTGCAATGACCGCTTCTACTGGGCCGGGAGTCGACCGAACGCAAGTCGCCGAATCCGCGCTCAAGCGACTCGGATTTTCCCGCGTAAAGCCCGCCCCCCGCCAATCCGGCATTGCACCCGCGTTCTGGGTCCAAGAAGCAGGGGTTCCTCGCCGGACGTTCCCGGTCTTCGTGGACGCGGAGCTGACGGCGCCCCCCGTGATTCCCATCGATCAATGGTTACGCTCCGAAGGCGTCGCGCGAGCCGCTCCCCATCGAGCGATCGTGGTCGTGGCGACGGACCTCGCCGCCGAGGAGGCCTGGAAGCAGTTGACGCATTCCACGGGAAGTCCCGTCGACCCGGAATTATCGATTCTCGTCGTCCCTCCGGTGCCGGATGCGGAGGGCGTCGCGCACTGGCACGCCCGGATCGCCGATCCCAAGGAGGTCCTTCGACTCGCGACCGGCATTGTCGTGGGTCTCTTCCGACGGGCCCAGAGTTCCGACAGTTCCTCGCAGATCGATTTCGCCGAGATTCTCGAGCTCTTGCGAGTGCGGTTCGGCCTGGACGTTCATCGATCGCTCAACGTCACCTCAGACGAAGACGCGCTCTTTATCCTCTACCAGCTGGCGCAACGAGACTCCTACGCCCCGGGGGATCCGTCCGCGAACCTTCACTTGCTCGTGCTCAAGCCGACCGGTCCGGCCGCCCGTCTTCCGTGGTTTGCGGCGTGAATCGACCGAACGTAGCATTAAAGAACTCTGAAATCGTCCAGACCACCGAAGCCCATGTCCGCTTCCGTCGAATCGTATCGATCGCCCTACACCCCTTATCCCGGCGGCTCCACTCCGTCCGCTCACGTTTCGGCCGAAGAGGGTCGGAGAGATGTACGGTTCTTTGCCCTGATCGCGCTGCTCAACAACGTGATCATCGGCGTGGTCGGAGCCGCCGCCTGGTTCATCTGGCACTGACCGCTCCCCCCGGGGCAATCATTATCTCCCCAATTCCAGTCGGCGCGCTCGGCCACCCAATGGGGCCGTGGGGTAGCTTGGACCATCCTTCTTGCTTGGGGTGCAAGAGACTCCGATTCAAATTCGGACGGCCCCACTCCGGCCGATGAGTGGGTCAGGCGTTCCGTTAAACCCGCGAATCGACTGAAGGGAACCATGGGCCGCCGATTCGTCGCCGAACGGCGCCGCGATCCCTTCTATCGAGCCGCCCAGCATCAGGGGTTGCGATCTCGGGCGGCCTTCAAGTTAGCCTACCTGGCCGAGCGATTTCCGCTCTTTCATCACGACGATCGGGTCCTGGACTTGGGTGCCGCACCGGGGGGTTGGTCGATTGTAGCGCGCGAATGTCTGGGCCGATCCGGAACGATCGTCGCCGTCGACCCACGAACCATGGAAGCGATCCCCGGCGTCGAGATCGTCCGAGGGCGGGTGGGGGATCCTCGTCTTCGCGCCCGACTTCCTTCCGAGCCGTTCGACGTGGTGCTATCCGACATGTCTCCGTCCATCAGCGGAGCCTACTCCACCGACCACGCGCGAAGTGTCGCGCTCGTCCGAGCGTCGTTGGAGCTCGCCCGGTCGGTCCTGCGGGAGGGAGGAACGTTCGTCGCCAAGATCTTCGACGGAGATCTGCTTCCCGAGTTGGAATTGGACATGAAACCGTTCTTCGACCGGGTAGTCCGAACGAAGCCGCCAGCGTCTCGCGAGCGCTCGTCGGAACTCTACCTTCTCGGTTTCGGGTTCCACTCCGGGGCGAGCTCCGAGGATGCGAAGTCATGAGCCTACGGGAGGAAGCGAGCGAACTCGCGCGGCTGGTCGAACGGCTCGGGCCGATGCCGCGCGCCATCGCGAATGCGATGCGCCGCGTCCCCCGAGAGCCGTTCGTCCCCCTCGCGTACCGGTCACTCACCTACGCCGACGAGCCCATCCCCCTCGATCGGCACGCGACCCTCTCCGCCCCCTCCATGGTGGTTTTGCAGCTCGAGTGGGCGCAGCTGCTCCCCGGTCTTCGTGTGCTCGAGATCGGAAGTGGATCCGGCTATCTGCTCGCCCTCCTCGCAGAGTTGGTTGAGCCCCCGGGGAAGGTGTACGGAGTCGAGCTGGACACCACGCTCGCGAGCCAGGCTCGGCTGTGTCTCACGCGACTCGGTTATGCGGACCAGATTCAGATTCGAAGCGGGGACGGTGCGCATGGGTGGCCCGAGTACGCCCCGTTCGATCGGATCCTCGTGTCATGCGCGACGCCGGAGATTCGGTCGGAGTGGAAAGCCCAAGTTTCGGAACACGGCACGATCGTTGCGCCCGTAGGAACTCGCACCGAACAAGAGCTCGTTCGGTGGACTCGGCAGGGCGCAACCGGCCGAATCGAAACCGGACCAGGATGCCGCTTCGTCGCACTTCGGGCCCCCCGGCCATCCGATATATAGACCCGCTATCTACGGGGGGCCTGCCATTTTTGAGGGTAGGTTACTTGTGATTCGGTTCGGACCCGCAGGGATTCCACTTTCCTGCAAGGGACGCACCTTGCGGGACGGGATCTCGGACGTCCATCACCTCGGCCTCACCGCGATGGAAGTCCAGTTCATCAAAGTGAATCCGCTGTCGCGGATCGTGCTCGACGAAGAGGTCGGCAAGATCGCTCGAGATCTTCCGCTCCAGCTGGTCGTCAACGTCGGCCCCGGGAACGAGCCCGCGGAGGCGCCGTCGATCGCGACCTTGAATGCTCCGCTCAAACGCCGGGATTCCTTGACGACGCTGACGTGGAGCCTCGCGAAGGACCGCGCGGACCTCGAGCAGACGAAGGCTCTCGCACGCGCGCTCGATGTCGACCTCACCTTACATGCGCCGTACTACGTGGATTTCTTCGGGAGCCAGGAAGCCCGCGAGCGTTCGACCCGGCAGATCCAGTGGGCTTCGATCTTAGCCGAGGGGCTCGGCGCTCGATTGACCGTCACTCATCTCGGGTTTTATGGAACCGGAAACCGAGCCGATTCGATCCAGGAGCTTACCGAAATCGTCGGGGACCTCAGCCAGTGGCTTGCGAAATTCAGCCACGGAACGGTTCGCCTCGGCATCGAGCCCAGTGGGCACCCGGACGTTTTCGGATCCCGCGAAGAAGTCCTCGATCTCGTCCACCGGGTCAAGGGATTGGTGCCGGTGCTGAATCTCCCGCATCTCGCCGCCCGGGAGCGCACGACCTTCGAGGAAGCGGAACAGTTAGCTCCGGTGATCGAGCAGTTTGTCGCCGCGAGCGGGGGCCACCTGTATCTCAACTTTTCCGGCGTAGAGTTCTACGCCCCGGGCGAGTTCCGCCTCACTCCGATCAAACGGGGTCAGGTTCGATTCGATCCGCTCGCGGAGATCCTGGCGGAGCGCGACTACGACGCGACGGTAATCTCGAGTTCGCCGCTCTTGGAACACGATGCGATGTACATGAAGCTCCTGTACGAGCGAGCCCTGACCCGTCGGTGGACCAAACGGCATGCCCCGGCCGCTCCGACACCGACGTCGGCCTTGGCCAAGCCGGCGGGCGAGCGTCAATTGGGGAAGATGATCAAAACGTCGCGGCCGGCCGCCGTCGCGGCGAAGGCCCGACCGCGAGGCACCTCGCCAGCGCGAAAGCTTTCCGTCCGGAGCAATGCTCCTCGCCGTCCCGGAGGTCGGGCCCATGGCCGAAGCCGCCACCGATGAAGCGAACGTTTTCTCCCTCGCGCAGCGCTACATCGGCGAACGCGTCAGCGCGAGCCTCGCCCACCTCGATTCGGCCGTAATTCAACGTTCGATCGCCCTCCTCCGGCAGGCGCCGGCGATATTCGTGTATGGGGCTGGCCGATCCGGAATCATCGGACGCGCCTTCGCAATGCGGCTAGTACAGACCGGGCTGACCGCCTTCGTCATTGGCGAGAGCGTGACGCCGATCGTGCGTCGCGGCGATGTCGTCTTCATCCTCTCGGGAAGGGGCGAGAGTAATTCGAGCGTCCTCACGGCGAACATCGTTCGGCGGGAGGGGGCCGAGCTGATCGTATTGACCGCGCGGGGGACCTCCAAGCTGTCTCACGCGGCAACTGTGCTCATCTCGCTCGAATTTCCCGACGATGCCGAGCAACGGCGGCTTGCTCCCCTCGGTACCTTGTTTGAGTCGGCCAGTCTCCGCCTTACGGACGCGCTCATCGCGGAGTTGCTGCGCGTACGGGGGGAATCAGAGGAGTCAATGCGTCGCCGCCACGCGATCATGGTCTAACCCGAGCCAAGGTTTATGCAGTCGGGAGCGTCCCCGGCGCTCGTGACCCCGCCGCGTCCTTCTGCGGATCTCACGCTGGTGCCGGTGCCGACCCGGTTTTTCGTTACCAGTGGGAAGGGCATCAATCAGGTCAGCGAGCTCAATGCGTTCGACCTCGCCCTGCTCCAAGCCGGCATCGGGGAACAGAATCTTGTTTCCGTCTCCTCCGTCCTTCCGATCGGGATCCGACAAGTCGACCGAACGCGGATCGCTCGAGGGGCGATTACGCATACTGTGCTGTCCCGTCATGGCGGAGGCGAGGGCGAAGTGATCAGCGCCGGGATCGCGTACGGATTTCGCACGGACGGGCAGGGCGGCTACGTGGCGGAGGGTCACCTGCATGGAACGCAGAAATCGCTCAAGGAATTTCTCAAGTGGCGCATGGAGGAAATCGCCCACTTTCGCGGGGTCGAACTCCGGCGGATCCGATATCTCGCGGAAGAGCTCTCGATCCCAATGGACCATTACGGGGTTTGCATCGCGGCGTGCGTCTTTCTTCCGTAGATCGCTCGGTGGTCGTCCCCGGGTTCCGCGGGTTCATCAAAGGAGCTTTCGAAACAGAAGCTTGTCCTCGAGGGATCCGTCGATCGACAGTTTCCGCGTCACGATCGCTTTCATCGGACCGATATCCTTTTTGATCAAACCTTGAAACGTCGACGAATCGGTCGTGATGGTCACATCGGCTTTTTCCGGGGCGGTCGTGCGCAGATTCGTTAACTGGCCCTTGCGGAGATCCACGGCATACGTCCCCTCGTCCGTAAGGCGAATGACGATGGTCCGCTCGATGCCGTCCAATTCCTCGCGCATCGCCGGATTCTTTTCGGCGTGGCGATTGAACCGATCGACGAGCGACGCCAAGGTTTCCTCAATCATGGTCCAAACTCGTCGAGGGAGCGAGCCGACCGTTCCGCCATAACCCTTTCCGTGGTCGCCCACGAAGAACGGACCCACGCGGGGGGCCACGTCGTGTGGGCGAGCGCCGCGCGAAGGTAAGCGAGCGTGCGCCGGTCCGATGGATAGCCACTTCCCAACGGTTCCCCGACTCGGCCTTCGAGTTCCCGAAGCGCTCGGTCCCGTCGAACTTTAGCGACGATCGAGGCGGCGCCGACGATCGGAAAGTCCCGGTCGGCGTGGTGAGCTGATATGACGTGCAGGGGAATTCCGGCCAAGCGACGTACGCGCCGCCCAAAGCGCCGAGGAACGGGATCGCAAGAATCGAGGACGGCGACCGCTGCCTGGCTTTGTCGCGCGATCTGCGCGAAAGCTTCGGCTTCCAGGTCGTTGAGTTTTCCGCGAGCGACCCACCGATCAATCTCGGCGGGCTGCAGTGGTACGGAAAAGCAACTTCCGGTGCTCAGGAGACGGGCATACACCTCCTCTCTCCGTGCCGGCGATAGAAGTTTTGAATCGCGGACCCCCAGGGCCACTAACTCCGGCAATCGATCTTCCCGGAGCACGAAGCCGCCCACGACGAGCGGCCCGAGCACACAGCCGCGACCCGCCTCATCGATTCCCAGGACCAGTCGAGAACCGTCCGAGCCGCTGGGATTCGACCCTTCTCCCACGTGGCACCAATTGGGGCGACGCCACGAACCCATTTAGAGGCCCGGCTGTTGGGCGGCCATGTCGCTCTCGGGCTTGATCGTTCCCACCCCGACTCTCTACTCCGCCGATGGTTCGATCGATCCGGGTCGAAACGCGCAATTTGCGCGGGCGCTTCGGGAAGCGCACGTGGACCACCTTTTTGTGCTCGGTTCCGAGGGTGAATTTCCCTCGATCCTCGATAGCGAACGCCCGCCCTACTTGGCGGCGGTGATCGAGAGCCTCATCGCGCCGACGGATGCATGGGTCGGCTGTGGAGCGCCGTCTACCCGACAAGCGATCCGATTCGCCCAGGAAGCGGAGGCGGCTGGCGCGGCCGCCGTGGTGGCCGTGCCTCCGTACTACCTGCACCCTCCCCTACCGGCGGTCGAACGATACTATCGAGCGATTCACGATGCCGTAAAGATCCCGCTCCTAGCCTACAACATTCCGTCGCTGGTCGGCTACGCGTTGCCTCCCGAGCTCGTCGGGGGATTAGCCAAAGATCAAGTGATCGCCGGAGCCAAGGACACAGCGGGCTCGCTGGCCAGCATCGACGCCTTTCTCGCCCACGCGCCGGCCGGTTTCCCGTTGTTCCCCGGCGACGACCTGTTGGCGAAACCGGCGATCGAGCACGGGGCTTCAGGAGCCGTGATGGGGCTCGCGAATATTGCTCCCAAGCTGTGCGTGGATCTAGTGGCCGCTACTCGAGCCCAGGACACGGCTCGAGCGGCCCAGCTGCAAGAATTGCTCGTCGAGTTGCACGAGGTTCGCCGGTTGGGGCCGTTTCCCTCCACGGACAAATTCCTCGCCCATCGGTGGCGAGGGGCCGCCGTGGGGTACCGGTCGCCCTACGACGCATTAACACCACAAGAGGAGGAAAAAATCCTCCTTGCGGCCGGGACATTGCCGGAACGATTGAAGCCCTACTTCTGACGGTGGTACGTTGCAAGCGATAGTCGTGCGCCCTCCGAGACCGGGAGTCGAGCTCCTCGACGTTCCGGTTCCCTCCCTCGAAGCCGGCAGCGCCCGGATACGGGTTATCGAATGTGGGCTTTGCGGAACGGACCACGACATCGTGGGAGGCAAGTACGGCACAGCGCCGGCCGGCCAGTCCTACTTGATCTTGGGTCACGAGAATTTTGGCCAGATCCTCGAGGTGGGCGACGGGGTGGCCGAGCTCTCCCCCGGGGATTACGTTGTGGCGACGGTGCGACGCGGGTGTGGCATCTGCCGATTCTGTTTGACGAATCGATCTGACTTTTGCGAAACGGGGCTCTTCACCGAGCGGGGAATCAAGGGCCGCGACGGCTACATGGCCGAGGAGTACGTGGAGGTGCCCGAGTATCTCGTCCGGGTTCCCGATCCCGTCCGCCAGATCGCGGTGCTATTGGAGCCCTTGAGTGTGGTCGAAAAGGCGGTCCTCGAAGGTCAAGCGGTCCTCGACCGAAAGGAGCCAACGCCCGGATACCCGCGGCCATCTTCCCCGAAGGCGTTGGTGGCGGGCACCGGCGCCATTGGCATGCTCGCTGCGTTGGTACTCAGGATCCGCGGCTATGACGTAACGGCCATCGACCGGCACGGGGAAACGACCCCGGCGGCCTCGATCCTATCGGCGATCGGAGGACATCACGTGAACGCGGCCGCGGGAATTTCGGCCCTCGGGAACGAGCGATACGATATGGTCGTCGAGGCGACTGGGTCGATATCGCTTGACTTCGACCTCGTGCGGATGCTCTCTCCGAACGGCGTGCTCGTCTTGACCGGCATCCCCGATGCGAACGGGCCGCCCGTTCCCATCGCGGCCGGCGCGCTGCTCCGCGAAGTGGTCCTCCAGAACCAAGCGGTGGTCGGATCGGTCAACGCCAACCGAACGTATTTTGAGACCGGGATCCGCGACCTCGCAGCATTCGAGGACCGTTTCCCGGGGCAAGCAGCGCGACTCATTAGTTCGCGACGACCCATCACAGAATTTCGATCGCTCCTCACATCACGTCCCGAAGCGTCGATCAAAACAGTCCTGACCTTCGGAACTTAACGCCGACCGCCCACTTCTCGACAAACCTCATATACGGTACCCCGCTCGCACGCGTCCGCACGGAGAATCGATGGGAATCTGGCAGGGCCGCTCGCGGCGCAAACGCACCGGGGGCCGACTTCGGCCCATCCGCAAGAAGCGGCGATTCGAGATCGCCCGCGAGCTCCAACACGCGACGTTGGGCGGCGGGACCGTCAAAAAGTATCGTGTTCGAGGCGCGAACCTCAAACTCCGCATCCTCACGGCCCAGACGATCAATGTCTATGACCCGGCCACCAAATCGACGAAATCCGCCAAGATCGTCACGGTTCGCGAGAATCCGGCCAATCCGAACTATGTGCAGCGCAACATCATTACGCGCGGCGCCCTCTTGGAGACGGATCTGGGTCTCGTGAAGGTTCGCTCGCGCCCCGGCCAAGATGGGATCCTCAACGGCGTACGCGTCGACCAAGCCGTTAGCGCGAGTTAGGTCCGCGACGGTCCCGCCCGATGCCGGACCATTTCTACGTCTATCCAGCCTATCTTACCAAAGACCTCCCGCGTGCCCTGGGCCGTCGGGTCCCTACGGCCGGGGCTCTGGCAGACGTCACCACCGAAGAGATCGTTCAAGCGGCTCGAGCGTTAGGATTCAAGGCCGAGGTGGAGGCGGACAAACAGTACCCTCGTCAGTACCATATGTACGCCGGGCGTGTGAAGGTCGTAAAGAAGGCCGGCGTCACGAAGAGTCGATTCCTGGCGCAAGTGATCCAAGAGATCCGCCGACATCGTCCAGCACCGGCGGTAAAACACTGAGATGGAAGAACCCGCCACCGTCTATTTTACCGGTACCGCCGGTGCCGGCAAGACGTCGTTTGTCCGATCGTTTCAGACTTGGCTCAAAACCGCCGGCTACGACGCCATCGTCGTGAATCTCGATCCGGGCTCGGAGGATTCGGAAAACGAGCCAGACATCGATATTCGCGAGTGGGTACGACTTCCCGAGGTGATGGATGAATACGGCTTGGGTCCGAACGGGGCCCAGATCGCCGCCGCCGATATGGCGGCGCTGAAGATCTTCGAGGTGAAGCAGGCGGTTCAGGAGCTCAAGGGTGACTACGTCCTCGTCGACACCCCGGGCCAGATCGAGCTTTTCGCGTTTCGGGAATCTTCCAAGGCGATCGTCGACGCGTTGAGCGGGGATCGATCGCTGATCGCGTTCCTCTTCGACCCGGCGCTCGCCCGCACGCCGGGGGGATTCGTCTCATTGCTCATGCTGTCGGCGACGGTGGAATTCCGGTTTCGACTCCCCACGTTGAATCTCCTCTCCAAGGCCGACATCCTCTCGCCGGCCCAACTCGAAGAGATCGCTTCGTGGGGTGAGGAGCCCAGCCGGCTCTACGAGACCGTGACCGCCGAGACGCCGACCCCGGATGTGCAACTGTCGACCGAGCTGTTCCGCGCGATCGAGGCGATGTCACCGATGACGACGCTGATCCCTACGTCGAGCAAGGAGGGTACCGGCCTCGAGCCGTTCTATCGGGCGTGTCAACTCGTGTTCGCGTCCGGCGAAGATGTCGAGCCCTCGCAAGGGGTCCCGGATGCATGACGCCGAGCTTACTCCTCCGTAAAGAAAAGACCCATTCCGGCCGAGGCGGATTCCTCCTCCTCCTTGAACTTCTTGTACAGCGTCTCGGATTCCGGGCCGGGTAGTTTGGTACCGATCGACGCGAGCAACTCATCCGCCCGGCGCATGACTTCCGGAAGTCCCTCGATCAGGACGTAGAGCTCCCCCGATTTTCCTCCGATGGAGGCGGCGTCTCGAATCTTTTGGCTCTGCCGGGAAATCTGGTCGTCCTTTAGGACTTCGTCCAACTCGTTCTTTTTCGAAGTCGGGACCACGAAGAGCGTCCACGCCATCGCCGCGGCGACCGTAATAGCCTATATGGGGTTTCGCGGCCGACTGTTCCGACCCGCGAGGCAGGCAAACCGCCTTACCGCATCGACGGCCTATTGGCCCGTGTACGCTAGCACCACCCAGGCTCCGGTCCTCGTGGTCGGCGCCGCCCATGTGGTCGACCTGAATGCGCCCCTCCGAGCCTTGTTCCAGGACCGGCCCCTCGACGCGATCGCGATCGAGTTAGACGCCGAGCGGGCCAGTCAACTGCTAGCGCCGCGTCCGGAATCGCGTCGAGGCTCGGGGGGTCCGATCTTTCTCAAGTTATGGGCGCTCCTCCAGCGCCGACTCGGGTCGGAGATCGGCGGAGGAGTTGCAGGGGCGGAAATGAAGACGGCGGCCGACATCGCGCAGGAACGGAAACTGCCGCTGTTCCTGATCGACGATCCCATCCGCGAAACCCTGACGCGTTTGGTTCGGTCCATGAGCCTACGCGAACGAGTGTCGATCGTCGCCGGGGCCGTGATCGGGCTCTTCGTTCCGACTCGGCTGGTGGAGCGACAGCTCGAGAACTATACCGAGTCGCCGACGCAGTACATGGACGAAGTACGTCAGGTCTATCCGACGATCGCCCGAGTACTGCTCGACGACCGGAACGAGCACATGGCGGACCGACTTACCGAACTACGCAAACGGGGATACGGACGCGTGGCCGCCGTGGTCGGCGATGCCCACGTCCCCGGACTCGCGGACGCGTTGCGTCGGCGCGGAGTTCCCGTGGAAACGGTCCCGTTCCGTCAGCTCCGGGCGACTACAGCACCGTAAGCTGATCTTTCTGCCGTGAATCGAGTTGCGCGAGGAGTGCGTCGGTGAGCGCACTGAGTTCCGGACTTTGATACTCGTCGATCTTTCCCGCGTCTCCGAGAACGGAAATCCGGGGGTCGACTGGGAGCCGGGCGAGCAGCGGGATCCCATATTCGTCGGCGATTGCGGCTACGCGGCTCGGACCAAATAGTTCGATCCGCTGGTGGCAGTGGGGGCAGTCGAGGAACGCCAGGTTTTCCACAACACCCAGCAACGGCACGTGAAGGTCGCGCGCCATATTCATCGCTTTCTTCACGATCAGCGCCGCCAAATCCTGCGGAGTGAACACGAAGACCATTCCATCGATCGGGATTGTCTGGAACACGGTGAGGGGGACGTCGCTCGTACCCGGGGGCATGTCGATCAGGAGATAGTCGAGGGGGCCCCAGTTTACTCCGCCAAAGAACTGCAAAATCAAGCGGGTGACGAGGGGGCCGCGCCAGATGACCGGCGTCTGTTCGTCCTCGACCAAAAATTGCGAGGAAACGACTGGGATGCCGTGGCGCGTTTGGGCCGGCTCGATCCCCTCCCCGCGGTCGGCGAGCGGTCCCGATAGCCCCAACAGCTTCGGCACCGACGGACCCGTGATATCGGCATCGAGCAAACCCACTTTTTGTCCGCGTCGCTGCAGCTCCGAAGCGAGGAGCACCGCCGTGGAAGATTTGCCCACGCCGCCTTTTCCGGAGCCGATGGCCAGGATCTGTCGGATCGATCCTTTGTCCATTCGCTGAAGCATTCCACCGGGAGTTCCGGCGCGACGGCCGGGAGCATTCGCAGGGGTCGAGGGGGGTCGCCCGGCGGCCGAGGTCGATGGATCCGCCGACATTCGTGTTTCGAACGGGGTCCAGTCTATATAACGGCGGACCCGTGGGAACGTCGGCGGGAGTCTCCAGGCGATGGTGGTCGGTCGATTCCGCGGATTGGAAGAACTGTTCACGCCGGATTCGATCGCGGTAGTCGGCGCGTCCAATAAGATCGGCACGGTCGGAGCGAGCCTCTTCCGGAACATTCTGACGGCGGGATATCGCGGCGTGGTGTACCCCGTGAATCCGTCGTGGACCAGTGTCTCGGGAGTTCGATGCTACCCCGGGGTGCAGGATCTTCCCGAAGTTCCGGATCTGGCCGTCGTGATCGTGCCCGCCGCAAAGGTCAATCCCGTCGTTCAGGAACTCGGGCGTCTCGGAACGAAAGGGGTGGTCATCGTCTCGGCCGGATTCCGGGAAGTGGGCGGTCCCGGAATCGCGTTAGAAGAAGAGCTTCGCCGCATCGCGACCACCTACCGCATGTCGCTCGTGGGTCCGAACTGTTTTGGAGTGATCAATACCGAACCCACGCGGAGCCTGAACGCCACCTTTTCGGAAGATCTGCCTCCCCGAGGGAACATCGCGTTTGTCTCGCAGAGTGGAGCTTTGTGCGCGGGCATTCTCCAATATGGAATCGCCGAGCGGATCGGGTTTTCCCGTTTCGTATCGGTCGGAAACCGTGCGGGAGTGGACGAGAACGACCTGCTCTATTCCCTGGGACGCGATCGCTCCACGAAAGTGATCCTCCTGTATGTGGAGAGCCTTGCGAACGGTCGAAAATTCCTCGAAGCCGCTCGGAAGGTGACCGAGAGAAAACCGGTTCTCGTGATCAAGAGCGGTCGAACTCCGGCGGGCGAGCGAGCGGCACAGAGTCATACCGGATCCCTCGCTCGCGCCGGTCAGGATCGACTCTACGACGCCCTATTCGAGCAATCCGGTGTTTTGCGCGCCGAATCGATCGGGGAACTCTTCCGCATGGCCAAGATCTTCTCCTCGGGTCTCCACCTAAACGGCCCCCGCCTTGCGATCCTAACGAACTCCGGAGGTCCGGGGATCCTCGCCGCGGATGCAGCGCAGCGACACGGCATCGAATTACCCCTTCCACCGAACGAAGTCCAGAGCGAGCTTCGAGGGATGCTCTCTCCCTCGGCGTCGCTGGGAAACCCCCTCGACATGACCGCCGACTCCGGCCCGGTCCAGTATCGACGAACGCTCCGACGACTACTCCACGCATCGGAGATCGACAGTGCCTTAGTCATCGCTACCCCCACCGGAACGATGACCGGATCGGCCGTGGCTTCCGCGATTCTGGAAGGGAGAAGTCGGAGCCCGAAGCCCGTGATTGCCTGTCTCTTTGGGCTGACCGACCTTTCGAAAGAGGTGGGATTTCTGGAACAGGGAGGAATCCCCACGTTCACCTTTCCTGAAGAAGCGATTGCGGGTCTCGCCAGCCTGCTTCGGTATCATGCTTGGGAAACTCGACTGCGCACAAGACCTCGAAGATTCCCGGTCGATCGGCGGGCGGTTCGTCGTATCCTCCAGTCGGTCGAATCGCGAGACACGTCGGTTTTGCCCGAGTACCAGGCGCGCTCCTTGCTCGCCGCCTACGGCATTCCCGTGCCCCTAGCGACCAAGGTTCAGGAGATTCCTGAAGCGGTTCAAGCAGCCCAACAAATCGGATTTCCGGTCGCGCTGAAGGTCGCTTCTCCCGACATTTCCCACAAGACCGACGTCGGCGGAGTCGCCTTAGGGCTGCGCGATCCCGACCAGTTGGAGCAGGCGTGGGGCGTGATGCAGCGCGACTTGGCTCGCCGCGCGGCACAAGCTCACATCGAAGGATTCGAGGTCGAGGCGATGATCCCGAACGGGAAGGAGGTGCTCGTTGGCCTTCAACGGGACTCTAATTTCGGCCCCATCGTGGTCTTTGGGCTCGGGGGGATCTACGTCGAGGTCCTTCAGGATGTGACATTCCGGCTCGCGCCGGTCCGCCCCTTATCGGCGGAACACATGGTCTCCGAGGTCCGAGCCTTTCCGCTCCTTCGCGGGGTCCGCGGGGAGGCGCCCGGAGATCTTCCGGCCCTGTACGAAGTGATCGAACGCGTCTCGCAGCTGGGGGTCGACACACCGAGAATCCTCGAGCTCGACATCAACCCGTTACTCGTCTTGCCCGAGGGGCGGGGCGTTTGCGCGGTCGATGCCCGGATCGTACTTGGTCCGTCTTCCAGATCGGCGTCTCGGTCTTCACTCCATCGATCAGGAACCGCGCGGCGGCAAAGGCATCCGCGCGATGCGGGGCCGCGACGCCGACGATGACCGACACCTCGCTTACTGATACGATCCCGACCCGGTGCCAGAGTACTACACGCCGTGCGTGATACCGATCGACGGCTTGTCGAGCGAGCGAGCGCATCGACTGGAGGGCCAAGGGACGATGGGCTTCGTAGAAGAGGGCGGTCACCCGACCGGCCGGGGATCGGTCGGGTCGGACCCGGCCGAGAAAGAGGGCGACTCCCCCCGCCGATCGGTCGCGGAGCTCTTCGATCGCGTGAACGACCGAGAGCGATTGAGCGGTGAGTCGAATCGACATTCGCTAGCCCCCGCTGTATGGGGGATGGATAGCGATCTCATCCCCCGGCTGGATTCGAATCCGAGGGTTCGTTACATAGGAGCCGTTACGGACCAGCCGACTCATCTTCAATACCGGCACGAGGCGCGGGAAGTCCGATCCGAGGCCGTCGAGGAGCTCGGTCAGCGAGATTCCTTCGTTAGGGATCGTTCGTTGAAGGGTCGACGTCCCAACGGCCTCACGGGCGATCGCGAATAGGAGGACATTGATCGTCGCCATTGACCGATCTTCTGGACGGTCCGGCCCTCGTCGAGAGTCGCCGGTGCCCCGCGTGCCACTTCGATGCGGCACAACCGCTTAATATGAACGGCCGCTGAAACGAACGATGGCGGAGATCTCGGTTCGCGCGGGCGGTTCGGCCGGCGACGGGATTCAATCGATTGGGGAGATTGTCGCCCGATCGTTCTCTCGGATGGGCCATCACCTCTTCGGTCACAACGCCTACCAGTCCGTCATCCGCGGGGGCCACGTTTGGTTCCAGGTCCGGGCTTCGCCCCAACGGGTCTATTCCCAAGGGGATCGATGCGACGTACTGTATGCCCTCGACGTGCAAACGGTCGACGTTCACGCCCCCGAGCTAGCGGCCGGCGGAACGGTGATCTTCGATCCCGAGAAATTCTCGGTGGACCCCGCCAAGGTCCCCGCCGGCGTTCGTTTGCTGCCCGTCCCGACGCTCGAGATCGCCCGCAAGTACACCACTCAATCGATCTTGCAAAACGCGGCAGGGATCGGTGCTACGGCCTATCTCGCCGGTATCCCCCCCGACGTGCTCAGCGCCGTGCTCACGGACTCCTTTGGCCGCAAGGCGGGAGACGTGGTGACGTGGAATTTGGGCGCAAGCGCGGCGGGATACGAGTTTGCCCAAGCGCACACGCCGGCGAACGACCACGCCCTGTCCAAGAATGGCGCGCCGAAGCTGCTGATGACGGGCAATCAGGCTATCGCACTCGGAGCGGCCGCAGGGGGGTGCAAATTCCTCTCTCAATATCCGATGACGCCGGCTTCTTCGATCATGCACTGGATGGCCGCCCATTCGCACGAACTCGGCGTCGTCGTCAAGCAGGCCGAAGACGAACTCGCCGCGATTAACATGGCGATCGGGGCCTCCTTTGGCGGGGTCCGATCGATGACGGCGACGAGCGGAGGGGGATTTTCCCTGATGGTCGAGGCGCTCGGGATGGCGGGGATGGTCGAAGTTCCGCTCGTCGTCGTGGAATCCCAGCGCGCCGGGCCCTCCACCGGGCTTCCCACGAAGACCGAGCAAGGCGACCTCAACTTGATGCTGGGAGCGGGTCAGAGCGAGTTCCCTCGCGCAATCCTGGCGCCTTCCCATCCCAAGGAGGCGTATGCCGCCACTATCAAGGCGTTCCAGTTGGCCGAAGACTGGCAAACGCCCATCCTCTTAGCGAGCGACCTCCATCTTTCGGAAAATTATGCGACGGTCGACCGAGAAGAGTTGTCCCTGACGGCGCCGGTTCCTTCGTTGTTCACGGTCGAGCCCAACGGGGGGGAATATCGACGGTACCTGTACACTCCATCGGGTGTGTCTCCGCGCGCGCTTCCCGGTCAACCCGGGCTCCAATACGTGGCCGGGTCCGATGAACATGACGAGAAAGGACACCTGATCGGCGACATCAGGGCGGGCATCCCGATCTGGGTCGACGAGCGCCGGAAAATGATGGACAAGCGAATGAAGAAGCTCGACGGGCTCGTCGATGCGACCGATCCACCGGTGGTCGAGGGCTCGGACGATGCCGAACTTACGTTCGTTGCCTGGGGGTCCACGATCGGCGCGATCCGCGACGCGATGCCCATTCTCGCCGAGAAGGGGCGCCGCACGAATCTTCTGCATCTTCCCACGGTCTATCCCCTGCACAAGGAACCGCTCCTCGCGTTGCTCTCGAAAAGTCGACGCACCCTCTTGGTCGAGGCCAACTACTCCGGCCAATTGGGACATCTCATTCGGGCCGAAACGGGATTCCACCTCACGAATCGTCTCTTAAAGTACGACGGCGAACCATTCTATCCGCACGAGATCGTGACGAAGGGCTTGGAGGTGTTGACCAATGGCCGGTAGTAGCGGGGCCGCCTCCGCGCCCGCGCCGGGAATGGCCCTCCCGATGGTCGGGAAATCGGACACCAAGCCGACCTGGTGCCCCGGATGCGGGGACTTCGGTGTGATCGCCGCGATCGAAATGGCGGTGAAACGATTGAAGATCCCCAGTCACAACGTCGTGATCGTGTCGGGGATCGGCTGTTCGTCCAATCTACCCCACTTTTTGTCGAGTTACGGGTTCCACGGAATCCATGGGCGGGCGCTCCCCGTCGCCGAGGGCATCCGTTGGGCGAATCACTCCCTGACGGTGATCGCGACGGGAGGGGACGGGGATGGCTACGGGATCGGAGCCGGCCACTTCGTTCACGCGATGCGTCGGAACGTAGACCTGACCTACGTGACGATGAACAACCAGATCTATGGCTTGACGACCGGCCAAGCATCTCCCACGTCCATGATGGGGCAGAAAACCAAATCCACCCCGTTCGGCGTCATTGAGAACCCGATCGATCCGATCGCCCTCGCCCTAGCGAGCGGGGCAACGTACGTCGCTCGGGCCTTCTCCGGCGAGGTCAAACAGTTCACCGATCTGGTCGCCGGCGCGATCCAACACAAAGGATTCGCCCTCGTCGATGGACTGTCTCCGTGCGTTACCTACAACAAGATCAACACGTTCGACTTTTTCCGGCAGCGCGTGTACAAGCTCGAGAGCGCCGGGCACGATCCCAGTAACCTCGTTCGGGCGTGGGAACGCGCGCTCGAGTGGGGGGAGAAGATCCCGATCGGACTATTCTATAAGGCCGACAAGCCGACCTACGAAGACCTCGAGGAAGTCCTCGCCGCGGGGCCGCTCGCCCACCAGCCGGCGGGCCTGACGGGCCACGAGTCGGTGCTGGACGAATTCGTCTAGGGGACGTTCGGGGGTCGTGCTCCCCCGGGGGGTTAGGGCCGAAGAACGTCAAAGAGGTAGGCGTCTTTCTCATGAAAGATCACCGAAAACTCGGAGGGGTCCGCGACCAGCGGGGCCGGGGAGAACGGAGGAAACAGGTTCGAGTTCGCTTGCGTAACTGCGATCGCATCGACCGAGAGGATCGCCAGATCGTGGTACCCGGTTGCGTTCAACGTACCATTGACCAGCTCGTGGACGATCTGCCAATAGGTCGTATTGATCCACGGCAGTCCGGGCACCAGAGGGTACAAGAGCACGAGGTTTACGTCATAGGCCGGCGCGAACTCGGCGGCGCTTCCCGGTGCGACCAGCACGCGCGATCCGTTCGGTAGGTCGGACATGGTGTGCAACAGCTCAAAGTCGGCCAGCGAGACGTTCCCAAACGACGTGTAGTAATTGTCGACGACACCCGGGAGTTCGGTCGCCGTCAATGCGACCCCGGGAAGGAGTACCGCCACAACGAGAACGAGCGGAATAGGTCGAAGAACGGATCGATCGCGGTGCGGGGCTCGCGAGGATGGCCGCCGATCGGGCGCGGAGGCACTGGTAGCGACCGGTCGACGCGCGAGCCATTCAAACAAGAGCACTACGGGAACGCCGGCGATCATCGTGTAGAGCACGAAGAGCACGATCGAAAGTTCATCGCCGTTCGTCACGGAGGCGAACGCAAGCGTTCCAGGAACGCGAGCGGAGGCGGCCCACAGTACGACCACCAGCAACACCGAGGTCGTCAGTCCGGCGGCGACCAGCCGGCGGAAGGCCTCGACGAATCCATCTCCGAGGCTACGGCGAGGGATCCACAGGAGCACGATCGCGCCGAGGGTCAGCAACAGCGCCAGTTCGAATCGAAGTCCCGGGATCGGGGAAAGCCACACGTCGGTCGGGCGGAACAAGTACGGATCGATGGCGCCAATCAAATGAGGCGTCGAGATCCCCGTCGGCGTTCCCGGGGGAGCTCCCGCCGATCCAGGTTGAAAGTTGGGGCTGGAGATTCCCTCCGCAAACACGTAGACGGTTGGAGCGAGGGCGACGAGCGCGACGGCCAGCGAGCTCAGCCAGCGGGAAAACCATCGTCGAGCACTCCCCCCCCAGGCGGGGGAGGTGAAGAGACCCCCCAGGACGAGGGTGGGGATCAGCCACTGCGCGCCGACTGGGTTGAGAGCGGCCGAATATCCGAGCATGGCTCCGAAGGCCAGCGCGTTGCTCCAGGAGATGCCGGGAGCGCGCCACCATTCCCGGGACCATGCCACTAGGACCAGGACAAGGGGGAAGGCGAGCACGAAGTCGTTGCTTCCAGCCGCCATCACTCGCGTCCACGAGCCGACGAGCGCGAACAGGAGGCCGAACGCAACGCCGGCGCGCTCGCTTTGGAAAAATCGGGTCCCGACGACGAAGGCTCCGAGCGGGCTCAGCGATAGGAAGAGGGGGGTAAGGAGCAGCGGCGTCCGGGCCGGTTCGAGGGGAAAGATCACTTGGGCGACGCCCAGCCACACGGTGGTGCCTTGAGGGTAGAGTAGCCCTTGGGAGAGCACCGGCGCGAAGGAGAGGGGGATTTGATGATTGTGAAGGAGCAATGCAGTGTACGTGGTCAGTAGACTCGAATCGAACGTATTGCCGGTGGCGGCGGAGCTCGCCGCAGATATTTCGAGAATAAAGAGCCCCACGACCGAGAGGAGCACGGCCATTCGGCCGGGCTGGAGAAGGCGTCGAAACCATTGCTCCGTCGCGACTGCTGCATCAGTCGCCCTGCGACGACGCTGAACGGCCACGGCAACGGCGGCGACCCCACCGAGGACGAGTACAGCTTGGACGGTCCCGGGGTAGAACAGATGCGCCGGTAATTCCGCCAACAGGAAAAACACACCTCCCCCCAAGTAGAGGTCGACGACCACGCGTTCGAACGGTTCCGGGGTACGGAGAAGCGATACTCGAGGGGCCAAGAGACTTCGGAGGACCTCGCCGATCGCGATTATGGCGAGTGCAAGGAGTCCGAGCGCGAATCCCCAGACGGCGCCGTCAGGCCCGGGGAAGCTCACGCCGGAGGCAGGGACGAGGCCCCTAAAGAATCTCGTTCCCCCGATGCGCTACATATTTGGCACTGCGGCGTCTCCTCGCCGCCGGAGCTATCCACTTGGCCCAGGGATCCGGCGTTCGCGACGGGCTGAGCTCCGTCACCCGGGGCACTCTTCTCACGCTTGTTGCCACGTTGTTCTTCATTGGAGAGAACTTCATTTCCCGCGTCATACTCGTTCGATCGCTCACCCCGCTCCAGTGGAGCGCCTTTTCGCTCGGCCTCACGATGGCGGGGCTGTTGATTTCGTTCGGGAGCCTCGGACTCCCCTCGGCCGTCGCGCGAAGTCTTCCGTACTCGTCCAGCGATGGGGAGCGCCGCGGAATCGTACGGGTCGCCCTCCTGACTACGATCCTGTCCGCCCTCGTCGTAAGTGGAACGCTCTTCTTCTTGGGTCCCCCGATCGGACACGCGCTAGGTTCCTCCCTACTCGGAATCGCGATCCAATTCTTCGCGATCTCCGTCGGATTTTCCATCCTCTCGGGTATCGTGTTGGCGATCTTTCAGGGATTTGAAGACGTCCGGCCGAACGCCTTCTTCAACCTCATCTTGAATCCAACCCTGTTCATCGTCTTTCTTGTCGCGCTGATCACGGTTCCGCCTCGGCTCCTATCGTACAACGAGGCGTTGCTCGCCTATGTGGGGGCGAGCGTCGGATCGCTGCTCGCGGCCCTTCTTTACTCGAGCCGGCGATTGTCGCGTCACCTCGCACCGGGTCCGGCGGAAAAGAAAGTCTTCCCGAAACTGATGGCTTTCGCTATCCCATTGTTCGCCGCCGGAGTCTTTGGATACCTCACCGGTTCGGCGGACACCCTGATTCTCGGCGTCTACGACAATGTCGATGTAGGAACGTACACCGCGTCGCTCACCTTGGCGCGGCTGCTCCAGATCGGAATCAGCTCCCTCGGGTACATCTTCCTGCCCGTCTCGGCCAAGTTTCTCCGAGACCGGGATCGGGAATCGGTGCGAACCATCTACTCGACCGCCACGAAGTGGATGATCCTCGCGTCCCTCCCGCTGTTTCTGCTCTTCGTCTTCCTGCCGGCACCCTCCCTCGGATTCGTCTATGGTTCAAAATACACGAGCGTGACGCTCCCCCTCCAGATCGTCGTGATCGGCGCGTTTGTCGCGACCCTGGCCGGCCCCTCGAACTCTGCGCAAATCGCGTTCGCGCAGACTCGATTGCTGACCTACAATACCGCGATCACCGCCGGGTGCGACATTGGGTTAAGCCTCGTCCTGATTCCCGCGCACGGCATGGTCGGAGCCGCGATTGCGTGGAGCGTATCGAACGCCCTTTGGCCGGTCCTATCGATGATCGAGCTCGCCATCCTCCAAGACGTGCACCCGTTCCGCCCGCACTTTCTCGTTCCGCTGATCGGAGCGGCACTTCCCTTGGGACTCGTCTTCTACTTTTTAGTCCCCCAAGGGATCGCGCTTTGGCTGCTCCCAGGGATCGGGATCGCGTGTGCGGGGTTTTTCGTTTTCGTCGTACTGCTGACCGGAAGCATCGACCGAGGCGACCGGTTACTGCTCGAGGCGATCGAGGGAATGATCGGTCGTCCCCTCTGGTTGCTCCGTCGCATAGGCCGTTGGCGGGTGCGCCGCTCCTGAGCGGGCGGAACGGCTCCGGCGGGAGGGAGCCTTCCGGGCTTCCCGGACATGATCGATCAGCAACAGTCCCACTCCGCCGGCCAGAAGAAAGAACACGAATTCCGCGAGCGTGTTGGCGGCATTGACATCGCCCGCAGCGTCGACGACGGCGGTCACGACGAGAAGGACCAAGGCGGCGACGATCGGGTAGCGGGAGTCGAGTCCGATCCACAGCGAATACAGCATGTAGACGACGAGTAAGCCGAGAAACAGTTCGACCAGCGGAAATGCCACGGATAGCGTCCAACCGATTCGCCTTCAAAATCGTTGGGAATCGGCGCCCGACGCAAACCGATCGATCAGGGGGAGCGGAGTGGCGAGACCGGAACGGGCCCCCAGAGCCCGGGGCTCTCAACCGCACGTACCTACTGGGAATTCGTCAGCTTTACATAGAACGCCATCTGTCAGTAATCTGTCGCCTGGGGCAATTCGACCAATGGTTTCGCAACGGAAGGGTCACCCGCTGGTCCCGATCGTACTCGGGTCTGCTATGCTCGTGGTGGTGCTCGCGGCCGCTTTGACCCCCAACTTTGGCGCGGTGGCGGCCCAATCCAGCTGTCCGTATGGTAACTGTACCAGTGGTAGTGGCAGCTCGTTTCCTTGGACTTGGCTCTTCATCGGACTCGCGATCATCATTGCGGCCATCATTCTCGCCCTCCTGCTGATCAGTCGGCGCCGCCGCAATCCCCCCCCGGAAGCCCAGGCGTGGGTCCCGGGAGGTGCGGGGACCACCGGAGGCGCTCCGCCGCCGCCACCCTCGACGGGCACGGTGGGAGCCGCCGGTGCCGTAGGCGGGGGGTCTGCGGGGGGTGGGGGGTCCGCCCCTTCGTATTTCGAGTCCCCTGAAGACGTCGGAACGGTCCCGGCCGCGGCGGGAACTGCAGCGGTAGCCGGGGGAGTCGGGGCGGCCAGCTACGCGGAAGGGTCCGCGGCGGGAGGGGGCGATATTGATTCCCTGATGGCGGAGCTCGAAAAGATCAGCGGTGAGATTCTCAAGAAGGGGCAGTCCGGGAAGAAGAATGGTGCCGATGCAGGCGCCGCCGAAACCGCGCCAGCCGAAGATTAAGGCTCTTGGGCCACGGAAAACCGCTCCCTTCGAGGGGCACGGTTTAAGACCTCCCGGGCACTCGTTGTATCGATGGCCCTAACGGCTCCCGCTCCGAACGAAGAAGACTTGCTCGCCCAACTGGCGAGCGCCGTCCAACAGGCCGGCCGGCCCGTACGGGAGATCGAGATTGGGATCACCCTCTCGATCGCGATTGGGCGGCAGCGCCCGGCCGTTTCGTGCGGGGGGTGCTCAACCCCCTTGGAGTTCGAAGGGATCCCCACTCGAACGAATCTCCACCTATCCCAACCGTTTCGGTTGATTTACCAGGAAAACCCCTCCTCGTGAGAGGGGAGCACGTCTCCTCTTCGGGACTCGGCTCGCGATGACGCTCTCGCTGGTAGGAAGCGGCGTCTGGTTCATCACGACGGTGATGATCGCCATCGGGCTCGCCGGCTTGGTGGCGCTGATGGCGATCGAGAGCTTCGGAATACCCCCCCTCCCGGGAGAGGTGATCCTGACCTTCGCCGGGTTCCTCGTCGCTTCGGGGGTGTTCTCCTTAGCCGGGGCGCTCGTGGCGGCGTTGGCCGGAGGTCTGATCGGTTCGTACGTCGCCTACGGGGTGGGACGCTGGGGTCGCCATTGGGTCATTTCCCCGCGCATGGGGCCGTTGCGACTCGACGAGAAGCACCTTCGCCGGTTGGAGGATTGGTTCGCTCGACGTGGCCAGGTGATCGTCGGGTTGGCTCGCCTCGTCCCAATTCTCCGTAGTTACATCTCCTATCCGGCCGGGACCGCCCGTATGGATCCGATTCGATTCGGAGTTTACACCTTACTCGGTTCGATCCCGTTCACGTTGGCGTTCCTCTATGCGGGCATCGTCTTAAAATCCAACTGGGACACGATCACCGGATACTTTGAATACCTCGACATCGCGATCGTTCTCCTGATCGTGATCGTCGGATTGTATGTGATCCTTCGATGGCGAAATATCGTGGAGTCCGGTTGGCCTCCGAGACGCGTCCGGTCGGCGGAGGAGCGCGCGAAGGCGCCGTAGCACCCAGTCCTGCAGAACTTAGCGTCGCTCGGTGATGGGCGGCCGGTCCCCCTGCGATTCCGGACCCTCGGATGTATAGTCGGGTCGGAGGACGCGACCCATGGTCCCTCCACTGAACTCCCCGGCGGCCAAGATCCGCCGACCGTCCAGGTAGTGCTCGACGGGGAAGATCGCCTCCCAACCTTCGAAGGCGGTCCATTCGCAGGGGGCGTGAAGTCGTCGGGCGGCCAGCGAAACGCGGGCACGAAAGTCGACGACGATCACGTTCGCTCGATGACCTACGGCCAAGCGACCCTGAGGCATTCCGAGCCAGCGTGCGGGGCGGTCGCACGCCGCCCGCAACAACGTTCCAAAATCCAGGTCGGAGGATCGGACCTTCGCGAGGAGGAGGGGTAACATCGTTTCGACCCCGGGCATCCCACTCGGGGCTCGGGGAAAAGGCAGTTCCTTGAGGGAGGAAGGGTGAGGGGCGTGATCGCTCGCCACGCAGGGGATTTTGCCGGAACGGAACCAATCCCAAAGCTCGGCCCGCTCGCGCTCCGAACGCAGTGGGGGATTGACCTTACCTTTCGTGTCCGCGGAGGAGGTCGCCGAGAGCAAAAGATGGTGAGGAGTCACCTCAAAAGAGTTCTGACTCGCCTCGACCAGCCGCGCGACGCGGGCCGAGGTAACATGGGCGACATGCAGTCGAAGCGCTTGAGGCGGTGGGAGTAGTCCGGAGACTCCATCGATTTCCGCCTCAATAGGCCGATGTCGATCCCAATCGACGAGATTCCGCAGGGGTTCAATCGCGCGAAACGCCGCGGGATCCTCCGCGTGGACGGACAAGGGGAGCCCGCAGGCGGAGACTTCCTGCAGTATCGACTGTATCGGCTCCGTCGTTAGAGTCCCATCGGAGTCGGTAGTTGGAGCAAGGAACAGCTTGAAGGCTCCCGCCACTTTCGCGAGCGAAGCAATCGATCGAATCTCTCGGGCCATCGCATAGACCACGAGGTCAACGGCCAATCGACCTCGGCCGCGGGCGACTTTCTCTTCGACCCGGTCCACCGTCGTCAACGGCGGGACGTTATTGGGCATATCCGCGACGAGCCCGACTCCGCCGAAGGCCGCCTGTTGTGTTCCGGAGGCGAGATCCTCTCCCGCCTCGGGGGGACCCGGCTCTCGAAAATGAACGTGGAGGTCCGTCGCGGACGGCAGTATGACCGAATCGCCCACGTCGTGCCGCTCGCTTCCGGGGACTGACTTCCCAATTCGTACGATGCGCCCGGCCTCGTCGATTCCGATCTCGATCGGTTGCAGCCGCCCGCCGACGAAGGCACGACCGGCCAGGACCCAGCTCGGAGAACGCGGACGCGAGCGACCCCCCCCGTTCCGGCTTCGTCGGACCGGTGGCGGCGTCATCTGCGCCCCGACCGCTCCGGACGTAAAGAACTCGCCTCTCCGAAGAATCTGTCCTGGGCCGGTGCGCGCCCGTCAGTCGACGGTACCTTTTTCTGGGTTCGCCGTTGCGTAGGGTACGATGGAGCTTCGGCCCTCGGCCCGGTGGTCGTATGCTCAAGCGGGCGTGGATCGAACCGCGGTTCGCACCGCTCTCGCAGCGCTCCTTCGTCAGGTTCGCTATCGACCGCGGCCGAGGCACGGCCGCCCGATCGATTTGCCCGGGCACTACGCCGGATTGATCCGAATCGGCCGAGAAACGATCGCGATTACGACCGATACGGTCGGAACGAAGGTCCTCCTCGGGGGCCCGACCGGTCGTTGGGAAGCGCTCGGCGAAGACATCGTGGCCGTCAACGTCAATGACCTGGCCTCCGTGGGCGCGCGACCGTGTGGGCTTGTGGACGTGATCCTATGCGATCTTCCGGATCCGGCGATCTTCGAGGCGATCGGCCGCGGCCTCGTTCGCGGCCTCCGGATTGCCGAATGCTCCCTGTTGGGGGGGGAAACGGCCGTCGTGCCCGATATTGTTCACGGGCTAGATCTTGGGGGGACCGCCGTCGGATTCTTCCCCCTCGGCCGCACACCCATTACTGGGCGTCGCATTCGGTCGGGGGATGTCATCCTCGGCTTGCCCTCGAATGGATTCCATACGAACGGTTGGACCCTGATTCGACACCTCCTCGAGGAGACCCGAACGGAACTCTCTCTCCCACGCCCGGGCGCGTCGCGACCCCTCGAGGAAGAGCTGATGCAGCCGTCACGAATCTATACGCGAGCCGCGGAGGCGCTCGCGGACCTGCCGGCCATCCATGGTTTCGCGCACATCTCGGGGGGCGGAGTCCGGAATCTCCTCCGATTGAAACACGGTGTCCGTTTCCGATTGGACGCCTGGCCGAGTCCGGCGGGACTTTTCGGGTGGATCCAGCAACTCGGCGCGATCGAGCCCGCCGAGCTCTATCAAACCTTCAACGTCGGAATCGGATTCGTCATCGTCGCCGCGAAGGCGCATATCCCGGAGGTACGCCGCCATCTCTCTCGAGTCGGATTCGGAGACGCAAGGGTAGTCGGGAAAGTCGAACGCGGCCACGGGGTCGTGCTTCCTCAGGTCGGAGTCGAGTTCTCGAGCTACTAGCCGAGCGACCCTTTTGTCGGGTGGAGAATTGCAAACCATTATGCGAGGACCTCAGGTCCGTCGCGCGTGACGGCGATCCGATCCGCTCCGGTCGCGGCCGTCCTTCTAGCCCTCGGAGCCGCTTTCGTCTGGGCCACCTACTACATCATCGTCTTGCGGGCCACGCCCGGCGCGGGAGCGGCGGGGCTCGTGGCCTACCCGTTTCTGGCGGGAGGGGTCGCCTACCTCGTTTGGACCATGGTGCAGGGACATCTGCCCTCGTTCCTCCAACTCTTCCGAAGTCCGGCGGCGTACCTGCGAATCGGATTGATCGTGGGAATGCAGATCTCGATCTTGGTAGCGACCTACGAGACGGGAGCGGTCGACACTTCTTTGCTTTCGCTCATCGCGGATGTCGTCCTCACGCCCATTTTGATCTACGTACTGTTTCGAGAAGGAGGCGCCCGACTGCGTTCCTGGACCTTGAGCCTCGGCATGACGCTCAGCCTCGCCGGTGCCTCGCTCACGATCGTCGGGGAAGGGGTCGTAGCTCCGCTGCGGGGGATCGCTATCCTCGTTGCCCCGATCGTTCCGCTGACCGTGGCGTTCTACTTCCTAGCCGTCGCGCACACCGCTCGGGAGGTCCCTTCCTCGGCGATCGTCGCCCACGCCACTTTGGGTGGGGGGGTGGTCGCGCTCGCGTTGAGCCCATTCTTCCCCGGTGGCCCGGCGAGTCTCGGGTTTGGTTCGGTCGCGACGCTCGCATGGATCCTCGTGTTGGGCGTCACGAGTTTCTTCCTGGCCCCGGTCCTGTATTTCCGCGCCATTGAGCTCGGAGGATTGGTTCTGGCGGCCTTGCTAATGGCGTCCATTCCCGTTTTCACGCTCGGCCTGGCCGCTGCGTTCCTCGGAACGGTCCCGTCGCTCGCGGCGGCGGCTGGCGTACCGATCGCCGTGGTCGGAGGAATCCTGGCGATCCAGGGAGAGCACCCTCCCTGGACTCCGCGCTACGACGCGCCCGGATCGGAACGGGATCGACGGACGGGCTGACCGAGGGGATCGTTAGCCGAATTCGGTCAATGATCGGGTGGTCCCGCGCCGCTTGGGCGCTTGGGCGACCGATGCCACCGAAGAATCGAGGGTCGCCGAATCTTTTCCATCCGTCGGGGAAGTCGCCGAGTCGGTCGCGTCGAATCGTTTTTGATGGCTTCCCCGTAACAAGGCCGCCGCGTCCCAATCAAACACTTCCGTGACGCGAGCTAAGGTTTGAGCGACGCGATCGGCATAGTACCCCCAATCCGGCTCTTTCAGGAACGGCCGACCCTCGATCCACGGTTCAACGTCTTGAGGACTTTTACGAGAATCCGTCACGACCCAGGACACGCGCATTCCGGGGATCACATCGTAGCCTTCCTCCTTCAGTTTCCGGAAGACACGAAGGAAGGGTAGGGCATCCCGAGTCGACTCATTGTACTGTTCCTCCGCCCGGACCGAGCGGGAAATAACCAGCTTCTCGATTGGTACCAACTTCTGGCGGCATTCCTGGACGAGTTCCCGAGAGCGTCGGACGGCCCCCTCGGTGTCTCCCTTCAGCACGAGCTCGAAGACCTCGAGAAGCGCATCGGACTGAAAATCAAAGGCGTCCGTTCGCCGGGTTTCGTATCCGCGAATGACCAACTCTTCCCGCGGCCACACCGACCGACCGACGTAGCGTTTCTTCGCTCCGTGGGAGAAAAGCGACTCATAGATCGACTGGAACTCGAACGTGACGCCTTCGTGGGTGAATCGCTTCGCGACGGACTCCCCGAATTCCCGCGCGCCCTCGAGCGATTCGACCGGGGAGCGGACGAAGACACTATCGGTGTCGGAATACACGACCTCGAACCCCTCGGTTTCGAGCGTGGAGATGATCGAGGTGATCGCCTCCCGAGCGAAGGAAGTGATCGCCGATCCAATATCCTTGTTCGTGAATCGATAGAAGCTCGACGCCAGCACCCCATAGAACGAATTCATCAGGATCTTGACGGCGTTCTGCAGACCGTCGTAGTAGAGGCGGAGCTCCTCCGTCGAGGAGGATCGGGAGAGCGCTCGAAACCGATCACGGTCCGCCAGCAGGTCGGTGAGGATCGCCGGGATCAATCCCCGGCGGACCTCGGGCGTCAGGAAGCGAGCGCCGGATGGGCTGACCGTCTGGCCGTCAGGGGAGAGGGTCGTGAAGCAAAGGTTCTTGGAGATGATGATCGAGGGGTACATGGACTTGAAATCGAGGACAACAATCCACCGATACAGCCCGGCTTTGATGGTATGGACATAGCCGCCCTCGATCGGATTGTCCCGACGGACGCGATTGCTCGGCGGAACGCCCACCCCACGACGATCCGCGAGGGGGATAAGCAGCGCGTCGATGAACTGCGACGTGCGACCGTTCAATCCCTCCTCGAGTGGGAGATGGGCGACGGTGGCCAAGTCCTCCGCCTTCTCGATCGTCCGAAGCCGTTGGAGAATCCGAAGGGCGAGGTCCGCATCCTTTTCGCAGTACTCCATGACGCGCTCGGGGTCCTTCGTCCATTCGGCCGAGATGTTGCGTCGGTCGACGTCGAGTTTGGTATCCCCCAGCAGGGTACGAGCCACGAACTGAAGCGTTTCTTGTTTGGGACGGAGCTCTTTACGGGCCGCCCACCACGCATCAGCGATGATCCGGCCCGACGCGCGCCACAAACGATCCCCCATCTCTCGGATCGGAGCCGGGTCGCGTCCGAGAGCCAGTTCCGGGAGGTGCAGCTCCTTCGCGCGCTCGACGAGCAGGGGCAGGTCGTAGCCGCCGATATTGTAGCCGGTGATGACGTCGGGATCTTCCTCGTGGACGATCCGAACGAACTCGGAGATGATGTCCGCTTCCGAGGGGCGAGTAATCCGGAAGGTACGCCGGGGGGTGAGACCGCCCTCGACGACGCCGCAGATGGTGAAGATGGTTCGTTCTCGAATGGCGTTTTCGATGTCGAAGGCAAGCACGCGAAGCGGAGGTCGGAACGGTTCGATCGGCCGAAGGTCCTGCTCCCCCTCGTGAACAATTCGCACGACGGTCGCTACCGAATAGCGCTGACGAACTTCGGCAGGTTCCTCGTCCGCTTCAAATCGAATCGCGAGCCCGAGGCTCTTGTCGTAGAGGAACCGATGCACAAACGGGATGTCGCACGCGAGCACCGTCGGGTCCGGGCCGGGTCTCCGATATCGTTCCCGATATTCGGGAACGAGCCACGGAGATTGGATCGTGACCCGGATCGACGGGAGGTCTGCGCCGGCGACCCAACGGGTTACGTCCTCGATTCCGACGACTTGTGGGTCGCTCTTGAGCCGGGTCCTCGTTTCCTCGGCGGGATCGGTGAGCTCGAAATACGGGCGAAAGTCGTAGGACCCGAGCGACGACGGCTTCGCCCAAGGGGGTCTTTCCGTAGAGCTCGATGACAACGCCCCCTTCGACCGCTTGATAGGATCCTCCGAGCAGAAAGAGATCGAAAGAACGCACAACCGCCGAACTCGAATCCGGGTTATAGGGTTTGGTTCAACCATTGAGGGAGCACGAGTCGGAGCGTCTCGATGTCCCGCTCCCATTGCGCTCTAAAGCGGCTGGAGCGCAGGCTGGCGGCCGGATGGAGGAGTGGAAAGAGGGCGAGTCCCATCCAGATCCGCGGCGTTCCGGCGGCCCGGGTGATCGGCGGGGCCGTGGAATCGAACGCGTGAAGCGCGTACGCTCCGAGGGTGACGATGACACGCGGTCGTAGCCACTCGAGTTGTCGGTCTAAGAAGGGACGACACGTCCTCGAGGCGAGGGCGTCGAACCGGTTGTTCGGTGGGCGGCACTTCAGAAGGTTCAGGACTCCAAAATCCTCCGGCGCCAACCCGATTCGTTCGATCGCTTGGTCGAGTCGACGGCCGGAAGCGCCGACGAAGGGAATCCCGGTTCGATCTTCGGCGGCCCCCGGCGCCTCCCCTACGAAAACGATCTTCGGAGCGGCCCCCCCCCGGTAGATCACCGTCTGGATCCGATGCCGATGGAGCGGGCATCGGGTGCAGGCACGGATCTCCTCGCAGAGCCGATCCCATTGCGAGGATCTCTCAGCGTCGGGGGTTTCGAGTAGTTCCCCCGTCGAGGCTGGAGATCGAGAAATCGAGGACATCGGTCCCTTTACGACCGCCGGTCGGATGAGCGTTGGGAATGATGTGCATTCTCGTCGGGGAGGTTAAATAAGGGCTCCCTGTGGCTCGGGACCCTCGAGAGTAATCGATGCCACCGCCGTCCGGAATCAATACTGCGGGCAAGCTGCAAAGCCTCCGACAGCGGCGACGCTGGTCGGATCGGTACTACAAGCGGCGAACGCTGCACCTCAAAGAGCGTTCGGACCCTTTGGAGGGTGCCCCCCAGGGGCGCGGGATTGTGATCGAAAAGGTGGGCGTGGAGGCCAAACAGCCCAACTCGGCCATTCGAAAGTGCGTCAAAGTCCAACTGATCAAGAATGGGCGTCAGATCACCGCCTTCGCCGTCGGGGACGGGGCCATTAACTTTATTGACGAACACGACGAAGTCCTGGTCGAAGGAATCGGTGGCCGGATGGGCCGGTCCTATGGAGACATTCCCGGAGTTCGGTACAAAGTCATTCAGGTGAACGGTACTTCCCTGGACGAGCTCGTGCGTGGACGCAAGGAGAAACCGCAGCGATGAGCGCCAATCCCGAAGCCCTTCGACCCCCCGAGCCCACGGCCGAGGGCGCGGGCCCGACCGTCGTGCGGACGCAACCCCCTCCTCCGCCCCCGTTCCCGCTTCCCCCGTTGTTTGGTAAATACCCCTTCGAAGGGGTCGAGGTCCATGATCCGGGTCTGCTCCCGTACCTGTATCTGCATCCAATTTACGCTCCCCACACGGAAGGTCGGCTGTCGGGTCGGCCGTTCATGAAGACCCACATGCACCTCGTGGAACGCCTCGCGAACCTCCTGATGAAAGGAGGCAAGTTCACCGGCAAGAAGTCGAAGGCGCTCAACACCGTTCGGAAGGCCTTCGATGAACTTGCCCAGAAAGAGAAACAGAATCCCCTGCAGCTGCTGGTCAATGCCGTGGAGAACGCGGCTCCCCGAGAGGAGGTCACTCGCCTTCAATTCGGAGGCATTTCGGTTCCCCGCGCCGTGGATTCGTCGCCGGCCCGTCGGGTGGCGGTCGCAATTCGGAATATCGCCCAAGGCGCCATTAACGCCTCGCACAAATCCACGAAGCCCATCCACTCGTGTCTCGCGAACGAAATCGCTCTCGCTGCGAAGGGGGACTTAACGAGCTTCGCGGTCGGACGAAAGGAAGAGGTCGAACGCGTCGCGCAATCGGCGCGCTAAGCTACGGAGAGTACCTTCCATGACCCACATTCGAGCCGAACTGGCGAAAGCCATTCCGGACATGATGCGGAATCTCGATCAGATCCGCAACATCGGAATCGTCGCGCACATTCATCACGGAAAGACCACCCTCTCGGACAATCTGCTCGCGGCGGCGGGGATGATTTCCAACGAGCTGGCGGGTAAACAACTGTACCTCAATTTTGACGAGCAAGAACAGGCCCGGCTACTGACCATCAACAACGCCGATGTGACGATCGTCCACGAATTTGACAATCAGCAATATCTGATCAACCTCATCGACACCCCCGGGCACGTGGATTTTGGCGGCGACGTGACCCGAGCCATGCGGGCGGTGGACGGCGCCGTAGTGGTCGTTTGTGCCGTGGAAGGGGTGATGGCACAGACCGAAACGGTTCTGCGGCAGGCGCTTCGAGAGAAAGTAAAGCCGGTCCTGTTCATCAACAAGGTGGACCGCGCGATCAAGGAGCTCAAGCTCACCGCCGAGTCAATGCAACGGCGATTCACCACGATCATCTCAGAGGTCAACGAGCTCATCCGGAAGATGGCGCCCGAAGAGTTCGTGGACGCTTGGTCGGTCGATCCGCGCGACGGTTCGGTCGCCTTCGGCTCCGGCTACGAGAATTGGGCGATCAGCGTCCCCTACATGCTCAAGACCGGGGTCAAGTTTCCGGACATTTTCGACTTCGTTTCTACGGGGCGGTCGAAGGAGATCGCCCAGCGCGCGAAGATCAACGACGTGATCTTCGACATGGTCGTTCGCCACCTTCCCAGCCCCGCGGTCGCGCAAAAATATCGGATTCCGAACATCTGGAAGGGCGAGCCGACCTCTTCCGTCGGCGAGGCGATGGTCGCCACGGATTCCTCTGGACCGACGGCGTTCATGGTCACCGACATCACGATGGACCCGAACGCCGGGGAGATTGCGACGGGTCGTCTCTTCGCGGGCCGCCTGGTCAAAGGAATGGAGCTCACGGTCGCCGGAACGAAGCTCAAGAATCGCGTGCAGCACGTTTCGTTGTTCATGGGCCCGGAGCGCCTCATGGTGGAGGAAGTCACCGCCGGAAACATTGCCGCGGTCATCGGACTTACCGACGCGTTCGCCGGCACCACGATGTCCAACGTGCCCGAGATGACGCCCTTCGAAGAGATCCGACACGTGTCGGAACCGGTCGTCACGGTGGCGATCGAGCCGAAACACATGGGCGACCTTCCCAAGCTGATCGAGGTCATGCGGAAGGTCGGAAAGGAGGACGCGAGCCTGCGGGTTGAGATCAATCAGGAGACCGGAGAGCATCTGCTCTCGGGGATGGGGGAACTGCACCTCGAGATTACCCAATTCCGGATCGTGAATGATTACAAGGTCGAGATCCAAGCCTCGACACCGATCGTCGTCTACCGAGAGACGGACCGAAACCCGGGAGGCCCGTTCGAAGGAAAATCTCCGAACAAGCACAATCGATTCTATTTCGAGGTGGAGCCGCTCCCGGAACGGATCGTGCAGGCGATCAAAGACGGGGAGATTCCCCAGGGCAAGTCGTTCAAGGATCTCAAGACGCTCGTCGGGAAGATGGCCGAAATGGGTATCACGCGCGAAGAGGGGCGCGGGCTCATCGCCGTCGAAGGGACGAACATGCTCCTCGATGTCACGAAGGGAATCCAGTACCTCAACGAGACCATGGATCTGATTGTCGATGCGTTCAAGGAGGCGATGAACCGGGGCCCGCTCGCCAATGAGAAAGTCTACGGCCTGAAGGTCCGTCTCGTCGACGCGAAGCTCCATGAGGACTCCATCCACCGGGGACCCGCCCAAACGATCCCCGCGGCCCGCTCGGGAATTTATGGGGCCATGGTGCTCGGGGAGCGCGTTCTGCTGGAGCCATTCCAGAAGGTGACGGTCAACGTACCGCAAGAAGTACTGTCCGGCGCGACGCGGGAGCTTCAACGACGCCGGGGCGAGATCCTCGATATGACGAATGTCGGCGACCTCCAAACGATCGTCGCCAAGGTGCCGGTAGCCGAGCTCTTTGGGTTCGCCTCCGACATTCGCAGTGCGACCGCCGGCAAAGTACTGTGGGCCACGGAATCGATGGGATTCGAACCGATCCCGAGGGAGATGCAGGCGAAGGTCGTCGCCGAAGTCCGCCAACGCCGCGGGCTGAAGCCCGAACCCTATGACGCAAGCTACTACGCAGGGTAGTAGGTATACGGCGGACTGCGGTCCCGACAACCTCGACGGAGGGCCAACGGCCCTCCGCGCGTCGCCCAATCAACTACGGCCTGTAGTAGGTTGGCGCCGGGGTCGGGGCGCGCGCGGGACTTTAGCCTCGGGGAAGGTATCGAGCGTGCGTTGGGACTTGTCGCGGGGCCCCTCCGCGGAGCGGGATTTGAGCGGCCAAGCGCCTTCGTGATCCAGGAGCCATCGCTTCCTCCACAGCCCCATCCCAAAACCTTGCAACGACCCGCCCTCGCCGACCACTCGGTGGCACGGAATGATCAGCGGGATCGGATTTCGAGCCATTGCGCCGCCCACGGCGCGTGCGGCCCCCGTGAACCCCGCCCGGCGGGCGAGCTGTCCATAGGTAATCGTTCGACCCGCGGGCACCTTCAATAACGCATTCCACACCGATCGGTCAAAGTTCGAGGCGCTCTCGAGGTCGACCGCGACGTCGAACGACGATCGACGACCACGGAAATACTCCGAGACTTGTTTCGGCGGACTCCCTTCGGGAAAAGGAGCTTTTCGTCGCTGAGCACCTACCGGGACGCCCGTCTGCGAGAGCCCGGGTTCGATCAGGTCGACGACCCGTACCGCGTTCCCCAAATAGACGACCCGAAACGTTCCAATCGGGGTCGGAACGTCCGAGACTTGCCAGGAATCAGTCATCGCGATCCGGGAAGCTTTCGAGGTTAAAGGGAATTGGGTGGGCCGCTGCCCGCCCGTTCTCTCCGGCGATCGGAGAACCCCCGATTGGATCCGGCCGTCACCGATCTCGAAGGGGAGCTCTTCTACCGAGAACTCGGGCTGTAATCGACCCCCGGCACCGATCGCGACCCCGATGCTACTCGAGTCCGTGGGGCGTGATGGTGAAGTCAGCGGAACCCTCCGGACGCGAGCGATGTTTGATGAGCACCACGCGGCGGCGGTTTCCGGGTCGCCGATCGAATCGGAGAATCGTCTTCGCTACATGGTTGACGAACGATCCTCCGAGTGGCTCCAGCGTGTCGTCCCGGATATTGCGCCAGACCTGGTTCGTAAAGAGAACGGGAATGCCGACCGCGAGGGCGGTGGCGACGAGGTCCCCTAATTCTCGGCTCAGGGCGAGCCGGGCTTCGTCCTCGTCGGATTGGGAAAGTTGCAATCGATAGTAGAAGGTGGCGGAGTCAAGGACGATGAGACCGACGGGGCGTTTGCCGTCGCGGGCCAGGTCGCATGCGGTCGTGACGGCTTGGCTCTGTTCCTCCAGATTCTTCGGCGTCGACAAGAGGAGCCGACGTAGGACGCGATGGAGCTCTCCCCCCGAAATCGCGGAGAGCCGGTCGACCGACACGCCTTCAGTGTCGATGTAGAAAACCCACCGATCCGCGAGCGCCACACGGGTCGCCACGTGAAGACAGAAGAGCGTCTTGCCGCTTCCGCCCTCGCCGTAGAGTTCCGTCAACGCATCCGGTTCGAGGCCTCCGCCCAAGAGGGCGTCGACCGCTCGAATGCCGGTGGGAGTCATTCCTTCCACCATCGACCGTCCGGACGATCGGCTCCCTCTTAATCCACCCGAGGAGGCCCGCTAGGGAGGTAATGCGTACTCGACCCCTTTCTCGGGAGGTCGGACAAAGCTTCCCAGATCGAGGAAGGCTTCCGGGTGTTCCGTGTGAACCGGAAAGAGGCGCTTCGGTCGCATCGCGCGGGCAATCTCGGAAAGTTCCGGACCCGAGCAATGTCCCGAAGCGTGCATCTGGTGAAACGAGAGCCCAAAGTGC
Source organism: uncultured Thermoplasmata archaeon (assembly GCA_963749195.1). Lineage (GTDB taxonomy): Archaea > Thermoplasmatota > Thermoplasmata > Lutacidiplasmatales > UBA184 > Lutacidiplasma. Next base: position 509,008 of record CAVVLX010000007.1, read on the forward strand.
TTCAGCCAGTTGTGGAAGACCCGGTCGTTGATATCCTCCTCGGAGAAAGGCTCGCTCATCGAGTGAATGAATGGGCTCCCGGCGGGAGGTCGGATGTCGATCAATTCGGCGAAATGCATCAGGTCGAGCGAGAGCAAGTATTGCGACCCATGGGCGCGAACCTCTTCCGCCGAGATCGCCTCGGGGAGAAACGGTTTCTCCCAGTTGTAAAAACGCTTCTTGGTCCGCCCGTAGACGCGCACCCCCGGGCTCTTCCCGGGAACGGGAAGGGAAGAGCTCGGGGAAAAGTGTGCGACCGTGGTCAACAAGTGCGCGGTCTTCAGCGACACGACCAAGTCCCGCTCGGCCTGCTGCGCCGCTTCGTACAAGGTGATCAATCGGTCGATGTCCCGAGGATATGTACAGACGAGCGCCAGCGAGGAGGAACGGGCGAGGACGGAATCGACGTGCGATCGCACCTGACCCTCCGTAAGGTTCTTCCGAGGGTCGGGTCCGGCCCGAGTTCCTTCAATGACGAGGGCGATCGGCCGTTCGGCCCCGGCGGCACGAAGGAAGTCGTCGGTGTCGCCGGCCCGGGGCCCGTGCCGTCGGAAATCGCCGGTGTACACGATCGTACCGGCTGAGGTGCGAACGAGGAAGCCGTACGCCCAAGGAATCGAGTGATCGACGGGGAACGGAGTCACTACGATCTGCCCGACGCGGATCGGTTGCCGATCCTCGAAGATGCGCCAGTCATGCGATCCGTATTTGCGAGTGCCCGAGGTCTCAATCGCCTCGAGGAGCAGACGGGTCCCTTTCCCGAGGTAGATCGGGATCTTGGGATCCACAAGATCGAGGTATCCGGCGTGGTCCGCATGGGCATGGGAGAGGAAAAGAGCGTGGATTTCGGGTGCCACGTACGCGAGGTCTGAGTCGGTCAGGGCCTCTTCCGAATACAGGCCGCTCACCCGGGGCAACAGGTCGAATTCGAGGAGGTCCTTGACCCGGCTCGTCGACCGCGGCTGAAGGAAGTCCACATAGAAGTCTTCCATCTGCGGAGAGAACGACGGTCCGAAATCAAAGAGAATCCGATCGGGCCCATCCGTAATGAGGATCTTGTTGCCCCCGATCTCCCGGACCCCTCCGAGAAAGGTGAGCGCGGGTCCTTTCATGCCGCGGCCACGGCGGACCGGCTATAGACATTTCGCGACCCAAGCCAGGATACATCCCGGAGGGGCAGCGTAGGTCCGGGCCCGCCGGCCGCTGCAGGAGGCCGGGGAGGGGTCCTTCCCCGCTTTACCGGGCCTTCAGCACCTTCTTGACGTTGGGGTGCTCTTTCGTGAAGATCTTGCCCCCACAGTTATCGCACCGTACGCCGAACAGATTCGCGTCCGACGGGAGCGCTTCCCCACAACGAATGCATCGGAACATAGTACTCAATTCACCTGCCGCGGGGGCTTAACTTTTTCCCGAGGGGGCACTCGGCAGTGCTTCCTTCTCCGACCGGGAGATGGGGGGAGCTGCGGAGAAGACGTAGGCGCCGGACGCGAAGCGATTCCCGCAGCGGTGACACTCGTACACCCCGCTGGCCACTCGGGCGACGGTGACCGTGGCGCATTTGGGGCACGCCGCGCGAGGCTCGCGTGAGCGGTCAATCTCGAGCACCCGTCGCCGGATGCGGATCCCGTAGCGAGGACCCATCCAACCGGTGTTCCCGACCTTCTTCGTTCGTTTGCTCATCGATTACCCTTCCTTTGCGAGGGCTCGGAGTCGATCGCCATGAGTGAACGCGCGCTCGACGACCTCGTTGACATCCTCGGGGGAGAAGGCGCCAATAAGACCTTTTTGCATCGCGACGACATTCCCGCGCTCATCTGTCGCCACAGTAATTCGCCCTTGAGCGGCCCGTTCTTCTTCGAAGGAAGGGTCGACGACCAGGGTGTCCCCCAATCGACAGAAGGTGGACTCAATGGGGAAATGTTGGATCTCGAGCGGGTAGTCCGCGTCGCCCACCCCGAATCGTTTCGCCGGGACGGTGGTATGGGCCAGCGCGGTTACTGCGGCGAGCAGTCCGGCATCAATGAGATTCCCCGAGTGATCGAGCACGTGAACATCGGTGTAGCAGATCCAGCTCTTCTCGCCGGGCGTTACGCAGAGACGAGTCAGGTCAATCGTCTCGGCGGCCCGAATCGCTCGGTCGACCACTCGAGAAACTTCAATCGCGCGCGGATGCGGAGGTCCGGGCTCGAAGGTCGGCGAAGAAAGTGGGATCAGCTCGGCATTGGTCGTCAACACTCCGGGATTGGGGGTGTCCGGGAACGGTTTCCCGATCTCCAGCTTGATGCCGCAAAGGACCGCCGTATCTCCGATCCGCGCCATCGCCGATCCATCGGCGGTGGTGACGAATCCAGCTTCGACCTCGATCGGACGATACTCGTCCGTCCCACGGTTATCCAGGCGTTTGCCGGCGGCGGCCAAGTCGAGAATATGGGTGGTCAGAATCTCCGCCGTGACTTCTTCGCTCATGCGGCCACCTCAGATCGAGCGTGCGATCGCGCGCCAGTCACGGCGTAGCGATCTCGAAGCGCCTGCTTCATCTTCTCGTAGATCTCCCGACAGCCCTGGACTCCTAGATCGAGCGCCCGTCCCAGCTCCTCTCGCGTCAAGTGACCCTCCATTTGGAGTAGCACGAGACGTCCCGATTGCGGGACGAGCGCGAGTGGAAGATCCGCCTCCCCAAAGTTGTCCTCTTCCTTCTTCAAATCAAGTGCGATGTGCCCCGAGATTTTCCCGGCGGCGACCGCCGGAAGCAGGTCGACCATCGGGATCCCGGCGTCCGCGAGCGCCACGGAGGCAGCCACGACGCCCGCACATCGAGTTCCCGCATTCGCTTGAAGGACCTCGATATAGATGTCAATACTCGTCCTTGGATACTCCTCAGCAAAGATCACGGATTCGAACGCTTCGGCGATCACCTTCGAGATTTCCTGGGACCGCCGATCGAGACCGGGACGCTTCCGTTCATCTACGGAGAACGCCGCCATGTTGTAGCGGCACTGCACGATCGCTTTGTTGTTCTCTTGCAGGTGGCGAGGATGAACTTCCCGAGGTCCGTAGACCGCGGCCATGACCTTATTCTGTCCCCATTCAACGAACGCCGACCCATCCGCCTGGTGCAGCGCACCAGCGGTGATCTTGATCGGTCTCAGCTCATTCAATCGACGCCCATCGATCCTCAACCCTTCCGGGCTTAGGAGGACCGGGACCTCTTTGGCTCCCACGTTTCCCATATTTTACTCCTTGGATTCTTCATGATCTCCGGAGTCGTCCGACTCAGGAGCAAGTTTGTCGCTGTCGCCTCGGTCTGTCGAAGTTGGAATCGACCGATAGCTCGGCGCCGACGATTCCTCGGTCGCCGTATCCCACACTCCGGCACTCTTCTCCGCGGGCGGCGATTGGGGAGAGGCGGCAAGGAACCGCTCGATCCGCTCGGTCAGCCCCGAGCGTTGACCTTCCTCTTCGATAATCCGCAGGCACTCGCGAACTCGAAGGATCGCGCCGGCTTCCCCGTCGACCCACACGCGTCCGTTCTGTCCTACCGCGATCTCGGCTCCGGTCAATCGAGTCAGCGTTTGGATCATCGAACCTCCTCGGCCGATGACGCGAGGGACCTTGGCGGGAGACATGGTCACGATGGTTCCACCGTTGAGCTTGCCGAGACCCTCTCCAATCATGGTAACCCCGATCCGACCGGTGACCTCGAGATTTTCGATCTGGACGAGCACGGCATCGCCCACATGGAGATATTTCTCGGTCTCTCCGATGTCGATTTTCCACGGAGTCCCGGTCATGTGCAAGGGGGCCCATCGGGGCGCTCCGATATCGAGTAGCCAGAAGGTTCCTTGCACGTCGGTGACGGTTCCGACGACGGTGTCACCGGCTTTGGGAATGTAGCGTCCCGAGAGTGGGATTACTCGAACGACCGGAGGTCGGGTCGACAGGAGCCCGAGGACGCTCGCGTAGACTTTCCCTTGGACCCGATAGGTCCCGGGACCCGGCTTAAGCCCGTGCGAATCGATTTCCTCGCCCGGAAGAACTAATACCCGGTCCCCAGAGGGATGCGAGGAATCTTCCTCGCGGCCACGTCTCCGGTGGCCCGGCCGATGTCCATTACCCATTGCAGTTGCTGCACCGGGCGTCGCGACTGGAGGTCGCTATTTAACCAAAGCGGTCTCAGCAGCGCCTTTCGTACGCGCGTTGAGCTTCTCGTAGAGTTCCGTCTGAACTCCCGCCGGAATCTCGATGATTCCGCTCCAGGAGCCGTCGGAAAGCCACTGCTCGTCGAAGAGGCGGCCGAGCGCTTTGAGCTCGCCGATCACTTTCGGGTAGTGTTGCGCGGGAATCCGGATGCGAACGCGGGCCGTGTCGAATCGAATGGGGAGAATGGGGCGCAGTTTCTGTAGTATCTCCTGGACCTGAACGTCGGCGGGTCGGAATGGATCGATGTGGACCTTGGCCTCCGTCATCGCCGCCTCGATCCGAGACGCCGGGTGCGGCGCTCCTGTCTGCGGGTTCATCGCATTTCGCGCGATAATGGCGACGATCTGCTTGTGCTTCTGCGTTTGGAGCAGATGGCGCTGCTCGGTAGTGACCTGGACCTCTCCTTTTTGAATGATTTGGCGAGCGATCTCGACCAAATTCCGAGTGTGGAAGATGCGCTCGAGATGCTCTTCGGAAATCTTGTCCCCCTTCTTGGCATCCTTGAATACTTGATCGAGCGCCAGTTTGTCCGATAGGTCCACGTTCTTCCCGTCTTTGATCTCCTGGACCGCGGTGGGGTCGACCAGTACCTCGAACCGGGAGCCTTGCGTCTCCCAACGCGCGACGACCGCATCCTCGACTTTGACCATCGAACGGCCCCCGCGAGCCTACGCCATCCCAGCTCAGGATTTTCCGGAACCCTTGGAGCTCGCGGCCGGCAGGCGGGCCGCGAATTTCTGAACTTCGTCCGGGAGCAATCGCGTCATCCCTTGCTCCTGTTGGACGGTGCATACCTCCACTTGCGAGAGGCTCGCCCCTTCGTCCATCGCCTGTCGGAGTCCTTCGAGCGCGAGGAGGATGGCACTGTCTCGGTCGATCCCAGGTCGGTATTTCTGTTCGAAGAGTTCCATGACGGGGCTCTTGTTCCCGCCCGTGGAGGTTGCCTTGAAGCTCGTGAGCGACCCGGACGGTTCGGTCTCGTACAGGTGGATCCCGCCGTCATCGTAGCCGCCGACCAGCAGCGCCGTTCCGAACGGGCGCACTCCGCCGAACTGAGTGTACTGCTGCTTGTAGTCGCAAATACGCCGAACCAACAGTTCTACGCTCATCGGCTCGGAGTAGGTGACGCGATTGATTTGGGAGGTGAGACGCGCAAAGTCCACCAAGACCCGCGCATCGGCCACCAAACCCGCGGTCGCGCAGGCGATATTCTCGTCGATCTGATGGATCTTTTCCAGGCTGGCCGGCTCCGCCAGCTTGGGGTTTGGGATTCGCCGATCGGCGATCAGCACGACGCCAGAATCGTAGACGACCCCAGCTGTGGTCGCTCCGCGCCGGACCGCCTCGCGGGCGTACTCGACTTGGAACAGTCGCCCGTCGGGCGAGAAGACCGTGATGGCACGGTCATAGGCCATTTGGCCGGGTTGCATCTCCATGGAGCGTCCTCGGACGCGGGGCACCAACGGGAGCCTTATAAGCGAAACGAAGGAAGTTTCGTGACGGTAGGCCGATTACGCGTCCCGCCCACGCGAAATTCGGGAGCAGAGACTTGCCGTCAACCGTATAGCTGTCCCCGCCGCGTACTGGGAGATGACGAGAGCCGCGGAGCACGCTCCCGAACGAGTCGGAGGTTGGCGACTGGCGTCCGCGAGTTCGGAGTATCTTCGGAGCGCCGCCGAGCAACCCATCGAGTGGTTTCCGTGGGGCCCCGAAGCCTTTGACCTCGCACGTCGAACGAACCGACCCATCCTGCTCGATATCGGGGCTTCGTGGTGCCACTGGTGTCACGTCATGGACGAGGGAACCTACTCCGATGCCGAAGTATCGCGGCTGCTCAAACAACACTTTGTGGCCATCAAGGTCGATCGCGATCAGAATCCCGAGATCGATCGACGCTTTCAACGTCAGGTCGGGGCGTACTCCGGGGAGGGGGGCTGGCCGCTCACCGCGTTTCTGACTTCGGACGGAGAAGTCTTTCTCGGGGGCACCTACTTTCCACCCCAGGACGGCCTGGGCCGACCCGGATTTCGTCGTGTGCTGAAGGAGGTGGCTCGACTCTGGAAGGAGGAGCCGGAAAAGATCCGTCAAACAACGATCGCGATCGGCGATGCGATCACTCGCATGCGAGCGAAATCGGCCGCCGGGTCACTTCCCCCCTCGCCTTCGCTCTTCGTGAGCACGGTCCGCTCCGAGATCCACCAGAGCTACGATCCGGTCCATGCAGGTTTTGGATTCGCTCCGAAATTTCCGCACCCGACGGCGATCTCCTTTCTCCTCTTTGATTCGTTCGCCACGCGGGAGCCGATCTCCGAAGCGCGAGCGCGGGAGACGCTTCTGCGAATGGCCGACGGGGGTCTCTACGACCAGATCGGCGGGGGGTTCCACCGGTACACGACGGATGAAGGCTGGCATATTCCGCACTTCGAAAAGATGGCGGTCGACAATGCGGCCTTGCTGAGCGCCTACGTGGAAGGGGCCCGCCGATTCGGCGACCCCCGATTTCGGGAAGTCGTTCAGGGAACGTCGGCGTGGATCGTCGAGACTCTCGGGGATCCCAAGGGCGGGTTCGCCGCCAGCCAGGACGCCGATAACGCTCCCGGCGATGATGGAAGCTATTTCACCTGGACTCGAGGCGAGCTCAAAGCCGCCCTCACGGCCGAAGAGTTCCGATTGATCACTCGTTTCTATGGCGTCGGGAGCGACGGGCGCATGCCTCACGATCCCGAACGAAATGTTCTGTTTCGCCTCATGACGATCGCCGAGGCCTCCGAAGGACTCTCTTGGAACGAGGCGCAAGCGTACGATGCGCTCGACCGCGCCGTCGAAAAGCTCCGCGCGGTTCGAGCTCGTCGCCCCACCCCCAAGGTCGACCGCGCCCTTTACGCGAATCTGAACGGATCTTTCCTTCGCGCACTCGTCCACGCCGGACAGTTGCTAGGGGACTCACGGCTCGTGGCGCACGCGCGGCAGGCGGCCGACCGGTTTCTCGACACGGCGTACGACCCAGCTCGTGGGATTGCCCATCGACTTGACGCAGCCGGCGCCTCGGGTTACGGGCTGTTGGAAGATCAGGCCGAGTTTGCCTACGGCCTGGTGGAGCTCGCCGGAGCGATCGCCGAGCCGCGATACGCTCGAGTGGCGGAGGAGCTCCTTCAACTGATTGACCAAAAGTTTCGGGGGGAGGATGGGCTCCTCGTGGACGTCGCTCCATCGCTCTACGACGGTACGACATTGCCGACGCTCACTCCTCCGACGTACCCACTCGAAGATGCCCCCCACCTCTCCGCGAACGCGGCGGTCGCGCTCGCCTTGGAGCGATTTGCTTCCCTCACCGGTCGCATCGAATTTCGAGAGAAAGCAGCGGCGCTTTTGCAGGCGATGGAACCGCGGGTCCGAAACGCGGGACTCTTCGCCGCGGGAACGGCGCTCGGACTCGGCCTGCTGGAAATTCCTCCCGCTCGCGTGGTGGTGGAAGGCAGCGGTCCGTCAGCGAATGCACTCCTCCGCCGGTCGCGCGAAAGCTGGCACCCGAACCTGTGGGTCTTCGAGGGGGTCCCCCTCGCACCCTTCTCGTCGCCCGAAGAACTCGTCTCAGCCTCCTCGGCATCGAAGGAACCCCGAGCGCTCGTCTGCTTCGGGACTCGATGCCTCGCCCCGATCACCGACCCGAGCCGCTTGGCGCCCCTGCTGACTTCGGGGGGAAGCGAGTCGGCAGGGTAGCGAGGCGACCGACATCGGTCCCATCCAGCAGAAACGCTTGAGCCGGCCCAAGCGACAGGAATCTTTGGTACAGAAACGAACGATAGCGCCGAGGCGCCTCTCGATTCAACGCTTCGGTCCCCGCCAGGGGATTGAACGCCGGAAGGATCACGATTTCTCGGGCTTCGATCCTGGAACGCCCGCCACGTCGGGGGGACACGGACGATTTCGCCTTCGGTTCTACGCGTACCCAGCACCGACGCTTTCCGGACGGGTCGGTGGCCGTCGGCGCGAACCGAACTCCGGGATGGAGATGGCCGGCGACCAGGGCCGAGGCCTCGAGGACGCTGTTCGAGGGCCAGCGGTGGCCATGAAAGATGCCCACGCCATTTCGAACCACGCCGGTCGCCGCGTGGACGACCACTTCGCGAGGAAGGTGGGGTACGAGGCCGACGTCATGATTGCCGAGGACCAGCTCTACCGCCAGCCCAGACGCGAGGATCGAAGCGAAAAACTCGAACAGCACCGGTCGCAGGGCTCTCGGGACGCCCACAATCGGATGCTTCACGTCGCCCGCGATCATGATCCCGGCCGCTCGCCCCGCGGTCGCAGCCGCGAGGAGTTCGTCCGCAAGACTGCTTGCAGAGCCTTCCGGCAAACCTTCGGGAGTAGATTTTCCGGCGCCGAGGCCCAGGTGAAGGTCGGCGATGACAAGGAGCCGTTCTTCTCCCCGTCGTTGAGGGGAGATCACGAGCGCCGGACGACCTCGAAGCGGTCGTAAGTTCGCCCGTACCACGGGCGCCTGACGTCAGTGTGGGGCTAAAGGATGCTCTGCGCTCGCGCGGAGCCATCGGACGGGCGACGGTCCCCTCGTTTGCGTCGGGGGGGACGGTGTGCGCGCTCTCAGACGGATACGCACGGACACGTATCTCGAAGGGCGAGAAAGAGTCGCAGGACGGATTTCAGCGGGCTAAGGTCCGCAAGGCTTCCGCCTAGCACATTCGAAAGGTCGGTTCCAGTGAACTGTGAGCTGCCCTACGAGTGCGATTCAGGTCGAAGCGGTCGAGATAGATCTCGGGACCCGGCTTTCCCGATGCTCTGATCGAGGGGTTGGAGTCTCCAGCGGGATGCACTGGCTCAATCGGGTCGCTGCGCCCGTCGATTCGCTAGGATCGCAATCCACCGGTCGAGGAGGGGAACCGTACTCTTTTATATAGAAGAGATAGTAAGATTGTCGGGTCGAGCCATGGAACGTACGCGCGAGAACACGATCGAGCGAGTTCGCGAGTCGCTCGAGCGATCGGGGTTCTATGTGTCGGACGCGCACGGGATCCGGCCCTCGAGCTTCGATCTGGCGGCCCGTCGCGATTCGTCGCTCTTGCTCGTGAAGGTCCTCAAAAACATCGACGCGCTCGATGCGGGCGAAGCCCGCCGTTTGCTGGAGCTGGGCGAGCTATTTCCAGCGACCGCCCTGGTGATCGGTCAACGGTCCGGCGCCACCAAGCTCGAAGCGGGAGTCGTCTACAACCGATATGGAGTTCCTATCCTTGCGGAAGAAACGCTGCAAGAGTACCTGGAAAAGGCGCTCCCCCCGTTCTTGTTCTCGAGTCCCGGCGGGATCTTTGCACGCATCGATGGCGTGCGACTCCGGGCCCTTCGAGAAACGCACCAGCTTTCGCTCGGCGCGCTGGCGTCGGTTGCAGGGGTTTCGCGGCGCACCATTCAGTTGTACGAGGATGGCGCCGGGGCCGAAGTCGATGTGGTAGAAAGGATCGAGTCATTTCTCGGCGAGCCGATCGCCATTCCGATCGACATTTTCCATCGCGTGCCTGCGGGGGCGGCCTCCGAGCGGGAATCAGAGCGCCCGGGACGGGAAGACTCTGGGGAGTCGACGACGCCGGCTCGCTCCAAAGGCGGAGAACACGAACGTACCTCGACGGGCGATTCGCTGCGCGACGGGGTGTTTCGTCAGCTCGATGGAATGGGCTGGGAGGTCGTCTGGACGATTCGTTGTCCGTTCGATGCCCTTACGCGGGCCCCACCGACCGAGCGGCCGGCGGAGCTCCTTCTCACGGGGGTCGGGAGTTTTCGCACGGCCCAGCATCGGGCCGAAGTGCTCCATCAGCTCGCGCGAGTAACGGAAGGGCACGCGCTCTTCATCGTGCGGGATTCGTCCAGCCACACCTCGGTGGACGGGATGCCGATCGTAACCGTCACCGAGCTTCGGCGCCGACGCGATCGGGACGAACTGCTGGACTTGATCACGGAACGCGAGGGTTCGTGATCCGGGCGCAGGTATCGGTCGACAGTCGTTTTCTGGTCATCGGTGCGGTGCGAGGATTGCTCCCCGAGGCGACACGCGTCCTCCAGGAGCTGGACGTCTTTGCTCCCGACGCCATTGGAATCGGCTTGTCTTTCGAGGAACTCTCGGGTCTTCGCCAGTATTTTGTCGGAACCGCATCGGAGCCCGTCGTGCCGCTCACCTCGAATGAGGTCGCCGAAGCGAAGGGATTAGTTCGCTTCGGAGAAGTCGCGGTCCCCAACCCCTCGTTCCTAGGGGCGCTCGAATGGGCGGATGCGCACCACGTGCCCGTGGAACCACTGGACCCGTCCGACGAGCGCTCCGCTTCGCTCTTCGCATCGAATATCGGCTATCTCGAGCTCGTGCGACGCACCGTTCGCGAGCGCCGTCTCACACGGAATCCGCCAACGCCCTCGACGCCCGATGAGTACGCCCTCGAGTGGGACCATGGTGTCGGAAGGGGCAAGGGCTCCCGACGTTTTGCGCATGCACGCGATGAGGTGCTGGCAAACGCGGCGCTCCGCTTCGGGGAACGGAGGGGCCGGACCGTCGTACTCGTCGATCGAGAACGCTTCCCCCTTGTCTTGGAGCTCTTGACCCAGCTCCGTCAATCCGGGCACTGAGACCCGTGAAACCGTCCGATCCGCGACCCCGGAAGGAAGGCTAACTTGGCGCCAACGACTTCCGCTCAAGGTCTCGGGCGGCGAGTTTTATCTCCTCGGTCGCTCCCCCGGTACTTGAGGGCTCGAGAGACGTGCAGACCTCGACGTTGATCGTCCCCCGCCCCTCGACGTCGCTCTCCCCTTCGATGGGCATAATCGACTTGGGATCGAACACGGCGCGCCTGGTCGTCTTCGCGAAGACCCCCGAAGGAGGTTTGCGGGCTCTGGTGGAATCAAAGGAGATTCCCCGGCTGGGCAAAGGGCTACGACCCGATCGTTCGCTCTCCGCTGAAGCGATCGAGCGTGGAGTAGGCGCTCTACGACGTTTTGCTCGATTGCTCGCCGCCGAGGGGAGCCCTCGAACGGTCGCTGTGGCTACGAGCGCCGTTCGGGACGCTCCGAACGGCGCCGAATTCCTAAAACGGGTACAACGGGAAACGCACCTGACGCCGCAGATTCTCTCCGGAGAGGAAGAAGGTCGCTATGCCTATCTCGGCGTATCTTCCGCGTTCGCCCTTGCGAACGACCTCGTGGTCGATCTGGGCGGTGGTTCATTGCAGGGAGCTCGCGTCTATCAGGGCCGACTGGTCGAATCGGTAAGTCGGCCTTTAGGGGCGCTCCGAATGACGGAGCAATTCCTGAAACACGACCCGCCCAAGCGTAAGGAGATCGACCAGCTGCGGGAACACGTCCGTCGCGAGTTGCGTAAATTTCCGGCGCGCGGGAACGGGCGCCTCTTCGGCGTCGGCGGCTCGATCCGTAGTTTGGGCCGCGTTGCGATCCAGGTCAAGAACTACGCGATCCCGCGAGTGCATGGCTACCCCATCACCGATCGGGACCTAAGCGCCCTCGGAGAGTTGCTCTTCGAGATGCCCTCGGAGCGTCGGAAGGGCGTCGCCGGACTCAGTGGTCAGCGGGCCGACGTAATCCTTGCGGCGATCGTGATCGTCGAGGAGCTGCTCCGCGCCACCGGCGACGATCAACTCTACGTCTGCGGCACGGGGATTCGAGAGGGAATTGCGAACGAAGCCTTTGGGATTCCCCTTCCCGCACCCGCCGAGGAGCTCGCGCATCGCAGTGTGAGCGCCTACGCTCGAGCGCTCGGATTTTCCCTCGCGCACGGGGAGGAAGTTTCCCACGCCGCAGTCTCGGTGTTCGATCAACTTCACCCGACTCGTGACCGCGATGCAGGGGCGCGTCTTGCGCTTCGGGTCGCGGGGTGGATGCACGATAGCGGCACGGTGATCGATCCGGGGCTGCACGCCGACCATTCGGCCTATATTCTGCGGCACGGGACGATCCTTGGGCTCTTTCACCGAGAGACGCTCTTGGCATCGATGGCGGCCGCGCTGCACGAAGGCGACGAGGCCCCTCCCGGATGGCGTCGCGAGTATCGGGGAATTTTGGACGACGACGAGATCGACCTCGGGGAAGAGTTGGGAGCCCTTCTCTTTCTCGCGGAGACCCTTATTGGCTCGGGCGTCTCCTCCCGCGTGACGCGGGGTGGGCGAAAGATCGTGCTCAGTGCTTCCCGCTCCGTCAAGGATCGATTGAGCGACCGCTCGTTCGACCGGCTCGTACGCGCCTTCGGCCGCGTGCTCGATATGGAGGTCACCTGGAATGGTCGTTGAAGGCGCGACGGGCCCCCACGGCCAGCCGGGGCGTCTCTTGGTCTTCGAAGGGCTCGATGGATCGGGCAAATCGACCCAGGCCCGACTTCTAGTGAAGTGGCTCCAGTCACGAGGGTATCGAGTGTTCTTTACGGAATGGAACTCCTCCGACCTGATTTCCGATACGATCCGACGGGGTAAGAAGAAAGGATTGCTCACTCCCACCACGTTTTCGCTCCTGCATGCCGCGGATTTCGCGGATCGATTCGAGCGACACATCCTGCCCCCGCTTCGGGCGGGGTACATCGTGATCTGCGATCGGTACGTCTACACGGCGTTCGTACGGGATGCGGCCCGCGGCTGCGACCCGGTGTGGGTCCGGAGCCTCTACGGCTTTGCGCTGCCGCCGGATAAGACGTTCTATTTCCAGGTCCCCGTCCACACTTCGTTGCAGCGGAAGCTGGCCTCGCGCCAGAAAATCTCCTATTATGAGGCCGGAATGGATCTTCACTTGGCGGAGGATGTCGCGGAAAGTTACGAGCGTTTCCAAACGCGACTCAAGCGAGAGTATGATCGCCTGGCGCCGCGCGATGGTTTCGTCGTCATCAATGCGAACCGCCCGGTCGAAGAGATCCTTAACACCGTGCGAAAAGGGGTACGGCCCCTCCTCGCCGGCTTTCCGACGACGGAGCGTTTGACTCATGCGTAAGACCTTTGGAACGGCCTTGCCCGGAATGCCGTACGATCACCCGGGCGGCCATCTGATCGTCATCGAAGGACCGGATGGATCCGGACGAACGACGGAGGTCGAACTGCTCCGAGAATGGTTGGAGGTCCAAGGCCATCCGGTGGTCGACACCGGCCTGCGGCGATCCACGCTGATCAGCGAGCAGATCGACCAGGCGAAGCAAGGGCACACGTTGGGCGCCACCACGATGGCGCTGCTTTACGCCGTAGATTTTGCGGATCAGTTGGAAAACAAGATCCTCCCCTCGCTGGCGGCCGGCAGCACGGTACTCGCCGATCGATACATCTACACGTTGATGGCCCGGGCCGTGGTGCGCGGCGCCACGCGAGCGTGGGCGCAGAAACTGTATGGATTCGCCCTGGTCCCGGACTTGACCATCCTGATGGACGCCAAACCGGAGATTCTGTTGCATCGGGCGATCGCGAAGTACGGGGCGCTCGATTACTGGGAAAGCGGGATGGACATGTCACTGTCGCGGGATCGATTCGAGAGCTTCTTCAGTTACCAGAAGCTTCTGAAAGACGAATTCGATTGGATGGCCCTCGAGTCCGGGTTCGCTCGCGTCGATGCGAATCGATCTCCCGAGCTCGTCCACCGGGATGTGCGCAAAATCGTCGCCCCACTCTACGGCACCCGCGTGCCCGAGAAAGGGAACGACGAGCCGGAATCCCCGATGTCGGCTACCGGGTCATCCGAGTAAGTTGGGAGCGGGTGGCGAGCCATTCGATCTGCGCCGCCCCCGGCGAGACCGCGCCCGGAAAATGGACGAGACCGGCTCCCCCTTTGGCGAACCGCGTCACCGAAATCGCTTCCCCCACGAGGGAAAGGCCTAGCAGTTCCCCCAGCTGAGGCTCGTGTCCCACGAGCACCGGAGTTCCCACCCCGCCCGCGAGCCGCGCGACACGCTTGAGGACAGGTTCCGGGCTCTCGCCCGGCGCGAGCTCCCTCCAGACAGCGAGGGGCGAGCGGATTCGGAGTCCTTCCCGCACAATCTCCGCGGTCGCACGGGCCCGTCGAGCTGGACTCGTGATCACGAGGGTCGATCGAAGATTGAGCGTCTCGAGCGCCCGCGCGGCGGCTCGGGTTTGCTTTTGACCTTCCCGGGTCAGCGGTCGGAGGTGGTCATCGGGCCATCGGATCGGGTCCCGGGTCTCGGCCGGACCGTGCCGCATCAGCACCACCAGTCGGGACATCGATGATCTCCCGGGCGATAGGTCACTCGTCGCGTCCGAGGATCTTGACCAGGGTCTCTCGGGCATTCGCCCGAAACGCCTCGAGCGTTCCCTCGTTGACGAGCATTCCATCGGCCAGGGCAAACGCGTTGCCGATCCCCCACTTAAGTTCTCGGCGATCGCGATCGTAGAACTCCTGCATGTCCGCTCCGTCGTCTCCCCGTCCCCGGCGGGCCATCCGGTCGTAGCGGTGTTCGGGACTCGAATAGATTCCCAGCACGAACAGATCCCCGAAATGATGCCGAAAGACCGTAACCTCGCTGTCGGATCGGCAACCGTCGACCAGGGTACGGGTTTCGATCAACTTCGGTAGCGCGCGCTGGGCCCACACTCCGGGTCCGTGCTTCTCCCGTTCCTCCGAGGCAACCCGGGCGATATTCGCATTGGTCAGCGGGAGTCCCCGACGTCGCGTTTCGTCTCGGACCAGATCGCCCATCTTGAGCGTCGCCAGTCCGAGGCTATGGGCGACTTCCACCAACTCGTCCTTGCCCGAGCCGGGCATTCCGACCGTGACGATGAGGATCATTGGGGCCGCGGGCGGTCACGGCTGGGTGCGTTCGCATCCCCGGACGCCGCGGGCGCGATCCGAGACGCGACGTCGCCCTCGGTGGCCATCTGAAGTCGATCGGCCCGCTCGCGATACGAGATTGCCTCTTGCTCGGCCAGACGAGCTTGCTCGAGGTAGCGGTCGACTTTGATCTTCAGCTCGGCGGTCTTCTGGGTCTTGGTCGCGGCCCGATGTTCGTAGGTGCGGGCCCGGTGCTGTTTGTCGATGATCTTTTGTTGAAGTTTGCGCACCCGGTAGTGCAACGCGGTGACGTCGGAACCGATCTGGATCCCTCCAGTCCGTTCCGAATGCGCTTTGATGTCGCGCTCGTGCTGGGCCATTTCGGCTTCGATCTCGGGAATCTGACCGAGAACGGTCTGGGCTTTTTCGCGTAGCACGGTGGCCTGGTGCCGGAGGCGTTCGATCTTGGTGTTGGTCCGCGCGGCCCGCTGTTGGTGGCGGGACGCGACCCGATCATGCTTCGCGGAGATCTCGCGGAGCTTGGTGATGTCGGCGTATTCCTGTCCGAGCCAACGCGACTGTCGGTGCTGAAGGGGGGTCAAGCTCGGCCGAGAAGTCGGGGGGGTTCCCCCGCCGGAGGCCATGGTAACCTACTAGGGAAGATGGGCCTTATAGCCGTTAGGGACGAGGCGAAGCCGGGTCGACGGCCGAGGATCCCTCCGCCCGAGGATATCTCGGCCGAGGAAAGAACAGGGCGGGCCGGATTCGACCCACGAGCTCGTCCGTTCGCAGTCGTTGCTGGATTTTCGTGTCGCGGTCGCGGAGCGTTACGGTATCGTGCTGGGGGGAAGCAGGATTCACCGTCTCGCCATCGACCGTCACGCCGAAAGGAGTGCCCGCCTCGTCGATTCGCGCATACCGTTTCCCGATCGTGCCCGCATCATCGTATTGCGCGGGAATGCCGGCGGCTCGAAGCTGCTGGAACAGTTCCCAAGCGGCGGAGGCATGTTCCTTTCGCAGCAACGGAAACACGCCGACCGCGAAAGGGGCGAGATAGGGGGGAAGTCGCCAGACGGTTCGATCCCCGGCGTGGAGGAGGTGCACATCGGCTACGCCCCAGAGATTCCGGTCGGACCCGAACGTCAATTCCAGAACGTGGGGAAGCAGCCGGCGCCCCTCCACGGAAATGGAAAGATCCTTGCCTGACCCCTGGGAGTGTCGGGACAGGTCGTAATCTCCCCGGTAATGTACCGCGCCGAGTTCTTTGAAGCCGCCCAGGCTCTCGAGATGGACCTCGATGTCGAACTGGATTCGATTGTAGAACGCTCGCTCCTTATCGGATTTCTCGAAGAAACGAATCCGCTCGGCGGGAAAGCCAAGCACATCCCGAAAGAACCGGAAGTAGTGGGCCATATGGAAGACGTAGAACTCGGGGAGCCCCCCCGAAATCAGGGAGGCCGGCGAAGCGAGCTCCGGCGATTCTTCGCCAGCTTCCCGACGGGGCACGCGCAAGACCGGGAGGAGCTCCTCTGCGATTGCGGCGAAGGGAACCGGGAAGTTCGCCGGATCAAAAAAGATCTGCAGCTCCGCTTGCGTGAACGCCCGCAACCGGAAGAGGACCTGCCGAGGAGCGATCTCATTCCGGTAGGCTTTACCAATGACCGCAATGCCGAGAGGTAAGGCCCGACGTCCCACGTCCCACATCCGAGGGAACGAAAGGTAGCTTCCCTGCGCCGTCTCCGGGCGGAGATAGGCGCGCTCCCGTCCTGTAACGCCGAAATCCAGGCCGAACATCATATTGAACGGTTTGGGAACGGACAGCGTCGGCTGACCGCATGTGGGACAATTGACGTGAAATTGAACCAGCAACTCGCCAATCTGGGCGGGAGAGCATCCGTCCAGACCTTCCGGTCGCTGCTTCTCCAACACCGTGTCAGCGCGGAACGCCGCCCCGCAGTGGCTGCAGGTGACCTCTGGGTCCGTAAAGTTCTCCAAGTGACCTGAAGCCCGGACGACGGCCTCGGGAAGGATCTCGGCCGGGTCCACGAGATGGTAGTCGCCCGAGAGCCCAACAAACCACGCCGCCCACGCGTCTTCGATCCTTCGCTTGAGAGCCGTGCCCAAGGGCCCGAAGTCGTAGAGACCCTGAATACCCCCGTACATCTCGGCGGAAGGCCAGAGAACCCCGCGCCGACGTAATAGAGCAAAGAGTTCGTCGTTTTTCATGCGCTTTCTTCGGTCATTGCGCCGCGGGTCGCGGTCGCATGATAAGGTGTTCGGTAACTCTGGTGACCAACTGATAAGCGGGGTCCTCGGGGGGCAGTCGAACGACGAGGGGATGGATCGGGGATTCCTCCGTTACCCGTGCGGCCTCGGGCAGTCCCAACCAACTCCACGGCTCTACAAAGGCGGCCCGGGCCAAACAACTCGCGGACACTGGTCGATGGGCAAATCTACTGGTGATATAGGCAAATTCGATCTCCCGCCAGACCGACGGCGCATGGAACATCGCGTTGTCCGTACCGATCAGTAGCCGAATACCGGTCTTTTCCATGAGTGCAACGTCCGGTCGACGCCCGAATAAGGCGTTCGATCGAGGACAGATGGCCACGGCGACCTTGGAGGCCGCCACTTCCTCCAGGTCCGACCGATTGGCGAGCGTCAAGTGAACGAGAAGGTCGGGGCGCGGAGTAAGGAAGTCTTTGGGCTGCTCGCGGACCCCCTCGCTCGCGTGCAAGGCGTACATCTTCCCGTGCCGGCGGCAGGCTCGCGCAATCTTCTCCCGGACAGCTCGGCTTTCTTCTCTAATGGAGCTAATGCCAATGCCATCCGAGGCTCGGACGATAGCATCCAGCTCTTGATCGTCGATCGGGCGGCAGAGCGGTCGGCCCAAAACCAACCCTCGGACTCCGGTTCCGCGAGCGGCGGCCTGAAACAGCTCGACGCCCGCGAGACCCTCCTCCCGAAAATCGACGGTCGCCGCGATTCCTTCTCGAGCCATCCGCTTCAAGGTTCGTCGAATTGCCTGTCGCTTGAGGGCCGGAGTGGCCTCTGCAAGAGCTCGAAATTTGATCCCGTGGGGCGGCTCGACGATCTCCTCCAATGTTTGGTTCGGTGGTTCCCGAGTGACGATCGAATCCGCGAGATGCGTGTGGGCGTTCACAGGCGGGGGGACCACGATCCCGCGGATTCTACGCTCGCGACCGCGCCTGGAGTCCGTGCCGATCTGCCCCACTTCCACGACTCGACCGTTTCGGAACCGGACGTAGCCTTTTCGGCTTCCCGCCGCGTCGAAAATCGCCCCCTCGACTATCACGACCGGCCCTCGAGGCGAGCGGGACTCCTCTGCACCTTTTAAACCTCGACTCCCGCGGATCTTGACGGCCTGGACGCGAGGCGAACGGCGACCAAACGGCTATGGGGGCGGAAGGTTCCAGCCAGCGGTCGGGGGGGAGGTCGACAACGATGCACGCTCCATCGAGGGACGTATTGGTCGTGGGGCATACGAACGTGGACCGATTCCTCCGGGTCCGCGAATTTCCGCCGCCCGACCGAACCGTCCCCGTTCTCGAGCAGCGGATCGCTCTCGGCGGCACGGCAGCGAACATCGCCCGATCCGCCGCTTCGTGGGGAGTTCCAACCGGACTCGTCTCGCGGGTCGGTCACGACTTTCCAATGGCATTCCGTCGTCAGCTGGAATCCGAGGGCATTGACCTCCGAGGACTCGAGACCGTTCCTCGAGCGATCTCTCCCGTGTGCTTTATCGTCGTAGCGCGCTCCGGCGAACAACGGACCTTGATCGATCAGGGTCCGATGGGCAACGCGGCGCGGGCACCGATTTCTCCGACGTTGCTGAAGGAGTACTCCTGGGTGCATCTGACCACCGGAGACCCGAACTTCCAGCTACGAGTTGCCGGCCTTGCCCGCCAACTTGGACTACGAGTCGCGGCCGATCCGGCCCAGGAGATTCATTTCCGATGGTCGGCTCCTCAGCTTCGTCAATTGCTCCAGGTTTCCGAGATCTTGTTCGCCAACGTCGCTGAGGCGGAAAAAGCCGCGGCGCTTCTCGGAGTCCCAAGCACCGGAGCTCTGACGGAGATTGTTCCATTGGTCGTCGTGACCAATGGGCGTCGTGGGGCGAGGGCATTTCACCGGGAAGGAACGGTCCGAGTCCCGGCACTACGTGGGGGACCGGAACGGACTCGGGTGGGCGCTGGCGATGCGTTCCGCGGAGGATTTTATGCGGGGTGGTTCGCCGGCGAGCCGCTCGTCCATTGCCTGACCGCAGGAACGCGATCCGCGGCGCACTGGATCCGACGCGGAGGTCCGGGCGGCCCCAAGAAGCGCAAAAGCTTCGGCTCCCCGCGAATGGGGTAGGGGGATTCCGATGAAGATGCGCCCCTTTGGCCGGCTCCTGCCGCTGGAAACGGCTCGGACCCGTTTGTTGGGGTCTACAGTGCCGATCGAACGGAGCGGCCGAATTGAAGTGGCCGACGCGTTGGCCCGCGTGATTGCCGTCCCCGTGCGCGCTCCGGCCGACGTGCCGCGATTTGCTCGCGCCACCTGGGACGGCTATGCGATCCGAGCTCACGAATCGGCCCAGGCTTCTCCGTCGTCTCCGGCAAAGTTCATGGTGGTCGGCGAAGTCCACGCAGAGGAACAGTACGAGGGTAGTATCCACGCGGGAGAGGCGGTCGCCATCGCCACCGGCGGTACGATGCCGAAGGGCGCAGACACCGTAGTTCTTTTCGAAGACGTGCAGGTCAAGAACCGGATTCTTCGAGTCGGCCATCCGGTTCCGAAAGGAAGTCGACTCGCTCCTCCCGGCGAAGAGTTTCGAAAAGGGGCGCTGGTCGCCTCTCGGGGCGAAGTGCTGACTCCGGCGGCCCTGGGGACGTTATCGGCCTGTGGCCTCAAGCAGGTCTCGGTCTACTCGCGACCCATTGTGACGATCGTGCCGAACGGGAACGAACTCGCGCTTCCCGGGGAACGCCTCCAAACGGGCCAGATATTCGAGGGAAACAATGCGACGATCGGGGCGATAGTTCGCGCCTCCGGCGGAGTAGTCCGGGCCGTTCCTCCCGTGCCCGACGACCCCCGCCGTATCGAGGCAGCGCTTCGCGACGCGCTTCGAAAGAGCGATCTGGTCATCGCGACCGGCGGGAGCTCGGTCGGGGAGCATGATTTCCTGCCCGCGATCTTTCCGCGGATTGGGAGGATGCTGTTTCACGGCATTGCCGTTAGGCCCGGCAAACCGACCCTCGCGGTTCGATGGCGGAACAAGCTGCTCGTGGGGATGCCCGGTCACCCCACTTCGTGCTTCGCGAACGCTCTTTGGCTGCTCATGCCTACGCTTCGAAAGATGGCCCGATGGAGTGGCCCGGGATGGATCGACGTCCCCCTCCGTCTCGGAGGACGGAGGATCGAGCCGAACCCTACCTTGGCCACGGTCGTCCTGTTTCACGTCAAAGGGACTGAAGCGACTCCGCCGCCCCCGCACACTCACGCCATCGCTCATTTCCGGAGTGTGGATGCGTTCGCCATCTTCCCCCCGGGGGCTCAAACAATATCACCCGGCCGCACGATCCGAGTCCACCGGCTGTACCCTCCGATATCCTCTCCCATCACCCCAGGATCGGACGAGGTCGTGTAGGAAACAGAGGACTGCACCTACGGGGTTGACTCGCTCAGCCGGGGACGATCGGCTCCCATTTCTGGGTATTTCGACTGAAGCATGGGCCGCCGTAAACAGGGGGGTCGCCGCTCTGATCAACCAATAAGCAATCCCGCCGGAACGCCTACCTACTCTCCGCCCGCGGGAACCTATTTAGAGGGGAAGTCAGGCTAGACATTGGCGATCATGCCAGAGGTCGTGAATGATCTCGTTGAGTTGCCACTCGGTTCGCACTGCATTAGTTTTCATGTAAGTCGGGAGGAAGCGTCGGAGCAGGCCGTAAGTTTCCTGGCCGGAAATCTGCCCGGCATGGCTGCGATGTACTGGGTAACGGACGCAACTGTCGCCGACTATTACTCGGATCGACTTTCCGCCCAAGCCCCGAACCAAGTAGGGTGCGTCGCGATCCTCAACCACGAGCAAGTCGAGTCGGTCCAGGGAAAACTTCGTCCCGTGTCGGAAGTGAACGACTTCATTCACGCGCACCCCGAAGGCGTCTCCGCTGCGGGGGAAACGCTCACGGCGTACTGGACCCCGGAGAACATTCCCGACCACGTCGAATACGAATCCTGGTTCCAGGAGCAGCCTCGCTCGAACTCCCGATTCCTCTGCCCCTATGATCTGCGGAAGGTTCCTCCGGAAATGGCTCCGAAAATACTGCGGGATCTTGGAGCTCAGCACTCGCATGCCGCGCTTTCCCGCTCCCCCGATCCCGCCGTGCGATTGATGCAGCTCTTCGCCTTCGGAACGCCCGCGGAGATTCCGTCGCAGTTGCGGGACACCTATCACTGGGCGACCCAACAAGGCTTGATTGCCACTTCCGATCCGATGGAAGAGCTGACCCTCACCCCCAAAGGGGAGCAAGTCGTAGCCGATTGGAGCCGAACGGCGACGATCGACTGGTAAACGGCTCACGGTGCTGAGCTCCCGGACCCGTACTCCGAGGGCACTGTTGGTTTGGAATATCGTCCTGCCTTCGAGATATCCAGGTAGCGCCCCGCGGGCAGTAGTTCCTAGTCCGAGAGAAATTTTTCGAGATTCTCCTTGCTAAAATTCTGCGTGCCTTCCAGGCGCCGGCCATCGGGCCGAACAAGGACGGGAAAGCTGTGGAGATGGTGGCGGTGTTCCTCGATCACGCGCCGGAGCGCGGACTCCTTTCCCACGTCGACGATGTGGATGATCTTCCCCTTCGCACGAAGAGCGACCCACGCGCGGTCGATCGCCGCTGCTTCCTCTTCCGGGATTTCCTTGTCCCTCACGGGCCGGTTGCCGAACAAGCCTGCGTTGTGGTCGATCCCCGCACTATGTCCGCCCCAGTTTCCCAGGACCGGGCAGGTATAGTAACCCGAACGTCGAAACCCCAGGAGCCCCTCATCCTGCGCATCCGGTGGGAGGACCCACCGAATTATGTCCTCTGATTTGACGTAAATCAACACTTCGTCATTGCCTAGTGGCTTCATTGCGTCGCGCTGATCCTCAGTAGGCGCTACACCGCCCGCAACTCGTGGGTCAATTTAGCCCCCCCACTCGCTTCCCGCATGCTCCTGATCGCCGGAACCGCGAATTTTCGTCGCGGATCGCGGCAGCCCGGTGGCTGCCCCCTCGCGCCCAAACGATTTAGCGAAACTCTCGATGGATCCTCCGTGACCCGTGACGACCTCCAGATCGCACTGTTGTCGATCGAAGGTACAAACTGCGATGAAGAACTCCACGTGGCGTTACGAAAGCTCGGTGCCCGGCCCGAGGTAGTACGCCTAAAGCAGCTCCAAGGGCACGAGGTCGAACCAGACCAACGTCGGCGACTATCGGACTATCAGATCCTCCTCTTTCCCGGAGGTTTTTCTGGCGGCGATTACGTTCGGGCAGGGGCGATTTTTGCGGCACGAGTCCGAGCCGCCGTCGGTCCAGAGCTCGAAGAGTTCGTCCGAGATGGCCGGCTAGTCGGAGGGATCTGCAACGGATTTCAGGTCGTGACCGAACTGGGACTGCTGCCCGGACGCCGAGGCGGCAGACTCGGTACGGCCGAAGCAGCGCTGCTCACGAATGATTCCGGTCGTTACGAGTGCCGTCCCACATTCGTCGCGTGGGAGGGGGGTGCCTTTCCACCGCTGCAAGGGAATCCGGCGGGAGATCGGTACCTCTTCCCCTCGGGGCATGCGGAGGGGAAGTTGGTCTTATCCGGCGGAGCGAGCCGCCGACGGGAGCTCCAGACCGGGGGTCAAGTTCTCTTTCGATGGGTAGCACCGGATGGTTCCTGGGCGACCTACCCATGGAACCCTAATGGATCGGAAGGAAATATCGCGGGCCTCACGAACCCTGAAGGGAATGTGTTCGGACTGATGCCTCATCCCGAGCGCGGTTTTTTTCGGATTCAAGCCCCCGACTGGACCCGGACTCGAACGGCCGAAGGGTACGGGGACGGAGCACGGTTCTTCGACTCAATTCTCCAGTACGCCGAGCGACACCTCTAGCGGGACCCTTCCGACGTTTCTCCCAAATCGAGTAACCAAACTTCGAGTCGTTCGCCTTCGAGCGCTCGGTCGGCGATGCTCCGTTGCCGGCCGCCAGAGGCCAACCAGCGCTCGCGGAGCGAGGCTACTCCCGCCGCAGCCTGAACCGAGGAAATGACCAGGTACGCCACCCCCGATGGCGTCAGGTGATCCGGAAGGATGGCCAAGATTCGAGCCGTGACCGAACAACCGTCGATCCCGCCGTCCGTCGCGAGATTCTGCCAAGGATCGGGATCCCGAGCTGCGGCCTCCGTCGGCAGATACGGGGGGTTGGCCAGGATTCGGCCGAATCGGCCGAGTCCCAATGCGAGATCCGTGCGCAGACACTCGAGGGGCAGTTGCTCGTCCCGTGCGATTTGGGCAAGGCGGCGCAGGGCAAACGGATTCCGGTCCGTGGCGACCACCGAGATACCGCGTCGTGCCGCGACGAGGGATAGGCGGCCGTTCCCGCAACCGATCTCGAGCATTCGACCCCGAAGCGGCGCTTCTGCGAACGGGAGCAATAGCTCCGTGTCTTCTCGTGCCGGATAGATGGGCTTGGGAAGAGTCTCGGTCCGGTCGTCAGATTTCATGGAATCGATGCAATCGTCCCGAACGGGGGTGGTCTTCTTATTTCATCGGCCCATCACAGAGAGCGTCAACGGAGTTTATTCGCTGTGCCTCGACGTCTCGCAGCACCGGTCAAGATTGGCATCACGGGTCTTCCGGGCTCGGGGAAGACCCAAACGCTGCTCCGCATCATCCAACTGCTCGAACAGGAGGGGATCACGGTCGGCGGCATGGTGACCGAACCGATCATCGAAAAACAACGGCGATCGGGTTTCCAGATCATCAATTGGCTGACAAAGGAGCACGAAGTGTTCGCCCACGAGGGGATGAAGTCCCGGGTGCGCTCGGGGCGCTACGGAGTCAACCTCGAAGCGCTCGAAGGGTTGGGCACGCGGGCCCTCTCCGAGGCCCGCGAACAAGCGGACGTAATCGTGATCGACGAAGTGGGGAAAATGGAGGTCGAGAGCCAACTCTTCACGCAAAGCGTCGTGGATACCCTCGACACGAACAAATCGATCGTCATGACGCTCCATAAGAAGTCGCGGAACCCTCTCCTCCAAGATATTCGACGGAGGGACGAACTACGCCTGCTCGAAGTGACCCCGGTGAACAAGAACCTACTCGCATTCAAAATCGTCCACCTCTTGACCGGTCGCTCGCACTGATCGTCGACGCCTGCGAAGGAGGGACGCCGCTCCGCCTTCCCGCGGTGGCGGGAAGACGCGGCC
The DNA here is from genome assembly GCA_963749195.1 of uncultured Thermoplasmata archaeon. Taxonomy (GTDB): domain Archaea; phylum Thermoplasmatota; class Thermoplasmata; order Lutacidiplasmatales; family UBA184; genus Lutacidiplasma. Next base: position 533,469 of record CAVVLX010000007.1, read on the forward strand.
CTGCCAAGCGCGCTTCCGTCTTCTACAATCCCGCGATGGCCCCCGATCGGGACATCGGCGTCGCGATGGCGCGCGCATGGACCCGCCTCGATCCCGCGCCGAAGAGAGGATGGGAAATGATGGCCGCAACCGGGGTCCGGGGCCTACGTTTGCTGCATGAATCGGGGAGATTCAAATCCATGCTCTCCACCGAATCGAATGCGATCGCTTTCGCGGTCCTTCGGGATAACGTGGCCCGCTACGCCCATGCAGGCGCGTTGAGTGACTGCCACGATGCCCGTCGTCCTCCCGACGGAGCGAATTTTGACTACGTGGACCTCGATCCGTACGGTTCTCCATTGCCCTTTCTCGACGCGGCGATGACGGCGTTGGGTCCCGACGGAGTTCTCGGAGTGACCGCCACCGACATGATGGTCCTCGCCGGCGTGGAGTCGGGCGCTGCGGAGCGCAAGTACGGCAGTCGGCCCGTGCGCGGCCGACTAGCGCCGGAAGCCGGATTGCGGATACTCCTCGCCTCGCTCGCGCGTCGAGCCCGCACCGTACGTCGTCGTATCGTGCCCTTGCTTTGCTACGTCCATGATCATCATGTCCGAGCCTACGTGCGATTGACGGAGGCCAGAGAGGTCGCTGACGACCCGATCGCCTCCATTGAAGCGTCGAATTGGAATGGACCGTCGCTGACGGGAGCGGGACCGTGGGGACCCTTCTGGCTCGGGCCGCTCTTCGATCCTCAGATCGTTGCCGCTCTCGAACCGCCTGCCGAACCAGCCGATTCCCGGTCGTTGAATGCCTGGATCGCGACCTGGAATCAAGAGGTCGACGCCGATCGACCGTTCTACTATGAATCCAACGAACTCGCTCGGGTCTTGAAATTACCGAGTCCACCCCGCGTCGCTCGGCTCCTCGACGCCCTTCAGAAGCGCGGGTTCCGTTCCGCACGGACCCGGGTGCGCCCCGGTGCGTTCCGTACCACCGCCGCACGCGGTCTCGTGGAGGAGGTAGCCCGAGATCTCGGCGCAGTGGATCATTCCCAGAACGCCCGGGTTCGAGCGTAGCTCCGCTCGGCGCGCAGGATCTCCGTTAGGAGGTCGTCCTCGTTTCGATAGAGACGCATCAAGAGCCGCCGGGCCGTATCTGGCCCGACGCCGCGGGCCGCCAAGCAATAGAGCGCCCTCTCTCCATAGTTGGCCAATAACTCCGCCGACGTATACGCGCTCCGTACGAGGTTTTCTACCGCCGGGGGCACGTCGCGCGGCGGCCTCCGACCCCGCGGTCGCTCCTTAGATTTCCACTTGCGCTTTGCGTAGCGCGACAGTCGATCGATGTCCTCCACCCGGCGTGGAGAAAGTACGGCGGAGAGCGCCCCATGGCAGAGCAAGCATCGACTCCCTTTTTCTTTTCGATATTGCTCCGCGGTAGTCGCCCGAACGAAACCACAGCGCAAGCACACCAGAGTCAACGGTTCCTTCGCGAGTCGTTGCTGCACCGCTCGAAGGAGGGTGGGGGGAGGGATCTCGGGCACGACGCGCCATTTCAACCGGGCCAGCGGATGGTCCGTCCAGTCCGAGGGGGCAACGGGTGCGATGGCGATGCGTCCATCTCGGATCCCCTCTAAAACCTGGCGTGCGTGTGCGATATCGTAGCGGTCGTGCAAGGTTTTTTCGAGAGCTTCGGCCCCGAGGGGGGTCGTCTGAGATTCTTGGAGCAGAGGCTCAAGCACGCGTAAGTCCCGGGGGTCGGCGGTCGTGGGGAGAACGCCCAGCTTCCGGCCGAGCGAGAGAAAGATCCAGCGATAATCCAGGCCGCTCGGCACGAGTCGTTCGACCAGCGCCTCCATTGTTTGCGGATCGATAGCGAGCGCATCGCGCAGCGCCGCGGAATCCATCGCGATCGGCAGCTCCAGGATGAACCACGTGGGCTCGATCGCGATCACTTCCACCCGGGCGCCCAGTCGCTCGGTGAGCACCCCGGCCGCTCCGAGCGCGAGCGTCTCGTTGGTTCGGGTTCCGAAGCACGCGCCGTAGACGACCAATCGACCCTGAGCCGTGATCGTAATCGTCCGATCGTCCGGGATGACCCCGGCCGCCCGCCCGACTTCCCGCCAAGCAGAGAGCTTTGTCCGACTGAACTCCGGTACCGGGTACCGGTCGTAGTCTCCTTCACGCCGCAGCCGCCCGATCTCCTGGGCGACCTCGAACGGCACGGGCAGGTCCTCTCCCACCCATCGAGGTTCTTGGCCGATCTCGGCGACTGTCTCTACGAGCAGCTCAAGATCTCGATACTCGACGACTCGCCACGTTCGCCCGTGCAGGAGGAAAATCTCCTGCGGTTGGGCCAGGATCTGCGTGAGCACGAAGCGCTCGTCCAGCGTTCCGATCAACCGGCGGGTCGCGATATCGCGCAGTCGATACGTCCGTTCGTCCGGTATGAGAGAGAGTGTCGCGTAGAACCGATCGAGAGTTCCGCGGCCGGGTCGGATCCGCCCCGGTGACTCTTCCTGCGCCAACCCCAGCCGTTCCAAGTAACCTAGAAGATCGGACCATTCACGGTCCGACAGTTCCGACGCGACCACCGCATGCCGTAAGGTATGCGAGAGGGTCTCCAGATCCTGGCTTCCGCCCGCGCGGAGCGCACCCAGCACTTGCTGGGCGACCGCCAATCGGTTGCGGGTGCGCCATCGGATCGGCTCCAACTCTCCGGCGCGCGCCCGTCGGGAAATGACCGCGGATTCCTCGAGGTCCTCCTCGTCGAGCGCGAGCACCGTCCCGTGAATCGTTCGATCCAGCCGATGCCCGGAACGTCCGATGCGCTGCACTAGCCTCCCGACCTGGTGAGGCGATCCAAACTGTACGACGTGATCGACTCCTCCGATATCGATACCCAGCTCCAGGGAGGAAGTCGCCACCAGCGCCTGCAGCTCGCCTTCCCGGAACGCTCGCTCCGATTCCTCCCGCACCTCGCGGGAGAGGGACCCGTGATGGACCGCGATGGAGAGGTCGGGAGCCATGCGGATCAGACGCGCGGCCAACCCTTCGGCCGTGGGTCGAGTATTCACGAAAATGAGCGTGGTCGTATGGGCGCGAATCTCCTTTTCGAGCTGCTGCAATCCGGCCAGCAGAATCGGCTCCGCCTTGAGTTCGAGAACGAGCGTGGGATCAAGGGGAGGAGCGTCTGATTCCGGTAGGGTAGCTGTTAACTCAAGCTCTCGTGGTTGAGTGACGATCCGGATTTCTATCGTTCGCGGAGAAGGCGAGAGAAATTGGGCGACACTTTCAGGATTACCTACCGTGGCGGAAAGACCGACGCGCCGGACTCGATGTCCCACCCACGCGTCGAGCCGCTCGAGGGAAAGCGCCAGTTGGGCGCCCCGATCCGACGGAGCGAGCTCGTGAACTTCGTCGACGATGACCGCCCTCAAGTTTCGTAGGGATTCCCGTAATCGCTTACCGACCAACAGCAACTGCAGCGTTTCCGGAGTCGTCAGCAGCAGGTCCGGGGGCCGACGCGATTGCGCGAGTCGCTGCGCCGCGGGCGTATCTCCATGTCGAACGGCGGCGGTCAGGCCGATCTCTCGAACGAATTGGACGAGCCGGTGCTCGAGGTCCCGATTCAAGGCGCGTAAGGGGGTAATGTATAGGAGGCTGACCCCCGGCGACGGATCTTTGAGCTGTCGGGAGAGAAGCGGGAAGAGCGCCGCCTCGGTCTTGCCGGAGCCGGTCGGGGAGATGAGGAGGGCGTCCGAAGCGGAATGGAGGAGCGGAAAAGCGAGACGCTGGATCTCGGTGAATTCGGTGATGCCGATTCGGCGAGCGGCCTCCAAGATACGTCGATCCAATCGATCGGCGACAGTAGGGGAGTCCATAGACCTCACGAGGAAGGGGTCGAGGGGAGCGCGAGTCACCGATAACGATAGCGGCGTTCGGGGGCGAAAGGGGGATCCTACGCGGACGCGGAGGGGTCGAGGTCAAGCATTCGGAGTCCAAAGCTCTCGTTGAGAGGGCGACCAAATGCGCGCTGTGGAAATGTCTCGAGGTACACTTCTCCCAGGATGCCGATGGTCCCTCGAATAAGATGCCCACCGAGCAGCCGGTGGTCGGGGCCGGCGAGTCCCACGTGGAGGTGAATCGCGGGATCTCCTTCCGCTTCGGCGATGCTCCCATGTAAGGCGATGAGCTCGTGCGGTTCGCCCAGTTCGTGGGGTTTGTACTCGCTTCCGTTCCAGTATCCGATCGTCGATCGCTTCAACATTCCAATACCGGAGAGCACGACGGCGGCCCGCAGCTTCTCCTGGCGAGCGAGGAGTCGAAGGGAATCGAATAGATCCTGTCCATCCTCGAGGCGAAGCATCCATCGGGATCCGTCGTGAACCGATTGCATGGTATCACCCAGCCCCGCAGCCTCTATGGACGTTACGCCTCGACCGCCGTCTTCCGGTGGCAAATGGTTTTCCGTGAGCGTCCCGTGGCGGGAGGCTTGTGATGATTTCCAAGGTCCCGACCGAACTCCGCTCGAGCTCGAGCGAACTCCCAGGCGTCCTCCTTCGCGTCGCGCACGGCGGTCCGGCCCTAGTTGCGCTCTCCGGAGGAGTGGATTCTTCACTCGTCGCGTCGCTGGCTTACGAGGCGCTAGGCTCCCAAGCCCTCGCTGTGACGATTGTCGGGTCCGCCGTCAGCACCGAGGAAATCGTCCAGGCGACCCGAGTCGCCGCGGCGATCGGAATCCGTCACGAACTTCTCGAAGCAGATCCTCTCGCGAGCGAAGGCTACCGAGACAACCCGCCCAATCGGTGTTACTTTTGTCGGGTCACCGAAACTTCGGCACTGCTTCGAATCGGCGCCGACCGCGGCATTCATCAATATCTCGACGGTCTCCATCTCGACGATTTTGAAGATTCTCGTCCCGGGATTCGAGCGATGCAGGAGGCCGGTTTTAGTCACCCCCTCGTTTGGGCCGGGTGGCGCAAACCCGACGTCCGGCGGTGGGCGCACCTTCGCGGACTCCCCAATTGGGACCGACCATCGGACGCCTGTCTCGCATCGCGGATTCGCCACGGCGACCGGATCTCGGCGGAGCTCCTCCGTCGGGTCGAGCGCGCGGAGCAGCGGATTCGCGAGCATGGTTTCCGCCGAGTCCGAGTCCGTGTTCAGGGAGGGTCGGCACGAATCGAGGTAGATTTTGATGAGGTCGGTCGATTGAGCGAGGAGCCGCTCGCGTCAACGGTGACCGCCGCGGTTCGCTCCGAAGGCTTCGAAGAGGTCGAAATCGACCTTCGAGGCTATCGGGCCCGGCCCGGCGCTTGAGGAGGGGAATGACGAAGTCGGAGCCGGGCGCCGAAGCGGGAACGAAGGAACTTCCCGGGCGGTTCCGATTGGAGACCGAGCTGCTACCTCACGGGGATCAGCCAAGGGCGATCGAACAGATAGTTCGACGAGTCAGTGGGGGGGACAACTACGTCACGCTCCTCGGAGTGACCGGTTCCGGAAAGACCTTTACCATGGCCCACGCCGTGGCACAACTCCAACGACCGACGCTGGTGATTTCTCCCAACAAAACCCTGGCCGCGCAACTCGTGAGCGAGTTTCGGGGACTCTTCCCGTCCAACGCCGTCGAATACTTCGTGAGCTACTACGATTACTATCAGCCCGAGGCCTACGTCCCACAGATCGATCTCTACATCGAAAAGGATGCCTCGATCAACGAAGAGATCGATCGCCTGCGCCACCGAGCGACGCAGGCCCTACTCACCCGACGAGACGTTCTGATCGTCGCCTCCGTCAGCTGCATCTATGGACTCGGTTCCCCCGAAGATTACCTCGCTTCGGTCGTCTTCCTCCACCGCGGGGATACTCGCGATCGTCGGGAGATCCTCGAACAACTCGTCCGGATGAAGTACGTCCGGAACGATCTCGAGCTGAAGCGGGGCCGATTTCGGGTCCGCGGCGGAACCATCGACGTCATGGGCGCCGGCGAGAATCTGTTCCGCATTGTGTTGGAGGGCACCCTGGTGGCGGAGTTGTTCGAAATCGACCCCATCACACAAGAAGAAGTCCGATCGCTGAACGAGGTATCGATCTTTCCCGCGACGCACTTTCTGACAGTGGACGAACGCCTCCGCGGAATCCTCGCCGAGATCGAGCGCGAACGAGATGCTCGGGTGCAGGAGCTCCAGCGCAGCGAACAGATCGTGGAAGCCCAACGGCTCCGGGGACGCACGAACTACGATCTCGAGATGATTCGCGAGACCGGATATTGCTCCGGCATTGAGAACTACTCTCGCTATTTTGCGGGCCGGAGAGCGGGCGAGCCGCCGTACACGCTCCTCGATTTCTTTCCCAAAGATATGCTCACGTTCATCGACGAGTCCCACGTCACGATCCCGCAGCTCCAGGGAATGTACAAAGGCGACCGGAGTCGAAAGGACAATCTGGTCGACTTCGGGTGGCGACTCCCCTCTTGCCGGGACAATCGTCCGCTCAAATTCCCCGAATTCCTCACCCGAGTTCCACAGATCGTGTTTGTCTCGGCGACCCCGGGCCCTTTCGAGCGCAAGCTCTCCCCCGAGCTCGTCGAACAGATCATCCGGCCCACCGGACTCGTCGACCCCGAGGTCGAGGTACGGCCGGTCAAAGGCCACATCGCCGATCTGATCAACGAAGTGAAGGTCGTCACAGCTCGTGGAGAACGCGCGCTGGTCACGACACTCACGAAAGCTACGGCGGAGGATCTCACGAACTATCTGACCAATCAGGGACTTCGGGTACGCTACCTGCACTCGGATGTAGAGACCCTCAAGCGAATCGAGATCCTTCGCGATTTACGCTTGGGCCGGTTCGACGTACTCGTCGGGATCAACTTGCTGCGCGAGGGGCTCGATCTCCCGGAGGTGAGCTTGGTGGCGATCCTTGACGCCGATAAGGAAGGATACCTGCGAAGCGAGACCTCCCTCATTCAGACGTCGGGGCGTGCCTCGCGCAATGTGCTCGGAAAGGTGATTTTGTACGCTAGTCGGACCACAGGCTCGATGCAGCGTGCCATCGCGGAAATGCGGCGACGACGCATCACCCAAGTGGAGTTTAATCAGAGCCACGACATCGTGCCCGAATCCATCCGCAAGGAAGTCCGGTCGATACCTAGCCCCCGAGACGGAAGCCCCGAGCGGCTCCCTGTCGGTCGAAGGATTGGGAAAGAAGTGGAAGGAGCGCCTCCCGCTCCTCCTCGCGAATCTCGAGGAAGAGATGCGGCTGGCCGCGGAGCAGCTCGACTTCGAAGAAGCCGCCCGTATTCGCGATCGGATTCGGACGCTGACCCGAGAAGCCGAGGAGAGCGGACTGCTCCCGCGCGTTCCAAAGGCGCGCTCGGCGTAAACTTCGTTTGTCTCGGCAGTCAAGAGAGCTTTAACTCCGTTCGGGATCGCCTCCCGTAATGTCGTCGGACCGCACTCGGGCCACGGGGGGCGCCCTCGCCACGTTGCGACGGAGCGGTACCGTGACCGAGCTGTTATTCCTTCATGAATGTGCCACGCTCGAGCCCACCCAACTCAAACCGATCGCCGAACGGCTCGGATTGACCGTACAAGCCGTATCCCATATCTATCGAACCCTCGCCCGCCGAGGATTCGTCGAATTCCGGGATGGGGGTTACCGCCCGACGGTTCGCGGCGTGGCCTGGCTTCATGAGACACTGGGGGACCTGGGCGATGACGTGCGCGATCGACTGAACCAGCTGCACGTCATCCGATCCTGTCGCGCGATCGCCTTGACCGATCTGGTCGCCGGTGATCTGGTGTCGATTGAGTTGAAGGACGGATTACTCTCGGCGCGCCCGGGCAAAGGAGGCGCTTCGCGAGGCCGAGTTTCCGTTGGCGGCAAACGAGGGTCCCTCGTGGCGATTGCTGAGCTCGAGGGGATCGTCCCACTCGCGCCGGGCACGGTCTCGGTGCGTACCTTGTCGGAGGCGGACCTCGCCGATGCCGCTCTTGCCGACCGATTGCGGGTAGAGTTGGGTCGGCCCGGCACGGGATTCTTGGGCGCGCAAGGGCTCGAAGCCTATCACGCACTTCGGTCGGTCACGGATCGACCCATCCATCGATTCGCGGTCGCGGCCAGCAGCCGGGAGGCCTCGCAAATCGGCGTCCCGAGCACCCTCTTCGTCCTCGAAAACGAATTGCCCCGCCTCCTGGCCGGTTTCGCGGGCCCGAATCCGCCCCCGCTGGAGGTGCTCCCGTTACCCCGTCATGCTCGGCGGCGACTCCAGCGGTTTCGAGGTTCCTGACCCCGTGGTGAGGGAGAGGGTTCGCAGGATCTGAAGGACCCCCGGGAGACTCGAAACTTCCTGCGCGCCGCCCTCTCGGAGTTGAGTCCAGAGGTCGCTGGCCCTCCCGTGCGTGAAATCCCGCTGACCGAGAGGCGGGTCCGTGACCAAAAGTATGGGCACGTGCCCGACGTACGGAATCAAATCCTCCAGGTTAGAGAGATTCGATGGTCCGACGGCAAAAGGAGCCACGACGACCGCCCGCGCCGCCGCCAGAAACTCTCGGTTCCGGTTGCGCACTTCTGCGCCGAGCGGGGCGAACGGAATCTCGATGGCCGCTGGAACGCCCAGCCGTTCCGCGATCTCGGTATCCGAATCGAGGAGGTGAATCGCCCCGACGGTGACGCGATACCCCTCATCGACCAGGGCGCGGAGATACGGTCCTCCCGACCCACCGCCCGCGACGATGTGAACCGCCCGCAGATCCGCTGGGGACGATCGCGGGACGTTCGCTCCGATGACGTGATGGGGCAATAGGTACGGAACACCGCTTCGCGGATCCTGACGCAGATCGGCCGACACGCCCCACACGCGGGCCAAGAGCTCTTCGGAGAGGATGGTGCGGGGCGTTCCTTCTCCGTACTTTCGTCCTCTCGAAAGGACGACGATCCGATCGGCAAAGCGGGCGGCCAGATTGAGGTCGTGCATCGCGGCGACGACCGCTACGTGGCGTTCCTCGACTAGCCCGTCGGACTCGAACGAGCAGGTCCAGTTGGTGACCGATATCGAGATGTGAGGTGGGCTCGTCCAGCAGGAGTAAGGGCGCCGCTTGGGCGATCGCACGCGCCAGAACAGTTCGTTGCCGTTCTCCACCGCTGATCGAGAGAATCCCATCGTTCGCCCGATCCTCGAGGCCCATCTCGCCCAGAATGGCGAGCGCTCTCCGACGGTCGGTCTCCGATTCCCCTTCGAACCAATCCAAATGGGCATTTCGGCCGTAAAGGACGTAGTCGAGCAGCGGTACGTCGTCTCGGGGCGATTCCTCTTGAGGTACCCATGCGACCCGGCGCGCGCGATCGCGCACCGTTAGCGTCTCCAGCGGACTCCCGAACAGCTCTACGGCGCCCGGCGACGTTGGAAGAAGTCCTAGCACCGCCCGGATCAGGGTGGTCTTTCCAGATCCATTCGGTCCGGCGAGTGCGACGAATTCCCCTGCTCGAACATCAAGGCTCACCTCTCGTAGCGCGGGTCGACGGCCATACTGAATCGACAACTGACGGAGACGAAGGGCGATCGGTGCTGCCGAGGTTGGGATCACAGGTCTCCCATCGTGAAGGTTCGGCGGCGTCGGTAGAGGAGGTAGAGGAAGAACGGGGCCCCTGCAAACGCGGTAAAGATTCCGATCGGAAGCACACTCGAGGGAATGACGACGTACGAGAGATCGCGCGCGATGACGAGGAACGTCGCTCCCACGACGACCGCTCCGGGTAACACGATTCGATAGTCCCGTCCGGCCACGCGGCGCACTACGTGTGGCGAGACGAGGCCCACGAACCCAATGATTCCCGTGAAGGCGACCGCGATCGCGGTGACGACGGAGGTGAGCAGCAGCAGCTTCAGCCGAACTTTTCGAGCGTCCACCCCCATGCTCTGGGCCACCTCGCTCCCCAGCTGCATGAGATTGAGGTCGCGCCCGAATAGAACCAAGAGCGTCGCACCGACCAGCACCACTCCGAACGCGATCCCGTCAGTCGTCCACGATGCCGTGAGTCCCCCCAGCAGCCAGAAGTCGACCTGCAGGCTTCCGGTCGGATTGTAGAGCAACAGGAGGGTGAGGATGGCCGATAGAAAACTATTGAGCGCGACACCCGTGAGCAACAAAGTTTCAATGGAGCTATACCGACCCCGTGCCGCGGTGAGGATGGCCAGCCCCGTGCCCATCGCCCCGACGAAGACGAACAACGGCAACACGAGGTTCGCCTCGCGCTCGCCTACGTCGAATACGAAGACCATCGAGGCTCCCAACGCGCCCCCGGTAGAGAGGCCAAGAAGGTACGGATCCGCGAGAGGATTCCGAAATACCCCCTGAAGGGTGGCGCCAGAAATCCCTAGCGCGCCTCCGGCGATGACCGCCAGCAGCGTCTCGGGAACTCGCTCTTGCCAGACGATCGATTCAAACGCAGTGCATTGCAGGGCCGAGGTGGTGGCCCCCGTGCAAGGATTTGCGATCCAGGCTCCACTACTAATTTCATGAACGAGGATGCGAAGGACGGTCAGGGCCGGGATCGGATACGCACCGATCAGGGGCGAGAGAAGGATGGCGATCGCGGCGATCGCGACGAGCACGCCCAAAAGAAACAGTCGCGAGCGACGCGCCTTCGGGAGCAGCGGGACCGATCCCGGCGGCGGCCCCGGGGTCCCGGCGTCCTGCACGGTCTAGAGCGTGTTGCCCGGATGCAAGATCATCACCAGTTGCGGCAACCCTTCGAGGATCATAGTCGGATCCGGCTCGGTCAGCCAGTTCGAATTGATCCCAACCGCGTTCCCGTCCTGAACCGCAGCAATCTCACTCCACTGAGGGCCAAACTGTTGATAGAACGTCAGATTGAGACCGAAGCCGACGCCATAGATCAGAAATTCCGGGGTACTCACCAGCACGACTTCCGGCGACAGCTCGGGGTAAGGCAAAGTGGCGTTTGCCGAGATGCTGCTGGCACTGCATAGTTCGATCAGCGACTGTCCAAAGGTCCCGGGACCGAAGCTCCAATAGCCGTTCGAGTCGACGGAATACGTCGCGAGTACGGTCGGGAATGGACTGCCGGCGCTGGTCAGGTTCTGCTGCAACCCGTTCGCTTCGCCCAGCGTCGACTGAAGCTGAACATTCAGCGCGCTTGCCTTCGAAGCGACATTGAAGATCTGGCCTAGCAACGTGACGTCTAGCAAGATGCCGCTCAGCGTGGGTGGCTGCAAAATGAGCACCGGAATGTGAAACGTGACGCTGATCGTCTCCACATCCGCGACCGAGACGATGGTAGAGGCGAGGACGAGCTGAGGGGAATCATTCAGCAATTGCTCCGTGTCAAAGGATGGCGCGATCTCGATGCACATCGAACTGCTCAGATTCCACAGCGAGATCTGATCCGGCGAATAATCCGCCGAGAGCCCCCCGAAGGCTGGGGTGTAACAGTCGACGCCCACTACGTGGCTCCGCAGCCCCAGCCGGAACATAGAATCCATGATGCTCGGCGACAGCACTACGACACGCGAGGGACTGGTCGGGACGTTCACCGTTCGGCCGAGATCGTCGGTCACCACTATGTTACCGGCGGTCGTGGTCGGCCTAAGTTCGTAGTACAAGGCGGTCGACGCGACCGCTACCCCGGCGACAACGAGCAACGCGACCACGAAGACGGCCCCAGAAACAGTTCGGGGATGGGGGGGCGCAAAGGAGTCCGTGTTCAATTCCATTGGATTCCATGCAAACGTGCTTTCACATAAACGTTGCGCCATGCACTTCTTCGATTCGGCACGGAGCTCCGACTCGGCCGCTTTCGGGATAACAAAAGCTATCTTCCCGTGGTATGACAAGGCGGCGGAGGGAGCATAGGCTAACTTGGCAGACCAGCGGGCTCCAGTCAGGGCCCCGCCGTGGGGTCCTGTGAATTGGGTCTGCGGAGGAACGCAATGCGTTCCCATGACGAGTGACTGGAGCGCGCGGAGAGACCCGCATATCGGGGTTCAAATCCCCGTGCTCCCATTTCCCATCCTCCCGGGCTTGTCGCTGACGTCCGCCTCGGAGGCCCGAGCCAGCGAGACCGATAGTTCGCCAAGCCGGGCGCGACCCCGCATTTCGGCAGTTTCTTCCGCCGGTCCCATTATATCGCAGTCGAGCTAGCTCCGCCAGTCTGTCGAGGATCTGCGGGATGTTGATCTACACCGGAGTGCGCGTACGCGATTTAGACCGCTCCCGGCGGTTCTATACCGAAGGGCTCGGGCTCCGATACAAGTCCCGCGGTCGCACGGCCGCCGGCGGAGTCTGGGAGGAGCTCGAGGACCCGGAATCGCATGCCGTACTCGAGCTCAACTATTACCCCGACGAACCCCCCTTTCGGGAAGGGGACGAGTTGGACCACCTGGGGTTCGACGTCCGAGATTTGGACGGCGTCGTTCGAAAGCTCGAAGCGCTCGGTGCCCACGTTCGAATTCCCCCTTTTCGCGAAGGAAGCGACCGATTGGTCTTTCTGTCGGATCCGGATGGAGTGTGGATCGAGCTCAGTGAACGAGTCGCGAGCGATCTCCCTCCGACCTCCAAAGCCGTCGACTGACTCCATTAAGCGAGTGTGGAGAGGACGATTCTTCTCGTCCCACCAACGGCATTAAGGATAGCCCGTACTCTGCGTACTCAGGTTTACCGTGGGTGACTCCCCCCCAACTTCCTCGAACGGGAGTCCCACCCCGGCCATTCCAACGCTGCGCCATTCCCTAACGATTAGCTCGGCCGGAGTGTTCTTGCTAGTTTCGCCATTCAGTTCATTGGCTTCATCGCGACCGTCGCGCTGTACCACTACGTCGGAACGGGGAACACCGGCCAGGCGCTCCTCGGTACGGTCCAACTCTACCTCCTCATCGGGTCGTCGATCAACAACGTGGCCGACCTGAGAATCGGTTCCGCGTTCGTCTTTTTTGTAGCCCGGGGAAAGGATCCGCGCCATTCGACGGGAACGTATCTCCTGTTGCGGACCTTGATGGTCGGACTGGCCGGTCTTACCATCTTCGCGCTCGCGCCGGTGTCGGTTTTTGGAGCTACGCTCGCTCCGACTCCTCAAGACCTCGAGATCGTCGGCGCCTTCGCCGCGATGCCGCTCTTGTGGTCCCTCTCGACCGTGTACAATCAACTCCTTGTCGCCCAAGGCAATTCCCTGATGGCACAAGTTCCGAGTTTGGTCGAATCCTGCGTGCGCACCCCGATCTTGGTCTACGTTGCAATCTACTCCCCATCGATCTGGTCGATCACGATCGCCTACGCGATCGGGGCGACCGCCTCGGCGCTCGTTTCGCTCCCGACCACGCTTCGCCTCGCCGGGTGGTTCAAATCTTCCGAGGCTCGCCTCATGTTCCGCTACGCCTGGCCGCTGATGGGAGGCCTGATGCTCGGCTTCCTCGCGACCAATTCAATCCCATTCCTCGTCGCCGCGAAATTTGACACGCAACAGCTCAACATCTTTCTCGCCGCGAACGCATTCCGAATCCTTGCGCTGTCGATTCCCTCTGCGATCACGGTTCCGCTCTTCCCATATCTTTCCGGCAAGCACAAACAGGCCGAGTACGAAACCGTCCGTTCCGGGACTTGGCAAGCACTCCGATATACTTCGATCGTCATAGTCCCCGGCGTCGTTGCACTCACCGTCTACCGAGTGAATTTCCTCAATATCCTCGCCAATGCCTCGTATGCTCACTCCGCAGCTACCCCGCTCGCACTCCTCGCCATCTCCTCGGTGCCGTTGGCGTTGAGTCAAATCATCGGGACGGCACTCAACTCGATCGGACAGCAGCGACTCGAACTGTATCTGACGACCGCCCAGATCGTCGTGTTGTTCGGGACGGCGTTCTTACTGTTTCCCCCGATCACGCTCTATCCGGGGATGAGCGGCGTGGTCGCGGCGTCCGTCGCGACGCTCGCTTCGGCGATCGTGGCACTGCTACTCAATACGTACTTCATGCATCGGTTGATGGCGGTCCGCATCCAGGTCCGCTCCATCGTCTCGATCGTCGTGAGCGCCGGCGTGAGCTTTTTTGCGGTCTCGCAATTCAATTCGCTCTTGCCGGTCAACCGGTATTACCAGCTCCTCCTGGGAGTCTTGATCGGATACACCGCCTACCTGCTGATCCTCGCGCTCGTGGGCGAACTCAGCCGGCAAGACGTACGCCAGATCGGCGGTTCGATTGGCATCCCTCGACGTCTCACGGACATCTTCGCCCGGCTGTGCTGGAAGGAGGATTCCCCTGCGGTCAACGTAGCCGATCTAAGCCGTGCGCGGGGATTGCGACCCATCGAACTCCCCGAAACCTTTACCGGAGAGGGTGAGCACTCCGAGGTACTGGTGCCGCTCGAAAGCACCCCGTCGGAGGGGGAGGATACACTCCAACCCCCGCTGGGTTGAGTCCATGTCTCCGGCTGAGTGGCCCACTGTGACCGATGCTAACAGGGCGCCTGGCTCGAGGGTGGGCCGCGATTTGTCGCGGACCGTGCGCCAGAGAGCTTAAGGGGGGGCTCCCACTCAATGAGAATGAGGTAGTGCCGATGGTTCAAGTCGAAGTTCGGCCGGCGGCCGTGGATCAGGTCCGTCGTCTAATCGCCGGACAAAAGCCCGAGGTTGGGGTCCGGGTGTACGCTCAGGCAGGCGGCGGCGGCGGTTCGTGCTGCGGGGGCGGCAGCGGGGTAGTCCAGTTCGGGATGGCCTTTGCCAAACCACGCACGGATGACGAGGTCGTTAAGGTCGATGGTTTCTCCATCATAGTCGACCCGATGAGCGTTCAGCTCGTCAACGGCGCAGTTATCGATTACGTCGAGAACCTCAACGAGTCAGGATTCAAGATTTCGAACCCCACCCTCCCCGAACCCGACGAGTCGGGCAAGGCGGGGGGATGCACGTCTTGCGGAAGCAACTCCGCGAACGGCGGGGGCTGCGGCTGCGGTTAGCGCGATCGCGATGCGCACCCCCCCTCATTGGGGCCCTTCCTTCGGGGCCAGATCCTCGAGGACGGGGCGGAAGGTTGCACGCCGCCGGTTCCATTGAGCGTCCGGGGCCTAACACGGACCGACTTGGTGCGTCGAAGCGATTTTGCGCGTCGCGGACGCGGTTGCACTGACCTGAGCGCGCCCATCGTTATGTATCGCCCCGAAGTGGGCACGCGTTCATGACGGACGATGCCCTCCGGGCGGCCAACCTGCGAAAGGTGTACCATTCGCGTGGCGCACCGGCGACGGAGGCACTCGCCGGCGTCTCGATGTTCGTCGCGCGGGGCGAGCGCGTGGCTCTCCTCGGCCGCAACGGCGCCGGGAAAACCACCTTTCTGAAGATCGCCTCGACGTTGCTTCGACCCACCTCCGGCTCGATTGAAGTGCTGGGGATCGATGTGGCCCGGAACCCCGAGGCGGCCCGACCGTTCATCGCGGTCGTTCCCCAGGAAGGGAAGCCGTTCTTCCATCTCACCCCTCGCGAGCAGGTCTATACCTATCTTCGTGCACGGGGGATCGACCGGAAGACAGCCCGCCAGCGGACTGATGAAGCCCTCGCTCAGCTCGATCTGACCGATTTTGCCGACCGACTGTCGATGACCCTTTCAGGCGGCCAGCGGCAACGGACGATGGTGGCCACCGTGGTCGCCACCGAAGCCCCGCTCCTCTTCCTGGACGAACCCACGATTGGAATGGACCCATTCGCTCGACGGCGGGTATGGGAGTCGTTCCGAGAGTTGACCCGCAAAGGATCGACTCTGCTGCTCACGACGCACTATCTCGACGAGGCCGAAGCACTCTCCCAGCGGCTGTACATCATCGAGGAAGGACGCGTGCTCGTGGAGGGAACGTCCGACGAACTAAAACGGCAGGTCGGTGGGTCGATCAAAGTGTCGATCCACGAAGGGGTGCGGGACCGAGACGCCTTTGCGTCTTTCGGGACCGGAGTATCGGAAGGCAGCACGCTGCATGTGATCGTTGAGCCCGGGAATCTACCGGAAATTATGGGCGTGGCGCTCGGGAAGAACCTGACGGCCTCCGTCGGCCCCGTCACTCTAGAAGAAGCATTCTTGCGCGTGGTCGGCCGAAAGATCGATGAAGGGGATTGAGGTGACGGCGCTTCCCCGAGTCCGGGCGTTTCACGGACTCGCGGCGTTCTTCTACACGGAGCTGTGGGTCCAGCTCCACGAACGGCTCGCGATGATGACCGCCGTCATCGTGCAAGGGGTGATCCTGGTCTTCGTTTGGATCCTGAATCCGTCGCTGCTGGGAGTCGCCCTGCTCGGAGCGATTCTCTTTTCCTCGTTCGGGATCGGCCAGCGAGTCCAGAATGAGGCCGCGTACATCCGCATCGACCACAAACTGAACAATCTGTATCTGGCCTCTCCGCTGACTCCCGAAGCCTACTTCTTGGGGATGTCCATCGGCATCTTGGTCGCGTATCTTCCCCCCATCGCCGTTTTGGTCGTTCTGGCGCTCATCGTCATTCACTTTTCCTGGCTCACCGCCGCCTTACTGGCGGCGACTTCCCTTACGTTGGTGATCTTCGCCTCGTCCACGGGGTACTTCTTTTCGACGCTGTTCCGCGACAATCGCGCCATCTGGCCCTACGCCTCGCTCTTCTACAATCTCTTCGGCGTGCTCCCCCCCGTTTTCTACCCGCTGGCGCTGTTCCCCGCAGCGCTACATCCGGTTGCTCTCCTCATCCCCCCGAGCGCCGCGGCGGCCATCCTTCAATGGTCGATCGGCGTGACCTCGTTAACAAGTAGCCAAATGGCCCTGGCCGCCGGTGGACTCGCGGTCGAAACGACCGCCGTCTTCCTCTTCGCGATCTATTGGGCACGCCGAACCGCCCAGGAGAGATAGTTGGCGGCGCTAGCGGAACGATCGTTGCCCAACGTGCCCATGCAGGGGCGGGCGCTGCCCGCCTTCGCGGTGGTGGGCTGGCGATGGATCAGCCGGAATCCGGCGGTCACGATCGCGCCGATCCTCCTGCCGTTCATCTTCCTCTACTTCCTGAGCCTGATTTCGCCGCCCAGCCTACGCCCCCTCGAGATCGTGGGGGCCATGCTGTTCACGATGCAGAACATCGGAAATTGGGTCCTGGGAGATTCGGCAACCTACCGAATCGAGTGCGCGCTCCAGGACCTGTTTGTGGCTTCCCCTCTCGGACGAGTTCGCTACCTTTTCGGCATCGCCTTTGCGAACTTGATCGCCATGATACCGGCGCTCGCTGTCCTCTCCGCGCTGCTCGTCTGGGAATCCGATCAACTCGGTCGGTCAATCCCTTGGTACGCTTGGTTCGTGATCGTCGGATGTCTGTTGATCTTGTGGGTCTTGTTCTCCTCGATCGGGATCGCCATATCAAGTCGCGTGACGAGCCAGCGAGAGATCTGGCCGGTCGGCAACCTCTCCTTCACCATTTTGGGCATGCTCTCCCCGTTGTACTACCCGCTATCATACCTGCCGCCGGCATGGCAAGTCTTAGCTCACTTTCTTCCCGCCACCTATGCGGCGCTCTTGATCCAAGGCGCCCTCGGGATCACCCCCGCGAGCATTCCCTCCATGCTGGCTTACGCCGGCTTGCTCGCGGTAACGGCGGTCGCTGGTATTTTGCTGGCGCTCCGATGGTACAAATGGGGGGAGCCCTAGATCGTGCGCATCGGTCGGTCCCCCCCCAAATGTTCATCCGCTCCGGAAGTATGGAAGTGATGGTGCGTCCCTCCGATACCGACCGAATCCGTCGCTGGCTTCTCGATCTCATCCTACGCGCCGGATTCCGCGTCTCCTCTCGATTCGCTCATTTCGGGAGCGAAGGATAGGAACACCGTATTCATGGGGAACAACGAGTTCGATGAGATTCTCTCGGCGCTGGATCGCGAGACCGCCCGAATTCGCGTTCGAGTCGAACCGAGACGGTACAACAAACCGGCGACCGTGATTTCGGGGTTCCCACCGGGTGTCGATCTCGCGGAGACCACGAAATCCCTGAAGAATCGGTTGGCGACGGGCGGATCGGTGGTGGACGGCGAGGTCTATCTTCAGGGCGACCACCGGGCCCGGATCCGAGATGAGCTCCAGAAGCTAGGGTTCGACCCGGAAACGGTCGAGGTATCGAACGCTCAGCTCCCCAAACGGGGCCGGCACAGCTGAATCGCGCTGAACGGCCCGGATCGGGCGTTCGCACCTGATTTAGGTGACGTGGTCCCCGGCGGGGGCCCCGAGCGCGCCGCAGAGCCTATATGCCGCCGACCCAGGTCGGTAGCGGAGCCAAACGATGACGAATTACGCCCATCCCGAGACCCTAGTGGACAACGAGTGGTTGGCCGCGCATCTCAACGACCCGAAAGTTCGGGTGGCGGAAGTCGACTATGACCCCGCAGCGAATTACCAGACCGGCCACATCCCGAATTCCGCGCTGATCGACTGGAAGAAAGATATCAACGACCCGACCGCCCGCGACATTCTCTCGCGCGAGGCCTTGACGCATCTGTTCCGCCGGATCGGGATCGATGAGGATACCACGGTCGTCCTCTACGGAGATTTCAACAACTGGTTCGCCGCATTCGCGTATTGGGTGTTCACCTACTACGGAGCTCAGAATCTCAAACTGCTGAACGGGGGGCGGAAGAAGTGGATCGCCGAGGATCGTCCGCTCACGAAGGAGGAGCCGAAGTTCACCGAAGGAAAGTACAGCGCCCACGCACCGGATGAGAAACTGCGCGCGTACTACGACCAGGTGCGCGGGACGCTCGCGGACGTGAAGGCGGGCACCTTCAGTTTGGTCGACGTGCGCGGACCGAAGGAATTTTCCGGCGAGGTCCTGGCCCCGCCCGAATACCCGACCGAACACGCCCAGCGCGGCGGCCATATTCCCGGCGCCAAGAACATCCCCTGGGCTCAGGCCGTGAACGATGATGGCACGTTCAAGACCCGGGAGGAGCTCGAAGCGCTCTACGTTCCTAAGGGAGTGGTCCCCACGCATCCAGTCATCACCTATTGCCGGATCGGCGAGCGATCGAGCCACAGCTGGTTCGTCTTGAAGTATCTCCTGGGCTACCCCGACGTTCGCAACTACGACGGGTCGTGGACCGAGTGGGGCAACCAGATTCGTAGTCCGATCGAGAAGCCGTAAGCCGGTCGACCGAGGAGCCCCCGGGCAACGGATCTAGGCGCTAGGATCTCGGATCCCGGCCACGGGGCTCGTTCGCCCGTCGAATGAGGAATTGATGCAGAGCTCCCTCAACGCGGTGGTGGAGGACCTCATTGCCGGTCCGATCCGACCAGCGGACCATCTCGATTGGACTCGTGGGATCGTCGGTGACCAGGAGCAACACGTCGCCGGGAGCCCGAGGAGCGAGTTCCTCGTCTAATCTCGCCAGGATCGCTGCACACTCTGCCCCGATTTCGATCAACTCGCCGTCCGGGACCGCCGGAAAGCAACGGATCCGTTGGCTCTGAATCTGTTCCCGCAACCGATCGGCAATGGTCTCCGCCGCCTCGAGCCCGGGGGGCACAGGGTTCGGTTCTCGAAGGCGAATGCGGACGATCCAGCCCCGTTCGTACGGGGAATTATTGATGAGTTTCGGAGTGCTTCGGAGCGCCGGGTTCTGATCGGTGACCGTCCCATTTACCGGGGAGCGTACTGGTCCCGTGAAACGCAAGCTTTCCAGCATCGCGACGCTGCGACCGCGAGCCACGGTGGCCTCGAGCGGTCGGTACGTGACCGCTTGCACCCGCCCGATGAACGCAGCGAAACTGGCCATGATCCCCAAGGTGGCCGGACCCTCTCCATCCGATTTGACCCAGACGCCGGCGTCGAGATCGTAGAGTCGGTCGTCGGGTAGGAGGCACCCTTCAATGTCCACGGGCGTCCGAACGACCCCCGGGATTTACTCCTTCGTGGAAGCCGGAGGGGGAGTTCTGAGAAGATTTTATCGAGACGCACGCTGGTCGGCCGGCTCCATGGCCCCGCGTCCCGTGTCCGATCTCGCTTTCACGAGGTTCTCTCGTTCTCGATGTCGATGTGGGCACCTCCCGACCCACCATATGGTCGTCCGACCCACGGCGTCGGGCGGGAATTTTCAATTGGCGCCTCAGGGGCCGTGCTCGATCTGCGGGGAGTCGAACTGCAAGCGATTCACCCCTGTCGAAGGAGGATAGCAACGTGGCGCGCGGGGGCGGCGAGGGATGGGGGTCTCAGCCGTAGGCGACCTTAATCAGATAGTCCTTCAATCGATGAAGCCGATCGTCCCACAAGTGAAAATGCCAGGAGCGGGCCGCTTCCCATTCCGGACCCGACTGCCAGCCCGTGTGTTCGAGCGTGACATCAATTCCCTCCGGCGACTCGGCCAACCGGATGTACACTTGCGTTCGGGGAGAAGGTTCGTTCATTAACGTCGAAAATTCGGGAGGAGAGGTCCAACTGAACCCGATATCGACATCGGGAGTCAGTTGGGTGACCTTCCCGTGCGACGTGAATTCCGTCTCCCCCTTCCAGGTCAAGTCGTAGTGTCCTCCCAGTTTGGGTTCCACCGTGGCGTGGTCGCACAACCAACCTTGCAAGTGCGTCGGGTCGAGGAAGGCTGCGAAGATCATCGGGATCGGTAAGGGAATCGTTACCTGGATCAGGATCGGGTCGAGGGTCTCATCGAGCACGGCCCGCATGGCCCCGATGACCGCTAAAGGCTTTGCGTTGGGATTGGGCGCGGGCCGATCGATCCGGCCCCGCGGGACGCCGACCGATGTCCAAAGCTTTTCGAGGCGGCCGCTTCTCCGTGGCCCGTGCCCCCTCACGAAACCCTCAAGCGACGTACTAAGGGAACACGCGTACAGTCCGCCGCATTCAATCTACACGTGCGTCGGGCCGAACTCTCCGACCTTCGGATGCTCGGTGAGCACCGACAGAGAATGTGGGAAGATATTGGGGGATGGAGGCGCTCGCAGATTCGGAAGAGCCTACCGATGTACGCCCGCTGGCTCCGACGCGAGTGGCGCCGGGGAAAGTTCCTCGCGTTCGTCGCGACCGGTAACGAAGGACAGATTCTCGGAAGTGGGGGTATTTGGCTCATGCCAACCCACCCTCGGTTGCAGCGATACACGCCCGAGCTGCCTTACATCCTTTCGATGTACACCGAACGCCGAGCGCGACGCCGAGGAGTCGCGACGGCGATCCTCCGCGCGTGCATCGATTGGGCCACTCGTCATCGGTACCCGAGAATCATTCTCCACGCATCTGAGATGGGGCGGCCGGTCTACGAGCGCCTAGGGTTTGAGGCGAGTCGGGAAATGCGGCTTAATCTACCCACTCGCCGTCGGCGGGTACGAGCCACCAACGCCCGTGCCCGGCGGAAGGGACCCACCAGTCCAGTCGCGAAGACCCGCTGACTAGTCGAGGCTTTTTTCGAATAGCGTGCAGGCGAGGCCGCCCTGGATCACTTCCCCCACGCGAACAAAACCGAGGGAGTGATAGTACGCGTGTAATCGGGCGCTGGCCGTGAGGCAATCGAGTCGGAGCTTGCTCCGCCCGAACTCCTTCGTTCGCTCGGCTGCCCAGAGGACCATACGTTTTCCGACGCCTCGACCTCTCGCCGCGCTGCGGATCGCGAGCCGGTGCACGTAGCCCGCGTCCGGGGGCCGTTCGCCCCAAAAGGGGACGTCGACCCATTGGAGCGTGATAGTACCTATCGGCAGACTCGTCTCGCTTTCCACGAGATACAGCTCGCCGCGGGCGCAGGAAGGGAGCAGAGCCTCCCGAGGAAACGGTCGGGGCCAGGGGGCCGGAAACCCCATCGACTCTTCCCAGTTCGTCGCCTCCGTCAGTATCTGGCAAGCCGTTTCGACGTCCTCGGTTCTCGCGACGCGGATTCGGAAAGGCGACGCTGCCACGAACCCACTCCATCGATTGAGCGCAATAATCCTTGGCGAATGGGCTAGCTCTCTGAGCGAGAGAAGCGTTATCGATACAAAGTCCGAAGCAAACGAGTCGCCCGGCTGGGAGTTCGGATTCCAGAGGGAAGAAATAATGCGCGGAGGGCGCTCCGGTTCGCTGTGTGCGCGATGGGGTACTTACGCGAGCACCCGGATCTCGTAAAGGAGGGTCTGGTCGCTCGACACCGGGACCCCGCGGAGGTGGATCAACTGCTGGCCCTCGACGCTCGCTGGAAAGAGATCGACCAGCGGGTCAATCGCCTGCGGGCGCAACGAAATCAAGCAGCGCGACGCGGAGCGGATCATACCCCCCGATCTGAAGGGGACTCCGACGATACCTTGGCTGCGCTTCGCGCGGAGATTCACGAACTGGAGGTCGACGCGGCCCGTCTCGAAGCGGAGCGATCCCATGCGCTGCTATTGCTACCGGTAGCCCCGCACTCCTCGGTTCCTCGGGGCACGTCCGCGGCGGACAACGAGATCCTGGCCGAGCGACGACCGCGTCCCGCTCCAAAGGTCCGGCCTCGCTCGCATGACGTCATCGGTCACGACCTGAATCTGCTCGACGAGGAGCGCGGCGTCAAGGTCGCCGGAGAGGGGTTCTTCGCCTTGTGGGGGGACTTGGCCCGGCTCGAGCATGCATTGATTCGCTACATGCGAGAGTTGCACGCGGCTCGAGGATTCATCGAAGTCGTCCCGCCGATCCTCATTAATTCTCAGTCAATGGTGGGAACGGGTCAGCTGCCGAAGTTCGCCGAAGATTCGTATCAGGTCAAGACGGACGACCTCTGGCTGGCTCCCACCGCCGAGGTACCGGTTACCAACCTCTTCCGAGACGAGATTCTGCTCCCGGAAGATCTCCCGTTGCGGTTGATGGCTTATACGCCGTGCTTTCGGCGGGAGGCCGGGGGGCACGGCGTCGAAACGCGAGGCATTGCGCGGGTTCACCAATTCGACAAAGTGGAATTGGTCGTCTTCTCGACTCCGGAGGATTCGTATCGGCAACTGGAAACCCTGCGGGAGGAAGCGGAATTGGTTCTCCAGCAACTCGAACTGCCGTACCGGCTCCTTAGCCTCTGCACTGGCGAGCTGCCCGACAAAGCCGCAAAATGCTACGACCTCGAACTGTGGGCCCCCGGTTCCGAGCGATGGCTCGAGGTCAGCTCCATCTCCAACTTCGAGGCGTATCAATCGACCCGGGCCAACATTCGATGGCGCCGGTCCCAGGGGCTCAAGGCCGAGCCGCTCCACACGCTGAACGCCTCGGGAGTCGCATTGCCCCGACTGGTGATTTCGATCCTCGAAAATTACCAGACCGACGCGGGCGAGATTGAGATTCCCGAAATCCTCCGTCCGTCGATGGGGGGCCAACGGACGTTACGACCCAACCCGTTTGTCGGGGAACGGGAGCTCGGACGCGGCCGACACTCGAAGCGCTCTGCACCGCGAAGTGGCTGAACGCTTGGATGGACCAAGGTTCACTGCATTTCGAAGCCACTCGACTACCGGCGAGTTGGAAGACCGGCGGAAATCCTCCCCTTACCCGAGCCACGTAGCGATCCCTTGGTCCGGTGGGGATTCCCCCACTTGCGGATCGAGGGAAGCGAATAACATGGGCTCGTGTGTCCCTCTACTCCTGGTTCAGTCTTTGCAAAAGCAGCTGGTCGGATGGACCGGGATGTCGCGACTCCAAGATTCCATCGTTAAGTGAACAATCGTGATGACTTAGGCGTGATTCCTTGGACGGAAGACCGCATCTGGGATGCGGTTGACGCCTGGCGATGGATTCCTCCGTCCGCCACAAAAGAGTCGACGGACGAATACGAACTTGCAGTGACCCCTGGGTCGTATGCGCTGACCTACGTGTACGGCTTCCACATCGACGTTACGGAACGCGTGGACGATCGACTCGACGCCCTGAGAAAGCGAATCGAAGCCCTCGGTGGAACCGGCACCCGATTTCAGGTAACCCCTCGGTCCCGACCGAGCGACCTGGCCGAACGGCTTGTGCGGCACGGTTACCATCTAGCCGAGGAAGCGGAGGTGCTGGTGTGGGAGCTTCATGACGCTGCGGGGGGGTTCCACCTACCGGGTTTTCCCTCTCCGGAGGGTGTTTCAGTGCGCGAAATCCATACCGACCCGGACCACGCGAAGTTCGTGGAATTGGGGACGATAATCTTCGGAGATCCAGCTCCGTCCGCCGAGAGCTTGAGCGGGTTCGTCTCTGAGTTTCACCGAAAGATGCGACAATGCGGCCATTCGGATCATTTCCTCGCGTTCGACGGCTCGACTCCGATCGGTCGGGGCGGCATGGAAATCGTCGGTCCCGTGGCCCGATTCTGGGGGACCGGAGTGCTGGCCGAGCATCGCCGGCGAGGGGTGTACGGTCAGCTGGTCCGCGCACGATGTGAGTCGGCAGCCAGCCGGAGTGCCGAGATCGCGTTGGTAACTGCTCGAGTCGGTACCTCGGGGCCAATTCTTAAGCGACACGGATTCCAACCCGTGGGTTCGGTTCTGATTTTCGAGGCTCAGTGGTGACTCGGATGTCCGCCCGACTCCAAGGGCAATGGACTGGTCGGGATTTGAACCCGAGACCTCCGGTTTGCAAAACCGGCGATCTTCCGCTGATCTACCAGCCCACGAACCAGGGAACGATGCGGCTCCTATTTCTCGCCGCCGCTCGGACCGACTGTTCGAACGGCGGCCCAGACGGCGTCGAGCTTGGGGACCGTTACCCGACGGGGAATCTCCGTCGGATCGACCCACTCAGATTCCGAATGCTCCCAATCGATCTGGATCTTCGGATCGTGAACCCGGAACAAGAAGGGGTGAACCTCGTAGATGCGGTTCTCGCCGCGCGCCAAGATAGGCTCCCCTTCTCGAAGGCGGGTGAGGGCGTCGGCGTGCACCCCGGTCTCTTCTTCGATCTCTCGGATCGCTTGGGCGATCGGGGTCGGATCTTCCAGAAATCCGGAAACGGCCGCCCAACATCCTCGAAAGCTCCCAACGCGATCCGATCGCTTGAGCAACAATATCCGTCCATCGTCGCGTTGCAAGAATGAGGTCACTACGTGGGTTTCTTCGACGTCGCGTAGATCGACGGTGCCGCGATCTCCATCGATCCAGGCAAGATCCCCCTCCTGTAGGAGGCCGAGTTCGATGTCCCCGACCACGACTCGGTCCTTGAGTTCAACCGGCAAGGCGGGGGAGGTTCGGTCCGCAAGGATGAGCCCTTGAATGCGCGCGAGGTTGCTCGGCCCGAGTACCGCCAAATCGTCGAATCTACCGGCCCAAAGGATCGCTTCGTCGGAAGCGGAGGCAAACTGCCGCACATCGTTCGATCGCCCGGTCGGGGGTCGCAATGCAATTCTCCCATCCGCGGCGCCCGGGGCGAGGCCGATCCCCTTCAGTTTCAACCGTTCGACGAAGCGTCTCGGTCGTTTCAGGTTAGGGGGAGATCCCCTGGGGCCAAAGCCAATCTACCCATCTCGCGTGGTCCCGACCCTTGAAGCTCAGCGTGTTCACGATCGTCGATGGCTTCCCCACGGGTACCGAACCTTCCCGTGACCGTTATGCAGAGGTATTGCGGCTCGCGGAGGAGGCGGATCGACACGCCTGGAACGCATTCTGGGTCGCGGAACATCATTTTCAACTCGGCGGAATCTGCCCATCGGCCCCGGTGCTGCTGTCGGCGTGCGGCCAGCGGACGAAACGAATTCGACTCGGGTCGATGGTCAGCGTTCTCCCCTTTCACGACCCCATCCGGCTTGCGGAGCAGTACGCGCTCCTCGACCGACTGACTCAGGGCCGGGTGAATCTCGGGGTGGGAAGCGGCTACATTCCCCTTGAATTCGAGGGATTCGGGATCGACCCATCGACCAAACGGGAACGGTTCGACCGATCGCTGTCCCGCTTTCTCGCGGCATTGAAAGGAGAAGACATTCGTCCGGAAGGTGCGAAGGGAGCTGAAATTCGGCTGAATGTTCGCCCCGTTCAGCAACCACATCCGCCCGTATGGGTCGCGGTCCAACGTCGCGAAGCGCTTCCGCACGTCGCGCAAAAGAGGCTATCGGTCGCGCTCATCCCTTATGCGACGGTCGCCGGATTGGAGGAGCTCGCTGAGGAGATTCGCGAGTTCCGGCGACACGTTCCGGGCACCGGAACATCGGAGGTGGCCGTAGCGCTCCACATCTACGCGGGCGATCATCCGGCCGAGGCCCGCTCGAGTCTACAACGATATCTCGACGGACGCCTCGCTACCCAGTCGACATTCTATCAGCGGAAGGTTCAGGAGGACTCCCGGCACGGGTCCGCCGAGACGATCGAGCGGAGTGGATTGGCGCTCATCGGAGGTCCCTCCGACGTGCGGGAAAAACTGGACGCGTTCCGTGCCATTGGAGTCGACGAGATCCTAGGGATCCTCGATTTCGGGGGCCTCCCCCTCGAGTATGTGCTGGAGACCATCCGAGCGCTGAGCCCGGCCAGGCGTTAAATTCCTGATACCTTGCGCCGGGGGAAGCCTGCGTTCCAACGGCGTGCCGGACTACGAGCTCGGCGGAGGAAGTGGCGGGGGCGAATTGTCGCCGCCCTCAGAGTAGGCGGGGGGCGAAGACGTCTCTTCTCCGCCGGCTTCGGAAGGAGGGGTAGTCGACGTCGTCATCGCGGTTGAAGCCGGAGGCACATAGGCCATCGGGGGGCCGGGGGGGCTACTCCGACGGGACCATCGACGGGCCAGGAAGATCGCGATGAAGAAGAGTAGGACCGCCACGATCAAGAGGATCAGCCATCCCACCGTCAATCCAGAGCCCGCGCCGAGCTCCTGGTTCAATACCGACGGGTTCGAGTTCACGTACAACGTCAGGTTGGTGGTGATGAAGCAGGAGCCATACTGGCAATTCGGGAGATAGGCTCCGACCTCGACCGTGATTGCTCCCGTGGGAGTATTGGACGGTACCGTGTACGAGAAAGTCCCCGAACTTTGGGGGGTCACGAAATACATTGTAGGGTTCGCTTGGGTAGCCCCGCCCGGGCCGACGCCGACCTCAAAGAGCGACGGAAGAACGGCCCCATTGATCCCCGAAATTGCATAGCTGAGAGTGAGGGACTGTCCCGGCTGGTAGCTGTTGTCAGCGTAGTTCGATTTCGTTTGCACGCCGGCCGCGATCAGATATCCGACGTTCTCGTGGACCTCGTCCCCGGAAGATGCGATGACTCCCAACGTGGGGCTCTGAGCAACGACCGAGGCGAGCAGGAAGTTGGTCGGCGCAGTCGAGGGGACTGAGTAGGAGAAAGACGTGCCACTGAGCGTTCCGGACTCGAGAGTGAAGCCCGTCGCCGAGTACAGCGCATAGGTGAGTGTGCTTCCCGTGAAGACCGAACCGTCGGTGACCACATAGAAGGTAACCGTCTGCCCCGGATTGTACGCATAGACGCTGGAATATACGACCAACAGCGCCGGATAGACGGTCGATCCGACCACGACCCCGAATGCTTCGGTCGCATTGTGGGCGAGGACCTCCACCTCGAACGTTCCCGAAACGCCGACCGGCAGTTGCACCTGGAACGAGCCGGTCAATCCGGTGCCGGTGAGCGCACCGGTTCCGGTGATGTTCGTCAGCAATCCACTTTGCGGGTTAATGATCACCGCAATGTACTGGAAGACCGTCCATCCGTTGGTGACGCCGCTCGTGTCGCCCCCGAGCTGCCAGTTGACCGTCGCTACATCCCCCGCGTTGTAGAAGGTTTGGGAGAGTTGCACGTTCAAGTACACCTCCGGAACGCTCGCGGCGATCAGCGTGAAGGGCGTCGAGGAATTGAACGAAACCGCAGAGTTGAGGGGATCCGTGACGTTGACGATGACGTGATTCGATTGATTCGAAAGGAAGACGGAGGGGGAGGCGTTGAAGAGGACCGCGGCATCTCCCTCCGAGTTCGTGATTACAGTGGCTGCGGGGTTGCCCGGCACGGACGTAATCGGCGTGGTACCACTCTGGAAGTGGAAGGCGGCCTGCAATCCCACCGCGGGCTGGGTGTAGGTACCGTAATACTCCGACGCGACGACCTCAACGAGCACTTGGGCGTTGGCGGGTACGGTGCTTCCGAAGCACTCGACGCAGCTGAGGAAAACGCTCGGAACGTCGAGCGCGGCAACGCCGAGGCCGTAAGTGTACGTCACGGAGTTGTTCACCCCGGCCATACTGATGTTGGCCGAAATCCACGTCTCGGTGAACGAATCGGGGTCGGCATTCATCGGGAGCGTGAAGGCGAAGGTTCCGGACGAAGTCCCGGCGGCGAAACTGATGATCGTAGGGGTAAGCGATTGTTCCGCGAAGGAGGTGTTAAAGAAGGCGCCGCCAAACTTTACCGACGTGACCTTCGTGTAAGGGCCGCTATTCGCTTCCGATGCCACGTTGAAGGACACCGTGGCGGAATGGCCCGGCAGAATCAGCTCCGGGGCGATGTTCATCGTGACATAGTAGGTCTGAACGTAGAACGCCGCCGAGGAGGTTCCCCCGAGGGCCGCACTTACGGTAACGTTCCAGTAGCCGCCGTAGGGGACGGTAACGGGAATCTGATAGAACTGACCGGACGTCACACTGTTGTACGTTCCGGTGTTCGGTAAGGAGACCGTCCAGCTGATCGCGGGAGCGGCGACTCCATCTCGCGTAGCGTTCTGGTCCGTGATCGTGACGGTGGCGGTCTTGTCGGCCGAAGAGTCTTGGACGAGGAAGTAGACGTTTCCAAAGAAGCCCGTTTGGCTATAGAAGTACGATTGCGGATTCCCGTTCGCGTCGAGCGTCTCCACGGTGACTGTGGCCGCTGGGTTCGCCGACGGCCCGGAGGCACTGGAGGCTCCCCGGACGGTTCCGGGAAGAACCACGAAGGCCGACAGAACCACGAAGAGAACTATGGCGACCGCCAGCCCATTCTGACGCATAACGCAAAGATGCGTGGCCTTTGGTATTTAAACCAGTGGGCACGAGCGGAACGTTCGGGGTGCGTCGGGCCGCGTCGAGTAGTTCCCTATCTACCAGCTCCGGCATCATAGGGAGGCGATACTCCTCATGTCGGAAAACCGAAGACCAGGCCCCAAGCCGAAACGGCTCTTCGTCCGGATCGTTCGCTGGGCCGCGGTCGACCCGTCCGAGTTCCCGAGCCGCCGATCGATTCGGGAGATGCTCGAGAACCTCGAGCGGGTCGGTCGCCTTGTCGCGCATGGGGCGCTCGATCAGCCGCCCGGTGACCTGTTGATCATCCGGGCCGTGGATTTGGCTGAAGCGAACCGGGTGCTTCGAACCGATCCGATGCACGTCGTTCCCGAGAGCCAGTACGAAATCGTCGAGTGGGACCCGTCGACCTTTGGGAGCGGGGTCAATTTGGACCCGCCCCCGGCGCGCGGCTCAGGCCGACTTACGCTCGTGCAGCGGGTCGCGGTCGTGGTCAGCGACCAGGTGCGATCGGTGGGATGGTACCGGGACGTCCTGGGCTTCGTGGTCCGCGTTCAGGACCCCGACAGTGGCTATGTCGAACTCGCTCTCGGCATCGGGACCGTGGCTCTCTCACTGATCACCCCCCGACCGGAGTGGGGCGAGCCTCACTATTCCGAGACCCGTTCCCGGATCGGAACCCGTACCGGGATTGTGTTTCAGACCGACAGCGTCGCAGCGTTGGAGTTGCGTTTGCGCAACGCGGGTGCGCAGGTGACCCAGTCGGTCCAGGCGGAGCCGTGGGGGGGCCGTCAGATTCGATTCCAGGACCCCGACGGCAACGAATTCCTCGCGTTTGAGATGGGGAGCGCGACCCATCGGTCGAGCGGTCGAGCTCCGCGCTCGGAGTCGTAGGGCTTTCGGCGCGGCACGGACATTTCCGGGTTCGCTCCGTTGGGGAGTGTCCGGAAACCGATCGGCCGGTCGTGGCGAACCGAATTAAGGCCCAACGAATGTCGGTTGAACGGGTGAATCAAGTGAGTGAGATACTGCCCGGAATCCACATCATCGACGGGGCGAGCCCTGCGCCCGATTTCGCGACGAACGTGATGCTGATCAAGGATAAGGGATCGGATTGGGCGCTTCTGGACACGGGATTGCCAGGTCGGAATTCGGTGATCGAGGCCTACCTGCAAAAGGCCAAGATCGCTCCGACCTCGATCAAGAAGATCCTGATCACCCATCTCCACCTGGATCATGTGGGGAACCTCAAGCGAATGATCGAATTGACGCATGCCAAGACCTTCTCGCACTGGATCGAGGCCGCCTACATCGCTCAACGTCCTCCGTACGATGGGCCGGGGATGCCTCCCACCGAGCCGGTCACGATCGATGAGACGCTGAAGGACGGAGACTCGATCGACGTGGCCGGAGGCTTACGCTTGTATCACACCCCGGGGCACACGCCCGGCCATGCGACGTACTACCATCCCGAACGCAAGGTGCTGTTCTCGGGGGACCTCTTTTTCGCAGAGGGCGCCGATGCGCTGAGTCTCACGCCGAAGGAGTATACTCACCACGTCCCCACGGCGATGATTTCCGCTCGTCGAATGGCGCAGCTGAGCGTCGATTCCCTGCTCGGATATCACCTCGCACCCCACCTGAAGCGAGGGGGGGAACGCATCCGGGCGCTTGTCGACAAGTTCTGAGGTCCGACTGTCGTGGATCTCGAAGCCTCCCGGCGTAAGGTCGTCGAGTCGAACTACGTAACCTGGCGACGCCAAGGGGGGTGGGACCCCCTCTTGATTACTCGGGCCGAGGGTTCGACGTTCTGGGACAGCCAGGGCCGCGCCTATCTCGACTTCGCCTCCCAATTGATGGCCTCAAATTTGGGCCACGGCAACCGCGCGGTTCAGGAAGCGATTGTGGAGCAGGCCCGGTCGCTTCCTTTCGTTGCGCCCGGGTTCGCGACCGAGATCCGAGGCCGATTGAGCGCTTCGCTCGACGAGGTGATGCCCGCCGGGCTGCGTCGGTATTTCTTCAGCACGTCGGGAACGGAGGCCAACGAAGCCGCGCTCAAAATCGCGCGTCTCGTGACGGGTCGGTCCAAGATCGTCTCTCGTCCGCACTCGTATCACGGCGCGACGGCCGCGTCGATTTCCGTGACGGGGGATTTTCGACGCAAGGCGATCGAAAAACACCAGCAGGTGGCCGGGACAGTGTTTGCGCCCGATTGTTACTGCTATCGGTGCCCCTTCGGTCTCACGTATCCTTCGTGCCACGTCGAATGCGCCGACTACGTCGACGGGCAGCTGGAGCAGGAGGGAGATGTGGCCGCGATGATCGTGGAACCGATCGTCGGAACGAACGGCGTGCTCGTGCCCGTTCCTGAATATCTTCCTCGGTTACGAGCGATTACGCGGAAGCACGGTGCCCTGCTGATCGCAGATGAAGTCATGAGCGGTTGGGGTCGCACGGGTGCCTGGTTTGGCGTCGATCACTACCAAGTCGTGCCCGATATTCTGACGACGGCGAAGGGAGTTACGGGCGCGTATGTCCCCTTAGGGATCACCGCGACCACCGCGCAGATTCATGACGAATTCAAGGATCGATATTTCCCGCACGGCCACACCTACGAAGCGCATCCGTTGACCCTCGCCCCGGGCGTCGCGGCGATCGAGGAGTATCGCCGTCTCGACCTCATCGAGCGATCCCGGCGGGAGGGTGTCTACTTGCTCGGTCGACTTCGGGATCTTGCCCCCCGCCACCCCTCCGTCGGCGACGTGCGGGGACTCGGACTGTTCGCCGCGGTGGAACTGGTGCGCGACCGGACGACGAAAGAACCGTTCAACACGGACGCCGACAAGCTCGCGGGTCGACTCTTGGTGACGGAAGAGGTCACGCGTGCCATGATGAAGGAAGGCGTGTATGCCTTTGCGTGGGTGCGGCATATCGTCCTAGCGCCGCCGTTGATCATCACACGCGAAGAACTCGACCACGGCGTGGACGTCTTAGACCAGGCACTGAATGTGGCCGATGCCCGGGTCGCCCAGCCCGCCTAGAACCAGCGGGTCGTCACCGTCTTCGGCCGTGTGTAGAACGCGACGGCCTCGCGCCCAGTGGCCGCCAAGTCTCCGTACACCGAGCCTTTCCATCCGACGAACGGAAAGTAGGCCGCCGGTGCCGGGACCCCGATGTTGATGCCGACCATTCCTGCGTGGATCCGTTCCCGGAACTCCCGAGCCGCCTTCCCATCGCGGGTGAAGATCGCGGAGGCGTTCCCGAAGCGGGATCGGTTGGCCACCTCGATCGCATCGGAGAGGGAGGCGACCCGGATCACCGAGAGTACTGGCCCAAAGATCTCTTCCTGGGCGATCGACATTTCCGGACGCACGTGATCGAAAAGTACCGGGGGAATGAAGAATCCCTGTACCGTTGGATCAAGTGGAGCTCCACGCGCGACGAGGCGCGCGCCCTCCGCCTCTCCCTTCGCGATGAACGCTTCGACCCGGGACCGATGATCGGCCCGGATGACCGGCCCCATTTCAACCTCGGAGCGAAGTCCGCTGCCGAGACGAAGGGTCCGAATCCGGGCGCCCAGCGCTTCGACGAGCGGCTCGGCGACCGTCGAGACCGCAACGACCACGCTACCCGCCAAACAACGCTCCCCCGCGGAGCCGAAGGCGCTCGATACGATCGCCTCGACGGAGTGCGGAAGGTCCGCATCCGGCAGGACGACCAGATAGTTCTTCGCGCCCGCCAGGGCCAGCACGCGCTTTCCTTGGGAGGCGGCCGTCGTATAGACCGACTTGGCGACCGGGGCCGATCCCACGAAGGCGACCGCATCGATCTGCGGATGGCGGAGGATCATTTCGACCGTTTCCTTGCCCCCGTGAATGAGATTGAAGACACCGTCGGGTAGACCGGATTCGGAGAAACAACGCGCGAGGTGATCCGCGGAGATCGGGACGCGTTCGGACGGTTTCAACAAGAAGCAGTTCCCGCAGGCGATGGCGATCGGAGCCATCCAGAGGGGCACCATGACGGGAAAGTTGAATGGAGTGATCCCAGCCACCACCCCGACCGGCTCGCGAAAGAGCTCCGTGTCCACCCCGGGGCTCACATTTTGGAGCAAAGAGCCCTGCAGCAGCGTCGGGGCCGAGATCGCAAACTCCACGGACTCGATTCCTCGTCGTACGCTGCCGCGAGCTTCCGCCAAGATCTTTCCATTTTCTCGCGTGATGGTGCTAGCTAATTCCTCCGCATGCTTCTCGAGATTTTCCCGAAGCCGCGCGAGGATTCGAGCCCGCTCCGCCACCGGGGTGTTCCGCCAGGACGGAAACGCTCGCCGGGCGGCGGTCACCGCCCGATCGACTTCCGCAGATCCCGAAAGGGGGACTCGAGCGAGGACAGGACCCGGAGGACGGGTCAGGGACCTCGAGGAAAGCACTTCCAAGGACATCCGTCCATTCTCCCTCGACGAAGTTACGAAGTATCGGGGGGTCGACCGCCATCGGTTATCCGTCGGTCGGAGTCGACCGAAGATATAGGATATCGGTCAGGGAGTCCCCGGAAATCTCCCCCTTTCCCCAGCCTTAATGTAGGGCAAGCCGGCTGGACTGGAGGGCGTACTCGGCCGCGGCGCGAAGAGCGTGGCCCGCGGGCGAGAACCGCCCGTCGTATGCCAGATCCAAAACTCCGAGCCGCTCAGGAGGCATTTGTCCGTCGTACCCCCCTCTCGGGCCGGAAGTGGCATGAGGCGCTCCTGTGGACGCCGTTGGGCGTGCACAGTAACTACCGGTTCCTCGAACCGTACCCTTTCTACGTACACCGGGGAGAGGGGTCGACGATCTGGGATGCGGACGGGAATTCGTATCTCGATTTCAATATGGCCTATGGGGCCCTCGCGAGTGGCCACGCGCATCCGAGGATTGTCGCCGCTCTGCAGGAACAGCTCTCGCGGGGCCACGTCTACGGCTATGAATGGGAGGGAACCCCGCAAGTCGCCGAGATGCTGTGCCGGCGGTTTTCCATGGGACAGGTTCGTTTCAGTTCGACCGGGCTCGAGGCGACCCACCACGCGATTCGATTCGCGCGCGCCGTGACCGGCCACCGATACGTCGTGAAGTTTGAAGGCGGCTACCACGGGTCCCACGATACCCTGCTAGTGGGAGTGAAGCCGCGTCCGGAAACCGCCGGACCCCCCCGACGACCGAACTCTACCCCCGCGGGACCCGGAATACTTCCCGAGCTCGCGGAACGAACGCGGGTCGCGCCATTCAACGATCTCGAATCCACGCGCGCCATCCTTCGGGAACACCCGGGAGATGTCGCCGCGGTCATTCTCGAGCCGATCGCGATGAACATGGGGCTCGTCATGCCCGAACCCGGTTTCCTCGAAGGAGTGCACGAAGCTTGCCAGGAGGCCGGCGCGCTCTTGATCTTCGACGAGATCAAAACGGGTGGGAAGTATCTGCATGGGGCCGCCGGCCGGTTCGGGTCCGACCGGAAATCATGTTGCTCGGTAAATCGGTGGCCTGTGGCGCTCCGCTATCCGCGATCGCGACGCAGAAGGGTCTGCTCGACAACGTAGGACCCAAAAAGATCGCCCACGCCGGAACCTTCAACGCGAATCCGATCTCGATGACGGCTTGTCGAGCCACACTCGAACATGTCCTGACCGAAGAGGGACTCGATCGCTCGACCCGGTTAAGCCAACAACTGGCGAAAGGATTGACCGAGATTTTTCACGACCGACGCATCCCGGGATTTCTTCCGTCCGATGGACCTTCCGGGGCGATTCTATTTACCGATCAACCCGTCCGCGATTGGCGCAGCTTCCTCAAGGTCGATCCTGAGCGATCGCTCCTCTTCCAGTTCCTGTGTCTCAATCGGGGCTTGATCCCGTCGGGTAACGGGCCGGATGAACAGTGGACGGTCTCCGTAGCACACACCGAACGGGAGGTCGTGCGATATCTCGAGGTCGTGAACGACTTTGCAGATCAACTCACGGGGCGCCCGGTCTCCGGCGAGATCGAAGAGTCGGTCTAATCCCTCGCTCCTTCGATCCGAATGCGATGGGAAACGATTCCCGCAAAAAGTTGGGTCCGCGGGTCCGGATATTGCCGCAGTCCCCGAAACGCCGTTTCGGTTCCGGCCGGAGAATCCCCGCCAGTCGCTACCGGATTCCACCGCCCCTATGCCGACGGGTGGCAACTGCGTCGATGGGACTGGCCAGATTTGAACTGGCGTTTCGGAGTCCCGAACCCCGAAGGATGGACCAAGCTACCCCACAGTCCCACGTCAGAATGGAGGCTCCACCGTACCGAGATATATGAATCTGAGGTTTTCCACCCCGTTTCGAGCAGCAGCCCAGAGGAAATCGGAACGATCTCCGACGGGAAAGGCGTTTCATGGCCTTCCCGGGTCCGTAAGTATCGGTATCCGACTAGGGAGAAATGAATGGCTGGATCCGGCGGCACTCCCCCCATCCCGGGACTCATTCCGATTCAATCTCTCTCCTGGAGCATTCCAGGACTCCGTGAGGATCCCACGATGTGTCTTCGCTGTCGTTCCGCCCAACTCCTTTGCGGGAAACCGGTCTGCCCGATCCTAGTGAAATACCAAGCATTTGCGCAGACACTGCCACTGCTCGACGGGGTGGAACTCGAGGGTTCCGCTCCCCCGGGGGTCTTCGTGGGACGATTTGGGTATCCGAAGGTTTCGATCGGTCCCCTCGTATCCCCGTTGCACGGGGACACCCTGCTGTTCGACACGCCCGAGGACTGGGTCGGTCGCTCGGTCCAGGAAGTGGTCGGATTTCGCACCGGCTTGGTTCGGGGAACTCATCCGATCCGGGTGACCGATGCCGAGAAACCGATACCCCTGCTTGCTGACCTGCAGACGTTGGCCATTTCTCAAGAATCCGTCGAAGTTGAGGCTCGATTCAGCCGTCCGCCACGGGGGCACATCGGGCTCTCCGATACCCTCCCACCGTACGGCCCTTCCGCTCCGATCGAGCGCGTTCGGTTGGACGTTAGGCGGGTGGATC
Source organism: uncultured Thermoplasmata archaeon (assembly GCA_963749195.1). Taxonomy (GTDB): domain Archaea; phylum Thermoplasmatota; class Thermoplasmata; order Lutacidiplasmatales; family UBA184; genus Lutacidiplasma. The sequence goes on from CAVVLX010000007.1 coordinate 569,365, forward strand.
AGCATTTGGAACGCCTCACTTCGGATACGGATGCGAATGCCCGGATCGCCGTCGGTGAACTGTATGGCCGTGGAGTGCGAGTGAGCCGCATTCAGCGAGCGTTTAGTGCCGGGACGCTGGGTCGGCGAGGTCGACGCAAGCTCGTTCCCACTCGCTGGAGTATCACGGCGGTAGACGACCTCCTGGGCAAAGCGAACCTGGATCGGATCCGATACCTCCCTGAGCTCTCCGAGATCCTGGTATATTCCTACACTGCCCTCGACAATCGCTGGCTGTTGATCTTCTTACCAGGTTGCTACCGATACGAATCGATCGAAGCCTGGTATCCGAACACGCTCTGGAATCCAAGTTCCGAAAACATTGTGATGGCGGGGGATCACGAGGGGTTCCATGGGCGGACGACGTATGCCTCCATCGGGGGTTGTTACTATGCGGCACGTCTCGCGACCTCGGAGATGCTCTTGCGAGTCGGTCGGCAGGCCGGCACGCTCGTGCTACGCGAAGTGCATCCGGGGGAGATTCTTCCCCTGGGGGTGTGGAACGTTCGCGAGCACGTACGAGCCGCGCTCACCGGGGTCCCCGAACGGTTGGCCAGCCTCGCCGAACTTTCCCAACGGATCAGCGCGGCCTTCGCCATTCCGCTCCAGCGATGGCTCCGCCAAAGTGCGTTGCTCCACGAGGCGCGCACGCAACGCCGATTGGACCAATACGTCTCTTAGCACCCGCCGCAACAGCCCATCGAGGCTACGTTAACGCAGTGCCACAGTTCCCACAGAACGTGTCTCCCGGTTGCGCCAACTGTTGGCAACGCGGGCAGCTCCGCTCAGCCCGGGGAGTCCCACAACCCCGGCAGAACTTGTCGGCCGGCGTCAAGGGGGCGCCGCATTGTGGACAACGCGCGGACTCCGCCGTGCGCTCGGCAACGTCGACTTCAGAACCGGGAGAGCTCGAGAGCGACCCGTCACCGCCACCGCTGGGAGAGTTGGTGGGAGGCAGCGTCTCCAAACGGCCCCCGATCCGGCGACGAGCCTTCAGCGCTAATCGGAGCGCCTCCGTGTACTCGGCCCGGTCGTAGGCGGAGGAGGCCTGCGCCCGTAAGACTTCAGATTCGGCGACGGAGGGATCCTGTGCGCGGGTTAAGCGGGCCTGACTGATTTCGTCGGTCAGCACCGAGATCTGGAATCGCGACTCTGCCCGATTCCGAGGCGGAGCGGTCGGGCTATCCATGGAGGGACTGGAATCGCGGGATCGGACCCTCATCGAGGACAAGGTCGGACTCGGATCGATGGAAGGTCGTGCCGGAGCCGACCCGGTTGTTCGAAGGGAGCCGATGGGACTGGCCCCGAGCCCGGGACCTTCTCCGATCCGTGAAGACGGCAGACTTGCCCCGTGGCGTAACGACACCAAGGTTTCGTGCGCGGATTGGGCTCTGGATAAGGCGCTCGGATAGTTGTGTTGGTCGAATGCCTCTTGAGCCGAATTCAGGAGCGTCCGAGCCCGGCTGACGTCCGTTCCCTGCCGCTGCAGTATGTCTGCTTCGGAGTTCGCCATCCTCAGCCGGTTGAACGCTCGATCCTCCACCAATTCAGGAGATTCCTGAAGTTGAGAGAGCAGCTGCGCTCGTCGCGCCTTGAGGCGACGGAGGGCGTAGAGCATCACGCCCAGGGCGATGGCGACCAGAACCACGATGATCAGGAGCGGCTCGACCAACGTTTCGAAATTCGCCACGAGCTACTCGTCTCCGGAGCTCGTTCGAGCTTCGGATCGTCAATAATAGGTCGTGGAGGGGTATTTATTCGGCCCGGTTGCCGGGGCCATCCGAAGGCCGACTCCGGGGCGGTCGAGAAATTGTCTCCGCTTCGAACCGGTCCGGAACGAAGGGCCATCAATTTGACGGCGGAGAGCTCTTGGTCGATCAGCGGGAATCAGGAGCCGCTTGCGGCCCCCAGCAGGTAAGTCGCACGCGCGCCCTCCACTCGGAGAGACACGACTCGGCCCAAGGGATATCGCTCGGGCAACACAATGGGCAGATAGTTCGGCAAGCGTCCGACGGAACTACCGTCGACGCCCCGTTCGACAATCCGCGCCTGGCCCGTCCAACCAATCCATTTTTCGAAACGCCGACGGGCCACGCGCATGCGGAGTTCCGTCAGTTCCCGCGAGCGTCGTTTGGCCACCCGAGGCGGAAGAGGAGGGAGTCGAGCTGCCGGGGTCAAGGGTCGGGCCGAGAATCGAGTCACGTTCACAATCTCTGGTTCCACAGCCTCGACGAGTTCTTTCGTCGCCTGAAAGTCGGTCTCGTCTTCTCCTGGGAAGCCGACGATGAGGTCGGTCGCGAGCATCAGGTCGGGGATCCGACTTCGGGCGATTCCGACCCAATAGAGGAACTCGTCCACGGAATAGCCCCGTCGCATCGCCTCGAGGATCCGATCGGAGCCGCTTTGGACGGGGAGATGGAGAAAGTGGAACGCTTTCGGTCCTCGGAGGGACTCGATCAGACGTTCTCCGATCGGTCGAAGGCTCTGCGGACTCATCATCCCGACCCGAAACTGGAAGTCCGCATCGATCTGCTGCACGAAATCGACCAGATCCGGAAGTCGAAGGGAAGGGGCGATATCCTCACCCCAGCTCGACGTATCCAGCGACGTCAGGCGGATCTCCGTCGCCCCCCGAGCCAGTGCGGCGCGGACGCGAACTCCAACCTCCTCGAGCGGCACGCTCGTCAGCGGTCCCCGAGCGAGTCGACTGAAACAGTACGTGCAGTGGCTCGCGCACCCTTGAGCGATGACCACCTCCTCCGCGGCCGAGCGACAGTCGGTCTCCGCAAGCGCTTTGAACGGTAGGGGTCGGGCCGGATCCGGTTCGGTGGACGCCCATTGATCGAGCAGACTGGGCAGGCGCGATTGCTCCCGGATGGGAAGAAACGTGGTCCGATCCCGGCCGGGGCCGGTCAATAGATCGGTCCTTAACGGGACTAGGCAACCAGTGACGATGACCCGAGGCACGCGACGACTGAGTTCTTCCCAGCGGCGCACCATGCGCATCTCCGTCGGCCCGATCACCCCACAGGTCACGAGGACTCCCACGTCGGCGTCGAGCGGGTCGGTCGCGATCGGGTGCCCCGCCGCCGCTAGGTCCCGGGCGAGCCCACGCCCCTCTCCCAGATTCTGCGAGCATCCATACGATTCGACATACACGCGCACGAGGAGCTCCTGCTGCCGGCCGGCCCGCGGCCGCGCGCAGGCCCGACTCAGAAGACGGACAGCTTACCGGTCAGTAGCTTTTGCGGGATCGTATCGATGTGATCGAACCAGCTATTGGCGACTGCTTCGACCTTCGATTTGACCTGGGCGAGCTTCACCCCGTTGCTCGGAAGGATCTGAAGACTCGCGACTTGGGGTTCATCGACCGGTTTACCGATCTGAGAAAGGATCCGCACATGGACCTCTTGGACGTTTCCCCCCGTTTCCTTGACGATGTCTTGGGCGATGAGGTTCCCGAGAAGGTTGTAGATCTTCCCGACATGATTGATCGGGTTCTTTCCCGCGGAGGCTTCCAAGCTCATGGGGCGGCAGGGCGTGATCAAGCCGTTGGCGCGGTTGCCGCGCCCGACCGAGCCGTCGTCCCCGGCCTCCATCGAGAGCCCGGTGACCGTGAGGTAATATCGTCCGAGTTCGGGATCGTCGGCGGTATTGACGTCGATCTGGACCTCCCGATTCGTGATCTTGGATGCGTGGTCCGCCAAGGACTCGCGGATCTCGTTGCAGACATTCTGGTAGGCATCGCCATCGTCCACCTCGCTGTCCACGAGCGCCGCCGCGACCGTGAGGCGAATCTTCTCTCCCGCCCGATAGCCCATGACCTTGACGTCTTCCCCGAGCGCCCGCACCTTCTTTTTAAGTTTCAGCGTGAGAAACCGTTCCGATTCCAGCACCAGTCGCTCCGTGTCCGAAAAGGGGGCGAATCCCACTCCGAACGACGTATCGTTCGAGAGCACTTTGGTGTGCTCGAATACCCCTCGCAAATCGACCGATCCCTGGCCGATCTTGCAGTCGAATTCGACCTGTTTCTCTGGGTCGAGGTGATCGCACACGGATCCTACGTATTTCTTGGCCGCGTCGATTGCGGTCTGCCGGTACGGAAGCTTCTCTCCGTTGACCTCCGTCGTCGCGCGTCCCACCATGAGGATGTAAATTGGCTGCGTGACCTTGCCGCCGCCAAACTTCGGTTCGGAGGCCCCGCCGACCACTTGGGTCTCATCGGTGTTGTGATGCAAGATCCGCCCGAACTCATCCAGGTACAATCGAGACAGGGCTCGACTGACGGATTCGGCGACTCCATCGGCAATCGAATCCGGATGGCCCAACCCCTTCCGTTCGACGAGCTCGACATCCTGTTGTTCGATGGGCATCGTCCGCAAGGGCTCGACGTGAATGTTCCGTACCATGGAGGCACTGGGGTCGGCCGAGACGGAAGCGGGTTTAACCCTTGCGTCCGGAAAATGGCGGCCCCGGGGCAGGGACCCCCTCAGAGATTGCGCTCGGCGAAAAGTGGTTTCGTCATATGCGCCCCGTCCGAGACGAATCCCCAGCGCTGATAGTAGGCCCGGGTACCGACCGCGCTCAGCACATGAATACGGTCGAATCCGTCCGACCGGCTGTGCTCGATCGCCCGTTCGACCAGCAATCGGCCGAAGCCACGGTGCTGGTAGGCTCCTCGAGCGGCGGCGGTCTCTCCGACCGCCACCTCGGTCCCCAAGACCTTGAGCTCCCGAATGACAGGCGCCGTAAGTCCCCCGACAGTCCCGTCCGATGGGAATCGGAGCCGTAGAAACCCGGCCACGGTATCGCTGTCCGGCTCTTCCCAAGCGAGGAAGAGTTCCCGACCTTCCGAAGCCGGATAGCTCGTTTCGGTAAGCGCGAATGACTCGGGGGCCGGAGAGTCGCGCCGACCCACCTCTCGGCAACGCAAACAGCGGCATGATTCCCCCTGCGAGGCGAGTCGACGGAGCGCGACCTGTCGGATGTTACTCGTCCGCACGCCCGCAGCGATCAGTCGAGCGGGGATATCCCGCTGGATCCGCTGGACTCTCACCCAGGGAGGAAGCTTCCGTTTCACGTCGGCGAGCACTTGGGAGGCCGTGTCGAGGTCATAGGGGGCATAGCGACCTGCCTTCCAATCATCGTAGAGCGCGGTCCCCGGCAGCACGAGGGTAGGATAGATCTTGATCATGTCCGGGCGGAACGCCGGGTCCTCGAAGATCCGGGCGAAATCGGCCCGATCCTTCGCCGGATCCATCCCGGGAAGTCCCAACATCAGGTGATAGCAGACTTTGAGACCGCGATCTCGCGCTTCTCGGGTCGCGACCTCCACATCCAGTACGCCGTGAGCCCGGCCGACCGCGTGGAGGACCTCGGGTCGAAGGCACTCGACCCCGATCTCGACTCGAGTGACGCCGGCGTCGAGCAGGAACGGCAAGATCCGACCGTCGCACCAATCTGGACGGGTTTCCACGGTCAGGCTGACGCACCGATGCAGGGAACTCTCATTCTGAAGCTGCGCCTCGGCCAAGGTCGACGCTCGGACGCCGTTGAGCCCTTCGAAGATCCCTTGAAAAACCATCGATTGATAGGGACGAGGGCGTGCCGGAAACGTTCCCCCCATGACGATGACTTCGACCTTGGAGGTAGCGTGTCCAATCGCCTCCAAGGTTTGGATCCGGTTCTCGGTGATCGCTCGGGAGTCGTATTGGAATTGGGCGCCTCGAAGCGCCGAGGGTTCCTCGCCGGTGTAGCTTTGCGGACTGTTATTCTCCACGCCCCCGGGGCAATACGTACAGCGGCCGTGGGGGCACCGGGCGGGAGCGGTCATGACCGCGACGATTGCCACTCCCGATAGCGTCCGGGAGGGCTTTCGTCGAATGACCGAGGTGTATCGAGCCCGTTCCTCGGCGTCGAGTTGCTCGACCCAATCGACGTTCGATGGTAGCGCGCCCGAATGGCCGTCGCGCATCCATTGGAGTTTCGCTCGATGGATGCTCTCGGGGTCGGTGATCGGCCCCGTCGCGGCCCCTCGTGCGGAACGGCCGCCTACCGGTGGAACCATGAGAGGGTCTCCCCCGTCACCAGGTAGGGAGCCTTCCGCAATTCCTCGAGCGATCCACTCCCCGTCAGAAACATCGCGACCTTTAGCTCATGAATGAGCTGCTCGAGCTCCCGCCGGGTTTCGTCATAACCCGTGGATGCGGCCCGCAGAACGCCGCCGGCAGTGCCGGCGGCCGTCGCTCCGAGAACGAGCGCGCGGGCGACGTCCAGGCCCGATCGAATGCCCCCGCTCGCGATCACGGGGAGTCCGAGCGGGACGAGTTCTCGAACCGACGCCGGCGAGGGGATTCCCCAATTCCAGAACGTTTTGCCCACCCGCGCCTGTCGTTCGGCGCCCTGCGCCTGGGCCCGGTAGGTACTCGACCGCGGCGAACGAGGTGCCGCCGGTGCCGCTAGCATCAAACCCCCGAACACCTTGGGCTTTCAATCGCTCGCCGACCGATTGCGAAAGTCCGGTTCCCGTTTCCTTCGCCAGCACCGGAAGTTTGCCCGCCAGGTCTCCGATCCGTTCGAGACATCCCTTCGCGCGTCGATCCCCTTCGGGCTGGACCATTTCTTGAAGGAAATTCAGGTGAACGGCCAACATGTGGGCGCCGATCAGTTCCATCGCGGACCGCGCCTCCTCGACTCCCAACACGCGGTCGCCCGGCGACTGAGGAATGATCTGCGGCGCCCCGATGTTTGCGAATTTTAGGGGGACATCGTACCGCGCGACGCACGAATAGCTCTCGGGATACTGGCCCTTCAAGATCGCCGCTCGTTCGCTGCCGACTCCCATCGCGATTCCGACCTCGGCCGCGGCCTGGGCGAGATTTCCGTTGATCTTCGCGGCGTCCGGGAATCCTCCCGTCATACCGGTGATCATCAAGGGTGCTCGAAGGGGCTTTCCGAACAGCGTCAGCGAGGTATCGATCGCATCAAAATCGACTTCCGGCAGCGCGTTGTGGAGGATCTGAATGTCATCCCAATAGCGATATCGCCCCTCGACCTCCTGGCCGAGTACGACTTTGACGTGTTCGGCTTTCCGGTGACTGAGATCGATCCCCGAAGGATCGGGTCCGGAGTCAACGGGACGCGGATTTGGCCCAGCTCCCGTAGACCGCCTCCCCTCGAATCGCTCGCGAGAGCGCCCCATCCGTCAGTCCGCTAATAAGTCCTGCGTCCGCGCCGAGGGCGGCGATCGCCAACATTGCATCGGCCTTGCCGCGGATACCGCCCGTCACGTCGCGCGCCCCCGCCGGAGCCCGGAGCGAATCCCGAACCTCGAGGGTGACCTCGGGGATCGGTCGTCGCCGACCCCCTGGTTCCGTACGAAGAATTCCTTCGACATCACTTGCGAAGATCACCCGCCGTGCATGCAACTGGGCAGTCAGCCCCAAAGCGATCGTATCCGCCGAGAGAATGGAAAATCCCCATTCCTCGTCCGGAACTACGTCACCGAACGATACCGGAATCAAGGAATGTGAAAGAGCCTGGGCGAAGGGAGTGCAGTTCAACTCTACTAAACTACCGGCGCGATTGCGCGCGTGAAGCGAGATGGGGACGGACCAGGGCGCCGCTCCGGCGTTCAATAAGGCGGACAAGACCGATTGATGCAGCCGACGAACCTCGGCACTCACGATGGCCGCTCCCCGCCGACGGAGGGCCGCCGCTCGAGAGTCGTGCGAGGTCGGCGGCGCCGCCAATCCGAATCGGTAGGCGCCCGGGTGCCCGAAAGACCCAGCCCCGTGCAGCACGATGACTCGGGCGTCGGGGGTTCGGGCCAACTCGACCCCGAGGCGAGCCAATATTTTCGCGCGGACGCGGGGGGCCTCTTGCTTCCGGGTGATGAGGCTACCCCCGAGTTTGACCACGACCAGCGGAGGGTCGGCACCGCCGGACGCGGGCGTAGGGTCGGTCCCCAGCGACCGGGGCATTCGACCGCTCAGGCTTGGTCGAGGCCAGCGCGGGGGCTGAAGAGCAGGAGCGCTCCGAGGAAGAGCGGGGCGATCCCGACGAGGTACCAGCCGTTGAAGATTGTGAGCGCATACGAAATCGTGAACACACCAATTCCAATCAGCACCGCGGCGGCGAGGACGAACGGCACCGAGATCGGACTCCGCGGCGAGACTGGACCCCCGTGGGGATGGCCGAATTCCGACATCAGCGTTGACGAGGCCATTCCCCTTCAAATGGATTGGCCCGTACTCGCCGTCCGAAATCGACTTTAGTGGCGAGAGAACTTGGGAAAGAAAGAGGCGCAGACGACGGAATTCTGTCAGCCGAGCGATCTGGAACGGTTCCGGACGCCGACAATCGCCGGCGATTGCAAATTTGTGCAAAGATAGATATGGGTCGCCCGCCTCCGAACTCCCGCCCGAGGCCCGGGTAGGCGTAAGCGGTGCCCTCCATTCCCATCGGCCAGTCGTCGGATCTCCCGACGGAGCCGAAATCGAAGGAATTGTCGAATGAGCCGGCTATCGCCGGAGGAGACCGCTTGGTGGGGGGTGGTGGATCGCCGACCAGTATCGGATCGGCCTCGACTCCGCCCTCCCTCCCGAAGAGTACCGCGAGCCAGCTGTTCGATTCGATCCTCGAGACAAAGGGGGAGCTGTTCAAGGGGAGCCGAGAAATTCTTCACCAGTCCTACATCCCGAATCGGCTTCCGCATCGGGAGCACCAGATCCGCCAAGTGGCGGAAGTGCTCGCGCCGGCGTTGCAGGGAGAGCTTCCCTCGAATCTATTGATCTACGGGAAGATCGGAACGGGAAAGACGGCGGTAGTGGCCCAAGTACGGCAGGACATGGAACGACGCGCGGAGCAGAGTCGTCATCTGACGTTCATCACGATCAACTGCGGCAATATCGACACGCCGTACAGCCTACTTCAGACGATCGGGAACACATTCGCCGCCACCGAATCGGACCGGATCCCGACCGGCTGGTCCCTCGACCGGGTCCAATCGATGATGCGGCAGATGATCGAAGCGCGCAAGGGCTTGGTCGTCCTCGTGCTGGACGAAATCGATCGATTAGTGGCCCGCAGCGGCGACGGAGTGCTCTACACGCTCGCGCAACTCAACACCGAACTCCCCCCGTCAGCGCGCATCGTACTGGTCGGGATCTCGAACGATCTCAAATTCACGAACTATCTCGACGCGCGCGTGAAGAGCCGACTCAATGAGGAGAAGATCCTTTTCCCGCCCTACGACGCGCCTCAGCTCCAGGATATCTTACGCGACCGAGCGATCGAGGTGTTCCGAGAGGGAGTGCTCGACGCGGGGGTGATCGAACGTTGTGCGGCGTACGCGGCGCTCGAGAACGGCGATGCGCGACGCGCGTTGACGCTCTTGCGGCTCTCCGCTGAGATGGCCGAACGGGATCATGCGCGACGGATCACGCCGGACCATGTCGTGAAGGCGAAGAATCGGGTGGAGCAGGACATCATCATCGACTGCTGTCGCACATTGCCGTCGCACTGCAAGGTCCTCCTCTATGCGATTCTGTTGGCGTATGAGCGACGGCGGGGAGGCGTGCTGACCGGGGAGGTTTACAATGGGTATACTCGCCTCGCCCAACGGCTCGGACTCCAACCGTTGCACAACCGCAGCATTTCGAACTATCTCTCGGAGCTCGAGTCGCTCGGGCTGATCCAGGCGACGATCGTCTCGCGCGGCCGGGGGGGACGCACGCGGGAGATTTTGATCGATGTCCCGATCCAGGATACGTTACCGGCGCTCGAAGAGGATCCGCTACTGTCCCCGCTCGCCCGGCCGCGGTTCCGCAATCAGACGCTGCTGACGAACTTTGACAATCCCGATCGTACCGGCCCTGCCTACTGACCTCTCAGTCGACGGCCGCGCGCGCGATCCAGCGGAGCCCCGCACTTTGCGAGCGACCCCGTGCATCTCGCGCTGCGCGGATGGTTATGACTCGGGCACCGGCTGAGTTTCCGCCGGCGAGATTTCGGTCGCCCCAGTCGCCTTTCTCCTCGCACGAACGCGACGGAGTTCCCGGAGGTCGCGCTCGAGCTCTTGGAGATCGCTCGCATACCGCCGCACGCGCTGACGGGCGAGATGCTCGAGAGTGGCGATCTCCCGGTCGAGGGTTTCATCGGACCCCCGAAAATCGCTCATGCGGTCGGGGGCGCATCGATCTGCGCTTTCTGCAACCGGTTCGAGAAATCGATGAAGACGGTCTTGATCTCGGTGAACTCCTCGATCGCTGTGCTGCCCGCCTCCCGACCTCCGTTCCCCGTGTGCTTGACTCCCCCGAACGGCAGCTGCACTTCCGCGCCGATGGTGGGAGCGTTCACGTAGGTGATGCCGGCCTCCAACTCGCGCATCGCGCGGAACGCGAGATTCACGTCCCGGGTGTAGATCGAAGAGGAGAGACCGTATTCGACATCGTTGGCGATCCGGATCGCCTCGTCGAAGCTTCGAACTTTGATCACCGAAAGCACCGGGCCAAAGATCTCCTCCTTCGAAATGCGAGTGCCGTGTTCGGTCTCAAAGATCGTGGGAGCGAGGAAGAACCCGCGATCCCAGGGCGCTCCGACGAGCTTCTTCCCGCCGAGGCGTAGTTTGGCCTCGGAGTTTCCAACCTGGATGTACTGGAGGATCTTCTTCTCCTGATCCGCGGAGGCGACGGGCCCCATGTCGGTCGAGGGATCGAGCGGATCCCCAACCCGGAAATGCTCCAATCGATCCACCAGGCGGTCGAGAAACTCGTCGTAGACCTTCTCATGCAGGATCAACCGACTGGTCGCGGTGCATCGCTGGCCGGAGGTACCGAAGGCGCCGAAGAGCACGCCGTCGAAGGCGAGATCGAGATTGGCGTCGTCCATTAGGATCACGGGATTCTTTCCGCCCAACTCGAGGTGGACCATCTTAAGGCCCTGCGCACCCCGCACATAGACCTCTCGACCGGTGTCGACCCCGCCCGTGAACGAAATGGCACGCACCCGAGGGTCAACGATCAGCGCGTCGCCGACGACCGACCCGGGACCCGTGACCAGATTGAGTACTCCCGGGGGAACGCCGGCTTCCTCGTACGCTTTGACGACTTCTGTTGCACAGAGCGCGGTGTTCGAAGCCGGTTTGAAAACGACCGAATTCCCGCAAATCAATGCCGCGGCGATCTTCCAGTTCGGGATCGCGGTCGGGAAATTCCAGGGAGTGATACACGCGACGACCCCTTTCGGCTGCCGTATGGTGAGACAGAATTTCGAACGAAGTTCCGAGGGCACCGTCTCGCCGAACATCCGACGGCCTTCCCCGGCCATGTACTCGACGAAATCGATCGATTCTTGGACGTCTCCGCGACCTTCGGCGATCACCTTCCCCATTTCCCGGGTGACGATCCGCCCGAGCTCTTCCTTCCGTCGCTTGAGGATCGACGCGGTCGACAGAAGAATCTCACCGCGAGTCGGTGCGGGGGTGTCGCGCCATCGGGGGAATGCACGGGCGGCGGCTCCGATCGCCTCTCCGACATCGCGGGCGGTTCCCGATACAAAAGATGCGAGCGGCTCGCCCGTTGCGGGATTGAGGGTCCTAAAGCGCTGAGCACCGGGAGGGGTGATCCACTTGCCGTCGATGAAGAGTCCATGCTCGGGTACGGAAGGATCCATGGAAATTCCTATTCGAGCAGCCGACGCGGGGCCGGTTCAAAAGCGTAACCGTGGGAAGCCCGCCCGCCATCGAACGCGCGGCCACAAGATTATAACGCGCTCCTCCGTCGGAGGCGCGATGGACCACCGGATCGAGGCGGAGTTCGTGTTAAGCGGTCCGCCGCCGAACCCGGACGCGATTCGAACGCGCCTCCCCGGATTGGTCGAGGAAGTGCTTCAACGTTCGATGGGTCAGCGCGGCGAGGGCCGAGTCGCGGACTGGACCCTCCAGGGGGATCGTCTCATGATTGTACTCGAATCCAGCGGCGCTCGGCCCCATCAGGCGCTCCTGGCGCTCACCCGCCGGTTCGGAGAAACGTTCGGGAAATCCGAGAAGGTGGGTATTCGATCTCTTCGAGTTCCGCGTTACCGGATCCGTCTACCCCTTGATCCGGTGCCGAAGGGACCCATCTCCCTCCCGATCCCCCACGCTTTCACGGTGGTCGATCAAATCGCCGAGCTCGAACTCTTCGATCTTCCGGAGGAAGCCATCCGTGACAATTGGATGGATCGGGCCGCCTCCCTCGTGCAGGAGAAGGCCCGCCGCCAGAGCTACGCAGGGAAGGACCAGTTCTGGTCGTTACTGACGCAACGCCCTCCCCGCGACCAACCGCATCCCCAAGATCCGACCGAAGAGATGATCCGGCGCAACTGGATTCGGAATGGACCCACGAAAGGGAAGTGGTTCTTGGGTCCCACCGCCGCCCACCTGCTGCGGACGATGGAACGGATCGCTCGAGACGAAGTTCTCCACCCATTAGGCTTCCAAGAGGTGGTCGCTCCCCATCACGACGCGTTCGAGACGTTGCTCAAGACGGGCCACCTCGAAGGAGTCCCCGGAGAATTCTATTATGTCGTCGAACCGAAATCCCGAGATCCGGCCCAATGGGAGCGATTCACCGACCTCGTCAAGATCACACGGCAGGTGCCGCATGACGAACTCGCGAAGCTCGTCACTGGGCCAACCGCCGTCCTGAATTATGCGCAATGTCCGATGATCTATTGGTGGCTATCGGGGCGCACAGTGGCGACGGAGAGCCTGCCCTTGAAGGTTTACGACCGAGCCGCGATTTCCAATCGATACGAGAGTGGAGGGCGCCACGGTTTGGAACGCGTCGACGAGTTTCACCGAATCGAACCGGTGTTCGTCGGGCCGCCGGCGGACCTCGTCCCCCTCCGAACGGCGTTGCTCGATCGGTACGCCCACGTTTTCGATTCGATCCTGGAGCTGGAATGGAGAACGGCGTGGGTCACGCCGTTTTACATGCAACAGGCGGGAGGCGTGGGAATTGAGGACGCGGAAGCTCGAGTGAAGGGGACCATCGATTTCGAGGCCTACCTCCCATATCGGGGCCCCCGCGCGGATTCCGAGTGGCTGGAATTCCAGAATCTCTCCATTGTCGGAGATAAGTACACTCGACCATTCACGATCCGAGCGCAAAAAGGAGAGATCTGGTCGGGCTGCTCGGGCATCGGGCTCGAACGATGGTTGACGGCGTTCCTAGCCCAGAAGGGGCTCGATCCCCAAGGCTGGCCGGATGCGTTCCGTCGATATGCGGGGGAGCTGCCCCCGGACGTTCATTACGTGTAGATCCGTCGCATTCGCACAACGAGAATAGGGGGCGGATCGAGGTTTCGCGAGGGAGACCCACTGCGTTGCCGAAACAACGGTCCCTCGAGGAGTTTACGGACGGCCCGCCACTGGCCGGCGCCTCGGCGGGTGTGCAGCCGGCCCGCCGACCGCGGCCCCCGATGCTTGCCGGCGTTTGGGGAACGGAGGAGGGATTCATCGTACACCCCCTGCTCCGGGATCGGACTCTTCGCGCCCTACCCTTTCAGCTCGACCTCGCACGGATCGGTCTTTCCGAGGATCTACTCGTCGTCCTTCCGACGGGCTTGGGGAAGACCGTCATCGCCGCGTTAGTCGCCGCCGAGATTCTTCGTCGTCAGGAAGGCAAAGTCCTCTTTCTCGCGCCGACCCGCCCGCTCGTGCAGCAGCACTTCGACTCCTTTCGCGCCTGGTTCACGGAGATCCGGCGGTCCCGTTTCACCGGAACGATTCGTCATCCGATCCGCGAAGGAGCGTGGGATTCGGCGGACGTCGTCTTCGCGACTCCTGAAATCGTGGCCAACGACCTCGCCGCGCATCGCTACGACCTGCGAAGCGTGGCGCTCATGGTCGTGGACGAGGCGCATCACGCCGTGGGGAAGTACGCGTACGTTCCGATCGCCGCGCGGTTTCGAGAAGACCGGGGGCTCGACGCCCGATTGCTCGGACTCACGGCGTCACCCGGAGGTCGTGACGAGCGGATCGAAGAGGTGGTCGGAGCGCTGGGGGTCGCTCGGATCGAAGCACGGTCCCGAGAGGACGAAGGCGTACGCGAGTACGTTCAACCGGTCGAGGTCGAGCTTGCGTGGGTCGACTTACCGCCCGAAGCGAAGCGGATTCAAGAACTTCTGACCGAGGCGGCTCACGAAGTCGCTCGAAAGCTCCAGAAGATGGGATATTTGCGGAAAAAACCGATTGCTTCGCTGTCGGTCAAGGACTTGATCGCCCTCCGGGCCGAGATCTTCGCGCGACCCGGTCCGATAGTCCGAAAATTCGGACCGCTCTTCCAACAGCTGGTTCTTTTGCACCTGCATCACGCGCAGGAGCGCTTGGAAACGCAGGGGATCGAACCGTTTCTTCAGTATCTCGACCGCGTCGGCGCGAAGGAGAAACCGAGCCGGGGCGACCGCGCCGTGCTCAAGCTCCCGCAAGTGCTTCAGGCTCGGGAGGAAGGGGGTCGCTATCTTCAGGGAGGCCGATCACCGTCGCATCCGAAACTCGATGCCCTGATCGATCTCGTGCGAGAGCAACTGAGCCGCCCGACCGGTCGTCCTCCACGGATCCTCGTCTTCGCCCAATATCGGGACACGATTCAATCCATTCAATCCGTGCTCGAGGCACAAAATTGGATCGTCGGACGATTCGTCGGTCAAGCCACCCGCGACCGAGCGGACAAGGGGATGAACCAGCGTGAGCAGGCGCAGGTTCTCACGGCGTTTCGCGACGGTCGGTTCCCCGTGTTGGTCGCGAGCAGTGTCGCGGAGGAGGGACTCGACGTGCCGGATGTCGACCTCGTCGTATTCTTCGAGTCCGTTCCCAGCGAAATCCGAGCGATCCAACGACGCGGGCGGACCGGGCGGAGTTCGATCGGTCGGGTCGTGGTGCTATTGACCCGGGAAACCCGAGACGTGGGATATCAGCGAGCGGAGGTACGCCGCGAGAAGGCCATGGGGAAGATCGTGCGGAGACTTTCTGCGGAGGCCCGACGACGAAGAACGGCGAATCCGGAGGCAACTGCGGAGCCGACTCCTCTCCGGCGCCCGCGGAAACGACCTCCCGTATAAGGGTACTCCTTATTCCATAGAAATGCCCCCCGAACACCGACTCTAAATACGGGAATCCGGGTCGAAGCGCCTAGCCGCCATGAGTCTATTCGACTGGGTCGCCCAGAATCTGGGACTCTTGTCGCTCACTGCGATTTCGGCCGTCCTCACGATCTATCTTGGATACTCGATGATCCATCCCGAACGGTTCTGAGGCGGGCTCGACATCGTGGTCGACATTCGCTCGCTTTGGGACATCGTTCTCGTCATGGGATTGGTCATCGCGATCGCTCCCTGGTTCGGAGGTTACCTGGGCCGGGTCTACCTGAACCGGCCGCGTTTGGCGACGTGATTCTCGTTCCCATTGAGAACGGGCTTTACCGGCTGTTTGGCACTTCTCCCCGCCGCTCGATGGGCGTTCGGGAGTACATGCTCGCGCTCGTCCTCGTCAACGGCGCGATGTTCGCCTGGATGTTCTTTTTCTTCTATTTTCAAGGAAGTCTTCCGCTCGACGGACGGGGCGCCCCCGACATGTCCTGGTCGCTCGCGCTCCATTCGTCGATGAGCTTCACGACGAACACGAATTTCACGCATTTTGTCAACGAAAGTCAAGTCAGCTTGGGCGCGATGGTCATCGCCTGGCAGCTCGCGCTGTTTCTGTCGGCCGCGACGGGGCTGGCCGTAGCGGCGGCGATGATTCGCGGCTTCGTCCGCAAGGATGGGACGATCGGGAACTTTTACGTCGATATGGTCCGAGGCCTGACGCGGATTCTGTTCCCGATCGCGACGTTGAGTGCCGTCATCATGATCCTGATGGGAGTTCCCCAGACGCTCACCGATACCGTGTTGGTCCATCCCATCTTGGGGGGAACCCAGACGATCTTTCTGGGACCCGTCGCCTCCTTCCAATCGATCTCGCTCCTCGGAACGAACGGCGGCGGCTGGTACTCCGCCAACGCCTCCTCCCCGTTTGCAAACCCCGCGGCCATTTCGAATCTGTTCGAATCGGGGCTGATGATGTTGATTCCGTTCTCCACGCCCTTCGCGTTCGGCCAGATCATCCGCCGACGCAACGAATCGTGGCCGTACATGGGGACAATTCTCATCGTGTTCATCGTTGCCCTCGCGTTGTTCGTGGTCTTTCAATCCGCAACGAACCCCACGCTCTCCCTCGTTCCCAACCTCGGAGCCCAAACCAGTGGGTACACGGTGGGCCAAGAAACACGGTTCTCCCTTCCCGAGGCGTCCTTCTTCCAGGTGGTCAGCGTGTACAGCAACGTCGGAGCGAACAACATGGCGCTCTCGGCCATCTCGCCGGGCGCGCAGCTCGTGTTGCTCTTCGGGATGTTTACGCAGAGCACTCCGGGAGGCGAAGGCACCGGCTTCGGCACCCTCCTGTTGTTCGCAGTCCTTGCGATCTTCCTGGCCGGCCTGATGGTGGGGCGAAGCCCGGAGTATCTCGGCAAGAAGATCGGGACCGACCAGGTGAAGTGGGCCGCGCTCGCCCTCTTGATCCATCCGGCGGTGATCCTCATTCCATTCGTGGTCGCCATTCTCGGTAATTTCACCGGCTTCGCGGCGGCGCCGACTCATCTTTCGGCGTATAATTTCACGGTCGTGCTCTACGAATTCACGTCGGAAGCCGCCAACAACGGAAGCGCGATGTCGCCTCCGACGTACACCGATACGACGCTGTTCTTCAACGTGACCGGCGCCCTGATCATGATGATCGGGCGATTTCTCCCGATCTTCGCGATGCTCCAGGTCGGCGGACTATTCGCCCGTCAGGACACATTGCCGCCGGGACCCGGGACGCTTCGTACCGCGAGCGCGACGTTCACGATCTATCTGACCCTGATTCTGATCATCATCTCGGCGCTCTTTTTCTTGCCGGTGATCGCGATCGGTCCGCTCGCCCAAATGGTCGGGGGGCTGTAACGTGGCCAGCACGCTCGAGCCGGGGGCGCAAGTGTCCGTGCGCCGCGTCCCGCACACCTCGGTGCGACGGGTCCTCGTGGATTCGTTTCGGCTCTTCGATCCCCGTCGCGAAGTCCGTCACCCGATCATGTTCACGGTCTACGTGCTGTTCCTGTTGTTGGTCGTTCTCACGGTCTACCCGAGAGCGTTTCCAGACATCGCTCGCACGTACAACGCGGGGTACTACCTCGGCGTCACGATCATCCTCTTCCTGACCCTGTGGTTCTCGCACATTTCTGAAGCGATCGCCGAGGCGCAAGGCCGCGCGCAGGCCGACAGCCTCCGCGAGATTCAGAGCGGGATTCGAGCGCGCCAGGTGCTCCCCGATGGGAGCACCCGCTGGGTCGGCGCCGACGTGCTCCGCGTCGGGGACACCGTCGAGATCCAACCCGGGGAACCGATCCCGCTCGATGGCGATGTGATCCAAGGAGCGGCCCTGATCGACGAATCGATGATGACCGGCGAATCTGCCGCCGTGACACGGGAAAGTGGCGGGGATAAGACGAGCGTGCTCGGCGCCACCCGGGTACTCCAAGGGACGATTCAGGTGCGCGTGACGGCGGTTCAGGGGGCCTCGTTTCTCGACCGGTTGATCCGACTGGTGGAAGGGACCGTCCGGGAGCCGACGCCGAACGAACTCGCGCTGACGGTCCTGCTCTCCGCGTTGACGATCTCGCTCCTGATCGTAGTGATGACGTTCATCTATCTTGCGAACTTCACCACGATCGTCTACGTCGACCTCGCGACGATCGTCGCCCTGTTCGTGTGCCTGATGCCGACGACGATCGGGGCGCTGCTCCCGGCGATCGGGATCTCGGGGATCAATCGCGTTTCACGAGCGAACGTGATCGCGAAATCGGGGAAGGCGGTCGAAGCGGCCGGCGACCTCGATACCTTGATCCTCGACAAGACCGGGACGATCACCGTCGGGAATCGCTTGGCGGTCCAGTTCGTGCAGGCGCCGGAAGTTCCCTTGGATCAGTTGCTCGAAGGAGCCATGCTCTGCTCGAGTCTGGACGACACCCCCGAGGGACGCTCGATCATCCGCCTCGGAGCGCGGCTTCACGCGCCGGCCACTCGGCTCGATCCCGGCACGTTCAAGGTCCTTCCGTTCACGCCGGAACGCCGAATGAGCGGCATCGTCCTTCAGGACGGGACGGAGATCAACAAGGGATCGCTGCAAGCCATGAGCGCCTACGCAGGTCGCCTTCCAATGGCCTTGCAACGATCCGCCGATGAAGCTTCCCGTCAAGGAATGACCGTGCTGGCGATCGCGCGGAACAAGACGGTGCTGGGGCTCGTCTATCTGAAGGATGTCGTCAAACCCGGCATTCGGGATCGGATTCACGAATTGAAGACGATGGGCATTCACACGGTGATGTGCACCGGCGATAACCGGCTGACCGCCGCCGCAATCGCCGAGGAGAGTGGCGTCGACGAATTCGTCGCGGAAGCCAAGCCCGAGACGAAGCTGATCGTGATCGACCGGGAGAAGGCGCAGGGGCGGCTCGTGGCGATGACCGGCGACGGGACCAACGATGCGCCCGCCCTCGCTCGCGCGGATGTCGGGTTGGCCATGAACAGCGGGACCAGCGCGGCCAAGGAAGCAGGGAACATGGTCGACCTCGACAGCGATCCGACGAAGCTCATCGAGATCGTCTCGATCGGCAAACAGCTCTTGATCACCCGGGGAGCACTGACCACCTTCACGGTCACGAATGACGTGGCGAAGTATTTCGCCGTCATCCCGGCGATTTTCATCGCGGCCGGCACCGTGGCCCTGCCGGCGATCAGCGAGCTCAATATCATGGACTTGGCCGACCCTCGGTTGGCCGTCCTCGCGACGTTGCTGTTCAACGCGCTCGTAATCCCACTCCTCATCCCGTTGGCGCTCGCCGGAGTCCCCTTCCGGCCGCGAAGCGCGATCGATCTGCTTCGCCGAAATCTGCTCTATTATGGATTCGGCGGTCTCTTGAGCGCGTTCGCGGGCATCAAGCTGGTCTACATTCTCTTGGCCTGGCTCGCGGGATTCCCGTTCGTTCAGCACCTGAACTCGTTCGTCTCGCATCTCCTTCCCCTCGGGGGCCTATGAGCAGCGCGCCCTCCGTCTCGTTCCCTCGTTCGGTCGGCTCCCCCGAGTCGGCCAGTCCTCCGCCCGCCCATGGCATGGCGACCCACGTGCGGGCGACGGTCATCCTCGTTGCTTTGACGATCCTGATCGGCGGCGGAGCATATCCAGTCGCCATCTATGGGGTCGGTCAGTTGGTGAATCCACATGGGGCCGATGGGTCGCTTCTGACCGCGCCGAACGGGACGGTCGTCGGTTCGTCCCTTATCGCGCAGAACCTGAGCGCCCCCTGGTTGTTCTGGGAACGCCCCTCCGCCACCGACTACAATACTACCCTTGGAACGACCTTCCCCTACGGCTACGTCGATCCGGAGCTCGCTGCGCTTTTCAACGAAACCATCCAGTACATGCGAGAGTATGGGAACAACACCACCGCCGTGATTCCGTTCTCCTACGCGGCCCCGTCGGCTTCCTCCGTGGACCCGGATCTCGCCCCCGAGGCGGTGCTCGTGCAAATCCCCCGCGTGGCCACCGCGACCAACCTCTCGATCGCGTTTCTCCAAAACCTCGTCAACGACGCGATCGTGAACCCGCCGCTGCCGTTCCTAGGGGTCCCGTACGTCGATATTCTCCAGCTCGACCTGGCCCTGTTGCCGCTCATTGGGAAGTGAAGATGTATCGCCAGATCTTGATCCCGGTCCAAGAAGCGTCGGAAGTCGAGCCGCTCATTCGCTTCGCCGCGATGCTGCTCGATGCGGACGGAGAGATCCGGGTCCTGCATGTCATCCAGACAACCAGCCTGCCCCAGGTCACGCGGGAATGGCGGGAATCGGTTCGGCTCGCGATTCCGGCTCACGAAGCCGGAGCGGCACTGGACGTCCGCGTCGACCCATCGATCCGCGCTTCGGCGGATGTGCCGGGCGAGATTCTCGACAGTCAAGAGTCGCATGCCATCGACGCGATCTTGATGACGCTGCGCGGAAGTAAACGGAGCCGGAATCCGTTCGTGGGTCACACTGCGAGCGCGATCCTCCAGCACGCGCGATGCGACGTGCTCATCATCAATCGATTGGCGATGGTGGCCGATGCGATCCCGCGAATACTTCTCCCGACCTTCGCCGAGAATCCGGCGCCGAAGGCCCTGCGCATCGCGGAAGAGATCGCACTGCACAACAACGGAGCGCCCCTCGTGACGTTCTCGATCGCCGCCCGCGGCGAGGAAGATTCGGAATCGCGAGAGCGATCCGAGCGGTCTCCCCGCGGGGTCCCGCTGACCCATAAGTACTCCTTCATCTCGCGCGCCCTGCTCGGACGGCGAACGCAGCTTGCGGACCTGATCGTACGACACGGAACCCGAGAGGGCTACGGTCTCTTGGTGGTGGGAGAAGAGGCGATCCAGCCGGAAGGGCCGCTCCTGACTCGACGGTTCATTGAACAGTTGTTCCGATCGGCTCCGGGACCGGTCATGGCCATCCGCGGCTGAGCCCCCCGAGACCCCCACGCATGGGAGAGCTCTGGTTCGTCGGCGTGGGTCTTTGCGATGAGCAGGATCTATCCCGTCGGGCGCTCGCCCGGCTCCGAGAGTGCGGCGCCCTCTATGCCGAGTCGTATACGGCCGTACTGTCCCCGGGGTCGCTCGAGCGATTGTCGCAGGAGATCGGGCGAGAGATCCGATTACTGAGTCGAGTGGAGCTCGAAGCGGAAGGCGTGGTGTTGGAGGCGCTCGGCGTCCATGCAAAGGTGGCGCTGCTGGTCGCGGGGGACCCCTTCGCCGCGACGACGCACGTGGCTCTTCGCCTCGCCGCCGAGAAGGCCGGGCATTCGTGGGCGTATCTGCCGAACGCCAGTATCCTCACGGCGGCCGCCAGTTTTCTTGGTCTCATGCACTATCGCTTTGGACGCACCGTCTCCTGGCCGTTCCCCGCTCCGGGGTTCGCGCCCCGTTCCCCGCTCGATTTCATCGGCCGAAACCAGGCCCAAAATCTGCATACATTGGTTCTCCTGGATCTCCGGCCGGAAGAGGGTCGATTTCTCACCGCGGGCGAGGCGCTTCGGCAGATTCGCGAACTCGATCCGCAGGGGGGAACGCTGCCTCGATCCGTCTCGCTCGCCGTCGTGGCCCGGGTCGGAAGTGCGACCGCCCAAGCTTGGTATGGCCCCGGGAGCGCGCTCGAAAACATCGACTTCGGCCCCCCGATGCATGTCGTGATCGTTCCCGCCCCCGAGCTCCATTTTGAGGAGGTCGAGGCCCTTCGTTCCTTCGCGATTCAACCGGGTGGAGTTCCTTCCGGACCGGGGGGAGGGTCCGACGGCGGGCGGGGGAGGAGCGCCTCCGCGAACTGATGGATACGAAATGGACGAAGGAGGACCGCATCCGGGCGGTCCCGCGCGTCGGAGACGGGAGGCGGTCGCGACGCGGGAGCGACAAGGATGATGCGCAGTGTCGGGCTGATCGTTCGCGCTTCTCGGATCAGTCCCTGGATACTGCCTTCGGAGAGGCTGACATCGGCCATCATCAAAGCGGGATGTCGTTCGCGCACGAGTTCTCGAGCTTGGGAACACCCTTCGGCTTCCCCGAGCACTCGAAAGTGGTGGAGCCTAAGTAGGCCCCGCAAGAGGACCCGCGTCTCTTCATCGCCCGCGACCACTACAGCCGTGGCGTTCGCCAGTGCGTCCGTATCCGGCATGGAGACCGTGGGGGACGTCGCCAAGGACCCGGAGGCTCGGTCCCCCTAACCGGACGATGAATCTCCTCCTATTTCGTTCTGCGTGCCACGGGCCGAGCGGCCAACCCTCCCGCGGCGCGCTACGCCGCGGCAGACGTCGGGGCTTCGACCCCCCAGTCCGTGACGCCGGCGGCCCCGAACAATCGACCGAGGGCGGCATGGTAAGCTTCCGCAGGGACGTTCAAGACGTCTCGGGCTTTTGGGGCTAGGGCCGCTCCGAATTCCCGCTCGGTTTCGGTGAACTGCCAGGAGTGCGCGGGCTCGCGGCCCAAGGCCACGAGCAGTCCGAAAGCCAGGCCCCGCTCCTTCCCGTCTTTCGGCAGGGTTTGAATCAATTGTTTTTCCGCGGGAGCCCCTCCCTGGGTCCGATACGTTCGAGCAATCCGGTCGACATAGGCCGCTTCGGGAACCAAGTGGCTGTACCGAGGAAGCGCATCGAGTACCGCTCGGTCCACGTTCTGTTTCTGGGCGCGTTTCAGTATCTCGGCGATCCGTCCGGGGGCGGCTTTCGCCTCCCGTACGAGACGTTGGGCCGCGTCGGGGTCGGGCACGATCGCAGCCACGATCGTTTCCGCGTGGTCGTGCCAAAGACGCTCTAACGCGCGGCTCGCAGAAGCTTCATCAATCTCGAAGAGCCCGTCCCGCTGGGCGAGGACCTCCTGGAGCGCCTTCCGCTCGACCGCGGTCGGGCCCAACGCGTCCATGAATTTCTCCAGATCCGAGCCGTAACACACCCCTCCGGCGACGTAGGTCGGCGTCCGAGTGGCTTCGAGCCGGGGCTTGAGCTCGGCTCGATAGGCGTCGATGAACTGGGCGTCCGAAAGTCGCCCGAACAGGTAGCGCTTCCGGATCCCCCGGGACGGGTCGGGCAATTGCTGGTGGACACACTCCGGTCCTCCGTGGCAACGGACATTCAAGGAAGCGGAGGCTGGGAACGCCCGATCGGGCTTGGGAACGGCCGTCCCGTCGGTCAAGCTCGCGAGCAATTGACGATCTTCCTTGGTGCATCTCCGGCAGACCCGAATCGTCGACCCAGCCCCGACCCAATCTACCTCGACGTACGGACGCGATTCCCCCGCCTTCAGGTGACTGCATTCGTATCGGTGGTGCGCCGGGTCCTCCACCAGGCGATAAGGCAGGGTGGCGAGCTGAGCACGGACGAATTCCGCGGGAGGCTTCGACGAGCGACCCGTACAGGTACAGGGCCGTGCTCGTCGCAAAGAAGTGGTACCCTTTCCGAGCCCACCCCAGGTACCCGAGCAGCAAACGGTGCGGATCGTCCGATTCTTGCACGGCGATCTCGATCTCCTTGGGAGAGCGGGCGAGGGGGGCGAACGGGATGTCCCCCATCGGGAATCGAGCGACGAGCATTCCCGGGGTTTCCGGCGGATCGAGCTGGAACTTGAGCAGTCCCGCATACGAGCGCGCCATCGGATCTCCCCAACGGCTCATACGTTCGAGCCGTTTCGCGTCGTCTTTGGCTTCGCGTACCTTTTCCAGGGCGTCGCGCAACCGATCGAAGCGGTCCGTCTCGCAATCCGGGGTGAGCGTCGGAAGCAAGGAGTCGACCGACTGGCGGAGCGCCTTCGCGCGTTTGATGAGGTCCCCTTCCCGGACCCGGAGGCCCGACGTGATCGCACCGAAATCGCCCAACCAAATCGAAGCGGAGGACTCTACTTATCGTTCGCCGGCCGGTCCTATCGATGACATAACTCGGCAAAATGGCGCAAGATCTCGCGTCCTCCTTCGGTATGCTCCACTTCGGGATGGAACTGAACCCCAAAGATCGGCCGGCTGGGATGAGCCATCGCCTCGATCGGGCAGACCGACGAGTGGGCCAACGTCGACCAACCGGGAGGAAGCTCGACCACCGAGTCGTTGTGACTCGCCCAGACCTGAAGTCGCGGAGACAACCCTTGAAACAAGGGGTGGTCCGGTCGATCGACGCTTAAGTCCACGCGACCGAACTCCGGGGCGGCCGTGTGCGCCACTCGGCCCCCGAAATGACGCGCGAGAAATTGGTGACCCACACAGATTCCGAGCACGGGAAACGGGGCCGCGTCGATCCAGTCGGCCACGCGTCCGAGCCGACTGTCGGTTCCTTCCATCGATAACGCTCCTCCCGAGAGTACGACTCCATCGGCGTCCAGCGATTCGAACGGGGTCGTGTTCGGGAGGATCCGAGTCTCCACCTCCAGATCCCGCAGCACTCGATACTCGCGGTGCGTCCATTGTCCCCCGTTATCGAGGACCGGGATCTTCACGGACGCTCCAAGGTCCCACGATCCGAATTGCGGCTGGGATCGGTGCGGTTCGTTCGAGGCCCCGACTTCAGCTCCGCGATATCGGATTTCAGGTCCTTAACGTCCGACCGCATTCTCAACATCTCCTCCTCGAAGGGAGTGAAGCCCGACGCATACTGCATTCGGTGCGAAATGTACACGCCAATGAAAATGGCTCCCACCATCGCTAAAATGGTCGTGAACACGAGCGCGAAAACGAAGGCGAGGGGATCCCCGATCGCGGAGGCGATCGGGAGCGTGAACGTGTGCGTGATCTCGGCGATCTCCACGAGCAGCAGGACCACGATCAACCCGGTCCAGAGGAGGAGCGCGACGCTGGATGCTTTCATGAGTGCTAGGCCACCGTAACGATCCCTAATAGAAGGGTGAGCGGAAGCGCGGAGATCGCCGTCGAGCCGGGAGGAGAGACGTCGGAGTTAAAGGACCGCGCGAGGAGACTCGAGCCGACCACCCAGAACGCCAGGATTCCCGCAAATACTTCGTATCCCGAGGAAGTGTACGTGACCGTCACGTTGAGGACGACCGGGTTGGCCACCGTCGAACTCGTCAATTCGAGCGCGTAGCTATCGTTCGTCCAATTCCCCCATCGAAGTTGCGGTAGGGGGGTATTGAGGGACCAGTTGTAGTTCTCGGCGAGACTGACGTTGATGGCCTCGTATCGCACCTGCGAAAGGCCGCGCACGTAGAAGTGAAGCGTATTCTCTTGGGGCGAACGGTCCACGATCAACACCGCCTGAGCGAGGATCGATCCGGCGGGAGGCGACCCGTTCGTGAGCAGATTGGGCGTGAGTAGGATCAGCGCCACAAGCAGGGCCGCGATCCCCACGAGCGGCGTTGGAAACATCGCGCGCAATCGCTTCGAGCGCTCGCCCGTCACGGTGCCCTGCCCGCCCAGCGTGGGTAGAGTCGATGCGGAACGTGTAACTGATCCAATACTCGCCCCGCGACGAAGTTGGTCATTTCTTCGACGCTCTTCGGATGGGTGTAGTATGCCGGGGCCGCCACGAGGACGGTAACCCCGAGCTCCGCCAAGTGCGTCATATGGCGGAGTAAGATCGGGCTGAGGGGCGTCTCCCGCGGGACGACGATCAACGGGCGGCGTTCCTTCAGGTGAACGTGCGCGGCTCGGGTGAGGAGCGTATCCGCGAGACCCAGGGCGACTCGAGCGATCGTGTTGGACGAGCACGGGACGATGACCATCCCCCGAGTCGGGTGGGTGCCGCTCGCGATGGGAGCCGCCAAGTCGTCGTCGGCATA
Source organism: uncultured Thermoplasmata archaeon (assembly GCA_963749195.1). Taxonomy (GTDB): domain Archaea; phylum Thermoplasmatota; class Thermoplasmata; order Lutacidiplasmatales; family UBA184; genus Lutacidiplasma. The sequence continues at coordinate 594,818 of CAVVLX010000007.1, forward strand.
CGTTCGGAGCGCGTAGCGCTCGAGCAGGCGCGCGTCCAAATCACACTCCTCCTTCAGCACGAGAGTCCCCCCACGAGACACCACGAGCGAGACCGGTACTCGCGCGGCGCGGAGCGCCTGGAGCACACACACGGCGATCGGGGCGCCACTCGCGCCCGAGACCCCGACGACGACAGAAGGAGCGGATGGCAATTTTCTTCCCCTGGAGTTCATAGAGTTCAACCGTACGCCCGTTAAGAGCGTTCGGGAAGCGAAGGCATGCACGCACGGCGGGCCGCACTCATTGGGGCCGGACACACTCCGTTCGGGGTCCTTCCAGACGGGCCGAGGAAGTTGATCCGCTCCGCGGTCGACGCCGCGATGGAGAGCGTGGACAAGGGGATCGACCGATCCGAGATCGAGGAGGCTTTTCTCGCCACCTTGGGATTTTCGGGTTGGCAGATCGGGAACGCTTCCGCCGTCCTCGCCGATGAAGCGCATGTGCCCGGTATCCCTGTAACACGCGTCGAGAACGCCTGTGCCTCCGCCGGTTTTGCCCTTCGAAGCGCCGTCGCGGCGATCTCCGCTGGTCGGTGCGCGGTCGCCCTCGTGGTCGGGGTCGAGAAGATGACGGATGTGACATCGGCGCGGCGTCGCTATTGGCTCGGCGTCTCGGGAGATACGGAATGGGAACGATTGGCCGGACTCACCTTCGCCGGCGTCTACGGACTCATCGCGTCGCGATACCTGGATGAATACCATGCCTCCCCCGAAGCCTTGGCAGAGGTCGCGGTCAAGAACCATGAGAACGGGGCGCTGAACCCGAAGGCGCAGTTTCAGAAACGCATTCGGCGCGAGGACGTTCTCAACGCCCCCCGCGTGGCCGAGCCACTCGGGCTGCTCGACTGCTGCCCGGTCTCCGATGGCGCGGTAGCCCTGCTCGTCGCGAGCTCGGAACGGGCTCGAAAGTTTACGGACACCCCGATCTGGATCGCGGGGACCGGTGCTGGGTCAGATTCGCTCGCCTTGCAGGATCGCGAGCGTCTGACGACCTTTCGAGCGACGCGACGTGCAGCCGAGGAGGCGTTTCACGGAGCGGGATTCGACCGCAAGGATCTCTCGCTGCTCGAGGTACACGATTGCTTCACGATCGCGGAGCTCGTGGCGATCGAGGATCTCGGATTCGCCGATCCCGGCGGGGCTGCCGGTATGACCCTGCGGGGCGAGACACAACGTCACGGGGTCTTGCCGGTGAATCCCGACGGGGGCCTCAAGGCGAAGGGCCATCCGATCGGGGCCACCGGGGCCAGTCAGGCGTACGAGGCGTATCTGCAGCTTCGGGCGTCGGCCGGAGCGCGACAAATCGCAGGTGCCGAGCGTGCGCTGACCCACAACGTGGGGGGCGCCGGCGCGAGCGCGACGGTAACCCTGTTCGCCCGCGAGTGAACGTGATGCGATCGATCAGTCGAGCGATCGCCATCGTACCGGCGTATCAGTTAGGGGCACTTCGCGTTCCTGGCCCCGATGAAGATACCTTCACGCTCGCGGCGGCCGGGCTGGAAGCGATCTCGAGGCCTGCTCGAGACGCTCCGACTCAACTCCACCTCGTTGGTGACTACCCCGTGGCCGCGACCTGGGGGCTTCCCACGCTCCTCGGCTCCAGTCGGGTGGTGCTCCATCGCTATCCTCCCGGGAGTTTGGGCCTCTTCCAAGCGCTCGTCCGCGCCGCGCAGGATCCCCCGGCTTCGGGTCCTGTCATCGTAGTGGCGGCGGAGATCGGCGTGCCCCGCCCGGACGAGCCTGCCCCCTCCTTCGGAGGCGGGGCCGTTGCATTTCGTGTAGAGGAGGCGGCCGGCATCGTTCCCCTGGCGGTCGAGACCTTGCCTTCGATTGCGCAAAGCGAAGTCAGCCCGAAATCGAATTTCGACCCGCGGGGCGCGCCATCTTCTCCAACCGAGGAAGGGATAGCCGCGTCCCTACAACTGCCCGCCGCACCGCCCCAGTCCACCAATCGATCGAAGGAGGGCAGCGCTCGCCCGTTTCGGGGTTGGGGTGACGCGCCGACCATCGGTCCGGCGATCGGACTTCGACAACTGGTCCGACAGGTTCCCCTCGGAGCGCTGGGGTCTCTCGAGGTCCATACCGCGGGATCGACGAATCGTCTGACCGTCCGTCGAATCGGAGAGGCCCAGTGGATCGGCCCTTTCTCCGAAGTTCTGCAAGAAGGAATTCCGATCTCCGAGTCGATCTGGCGTCGCTCGTTCGACCGAGCCAGCTCCGGGGTGTCGGAGGGGGCATACGTTCCCCGTCCTCGATACATCGAAAACCTTCCCAGCCGGTGGAGGTTTACGTCGAGTCGGTGTTCGGCGTGTGGGACCTATGCCCTTCCCCCGCAGGAGTACTGTCGAAGGTGCCACGCCACCCAGGGATTCGCGACCGAGGAGCTCCCGCGGGACGGGGGGACCATCCTCGCCTCGACGACGATTGGACCGGGCGGACAACCCACGGAGTTTGACGCGCAGGTCGAACTAACGGGAGCCTATCAGGTCGTCCTGATGGAGATCGCGCCCGGAGTGCGCGTGACGCTCCAAGTGACTGATGCACCGACTCGTCTGCCGATCGGGGGACAGGCGGATACGCGACTGCGGCGCCTGTATCCGATGGAGGGGGAGTGGAGGTACGGTCGGAAGGCGATACCGTTCGACCCTCAGGCCACCCGAGGAGGCGACGCTCCGCTGGAATCCTGGACGTTGGATTAAGGCTCCCGCTCGGTTGCCCCGCTCTTTGGAGGCTCCCATTTGGACCCGATCCAAGCTTCATACACCTTTTTCTGAAGCGGGGACGCCTCGCTCAGCGGGACGAACGAATATTTCTCGGGGGGGCCCTTCCCCATCGAAACGGCGCGCGTCATGAGCCAGCCGCGTCGGAAAAACGTGATCTCGGCGGTCGCGCCGGGTGGATATCGGCGCAGGATCTTCGCGAAGTCGGCGTGCGAGACCCGCTCGCCGTTCAGGGCGACGATCTCGTCCCGAGGGCTCAGTCCCGCTCTTCGGGCCGGCCCATCCGAGAGCACCCGCGTCAATCGCGGTCGGTGGTCGTGTTCCTCGAGCTTCACGCCCAGGTAGCCCGGCTCCCCTTCCTCCTCGGCGTCGGGAGGCTTCGGCTTCGGCCCGAAGGAAAGGCCGGCGAGCTCGGCGAAATGTTCGAACTCGATCGCTTCGGTGCCCGAGACATAACGCGCGAAGAACGGAGCGAGGTCGATCCCCGTGACGCGGTTCATGATCGGGAGGAGTTCATCCTCGCCGAGTCCTACGTCCCGCTCCCCGTACTCGGCCCATAAGGCCCGGAACACCTCCTCGAGCGAGCTTCGATTCTCGGTGCGCGAACGGATCTCAAGGTCGAGGCCCATCGAAACGAGCCCTCCCTTCAGGTAATACGAGACGCTGCGATTGACCGCCTCCTCGTCGGGGTTGTAGAGGTCGATCCAACTGAGGAGCGAGGCCTCCTCGAGGCTCCGGCGATGACGTCCCGGGATCGCGAGATAGGAATGGATCGATTCGGCCCATCGTTCGAGAAATTTCGTAGGAGATACCAGGCCTGCCCGCCGAAGGATCAGTTCGGCAAAGTAGTCGGTCGAACCTTCCATTGCCCACAGGAGTTTCGTGTAAACCTCTTGGGTGTAGTCGAAGGGTCCCAGGACCTTCGGTCGGATCCGCTTGACGTTGTAGAGGTGGAAGTATTCGTGAGAACTGACGGAGAGAAATCTCAGGTAGCTGGGCGCAGGCTTGAAGGTTGAGCGAGGCACGACCATCGAGCTCGAGAAGCGATGCTCTAAGCCGCCGTCGGAGATGTCGTTGAGATGGTAGAAGAACGTGTAGTGCGAAAGCGGGGAGCTGCCGAACAGCTTGATCGTCGCCGTGACGATCTTGCCGAGGTCTTCTTCCAGACGATGGGGCTCGTAGTTCCCCCCGGACCCGCAGAGCGAGATTCGATGCGGAATCCCGGCCGGCAGCGTTTCTAACAGCACCGGCGTCCCGCAGTCGATCGGATTGTCGACCAAGTCGTCGTAGTTCTCCGCCCGATACCGCGGGGGGTGTTTTCCGACCTCTTGGAGCTCCGTGACGATTTTCCAGTCATCGGCGACGTGGATCGAGAGTTCCACCGGCTCCTCTTTTCGGCCGTCGACGTATGGGAGACAGCGCGCCGCATTGAGGAAGAGATGCTCGTCGGAGTAATCGAGCGCGTCCGTCTCCATCCGACGTCCGTAGACGGCGTACTCGACGTGTATCGCGGAGTGGCTTTCGTAGTGAATTCGCCAACGCGCTTTGTCGATTCTTTCGACCGGGATCGATTCTCCTCCCGGCGCCGTCGCCGCGGTCATTCCAACGAGCTGGCGAGCGGGATCCACGATGTGATACGAGCCAGGAACCCATGACGGGAGGACGAGGTCCACCGTCGATCCGTTCAAATTCGATAAGTCGAGCGTGAATTGGGCATAGTGGGAGTTCGGATTCTCCACTCCAACGCCGTAGCGAATCTCGATCGAATCCAATCTACCTCACCGATTGCTTTCCGGAGGGCGCGGACACCTGACGCGACCCTTAACGACTCGCCCGCCCGACGCTCTTGCGCGGCGTCGGTTTCAGGCGAATCCCGGGATATCGCGTTCCGAGGTCCCCTTCTCACCCTTGGACGGCTTCGCGTACGGCTCCGCCGCAATGCCGAGATGCACTGCCAGGTTGCGGAAGGTCTGGGTCAACTGCTCGACGGCCCGCACCAGCTCGCGTTGCTCGTCTCGCATCTGGCGCATCTCCTCCCGCAGCGCGCGGATCTCTGCCTCCATCGGTGCGGTATCCGTCATGATCCGATCCTTCGAAACGTGAGGTCGCGAGAAGAGAGAACTACTTAGGCGATGCGTGGCGGCCTTGCTGCCGCGGGCCGAAGGGGAGACCTCAACGATGGCCTGTGGGCCCGAACGGCGAGTCCGAGGACCCCTTGTCCTCGAAGGCCACCCAATCGCCTTTCTGAGCGGCGAAATCGACCCTTTGAAGTTCGACGACGTAGTCTTTCAATTGTTCGGAGGGTCCCGGCCGCACTTTGATCGAGTAGACATAGATCCCGAAGTCCATGAATTCCGAGATCCGTTTCAGAACTTCGGCGAGATGGTCTCTCGGTACCGTAACCTGGATTGTTGTCTCCCCCAGCAGTTGCGAGAACTCGTCAATGTCAAACGGCCTTTCCAAGGAGATTAAACTCATCGGCATGGCCGTCGCTTCTTTCGCGGTTGCGGAGGAATCCGCCGGGAGTTGGGGAGAAGTCCGGGGTGGAGGAGGAGCCGACGTGGTCCGGGCGGGCGGGCCCTTTACGCTCAGACTGGGGTCTTTCGGAGGATAACGCTCCTGAACCGGAGATCCCGCCCGACCGACGAATCCCTGGACCGACTTCCGTTTCGCTCGGCGTACCGGCGGCTTCAGCCGCCGGGAGTGTTTGCGAGCCGATCTGGAAGTGCTCATGAGGGTTCGCAGCCATTCACGTCGAAGAATAAGAGCCTGGGGGATTCAGTGGCGATTCTCCGAGCGGATGTACGATGTAAAACACACGAAATTGAGGAGGTTGTCGCGCCTCGAACCGTGCCAGCCCACGTCACGGCACGCAATATTTGTCGCTGCCTCGACGACAGATTGATTATGTAGCCCACGGTCGGTGAGGCGTTTAGGTCCGTTGCCCGAAGGTAGGACCGGGACAGAGGAAAAACAATGCCGGCAAGAGTAATGAAAGAGTTCCAGGCCCCGCGAGGACTGCCGCGGAAGACCGCGTCGGTCTGTCCGGAGTGTATCAAGGTCATCCCTGCAGTCGTCCGAGAAAAGGACGGCCGAGTGATCATGGAAAAGACGTGTCGCAACCATGGTTATTTCTGGGACATCATTTCGAACGACGTCGACTTCTATCTCCGGATGGAAGTATACGCCCATGATGGGGTCGGCTACGAAAACCCGTACTACGATAAGTTCCGCGGCTGCCCCACGACCTGTGGAATGTGCAGTCACCACAAGTCGCACACGGGACTCGCACTCATCGACTTGACCAACCGGTGCAATCTGAAGTGCCCGGTCTGTTTTGCCAACGCCAACGCCGCCGGTTACGTCTACGAACCGACCCGCGAGCAGATTCACTTCATGCTGAAGACGCTCCGGGAGCAGAAACCGGTTGGAACGGTCGCCGTGCAGTTCTCGGGTGGCGAGCCGACGCTCAGTCCGCTGTTCCTGGACGCGTGCAGCATGGCCCGCGATCTAGGGTTCAAGCAGATCCAAGTTGCGACCAACGGAATCCGGGTCGCTAACGAGCCGGGCTTTGCGCAGGCCTGTCGGGACTCAGGTCTCCACACCCTGTACCTGCAGTTCGACGGCCTGGACGACGAGATCTACCGAAAGGTCCGTGGAGTTCCACTGCTTAAGGTGAAGCAGAAGGCCATCCAAGCCGCCCGCGAGACGCACTCTTCCCAAGCTGAACTCGCTGCCGGCAAGCCGGATAAGCCCCTCTCCGTGGTCCTCGTGCCGACGCTGGTGGGTGGATTCAACGAGAAAGAGATCTGGCCGACGGTCAAATTCGCGATCGACAACATTGACGTCGTCCGCGGAGTCAACTTCCAACCGGTTGCGCTGACGGCGCGTATCCCTGACAAGGATCGCTTCCAGATGCGGTTCACGCAGTCGGACCTGGTGCGGATCCTCTGCACCGAGGGACCGTTCGAGAAGTCGGACTTCTTCCCCGTGCCGTCCGTCGCCCCGATCTCGGAACTCGTCTCGATCATCCATGGTGAGGAGAAGATGACGTTGACCACGCACCCCGGTTGCGGGTGTGCGACGTTCGCCTTCATCTCCAAGGATGGCAAGACGATCACGCCGCTGCCGCGGTTCATGGACGTCGACGGCTTCTTCGAGAACGTCGAAGCGATGATCGAGAAGTACCGCGATGCGCGATTTGCTCGGGTACGCACCGCCGTTGCGGGGGCTCGCCTGCTCCACGACGTCGCGAAGTACTTCGACTTCTCGAAAGCCCCCGAGGGGCTCAACGAGAAGAACTGTGTTCGCGTGATCGCGGGGATCTTTACCGAAGGGAACAAGGAGGCGCTTGCGAAATTCACGTGGCGCACGCTCTACCTAGGGAACATGCACTTCCAGGACGCATACGACTACGATATCCAGCGCCTGATGCGGTGCGATATCCACTACGCGGTTCCCGATGGGCGGGTCATTCCATTCTGTTCGTACAACTCGGGTCCGATCTACCGGACGGAAGTCGAGAAGAAGTTCTCGATCCCCATCCCGGACTGGCAGAAGGCCAAAGCGCAGGGTGGACAGACGTTGAAGACCATCGAGACGATGGGAATCAACGGCGAGGTCATTGTCGATCCGGAGTACTACAAGGTCAAGGCCTTGAAGGGCGCCCCGGGAATGTCGGCGTAGGCGACCCATCGTACCCCCTCGTTCCCAGAACCTCTTCCCCCTCCCCCTTTTTTTTCAAGAGTTAATGTAGATCCCTTCGACCGAGGCTGAATGCCGGGGGGGGTGCAACCAGTCTGATAGGGTATTCGACCCCGCGAACTCGGGTGGAATTTCTCTCAGGAACAAAGCTAGTTATGGGAGCATCGTAGGCGTAGCCGTGGTGCGAGCTTCGGCGATCCCTCCCCTCCAGAGCCGATACCGTCGCGCTCATGCCCGGCCCCGTTCCGACAACCCATGGCTGCGAGACGCTCATGGTTGATACAACGACCCTGTTCATTGTCGGACTGTTTCTCCTCGTCGCCTGTTCTGTCCTCGTCGGCGAGTTGTTCACCCATCTCGGTCAGGCAGCACTGGTCGGACAACTTCTGGTCGGGGTGGCACTTGGTCCGACATTGCTCGGGCCCTCCCTTGGGCTAACGACGATCACGTCCGAGTTTACCGGGTTACAGACCTTGGCGACGTTCTTCATCCTGTTGATGGCGGGGCTCTCGGTGAGCCCCGAGCAGATCTGGTCGACCGGCCCTTCGGCCGCCGTCCTGGGGCTGGCGACGCTCTTCGTCCCCTTCCTGGGGGGTGCCGCGGTGGTGGGGCTCCTGTACCCCAGCTTGGGAACTTCCCTGGACCTCTTCATCGCGTTGTCGATATCGATCACGGCGCTGCCTGTGTTGGGAGTCATGCTCCGCGAGTTCGGCCTGACGCGCAGCCGATTTGGAACGCTGATGCTGAACGCCGCGATCGTCAACGAGCTCGCCGCCGTCACCGTGTTTGCCATCCTCCTCCGCGTGTACACGGGAGGGGGCAACGCCTGGTCGGCGATCGCGCTCTCGATCGGAACCGTCGGCCTCTTCCTGGGGCTGATCCTCGGCATTCACTTCTTGCTTCGGGCGCTCCGTGAAAACCGCCTGTGGGACCGCGTCGTCCGCGGCTTTCGAAGAGCCTGGAAATCCCGCGAAGCGGCGTTCGCCCTCGTGGTGGTGCTCGGGTTGGCGTCCGCGCTTTTTTCGCAATACCTAGGCCTGACGTTCATCGTCGGGGCGTTTTACGCCGGGATGCTGATCACTCCCGAGAGCGCCGGAAAGAAGATTCATCGCAATATCAGCCAAATGTTTGACGCGATCAGTTGGGGGTTCTTCATCCCCCTCTTTTTCGCGCTCGTCGGCTTTGGGACCAATTTCCGGACCCTAGGGGGATCATGGGTCTCCGTCGCAGCGTTCTGCGGATTGGTGGTCTACGCCATTCTGTCGACGCTCTTCGTGGGCGCAGGAGTGGCTCGCGGACTGCGCATCTCCCGGAACGGAGCCCTGGCAGCGGGATTTTTGCTGACCAGCCGAGGTACCGTCGAACTTGCGATGGCCGTCATCTTGCTGGACCTCCATGTGTTTTCGACGACGATCTTCACGATCGTGGCGGGCGTCGGTCTCATTACCACCATCCTATCGCCGATCGGGGCTCGCCCGTACGTTCGCGCTTCCGCGCTTGAACGGCCGGCCACTGGAGAGTTCAACCCGGTCCCTCCGCCCGAAGAAGCTCCGCCCCCGTTCATGTTGCCCGAAGTCGAGGAAGGGCCGATCATCTGAGGCGGGTCCCCGAGGCAGCGCCGAGGTTTCGCGAGGGGCGCCGATACAATATCGAACCGGGAACTCGGACGGTGAGGGGCGAGGGATGCGCGTCGGAGTTCACCCGATCGATCTGACGATCGATCTCCTTCCAGCACTCTTCCACCGATGCGGGGTCGAGGGCCGCGGGGTCGGGAGCCGCCTCCGCTCGATGCTCTTCCAGCCACAACAGCGACGCCTCTACGTGCTTACAGGTTCCGAGACCTCTACGACCGAAGTCCGGACACGAGCACATGGCGCTCTCTCGGGACGGATATTCGGGCACCAGGACGGAGTAAACCGTGCCCCGCATCGGGTTTCGAACCTCGAGCACCGGATAGAACGTTCGGGGACGGCGCCGAACATCCAGCGGCTCTGTGAGGGCGCGCATCTTTCGTTCCCGGGATGCCCCCGACTCCGGATCTGGCCGTCGGGCCCCCGGAGTGCGTTCTGAAGAGCGAGCGCGGGTGCGACGGACCATGGGGCAACGTATTGGACGATCCTATTTCTCTCTCCGGCCGACGGACGCGCCCGGAATGGCCTCCGCGGGGTATGGTTATCCCCCAAAACCTCGTTGGCCGTTGGCATGAACTCGACCTCTCGGCCCGAACGCTCCAGCGCGCCTCCTCGCTCGTCTCCCCGTCTGAGCAAATCCACAAAGATCGGGCTCGGGCTGCTCTTTACTCTGATCGGTCTATTCCTCATGTTGCGACTTTTTCCGGCCGCCGCCTCTGGCAGCGTTCTCGCCACTATTGGGGCAGGGATCTTGCTCCTCTGGGTCGGAGGCATCTTCATGGGAGTGGGGAGCCGGAGCTAGCGGTTCGGGATGACGACCTCACTCTCTTGGCAGCTCGTGACGTTCGATATCGATGGAACCCTCACCAGGATTCACGGCTGGCGCTTCCTTGCGCAGCGATTTCACCGGCTTCCCGAGTTTGAGTCCACGACCCGAAGAATCGACGCGGGGGAGATCGGCGAAGATGAACATCTGACCAATTTACTCCGCATCGCCGAAGGTCGAACGCTGAAGGAGGTCGAGGAAGCGCTGGAGTCTACTCCTAAACTCGATGGGATCGCGGAGGCCGTCGCCTCCCTGCGAGGACAAGGAGCGTGTGTCGCCCTCCTCACGCACAATCCCCCCTACGTCTGCGAATGGTATCTTCGGCGCTTCGGGTTCGATGACTTCGAAGGGACTCCCGGGCAGTCCGCCTCCGAAGGTCGGATTCAGGCGCCGCGGGGGATACACGCCGACAAACCCGCTGGCCTTCGTCGCCTGCTGACCCGTCAGGGGGTGCCGCCGCGCCGAGCCGTCCATGTCGGGGACCAGCTCACGGATGCCGCGCTCTTTCCGTTAATCGGAGGAGGGGTTTCCCTGAACAGTGACGATCCTACGATGGAGCGGAAAGCCGACCGAACGTTGCACACTCTCGACCTGCGCGAAGTGGCCCAGCTCTTGACCTCGTTTTCCCCCCGCACTACGTGAAACGTGGGGACCTGCCGGCTCAGGTTTCTTATATCGGGCCACCGGTCCCCGACCAATCCTCTATGGAATACGTCGCGGTGAAAGCCGTTCACCCGTCGTGGCTGACGATGCAGCTCCCTCAGGAGGTCGCGGAGTTCATCCAATACCACCCGGAAGGGGGTCGAGAGCGGACGCCCAGCCGGACGATCGCCTTCTTTGCTCGGGGCGTGGGGATCGTCCGAGTGCTGGCCGCCCATCCGGGTCGCGAAGTCCTCGCCGTCGAGACCGTTCGAAACCGTCTGCTGGCTCTGGCGCGACCGGGAGATCGACTGTTATTCAACATTCCCGCGCCGATTCTCAAACACCTCGGGGTCCAGGTCTATTCCAGAGGCCCGAAAGCCGGGCGGGGGACCACGGATACCCTACTCTGGATGGTCCCAGCGCCGGAATATTATGAGTATCGGGCGACGCTCGACCGGGGAGAGGGTTGGAAGGGGCCGTCGTCGGGCGGTTTTGCCCATGTTTACCTCACAAAATCGCTCCTTCCACTCCCGAAGGAATTGGACCGACTTTCCGACGTGGAATACCAGATCGAGGAGGAAGAATGGCGTCCCGGAGTCGCCGCGCTTCAGCGGGTCGGCAGAGTTCGGCGCGCCGGCTGACGGAGGCACCGTCAGAGCGGCAACCAGCGGCCTCGGGAAGTTATTAATACCGCACCTTTCGATGTTCTTACACCATGGAACCGAGTGGTGCCGGGAACCGCCGGGAGGCCCGGAAGGGGTATACCCTACGCAACCCCGTTCCCCTTCGTACTGAGGCGGACATCACCACGACCCGGGCCGGCATCCCGATGGACGCCGTTCTGGCTGCCGCGGGGCCGGTCGACCACGATTCCTTGGCGAAGGCGATTCGTCGCTCCGTGGGACACGATGGCATGCGCCCCGAGGACGCCCGGACGATCGCCGCGCACGTGCTGAACTTCTTCGGCTTCAACGAACGGATCATCGATAATGTGCTCGAGCCCGACGACCGAGATACCTTCTACATGCTCGAAGACACGGGCATCCTCGAGACCGAGCGAGACGAGACCACGCTCTACGACGGTCGCGAGTGGCGGATTCACTACTGGATGTTCCGAAAGGACCGAATCTTCGACCTGGCCCGCGAGGAATCCCAGGCAATGGCCGAAGCCGGCGAGAAGGATGTCGTCTACTCCTCGGGCGCGGGGCGATCGGCCGGATTCCGGCTCCCCCACGGCGAGCACGGTACAGGGATGGCGGCTCACGCCGTGTACCACGAGCTCGGCGATGAGATTTGGCTCGAACGGCGGCAGACCCCCACCTCGGCTCCCAGTGCGCCCGCGACGGCGGCCCCCAAACCGCGTCGCAAGAGCGGGCTTTAGCGTACCGGCTCTGGGAGAGTCGTTAACCGTATCTCGGCCGAGCGGTAGCGCTCGATCGTGCGGCGGATCTTACTCCTCGTCCACCGAGTACCCGTCCAAGGCGAGTTCACGCTCAACGATCTCGCCGGGGGAGGGGGTCGAATGGACGAGGTTGCTCGGGCCGTCTCGACCAGCTTCACCCTTTCGAACGACCTTCGCCGCGATACGGAGATGACGCTCGTTTTCGCCGGAACCGACCGTTCTCCCGCGCGTCGCATCCGGATCGACGGGGCTCGACTTCGCTATCTGAATCCGGACGAGCGATCGACGGCCGCGTTGCTCAAGAATGCCTTGGTGCGTTCGGCGACCCTCGACCACGATGTCGAGTCCTCCCCGGGGATGGTCGTGGGTCCCACGGTGCCCTTAACGGAGCTCGACCGGGCTCTTCGGGTTCCCGACACGGTGTGGCTCACAGAAGCCGGAGCGCCACTGCGATCGCACTCCTTCTTGGCGAGCGGGATCTCGGTGGTGCTGAGCGATCCCGACGACCCCTCCGAAGCGGAAAGGGAGATTCTGGAGCGGAGTGGGGTGCCCCGGCTCTCGGTCGGCCCGAAGGCGCTTCGGACCTCGCAGGTCTTGGATATACTTCACAACGAATGCGATCTCCGCGCATCCTCCGATGGCGACGGAGGGCCGGCTACGAGCTGACGAGCGGGATCCGTGTATCCGCACGGGGGCCGATCGCCTCCCGAACGGACCGGACGCGAAGGCCTCCCACGACCGCGGTCAGTCGGACGACCTCGCGTGGTTCTGGATGCAGCCTCGTTCCGAAAATCAGCTGCCGGGGTTCCCCCAACGCCCTTCGGAGGTGTTGGAGCACCAGATTGAGCGTCTTCAGCGTCAAGTTCGAGCCTCCGTCCAAGTGAACCAGCGCCGACGGGGAGTCGGCGAGGTGCACGTCCAGTAGGGTCTCTCGGATCGCTTGCTCGACGAGCCGCTCGGGTTCGGAGATATGATACTCCCCGCAGAGGAGCGTCGAAAGTCCCGCGTCCCGTAGGTGACCTTTCAGGCTGGCCAGGTCGACGTTGAGTTGCGAGGGGTTCTCGACCATGTCGACGAGGCTCATGACCATCGAATGAAGGTACGCATTTCGCACTTGGAAAACTCGGTTCAAGGGCAATCGCTCGAAGCGGCGAAGCTTCTCGTTCGCCAGCGCCAGCAGCAATCCGCCCATCTCCTCGAGCTCGCCGACGGTATCCTCGACGTTGGCGCGTCGATCGGCGTTCGTCTCGAGTTCGACTTGGAACGGGAGAAAAACCACCGGGATCGGGAGCGCCTCCGTGGCGCGGAGCTCTTGGGCGAGAAATGGCAAGAGCGCGCTTCCGGTGCCTCCACCGAGTCCCGCGAAGAGGAAGACGATCTCGAACCCCCGCAAACGTCGGAGCAGCTCCTCCTTGCTTTCCTGCGCGGCGTCCAGGACCAGACTGCGGTTCCCTCCGCTCCCGCGACCGCGCAATTGGCGTTGGCCAATTAGGATGCGCTCTTCCACCCGCATCCGCAGCAAATGCTTGGCATCGGTATTCACGGCGAAGGCTCGGACGCCCGGTACGCCGAGATCGACGAGATCGTGAACGGCCTCGCTTCCCGCACCCCCCAGCCCGACGATGGCGAACGAAGCCTGCTGACCCAGATGCGCCCAGTGCTCGATCGAATCGTCCATGACACCCCTGCCAGCCGGTTTACCGAGGCGGGGTGTCCTCCGCGGTCACTACGGTCTCCCCCTCGCGTCGTGGGTGCCGAGTCGAGCTCCCCACATGGTCCAGCCGAAGCCGAATGTACTCACGGACCGCCGAGCGGACGGCATCGTCGACCGAGACCGAGTTTCCCTCGTGGACGAACTCTTCGAGCTGGCTGTTATCTTGGCGCGATAAGTCGACGACAACTTTCCGGATATTCGACGGCGGCAAGTTCATCGCGATATATTGTTCGAGTCCTTCCCGGATGGTATCGGAGATCGTGGGAGTCTCCTTGCGCTGTTGAATGAGCTTCAATTTCTCGAGAAGGTCCTGCGGGATACGGACCGTCACCCGCTCTGATGTGTCGACCATTGTCCGTCAGACAATATTGGTTTCTTTGTCTGACAAGTGACTGATGGGATTCGCGGGAGATAAACCTTACGAAAGGACGGAGGAGGGAGGAATGAAACGCGCCCCTGGACTGGGGCCGGATTCTATCGCCGAAACCTTCGACCCATGTGCGTAGGGGCGATTTTGGCCCCGCGATTAGCTGCACGGCGTCGGCGGAAGGAAGAAGACAAAATGTAGGTCTGGTAACGCTACCCGTCACCCTGCTTCGTCACGGTGGGGAACGCGGCGGCCTTCAATTTTCGCATTCGACGTCGCACTCGCCATCGGGATGTGCGTTCCAAGTCCATCGAATTGGTCTCCCCGGTCTTGTGCGCTTCGTACGCGAGCGCGGCAGTAAACAGATGCCGACCCAGCGACGGAAATGGACGCAGCAATTCGTCCAGGAGTCCGGGTGGCTTCGGGGGAGGTCCGGATTCGACGCTGGGCCACTCCGCGGGCAGTCGGGGCGTTTCCCGCGAGAGAACGGGGCGAATGTCGGCGGCGATCGCGTCCCGCTGCGTGAGCGGAGCCCCGAGCCCCCAGCGTTCTCGTAGCGTTCGGATGACCGAAGTGCTGCGGTATTCCTGAGTCACCACGGTCTTAGCGTCCACCCACGCGGAGATCGCGAGTGTAGGGATCCTCACACCAGAGCGATCGAATCGAAAACCCATCTGGCCCGCCGGTGCACTCGGGTCGGGAGGAGGAACTCGCGGAGGCGGGACGTGATCGTAGGTTCCGCCGTGTTCATCGAACGTGACGAGAAGCAGCGTATTCGAGAAGTTGGAGCCGTCCGAAGTTGCCGAGGATCGGACCGCGTTGTAGACCCGCGCAAGTAACGCGTCTCCGGCGCGGAGAGCTGAGGGTCGCGGAAGGAAGAATAAAAGTCGACGAAGCCGGGCATCGCCCGGTGGATGCATATCCGTGTGCGGAGGAATCAAGCTCGGTTCGATGAAGGAGTAAGCGGGTAATTTTCCCGCCGCCGCGTCCCGGAAGAAATCATCGAGGGAACCGAAACGGGTCTCGAAGTAGCGAGCGAGTCGTGGCGCGTGGAGCAGCCCAGTGATCGAAACACATTGACGGGGATCGAAGTACACCCGCCAGCTCAGGCCCGCCGCCTCCAACCGGTCAAAGATCGTCTCGGCATCGTTGTGCAGTGGAAAGTTCTCCGTCGGCCGGTTGATAACGAATCCGGACGAGGTCGCGGCGTGAAAGAAGGATCGGTTGGGAAACGTCTGGGACGGAACCTCGCAGAACCAATGGTCAAAACACGCGAATCCCTTGGCGAGGGTCGAAAACACGGGCATCTGGTCGGGCTGAAAGCATGAAAGGATCTGCGCGTACTCCTCGAAGTGGGGCAAGCGCCCCCGCTCGACTCGAAAGGTGTTGATGTAGTCGGCAACGAAGCCGTCCATGGAGGGTTGCACGCTCGAATCCTCGGGGGCATTGAACGGGGCTTGCATCTCCTCCACGCGTTTGAACTGGTTGTCGGCAGGGAGGACGGTTCCAAACAGTTGCGTGTTGGTGTGGGGATGTTCTTCTCCAGGATCCGGGTCCGGAGTGTCCATACGGAGAGCGCGGTGAACGGAAACGGATGGGTGAGTGGGATCATCGGCGTAATCGGGAACTGGATTGGAGAGATCTCGACCGAGAACTCCCTCGAAGGAGGGGACCTCGCCTGGTTCGTACAGGTAGCCGAGTAGATTGTCAAACGACCGATTCTCAAACATCAAGACAATCAAGTGATCGAGACGATGCGCCGGGTCTGGTTCGGCCATACTGAGCTCCCCCCGGCGGTCGCTTGCCGATCGTCCGGACTCCTACTGAGGCAAAAGGGTTGCTCGATCCCGCCCCGTACGCGCGCGATTCACCCCATCTGATCGCAAACCAGGGTTCCAGTGAACGGAGCGAAGGATCCGGTCCTTGGAATTCGATCGATCGACCGCGCGGCGGTCGTGGCTGGGTCACCCCTTCAATATTCGTACGACGCTCGCGAGCCGTTGAAAAACCGTCAATTCTAAGCCGAGGGGGACGTTGAAGCGTTTCGAATGAGCGAGCATCGATACGAAGCGGTCATTCGCTGGACCGGAAATCTGGGCACCGGTACGAGTGGCTATCGGGACTATTCCCGCGACCACGTGATCCAATTCGTCGGGAAACCGGAGCTCTCCGGATCTTCTGACCTGTCGCCTCGGGGGAATCCGTCCCGGTACAATCCCGACGAGCTGCTGGTCGCCTCGCTCTCGGCGTGCCACATGTTGTGGTACCTCCATCTTTGTTCGGTTCGCGGGATCGTGATCGTGGACTATCGGGACGAGGCGAGCGGAATACTGAAGATCGAGACGGACGGCGGGGGTCGATTTGAGCGGGTCACGCTCCGGCCGCGCATCACGATTTCCCAAGGCGCGGAGCAACTGGCCATCGAGCTTCACGAGGAAGCCCATCGAAAATGTTTCATCGCAAATTCGGTCAACTTCCCAGTCGACGTGGAACCAACGATCCGATCCACGGCTGAGCAAGCCTCGATTTCCTCGTGACCCGATCGGCCGATATTGGAGTCGCGGCGATTTCGCCGCTCGCTCCGGGCCGGTCGTTCAGCGGGCGGCGAGCGCCTTTCGCGCCACGATCGAGGCGATTCCGATCAAGAGGAGGGCCCACGCGAGCAGTCCCAGCAAATAGATTTCCGGTGGATACGGATACGCGCTCGCCGGGAAGAGATTCTCCCGCATGACATTCACGCCGAGCGAAACCGGGTTGTACGCGGAGACGTCCTGGAGCCAGGGGGGCATGGTCGTCCTCGGATAGAGGGCGTTCGACGTGAAGAGGACGGGAAGATTGAGCAAGTTGACCGCCCCGAAGTACGATTGGGGGTTGTCGAGCGCGAAGCCGACCGCGAGAAAGAGGGACGTGAACATCAAGGAAAGCAACAGGATGGCGAGCAGGAGCTCGGCGACGCCCAGCGCCGTGACCGTGGTGTTCACGGTCAATCCGACCAATCCGTTGATGTGGGCAAACAAAATGGCCAACCCGAGAACGAGAAACGCGAGGCTGAGGGGACGCAACGCGCCCGCGATCAACCGGGCCCCGAAAATGGAAAACCGGGGAATGGGCGCGGCGATCGCTTTTTTGACCACGCCTAATCGCTTGTCGAAGATCACGGTGGCCCCGACGAAGAGCGTGGCGGTGAGGGCGACGAATCCGACCATGCCGACCGAGAAATACGAAAAGTAGTCCGGCGCCCCTAGGAACGCTGCCCCCACCAAGTTGGGAGGGATCAATTTGTTGAGATTGAACGCCTGCCCGAATAGAATCAGGTAGAGGATGGGAAAAGTCAGGCTCGTGATGATCGCCGCCGGCGAGCGGATCCAAACCAGGAGCTCTCGTTTAGTGAGGATCCAAAGACCGCGGTACATCAACGCCTCCGTCCGCGGAACTGGTTCATTCGGAGAGCCATGTCCGTCTGAGAAGGCCCCTCCTCCTCCCGATAAGCCCGCCCTGTGAATTCCAGAAAGACTTCATCCAAACTCGGCTTCTTCAGCGAGACACTGGTAAGAGCGGCCCCGACCGAAAAGCAGCGTTGGACGATGACGGGAACCATCTCCTCCCCATGCAGGCACTTAATTCGAAAGCCTGCATCTTGGCGCTGAACGCCGAGAACGCCCGCGATGGCCGAGAGCGTAGGCGTAAGATCTTTCGAGGAGTCGTTGGTGGTGACCGTGATCACGTCCCCGCCGACCTTGTCCTTGAGTTCGGCCGGGGTTCCCGCGGCGACGATCGTGCCATGATCGATGATCGCCAGTCGGTCGCAGAGTTGGTCGGCTTCGTCCAAGTAGTGGGTGGTAAGGAACAGCGTCATTCCGGACTCCTTCCGGAGGTTCCGAACGTATTCCCAAAGTCCGGCGCGTCCTTGTGGGTCAAGACCCAAGGTGGGCTCGTCCAAGAATAGGATCTTGGGCGAATGAATCACGCCCCCCGCCAGTTCTAATCTGCGGCGCATCCCCCCGGAGTAACTCTTGACCGCCCTGCCCGCCGCTTCCGTGAGCTGCATCCGATCGAGCAGCTCATCGATCCGACGACGCGTGTCCCCTCGAGGGACTCCGTACAACGCCGCCGACTGCTCCAAGTTCTCGCGCCCCGTAAGTTCATCGTCGGAAGTCGTCTCTTGAAAGATGAGGCCGATGCACCGACGAACTGCATCCGGGTCCGCAGTCACATCGATGCCTTGAACGAACGCTCGACCCCCCGTGGGCCGGAGCAGCGTCGTCAGCATGCCCACGGTGGTGCTCTTTCCGGCGCCGTTCGGCCCCAGAAACCCGAACGCCTCGCCTTCCTTGACGGTGAAACTGACCTCTTTCACCGCCTTCACGCCGCCCGGGAAGGTCTTCGACAATGCCTCAGTAACGATTGGTGGCGTGGACATTGGACGGTGACCTCATGGCGTCGCTACGGATTTGTTCGGCGACCCCTTGTCGTTGAAACTGGAAGCTAAAAGGTTTCCATCTTCTCGGTCGAACCGGTGGCTAGAATGCTCGACTTCAGGATTGGACCGTGACAAAGGGCCGGTCCTCACCGAAGCCGGTCGCGCGGCTCCCCGAGATTCTGCAGTTCCTACGGACGCATGGGAATGCTCGTACGATCCAGAGCATGCGAAAATTCGGGATTGACTCTGCCCGGTTGCTCGGGCTGGATACGCGGCAGGTTCAGGCCGTTGCTCGGGGGGCCGGACGGAATCACTCCATGGCTCTCCGGTTGTGGCGTACCGGATATTTCGAGGCGCGGCTGCTCGCCTGCCTCGTCGACGATCCAGAGATGGTAACGGAGCGACAGCTCGAGCGGTGGGCACGGGACCTCGATTCGTGGGCAATCTGCGATGGCGCCTGCCAGGATCTATTCTCGAAGACTCGATTTGCCTGGGGCAAAGCGTTCGAATGGAGCCGTCGCCCGGAGGCGTTTGTCAAGCGCGCCAGTTTCGCGCTCGTCGCGAAATTGGCCGTCCACGATCGAACCGCGCCCGATTCGAAATTCATCCGATTTCTAGGCGTGATCGAACGGGAAGCCGACGACCCTCGAAAGTACGTGAAAAAGGGCGTCAATTGGGCGCTGCGAGAGATCGGAAAGCGAAACCGCTCCCTGAACTCGGCCGCCCTCAAGGCGGCGGCCCGGATTCATCGGCAGGCTACTCCATCGGCCCGATGGATCGCATCGGACGCGCTGCGCGAGCTTCGAAGCAATGCCGTTCAACGACGACTACGGGCCCGGGATTGAGGTCAGGAGACTCCGATCGCACCCTGATCTCTATCATCTCCGATGGGACGCCATCGCCCGAAGCAGCCTTATCCGAAGAGCCTGGATCGACTCCCTGTGATCTCAGAATTCTTGCCATTGGAAAAGGGACAACCGCAAGTCCGTCTCTGGCTCGAAGAGTTGCGCCATCAGCCCCCGGGCCGTGACGGGGAAGACCGAGCGGCGTTGATCGCCTCTACACTTCGCGAACTGCAGTCGGGGTCGGCGCGAGGCGTGGTCTACTCTCCCGGGCTCGCCGGTCCCATTGGGTTCGCGATCGAGGACTCGGTACCGGGCAAGGGCCGCAACGCGACGCTCCTCTATCTAAAGCCCGATCGACGAACCCGAGAAGGGTGGAGATGGTTTCTCCACGGACTCCGAGCTCCTCGCGAATCCGAGGGTCCCCTCGTCATCAGCGTGTCGGGTCTGGAAGGGATTCCATGGCCCGAAGAGATCCGGATTTTCCGCGAACTCGGGTTCGCTCGATTTTCTCGTTGGGAGATGAAGCATTTCCCCGCCGCCGAAATTCCCCCAAGAACCTCCGTCCCAGAGGTTTCGCTTCGGCCGGTCGTACTTTCTGATGAGCGAGCCTTGGGCGACCTTCACGAACGCGCGTATGCGTCCGGGATCGACCGATTCCTGTTCGCCGAGGATCCCGATCCCTCTCGTGATGCCGTTCTACACCTTCGACGAATTCTGACGGGGGAATGGGGAGAGCTCCTGAGCACGGCATCGTGGGTAGCCTGGCAGGGCACGGAGTTGGTTGGAGCGATATTGGTAACGAATTTTGGCGGGGGACCGCTCATCATCGACGTGATGGTCGATCCGGCTCACCAACGACGGGGAATCGGAGGGCAGCTGCTGAGCGAATCGTTGAAAGCGATCCGAGCGAGCGAGAAGGGAATCCCTCGCTTGAACGTGACCGAGGAAAACACGGGGGCATTCGAACTGTATCGAAAGTTCGGTTTTGTTCCGACGTTAGGCCCAATGATCCTTTGGTGCGACCTGAAAGCTCTCGGGATACTCGCCCCCGTTCCAGTATCCCTTAAACTCCCAACGGGTCACGCCTCGACCGATACTTCGCTCGTCCCGACTCCCATGGCCCCGGGAGGCGGTACAACGGGGCCGGTGGGACCAGGTTCGAAACCAAATTGACGTAGCTGTCGGAAGCCGGCCACCATCATCATGGCCAGAACGACGATGCCCCCGCCGGCGAACAGATACGCGCCCTGAATACCGGCGGCCACGGTAACGAGGCCGCCGGCGGATTGCCCCACGGGGATCAGGGCATACGAACCCACTTCATCCGCCGCAAAGACTCGGCCGAGCATTTCGTTGGGAACGGTCGCTTGGACGGTGGACAAGAAGACCGTACTACTCATCCCCGCCGCCAACCCGAACAGGAAAATCAGCGGGTAGGCGAGCCAGATCGAGTGGGACAGACCGAGCCCGACGATGAAGATACCCATCATCGCCGTCAAGGCCATGATGGTCTTTCCGGCGAGTCGTTCGAAGCGGAATTGAGCAATGGCCACGAATCCTACGGCCGTTCCGGCATTGGCCGCGGCCGCAAGGGCCGCATACCAGATCCCCTGGGTCAGATTCAACCAGGACACGACATACAGGGCGAGCTCGACGGTCGCAATGGCGGCCAGAAAGTTGAGAATGAGCCCCGCGATCGTCAGCTCGAAGAGTTCCCGACGTCGGAATAGATACCGGTAGCCGTCTACCGCTTCAGTGCCGAACGATTGGAGGGCGCTCCGCGGTCGCACCGAGAGATTGGATCGAACGAGTGCGAGCGTGAACTGCGTCACGATCAGATAACCCAGCGGGAGAAGGAGTGCCCAGGCTTCGGGATAGACCGTGAGCAACGTACCGGCCACCAGGAGTCCGACGCCGGCGAACACGGCCGCGACCGCGTATGCGAGACCGTTGGCCGCCGATAGGTGATCGGTGGTGGTGAGTTGGGGAACCGCCGCGTTGAACGCCGGTCGAAAGATCGTCGTTCCCACGATCACGATGGCGAACAAGGGATAGACCAACACCGTCCAGACCGGTACATAGAAACCCGCGGGTCCCGGCAGCGAAACGGTACCTCCGGGTCGAACGACGAACACGGCCACCAGACCGACCGTGGCGAGAAGGCTGGCGAGATTGACGAATCGCATTAACACGCCGCGATGGATCCGGTCGGCCAGAGTCCCCGAAACGAAGGCCGACGCGAGGGTAGGAACGGTCGCCGACAATCCGAGAAAGGCGAGCGCGAGCGCGGCGTAGCTCCCGCGGTCCGCCGCGGGGTACGAGATGGTGATCGAAAAACTGAGGATCACGACAATCATCGAAGGCGCCGAAAAAGCGGTCGCGCCCGAGATCAGCAGCGCAACGAACGAGCGATTCTTGAGGAGGGTCCCATACCGGCTCAGGAAAGGTCCCTCCGGACCCCCGAGCCGAACCCTCTACCATAAGACTTCCGAAACTCGCGCCGAGCTGGTTCGGAGTCTCCTCCTTCCACCGAAGTCGGTCGCCGTCGGAATCGACCCGTCGAAGACGAGACGCGCTCGTGGAAGCAGGCCCTATGTAGCCGAAGACGGTCCGGCGCTGAGGCAGACACCGTGCGGCTCCTCCATCAGGATCCCTCCACCGGACTCCTGAAACTCCGGCTCGAAACTCCCAGCGACTTGTGGCGGATCGCTCGACTCGTGCATCCGGGCGAGCGCGTAGGAGCTTCCACGACTCGCCGGGACCCGGAGGCACCCGAGGAAGTTCCCGGCGCCCACCGCGAGCGTCGTCGGGTGTGGTTGGTCCTGCAAGCCGAGCAGGTAGAGTTCCACGGTTTCTCCAAGCATGTTCGGGTCACCGGACCGATCGTGGAAGGACCCTTCGATATTGGTCGTCACCACACGTTAGACCTGACGGAGGGCGACGAGCTCACGGTCCAAAAAGAGGAATTGAGCGGAGCCGATCGGGCCTTGCTCGAGGAAGGATTGGCGAGTCGGGGGGATCCAACGGTCCTGATCGCGGCCGTCGATTGGGGGGATTCCTCGCTCGTCCGGCTTCGAGGTCGTTCGGTCGAGCCGATCGCCGATCTACGTCGGACCATCGCCGGCAAACGGTACCCGGGCGGTCAGGGAGAAAAAGATCGTTCCGCCTATGTGGCCGAAGTCGTCGAGCTCCTCCGCCGCGAGGTTCCAGGGGCCAAGAGTGTGATCGTGGCCGGTCCGGGCTTTCTGAAGGAACAGATTGCCGAACGACTGACCGAAGTCGAGCCAGGACTCCGGAAGATTCTCAAAGTCTTTCCCACCGCCGAATCCGGCCGGGTGGGCGTCGACGAGCTGCTCCGTTCGGGCAAGGCGACGCAGGCGCTCCTCGGAAGCGTGGCCGCGGAGGAGGCCGGACTCGTGGAGGAACTCATCGAACGTCTTGGGGGCGGGAGCCGAGCGGCCGTGGGGGTCTCGGAAGTTCAGGAGGCATCGGAACTGGGGGCCGTCGAAACATTGCTCGTGTCGGAGTCAGGTCTCGCCGATCCGACCGTCGGGCAGATCCTCGATCGGGCGCGGATTCAACACGCCCACGTATTGATCGTGCGCAGCGAAGGCGAATCCGGTCGACGGTTGGCGTCGCTGGGCGGGATTGGAGCGTTGTTACGATTCGACTGGACCCCGGCGGCGGGCCGTCGGGTTAGGGGATCGCCTGGACCGCCTCGCGCAGTTCCTCGAAGCGGCGCTTGAGATCCTTGAGCGCAAAGCGCAACGTCTCTCGCGCGCTGAGTGAGCCATCGGTCTGAAACGTGAGGAAGAACTTCTCTTCGTCCGGCTCGACCTTGATCGACCCGTGCTCGCAGCTCTTCTCACATGCCCAGCAGAGAATGCACTTGGTCTCATCGGTAACCGAAAGCTTGCCGTTGGAGAATTCGAGGATGTTCACTGGACAAGCTTGACCGGCTTTCTTCAGGCACGCGTCGGAGCAACCGGCGTGTTTTTGGATCTTGATATGCGGGCGCGGCGACACGCCGACCGCGTGGGCGACGCCCCACTTCGCGTGCTCTCGCGCCGTGCCCACGACGGCCGTCGCGTAGGCGAGCAGCGCTTGTTTGGCTCCCAGACGAACGATCGGGACATCGGGTTCGAGGATCGTCAGGCTGGCATCACCCAACGGAACCACGTCCTTCGCGTAGACGGTGCACGGCCCCTTCTTGTCGATCGAGTACATCGCTTGGCAATGGGGGCACCCGGCGCCTCCACAATCACATTCGGACTTGCGTCGAAACTGCCCGAGATCCGTCGGGATCGGGAGGAGCCCCAGCCGGAGCGACACGGCTTCGTCAAACATGCTCGTCGACGAATCGTAATCCTTTCCGGACGCTTCGTCGCGGATCGGCCCTAGGTGAAACTCGACATCCTCGATGGCGAGCTTGGGGACGTCGGCCAGGAGCGTCCGTCGGATCGCGTTGATCTGGGCGGCCGAGGTGGCCCCTAGCTCGAGGTTGAGCGACCGGGGTTTGAGCTCGTTGATTGTAAGTTCCATTTTACACCCGGCGGCCCCGTCGGCCGCCCTTTGCTTTGGTTCCGTCATGCGGAACCGGCGTGACATCCTCGATTCGATTGATCTTGATCCCCGCGCGTGCCAGCGCACGGATTGCCGCCTGGGCACCGGGCCCCGGAGATCGCGACTTGTTCCCACCCGGGGCGCGCACGCGGACGTGCAGCGTGTCGTAGCCTTTTTCTTTGATCGTCGCGGCGACCTGATCCGCGGCTTTCATGGCGGCGTAGGGGCTGGACTCATCCCGGGCTGCCTTGACGACCATTCCGCCCGTCGCCTTCGTCAAGGTCTCGGCGCCGGTAATATCGGTGACCGTGATGTGAATGTTGTTGTAGCTCGCGTAGATATGCGCGATCCCGATCTTCGCCATGATTACGCACCGTCACTTGCGGGAGCTGCCGTCGCATCATGCGTCGCGGGACGTTCTCGAAGGGCGATCCGAATCGGGTGCTCTTCGGAGTTGAGGGGACTCGTCGGGGCGTACGCGATCTGATGCTCGTCGCTGCCCAGGACAAGATACCCGGGACGTGTCACTCGATGGTCCCCAATGGAAACATGACCATGGACGATCAGCTGGCGAGCCCCGTTTGCGGTCGACGCCAGTCCGCGAGTGAAGACGATCCATTCGAGCCGGCGCTTGAGGATCTCTTCGGTCGTGAGGGCCAGCACGTCGTCGAGCGACGGGGCGCCCACGGGAAGAACCCCGAGTCGAGTGAGGCGCCCCAGGAGTTGTTCGGATTCTCGCAGGGCCTGAGGTTCTCCCGCACGTAAACTGGCCTGCAGTTCGCGCGCGTGACGGCGGAAGCCTCGAAGGACGGATTGCGCTTTCCAAAGTTCCCGCTTGTTCTTGAGTCCATATTTCTGGAGCAACTTGCGTTCTTCGCCCATTCGAACGGCTTCCCACGGGTGCTTGGGGGTGTCGTAGGTGCGCCGCAGAAACTTGGGATCGCCCATCGCCGGTTCACTCCTTCTTCTTGGGGGCCGCGGAGGCGGGCGCTGCGGCCGGAGCCGCGGGCGCGACCGCCGCCGGTGCCGCTTCGCCGGTTTTCGCCGAGGCCGCCTCTTTGGCGGCCTTCTTGAGCACGCCGGCGGCCATGCCCGTCCGGCCATTCGAACGCGTGCGCTGGCCCCGGACCTTCTGACCCCGCTCGTGTCGAACGCCTTTGTAAGACCGGATCATTTTCATCAGATTGACGTCGTCGCGCCGGGAGGTCTCGAGATCCGGGCCGATCAAATGCGCGACCTCCCCCGTCACGTAGTCCTTGGGGTGATTGACCATCCATGGAGGTACTTTGGACGGAAGTTCAGTCAAGATCGTCTCGATTCCGTCGACGGTGGGTTCGGGGAGATTGCCGATCATCTCGGTAGGGTTGACCTGAGCGAGCCGACAGGCCACCTCGGCCATCCGGAGTCCGACGCCTCGAACGCCCGTTAGAGCTAGCGCGGTTGCGCGTCGTCCATCCAAGTCGGTATTGGAGACCCGAACGATGTATCGAAAGTTGGGATTGTCCGGGATGGGCTTACCGCCCTTTCCGCCGGGCGCCCCCGGGCCCCCGGGCTTTCCTTTTCCCTTCGGCTCTTTCGCGTCCTTCCCCTCTTTACCGCCCTTGGGGCCCTTCTCTTTCCTGCCCGGCTTTTCCGGAACCGGTGCGGCCTCGGCTGCCGCGGGCTCCGGCGCTGTCGCCGGCTCGTCTTTCGGATTCTTAGGCGCGAGAGTCACTCCCCTACTGATTGCCTGATCGAGGTCGTCCGACGGCGCCGCCCGACCTCGATTCGAAGGCGGGGCCGCCGAGATGGAGGTGGCTTTTAAGCATTTGGGTTGCAAGACCGCGAAGACTCGCGATCTTCGAACTCGCCTCGGCGTGCGTACCGGAATTTTTGTAACCATGACGGATAAATGACCCCAAGAATAGCGATGCATCGTGTCCACCCCCCCCACCGGTAGCGTCGAAACTTCGTTGATCATTTTGGCGATCATCGTACTGATCGTTGCGCGAAGAACCTACAGCATGATCCAAGGAGCCCGCTACTCGGAGGTTCGGCTGTTTGCCTTCGGGGGGTTTGCCCTCGTCTTCTTTGGGGCGTTCGCTGCGACGACGCTCTATGTGGCGCTTGGAGTTTGGGGAATGATCGCGTGGGGACTCCTCGGGCCTTACGTACTGGTCGTCGTGGCAGCCGCATGGGTTACGGCGCCGCATGTGCGCAAGGTGGTCCGCTTCGAACGCCGCGAGGGCGGTCAGCTCTACTACCGTCTGCCGTGGGTGATTCCCGTTCTCTACCTGATTCTCTTCGTAGCCCGGCTCGGGATCGAGGTCGTTCTGTTTGGGACCGCAGCCCTGGTAACTTTCTCGCTTCCCACCTCCCTTCCCCTCGTTCTCCTCGTCATTCTCATCGGATTCGACCTGCTGTACGGGGCGAGCCTGGGCCTCCTCTTCGGCCGCGGCATCGGGGTTCGACGGGCCCACCAGGATCTCGCTCGCTCGGACAGTTTGCCCGCCGTGCCTCCCGAAGATCGGGCGCTTCCGTGAGATCCGACGGGCTCCTATCCCCGATGGATGGAAGCGAGCCAGACGTTGAAGTGTATGACGAGAAGGGTTCGTTACGAGTCGATTTTGCGAGCCAGTCTTTAGAAATGCACCTGGACGTCACTCCCGAGACGGATGGGCGCCTCGAGTGGCCGAAAGAACCCGATATCCGGAACGTCGACCGAGCACTTCCACGGATCCCGGCCACTGCTGGTCGAGCCACTCTTGGTAGAAACGAATTCCTTGGCTGCCCTTACCTACCAAGAGGAGTCGTCCGCCGGGGAGAAGGACGTCGCGCGCGCCTCCAATGATCTCGAGGACCGTTTCCCGTCCCACGTGATAGGGGGGGTTCGTCGCGACCACGTCGAATCGCTCCCCGTGAACCGGCCGATACAGCGGACCGACTCTGGCTTCAGCATTTTGGATCCCGTTGCGTTCGATATTGGCCCGGGCGAGACCCACCGCGCGTCGATTGACGTCGGTCAGCAAGACATGGCCCTGCGGAGCGGATTTCGCCGCGGCGATTCCGATCGCGCCCCAACCGCATCCGAAGTCAAGGACGTGGTCCGAAGGACGGAGCTCCAGATTCTCGATAAGGAGGGCCGTACCCGGATCCAGCCCGTGCGAAGCGAAGATGCCGGCGTCAACCAGGAACGTCAACAGTTCACCGCGATAGAGAAATCGAAGCTCGCGGCGTGCGG
Organism: uncultured Thermoplasmata archaeon; assembly: GCA_963749195.1. Lineage (GTDB taxonomy): Archaea > Thermoplasmatota > Thermoplasmata > Lutacidiplasmatales > UBA184 > Lutacidiplasma. The sequence continues at coordinate 621,911 of CAVVLX010000007.1, forward strand.
AGCGCGTGCGAGGTCGTTCGGAGAAGTAGTGTTGAGGAGGAGGAAGCTCCTCGGAGTCCGGATCCATCGTCTATGACCGTCGGGAAAAGATCCCTTTCCGAGCGGCTCCGGCATTTCCGTTCGCCCCAAACGCCTCGCGAATCAATTCCTTCTGTCGCGTCGTGAGGGATTTCGGAAACTCGATATGCACGGTAACGATCAGATCCCCTCGGCTTGAGCCTCGCAGGCGAGGGAACCCTTCGCCCCGGAGGCGGAACTGCGATTCCGGTGATGTGGCCGCCGGAATTTTTAGCATCGCTTCCCCAGTGATCGTTCCCACTCGGACTTCTCCCCCGAGAAGGGCCGTCGCGAGCGGGATCGTCGCCTCCGTATAGGCATCCTCTCCCTCCCGGCGAATGCGCTCGTCGCCTTCGAAAAGAACTTGGACGAACAGATCGCCCGATCGGGCCCCATCGGGTCCGCCCATGCCTTGTCCGCTGAGTCGCAACACGGACCCATCCTCGATGCCCGGGGGAATGGTCACCTGAATCTTGTTCACGGCCCGGACCACTCCGCTCCCCCGGCAGTTCGGACATTTTTCGAGAATCGTTCGGCCGCTTCCGTGGCATTTGGGGCATTCGAGAATCGTGATCAGCTGCGTGTGACCACGACTGGACGCACGACGGACTTGACCCTGGCCGTGACATTCGCTGCACGTTTCAATCGCCGTCCCATCTTTGGCTCCCGTGCCGTGGCAATCGGGGCAAGGTCCGGCGTGCGGTACCTCCAGGGTCGGAGTCGCCCCTCGGATAGCCGCGGACAGCGGGAGTCGGACGGAGACTTCGACGTCCGAACCACGCATTGAGCGAGCCCGTTCCCCCCCCCTCGAACCCCGAAAAGGTCCCCACCGAAGGCGCCGCCAAAAAGCTGTTGAAAGAGCGCACTCGAACCGAGCAGATCCTCCAGGTCTCCGGCGTGAGTGAAATTTTGCCAAGTGAATCCCTGAGGTCCAAAGTCATTCTCCACCGCGGCGGACCCGAATTGATCGTATCGCTGGCGCTTTTCTGGGCTCGCCAGCACCTCGTACGCTTCGGACAATTCCTTGAATTTCTCTTCGGCCGCCTTCGGATTCTCCTTATTCATGTCGGGGTGATGCTGCCGAGCCAGCTTTCGATAGGCCGACTTGATCTCGTCGGGAGAGGCGGTCCGGGGAACCCCCAGCACCTCGTAGTAGTCTCGATTCGCCATACGCCCATCGATCCCGACCCGCTCCGGATCGAGTCTTCCCTCGTACCTACAGACGACGCTATTTACCGTCTCTCGCACGCCGGGGCAACTTCGCCCTAGGAATCGACAATGCCACCGGGTCGCCTACCCGGGCTTGGAGCCGACGGCTGGCGTTTCCTTCCGCCACGGCGAGCTCGACCTGGCCGAAGCTCGATCCTAGACCTCCCGCGATTCCCCGCCCCAGAGTTTCGTAGTTCGAAACCCAAGGGAGGTTGCGCGTGATTCCGCGGCCGATTCGCACTCGAAGCCGGGTGGTCGTCGGGGGAATCCATCCGGTCGGCACGTTGGTAACAAGATTGCCGAATCGATCGATGTGTAGGATCTGGCCGTCAATCCTCGATCTCCTCGAACGAGCGGCGGGAAGTTCGAACGGTCGTGGTCGAACGGGCCGTCCCAGCTGGCGGAGGTCGGTTCCCCTTGCGAGCCGTCCCGCGGCGGGGGCAAAAAGATCCCGTCCGTCGAACGTCGTTCCCACTCGTTTCGATCCCCCGATCCTATCGGGTTGAAGCTCCACACACCTGGTGATTCCCAGCCGACGTGCGAGGGGCATGAGCACCCCGTTATCAGGTCCGACTAAGAAAGAACCGTCTTGACACTGAATTCCCACCCGCTTTCGATGGCCACCCACCCCCGGATCGACCACGGCAACGTGGATGGTTCCGGGAGGAAATTCGACGGCCATGGCCCGCAACAGGAATGCCGCTTCCTCGATTCGGTGAGGAGTCAGGTCATGGGTGAGGTCGACGACTCGGGCTAATGAGATGTACCGACTTAGGACGCCCTTCATCTGGGCGGCATATGCGGCCCCGACGTCGGTCGTCAAGGTGACGATCGGGGACGGGCGTCGAGGCGGCACGAGGAGGTCCGCCGAGGCGTGAGGGCTCGGCCTACGACTTCATGATCGCGACGAGGAAAATGCCCACCGCGATCAGCGCGCCAATGACCGCCGCAACAATCACCAAGAACGCCTCAAAGACGAGCGTCCCGAGTTGACCGGTGAACATGGAGTGATACAGGTACCCCGACAGGAGTCCGACGACCAGCCCTACGACTAGCAAAACGACTCCGATCGTCCGGCTCTTTCCGCTTCCGAAATAGGCGGTGAAGAGGCCCGCCAGAATGAGAAAAAGTCCGAAAACGAGCAACAGGATCGTTAGGAACTGCCAGCCGCCGATCGCGATCGAGCCTCCGATACCCATCAGATCCATCATTTGTTGGTCCACTTCCTCAGAACTTGATACCAGTCAGTGTTTTGGTGTCAATAACCCCGGGCACCGACCGAATCTTGTCGACTACCAGCTGGCCTAGGGCGTTAAAATCCTCCGCTTCCACTTTTGCGATCAAGTCGTACTCCCCAAAAAGGGGGTGTAGTTCGACGATTCCCTTGACCCGGAGGAGCTCGGTGTACACCTCGTGCTCCTTGGCCGGAGCCGTACTAATGAGGACGAATCCAATGGCCACCGTCGGTACCTCGGTTAAACGAGTCCGCGACACCAGCCCTCGCTTATAAGGGTTATTGAGAGAAAACCCTCTCGGCGAATCGACCTCCACTGCGCTCGACATCCCTTAAGTAACGAACCTCTAGGATTCGTTACCAAACGACCGTCATGGCGCATTCGTTTCACACTATTCGTACTTGGCCAAGTCGACTTTTGGCGCGCCCCTGGCTGCTCGGGTTTGTACCGATCAATGCCGCCACCAGCGGATTCGGAGTCGCCCTTCCCCTCCTCATCCTGATCAGTCTCCACTCCAGTTGGGCCAGCGTTGCGCTGGCCGCGACCCTCTTCAATACGGCCGTAATCCTCTCGTCCATCTTTTGGGGATGGGTCTCGGACCGTTTTCCCGCCCGCCGAGCCCTGCTGGTCGTGAACTACGCGGGGTTTGCCGCGCTCTATCTCGTATTGACCCACGTGGCTTCCCTCCCCATCCTCCTCGCCGTCTATACGATCGTCGGCGTGCTCGCGCCCGCCGGCACCAGCGCATCGAATCTGCTGATCCTGGAAAAATTCACGGAGAAGGAGCGAGCGAACGCCTACGCGTCCTTCCAGGAAATGAGCATCCTGGGTTCCATGGCCGGTCTCCTAATCGGATACTTTTGGGTCATTCGCGACGACGCCCTCCAATCGCTCCTGTATGTGCTGGCCGCCCTCGCGGCCGTATCAGCCGTCGTCATTTGGTTCGGAGTCCAAGATCCCAAGCGAAATCTGAAAATCGCGAACGTAGCGCAACACGCGGAGAGCCTGCACTCCCGCGTCCGTTTCTCGAGTTCGTTTCACCTCTCCATCCCTTTTTTCCCGCGGCGACCCCGAGTCAGTGCCGACGCGTTCGGTCGCTTGACTCGGTGGATCCGGGCCGAGGTCCGCCACGAGCTTCCGCTGATCTTTGGGGCGATGTTTCTGTTCAATCTGAGCGCGAATCTTTTCAACATCAGCTACACGCCGTACTTGTACGCGTTGGGATTAGGCGCCGCGTCGATCTTCTTGATCAATTTCTCGAACAACACGGCGCAGGGCATCATGTTCCCGATCTCGGGCAATCTCACAGCCCGCTGGGGAGCCGATCGGCTCGTGCAGCGCTCGACCTACGTCCGGAGCGTCGGGTACCTGATCGTCGGCGCCTTCACGTTCATCACGTTCTTTGCGGGGGGAGCGTTCTCGGCCAATCTGATCGTTTTCGGGATCCTGGGAGGCGCGATCGCGCTCTATTCGACCGCCTCCTCGATGATCTTGTTCCGAGCGGTACAGCACCGTGATGCTGGATCGCTCCTCGGGATTAACAGCGCCTTGGGGGGAGTCGCCGCCGTCGGAGGCGCCTTGACCTCCGAATTGCTTTCGATCTTTGGCAGCTTCCGACTCGTCTTCCTGGTCTCCGCGGGTGCCTTGCTCGCATCGCTTCCGCTCTGGACCGCCGCGAGCATGGCGCATGCGCGGCACCGCGAATCGCCGATAGTCGTCGGGCCGACCCCGACGATTCGAGAAACTAAACCCCCGGCCACGACGCAAACCGATTAATTGGCCCGCGGCTCGGGAGGCGGCATGGCGGTTACCCCCCCTTCCGAAGCGGTTCAACACGGGCTCCAGGACGTCGTGGCGCTGGAATCCCGCATCTGCTTCATCGATGGGAAAGGGGGGCGGCTGATCTATGAGGGGTACGATATTCGCGAGCTCGCCGTCCAATCCACCTTCGAAGAAGTGGCGTACCTCCTCTGGTACGGCCGGCTGCCGAACACCGCCCAACTTCGTGAGCTGGAACAGCGACTGGTTTCGCTGCGGACGCTCCCCGCGACGGTCGCGGGGATCCTGGACGCGATGCCGCCCGACAGCGCTCCAATGGACGTCCTCCGCACCGCGGTATCCGCCCTCGCGATCTTCGAGCCGGGGGAAACTCAACCCGGAGCCAGTTCGATCGGCGGGGCCCAACGATTGACTGCGGTCCTCCCCACGATCTTGGGCTATGTCCACCGTCGACGACGAGGGTTTCCTATGCTCCCGCCCCGTCCCGACTTGACGCACGCGGCGTACGTGCTCTTCGCGATGCGCAACGAGCCCTCCAACGAGCTCGAGACGCGTGCCATGGACGTCGCGCTCATCTTACACGCCGACCACGAGTTGAATGCTTCCACGTTCGCGGCCCGTGTCACGGCGTCGACGCTTTCCGACCTCTATTCGGCGGTGACGAGCGCGATCGGAACGCTCAAGGGTCCGCTTCACGGCGGCGCGAACGAACGAGTCATGGAGCTGCTGGAGGAGATTCGGACGCCCGAGCGCGCCGAAGAGGTCATCACGGCTCGGCTGGCCCGACATGAACGGATCATGGGGTTTGGGCACCGGATCTACAAGGTCGAAGACCCGCGCGCGACGATCCTTCGCAAGTGGTCGCACGAGCTCGGGGCCGCCAAAGGCGATCTCCATTACTACGAGCTGTTACGCCGCGTCGAAGAAGTCGTCCATCGCGAGAAAGGGCTGTACCCCAACGTCGATCTATATTCAGGCTCGGTCTATTCATTGCTCGGAATACCCACCGACCTCTTCACGCCGATCTTTGCCCTCAGCCGGGTCGCGGGTTGGACGGCGCATGTGCTGGAGGAATACCAAGATCTTCGCCTCATCCGGCCGACGGCGCGCTACATCGGGCCGACGGACCTAATCTACACGCCGCTGGCGGAGCGCGCGTGACGGGCACGACCGCGGACCTGGGTCACACTCATCAGCGAATAGTGGAGCTCGGGCCGATGGCGCAGCTCCGCGACGACCTCGGTCGGCCCGTCCTGGAGCGTCACCCGAACGTACATCATTTCCGCCACGAGGTACCGATAGGCCAACCGCCCACGTCCCACGGGCGCCCCGCGGCTCGGGTCGATCCGCACCCGGACCTGAACCACAAACGGTTGGAGTTGGACGGCCCGCTCGATCATTCGAGCCACGCTCGTCGCGGTACGCTTCGAGATCGGGATCCCCAGGTATTGATGAAAGACCCCGCCGAGCTTGACCCCTGCTTCGAACAGCAGGGCTTCTCGCGGGGTCAGCGAGGCACGATGAAATTGGGTCGCCGTGGGTCGGATTGGAGGGGACATGAGGTCACGTGGTTTCCATTCCAGAGGGCTCGGGGCGAACGGTGGACGGTCCCCAGACGTAATAGAGCATAATGCCCGCCGCCGCCACGGTGGTCGCAACCACGGCGAGGTAGTAGACGATCGATCCAACCGCCGGCCGGAACTGCAACGGAACCAGGGCGAAGACGAGCGCGATGCCGGTCACGATCGTCACCGATCGTAGGGGGTTGCCGCGACGGATCTTCGGAAAGGGAAGTGGAACGACCATCACAACCGAGATCGCCGCAATGAGAATGAAGAACAGCCACGGTGTCGGACCGAGGAATCCCGGAACGTCGAACACGAGGACGACGAGGATCATTGCCAACGCGCTCTGCGGCGTGGGTGCGCCCAGGAAATCCGCCCGTTGATACCCTCGGAGCGTGAAGTAACTCAGTCGCGCCACGGTTAATGCAAGATACAACCCGGCCACGATCCAGGCCGCCGCCGCGTACTGGTTCCAGAGGCTCGTATCGTTCGTGTGGACGAGGATAATGGTCGCCGGGGCGACTCCAAAGGTAATCGCATCGGCCACCGAATCGGCGAACCGACCGAACCCTCGGGTCGGAGCGAGACTCCGACGCGAAAAGAGGCCGTCCATTCCGTCGAACGCGATCCCGCACGTGATGAGGAGCATTCCCCACACTCGGTTTCCGGCGAGGGTGTACAGGATCGCGCCGATCCCGACCAGGGCGTTGGCCAAGGTCGCGAGATTCGCCGCGATGCGCCACCGATCCGTCACGGAGATTCCTGGGCGATCGTGCTCGATCCCGCCCACACGCGCTCCCCGACTTCGACGACGGGCTGAAGGTGAAGCGCCGGGAGTAGGACATCGACCCTCGATCCGAGGACAATCATTCCCAATCGCTCCCCCTTTCGCCGCTGATCCCCCACGTGGACGAAGGAAACCAGGCGTCGCGCCACGATCCCGGTCATCTGAATGACTTCCACGCGGCCGAAGGAGGTATCGAGGGCGTACCGTCGTTGGCGATTATGCGCGGCCTCCACGTGGTAGGCGGGTCGAAATCCGCGGCCCGAGTCCTCGACCGCCGTGACTCGGCCCTCGAGGGGAAATCGATTGACATGAACGTTGGTGACGTTCATGAAGACGGATACGCGCCATTGATCCCCGTCGCGCGTCACCGCTCGCACGCGTCCATCGGCCGCCGACACGATGCCCGCCCCCGGAGATCGTTGAGGGTCTCGGAAGAATTCGGCGAAGAATCCCCAGAGCACCCACCCGAGGAGGAGGAGGGGAACGAAGAGGAGCGGAAGCGGGGTCCCCCGAAAGAGCCACAGAAAGGTTAGTGCGACGAGCGCAGCCACCCCCAGGCCCAGGAATCGGCCCGTGCCGGGGGCGAACACGATCGAAGCCTAGCTGGTCAACACGATCTCGATATTGACACCGTCGGGCACCTGGATCCGCATCACTTGGCGGAGCGCGCGCTCGTCGGCGTCGATATCGATGAGCCGCTTGTGGATCCGCATCTCCCAATGGTCGATCGTACTCGAGCCGCCGCCGTCTGGGCCCTTCCGGACCGGTACTTTCAGCCGCTTCGTGGGTAGGGGAATCGGCCCCGCGATCGATACGCCCGTCTTCTGGGAAATCTCCCGGATGATCTTACAGATCGAGTCGACCTTCTTCGCGTCTTGGCCGCTCAAGGAAATCCGGGCCTTCTGGGGCATTGCGCGTCTCTCCTTTGGTTCGATCGGGAAATACGCGCGCCCGTGATCACTCGCGCTTCTTGATGTCGATCACGACCCCGGCCGCAACGGTCTGACCCATGTCGCGGACGGCGAAGCGGCCGAGCTGGGGGAACTCCTTGTACTTCTCGATAACCAGCGGTCGCTTGGGAGTGATCTTGACGACCGCCGCATCGCCGGTCTTGAGCGTTTGGGGATTCTCTTCGGCGACCTGCCCGGTCTTCGGGTCCAATCGCTTCTGAAGCTCCGTGAACTCACAGGCGACTTGAGCGGTGTGGCAGTGGAACACGGGGGTGTAGCCCGCGGTGATGACCGACGGATGGTTCAACACCTGAATGTTCGCGATGAAGCTCTCGGCGACCGTTGGAGGGTTCGAGCTGGGTCCGGCCACCTCGCCCCGTCGGATATCGTTCTTGTCGATGCCTCGGACGTTGAATCCGATGTTGTCGCCGGGGGTCGCCTCAGTTACGGCCTCGTGGTGCATCTCGATCGATTTGACTTCCCCCGTCTTCCCGCCGGGTTCGAAGATGATCTTGTCCCCGATCTTGACTTTTCCCGTCTCCACCCGGCCGACGGGGACAGTCCCGATTCCGGTGATCGTGTAGACGTCCTGGATGGGAAGACGAAGCGGCTTTTCGGTAGGCTTCTCCGGGACCTTGAGATTGTCCAGAGCTTGGAGCAAGGTCGGTCCCTTGAACCACGCCATGTTCGGGGACGCTTTGTTGATGTTATCGTCCTTGAACGCCGAGATTGGGACGAAGACGACCTGTTGCTCGACCTTGAAGCCGACGTTCTTGAGAAGTTTGGTGAGCTCCTCTTTGACCTCGTTAAACTTGGCTTCAGCGTACTTGACTTCCTGACGGTCCATTTTATTGATCGCGCAAATCAGCTGGGAGACGCCCAGGGTTCGAGCGAGGAAAATGTGCTCGCGCGTTTGTTCCTGGACGCCTTCGGCCGCCGAGCAGACGAGCACGGCCGCGTCGGCCTGACTCGTCCCCGTGATCATGTTCTTGACGAAGTCCCGGTGACCCGGGGCGTCGATGATGGTGAAGTAATATTTCTGCGTGTCAAATCGCCGATGCGCGATATCGATCGTGACCCCGCGTTCGCGCTCCTCCTTGAGGTCATCCATGACCCAAGCGAACTCAAACGTCGCCTTGCCCTTCGCCTCAGCTTCGGCGCGGAACTTGTCGATCTCTTCCTGACGAATGTAGCCCGTGTCCAAGAGAAGACGACCGACGGTCGTCGACTTTCCGTGGTCAACGTGGCCAATGAAGACGATATTGAGGTGGGGCTTCTGTGCCATGCGGTGGGGCTCCGGGCGCGGCCAAAAGGTGCCCCTATATAGGCATTGTCTAAATGCTCTCTCGGCGCCCCCGCCGGTAAATCGGACCGGGGCTCGAACTCCGAAAGGCTTTACCTCCATGCAGGCTCCGGACGTCGCGGAAGGGGTTGCACACCCCCTCCCGGCGAGCGCGCACCCAGTGAACGAATTGGTTCCTCAACGCGCCTCCGACAGTCGGACCTCGGTCGTTCGGTTGATGATCCCGACTGACGCCAACTTCACCGGCAATGTGTTCGGCGGGCAGATTCTCGCCGAGATCGATCGCGTCGCTTACGTAACGGCCACGCGTCACTCCAAAGAGACTTGTGTGACCGCCTCCTTTGACCGAGTCGATTTTCTATCGCCGGTCCATGTGGGTCAAATCGTTACCTTCGAGGGCGTGATCACAGCGGTGGGAAAATCCTCGATGGAAGTCTGGGTCAACGTACGGGCGGAGGATCTGAAGCGCGGATTGCCCGTCGTTGTAGGGCAGGCGTTCGTCTCGATGGTGGCAGTGGACGATCACGGCCGACCCGTTCCCGTTCCCCCGCTCGAGCTCACGGATGACGAGGAACGCCGTCGGTTCGAGGAAGGACGACTGCGAATGAAAAATCGGAGGAAGTCGCGGGCCTCCGCGCCGGACAAATAAGGTGGGGTAAAATGCAAGCGCCGATGATTTGCGAGATGTGTGGAAAGGAAGTCGAAACGACGAGTCGAGTGCGACTCGAGGGGTCGGTCCTGTCGCTTTGCGCCGACTGCAGCAAATTTGGGGAGCTCGTCTCCCCTCCCCCGACGCCGCTACCTTCGACGGACGATGAGTTTCGATCCTCGTCACGCCTCCCGACCCGTCCTCCGATTCGCCAACGTCGCACCGAGGAGCGCGACCTCTTTCAAGACATCCCCGATTTGGAGCTGGCCCCGGATTGGTTCAAGCGGATTCGTACGGCCCGCGAACAGCGGAACTGGACGCCCGAGGAACTCGGAAAGCGATTGAACGAGAAGAAGTCCGTGGTCCTGAAGCTCGAGACGGGAAGCTTTCGGCCCTCCGATGCGTTGATCTCGAAACTCGAACATCTTTTGAAGACGCGAATTCGGGCCCCCGCCGCGGCCGCCGGCGACCGACCCACTTGATTCTTCGACCCGGTCAGCGTCGGGTGGAGCGGGCGGATCGCGAGGAGACTCCGAGGGTCCACTCCAGAATCGCCTTCTGCGCGTGGAGGCGATTTTCCGCCTGGTCCCAGATCGCCTGGCGATCGCCGTCCATCACGCTGTCGGTGATCTCCTGGCCCCGATGGGCCGGCAGATCGTGGAGGGCGAAGGCTCCGGGTTTGGCGAGCTCCAGGAGCTCGTCGTTGATCTGATAGCCCTTGAACGCCCGTTCGCGAGTCTCTCGCTCGGCTTCGTCGCCCATCGAAACCCAAACATCCGTGTAGATCGCATCGGATCCTTTGACGGCCTGCCGAGGGTCATCGGTCAAGACCACGGAGCTACCGCTCCGTCCGGCGTACTCTTCGGCCTGATGCAGGATTTGGGGATTCGGCCGGTATTGCATCGGCGTCGCCGCCGAGATATCGAGCCCGACGGCCGCGGCTCCGAGCAGCAGCGAGTTCAGTACGTTGTTCCCATCCCCAATGTACGCAAGTCGGCGACCGGCGAATCGTCCCTTCCACCGTTCGAAGAGCGTAAGGAGGTCGGCGGCGACCTGGCACGGGTGTTCGAGGTCGTCCAACGCGTTGATGACGGGGATGCTGGACCATTTAGCGAGTTCGACCATGTCGGCATGATGGTAGGCACGATAGGCGATCGCGTCGACATAGCGGGACATGACCCGCGCAGTGTCGGCGATCGTCTCCCCGCGGCCGAGCTGCAAGTCCCGACTCGACATGTAGAGCGCGTGACCCCCGAGATCGTTCATGGCTACCTCGAACGACGTGCGCGTACGCGTCGACGGCTTCTCAAAGATCATCGCGAGATTTTTGCCCGAGAGCGTCGGGCGCGCGCTTCCTTTGGCTCGCGCCTGCTTCAGTTGCTCGGCGCGCTTCAGGAGCGGAAGCAGGTCATTCGCCAGGTTCGCGACCGAAAGGACGTCGCGCTTCTTGGGGACGGTCACCACAAGGACGTACAGGTTCAGTCGACGGTTAAATCATTGCCGATTCCGGTTCCGTGTACCGAAGAATGGGCCCCGACGCAGGGAACCGGGCACCTGTGCTGTTACCGGGAGGCTGTGGGAATGTTTCCGAGGATCGCGCCGCTCCGGAGGTGATGAGCTCCGCTCCACGGACGCGGCAGTAGCCATAAATGGGCCACCCACATGGCCGCGCGCGAGGGATAGGCGTGCCCACCAGCAGAAAGCGGCGACCTACGAAGCGAACTCCGGTCCGAAAGTCCCCTTCGCCTCGACGTTCTTCGGGGCGGCGCGTCTACATGGTGACGGGCGGAGTCACCAAGTTCGCGAAGGCCCACCCGGCCATGGACTTTCGTCTGATGGTCAAACGAGCGTACGACTTCGCCCTGAAAGACGCGAAAAATCTGACCGCCGACCGAATTGACGGGTCCCGAATCTCGTACTTCTCCGATCACTTTTCGCGCCAGTTGAAAGCCGCAAGCATGGTCCAGGATTATCTCGGACTCAATCCCAAGGGATCCGTCCGGATCGAATGGGGGGGCGCGACCGGCGGCGAGTGCTTTCAGGCCGCCTACGAGGCCGTCGCAAGCGGCCGAATGGACGTGTGCCTGGCGGCCGGCTACGAGACCATGAGCCGTGTCGCGACTTGGAAGGGCAACGAATTCATTGCCTTGGCCTCCGACACGAATTTTGACTTTCCCTTGGGGGGCTTCTACACGGGGTATTACGCATTGATGGTCGTCCGGCACATTTACGAGTACCTCCGCGTTCGAAAGTTTGGCCACATTAAGGACGAGCGCGAAGCCCAACGCCGGGCTGTCGCCGAGGGAAGTCGGATCATGAGCATGGTGTCTGTCAAGAATCACCTCAATGCGCTGCACAATCCGTACGCCCAGTATCCCAAGCGGCTCACGGTCGACGACGTCCTCCGATCCGAAATGATCAGCTATCCACTGACTCGCGAGCAAATCTGCACGATGAGTGACGGAGCGGCGGTCGCGATCTTATGCGACGAGTCGCGGGCTCGGGAATTCACCGACAAGCCGATCCGCATCACTGGGGTCGGTTGTGGGACCGATACGATGCGACTGGCGGACCGGCCATTCGGGAAAGTGCCGTTGACCCCGAAGGAAAAAGAGAGCGATTACGTCGACCTTGCGTATCCAGGCGTCCACTCCTTCCGGGCGGGGCGATCGGCGGGGCTCGAAGCGTATCGAATGGCCGGCATCACGGACCCCAATCACGAGCTCGATTTCATCGAACTTCACGACGCCTACGCGTCAAGCGAGATTCAAACGTACGAAGACCTCGGGCTCTGCAAGTATGGAGAAGGCTACGATTTTGTGGAGCGGGGGGACCCATTCCTCAAATCAATAGAGTACCCATTCCCGACCCCTCGAGCGGGGGCGATTCCGGTAAACCCCTCCGGGGGCCTTATCGCGTGTGGGCATCCGGTCGGGGCCACCGGATTGATGCAGGGCGTTTTCGCGTTCTGGCAGCTCCAGGAGCGGATTAAGAAGCAGTTCGGAGATGGAGCGTTGCAGATCCCTCACGCCCGACGCGGGGCGATCCACAGTCACGCGGGCACCGGGTCGTCCGTGACCGTCTCGATCCTCGAACGAGGGTATCGCTGATGCCGCGACCCCCCGTCTACGAGAAGTTCCGCGACGTGCAGGCCGAGATCGAGCGTTCCGGATCCGCGCTGTTTCGAGACGCGAACGGAATCGAGAGCTTGGTGATCCGGTACCCGTATCAGATCGAGTACATCCATAGCTACGCGGAGGACTCGCCGTTCTTCCTCGGCCTGGCCGAAGGCAAGCTCCAGGGTTCGCGGTGCACGAATCCCAAGTGTCGGTACGTATTCGGTACCCCGCGAGGGCATTGCATGTATTGCGGACGCCCGACCGAATGGATCGACCTTCCGACGACCGGTCGATTGCACTCCTGGACGACGTGTCATTTTGGGAGTGAGGCGTTCCTGAAGGAGACGCCCTACAACCTCGCCCTTGTGGAATTCGAGGGGGTCGGGAGCCTCCTGTTAGTCCGCCTGCGGGACTGTACGGAATCCGAGATCTACGTGGGCATGCCCGTCGAGGCACGGTTTGCCCAGTCTCCCAAGTACTCGATCACCGACGTCTGGTTCGTGCCCAAGTAAGCCGGTTGGCTCGCCTCGCGAACGCCGAGCCGCTCGGCCTTCGGAAGCACGTCAATCTCGCCGTTGCACGCGCGACTGGAAAGGAACGGCTATGTATCGGGAGTTGAACTGGACCGCCGTGAGTTTCGCGCAGGTCGTTCGACGGATTCTTCATCCCGGACGGGTCGTGGGGGTCGTAGGGATTGCCGTACTCGTCATTCTGATTCTTCCGATGCCGGGTTCCCTTGCTGTTCCCGCCTCCGGGGGGCCCCACGAGTCGCTGGTCGCAACGCACTCCGAATCCTCCCAGCTCTCCGCCGCCGCCCAATCGCTCGAAGGAGGAGCCGGGCCGGCCGCCGGCCACTTCCTAACGTGTGCCGAGCGCGTTCCCGGGTCTTTTGGCTGCGACACGATCAGTACTTCCTCCGCCGCGGCCGTCAACACCCCGATCTGGGGGCAACTCGATCCCGGACTCGATTCTCAGACGCCCTTCTATCGAGGTGCCTACTCCCTCGTCTGGGATGCCTCCGATCACTACGTTCTACTCTTTGGCGGGACGTCGGCTTACCGAGGCACTCACCTCCTCGGAGACACGTGGACGTTCTCGAACGGAGTATGGACCCAACTCTATCCGACCGCCGCACCCTCCGCGCGCACGGGATCGATGATCACGTACGATAACGACACTCAATCGGTCGTGCTGTTCGGCGGATTCGTCCAATCCGGGAGCGTCCTCTCCGGTACGAACGACACCTGGACGTACCACGGAGGCGTCTGGACCAACGTCACCGATGGCCGGGCTCCTTCCCCCCGGGGCGGCGGAGGACTCGCATACGATGAGACGGACGGGTACTTGCTCCTCTTCGGTGGCTACACACTACCCTCGAATGTCGGTCTCAACGACAGCTGGAACTATTCTCACGGTAGTTGGACGCGCCTTTCGCCGGTGAAGTCCCCTACGGCGCGTCTCGAGTTTGGAATGGTCTACGACGCCGCGAGTAGACAGGTGGTCCTCTTCGGGGGGCAGAACTCCTCGACGGGGAAGACCTACTCCGATTCATGGACGTTCTCCGCCGGCGCGTGGACCCAGGCCCTCATCGTGGGGGGTCCTCCGGGGCGGGCCGCCGCCGGAATGACGTATTCGTACAGTCTGGGCAAAATCGTACTGTTCGGAGGATTCAACAGCACCCCCTACCATACCTTGGGGGACACGTGGACCTTTACCCTCGGTGCGTGGACCTTGGTTGCGAGCGTAACCAATCCGGGGGGTCGGACCCTGAGCTCGCTCATCGATGATGAGGCGGCGGGCGGGGTGCTCCTGTATTCGGGTCTTTCCGAGGCCAATCAAGTGCTACGGGATACCTGGTCGTTCAACGGAATGAGCTGGTCCCAATGGGCGACTCCGAATTACCCGGATGCGCTGTCGAATTTTGCGGCGACCTACGACACGCGCGATGGCTACGTCCTGGTGTTCGGAGGTTTGAATTATACCGGGAGTCGGGTCGCGTCGACCTGGACGTACTCGAATGGGACTTGGACCGAGCTCAGCCCCGCTACGGCGCCGTCAGCGCGCACCGGCGCGGGGATCGCGTTCGATTCGGTCATGAACGAAGTCATTCTGTTTGGAGGGAACTCGACGGCGGGAGGTTATCAGGACAATGCCTGGTCGTTCGAGGGAGGCAATTGGACGAACATCACCTCCACGGCCGGTATGCCGCCGATGAGTCGGGCCGGTGCCTCCGAGGCCTATGATGTCGCAACGTCCAGCGTGATCCTCTTCGGAGGGTTTGGATATAATTCGACGTCCAAGGTCGATCAGTACTTTTCCGACACCTGGAAATTTTTCAACGGAACGTGGACGAAGCTGACCCCGACGGCTGCCCCCACCGCACGGGAGGGAGCGTCGATGACGTACGACACGGCCCTCGGGAAGGTCGTCCTCTTCGGCGGAATCGTCAATGGGAATGGCTTGGGGCAGGACACCTGGACGTTCAACGGAACAGAATGGAGTCAGGTCACCCAATCCGGGGGGAACGGGCCGAGTGGCCGTGCCCTTGCTCAGTTCGCCTACGATCCGCACACCCACTCGGTCATCCTGTTCGGGGGGTATGGAACCTCCCAGCTCGTTCCCCTCAACGATACGTGGAGTTTCTCCAACGGAATATGGACGTACCTCCCGGAACTCGTTTCGCCTCCGGCGCGAGCGAGCGGCGCGTTGATTCTTGATTCCGTTTCGTCGCAGATGATCCTTTGGGGGGGAGACTCCGATCCGACCTCCCCGGCATTCTCGGTCTACGCCGACACGTGGATTCTCGACTCGGTTTCGGCGTCGATCGGGGCGCTCCCCAGTTCTGGGATCGCTCCGTTGTTGGTCGCCTTTAGCGGAACGGCGCATCACGGACGGCCAGGCTACACGTATGGCTGGAACTTTGGCGACGGGAGCACTTCGAACCTGTCCGATCCCGTGCATCTATTCAATTTGGCGGGCAATTATACGGTCACGCTCACCGTGGCCGATGTGCTCGGCGCCGCCGGGTCCTCCACGTTGGTCGTCGGCGTGTCACCGACCCCGACCGTACCACCCTTGTCCATCGCCGTGACCGCGAGTCCCACCTCTGGAGAAACGCCGGTGCTCGTGTCGTTCTCTACCGCAGTCTCCGGAGGAGCGGGGACGTACAACTTCACCTGGATTTTCGGGGACGGCAACCAAAGCGCCTTCGCCTCTCCGACTCACAACTACACCAAAGTCGGGACCTTCCATCCCAGCGTATGGGTCAACGACTCCAGCGGGCAGAGCGTCACCACCACGCTGACGGTGATCGTCTCGGCCCACACGATCGTTCCTCCCCCTCCTCCAGTGAAAACGAATGCGTCCGGGACCTCGAACGGTTTCTCGTGGACTTGGCTGCTCGTTGGACTCTTGGTCGGATTGGTCATCGGGCTGGCGGTCGCCTATCTCGCGAGCCGGCGCGGCGGCGGACGACGCCCGGCCGTGCATCCCTACGGGGCGCTTACGGTACCTCCACCCGCCGGCGGCTTGGGCACGGGACCGCCGCCGCCGTGGCGAGAAGGGCCTCCCTGATTCGGCGGGCCCCTTCAGCGCCTTCGCGATCGGCCGGCGTGGGCCGTAACGTAAGTCGTCTCAGTCGCGCGGCGAGAGCCCCGCAAGGTCGAGAATATCCCCTTGCGAGCGCGCGATCTCCGTACGAGACGTTTCGGCCACGGTCAGGAAGGCGAGCTCGAGCCAGGGCGAGGCCTTCGGGGCGTCGGGAGTGGGCCACGTGCCCGAGAAGATGAAATGCAGATCCCAGTGCGCGTCCCTCCCGGTCGAGGAAGGCCGTCGATATTGTTCGGAAAAGACCAAGGGACCTTCCATCGGCGGCAAAGGGCTCTCGAGCTGTTCTTTGGCGATCCGATGGGCGGATTCAGCGGGCGATTCGAAGAACAACAGCTGGCTCGACGGCAACATCCAGCGTTGCGCGATCGAGTGGATCCGAGCGGCATCCAGCGATCCGAGTTGGTCCCACGGAGCCCGTGGATCGACGCGCCCGAGCAATACTCGGCCGGGCTCGTGCAGAGGGTGGAGGATCAGAAACGTGCTCAGACAGAGTCCGTCATCGGGGACCGCAAACCGGCCCTCGGCTTCGGAAGCGGCGCCAGACTGAAAGCGGGTGAAACGTCGTTCCGTCATTTTTCCGGACACGGTCGCTGGCCAATCAATCTTTGCGGTCCTTTTCCCTAGATGCTGGGGAGCCGACGGCATCGATGGGGAGAGGGCCGGACTGGTCGGCTCCTACGAGGTCGCCTCCTCGACGCGGTCCGGTCGGGGGGTGTCCGCCGGAAGGGATCGCCGAGCTTAGCGATCGAGAAGGGAAGGAAGTGCCGCGGGCCGGGCTTGAACCGGCGGCTTCAAGATCTTCAGTCTTGCACTCTCCCAAACTGAGTTACCGCGGCGCCGGCGCCCGCGAGCCGTTTCGCGTATAAAGAATCGAAGGACGGACGCGTCGGGGAACGGCCGCTCGGACGCCGTTCGACCGTCGCGGTCCGCAACCCCCGTTTCTGAACGCGCGCGCCCACGTTCTACGGCGAGAGTTGATGTCGGGAATCCCTCCAGTTTATCTAGCCCTGCCGGCCTTCAACACCGTGGCCTTGATGAAAACCCTCGTCGTAGCGGAGAAGTTCAACACGGCGCTCCGCATCGCGATTGTCCTCTCCGACGGTCGGATGAAGCGGGCGCGGGTCGGCGGGACGAACGTCTTCCGCTTTGATCGACCCGAAGGTTCCTATGCGGTCGTGGGTCTTCGCGGGCATATCGTCGAGCTCGACTATCCACCCGAGCTCGCCGAATGGACGCTGGCCGGTCTTCCACAATTGTTGGAAGCCAAACCCCTCAAGCGGATCACCGAGCCGGCCATCGTGGAGACCCTACAGTCGATGGTGCGAGAGTTTGATCGCGTCATCATCGCGACCGACTTCGACCGCGAAGGCGAGCTGATCGGCTGGGAATGCCTGGAGTTGCTGCAGCAGGTTCACCCCACGATCGAGGTCAAACGGTCGCGTTACAGCGCCCTCACGCGCGAGGAGATCGAGCGCAGTTTCGCCAACCTCGCCGGTCTCGATCATGCACTCGCCGAGGCGGCGGAAGCGCGGCAGGAGATCGACCTCGTTTGGGGGGCGTTGCTCACCCGGTACCTTTCGCTCACTGCCCAGCAGCGCGGTCGCGGATTCCTCTCCGTGGGGCGCGTGCAAACGCCGACCCTCGCGTTGTTGGTCGAGCGCGATCAAGCGATCAAGGAATTCGTCGCGACTCCTTACTGGGAGATCGTCGGAACCGCGGCGAAGGGAGAGGAAACCTTCCGGATCCAGCACGAACACGGGATTTTTCCGGACCAGAAGGAGGCGCAGGCCACCTTCGCAAAGGTCCAGGGAGCGACCGAGGGAACGGTCTCCGCCTACGTCCAAGAAGAGACCCGGCGGCGGCCCCCCGTGCCCTTCAGCACGACGCTGTTCGTCTACGAAGCGACTCGTTTGGGCCTCGGTGCGGCGCTGGTGATGCGCATCGCGGAAGACTTGTACACCCAAGGGCTGATCAGCTATCCAAGAACCGACAACACGGTCTATCCGCGCGGATTAGGATTAAAGAATCTCGTCGAGCGATTCAAAGAGAGTCCGTTCCGCGGGGCCGCCGAATACATCCTGGCGCAACCAACGTTCCGCGCCACGCGGGGCCGTACCGAGACCACCGACCATCCTCCGATCTACCCCACGGGGGTCACGGACCCCAAGAAGCTGAAACCGGATCATGCCCGAGTCTACGAGCTCGTGGTCCGGCGTTTTCTCGCGACCGTCGCGCCCGATGCACTCGGGATCAGCCGGGCAGCCAAGATTCAGATTCGGGGCGAGGGATTCGACGCAAAGGGTCAATTTGTGACGGAGCCGGGTTGGTATCGAGTGTATCCGTACTCCCAGCCGGAAGAATCCCCCTTACCGGAGTTGATCGTCGGGCAGAATGTGGCGATCAGAGAACTTCTCCTGGCCGAAGACCAGACGAAACCACCGCGACGCTTCACCCAGGGTTCGTTGATCCAGGAGATGGAGCGCTTGGGCCTCGGGACGAAGAGTACGCGGCACGATGTCCTGCAGAAGCTCTTCGACCGTCATTACGTCACTCAACGGTACCTCGAACCCACCGGCACGGGACTCGCGGTTACCGAGGCCCTGCAGGCCCACGCGCCGGTGATCACTCGTCCCGAGATGACCCATCGGCTCGAAGAGGACATGGAGCTGGTCGCGGAGTCCAAGAAACCCAAGTCCGAAGTTCTCGGAGAGTCCCGGGAGATGCTCCGCGACGCGTATTCGCTCTTGGCCGAGAACGCCGACGGAGTGCGGAAAACGTTGACCGGGGCGCTCGATCGTCAGCACTTCGTCGGTCCATGTGCCCACTGTGGCGGCGCATTGCAGATGCAGCGGAGTCCGCGAGGGACCCGATGGGTCCAATGCGTCAACAATCCGGGAAGTTGCACGATCAGCTTTCCGCTCCCGTCGGCCGGGTTCATCGAACCGGCCCCGGAGTTTCTCTGTGCCACCTGTAAGTATCCGAGGGTCAAGATCGTGTTTCGCGGTCAGCGACCCGAGCTTTTCTGCATCAACCCCGACTGCGTCGAGCATCAGAAGGCGTTCCGCATGGGCAGTTGCCCGAGTTGCGGCAAACCGCTGAACATTCGATATTCTTTTGCCGGGAAACGGTTCGTGGGCTGCTCGGGGTATCCCACTTGCCGGGTCACGTACCCGCTACCGCAACGCGGGAAGTTGGAGAAAGATCAACCTCCTTGCCCGACGTGTGGAGCCCCGGTCGTGACCGCGATCGAGGCGGGACGGCCTCCGTGGACGCTGTGTATCAATCCCGAATGCCCGGCGAAAAAGGAACAGGCCGCGAAAAAGGAAGCCAGCGCGAAAGTGAAGAAAGCGGCCAGTCGCCGAAAGCGTTCGACCACCGCCGCCGACGCTCCCGGCGCTCCCTCGAAGGCACGACCCACGCGGACGCGACGGAAGAAAGCCGTCACCGAAGTCGGATCGGCGGTCAGTCCGCCTGCGGATTCCGGGGCTCCCGAGACGCCGTCGGGCTGATCGGCCGCATCGGGCCGGATCGGTCGAATCCCAGTGAAACGCGGCGTCAGGCTATGAGCTCGTCTCCTCCCGCAGGCGTTTCGCGACCTTCGGTCCCGCGTTAAATACGGAGGCCCGCTCGTACCTGTGTGGCCACTTCTTCCCGATTAATAGTCGAGCTCGATTCCCGCACGTTTGAGCGAAAGCTCGCCTCGAACCCGTTGGTCATTCTCCCGGTCGGAGCCCTCGAGGCCCACGGTCCGCACCTCCCCCTCGGAGCCGATCAGATCCAGGCCGAATCGACCGCCGCCTCCCTCGCCGAACGGGTCGACGGGATCATTGCTCCGACGCTGACGTATGGCTCGTGCCCCGGTGCTCGAGAATTTCCCGGTACAGTGTCGCTGTCTCTATCGAGTCTCGGACAGCTCACGAGGAATGTCCTCGAGGAGTTCGCCCGAATGGGAGTCCGGCGACTCTTGGTTCTCTCGGGCCATGCCGAACGTGGACATATGGCGGCGTTGCGGGAAGCCGCGAGCGAGACGATGCGAAGCCATCCAACGTCCAAGATCGTGGTGCTGTCCGACTATGATTTTGTCTATGAGCTTCGGGGCAAGGACTCCCCCGCCACCGACGGCCATGCGGGCTTGCTCGAGACGTCTCGCGTGATGGCGCTGGCTCCGGAATCGGTCGGTGCCTTGCGCCCCGTGGTGGAGTATCGCGCCTCCCCCTTCGTTCCCGGGGCCCCCGCCGCGAGCGATTGGCCCGAGAGCGTCATGGGAGACACGCGACCCGCCTCCGCGGAACTCGGCAACAAGGTACAAGCGCACGTTCTCGAACGATTGACGACTGTCGTGAACGAGCTGCTCCCGAAGTCGTAGGAGCGGACTCCTTCATGCCCGATCCGCAGAACCACATTCGCATCCGTGGCGCCCGCCAGCACAACCTCAAGAACGTCTCGTTGGACCTTCCGCGGAATCGATTCGTCGTCATCACCGGTGTGAGCGGCTCGGGAAAATCCTCGCTCGCGTTCGATACCCTGTATGCCGAGGGTCAGCGACGCTACATCGAGAGTCTCTCTTCGTATGCCCGACAATTTCTTGGACAAATGGACAAACCGGATGTGGATTCGATCGATGGGCTATCGCCGGCGATCGCGATCGAGCAACGGGCGGGCAGCCGCAATCCGCGATCGACCGTGGGAACGGTCACGGAGATCTATGATTATCTTCGCCTGCTTTTTGCCCGCATCGGGATCCCCCACTGCCCGAACGACGGGCAGGAGATTGCTCCCCAGTCGGTGGATCGGATCGTCGATGCGATCCAGACGCGCGCGGCGAACGAGCGGATCGATCTCCTTGCTCCGGTACTGCGGGCCAAGAAAGGGGAGCACCGAGACGTCATCGATCGTCTGCGGAAACAAGGCTATCGCCGGTTTGTCATCGATGGCGTCGAAGTGCGGCTGCCCGGCCCCGAAGTCCGATTAGAGAAGAACAAGAAGCACACGATCGAGGTCGTCGTCGACACGCTCGAGGTGACCGACGCCGAAGCCACTCGCCTCGCAGAAGCGATCGCGCTCGCCCGCGAACTCGGCGACGGCCTGCTTATCCTTCGCAGGTCGAACGGCGAGCGCGAAACGTTCTCGAGCCGACGAGCGTGCCCCGAGTGCGGGTTTTCCATCGAGGAGCTGACTCCGCGCATGTTCTCCTTCAACAATCCTTTCGGGGCGTGCCCGGAATGCTCCGGTATCGGGGCGACGCTCCACGCCGATCCGAACCTGTTGATTCCCGATAAGGAGAAACCCCTCCTCAAAGCGATCAATGTATGGGGACTTACCCCCGAACGAGAGGCGCTCGAACAATTTGGGCGTCTCTTCGACTATCACCCGGACCGGCCGGTCCGCGAGCTTCCGGAAAAGGGGTGGAAGGCGCTCATGTTCGGCTCGGACCGATCACTCGGAGGCACCCGTCCCTGGACCCATCATTGGTGGGGAGGCGGTTGGCTGCGCGAAGGGTTGGTGGCAGCCGTCGAGCGTCGCTGGAAGGCGACGAAGAGCGAGGGCGCCAAAGAGTACTACATGGGGTTCATGTCGTTCACGCCCTGTCGCAGCTGTCACGGACGGCGACTGAAGCCGGAGATCCTCGCCGTGACCGTGCTTGGCCACTCGATCGCGGACGTGGCGGCCATGACTGTTCTAGAAACGATCGAACTGTTCCGCGACCTCGCCCTGACGGATCGAGAAGAGCAGATCGTCGGTCAGGTCGTAAAAGAGATCCGGGCCCGTCTCGGTTTCCTCGAGAACGTTGGGCTGACGTACATCACGATGGACCGCGCCTCCGGCTCCCTTTCGGGCGGCGAGGCGGAACGGATCGCGCTGGCGACGCAGATCGGCTCGGGACTGGTCGGAGTGTTGTACATTCTCGATGAACCGTCGATCGGACTCCACCCTCGCGATCACGCGCGTCTCCTGACGACACTCAAGACGCTCCGGGACCTCGGGAATACCTTGTTGGTCGTCGAGCACGACGAGATGACGATGCGCGAGTCGGACTGGCTCGTCGATCTGGGGCCCGGCGCCGGCGTGCACGGAGGAGAGATCCTGTTCTCGGGACCGCCGGCCGAGATCAGCCGGGCCCGGAAGTCGATCACCGGAGAGTTTCTTTCCGGGCGACGTTCGATTCCGCTGCCGCTCCGGCGCGCAAGTCCGGGCCAGCGTTGGCTGACGATCCACGGTCCGCGCGAACATAATCTGAAGGGCGAACCGATCCGGATCCCGTTGGGATTATTGGTCGCACTTTCGGGAGTCTCCGGCAGCGGGAAATCTACGGTGCTCCAGGAAATCCTGTACAAAGCGGTTCGCCGTCACCTGGGTCTGGGTCGGGAAACGCCGGGCGCCCACGATCACCTCGAAGGGATCGACCAGATCGATCGCGTGCTCTTGATCGATCAATCTCCAATCGGCCGAACGCCGCGCAGCAATCCCGCGACCTACACGGGTCTCATGACCCCGATCCGAGAGTTGTATGCCAGTTTGCCGGAATCCAAGGCCCGCGGGTTTGGCCCCGGGCGATTCAGCTTTAACGTCGCGGGAGGGCGCTGCGAAGCCTGTGAGGGGGACGGGGTCCTCCGCTACGAGATGCATTTCCTTCCTGACGTCTACGTGGTCTGCGAAGAATGTCACGGGAAGCGGTTCAACAGTGAGACGCTCCAGGTCACGTTCAAAGGGAAGAGCATCGCCGACGTCCTCTCGATGACCGTGGAAGAGGCGCTCAAGTTCTTCGAAAATCATCGGCGCGTATTTTCGCGACTTCAGCTCCTGGTGGATGTAGGGCTGGGCTACATTCAGTTGGGTCAGCGTGCGACGACGCTTTCCGGGGGCGAGGCCCAGCGGATCAAGATCGCCTTTGAGCTTGCCAAGATTCCGACCGGTCGGACACTCTACCTCCTCGATGAACCGACGACCGGACTTCATTTCGCCGATGTCGAGCGATTGCTCGAAGTCCTCTATCGGCTTCGAGAAGGAGGCAACACCGTCGTCATCATCGAGCATAATCTCGACGTGCTCAAGTGCGCCGATTGGCTCATCGACCTCGGCCCCGAGGGCGGCGGCGCCGGGGGTTACGTCATTGCCGAGGGAACCCCCGAAACCGTCGCGCGCAGCTCGAAGTCGCACACGGCGCGATTCCTGAGTCCGCTCCTCCGAACCGAATCGGTCACGCTCCGAACCGCTCGAGCATGACCGATCCCCCAGCTCCCGGTCTCCCCACGTTCGTCCCCGCCAGTCAACTCGCCGCGCAAAGTGGGGAGCGGTTCCGGACCGGCCCGGACGTTCCGGGAGTGTACCTCTTTCGTTCGGCCCGCAGCGATGTGCTGTACGTCGGCAAAGCCCGAAGCCTGCGTCGGCGCGTGCTCGACCACCTCCATGCGCGGATCGAAAAAGACGGGACGATCCTCGCCCAAAGCGCCTCGGTCGAATTCGTCCCGACGATCAACGAACGGGAGGCGTTGTTGCTCGAAGCCAGCCTGATCAAACAGTACCAACCGCCCTACAATGCCCTGCTCAAGGACGACCGAAGTTTTCCGTATTTGGCCGTCACCTTGTCGGAGCCGTTCCCTCGAGTGCTGTTCGTCCGTCGTCCCCGACGTCGCGGCGGAAATCTCCTCTTTGGACCCTATACGAGTGCACGCGAGGCCCGAGACGTCGCCACGCTGCTTTCCGAGACGTTCCAGATCCGTCGCTGCGTGCGACTTCCGAAGCGCGAATGCATCTACTATCACCTCAAGACGTGCAGCGCTCCCTGCATCGGCGCGGTCTCTCCCGACGAATATCGCCAGCAGGTCGATCGAGCGATTGAGGTGTTGCACGGCCACGGCGCGTCCGTTCGACCCCGCCTCGAATCCGAGATGCGCGAGGCGGCACGTCTGCAGGAGTTCGAACGCGCCGCGTTGCTCCGCGATGCGCTGGAGGGATTGAAAGCACTGACCGAGCGGCAGCATGTCGTGGGTCCGGGCATCGGCCGCGTGGACGTCCTCGCGCTCGCGTTCCCCCACGATCCGTCGACCTTGCGTGTGGCCGTCGGACTGTTGCGCGTGGAGGACGGGGAGGTCCGTCGCACCGAGCCGCATCTCCTCCAGATCCCTGCGGATGACGTTCCAGATCCGGGAGAGCTGCTGCGTCAGTTCCTGACCCAGTACTACGGTCAGCAACTCGAGCTCCCCCCGCGCATCTACATACAAGGCGCGCGCCCGTCCGGCGTGGACGGGGTCATCGACGAGGTGCTGGCCCCTCGAGGGGTCGAGGTCCGCTTTCGGCCGACCGGCCGCTACGCCGGACTGGGACGGCTGGCCGAGCGATTGGCGCGCGCCCACGTCGACCAGGTCGTCGCGCGGCCGGCGCCGCGGGAGGTGCTGGGGGCTCTACAGAATCTGTTGCAGCTCCCGACGATCCCCAACCGCATCGAAGGAGTCGATATCTCGATCTTTCAAGGATCGGAGGGCGTCGGTTCGTTGGTGGTATTCGAGCGGGGCGCGCCGAAGCGCTCCGAATACCGTCGGTTTCGGATTCGGAGCGTGGAAGGCATGAACGATTTTGCGATGGTCGCGGAAGTCGTCCACCGGCGGTACGCGCGACGGCTCGCAGAAGCCGAGATTCTTCCCGACTTGCTCCTGATCGACGGGGGCCGAGGACAACTCTCCGCCGCCGGCACGTC
This sequence comes from uncultured Thermoplasmata archaeon, assembly GCA_963749195.1. GTDB lineage: Archaea > Thermoplasmatota > Thermoplasmata > Lutacidiplasmatales > UBA184 > Lutacidiplasma. The sequence goes on from CAVVLX010000007.1 coordinate 646,868, forward strand.
GTTAGAGGACCTGGGGTTGTCCGATCGGATTCCCGTCATCGGGCTCGCGAAACGCGAGGAAGAGGTCTACGTGCCCGACCGATCGGAACCGCTCCGACCGAACCCGAACTCGGCGCCGATGCTCTTGTTGCGCGCCGTCCGAGACGAAGCCCACCGCTTCGCGGTGACGTATCACCGGACGCGCCGTCGCATGCGATTGCGCGAGTCGATGGACGAGGCGATCGCCTCGTAACCCCCTCGGGAGCCCGATCACTTCGAATTCTTGGAACGGTCGGGCGTGCCGATGAAGGACAGTCCCTGCACGCGGCGGGCAACCTCGGTGGGCGGGAGCCTTCGGAGATCCGTATCGACTTCCAGGATCGCGGCGTCCAGCGCTTCCGGAGGGAAGGGCGTGGGAGACCCCTCCGCGACGGCTTGCACCGCGAGCTTGAACGCCGTTTCTTCGGTCCGAGAATCCCCGATCTTCTCTTCCAGGAAATCCGCGACCGCGCGCCGGTTGCGGCCAATCGCATACGCCTTCCAGCCGATCGTGGCGCCACTCGGGTCGAGCTCGACCAATCCGGGGGTGCGGCCGGTGAATCCCCCGAGCAACAGGGAAACCGCGAAAGGCCGAGTGCCGCCGAATTGGGTGAACTGTTGAAGATGCGTTCCGAGCGCGTGACCCAAGAGCGCGTACGGAGCGACTTCCCCGAACGTGATCCGATGGCGCTGAGCCTCCATGCGCAAGAACTCCACGAGGACGCGCGAGTCGGCAATGAGGCCGGCGGTGACGCAGCCCAATCCGGTATCGATGGAAAAACTCTTTTCGATCGAGCCCGACTCGGCGAGGGAACTGACGGGGAGATTGCGGTACGCCATGAAGACGATCCCGCCATCGTAGGTGACGGCGACCGCCGTGCCGCCCATCTGGATCGCTTGCAGGGCGTATTCGACCTGAAACAGTCGCCCATCCGGCGAGAAAACCGTGCTGGCGCGGTCATAGGCCATCTGGCCGGGTTGCATCTCCATGAGTGTGATTCGCCTCCGAAGTCGGGGCGGGCCAGACAGGGGGGGGATTTGAGCCTGCCGCGTACCGTTGCTCGATTCCCACTTGGTGAAATCGCGCCACTTTCGAACCCGGGCGGAATCTCGGATCCGAAACCGTCGGCGCTCATCGCAATCGTTTTAGTGACGGCGCGTGGTCGATGCCCCGATGGAATCGAGGGGACTGCACGTACTGCCCATGGCGTCGAGCTACCGGGGATCGCTCTCCCCGGCGTGCGCGCAATGCCAGGAAGGTCGCAAGATGGTCCTGTTCGTAAGCGGTCTGTGTCGATTCCGCTGTTTTTACTGTCCCGTTTCGGAGCGACGAAATCAGAAGGACGGCACGTATGCGAACGAGCGACTCGTCACGAGTGACCAGGACGTGCTCGACGAAGCACGCGCGATCGGCGCCGGGGGGACCGGAATCACTGGCGGAGACCCGCTCGGAGTGATCGATCGAACGGAGCACTACGTTCGATTGCTGAAACGCGAATTTGGTGCCGGGCACCACATTCACCTCTACACCCATGAGCCGAATCCGGAAAAGTTGGAACGGCTCGCGCGAGCCGGGCTGGACGAGTTTCGTCTGCACATTCCGCACTACCTCTGGGGTCCTCTCTCGACCGACGGAGGCGCTTATCGGACCGTCCTTGAGGCCGCACCCTCCTGGGGGATTCGTCGGGGCGTCGAGATCCCCGTGCTCCCCGACAAAGAAGCCGAGCTACGCCGATTGTTGCGCGCTCTCGACTCGCTACGCATCGACTTCGTGAATCTGAACGAGCTCGAGTTCTCGGAGACCAACGAGACGAAACTTCATGACCGAGGATATCGGCTGGATCCCCGGAACGGCTGGGGAGTGGAAGGGAGCCGAGCGGTCGCGGAGCGGATCGTGCGCGAGATGCGACTCCAGGTTCCGGTTCATTACTGCTCCTCGCGATTCAAGGATGGAGTACAGCTCAAGCAGCGCCTCCTGCGACGCGCCGAGCGAACCGCGCCCTCGTTCGCCGGAAGAACGCAGGACGGAACGCTGATACTCGGAATCGTCGAGGCACCGACCGGGGTGGACCTCAAGCGGTTAGGAGAGCGGGTCGCCGTCCTGGCCCGACTCGGAAAGGATGATTATCGCCTCGACTTCGGGCGACGTCGAGTTGAACTGTCCTCCGCAGCGCTTCGAGCCGTTGCGGGGCGACTCCGCGTGCCCGCCTTCGAAGTCGAGGTATATCCGACCGCGGACGCACTCGAAGTCGAGCGCCAGCCTCTGAACAATCCCGCGTTTCCCACCGAAGGCCGCATCGGGGGAACGTAATTTTCGTCGCACGCGTGATTACCGAACGTCAAGTAGCGTTCGTCTCCGCGTCGATGCTTGATTGAGCACGGGCCCCAACCGCCATCGTCGGCGCCGTACCACATTGGACAGTCCTTACAATGAAGCGTGTTCGCTGTCACTAACGGAGGGGTCGGTTCCGCGCTGTTCGGAGCTTCGGTCACGGCTGACCTCGATGCAGAAGCGACCAGCCATGGGCCGCATTCCACATTAGCTGGGCCACGGTCACCGGACCGACTCCCCCGGGGACCGGGGTGAGACCAGAAACCCATCCGTCTAAGGAGGCCGCATCCGCATCTCCCACGGCCCGTACGCCGCTACTACGTGCGGGGTCGGGCATGCTGCTCAGCCCTATGTCAATCAATGTACATCCGGGCGGAACGTTGGATCGGGTCAACAGACCCGGCTGCCCCGCGCACGAAAAGATCGTGGAGACTCCTCGCAGCGTGTCGGCGAGCTCCGTCGTCTGAGAATGAGCGATCGTAACGGTCGCGTCGGCGCCCTCCCCCCGCAGGAGTAACAGCAGCGCCAGAGGCAGACCCACGGTTTCGGATCGGCCGATCACGGCCACGCGGCGGCCCTGGATCGGCACATGATAATGCCGGGCAATCGCGAGGGCCGCGCTCGCGACCGCCGGGACCTGTACCGGGCGACGCGCGACCAAGTAGCCGAGATTCGTCGCACCGACTCCGTCGACGTCTTTTGCCGGAAGCAGCTTCGAAACCGCGGCGAAAAAGTCGAGTGGAGCCGGTAGGGGATGCTCCAAAAGTACGGCATCGACCGTCGGATCGTCGTTCAACTGTTGCACTCGATCGACCAGTCCCTCGGACGTCTCCGAAGAATCCAACACCTGCTCGTCAAAGACGATGCCCACGGATCCCGCGGATTTTGCCTGCTGCTTTAGGTAGAAGCTGAACGGAGAGGTAGTGGCCCGATGCACGCTCACCAGCTTCGGGGGCCGAGTTTTCGGTCCTGACCGAATCAAGGATCGAGTTGCTTCCTGGATCTCAATTGCAACCGGGGCTCCGAGAAGCTGCTCTGTCAACGGGGCCATCCGAGCCCTCGAATTCGGTCACGTAGATAACGAGGGGGACCTCTTGCGACGCCGGTCGGCGGTCGGAGGCCATTGCGACGTTTGCATAGACGTAAATCGAGCGTCGAGTACCATTCACGTCGCGGGAATCGGACTAAATGCTTTATATGGCGGACCCCTTGGTTCGATTGACGAGTGACGCGGCCGGGCCGCGATGCGCTCGTCGAGGCAGTTACGGGTAGTCCGTCCAGCGATACCGGCGACGTTCAGGGTCCGTCGAACGACCTGGAGGCTTGGGGCAAGAGTCTTCCCTATGCTTCCACGGCCCAAGTCGAAGTGCCCCCTCGGCTGCTCGATCAGGTCATCGGCCAGGATGATGCCGTTGAGGTCGCGAAAAAGGCGGCCACTCAAAAACGACACATGATCCTGATCGGCGAACCCGGTACGGGGAAGAGCATGCTCGCCCGCGCGATGGTGGACTTCCTGCCGAAGGAGCAGCTGCAGGACATCCTCGCCTACCCCAACAATGATGATCCCAACGAGCCGAAGATCCGAGTTGTTCCGTCGGGCAAAGGCAAGGAGATCGTCGCTGCGCAGAAGCTCGAAGCCGCGCAGCGGAAGGAGCAGCGGATGATCTTGCTCGTCGTCGCCATCATGGCGATCTTTGCTTTCGTGTTATACATCGTGCTCACGACGCCCGACCACGATCCCACCGCGATCCTGATTGGGATCCTGATCGTGTTCATTCTCTACGCGATCGTCCGGTTTAGTGGGGGCCGATCCGACTCGGGGAACGGGGTCGCCAAACTACTCGTCTCGCACACGACGGACGAACGTCCGCCCTTTATCGACGCGACCGGCGCGCATGCCGGCGCGCTCCTGGGAGATGTGAAGCACGACCCGTTCCAGTCGGGAGGCCTCGAGACTCCCCCGCACGAACGAGTAGAAGTCGGAGCGATTCACAAAGCCAACGGCGGGGTGCTGTTCCTGGACGAGATCAACCTTCTCAAGATCGAGAGCCAGCACTCGCTGCTGACCGCCTTGCAAGAGCGGAAATTCTCGATCGTCGGCCAATCCGAGCGCTCGGCGGGGGCGATGGTCAAAACAGAGCCGGTCCCCGCGGACTTCGTCCTCGTTGCTGCCGGAAATATCGACAGTGTGCAAGCGATGCATCCCGCGCTCCGATCGCGCATTCGCGGTTACGGTTACGAGCTGTATGTCAAGACCACGATGCCCGACACGGTCGAGAACCGGATGAAGATCGTTCGTTTCGTGGCACAGGAAGTCGTCAAGGACAAAAAAATCTCCCACTTTGACATGGGCGCGGTCACCGAAGTGATTCGGGAGGCCCAACGCCGTTCCGGCCGCTCGGGTCAGCTCACGCTGCGCCTTCGGGAACTCGGAGGGCTCGTGCGCGTCGCCGGCGACATCGCGAACTCCGAAGGGGTTCCGATGGTCACGGCGGTGCAAGTGGTGAAGGCCAAACGAGCCAGCCGATCGCTCGAGCAACAGATCGCGGATCGGTACATCGAGCGCCGCAAGGAGTATCGGATGTTCGCGACTGAAGGCGCGGCGGTAGGGGTCGTCAACGGACTGGCGGCGATCAATGCCCAAACTGGGATGTCGGAGTTCTCCGGGATCGTGCTGCCCATCGTCGCCGAAGTCACTCCGGCTCAAACGCGGAACGGAGGGGTCGTCGTGGCGACGGGAAAGCTCGGGGACATCGCGAAGGAAGCCGTTCAGAACGTCAGCGCTCTCATCAAGAAATACACGGGCGAGGACATTTCCAAGTACGATATTCACATCCAATTCGTCGGCACCTCGGACGGCGTCGAAGGGGACTCAGCCTCGGTCTCGATTGCCACGGCGGTGATTAGCGCATTGGAAGGGGTCCCGGTCGATCAGTCGGTCGCGATGACCGGCTCCCTTTCCGTTCGAGGTCAAGTGCTCCCCGTCGGCGGGGTGACGGCGAAGGTCGAAGCGGCCGCCGATTCGGGGATCCGACGCGTGCTCATTCCGGAAGACAATCAGGACGACCTCGTGCTCGAGACGCATTACGTGGGCGAGGTCGAGGTGATCCCGGTGCGGACCTTGCGGGACGTACTCAAGTACACCCTCGTGGGCCAGGGCACCCAGAAAGAGTCGCTCTTGGAGCGTTTGGCGGCGATGGTCAAGGCTACCAGCCGGAGCGAAGGACCGGACACGCCTCGAGGGTCGCCGCCCGCGCGGCCGGCGGGTACGTGAGAGGAACGTTCCGGATACCGGCGCACCAGCCGGCGCTGCTCCCACGCACGCCGGAAGCGTCCGATCCTACGGAGGACGACCCGGAGCGGTTCTACAACCGCCCGTGTTACGAATTCAACCCGCAATTACGGACGAATCTCGACGATCGACACTGCAGTCATTGCCGTCACTATCTTACGGCGCGGTGTCCGCACATCGACGAATTCCTCGACGATGTGGATGACCTCAGTCCCGAGTAGATAGGGCTCGGCCATGCGCGGGCTCCTAGTCGGTCGATATCAACCGTTCCACCGCGGGCACCAGGCCGTCGTTCGGGCCCTCCGGGAAGCGCGGCCGCAGGATTCGCTAGTATTGGCGATCGGGAGCGCCCAGGAATCGTACACTTGGAAAAACCCGTTCACCGCGGCCGAACGATATGAGATGCTCGAGCGGGCCTTGCGGGCCGATCGACTCGAGGGGTGGATTGCCGTGCCCCTCCCGGACATCGACCGCCACGCGCAATGGGTGAGCTATCTCGAGTCCGTGCTCCCGCCTTTTGAACGGGTCTACACGAACAACCCGCTGACGCAGCTCCTCTTCGAACGCGAGGGGTACGCGGTCGAAAACCCCACCTTGATCGACCGAGAGCACTTGGAGGGGGCGCGCATTCGCGCTTTGTTGGCGGAGGGGGGCGATTGGAGCTCGTCCGTTGCTCCTTCGGTCGCCGAATACCTGATGGAGATTCAGGCGTCGGCGCGACTCCGACTTCTCAAAAAGGACTAAGAGGCCTTCGCGGTGCCGGAGGACGGATGAGTTCTCCCGACGAAACGCCTCCGACTTCCTCGCCCCGCCGCCCCGCCACGTTCGACCCGCTCCCCGATTGGGTGCATTCGACGACCCGTTTGGTCCATGGGGCGCGCCGACCGGAGCATAATGCAGGGGCCGTGGTTCCCCCGATCTACCAAACGACGACGTTCCATTATCCGGCCGATTACTCCGAGGCGGCTCGAGCCGGTCGCGTCTACATCTATACCCGAAACGAGAATCCTACCGTCGAGGTCGCTGCGGAACTGATCCGCCAACTCGAGGGGGGTTCGGCCGCTCGCTTGTTCGGGAGTGGGATGGGCGCGACGTCGACGACATTGCTATCGCTCCTGCGCCCCGGTGACGAACTGCTCGCGCTCGACACGATCTATGGAGGAACGATCGACCTCCTCCAGGATTTGCTGACCCGGTACCAAGTTCAAATTCGCTGGGTTTCGGAGGTGGAGGCCCGACAGCCCGATCAGCTCGTCACTCCCCGCACCAAGGTGGTGTGGATGGAGAGTCCGACCAATCCACTACTGCAAGTCCATGATCTAGGGAAGTGGGCGAATGCCGCCCACTCGGTCGGAGCGCTCCTCGTGGTCGACAACACGTTTGCCACGCCCATCAATCAAAACCCCTTGGCCTTCGGATCGGATCTTGTGATGCATAGCGGGACGAAGTACCTCGGAGGGCACGCGGATCTCTCGGCCGGCGCGATCGTCGGTTCGGAGGAGTTGCTGGCGCGAATGGACCCGAAATGTTTGCTGGGATCGGTCTTGGATCCCTTCGCGGCTTTCTTGCTGTCCCGCGGGCTGAAGACACTGGGGTTGCGGGTGGCTCGACAGAATCAGAATGGGGCGCAGCTTGCCCGGGTGCTTAAGGAACACTCGAAGGTGGAGCGAGTGTACTACCCCGGCACCGGCTCTCCGGAGGCGGAGCGAATCGCCGCGTCCCAGATGCGGGGGGGAGGGGGGGTCGTGTCTATCGACCTGAAGGGGGGGCGCTCGGCCGTCCAGTCTCTTCTACAAAATCTGCGCCTCGTCCACGTCGCCTCGAGCTTTGGCGGAGTGGAGAGCCTGGTCAGTGTTCCGGTCGAGACCTCCCATCGATTCTTGACGCCGGAACAGCGCCGTCAACGAAGAATCGGAGAGAGCCTCGTGCGTTTCTCATTCGGCATCGAGGATACGGAGGACCTGGTGCGAGACGTGACGGAAGCGCTCGATGCGAGTTGACGCGAGACCGATTTCCAACACTGTTATAGCACGGAACCGGTGCATCGACCCACGGCGCCACTGTAGCTCAGTCGGCAGAGCGGCTGATTCGTAATCAGCAGGCCGGGGGTTCAAGTCCCTCCAGTGGCTTCGGTTCCAGAACCGGTTACGAAGGACCCGCACCGGGTCCTGGGACCACGCAAAGTAGGCAGCTCCGCCACCCCCGAATGGCGATCGGACCGCTCTTGGACGGCGAGGAGTCGCCTTCTCCCAACGAGGTTATCGGCGAGGATTCAGGTTTTGCGCGCGGTGTAGATCGGGGTCAGCATCGGGATCGATACTCGACCTTCGAACTGCTCCTCGACGGTCTTTCCGAGCTCCGCGAGAAACCAGTCGCGATTTTTCGGACTCAGCGTGACGATCTCCGAGAAAGTGCCCCAGAGCCGTTGCACCTGGCGAGCGTTCAGACTCACGCTCCACCGAATATCCTCTCTCGCAATCTGATCAAATCTCCTAACGGATTCTAGCGCACGCAACCGGTTCCGGCGATCCTTCCTCGCCGCGGCCATGACGTGCGACCAACCGACCGGCCGTCGGGAAAGCTTTTGGTAAATGGGCTGGAGCGCCTCATGAAAAGGGCTCGCGCGCGTGGGATCACCGTGATGATTATTCCACGTAGCCCACCACCCCCCTGGCTTGAGGACGCGGGCGACTTTGCGCAGCGCCAGCCGTTGCGGTAACCAGTGGAAACTGGTGGCCGCCGTACCCAAGTCGAAGCCTGCGGTGGGTAAGGCGGCGGTTTCGAAAGCCTGAACGATAAATTTCACCCGATCCTCGCTCGCTCGAAGCGAGTGCCCCAAAAATCGGACGAGTCGACGGTCCCGTTCGATGAGGGTGAGTGGATTCGCGCCTCGTCGAAGGAGCTCGCGCGTGGCGATCCCCGTCCCGGGTCCGATCTCGAAAACCGCAGAGCCCGGATGGAGGCCACATCGTTTCGTTAGAATCTCAAAGACTCGCTTGGGGTACGAAAGTCGCGAACGATCGTAGCCTCCCGGATCGCGTCCGAAGACGCCCCGTTGTATGCGTCGAGAGACCTTCCTAGACAATCGAGAACAGGCAACCTCACCGGAATAAGGCTCTGCTCCGTGAGGGCGGCTCTACTTTACTCATCGTTGGTGCGCGGGCCTTATAGCCGGGGTAAGGCTTTCCCACACGGGCGAAGTTGATCCCAATGCACGAAGCGAGCTTTCCCAGGACTCCCGAATTCTCCGTCCGCTTCCAGTTCGCAAAACGATCTGGCACTGTTCGGGCCTACTACGGAATCACGCAGCGCAGCGAAGATAGCGGATTCGGTGCCCTCAGGGGCTTTCCGTCGACCCGCGCGGGCGAAGGCTTTCCGACCATAAAGTGCGAAGTCACGTGTGAGGATCCTGGTTACTGGAGCGTCCTCGGCTGGGTGCAGTGGGTGACGCAGGATTTCGGCGGACGTCGAGCCCAGGTGGAATTGGTGGACCGTTTTCCGTCGATGCTCGACCGAGATATTCCGTTCGTTTCTATCGGCTACTCCCCGACGTTTTTCGATGCGCCCGCGTACAACTCCCATCCGAAGGTCGAGTGGCATGCGTCGCTGTTCCTCTGCACGGCTCCGATCATGAGTCGACGGGAGCCGATTTCCCCTCTCGTCGGGTTTCTCTGGGGCTACCGTATCCCTCGAAGCGGAGCGCGGGTCGCCCGTTTCCCTTGTCGAATCGCGCGCGCTCGGGACTGGTCGGCAGCCCGTCGAAACCTCGAGGCGCGGCATCCGGAATGGAAGTTCGCGCGAGGGCCCCCGGCCCTAGGCACCCAACAGCTGCTAAACACGCGAAGCTGAACTTTGCTCCGTCGGGTGCCGCGGGGGTTCCTCCCCGTCGATCAACCCTTTCCGGAAGTGGGGTGCGTTACATCCGAAACGACGGTCAATTTGTCTGGCGGCCGGGCGTCGATCGTCCATTCGCTATCCCCGGTTCGAGATCTGCCAATTCTTAGCAGAGATTGACGCGCGAAGGGAAAATACGTATTAATACGTGTGAATACGTAATTTTATCCTCGAATTTCCCCCGCCCCTACCGTTGCTGGGCGGACGCGAGTGTCATGTTGAGTGGATTGCGACTGAATGGGAACCGTCGACTGTCGAACGTCGGTGGTCCGCTCCAAGTTGCCGATGATCGAGCCGGGGGCGGATGAACGATCTGATCGGAGACTCCGTCTCGCCGTCGGTCACGAGCGTCCATCGTTCCACAGGGGCTCACTCTTTTTCGGAGGTCCCGGCAACGCGCGTCGAATCGATGTGCAGCCAGAACTCCTCGAAAAATTGGGTCGTCGTGACACGCCGAAGGCCCGGGCTTCATTCGCGTTTTTCCAGTTCGGAGGCGAGTTATCCGGGCAGGCTCTCGGCGCTGATCGCGATGGCGGTGATCGTCTTGCTACTCTTCCCTGGGGCGTCGGGCGGGCACAACTCCGGTCCCGGTTTGGCGAAGCAGGATCGTGCGGAATCCCAGTCGTCGAAGGTCACTATCACTCTCCAAGCGTTCAATTCCCAACAGGTTTCCGATATCCTCGCCTCCGCCCTCCCTTTTCTCACGGCGGGCGACACCATTGTTCTCGGAAGGCACCTTCCCAACGATACCCCCGACATCGTGACGCTAGACCACTGGGCCGAGGAGCTGGCCCCGCATCTTCCGGCCGGTGTGGAACTAGCGGCCCTGGTCGAGGGGCTGCCGAATGTCCAAGACGCCGCCCAAAATCTCTCGCCTCTATTCCAAAGCATCACCGTCGATTACGAACCCGATCCAACCTTCTTCCCTTCCTGGACCTGGAACTTTACGGTCGCCGTCAGCTACTATGAGCAGGCGGCGAACCTGTGTCACGAATTTGCCCGGCAGCTGATGGCCTATCCAAGCGGCCGGCCCCTCCTCGAAGGGGACCTCCAACAGTATGCGTGGGATTACGGGGTGTTCGGGCAAGCGGCGAACTCGATCGATGTCGAAACGCAGGGATACACCAACGGCTCCAAATGGTCAGCGGCCATGACCAAACTCACCGACCAGCTCAACCAAACCGACGTCCCCCTGAATCATCTCACGGTCCAACTGTCCTTCGGATCCGGGGGCAACGGCGTAAATGAATCGACTGTGATACAGGATGTCCGAGTCGCCTACGCGCTCTCGGTCACGGGAGATTTCCTATTCTGGACGCTTCAGGATTCTGCTTGGTTGGTGCCGATTTTAGCGGCGATCGAGAATAATTCGCTCTCCGACTCCCTGGTCACTTTCACGGAATCCGGGCTGGTCAATGGAACTTCGTGGTCGGTCGAGCTGAACGGCGACCTGGAATCTTCGACCGCGACGACGATCGTCTTCTCGGAAGCAGAGGGGACGTTTGCTTTCACGATCGGCCCGGTCTCCGGATTTTCCGCCTCCCCGTACCGCGGGCAATTGACCGTTGACGGCAACGCGACGTATCAGGCCGTGGACTTCGCGCCCACCCAGGGCTCGTCGTATCCAGTCCTCGTGACCGAGTCCCAACTCCCGAGCAGTACCGAATGGTGGGCGAACGTGAGCAACGGGTCGTCCCCCGAGTCGTCTACCCGCTCCATCTCTCTCTCCGAACCGAATGGAAGTTACATGCTCACTCCGGCGTCCTCGAACAAGAGTTGGGGGGCGGTTCGTCAGGAACTGGTGGTGGCCGGGCAAGAGATCGACGTTCCGATCGTATTCTACGAGGTTACGTTCCTCGTCACCGTCACCGAGCAAGGCTTGCCGACCGGGACCGCCTGGAGCGTCGCGATCGGTGGATCGACGATCGATTCGTCGGAATCGAACGTCTCCATTGCCGAACCCAACGGGACGTATGGACTCTCGCCGGGAGCCGTCACCGGGTTCGTCCTCAACGGGAACGCGAGCACATCGATCAACGTGGCAGGTCACCAAGTGACCGTGCTACTTTCATTCGTACCGGCGAGAATTGGAACGACCGGAAGTCCTCCGTGGCTGAATTGGGAGAATCCCCTCTGGGAATGGCTTTTGATTGGACTCGGCATCACGTCGGGGATTCTCCTCATCTTACGCCGGTTTCCCCCAGCCGGCGGCCCCGAATTGCCAACGACGCGAATCGGCCGTCGGACTCACGGTCCTAAGTCCGGCCCTTTGGGGCGCGACGGTCCGGCGGAGTCCAATCTCCAATCTGCCGGCGCTATAGTCTTCCGGCCCGCCGGAGAACGATGGCGGCCGTAGTGGTGATCCAGCGGCTTGGCCGGCCGGCCGCCTCCAGCGCGAACGGATAGTACGGAGTCCGTAGCTGGTACGGTTCGCTGGCGGGGAGGTCCGGGTGTAGAGCGTCGAGATTCCAACTTCCGTCCGGGTTTCGTCGGTCCTCCAGCAGGCGGAGGGAGGGTATCAGTCGGGGGTCGCTCGAATATCCTAAGCTGGTGAGCATGTCAAGGCCGACGAGGAAGTCGTAGTAGTAGTGCGTCGGATAGTGCAGCCGCTTCCACGGCGCATACTCTTCCGATCCTTCGCGAAGCAGTCCACGATCGAGATAGAATTCGGCGCCCCGCTCGACGGAGCGGCGCACTGCTTCGGTGCGCAGCGTTTCCGGAAGGGTCGCAAAGGCAGCGAGCGCCTCCCACCCATCCAGCGTTCCCCGCGTTTCATTCGGGTCGCAATGCCAGCCGCCATCCTCCTTTTGGGTAGCGACGAGCCAGTCGATCGATCGTTGGACCGCTGGCTCTTCAGCGAATCCCAATCCCACGAGCATTCTCACCGCATTACCAGTGAAACAGACTTCGCTATCCTTCCCGCCAAGCTGGTCTTCCGCATTCGAAAATCGATCCAAAAAAAGCCGGACCCCGCGCTCGATGCCGGGCGTGAACCGATTCGCCCCAAGCTCCGCGAGAACGATCAGCCGCCAATTCGTGGCGATGTATTTGGGCACGTAGAGGTCTCGCGCCGAATCTCCGGCAGTGTCCCACTGACCGCCGGAGTGTTGGGTGCGTAGGATCTCCGCGACCCAACCCTTTCGGCCGATCTCGGCCCGAGCGTTCTCAACTTCCGAATCATCTTCGCCCCGGTCGAGGAGTTTCGTGAGCACGCGATGCCGGACGGACGGGTCCGAATCGTGAAGCAACCAATCCTGCAGCGGCGCGGGAACGCTCACGAGGCGATTGGGCTGCGAAAGCAAATAACCGTTCTTTGAGGGTGGATCGGTGGCGGTCCATCCGGGGGCACAGGCATAGCTTTAGGTAGGGTAAGGTCGCCTCTCATTCAGATGCCGTATGGCATCAAACCCCCCGCTTTCTCCGAGTTACCGGCTTTCCCGTGGATTCCGGCGCGCGTCGACGATCGCGTTGATCCTCCTGGTGGTTTTCGTCCTTTCCGCGGTCTACTCCTTCGTTCAATTCGCCCGAACAGTCTCCGCGAGCGAAGAGCACTCCTTTGCACTCGCGTCGAACAATACCGCCGAGTTCGACCTCTACCTGAATCTTTCGAATCCAGGTTTTTACCCGATCGGCGGGTTCCAGATCCACAGTGACATCGCCTTCCAGAACGGCACCTTGCTGAGTCAAGCGACTTCTCCATCGACCACGCTCGGCCCCGGGTCGATGAATTCGATCCCCCTCGAATTTCTCATTCCGCTGGACGCGTCAGGCGCGGCGGCGAGCCTCGCCGTGACCGACCAAAATCTTCAGTTGAATTCTTGGGGGAACGCAACCTACGCCTATTTTGTCCCCGTTTCGTTCCACGTAGCGAACAATTTCTCCTGGGGCGCCCCCTTCGAAGGGCTGAGCCTGACCCTCGGCACGCCCTTCGTCGATTCGAATGGGACGGTCGCGACCAACGTGACCGTCTCCTACGCCGATCACTCAAGCTTCCCGGAGATGGGCGTATTCCACGTGACGGTTCGCAGCGCGTCTAATGTGCCGTGTGGCGCGACGAACTACCCCGTCAATATCCTGTCCCAGCAGCTCTTCGGGGAGACCAGCACACTGTACCTCGCGTCGGGGTGCACGGTCTCGGGAGGGAGCCTTATTGCCGAATTCGTCGGCCCCGCTTTTGCGCTGGCCCTTCCCGCGGAGGCCATTCCCGCATGAGCGGTCCTGTCGAATCGTGGCAACCCGGGACGACTCTCCCTGGGGAGGCGAGATTTCAACTCCCATCGTTAGTCGGTCGCTGTGTCGTCGGGGCCCTGCTCACGATCGTGCTCTTCTTGCTCTTGGTCATACTCCCCGTGGCAATCCTGAACCTGCTCGAGCCACACGGGTTAACGGTTCCGATCCCCGTGAACACTATCCAGGTCGCGGGCATTCTGATAGCGTTCCTGGCCGGAGCTCGCCACATTCTCAAACCGAGCCGCGCCTTCGGACCGATTTCGATAGCCCTTTCCCTGGTGACGGTCCTCTATCTCTGGTCGATCCTCCCAGACACCTCGATCGGGATCGCTCCGGGTGGGTCGTTTGGTATCGTGATCGGATTCGCCACGCTGCTCACCCTACTTCTTGTAGTTCCGGGGCTCGCGCTGATCGCCGGCGCGATCACCACGTACGAAGACTTCCGCCACCCCGGCGAGCGTCTGGCGATCGACTATCCACCGGCTATCCGATCGTTGCGGTAAGTATTTTCACTGGCGACTTCGGTCGGTCGCTTCGATCGCGCGGCACGGCGCCGATCTGCTCCACGACGTCCATCCCCTTGGTCACTCGACCAAAGATCGCGTGTTTTCCGTCGAGCCATGAGGTCGCGGCCAAAGTGATAAAGAATTGACTGCCCCCGGTGTTCGGTCCCGCGTTCGCCATCGAAAATATTCCCGCACTCGTATGTCGGAGGGAGGGGTGGAATTCGTCTGGAATCGCATACCCGGGCCCCCCCGTCCCGTCCCCCCGAGGATCGCCCCCTTGGATCATGAATCCGGGAATCACGCGGTGAAACAGGACCCCGTCGTAGAAACCCTTGCGGACGAGCGTCAGGAAATTGGCCGCGGTCTTCGGAGCCTTGTCCTCGAATATTTCCGCTTGTATCTCCCCGAGGGTCGTCTTGAGGGTCACTTTCGGATTCGTCATCGGGCCCTTGCACGCGTTCGCTCTCATAGCCTCTCGCCCGCCACGGCGGCTCCTGCCGACGGACCGTTTTATTATGGAGAATCCGCCGTGGAGTAGTAGGCGCGCCGTTCTGGGAGGAAGGATTGAACCGATCGCTCACGTTTCTCGGATTGGCGATCCTGATCGGCACGCTCGCGCTCCTGGCTTTCCCGATTGTGGTCCTGAACCACGAGGTGTTCGACCTGGAGCAGCAGATGGGCTTGGTCGGCTTGCCCGTGGGTCTGCTCGTGATCCTTTTCGGCGCTTCCAGCCCCGACCCACGCGCGACGACCGTGGGAGGAGCGTTCGGGAACCCGGATGAGAATCTTCTCCGACGCGAGGGAATCGTCGATGCACCGGCCCCGTCGGCCCGCTTCATTCCGGGACCTCGCGAGACCGTGAATTGCCGCTCCTGTTACACTGGGATTCCACCGGGCTCCCTCAACTGTCCCCGGTGCGGCCGCTCCCGAGAATGCCGATCGTGTGGAAGAGAGCTCGTGACGAGGGGTTCCGGGATCCGGTGTCCTCGATGCCTCCGCGACGAAGTTTTCTGCAACTGCCCGAAAGTCGCTCGGGGCACGGCGGCGACCCCCGGGACGCGCGCCCGGCACTTTTGAGGAAGGGATGGAGCCAGATCTCCCGCGGGGCATGACCCTCATGCCCCCGCTCGTCGAGGTTCATTTCGATGGATCGTGCCAGCCTCCCCATCGAGGAGTTGCCGGCTACGGGTTCGTCGTTCGGGGGGAAGGGCTTGACTACTCCGAACGAGGGCTCGCCGCCCCGCCCTATTCGGACACGTCCACCAACAATGTCGCCGAGTATGTCGGAGCCATCCGGGCGCTCGAATACCTTCGGGGGCGGAAATTTCTCGGACAAATCGTCTTGATCGGCGATAGCGAATTGGTCGTCAAGCAACTGAACGGGGAGTACGAGGTCCGCTCGGACCATTTGAAGGCCTATCATCAGCATCTCACGTCGCTGCTGAAGGCGTTCTCGGATGTCAAGATCGAGTGGGTCCCTCGAGAACAAAACGAGGAGGCCGATGCCCTCTCGAAAGCGGCGGTTCAGGAAGCTACGCGAGAGGCGCGTCGATTCCGATCGTCCAAGAGTCAGCATCCCTGAACGTTCGTTCGGGCGCTACTCAATCGGCTACGGGGGGCGGCCGGGTCGAGGGCGGCGAAGCCGCGTCTTAATTCCAGCGAACCGTGTAGACCAGGGTTCGACCCTCGACAGCCGCTCGTGCCCGTGCGGCGTCGACATAGGTGGCAAACGCGGCGGCCGCTTCCGGGGTCAGTCGCGGGCGGAATCCGTATCCTCGGGGACTCCCTTGGCCGAGGAAAAGCTTGGGCCCCGGGGCCACGACTTCCGGAGCAGATTTTCGGGCCGGGGTGCTCACCGGCGCCCCCATCCGACGGCGCGTTCGAGGAGCTCCCGGAACGTCCGACCGTCGGGAACCCTAGGAATATAGGCGAGCGGCATGTCGGGATCGGGCAGCGGCTCGGCGAACGCCCCAATCGCCGCCAACGGGACTACGGACCTTTTCTCGTCAGTCACATCCGTACCGGCATTTGTCAGACAGACGTCATACATAAACCCCGACCTCGATTGGCACATCGCGGGTTGTGAGACATCGAGCGACGGCCGAACACGCCCGTCTGGACGTCCGCCACGATTGAGTGACTCGAATGGGCGGGGACCTGCCCCTCAAAACGGGAGCGGCCCACGGACGAGGCCAGACGAGCGGACCGCCTCCCGGAAAGGAAGACCGATGAGCGCGAGTCACCGCCCGGGAGGTTGGCCGTTCTGTGGGTGCTTTTCTGAGGATTTGTAGCTCGAGATTCGACTTCGGTGCCCCGGGGGGGCCTGCCCCCAACGGAAACCCGTGGACTTTTCGAGCGGGGCTCGACCGAAGTCCTGGCTTCGGACCGAAAGGGTGTATAGGCCTAGGGCTCACTCCTCGACTGTGTCCCCGAGGCATCAGAAGGCGGCCCCGCTCACGGCCCTCGTCTCCCAAGCGACCGAGTTCGTGCGGCGTTCGGAACAGGAGCTTCTAGACGGAAAGGTAGAGTCGCAGCGTATGGCGTGGGTCTATGAGACCTACATCACGGAAGACACGGAGCTTCTCACCGCAAAGATGGATGCCGCCGCGATCGCAGCGGCGCTTCGTATCGCGAAAGAGTCTCGTAGATATTCCAAGGTCTCTGGCCCACCCGTACTGAAACGAAAGTTGGAACTTTTGAGGCTTACCCAGACGGTGATGACCCCCTCCAATCCCGCCGAGGGCGACGAACTGACCCGGCTGCTCGCGTCGATGCGAAGTGCGTACGGACGAGGAAAGTGTCGACTCAGCGGGAGGGAAGGACTGCTCGATATCAACGCCCTTTCACGCATCATGGCGCGCAGTCGCGATCCGGACGAGTTGCGAGCCGCGTGGGTCGGCTGGCATGCCATCGCGCGCCCGATGCGGCCCGAATTCGAGCGCTTCGTAGAACTCGCTAATCGGGGGGCCCGGGAGGTAGAATTCGCTGACATGGGTCAAATGTGGAGGTCGGGTTATGATATGCCGCCGGAGGCCTTCGTCCGGGAAGTACACCGACTTTGGAATCAGGTCGCGCCATTCTACCAGTCGCTTCACGCCTATGTCCGGGCCAAACTGCGGGAACAGTACGGGCCAGAGATCTTTCCCCCCGCGCGCCGATCCCGGCCCATTTGTTAGGAAATATGTGGTCGCAGACGTGGTCCAACATCTTTCCGTTGGTCGCCCCGGGCGACCTTCCTCCCGTCGATGACCTCACGAGCGTCCTCGAGCAGCACGGAATTGACGCCACCGAGATGGTTCGAATCGCCGAGCGATTCTTTGTATCCCTCGGCTTCGCCCCCCTCCCGACGACGTTTTGGAAACGCTCTCAATTCACCAAACCCCGGGATCGGGAAGTGGTCTGCCACCCGAGCGCCTGGGATGTCGATTACGACGAAGACCTGCGGCTGAAGATGTGCATCGACGTTACCGGAGAAGAATTTCAGGTCGTGCATCACGAGCTCGGGCACAACTTCTACCAATGGGAGTACCGGAACCAACCTTACTTGTTCCGCGACAGCGCGCACGACGGGTTCCACGAAGCAGTGGGCGATACCGTGGCTCTTTCCATCACCCCTGAGTACCTCCGGCGAATCGGCCTCGTCGAAGCCGCTCCCGCTCCAGCCCCCGATCTGGGGGCGCTCCTCCGACTCGCGCTGGACAAAGTCGCCTTTATCCCGTTCGGATTGATGATCGATCAGTGGCGGTGGGAGGTGTTCGCAGGCAAGATCGACCCACAAGCCTACAACCGATCATGGTGGCAGCTCCGCCAGGAGTTGCAAGGGATCCAGGCCCCGGTAAGGCGCACTGAAGAGGATTTTGACCCGGGGGCGAAGATGCACGTCTCCGCGAACGTGCCATACGTCCGTTATTTCCTTGCGGCCATCCTCCAGTTCCAATTCCATCGGGCGCTGGCCGAAGAAGCCGGCCACCACGGGCCGTTGCATCGGTTTTCGGTGTATGGTAACCGGAAGGCGGGTCGGCGACTTATCGAGATGTTTCGGATGGGTGCCAGTCGCCCGTGGCCGGAGGCGCTCTCCGCCCTCACGAACAGCTCCGCGATGGACGCTTCGGCGCTGTTGGAGTACTTTGCCCCTCTTCGCGAGTGGCTCGACGATCAGACCAAATCCATACCGGTCGGCTGGTAGGCTCCACGAGGAAAGCCTACATTGAGGGCCTCCAGGAGTGGAGGTACGGCGCCTATCGATCGATCGGTTGCCGGCGATGGTCGTTCGATTTCCGCCGCACGACCGACCTTCGACGTTCCGGCGCGTAGGCCTACTCTTACCAGATCATTCTCCCACGGGACGCCTTCGGGAGATCCCCGGCCTTGCGTCGGCGCAGCAATCGCCACCCCAGAAACAGTGCCCAAATACGGCGGCGTGCGTCTCGGTCGAATCTAAAAAATCCGGTCTGACCATGTATCCGGAGGACGAACCCGTCATTCCCGTTGGGCCGAAGCCGCAATCCTTTCCAAGTGATTTCGATCCCATGAAAATCGAGTCGCAAGTATCCCCTACGGACGGCGATTTTCGCCCAGATCCCTTCGCCGGAACAGTACCAGCCCTCATACTCGCGAAGCGAGCGGGGAAGGAGCGTTGGACGCGGCAGTTCGTAATACGGAGTTCGCATGGGCAGTCCGTGCAACTGGTTGATGCCGGCGCGAAGGGTGGCCTCCGAGGGTACGTTTTCGACGTTGGCGAGCACGGCGCCGCCGATTCCTTTCTTGGGGATCACGACAAATTCCGAAGAGACTCCTTTCAGACCTCCACTGTGGCGAGCGAGGAGGGTGCCTTGATAATTCGGCACGATCTCGAGGCCGTAGCCATAGAAAGATCCCCCTCCAATGGCGATCGAGGGGCGGAGCATTTTTTTCACGCTCGACGGAGCGACAATTCGCTCCTTTCCGACGCGTCCCCCCGTCCGATAGATCTCGAGGTAGGAAAACAGGTCCTCGATGTTCGTACGGAGCGCTCCACAAGCGCGTAAGCTCGAGTCCTCCCACCATTCCTGCGAGGGGACGAGTCGGGGATGGGCCCCGGTCCTTCGCGGAGAGTACAGGGTGGTGACTTCGGGAAACCGGAACATGATGCCGGTGTCGAACGTAGAGTGTGTCATGCCGGCCGGTCGCAGGATCTCGTTCTCGAGGTAGCTTTCATAACTGCGTCCGCTGGCGCGCTCGATGACCGCGCCGAGTAAGCCAAACGCTTCGTTCGAGTAACTGAAATATCTACCGGGCGGGCCGAGCATTCGATATCGTTCCACGGCGAGGTACTCCATCACCTGCCCGTAGGTGTCGAGCGGAGCATGCATCGGGTCGATCCCGACGCGGCGGGCAATTCGAGGATCGTAGGGGGGATCGCGCGCCAAGCTGCGACCCGAGGCGTAGTAGATGGACGGTAGCGGCGGGAGTCCCGAACTGTGATTCAGGAAGTGGTGAAGCGTGATCTTGGCCGTCCACCGGGGATTGGGCGTCCGAAATTCTGGAAGGTGACGGAGAACCGGATCCGTCACCTTCAACTTCCGATCCTCTTCGAGCCGAAGGATCGCGAGGGCGGTGAACGACTTCGTCATGGACGCGATCCCGTAGACGGTCGCGGCGGTCGCGGGCAGACGACGTGCGCGGTCCCGGAATCCGTAGCCCCGCGAAACCACGGCTCTACCCGCCTTCGCGATTCCCAGAGAGAGTCCCGGAATTCGCGATCGACGCATCAGTGCGTGTGTGAAGTGGTCTAGCTCCGCTTGGTCACGACTCGGCATGGCCCGGGAGTGTTCGATCAGGGACTTGTAGCTGACGAGTAACCCGTCCGCGGGGGGGGGGAGCGTACTCGAGCGGTCCGTGATGAATCCAAGGACACGTACGTTGAACGACGGTCGATCAGACTCTCCACATCGGATCTTCGTTGACCTTTACCTCAGGAAGTCCCTATCCGAACGGGAACTTGCACGTTAGGCTCGTTCGGAGCGGAGAACGCAGTGTTCAGGGCCGATGCCTGGGGACTAAGACTGATCAGGCCGACTCCGATCGCATTCCACACAGCGCTAGCGTTCAGGGATACTCCTGGAGCCCCGATCTGGGAGGGAGCCCCCGTTTCTGCCACCGTTCCAAAGCCTTCGCCGTCTCCCAATGCGCCCGTCAACCCGAACCCGGTATCGAGCAAGCTTTCCCCGGGGTCCGGCTGAACGGGAGCGTCTTGAGCTTGCCCCGACACGCCCAAGATCATCAGTTCTTGAGAGCCGGGCGAATTCCGACCTGCAATGACAACGGAGGCCAGAGGGCCCACTCCACTTCCCTCCCCAGTCGAGAGCGATACCGCACTCGGATGTACGACATCCACGACCGCGACCGATGCGCTTTGTCCGGAAAGACCCGGCGCAAACGTCGCGGAGACGTTGAGCTGCGAGTTTCCCGCCACTTCCACGGACTCGTAGAGGGTCTCCGTATAATTCTCAGAAAACGCCGTCGACACGAGGAACTGGAAGGCGTCGTCGGAACTGTCGCTTACCGCGAGGAGATTCCCTCCACCAATCTCCGAGTTAGCGTAGCCAATGAACACGTAGACGGTGCTGTTGGGGGGCGCGCCAAACGGAGCCGTGGTGACGATAAGACCACTTCCGATCACCCAGCCATGGCTGCCGACTTGAGAGACGGTTACCGGAACGAGGGGCGAGGGAACGGGGGACAAATCGAAGATCGCGACGACGACGATTACGCCCACCCCTATCGCGACGACCGCCCAAAATCGCTGGTGGTTCGCGTTCATCCGTCGGCGGCTACGGTCGAGGCGCCTTCGTCGTCAAATGCCGTTCTCGGACCCCCGTATAGATCTGACGTGGCCGAGCGATCTTCTGCTCGGGATCGGTCACCATTTCCTGCCACTGGGCGAGCCACCCGGACATTCGAGGGATCGCAAACAGGACAGGGAACATGTCCTTCGGGAACCCCATCGCCTGATAGATGATCCCCGAGTAGAAATCGACATTAGGATACAGGTGGCGTTTGATGAAATAATCGTCGGAGAGGGCAATCTCTTCCAACGCGAGCGCCACGTCGATGAGGGGGTTGCGTCCGGTGACGGAGAATACGGAGTCGGCGGTCTCTTTGATGATCCGAGCTCGGGGATCGTAGTTCTTGTACACCCGGTGTCCGAAGCCCATGAGCCGACGCTTTCCCGATTTTACCTGCCGAATCAATTTGGGCACATTGGCCTTCGAGCCGACCTCCTCGAGCATCCGAACCACTTGCTCGTTGGCGCCTCCGTGCAGGGGACCGTAGAGGGCGGCGGCCGCCCCGGCGGCACAGACGTAGGGATCGGCCTGCGAACTGCCGATCAGTCGCATGGCGGTCGAGCTGCAGTTCTGCTCATGATCGGCATGCAGAACGAAGAGGGTGTCGAGCGCATGCGCCAGGACTTCATTGGGCGCGTACTCCATGGTCGGGGACGGACGGTACATCATCGCCAGGAAATTCTTCGCGTAAGCGAGGTCATTGTTCGGGTAGATGTACGCCATGCCGATCGAGTGTCGATAAGCGAACGCCGCGATCGTGGGAATCTTCGCGACCAACCGGTGGATCTGGGCGCGACGACGACCCTCGTCCTGGATTTGCTTGGCTTCCGGATAGAACGTAGACAGCGCGGCGAGCGTGCTCACCATCATCCCCATCGGATGCGCGTCATGATGGAAGCCGTCCATGAATTTCTTCACGTTCTCGTGGACCATCGTATGGACCGTGATCTGATGGAGCCATTCGTCGCGCTCGCTCCGGCTGGGCAGCTGGCCGTAGATCAGCAGGTACGCGACGTCGAGGTAGCTCTTGGTTCGGGCCAGTTCCTCGATCGGGTATCCTCGGTAGCGCAGGATTCCCGCATCCCCGTCGATGAACGTGATAGCGCTCTTGCACGCCGCGGTATTCTGGAACGCCGGATCGTAGCTCAACAGCCCAAAGTCGTCCGCGCCTAGGCGGATCGGGCGAAGGTCGGTCGCTCGGATCGATTCGTGTTCGATGGGAAGCGCGTACTCGCGGGAGGTTCGGTCATCCCGGACCTGGAGCGAATTGGCGCGGCGAGACTTCACTTCCGAACCATCGGCGGACTTCCGCTTGATCGACAAGGCATGACCTCACCGTGGGCCAAGACCTTCTGGGTCTTGAATGTCGGGAAGGTACTCGATTTACCCGCCCGGCGGGGATGGGGAGGGGCGAAACACGAGGGAGATCGAATTGACGCAGTGGCGCGTATCCTTGGCCGTGAATCGTTCCCCGAGGAATACATGCCCCAGGTGGGCGCCACAGTTCGAGCACTCGATCTCCGTACGCATGCCATCTGGATCCGGAATTCGACGCACCGCCCCGACGATCTCCGCGTCAAAGCTGGGCCAGCCGCAATGGGCATCGAACTTGTCCTCGGATCGATACAACTCGGCTCCGCAACGCTTGCACACGTAGATCCCTGCCCCATTATGATGCTCGTATTCGCCCGAGAACGGAGCCTCTGTCCCTTTGCGAACGATTACTCGCTCCTCCGCGCGAGTAAGCTTCCTCCATTCCGACTTCGTCGTCGTCGCCATAGCTGCAACTAGATCGGGCGAATATTAGACTGAACCCTGGCCCTGTCGCAGATCGCCCAGCGCGTGGAGCTACGGGAGGATGTGCCCAACGTACGCGCACTTTCCTGCCTCAATCCTTAAGCGTTTCCTGAGGCTCGATTCGATTTCGTTTGGGATCCACGACCCCGGCAAATGGACCGTATTGGATAGTTGGACATCGCCCACGATCTTGACCCGCTCTTGGCGGAGCTCGCGGAAGAGTCGATCCGGATTTCCAGCATTGTATTTCGGCAAGATTGATTGGGGTTGCGACCCGAAGTACCGATGCATTCTCGGAATCGGGGTCGAGATAGTCAACGAGCGAAGCTTCCTGCCTTCGACCGGTCACTCAGGGGAAACGGCTCATATCCAGCCCCGTTCTTCCGAAACAGAGGGGCGCAGCTGACTTCGGCACCATGAAGCCACCCGTTTGGGGCGGCGCCCTTCGCCGAAAAACCTTCCCAGGCCTTCAACGCCGGTCCCTGCCTTTCGGGAAAATGCAAGCCTTTTGCGATACGACAAAAGATAGACGCGCCGGCGGATAGTCGCCGGGACCGGAGTTTGACGAGGGAGTCGAAGGCAAATCGAATGACCGTCGTCAAAACACTCGCGACCCACGAAGTAGTTCAACTGACCTATCCCCGACCAACGACAGAGAAAGATGAAATCGGAATGGCGGTCGGAAAAGCGATCGACGGAGCGCTAGCTCAATTCAGCTATGACTTTAGCCAAGCCCGACGGCCGACCACGAGCGCAACGAATCGACTCGCGGCCGCGATCCTCGACGAGGAGCTCGCCGATGCCGATCTCGTGCTCCCTCCACCCGAACGAGAGGTGTTGGTGCGGGAAGTCGCGGGGGTCATCCAGGCCTTTCGGCGCAGCGAGCTATTTGGCCTCCTCCGGCCTCGGAGTCGAATGATACTGATCAATGAGGAGATCGGGGTCTACGCCCAACCCGATTATTGGGACGCGCGAAATCGATTCTACGAGTTGAAGAGCTACAACGCCGTCCCTCTCCGCCCGGAAGTCGCCCTCCAGCTCCGAGTGTTCCAACTCGCCTTTCCTGGTTTTCGGGCGTACTTGGCCTGTTTCGATCGGCACTCGAATCCCGTCAAATCGACCGTCACAGAGCTTTCGGCACTCGATTCCAATGAACGCGACGGTACCTTGAGGCTCGCTTACCAAGCCGGGGTGGGGAACGGCAAAGAGAAGGTACTCGAATACATCGATAGTCCCGTTGTTCGATATTCCGTGGGTACTGGCGCCAATCCCCCCTGAGATTCCCGCCCGCTCTCGCTCGAAGGAACCTGGGCCAGATTCGTCCGCATCCTCGCGGCCGAGCGCGGGTAACGAACCTGTCCGACCATCACCCTGCCCATTTTCTGGGAATCAAAGAAGTCTTGAGATTCAGGCCTCGATCCTCGAGCGTTCGTCTCAACGGCGGGGCCGCAGTGTCGTCTCGCGTTCGAAATCGCCGGAAGAAAACCGACGTGGTCCGGCGTCAAAAGCGAATCATTCGGATCGACCGCGACACGCCACCTATCGCGCGGCGGCCTTGATACCTACGAGCAGTCCGCGATCAGGCATTAAACCTCGAGCGAAGAAGCGGGCGCGAAGGCCGACGCTTCGCATCAACTGTAATAATCGACTTCGAGTGAGCAGCAAACCGAGATCGGTCAACTCGTAGTATCGGATAGCACGGCCTGTCTCACCCACGAGAAAGTGGTAGCGAATAATCGAGTGATTTCCCCGACGAGACGACGCGGCGCATCGGGCGACCACGAGATCGGGACTCTGGTGCGCCCGGAGATGAATCAACCGGCCGGAACGCCGAAGGTTCGATCCATGGTTCCACGATTGCAATACCGCCGGGGTTCAAGTGACGTTCGAAATTGGCGAAGGTCGCGCGGACATCCCGGTCGCTGGGTAGGTGACCGATCGCGCTGAAGAGGCAGCTCACCACGTCGAATCGGCGATGCACCCGGAACGAACGCATGTCGCCCAGGACAAGCCGGATGCCCGGCAAACGCCGTCGCGCGATCTGAAGCATTTCCCGGCTGCCATCGACTCCCATAACGGAATACTTTTGGCGGAGGAACTCGAGGTGACGTCCCGTCCCGCACGCGACATCTAGCCACGACGTCTTCTCGGAGCGCCCCAAGTGACGCACCATGGAATCGAGGCGGCGGGTCTCTTCCCGGTAGTCCTTCCAATCATTGATCGCGTCGTAGTACGGGGCCAGTTAATGGAACTGGGAATGGAGGGACCGAACCATCGCATCTCACTCCTCGACGTCGCCGCCTCCATCGATCGAGTCTATTTCAGAATTTGAGATGAAAGAGATTTGAATCGGATGGACACGGGGGGTTTTGGACTGTAAAGGGTTCGGAGCTACCGGTTTGGAAGGCATTTCGTCCTTTGTTTGTCGGGCACTTAGAGTTCTAGTCGTTAGGTAATCTCGGTCAGCTCATCGTCTCACGACGTGGGACCGTCCGTCGATTCGTCGAAGCTGAAGGCTGCTTTCCGCCGGAAGGGTTAAGCTGTTTCCCAAGGTAACTCTATGCATGGAACCCAAGTTCACGGTCAAAGTCTATCGCGCCGACGAGGGGGGATATTGGGCGGAGTGCCCCGAACTCCCGGGATGTTTCACTCAAGGCGAGACGATTACCGAGGTTCGGAAAAACGCACCCGAGGCCATCTCCCTGTATCTTGAGACCCTAGCCGAGCGGATGGCGACGCCACATGCCCCAGCTCGCCGCACCCGCCCAGTAGCCGAGCTGAGTTACGCACTAGCGCCCGCTTGATTGCAACCCGTGAGCGTCCTCGCCGACGTCTCGGGACCGGAAGCTATCAAAGCCTTTCGGCGCGTCGGATGGGTTGTACAACGACAGTCCGGCAGCCACGTGGTCCTTGCGAAGGAGGGAGTCCGGGAACTGATAGTCATACCGGTTCACAAAGGTAGAGCGCTGAAGCGAGGCCTCCTGCTTGCTGCCATACGGAGCGCCGGCCTCACGCCTGAGGAGTTTCGCGGCCTCCTTTGAGGTCACAACTCCCCGAAATGCCTAGTCGAACCCGAACCCTTTCGATACGAAGACGCCCGCACGGATCTTATAGGCAGACCCCGCGATCCCACCGCGCATCGCTCGTTCCCCTCCTCGCGAGAAACGAGTGATGAAGACCAGCATCAAGTACCAAACCCCAGAGCGCGCCACGCTGATCGAACACGAAGCCCCCGCCTCCGCACGGTCACGGGCAACCGCTTTCCCCGCAATTGCGCCTGCGGATGCGGCTTCTGGATCCCCCGCGACCCTGAGATCCGATACGTTGTCGACTTCGGCGCCGTGACGCCGTACCCCACCTACCTCCGCGAGCACTCACCCGACTACGGGACCTACAACGGTGGGCGACTTCGAAAGTCGGAGGGCGGTTTCGGCCGGGTCCCGGGTTTCAAGACCGGCACGGAGATCCTCGGCGAGTCTGCTACGACCCGTGAACGCGAGGTCGCGCACGAGGAATCGGAAAGCACCGCGAGTGCCGAGGCCGGCCGTCCCTGGGCCCCCGGCCAGCTCGTCTTCAACGCGGGTCAGTTCGAGTCCGTGCGCAGCGGGTTCGCGGATTACGCGAGGCACGGCGAGACGGCCGCGCAGCTTCGAGCACGCGTGAACCGGGTCCTCCTCGAGGACCTCGAGCAGAAGGTGCTAGCGCTTCGCGCGCTCCACGCGAAGCTCCGGGACTTGGACGCGGGACCCTCGTTCGGAGAGGTCGTGGCGCGGTCGCGCCTCCGATCTGATTCGTACTGAGAGCGGGGCAAAGCGTGTCGTCCAGGAGGCGTCTGTGTTCGAGTTCCGGCTGCGCATCCTCGATGTGCGGGAGCGCGATGCGGGTCCCAACTCCTTCCTCGGGATTGTCGAGGGGTTCCCCGAAATCCTCGTCCTTGCGACGACGGTCCAGCAGGCGGAGAGGGACCTCGTGAACGCGCTGATTGAGCACCTCAGGCGGCTGATGGATCACGAGGCAACACGGTTGGAGCTGGACGACTTTCCGACAGTCAAGACCGAGCGCTTGTACCTGACTTCGCGAGTATGAATGCAACTACTGGCAGGGAGGAACGGAGGAAGTGTACGCGAAACTGAGGAGTCCGGCTGGCGGAGGAGAAGAGGAAGGCGGCGGGCTGGCGAAAGGAGCGCCGACGGAGATCTCAGTCCACAACCCAAGGCTCATGTTCATTTCGTAGGCGGCGGGTTGGTTACCGAATTCAGCAGTCCAAGATAGAAACCCGGTCGCGTCCATCGTTCGGTTGTCCTCGAAGACCGGCACGGTAACAGGGACGCGTAAGGGTCCCACGGGGTAAATGGGGTAAGAGTGGTTGCCCGCGCAGTCTTCGATGTACACGGAGTACGGGTTGTACGTAACGCCGCCCTCTTGGGCCGTGTAGTTATCGAGACTCGGGTCGAGCCCATTGAAGAAATGGACGGATGGTTGCATCGGGAGGGAGCTCGGCTCCCCGAGGTCCGTAGTCGCGTTCGGTAGACTCAGCACAAAGGTAGGTGGCGAGACGAAAATCGGAGGATTCTGTGGGTAGGCCGAAGCTTCGGCCAGATAGGATTGAGTGCAAGGGCCGAAGTCGACCGTGAGCCCGGTAACGTTCTGTACCGAGTAGATGGTCCAGTTCAGCCGGAGGTACCAGCCCCAAGGATCCGGACCGGTGTGGTTACCAAGCGCGTTGCCGCCGGCCGGGACCGGGAATGGACTCGACGTGACGGTCAAACCTCCGGAGCTGAACGAGTACGTTGGGCCGGTCCCGCTCAGATTCATGTAAGAGGTGCCGTTCCATGGTGTGTTCACCATGGCAAGCGGCGTGTACAAGGAGGCAGTTCCCACCGGCGGGCCCAAAGCGCATCCCTCGTGGATTCCCGAGGCTAACACGATCGTGCCAGCGACGGCCACGCCGACAGCTACTGAGATTGAGAACCACACGTAACGCCGCTGACTGGGGTGCCTCAGCGACATCGTCTCCGACGTCCCAAATCTGTTACCCCATTATTTGGATTGCGTGCCCTCGTTGAGTCATAGGCGTGTTAGGGCAAGCCCTTCTTTGATGTCTCACGAACCAACCGTCGGAGGGCTCGAATCTCGGGAGGTGGCGCGTAGGCTTCCGGGATGGCCTGTAGGCGGAGCAGCTTCGCAAGCTTCTCGGAGTCGACTCGGTCGGTCTTCAGCGTAGTCTTGCTGACGAGCTTGGTCTGAAATGGGTTGGCGAGCAGAACCTGGGCACCGGTCGGGGCCGCAGCATCATAGACGTGTTCCCAGACATTACAGGCCTCAAGCACGACGTGCTTGGTGCCGGGAAGGTCGAGGAGGAACTGCCGGAGTTCCTCATCGCTCGGGACCAGCTTCTCCTGGCGAAGCCGATGTCCTAGCGGGTCCACCGCTGTGGCCATGATGCTGTTCTTGCTGATGTCGAGTCCCACGTAGGTGTCGATCTCCATGTGTCGCCTCCGAGGACGGGACAGGAGGCGACGCGCTTGCGGCTTTGGGACCTTGGACGAAACGTATCATGTCCAATGAAGGTCACGCGGCCCCGCCCTCCTATCGGATTCCGATCAGTACGCGAAAGCCCCGTTCCTGCCAGACCACTGCGGTCTCTCGGAACTGAGCGTTTCGCAACGTCCGCTCATGGAACTCAAACGATGCCGGGGTCTTGGGGCCCGTGGTTCGTCTCGGAGGAATCGTCCCCGGCATTCGAGACTGCCGCTCCTTGAAGGCGACGCGCATGGAGGGCACCTCGCGCAGCGACTCCCACCACAATGCCCACCTCTCTTTGAACGCACTCAGAGTCGTCTCGCTCCGCTCTTTCACCCGATGTGCCTCGTTCCGCTGTCCCCGTCCGCCGATCTGTCTCTTCGTCCGTTCGGAGGGAAGGAAGTCCCCATTGACGAGAAGTCCACCGGGACGCAGAAGCGTTCCCAAGTCGCGGTAGATGGCTCGGATCTCATCCTCTTCGAGCCAATGCAAGGCGAGCGACGAGACGACGGCGTCGTATCGATGGATAGGGAGCCCAGACGACCAGTCTCTCTCCCGCAAGTCCGCAAGAAATCAACTGATTCGCGCCCCGAACCGAGCAAGGGCTCTCCTGCCGACTTCGATAAGAACGGGATCCGTGTCGACCGCAACGACTCGACAGCTTGAGAAACGTGTGAGCACGCGGGATGCCAGAGGCCCCGGACCGCTGCCTATCTCGAGGATGCGAGACGGACCCAGAGAGTGGCTGCTTAGCGCATCGATGATCGCGTCCATCCGCCCTACTCGGGTCGGGTCAACTATCTCGGAGAACATCGAATCCCACTCTTCGAGGCGGCGGCCCCAGAAGTGGGTTGAGTCGAAGTCGGTCTTCTCCGCGTCCTGACTTCGCATCGGCACGGAGTGCGGAACGTTCGCTCGTCGGCTTTAGGTTCGCGGTCGCTGCTCGCCCGCTTCGGCTCGCGCGGATTGCGGTCACCCCTCGACCGCGCGCGCCGTTCATAAAGCCCGCGCGACTGCGGCCGCTCGCGCGGGCTTTATGGCGGCACGGCCTCGGGCCTCGCCCATGGCCACCCGCCGTTTCTATGGGTCCATCGGATGGGCCGGATCGATGGGCCCCGGGCCTTGGACCGTGAGATAGGGGAACAACGCGGCTGCGAGCTTGTTTTCGGCCTTGCGGAGAAGCGCATCGAAGGCGGGGCGAGAGATCCCGAAGTCACGAGCCAGCTCTTCGGTCGTCACCGCGTGGGGAATCCGGTAGTATCCTCGGAGCATTCCGGTGAGGATTGCCTGGCGTTGTCGATCCGTGAGCCCACGGAACAACACACCGACCGGGACGAGGAATCCGCCTTCGAACTCGAGGGAGGTCAGGGGCTTCGTGCCGACATGCATCAACTTCACCACCGGTGGCAATCGGTCAAGTAGGTGCGACTCGAGCCTCTGCTCCTGGGCAAGAAATTGATACCTCTCTCCGCCGGCGGAGTAAGCGGAAGGAGGGAGGTACAGGTGACCCAATTGCTCGATGGTGGGGATCACTTTACCCGACCTACAGCAGGCGCATACGGGAAACCGGACGAGCCCGGCGGACCTGTCCCGTTCTTCATACAGGACCTCCCCACCGATCCGACGGTACTCCGAGATGAGCCGGGCCAGGACTCCGGAGTCCGGCGCGTGAACCTCCAGGACTGCTTCTTTCCCTCGGTGACAAAGGTGTGTCACACGCGCATCGGGGGCCTCCATGACGGGCCTCGAGAACGGGCACTCGTGGTTCACGAGCAGGTTCACGATCTGCATGGATGGGACGCAACATCGGCGGGGCGAGGCATAAGGTCGTTGCATACGCAACGGGCGCGTTCATCCGAGTTCGGTGGATGGAAGGACCGAGGTAAACTATGCCGACATACGAAATCGAGCACAAGTGGTCGAACGAACAGACGGAGATGGTGGTGGAGAAGGTACAGGCCGCGATCGCGATGGCGAAAAAGGGTCAGGTTCCCGCAGGCTTCCGGCCTATCTCAATCGTCGCGGTTCCGGGGAAGACCGAGGCGCACTGCCTGTGGGAGGCGCCCAGCCCGGAGAGCCTCGAAGCCGTCTACCGGAGCCTCGGGGTCCCTACGGTCCGGACGATTCGCGAGGTCACTCCGTTCTTCACCGCGTAAGAGCCTTCGAACCCGAGGAATCGACTTGACGGGAGCCGTCTTGTCCACGGTCGAGAGAGGACCCGAAGATGATCCCCAAACCTCTTCCCATTTGCTGGAGGCAGTCGTTTCCGTTCTCGTGCGGGCCGGCCGCCCTCGGGTCCGTAATGGTCAACCTCGGCTGGAAGCAGCCGGGGGACGGAATGTCGGACGAACTCGAAATATGGCGGGAAAGCACGGCGGTCGCCTGCCCCGGCGCGCATCCGTTCGGGCTGGCCCTCGCAGCGGCACGGAGGGGATTCACGTCCGGGGTTCGGGTCTCGGGGCCGCGTCCCTGGCTCTGGGCTCACATACGTTCGGGGCATGCCTTCTCCCGGCTCGCGGCCTATGCCGCGATCGAGCGGTATCTCTTCCGGCAGTGCGCCGACGCCCAGGTCCCGATCCTGCGTTCCGACGGTCCGCCACCGAAGCCCGAGGTCGGGCTCCTTCTGGTGACGGCCCACGCGAGGCGAAGCGCGGATCGAGACCCGCATTGGATCGGCCTCCTCCCAACCTCCGATGGGCTCTGGATCGTCGACCCGCTAGGCCCCGCCGCCTACCGTTCCAACCAATCCCCTCGGGAATGGTGGGAAACATCCGGGTTCGAGGAGACCCGAAGCTGGGTGTCCATCCGTAATCGCACGCCCCTTTCCAAACAGTGTCCCCGCATCGCGACGAAACCTTATGGACGACAGGAAGAACCGATTCGTTATGTGGAGAGGAGGTAAGGAAAGACGATGAGGGCGGTAGGAACGTGGAAGGGTGGTTTCCAGACGCAGCTTGAGGACACACGAGGGCACGCGGTGATCGTTGACCTCCCCCCTGACGAGGACGGAGGCAACCTAGGTACCTCCGCGCTGGAACTCTCCGTGCTGTCGCTCGCGGGGTGCATCACGACGATCTTCGCGCTGGTCGCGAAGAGACGGAGGCTAACGTTCGAGGACATGGAGGTGGAGCTTGACGCGGAGCGACCCGAGGGGTCGCCGACCATTGCGTGGGTCGATGGCGTCCTTCGCGTGGTCACTGCGGCTTCCGAGCAGGATGTCGAGACCACCCTCAACATTACCTTGAGAACCTGCCCGGTCGGTGTCCTCTACGAGCAGGCGCACATCCCTGTTCGGGTTCGGCCTATCGTGGTTGCTCCTGACGCGCCGGTAGGGGGTGGTAGGACGTGAAAGGCGGGAGGACCGCCTCAGGCGACCGGGTGCCCCCACCCGCGACCGGACGCACACACGACCACGGAGGTCTTGCGGGAAGAGCCTGGACCCGGGAGGAGGCGGTCGAAGCGCTCGAAGCACCCGAGCGACGGCAGTCCCAGGATCCGGACCTCCTCTGGACTCGCGTCGGACTCGAAACCGGCGCGACAGTGGTCGACGTAGGTGCGGGGACCGGGTTCTTCGCGGTCGAGGCCGCGCGTCGCGTCGGATCGGAGGGCCGCGTGTATGCGGTGGACCTTTCCGACGAGCTGGTCGAGCTGCTGCGCGAGCGCCGGGACCGGGAGTCCCTACCCCAACTGCGACCGATCCAGAACTCGCTCACCTCGATCCCGCTCCCGTCGGGGGTGGCGGACGTGGTCTTGCTCGCCAACGTCTTGCATGACATTCCGGTCTCCACCCTGTCGGAGGCGGTACGGCTCGTCAAACACCAAGGCCGCTTCGTGAACGTCGACTGGAAGAAGGAGGAGACTCGCGGTGGGCCTCCGCTCGAGATCCGGCTCACTCCCGACGAGGCCGAGCAACTTCTCGAGCGGCAAGGGTTGCGCGAGGTCGAACGATGGGAGTTCGGACCCTGGCATTATGCACTAGTTCTGAGGCGGCCATGATTGCCGATCGGAGATTGGTGTCGCCTTCCTAGCGGTCTCTCGGAATCGAGCTCATCGCGGTCCGCCCTCGACCGCACGGGTCGCAGATAAAGCTCGCGAGGCCACGGCTCCCTTCGCCCTTCGTTTGATTCATTCGCCTGGCGCGGTCGTGGCAGCCAATCCTTTTCCTGCGACCCGCATTGGATGCGGACTCCATGAAGCGCAAGGGGGTCTGTTACGACGTCGGCCGCGAGATGTTGGGCCGCAACTGGCGTCCGGATTTCAACCCCAAGACCGTCCATCGCGAACTCGAGGTCATTCGGAACGACCTTCACTGCAACGCGGTGCGTCTGCAAGGCCGGGACCCGGAGCGGTTGCGGAGCGCCGGCGAGTATGCTCTGGAGCTGGGGCTCGAGGTCTGGTTTTCGCCCGAGCTGTGGGACCGTGATTCCGACGAGACCCTCGCTTACCTCGGACCAGCCGCCCGTTCCGCGCAGATGCTTCAAGAACGATGGCCGGGTCAGGTGGTCTTCAGCGTGGGGAGCGAGCTGACCCTCTTCATGCACGGGATCGTTCCCGGCGCGAACGTCTTGAAACGTCTCGCGAGCCCCAAGTTCCGGGAGATCATCCGTTCGGGGGCTCAGAATGCCCCGCTGAACGCATTCCTCAGCCGTGCCTCAGCGGTCGTTCGTGCCGAATTCCACGGCCCCGTTACGTATGCGTCGCTCCCGTTCGAGTCGGTCGATTGGTCGCCGTTCGACTGGGTGGGTGGCGACTTCTATCGTGAAGCCCGAAGCCGAGACCGGTACGGCGGGGTGCTCCAGCGGTTCCGCGGGTTCGGCAAACCGCTCGCGAACATGGAGTTCGGCTGCTGCACGTTCCGCGGCGCCGAGGACCTGGGAGGCCGGGGCTGGCAGATTGTCGACTACCGCCACCGCACGCCTCGGCTCACGGGCGACTACGTCTACGACCAGGGCAGTCAGGCGCGCGAAGTGGCTGACCTCCTGAAGGCGAACGAATCCGCCGGCGTGGACGCTACGTTTGTCTTCACGTTCGTGCAACCGCCGCAGGAGGCCTCGCCTCGGGAACGACGGCGGCTGGCGCGGGCTCCGTTCGACCCCGATATCGTCAGTTACGCTCTGGTCAAGTGGCTGCCGGACGGACAGCACGGAACGACCTTCCCCGAGATGTCGTGGGAACCGAAGGAGTCGTTCCGGGCCATCGCTGACTTTTACGCGAGTCACTGAGGTCAGGAGATTGGACTCGTCCTATAGGCGCAGGTGAGTTCACTTCGGTCGCACGTGGGGGGGCTTTTCGTTCCCGAGTCCCTCGGACCCGTCCTTCGGGTCCGCACTCAAGGTTCGTTCGCTCTGCGCTGAGTGCGGTCCCCCATCGTCCGCGCGCGTCGCTCATTAAGGTCGCGGCGCGCTCCACGCGCCGTCCCCTCGCTCCGCTCGGCGACCATGACGGGGGCCCGGTCGCCCTCGGGCCTCACTCCGGCCCTCGGGCGACCTGCGCGCTCGCTTCGCGCCGATGAACTCAGTGAGTGCGCCACACGCGTTCCCGACAACCGACAATGCGAACCACCGGCCATGAGTCCCTGGTTGCGGGTCCGTTAAACAAGCCACCACTCATTGGTGTATAGCAGTCAGCTCGGATAGTTGCATCATTTCTTCTTAGCAGTCCGCAGAGGGGGTCCCATCAATTCGATCCAGATTCCATCCGGGTCGGCAACGTACGCGGCCCGACCTCGAAACCATGGTCGAGGGGGAATCACGATGGCCGAGTCGAAAGGACGAACCTTCAATTTCCCTCCGGCCAGACGGAGCCGTAAGACCCAAGCGTCGACATTGTCCACCCAGAAGCCGAAGTGATCCATCTCCGACCCTCTCTGGTAGGGTTCGAAGCGCCAACTCCCTTTGCGGAAGCGATTGATTTCAATCGTGAACCGACCCACGGGATGTTCGAGCTGCGCAAACTCCCCGAGAGGGGTTCGCTTACGGATTGTTTCATGGAATCCGAGGCGCTTGTAAAACCGAAGTGACCGGCTCAAATTCCTGACTCGTAAGCCGGTATAAAGGGGGCGGACGGCGGGTCGGATTGGTAACACAGAAAAACCAAGAAGGTATGAATCTGAATAGATGTTGTCCTCCAAATCTCGGGGAGATGAACTCGAGGCTTCAAGGACGCCCGGAGCTTATCCACTTAGTTCGTTGCGTGACTGGGGGCCCGGAAGCCCTCAACTCGGATCTTCTTCTAAGCGGGATCTTCCATGAGGGATCCGAATGGGACGCGACATCGCAGCGCCCTCCGCGCCTGCCCTCGCGCTCATCGCAGTCGCCCCTCGACCGCGCGGGTCCCTTCGTGAAGGTCGCATGGCGACGACCGCCCACGGGCGGTCAAAAAGCCATGCTGAGCGAGCCGCATCCGCGAGTGGGCAGCATTCCATGGCAGGATCGAACAAGGGTCCAGGACCCGCCGGTCGCTCCGAGAGCGAGTGTATCTTCTGTGAACGCGTACGAAACGTGGAGTCGTTCCGAGACGTCGTGATACTCGAGAACCCGGAATACCTCGTCTCCCACCAGATCGGCGACGACGGAACGAAGATGCTGAGTGTGCTCCATTCTCAAACCAAGCGGCACGTTCCCCGTCTCGGAGAACTCAACCGGTGCGAATCCACTCAGATGGGGAATCTCATCGCGTCCGTGAGCCACGCCCTCGAGGCCGTCACGGGCGCTCCCTGGACCTACTGTTTCGGGTTCACCGAGGGCCCACGACACGTGCACCTCGTGCTGGGAGCACGCTACGCGTCTCTTCCTGAGGCGTACTTGAGGTTGCGATTTGCTGAATGGCCGGACGGACCGAGGGGCGATAGGGACCGGATAGCAAAGTTCTGTAACGCCGTGCGGGCCAAGATTCCGGAGGACGGATAGACGAAGCTCCTCGGCACAACTTCGAGGAAGGGGCGATGCGCCTCCTTTTCACTCGATCTACCTGGCTCAGGACCGCGCTCCTCGCGGCCCGCCCTCGATCGCGCGGGTCGCTGACAGAGTCCGCGGCTCCGTAATGGCCAGTGGATTCCTAGTTGCGGCCATATTGTGGTGGATCAAGAGAACTGGATCTATCCCAGCCGCTTGATCATGCGCATGTTTGACGTTGTGTAGCCCAGCTTCGAGTAGAGCGCGATTGCGCCGGGATTGTCCATCCAGACGCTCAGTCCGGTCCGATCGGCCCCTAACCTGCGCGCCTCATTTTCCAAGAGTTGAAGGGTCAGAGTTGCGTAACCTCGCCTTCGGAACTGTGGCTCGATCCCGATCCAGTCAATCCAGAACTATACCATGCCGCCTTTCGTCTGCGCGGTGTACCAGACTTCACCGACGGTCAGTCCCGTTTCGTCGTCGAGGATGCTGAGTAGGTGTTTGTCCCGGGTGTCGAGTCCTTGGGGGAAGAGCTGGGCGAACTCCGCTCGACTCGTCTCCAAAGCCGCTCCCTCTGCCCAGATCCCCCGGCGGACGTAATCCGCCGCGAGTTTGGGGATGGCGTGGTTCCTAGACACTTGGAATTCCTTCTCGCTCAGGGGTTGGAGACGGATCTTAACCGGTTCGGTAGGCAAGTCGGCGTGGCCATGCCGGCGAGGGTTTCGCCGACGCCTGTCGTTAGCGCTCATCGCGGCCCTGTCATCGAACGCGCGTGTTGTCCGGCGGTGCTACAACTTCTCCCGGGCAGTCCAATAGGGCTGGACGAAGTGGGAGATCCGCTGGACCTGATTGGCCGTCAGACGGATGTGCCCACTTCCCAGGCCCGTTTTCACGTCTACGTAATTTGGGCCTATCCACCTGACCGCGGGCCACTTCACCGTCGAACTACGCAGCGGGAATTCCAGGCGAATCCCGATGGGGGAAATTCCCAATCGACGAACGATAGGATATCGTGTCGGAAACAGGATCAAGAAGAACACCCCTCCCACCATCGGAAGAAGACAGGCAGGCGTAACCCATGAGGGAATCACCAAACCCGACCAGATCCCCGACAGATTCAGCAAGGAGATCGTGGTCGCGACAAACCCCACGGAGGCCACCCCGAGAAGAACGCCCGTGACTACCCCGAAGAGGGACGCAGTGCTCTGATCACCCTCCACCCACTCCCACGGCGGCTCGTCGCGCATCTCGCAACCTCTCTGTTGAATCATTCTCCGCGAATGTATCAACTCTCCGCAGGTCAGAAGGCCAGCGGAATCTCCTGGAACAGGACCGGCGCCACCCTTCAAACTGGCAATAGGATAATACCACAAGTGATCGGTGTTTGCATAGTCGCAGGGGCCTCCCGCTTTCACCGCAGTCCTTCGCCCTCCTCGTCCACGCTCGCCCCCGCGCTCATCGCGGTCCTATAATCGACCGCGCGGGTCGCTGATCAAGCTCGCGCGGGCTTTCATCTATGGAGCGCCGCTTCTCGGCCGGATCAGCGAGGCTGGAGGAAGCGCGAAATCCGCTGGACCTGAACGGGTGTCAACCGGAAGTGCGCTGCTCCCAGGGCCGTTTTCACGTCCACATAATTTGGGCCGATCCACCGGACCGCTGGCCACTTCACGGTCAGATTGCGAAGCGGGAGCACTATGCGAATCCCGATCGGAGAGATTCCCAATCGACGTAGGATTGGATAGCGTGTCGGGAATAGAATCAAGATGAACAATCCTGCCACCAGGGGCAGATAATACGCGGGCAGAACCCAGGTCGGAATCACCGGCCCCGAGAAGACGCCCGTCATTACTAAAAACTCGACGGTCATGAAAGAAGCCCCGAGGATGGCCACCCCCAGAAAGACGCCGGTGAGGATCCCGAACTGGGTCGATCGAAGGCGATCGCCGTCGACCCATTCCCACGGTGGTTCATCGGGCATCCCGCGACCTCGATCTGCATAGACTCCGCGTCACGGCATTAACCCATCGGAGATCCCGAGCGGCAACAATCGATCGGTTTCCACATCGGTCCCAGTCAAAAGTCGATTCTCATTCGTCCCGCGCTTGTCGCGGTCGGTCAATCGGTCGCGCGCGCCCTTCTTGAAGTTCGCGCAAAGGTCGGCCGGGACCGCTAGTGCGGCGCGATGACCCAAAGACTCGCGGAAAGGGTGAACATCATCGCGAATGCAAGGAGCATGGCAAGCAGCCGTTGACCGAGCGTCATGGCCTCCCACGAGCGCAGGCGTTTCGCAGGGCATTTAGGGCGTGGACGCGGGACTAGTCGCATTCCACGTTTCATTCTGGCGTGAGAGGACCTCTCCCCGGATATCTTCCGCAGCTGGGGAAGCGACCGGTGCGGAGAGAATAAACGGGCCGATCCCTAGAGTATGCCCGGGGGCCAATCGATGCAGGGTTCACAGACAGGAGTTGCCTATCAACCATTGAGCTGGATGGAGCTCGGAGAGGTTCCCTCGGCCGTGAAAGCTTGGCAAGCGAACCGCCTGAAGACGGCCCTCGCGATCGGTGGCATCGGAGGAGCACTGCTGATAGGCGGTCTCGCGGGGTTCGCGAGTAACGCGATTTGGTCCGGTTCCGGCTTATTCACCTGGAACCTGCCGCTCTTCTTCCTGGTGGCCATTCCTGGGGGCATCGGGAGTTTCTTCTTCACCCGCTGGTACCTCCCGTGGCTGGTTAAGTCGACGCAATTTCAGGTTCGCCGAATAGCAATCTCCGACGACAAGCTCCATCTCGAACAAGTCTCTAGCAAGTTGGTCGAGTGGCCCTTGAAGCGTGTTCGCGTTTCCAACGAACCTCGAGCCGGCGGGTGGTACGTCGTGTCGCTGCCGGCCGGAAGGACCAATATTTCGTTCTGGGCGCCGCCAATGATTGCATCTTCGATTCGCGCCGCGGCGACGAGGTAACCTCGAGCAGGAGCGGGTCTCCACTCCACGACCGCGTGGGTCGCTCATGAAGCCCGGGCGGCCGCTCACAGGCTAATTGCGGTCATTTCATCGGCCGTGCTCGCCCTTCATGAAGCTTGCGCGGCCGCGTGGGGGTCACTCATGATAGGTTTATTCGGTCGGGAGGGCGTTCTTGACGACGGAAGGAGCCTCGTGCATTATGCGCATTCCTCGGCGGACGTTTCTCAACGTTTTGTTCGGCGTTCTGGGAATTGTGATAGGAGTCGTTCTGGTAATCGGGAGTCTTGGATGGGTTCCGCAAAAGGCGCCCCCGGGAACGATTGCCTTTGATGGGGTCCATCTGACGATTGCGTACTCGGGGAATTGGCCCGGAATATTCGGCCCGTCGCAACAGAACGCATGTCTTCAACCTCACGGGCCACCCTTCAACGAGGGCCCTAATTGTCCGGCCAATCTGACCGGGGGGAATCAGTACAATTTCGATGTCTTCGAGGTCTATGCACCAAACAATGTCTCCGAGGTATTCGCAAACATTTCGGTACAATCTCCGTTCCCGGTGGTTGCGACAATCTGCGTTACAGATCTTCCCCTCCCCCCTCCGACCCACAACTGGAATCTGAGCGACGACGTACCGGCCGGCATACTCTGTGGCTGGGGAGTCACGTTCACAATGCCCAACCCTGTTCCGGCGTTTCCGGGAGGATTGTGGCTACAAGCGAACATGACGGTCCACGTCGTCTGAAATCGGGTTCGTCCCGTCTTCCTCGCTCCCGTCTCGCGCTTGTCGCGGTCAGTGTCATCGAACGCGCGGTCCCTTCTTGATGTTCGCGCGGAGCACGGCCTCCCGCGCGAACATCAAGAGGGCAGGGTCCGCCTCGCACCTCGCAACGGCGCTCGGCGGGCCTCCGCGCTCACTCCGTGTCGATGACCGCGATGAGCGCGCAGAGCGCCTCCGAAACCCTTTCGATCGCGAACCCGTTCCCCGACCAGTCCGCGATCTGCGGGACTGACTAGCGCCCGTTCGCCTCCCTCGGACGTGCGCGACCCAAGTCAAACCCGCGATTGGTCTGACGCGCGGCGGTTCGCTCTGCTCGCTAGCCGACTCGCTAGCCCGGTGGAGGGCGTTTCCGCGATGCGCTGACTCCGAATACTAACGCTATCGCGCCGACTACCAACATGGCAACGCCGACTCCTACGAGCGCGAAGACCCATTCGGGCGTCGAGGTTGACGATGTGGTCGATGAGAGAAACGTCACAGTAAGGGAAGTCGCTCCCGCCCCCGTCACGGTCAGCAAACCGCGGGAAAGCGTGACCGAATATCCAGGGGGACCGCCGGCTATCAGGTTGAAGGTCCCGTTGGGAAGGTGCAGAGTGAGATTCGCTCCCGAGGAGGTTCCTGCCACCGTGAAACCAGTCGAAACATTGACGGCGCTGACACTCCAGTTGGCCCCGGTCGGGAGACCCGCCGCTTGAAACGTCGCGACAAAGGACTCTGGGGAAAACACGATGGCTTCCGTTTCCGGTCCACCGGCCACAGTCACTGTCCCGGAAAACGGCGCGGGGGAGTACCTGGGGGGACCGTAGACGCTGAAGGCGTATGTTCCATCGGGCTCCGCGAACGTGACCAAACTAGCGAAGGTGGTATTTGCACTGCTTCCGAGAAACACGGACCACACGGACCCGGAAGGCAGTCCGGACTCCGTGAGAGTTATGGGGTAGATTCCCACCCGGGCTGAAAAGGAAACGTTCACGACCGTACCCGATGGATAGACGCTGACGGTTCCAGTTGATGGTTCCGGGAAGTAGGAACCGCTGGGCGAAACGGCGTAAGTGAATTCCTGACCGGCCGCGGCCGAGAGATTGAAGGTGAGGGAATTGGAACTCGAAGTGCCAGAAATCGAGCCACTGTTCAGTGTCACCGTCCAGGATTGGCCGGCCGGCAATCCCGTTTCATAAAACGTCAAAGGAAGTTGACCGGACTGAACAGTGGTCCATTGGGCGCATTCGAGCGTCGCGTTCGCGGTGTTCGTGACACAGATGTCTCCCGTGTCCGGATCGTACGCGACGCCCGAGGGGTCGAAATTGTCGACTCCCACATCTTCGCTGTTCGGGTCGATCCAGGCGACTACGAGCCGCCCCGCACCGACCCAGAGCCGGTTGCTCCCGCTATCGTAGGCAATTCCTTGAAGGTCGACAGCGAACCCCGGGTCAGAAACGGAAATCGAGGTGATCAGGGCATCGGTCACCGCGGAAATCACGGTGATGTTGGAGGAACCCTCGTTGGTAACGTAGACATTATCGGAGGCATTGTCGACAGCTACTCCAAACGGTCCATCCCCTGTCCCGACGTTCGCAACGACGTGAAGGCTCGCCGACGAAATGACGCTCACATTCGCCGACCCATGATTCGCGACGAAGACCGCTCCGGAGTCGGGGTCAACGGCGACACCCAGGGGTTGCGTGCCGACGTGAATCGTGCCAAGAAGTGCGAGAGTGGACCCCGAGATGACAGAAACGTCGTTTGATCCGTTGTTCGCAACGTAGATGTTACCGTTCACCGGGTTGTACGCCACCCCCATGGGCTCTGTCCCGACCGTGATGGAGGCAATGGGGGTCGAGAGATTGCCCTGCAAGACGCTCACGTTATTCGACCCAGTGTTGGTGACGAAAATCTCTCCCGAAGTATTGTCGTAGGCTACCCCGAACGGGTCGGCTCCGACTGGAATCACCGCGCTCACTACGGGGTTCGTGGTGAAGTTACCGGGCACTATGTCGACACTTGAGGGTGGGACCGCAACGTAGAACGAACGGGCAGTGTGATCGTAGGCAAGCCAGGAGGGGGTTGCCTGAAGGTAGTCGGGGCCGACCGATCCGAGAGCCACGCTGCTGAGTCGATAGTCCGAAGGTCCGGCGATTGGGTTGCCGGCGGA
This sequence comes from uncultured Thermoplasmata archaeon, assembly GCA_963749195.1. GTDB lineage: Archaea > Thermoplasmatota > Thermoplasmata > Lutacidiplasmatales > UBA184 > Lutacidiplasma. Next base: position 688,069 of record CAVVLX010000007.1, read on the forward strand.
CGGTGAAGGCAGCAGGGCCGAACTCGTACCAAGGATGTGGACCGGTCCAGTCGGGCTCAGTACGGCTGAGGCAACTGTAACGATCACGACGAATCCCGCGAGGATCAATTTCCGAAGTGAAGCAGGCTGGCTCGATGGCGGTTGCATGGTGGTGAAGGTCCTTCGCCTGAATAGTGTAAATCCTCCGCGCATCAAATAGATGACCCGCCGGTGAGTCACACCGCTATCGGTGTTCGAGACCCACCCAGTGCGCCATTCCGGACCAGTTGGATGAAGTCCCATCCACCGATCACGGGCAGGTAATCGTAGTCGCGGTCCGGTTTCGGGTCGAACCTGGGTCTTCCTCGCGCTCGTCTCCGCGCTCATTGCTGTCGCGCGTCGACCGCGCGCGTCTCACATCAAGTTCGCGGCGAGCTGCGCTCGCCGTCCCCTCGCTCCGCTCGGCGAACATGATGGAGACCCGGCCGTCCGCGTCGCTCGCGCCGCTCCGCGGACGGCCTGCGCGCTTGCTCCGCATCGATGACAGCAATGAGCGCTACGAGCGCGCAGCAAACCCCTTCGGCCGCCAACCCGCTTCGCGACCTAGTCGCGTCGCTGCGGACCGTGACCCTGCCCGGGAGCCTGGAGACCTACGCGAACCGCGCGTACCTGCGTGAGATTGGCCTCAGGTGGGTCCCCCGGGAGCACTACTGGCACGGCACAGTCGCCGCGGGGCACGTCCAGACGATGCGCGAGCAGCTCGGCCTCGAGGTCCGGTGCTTCGGAACGCTCGACCCGCCGCCCCACGGCCCGAGCCCGCCGAAGTCAGCAATCCCGAGCCCCCGCTTCGGCGACTACTCGCGGACGCGGTTCGAGTCGCGGGTCGCGTTCGGCGGCCCGAACGAAGGCGAGGACGCGGAAGGGGTTGGAACCCCGGCGCGGCAGTTCAGCCTCCTCGATATCACGAGCGGCCTCCCCGACGACTCGCGGGAGGCGGATCAGCGCGCCGCGGAGCAGAGGCTGCGCGACCTGCGGGGAAGGGTGAAGGCAGCGCGAGCGGTGGTCGCGGCCACGCCGGGGCTCTCGGGGATCTTGGCGCGCGAAAGGGAGAAGGCAGCGCAGTTCTACGCACGACTCGGGATCACTGAGACGATGTTCCGGTTCGGTGTGGAGGCGGGTGACATTCCGGATAGGTATCCCTCGGAGACGGTTTGGCAGCCCAAGTACTCGGTCGCCGGGGTAAAAAGGCACTCACGAGCTCTCTTTCCGTCCGCCGAGACCGGGGTAAAGGTCTCCACGCCCGTGGCGCCCCTCCTCAGAGGGGCGGGCGTCCATGCGGGAAATGGTGGTTTTTTCACGGAGCCCCCGCGACGCGGACCTCGCGTGTGTTTTGATTGGCTACTGGTGGCATTCGTCATTGTTCGGAATGAGTTGGTAGGAGCGGTTGTCCGGGTCGCACGCTTCTTTGGTTTTGTGTGTGTCGCCGTCCTCATAATCCGAGATTAAAGCGACTGACGTGCGTGTCGGAAATTGCAACACCTGAGTGGGTACCTTACCACTGTAAAGTACGGGTGAAGGTCTAATCATTCTACAGACCCAAACCGGACGTCGGATGGCGCGGCTGAAGGAGGTAATGCTTGTCGCCGCAGGCTTTACCCCGGCGCTTCATCGGAGGGGTGTTGATGGAAACGTTACACTTCTCCGGATCATGGCGTCCGAGCCCGGCGGTCTTGTTTACGAGCGGGCGGGCGTCCACGGACGGGGCGCCCTGCGTCTGTCACGCGCAGCTCCTGCGGCTGCCCGTGGGCTTGGCTAGGGCTCGCGCCCGCGATGGCGCTCGACACTCGGAGCGAGCCACCACTCGGAGCGTCGCCTCGGCCCAGGCGAGGTTGTTTTCTACCGGTTCGGCGGAATCCCAGTCGCCGATCCCGCCTCCTTGGGACGGTCGATGGGCCGGAGGGGCGCCAGGCGCGTGTTCTCCGGGGCCTCGGCCAGATCTGTCGTCACGGTCGCGGCCCTGCTCGCCTCGCTGTTCCTGCTCCTGCACCTTTGACGGTGCCCGACGGGGTCCCACTGAGCGGATTTGCGGTACAAGAAGATCCGGAAGTCGCCCAGGTCTAGGCGCGGGAACCAGGGGTACCCGCACCGCAAGCACGTGAGCAGGTGGCGCTCCGGTTTCACCGGCCCCCGAGCGCCCGGCGGGCACGGACGGCCAGCGCGAAGACTCCCGCGCCCGTGACGATCGCGAAGACCGTCAGGTAGCCGATCCCGGCCGACTCGTTGCCCTGGTTGTGCAGCAGGGAGAAGACCAGCCCGTAGACCCCCGCGACGAACATCGCGCCGAGCCCGACGAAGGCGAACGCCCTCGCGCGCGCCGACTCCGCCGGCGCGGCCGTCGTGTTGACAGTGGCGCTCATAGGTCCGACAGCTCCGAGGGGACGGGGTTCGCCCCGGCGTACGGTACGCCCCCGATGAGGAAGGCGAAAAAGACGCCCTTCCCGTTGTCGACGTCCTCCGCCCACGTCAGGAACCCGGCGAAGAGGGCGGCCATGAGTCCGGCGATCGCGGCGCAGGGCGCGCCGCCGACGGATAGGGCGCAGACGGCGGCAACGACGGCGGTGATGACCACCCCCGCGCCGAGCGCCTTCTCGACCCAGTGCGTCTCGACCTCGCTGAGGCTGAGGGCCGAGCCCGCCCAGCCGACCGAGAAGCCGGGGTGACCCGGCGGACTCCCGAGTTCGACGTCGACCGGCATGGCGAGCGTGATCGTCGAGTAGCCCTTGGACGCGACCTGAACGTTGACGTCGGAACTACCGATGCTCGTGAACTCGTACTGCTCGTTTTCGCCGCCCGATACGTAGTGCCCCGATCCCGGCCAGAACCACTCGTAAGTGTAGGTGCCCGTGCCGCCGGAGGCGGCGACCGAGAAGTCGTCCTTGTAGAGCTGGGCATTGGAATCCATCAGAGGCGCGGAGTAGGAAGAGGCGAAACTGGCAAGGCACATCCCGGATCCTATCGGGTTCTCGACGCACGCGGTCTTCGCATTGACGCCGCTAGGGGCGGAAGCGAGAAGTACGGCGACCAATGGTCCTCCACTCCCCCCGCACGAATGACAGTCGCATGCCCCGCAAACGATTCCACTGCCCGCCCGAGCTCCAGGCATGACTGCTGCAAGAGCGAGTACAACAATGAGCCCGAAAACTAGGGCTAGAGCGACGCGGGACGCGCGTCGCTCTCCCGACACAGGTACCCGAGCTCAGGGACGCATCTCTTCACCTATAAACCCACCGTCAGAAGTACAAAGATCGGTACACCCTTCCTTCGGGGCCCTTACCCGAGCCGTAGTTCGAAACGGGCGCTTTGAGCGTTGGCGCCCACCAAGCTTGACTCCAAGCGAAGGTGCACCCTGCGATCGGACCCTTTTCCACCTAACGGGTTTTGGACGGCGGGGGTTTGATTCGCTGGGGAAGGTCGACGCTCCGCGGTGTTCGCGGCCGTATCGAGACCTCCCAGACGCTGCATGCAAGCTGCAGTCGACATGGTCTTCGACTCGGTTCACGTAACCCCGCTATGCATGAAGCGAAGCAGCTTTCCTCCTGAGTTAGCGAAGCGCGGGCCTTCCCCGCTCGCTCCCCCCGCGGGCCTAGTTGAAGACGCTACGGGACTAGGCTGTCGAGCACCAACTCCCGGTCGGATTTCCATCGATTTCGTCGGGGCGATCGGCCATGTTTAGCGAATTCCTCGCGGATGTCTTCGAGCTGCTTTCCTGTGACTCTCAGAAGCATCATCACCGGGGGATGCTTCCGCGGATGTGGACGCGCGCGCCTCCTTGGATCACGAGCCGAGGTCTGCAGTTCTATCATCAGCAATCTTGTGTCCACTCCGTCGCGCACCGAACACATCGGGCAGCAGAGGACCATCGGTTCGAGCCGAGAACCGTCACGAGTCGGAATCATCTTCAACTCCGCAGTCTGATAGAGCGGAATCCTGACGCCCTTCTCACCCTGAGTGATGGCCCCCAGAAGCCTCCGTTTGATTCGCCGAAGTCGGAAGGAAAGTCCTGATGGCCGCGGTAGTAGGGTGGCTTCCCCAATCCCCGGTCGAGCTAATGGACTCTTTGCTGCAATTTCGTCTCCCGGCGGCAGTCCCTCTCGCGGATTTGACATTTCAAAACTCCGGAACGGGAACGAGAGTCCCGCTCGGCGCATTTTCGTACATCAAGAGAGTACTTAGCTCCGACGCGAGGGAGTGACTACTAGCCTCCGGAAATGTCTCCAGAATCAGGTTTGCGAGCGTCTTTCGCAATCAGTTTTTGCAAATTCAAACGCGGGTCCTCCCCGCTCGCTCCGCTCGCGGGTCCCACTTGCGATCCTTGACAAGGCCGCGGAGGAGTTCGCGACCCCGACGCGGAGGTTCAGCCTCCTAGAGATCACGAGCGGTCTCCCGGACGATTCGCGGGAAGCGGACGAGCGGGCTGCGGAGCGGAGGGTGCGCGATCTGCGCGGGCGCGTGAAAGCGGCGCGGGCGGTGGTCGCGACCACGCCGGGCTTGGCCGAGACACTCGCGCGCGACTGGCAGAAGGCCGCGAGATTCTACGCACGGTTCGGAATCTCCGAGACACAGTTCCGGCACGGGGTCCGCGAGACGGCCCGTCACGACTCGGATAGCTTTACGGGGGAGGCACGCTCCCGGGGTCACGGGCAAGGCAGGGCGCGATTGGAGGAATGATGGCCGGTCAAGGGCAGTCCGAGGAGTTCGACCTTCGGTCGCTCAATCAAGATCTGAATCGGTCCAAGAGACTGCTGGCGGTCACGTCGTTGGCGTTCGCGATTTTACTGTCCGCTGTGGCGCTCGTATTTGTGGTGTCGGACGCTCCAGGGTTAGTGAGCGGATCTCTCACCGGAGTGAAGCTTCTCGTGTTCGTTGTCGCGGTGCCCGTTCTCGCAGCCTTGGTCGTAATGCTCGCCTGGGGTCTTCGGGCGAAGCGAGGGGGAGCCGAACGGATACGCGTTGGCCCGCAGAACCTAGAGCTTCGCTTCGCGAATCGGACGTCGATTTTGCTCAGCTGGTCGGACCCCAAGCTTCGATTCGAACTGCATGACTACAGCGAAGTGCAATCTACCAGATTGTCGATTATCGCCCGCTATTTCCTTCTCCTAAAAAGGTCTGACTCGGCGCTCTCTCCGGAGGCGTTTCGAGCAATCGAGAACCAAATCAACATCCATGGATTGCGCGAGCGCGTGCTACCTGCGAGCCAGTGGAGGGCACCCGCCGGTGTAAAGGTCCACTCGATTTGCGCAACGCCGTTGCAGAGTCGCGGCTAAGCTATCGCGACGCCATCCCGCACGACTCGCGGGGGGAGGACGAGCGGGTCGCGGAGCGGCGACTCCGCGATCTCCTCGCCCGCGTGAAAGCGGCGCGGACCTTGGTCTCGGCCACCGGGGGCCTGTCCGAGACGCTCGCGCGCGAGTGTCTCAAGGCAGCGCGATTCTTCGTGCGGCTCGGGATCACGGAGAAGCGGCTCTAAGCCGGAGCTTCAGCCGCCTCTTTGGAGCGAGATGGACTCGAGCTGGAGGGATTGCCCGCGCCCTCACATTGATTGAAAGGTACACGGCAGCTCACCGCGGGGCACATATTCGAAGTCGGAGGCAAACCGGTCGTCCCGCCATAGGCGTTATACGGGTCGCCGGGGTTGAAATATGCGAATTACTTTCCCCTCCTAACCACAGGTTGCCAAGTGAAGGCTGCGCGCGGCGAGCGCGTGGTCTGGGTCGTGCCGGGTGCGACAACAGACCGGCATGAAAATGAGACGCCGGGGTCTGCGACCCTGATTCGTGGGCCGAATGTTGGAAAGCGCGACAGGCCGCGGGAGGTAAGGCCAGGTCTGGAGAACGGGCCGCTCTAGCTTGAGGCTATCTCGTCGGGCGGAACACAACCCACGAATCCGATTTCGATACATTCTCCCGATCCGAACGGCGAGATTGCGGGACGTCTCACGGGGAGAGGTGCCCGATCTTCGAAACCGAGTTTGGAGCGTCAAATTCTCGTTCATGATCCGTTTCTGATGCTTCGCGAACTCGAACGTCACAGGGGGTCGTTCGACATCCTTCTCCTGCTGTACTCGGAGCGTTCAGCGAGCAAATCTCGCATTCGTCGACTGCTCCAATCAGGTCAGGAGGCAGTCGAGGGCTCGTTGAGGTGTTTACTCCGGATTGGCCTAATTGGATCCGATCCGAATCTCAAATTTCCATTCTCCCAAATCTATCGTCTAACCGAGCGCGGAAAGTCCATAGTCGAGACCCCACTGCGTTCTTGGTCCTTGATTCTCGTGGAATGAGTACTTCCGACCTAACTCTCTGTCGTCGCCGCCGTCGGACTTGCTTGTCCCGGTCACGACCGAATCCGTCGTATGGGCACCGGATCGAGCGCTGCACATCGACCCAAGGAGACGTCGTTTGACTGTCAAGAACCGGCAGAAACTCTATCGCATTACCGGACGGCCGCACGCTTGGTCGGTCTTCAAGAGATCATCGTGCTGAAGACCCTCGCGGGTCTGCTCACTGCAGACATCATCGGAACGCTCAGATAAGTCACCAAAGTACTTCGTCTAGGAACGCAGGGGCCGAGCAATCAACCTCCTTCTTGACTTATGGACCCTAATTTCGCTTCGCCGGGGTTAGTGGGTCTCCAGGGTACGAGGGGATCGTGTACCGGCGGCCCGTTTACGGGAAGCCCGTATACGGGGCGCCCGTCGACGGAAACCAAACGTCCGACTTCTATAGCCCCTCGACTTAAGCTTCGCTGAGTGGGCTCAAGGAGGTTCGTGCATCGATGGCGAGTTGGGAAGAAAACGGACTCGCCTACTCGCTCCAGACCGCGAGGTGTCGTCACGGCTCTCGGATTCGTTCTCCTCTTGTTCTTGTCTTCAGTTTCATGGTTATCCTTACGTCGTACTTCGCGTTGCTAAGTCCAACCGTCGCCGGTAGTTATCCCGCGAGTCCGCAACTCCAACCGTGCCCGCTTCCTGGACACTACGTTCCCAATTGCATCCAGTTTGATGCCACCGTGGTAACCAATTCCACGAATTCGACGGTACTATTCGAACTAACAGATATCGGAGCTTCCGTTACCCTTGTGTGGGGGCCTACCACGAGTTATCAATTCCCGGGAATCAGCGACGTCAGCGAGCAGGCCAACATCTGGTATCCTGTGTTTCTAAACTTCCTTAAGCCGTCGACCACCTACTACTACAAGCTGACTGGAACTGATCATGGTGAGACTACGGCGACCTGGAAAAGTTCCTGGACGACTGCTAGCGATTCTGGGACCGTCCTGTCAGGAACTGTTTACGACTCCAATGGGAATGTGGATTCCCAAGGCGGATTATACGTGGTTGCATCGTGTGCTGCTCCCCCGAATGGCGGGTACACAGACCAAGATGAGTATACGGTCACTGGATCGAATGGACACTACTCGATAACCCCATTGCCGGATTACTACCTGCTAGGCGTCACGAAACCCTGCGGCAGTGGTGGCTATTCGGTCGCATTGGAGAACTCTCTGGTCAGCTATTACTGCGTCAATCACCTCGTTTGTACGTCCAACCAATGGATAGGGGTGTGGAATGAAACGTTAACGGTTTACGCCCCCGCCTCCTACAATTTCTACTTGCCACTTAACACGAACAATCTTGGACCTTACACCCCCATTGTACTCGATTTTACCAATGATAACTACGTGTCGTTCGATTATGAAAGTTCCTTTTACACTACGACGACCAGTTCTTGGCAATTCGACGGGCAGGGGGAGTCAACATCGGCTACGTCTGGAAATCTTGTAGGATTGAGCACGACGAACAATCCTGGATCCAACCTCGAATACTATGTCAAATACGACAGGACGGGCACTGTGAATTTCAATGCGATGAGCGGCCGCACTGCTGCTGTCTCAAGCTGGTCATACGTAGGAGGGCCACTTGAGGGCGATAATTCGGGAACGCAAACCTCCGACTGGGTTACACCGTTCTACGAGAACCCTCTTGTGAATGAAACGTGCTACACCGTTACTGGAGGGGGCGCGAAGACAACCCACACCACAACTTATGAACAGTCATTTGCGCTTGACTCAAACTTTAATCTCGACATACAAGTCAGTCTGAATCTTGGAGATGGCGCGTCCGTGCAAACTTCAGCCCTCAGCTATTCCAATAGCATATCAAACGGGGATGAGCAGGCTTGGACCCTGACGTATCTGCTCTACGCTCCGTCCGGTGATCCGACAAACTACATTTGGAACTGGGTTCAACCAGGGACGAGCAATCAAGTCGGCCCGATTGATCACGCTTGGTCGGGCCCTGCGTGCCCTTAACGGGCTTTCCTGGTGCCCTCATGCAGTTCCGTCCGCATTTCGTGAGTGAGTTTGATTTATCAAACCCATAGGACTGAGGACTCGGTCCGGTTCGGGCAAGCTCCCAATGTTTTCCCTTTACCGATGAACTTCCTGATGAGCATGAACTCGAACTATTCGGTAGCTTGGCCTGCCGGTGCATTATATTAGGTCGCGGGCGATTTTGATAAGGAGGGCTTAGTTGCATAGCTTCACGTCGCCGGTTCTGTTCGCTCCTGCGTCCAAGCAGACGCGGGCGAGGGCGTCGTTCTCCCTAGCGAGCGGAGTCGCCGTGGGAGTATTGGTCGTGCTTGCGGTCTTCAATGCGGGTGGAGGGGGCCTCTTTTCCCACACGAAGTGTGCAATAAGGCCGGTCTCGAACGTGAACTTGTGGACTCCGTTTAGCCTGACCAACGCACCCTACCTCGGCTCAACAGTCTACCACGCTCACTTCATGTATTGGGGGTTGTTTGGGTGGAACAACGTCACGATCGGCCCGCCCGGGTCACTTACCGGGAATATCTCCACGGGTTTCTTTGTAACTCAGAACTGGACCGTCTATGCACAATCGAATCAGTCGGTCAATGGACCAGGAGCTAACCGGCCCTGTCAAGAACGTTATGTTACAACGATGTCGCATTCTAACTTCGAGGTCTCGGTCAGCGGGGAACCGCTTCAGGGGGCCGGGAATACTTCTAACGCCAACGAACCAACGACGTTTAGCTACGGAGTCGTTCCCGTGCCGAGTGCAGTGTTCGCCAACGGTTTCGGCGACGCGAATCGACCCCCCGTTTCGACCTGTGGTGGTCCGGCCCAGGAGCTGAATTTCAGTTCTGCTTCGTTCGACATTTACCTTACGGTGCCGAGTCCGACGGGTAACGTGACCACGACAGTGGATATCGAATCGACGGAAAGCTTCACCTACTTATTCCCCGCCAACAGCGGGACGTGGCTTGTCGACGATCTTCAGGAGAACCTTGGACTGCAAGGGCCTGGACTGGCTTTCAGTTGGCAGTCATGCTGAGTTTGCTTTCACTGACTGATAGATGATCCGGATCGAGCGGGTCGTTTCTCCAAGGCAGACTCCGCTACCCCCATCATGCGAACTCCTGACCCGTTCGAAGACTTCGCATACAATAATCGTACCGCCTCTGGCTTGATCCAGACATTTGCGAGCCGCCGGGGACTGGCGTGGACGAGAACGTGACAGAGGCGGTCGAACTCCGACAAACCTCCCGGACGACTAGCGGGAGGCGGACGAGCGCGCGGCGGTAGGCGGCCTATGTGAGGTGCGGGCTCGCGTGAAAGCAGCGCGGGCGGCGGTCGGGGCCACCCCGGGCCTCGCCGAGACGCTCGCGCGCGACTGGCGCAAGGCGGCGCGGTTCTACGCTCTGTTCGGAATCACCCAGAACGCCTTCCGAAACGGTGTTCCTTCTGATACTTCCGAGACCCCGGACGCCGCCGTGGAAACGCCCCGCTCGCGGGCGGTTTGCTGCCAGTAGGGGCGGACCCGAGCGACAGCAATCTACCTGGACTACTGACCAGAGCCAATCGGTTCACGTTGGGCCACGAGTGAAAACGAGGCAATAGCTGTGGTCGTATCCGTAACCATACTTCCCACCGAATCGGTAAAGCTGGGTCCCCTTCCAGCCGATCACGATTTCGCCCTCGAAGTCGAGGAAGGTGGAAAGACGTCCAGCGATATCCCACGCAAGGGTGGTGACCTCCCTGCCGCGGAGGTTCGAGGCTTCGATGACCAGGTGGGACCCAGATTTCATCAACGTCCGTACCTGCCGGAACACTCTGGCGAGGTCGTTCAGGTACTGAGGGTACCCCCCTTCCTATCTGGAGAAAGAGGGTTTCGGGCCTCATCCCTCGCCATGTACGTCGGGGAGGTAAGGCAGAAGTCGAACTTCGGAAGATCGAAGGAACTTAGGTTTCTAGAATCCCCCTGGACGAGGTGGGTTGGGTCCCGGATCCGCGAACGGATGAAGCTCGCCCGCCGAGGGTCTCGTTCCACGCCGAAGGCGTTTCGGCCCATCCGTTCGCTTACGACCAAGGTCGTTCCAAAGCCCGCGAATGGGTCCAGGACTGTATCCCCGCGTTCAGTAAACCTGTTCAGCAAGTAGCGCGCAACATACTCCGGACCCCGCGTGTCGTCCCCCCGCAGGTGCCGTGGCAGCCTTCCTGCCCGCGCGTTGTCAAAGATCAGAAAGGTCGGCATGCGGCGGTGCTTCATGCTTCAGCAGAAGTGTGAGACCGCATATCGAGTGCGGGCCGGTCGAAACCGACTTCCGAGACTGACCCGCGTTCTCCCCGCTCGCTTCGCTCGCGGGTCCTCCCCCCGCGTCGCGCGTAAGGATCGGTCTCGCCCTCTCTCCCTCTTTCCGCGAGGGAGAAAGATGCGAGACGGCATCGCGAATCAATCGGGAACCAGGCCGCGGATTCTTTGGAGCGGCGCCATCCTGGTCGCCATCGGCCTATCGGTCCCGCTCCTGGTCGGGGAGTGGTTCGCCGCGTTTGATGCCTGTCTCGCGAACCCGGCTTGCGCTCCTCCGGGCTCGTTGTCGACGCTGGAAGGTTTCCTCGCGCTCATGATGGTGGGAATGGGAATCACAGTCGGTGGCGCGACGATCGCGTTGGTTGGATTGCGCGGCGGCGGAGGAAAATCTAACATGGCCGAACCGTGAGATACCGGAGTTGGACCGACCCTCTCGCACTTTTTCCGAACGCCCTCTACCTAATCAGTCGGTCCGGACCGGTTGTCGGTCCGGTTGTCGGACCCCTCCTCAGTGGCGGCGGTCTTCTCCCCGGACCGATCGGATGGAATGTCTGGAACTCCGTCCCGAGCAGGCCCGGTCGGTCGGTCCGATACACTCAGTTTCGGGAGGCCCCAGACCGGGCTGCGAACCGCTTGGCAACAAACCTCCCTACGACTAGGCTTGTGGGCTGTTAGATCAGAATCGCTCTCGCACCGGACAATTTGACTATGGACCGAGTGGCCCGACCCCTTTGAGGACTCTTAGATCCTAACCATCCGGGACAACTGGGCCAATCGGGACATTGGGGAAGTTCTCTGTTGGAGAATCGTCATCCCGACCTCCCGGTCTGACTCATTGCAAAGCCGGTTCGGTTTCGAGGTCGGGACGACGGGTCGGGCCGTCTTCCTATCCCGTTCGACCTGAAGGCCCGACGACTCTTCTTCAACCCCTTCCTAATCATCCGGGCCTGCCGGGTCCCTCGCGTCTGCTCAATCATTCTGTGACGGGGAGTCAGAGGCCCGACGTCCAGCTCCTCAGTCTCCACCCGCCGGGTCTGGTCTGCAGTCGGGCCCGCATCTCAGGAAACCTCACCGCCGCAATCTCTCGGTCGTCTCCGCGTCCCGAAACCGAGCGACGCTCACCTTTACCTACAACCCTTCTGTGCAAGGGCGGTGAGGGTCCGACCAACGGGATGCCGGTGCCTTCTTGGGGGCCAGGACCTTGAGGAATGACCTAGTTTAATCCGAAGAATCGTCGAAGGGCTTCACTTTCCATCCTCCATCACCCGAGTTCGTTACTTAGGCCCGGAATCGTTCGGTCGAAGTAGCGGTGATCTCAATGGCCGGCGGAGCAACCATCTACCGCACAGGAGCACTGCCCTTTCCTTCCCATTCGTCATCTCGCGTAAGTTTCGCGGGCGCGGACCGCATGGTCTCTCTGCGCGAGATGAAAGCGATGGCGCAAAACCTCGATCCCTCGCACCCTCTGCGAATCCTAGTCCTCGGCGAGCCGGACGAGATCCCCCGTCACGACTATGCAAACAAAATCGTCGGTTGGTTCCGCCTTATAGTGACTCCGGCGGATTCAGGACGACCTGGTGGCCATTAACCGCCGTGACGACTCTCCATCCTTCCTCTAGGTATCGAGGTAACTGCTCGGTATCGACCAGGAGTTGGTGAGACTGCTTCGATGAGGCATTCTGTCCTGTCTTCTTCGTAACAAGATCTTGGAAAGTCGCGACGTCTAGGTCATCGAAATCGACCGCGGCCAGCTCTTTTTCGGTGTACCCCAGGCCCATCAGCATCACTCTCGCGATTTTCGATTGCGCCTCCGTCTCACTGCGGGACGAAATGGTGGAGAGGAACGGCTCGCAGCGCCGGTACGCAGCCCGCATTTCGTCTACGAGTTCCTTGGGGAGCTGCCGTTTGTTAGTGGTGTATCTCGCGTCGATGCTGCCGACGTGTCCCATCCAGTAAACTCGAAAATCGTGGGCTACCTTCCCCTTCGATTCTGCCGTCAGCAGCTGAGTGTCGAAATAGTGACGAAGTACGTACGGACGCCATTGGAATCCGGCCCCACGAATCGCGGTTCGAATAGTGTCACCGATGTTGAGAGTTCGAATGAACCGCTTTCCAGCGCGATCGGGATGTACTAGGTCCGTGTCGGATCGTAGCTTCTCCCCGTTTCGGATGCGGTCGGCTAGATATTGCGCGATGTAGTCACACCCCTCTTCAGAGAGGAACGAAACGTAGCCGGCAGAGTTCTTGGACAATTCCGGTCGCACGCGAATGAGAGTGGGTACACTCGCGAAACTTACGGAGTCTTTCCCAATCTTCAGCTCGGGAAGGTCCCCCAACGTGAGACCGTCGTTCCCGAGGTAGTTCCCAAGAACCTCAGGGCGGAGTCCCGAGAAGGCGACCAACGCGACCGCCGACCGGATCCGAGGTGTTCCAGCAAGTAGAATCTTCCGTAGTTCATCTTGCGTGGGCACGCGCTCATCGCGAAGAGACGGAGTGTCCTTCGATCCACGTACTCGAATCGGTCGATCGAGCTTCTTCCCGTTGTGTAGGAGCCAGGACTTCCCGGCTTTCATAGTACGAACGATGTAGGACCCGGCAACGCCGCGTTTCTCCTCGGCCGAGACGAAGTCAAGGAGCCGGTCGTGGAGTTGCTTCTCGTTCAGCTGGGTTAGTTCCGCGGGGGTCGTCGCCAGCGATTTGCACAGCGCGTCGAGACGACGGAGGTTGATGTCCGCGGTCGCGCGGGAGCCCCGAGCGAGGTTTTCGAACCAGCGTCGCACATCCGGGTTCTCCAGAAGGGTAGCCGGAGGAGTGCCAGTACGGGGCATGAACTGACCAATAACACGATGGTTCTTAACCCTTTAAGGTATGGACACGGGGGGATTTGAACCCCCGACCTCTGCTTTGCGAAAGCAGCGATCTTCCGCTGATCTACGTGCCCGCGCCTCAGAGGGAACCAAGCCGCCGCTTAAGCGCTTTGCAAAATTTCCCGGGAACATCGCGCATAGTTCCACCGGTCGCCGCTAACAGATACCGGGATTGCCTCCGAGGCGATCGAGCATTCACGGCGCCGTAGCAGAGATTCTTAAGCGAACGCCGCAACCACGGATTCCGCTCGCTCCTCGGGTTTCGATGCGGAGCTGCGGGTGCCCGCGGGGGTTGCGGCCGGGGTCGTCTTGGTCGTAGAGACTCCGGGGGGTGGGCGGGCGGGGGGCGATGGGGCGGCCTTGGCCGGCGGCGCGTGGTGGATCGCCGTGAGAACGTGTGCGTTCGGGTCATATCGGAACAGCTCGGTGAATCGACCCCAGTTGACGATGTTCAGGACCAATTCTTCGGCGGGAGCCGTCGTAAACGCGATCAGGCGAACCATCTCCTCCTCGGTGAGCCGACGGTCCGGCGCGCTCTCGAGCGCGCGAATCAGGGCCTTGAACAGGGTCGTCCGACGCAACTGTTCGCGCAGCAGTGTCTTGCGATCTCGTATGGTCCCCGCCAGGAGCTTCTTGCCCAAATCGGTCAGTGTCGCCCGGCCGTCAGCGACTTTCACGAGTCCCAACACATCGGCAAAATCGAGGGAAGGAAGAATCTCATCGATTTCGAGATCCAGATCGTCCGCGAGGAGCGCCACATCTTCGGACCCTTTGTGGCCGTTCAACAAAACGAGAAGCCCCATCATCTCGCTGGGCGAGCTTTTTGGGTAGGTGGTCGGCACGTTCCTCCTTAACCTAATCTAGAGTTCAACTTACCGGGAAGACGGGCTATAAGCCTTATCGCCCGAAGAAATGGAACTCTCCTCGGAGACCGGCGCCGACGGCGCCGCCTCCGCGCCGATGCGCCCCCCCGGACCGGCGCCCTCCGTAATCAGGGAATAGACGTGGTCGGTAAGGTCATAGAACGCGCTCGACTTTCGATCCCGAGGGCGCGGAAGGTCGACGGTCACTTCTTCGAGAATGTGCGCGGGCCGGCGCGAAAGCACCACGACGCGATCGGCCATCAGCAAGGCTTCCTCGATGTTGTGCGTAACGAGGAGGACCGCCTCGGGGGGAAGGCCCGGATCTCGCCAGAGCTGGAGCACTTCTTCTCGTAGGCTTTCGGCCGTGAGCGCGTCCAGCGCGCTGAACGGCTCATCCATCAAGAGGACCGCGGGCTCCACCGCCAGGGCGCGAGCCAACCCCACGCGTTGGCGCATTCCTCCGGAGAGCTCTCGCGGATACGCCTCTTCGAATCCGACCAGACCCGTCACCGAAATGTACTTCTCGACTTGACCCTCGATCCGTTCGCCGCTCCATCCGAGTGCCTCGAGGCCAAAGGAGACGTTCTCCTTCACCGACATCCACGGGAAGAGCGCGAAACTCTGAAAGACCATCGCCATTTGATGACAGACCGAAGCGATCGGCTCTCCGCGGAATCGAATCGTCCCCCGGTTCGAGTGGTCGAGACCTTGGATCAGCCGGAGCAGCGTCGATTTGCCGCATCCCGAAGGTCCCACGATCGCGAGGAAATCGCTGTCCTTCACGTTGAACGTGATGTCTTGCATGATGACGATCGTCCCATGTCGGGACGCAAACGACTTGTCGACGTGATCGACTTCGATTAGTACCAAGGGCCCCCCTCCTCCGCCTCGGCCACCGCGAGCACCAGTACCGTCCCTCTAATCATATCGGTATTTCTCGACCGCGTGCCGGTACAGTGGCTTCCAAACGACCTCGTTGATTGTGATCACGGCAAACACGAGGGTAAGCAGCGCGGCGACAGTGAGCGGCCCCCCACCGATTTCCGTCGCTCCCAAGTCGAGGAGTTGCCCGATTCCGGGCACCTGAAAGGACTTCGTTCCGCTAGTAAGGTACTCCGCGACGATGAGAGTGTTCCATCCCCCCCCGAACGCGGTGATCGACCCTGTGATCAGCGCGGGGTAGATCCCGGGAAGGAGGACGCGACGGAAGTACTGGCGTTGTTTGAGTCCGAACGATTGCGACGCTTCCTGAAGATCCGGAGGAATCGAACGAATCCCCGACAGCAGGTTGAAAAAGAGATACCAAAGCATGCCGGTGAGGAGCATCAAGATGCTCGCCCCCTCCTCACCGAGATATGGCAGTAGCACGAAGATGATGAACGGAAACAGCGCGGTGGCGGGAAAGGACGCGATGATTTCGATGACGGGCAAACCGAAGCGACTCGCGTGCGGCCGCGTGGCCAATCCCCAGGCCAGCGGCAGCGCGATCCCCAGACAGATCGCATAGGCGGCGACCACGCGGAGAGCGGAGAATCCCATCGCCGCCGGCACCATGAGGATCTGGGAGCGCACGAGCGGCGAGATCGGTCCGGTCGCGACCTGATACACCCCCACCACGATCGCGATCAAGACCAACCAAGCGATCACGAGGATGGCGCCCAACGGAACCCAACGGACCGCCTGAGTGGCGAAGCGGCGCGGCTTCACACCGCCACTCGTCCGTTGCGTAAACGCAGCCAGCGAGATGAATGGGACCGTGAGACGCGAGACGCTGGTCCGTACGCCGCGGGCCACGTAGACCGCCGCGCGACGGAATCGCTGGCGAGATGGAACGGTAACCATTCCGCCGGATTCTCCCGAGGGAGCGGTATCAAAGCGAAACTTCTCGGCCCAATGACCAAGCGGACGCCAAAGGAAAAAATCGAGGGCCGCGATGAGCGAGATCAGGACGATCAGGCCGGCCAGGAAGGCGTCTCCATTGAGCGGGGAGGCAGCGTAGGAGAGGAAACTACCGATCCCGGCGAGCGCGCCTCCGCGCGCATTGGTGGAGAAGATCTCGGCTTCGACGAGAAAGAACCACCCGGCGGTCCAAGAGAGGATCGAATTGTAGACGAGCCGGTTTACGGTCGCGGGGATGAGTACTTCTCGAATTCGTTGGAACCCGCGAACTCCGAAGGAGTCCGACGCCTCTCGAATATCGTTCGGCAGGGTCTTGAGGGACTCGTAAACGCCGAAGACCATGTTCCAAGCCATCGAGGTGAAGATGAGGAATACGGAGGCGAGATTCGGACCAAACCAGGCGGGTCCCGGAAGTCCGACTAAGATTACGAGGACGAAGGGAAAGAAACCCAGAATTGGGATCGATTGCAGAATGTCGAGGATGGGAATCAGTACTTTTTCGCCCGTGCGACGCGCCGCGGCATAGTACCCATATAACAATGCGAAGCCGAGCGACAGCAGATAGGCGACTAGCATGCGGACGAATGAGTAGGTGAGGTCGATGCTGGCCCGAGGGAGGTAGCTCGCCACCCCCCCGATCGAGAGACCCGTGCTGACCGCGGCGATCGGGAGGGCGAGTACGGGAATCGCGAGATAAATCGCGAGAGACCGCCAGACGCTCCAGCGCCGACGGCGGGGAGCGCTAGCGCCGGGCGCGGCCGTTCCGCCGAGAGGCGCGGACGGTACGGCCTTCGTCGTATCCTGCATTTGGATCGACCCCCCCGCCGCCATGCATACTTCCGGGCATGGACTTGGGTCCGAGCCCGTGGGGCTATTTGTGTGTCGTGGTCTTCTCGCGTGGAGAAACCACACCTCCACGATGACGGGGGCCGTAAGGAATCAGAATGCTCTTCGAGCCGGGAACATTTAAGAACGGACCCACGCTAAGTCCGGTTGTAGCCCCGTAGTGTAGTGGCCAATCATGCGAGACTCTGGATCTCGCGACGCAGGTTCGAACGCCACGGGGGTTCCCGACTGCTCGGGCCGAATATCCTGCCGGGGCTACTGGAAATCGATTATGCAATCACGCGTGCGGGGGTGCTCCAGTTCGGCCAAACGACCCGATCGCTCGGGCCGGGCCAACGAGGCAGGGCTTAGGACCCTGTTGCCTAGGGCATTCGCCGGTTCAAAGGGCGGGTCGGGAGAGCCCGGCCCCCGGGAATTCCGGCCCCCCGCATTCCCTCTGCTGGCCTCATGAACGACGTCCCACCCTCCAGTCTCCCGCGCATCGAGCCGGCTTCTGACGCCCGAGCAGATCCTTCAATTGGAACCGTCCGCTGCGGATGAGTTGCTGGAGCGTTTGGAGGCGACCGTCCCCGTCCTCTCTGCGCTCGTCGACCTGCCCGGTGAGCCTTTTCGAGAGGCGATCGTGTTCGGGGATTCCCACGGAGATTGGCGGAGTACGGTTCAGGTCGCGGAGCAATTCCTCGCGGCACCGGAATCGCGTTGTCTCATTGGTCTCGGAGACTACATCGATCGCGCCCCCGAGGATTGTGGAGAAGGCTCGGTAGCGAATGCGCTCTTTCTGCTTCAGTTGGTCGCTGAATTCCCCGGACGGGTATTCCTCCTGCAAGGGAATCACGAAACGGTCCGTCGACTATCGGTCGTTCCGCACGACCTGCCGGAGGAAGTCGACCTCCTATGGGGTCCGGAACCGGACCGATACAGCCGAATCGTGGGTCTGCTCGAACGGGGGCCCCTCGCGGCCGTCAGCCCCGGAGGCGCCTATCTGGCCCATGCGGGATTCCCTCGAGGAAAGCTTCCCGCCGAGTGGCGGGAGGCATTCGACCACCTGGACGACGATCGACTGGCTGAGATCGTCTGGTCCGAATGCGCGGCGTCGCGTAATCGTCGCGGCGCCACCGCGCCTTTTTCGGAAGCGGACCTCACCCGATTCCTCGCCGCCTGTGGGGCCGCCGTCATGCTCCGCGGCCATGATGCGGATCTAGCCGGGCGATCGGTCTTTCACGACCGTTGTCTCACCCTACACACCACGCGGGTGTACGAACATTTTGGCGGCGTCCTCTTCGCTCGCCTCCCACTCGACCATCCGCTGCGCTCCACGCAGGACGTACTCCTCGAACACGTCGAGACGGAGGGGCGCGACTATCCTTGGCCGACGTAGCGACGACCGTGTCATCCACCGAAGAACGATCGTTCTGCGGCCTCGACCCCGGGCCGATCCTCTTGCAACGCGTACGAGCGGAGTCGCTCCCCATTCAGCTCGAGGAATTCCGGCCCACCGCGAAACCCATCGAGCAGCCGCTCGGCGCGCTGGGGTTCTCCGAGGATAAACAGCGTGGCGGACAAAGCCTCGACGGTGTTTAACTCGCCGAACCGACCGTAGTGCTGCGGATTCGCGGCGATCAGCCAGGGCAACCGTCGCGGAACGATCGAACTGTTCGGCCCCCCGCCGACGATCGGGGGGTAGCCGCCGCGCTCCGCGAAGCGGTTCCACGAACAGTCTACCCCCATCACACCGGTTTTCTGCGCAAGAAGACGATCCACTGGGGCGAGCGGCTTCTCCGCCCGCGGGTCGAGGAGCATCGGGGCTGGGGGCCGGGTGGTCACCCGCTGTCGTTCTTCCACCAAGCCGCGTTGAATCAGTCGTCGACCGGTGCAAGCCTTGGGATGGTCCTCCCCGGCGATCAACAGAAACAGTCGGATTGGGGAATCAGGTCGAAGGCTGGGCATACTCCCGGAAGATAGCATGGAGTTCTCGAGTCAACGCCAACGCTTGGGACTTCGGTCGCTGCCACAGGTTCCGCCCGAAAATGATTCCCGTGGCCCCCGCGTCCATCGAAGCCCGTACCTTGGCAAGTAGTTCGGAGTCGCCGACTTTCTCGCCCCCCGAAACCAGGACCAGGGCGCGCCCTGCACTCTCGACCACTTTTCGGAAAGCGTCCTCAGCGCTCCCGTTCCACGAGTTGTACGGAGCCGGGCTCTCGCGATCCTTCTCCGAGCGGACGGGGTAATTGACCTTCACGACGTCGGCCCCGAGCTCGAGCGCGACCCGCGCGGCGTAATCGATTGCGTAGAGGCTCTCTTTTCCTCCTTTCTTCGAGACCGACTCTCCTCGAGGATACGCCCAAACGATCACGGGCATCCCCAATCGTTCCGCGTCGAGCCGCACACGGCGGAACTGATCGAAATCGCGATCTTGCGCTGGCGAACCCACATACACGGTATAGCCGACGGCGTCCGCCCCGAGCCGTACGGCGTCCTCCACGCTGCCGGTCAGCGCGCTGAATGCCGCGAGGTCCGGAGGAATCGCCGTCTTCCCATTCAATTTCAATATCAGCGGCACGTCGCCGGCGTACTGGTGGAAGTACTTCTCGGCCAGGCCGACGTGAAGGGCAATCGCGGAGAATCGTCCCTCGTGGGCCAACTGGAACTGATACGCCGGATCCAGCGCCTCTGGATTTTCAAAGAAGTCGACTGGTCCGTGTTCGAGTCCCTGATCGATCGGAAGGACGAGGAGCGTACCGCCCCCGGGCCCATGGTCATAGAGCAGCCGCTTCAATCGCGTTTTCTTGCCGGGAGAGAGCCCGAGCGAGCTCAGCGATGGGCGGGAAAATCGACGCGCGTCCGAGGAGGCTCGGGAGGGGAAAGCGGGGGTCGCCGCCGCCGAGGCATGGACGATCGGTTCCGACATAAACCTACCAGGGCTCAGGTAACCGGTGGGCGCGATTTAATCCTTGGTCTCTGCTCGAAGTCGGGGCCGCGGGACCGCCCTTTATCCCCCCTCGGCCCCCTAGACTACCCACCTCGTCGGAGAACCGCGCGGAGGAATCGACGTCGAAATGCGACCTCAGATCATTATCTTTGCCACCATTCTCCTAGACGTCGCGCTTTTCGGGGTGAACCTGCTCGTCGCCCTCGCGGGGAACAGCAAAGCGGTGCTTTCCCAAGCCATCTACTCGCTGACCGACCTGATCGGCTCCGGATTATTGCTCTGGGGATTTTACGCGTCCTTGAAGCCGGCGAGCTACGACCATCCGTTCGGATACGGGAAAGAGCGCTACTTCTGGTCGTTTACCTCCTCCCTCGTCACGTTCACCCTGGCCGGGGTCATCGTGCTCGTCACCGGATTCGCTCAGTCGGTGAACCCGACCCCGATCACTCACGTCGGAGACGGGCTGATCGTTGTCGGCGCCACCCTCATTTTCAGTTTCGTTGGAATCTTCGTTACCTTGCGGGAATTGCGTGCCGGACAGAAGTCCTTCTCGTGGTTTCTAGAGTCGTCGCAGCTGGGCCTCAAGACAATCTTCTATCAGGATGTCGTATCCATCCTCGGCAGCTTCGTCGCGTTCTTCGGAATCTTCGCGGTCTATCGCACCGGCGATCCTCGATACGATGGTCTGGCGACGTTGGGGGTCGGGGTGCTGCTCCTCGCGACCGGCCTCGTGGTCGCCGAAGAAAGTCGAGCTCTCCTCGTCGGGAAGGCGATCCCCTCCAAGGATGCACGTTCGTTACTCGGGATCGTCGAGCGAGATCCCCGCGTACGCAAGGTTCGCGGACTCCAAACGATGATGCTCGGCCCGGAAGACGTGTTGGTGGCCCTCAAGATCAATTTTCAGGACGGCTTGACCACCGATCAGATCGAGGCGGTCATCGACCAACTCGGCAGCGCCGTGCGACAAACCTACCCGGCGATCCGGCACCTCATCATTGAGCCGGAATCGTAGGCGTCGCGGCGGGGGCCCGGCGAACGTCCCAGAAACGCAGGGCCGTGAGTCCCACGAGCGCGATCGCGATCCCGCCGAAAAACAGGTAGTAGCCGTTGTTGCCGTAACGGGCGACCAGCTGCGTACCCAGCACAAGCCCGAGAATCATCCCTAGGGAGATCGTGAGAGAATAGATCGCCATCGTCGTGCCTCGACTGAGCGCGAAAGCGAGATCGGCCAACGCCGCGAGCGCCGCCGGGCCATACGCAAGCGCCGCGAGGACGCTGATCGCGAGCGCCGCCAGAAGTTCCGGGAGGGGCCCGTACGCAATGAGGAGCGACGCGCAGATCATGACTCCGACGAATCCCGCCACGCCGATGTTCATCATTCTCGTTCGACCGTAGCGGTCCGCAAGGTGCCCTAGTCGGGGCTGCGACAGTACCAGGAAAACGCCCCCGCTGGCGATTCCCGCTGCGATATACAGATCCGAAATTCCGGCGCCCGCGGACGCCGTACCGACGAAGACGAGGACGTAACCGATCAACATGTAGACCACCAACCACGGGAGCGTGACGAGGAGGACGCTCCGACGAAACGCATTCCGAAGTATCTGGACGACCGGGAATCCTTGCACCGGATGGATGCGCGGAACGACACGGGCGAGAAACCACGCGAGGACGAGGCCGGTGAGCAGGATTAGTGCACCCAGCACAAACACGTACGGAAGGAACGAAATCGACAGCCGGTGGTCTTGGATGAATCCCAAGATTCCGATCCCGAACGCAAACCCGCCGAGCCACCCGGCTAAGTTCATCGCATCGAAGCGTCCCATCTCAAGGCCCCGCTCGTCTACGCTCGAGCGGTCCGCGATGACGGTGAGGCTGGAGGCCAGGATGGCGCCACTTGCGATCCCGAACAGGAAGTTCAGCGCCGCCAAGGCAAAAATGGACCGTGTGAGCGAGACCAGACCAAAGAGGAAGGCTGCGACCATCATGCCGGCGAAGAGCACCGGGAATCGCCCGACGCGGTCGGTGGCGATCCCCGAAAGGAGAACGGTGGTAAATTCTCCGATCGGGGCCAGGGCGGCGACCAGTCCCACCGTTCCTTCATCCCCGCTACTGAGCGTCGTCAAACGACCGAGGATGTAACTCGCGAACACCGCGAGCGTGATCCCGAACGCAAAGCGGACGAAGAACGTCGCCCCAAACACGGCGAGCAGTGATCGCCGGTGAACGATACCCGTGGGGTCGGCTAGCGCTTCGGCCACGGTCGTCGATCTAGCCCGTCTTGGGGGACTGCTCAATGAGTTCAATCCAGACGTCGTTCGGGTCGAGGATAAACGCGATCCGATGGGATCCGCCTTGAAGGCGGTACGGCTCCTTGGCGATCCGGATCTGATCTGCCCGCGCGCGCGCGAGAAACTGATCGAGATCCGCGATCTCGAAGGCGAGGTGGTCGAGTTGCTCCCCCGGGTCGAACGATTCTTTACCATCCCAGTGGGTCAGCTCCAGCCGCCCTCCACTCGCCGGGTCATGTACGAAGGCGATCTCCGCATGATTTTCCGGAATGGTTCTTCGTCGCTCGAACTCGAGCCCCATGATCTCGGTGTAGAATCGAAGGCTCTCGTCCATGTTCCGAACCGTGATGGAAGTGTGGAGCAGCCGCATCGGTTCACTTGCCTTACGCCGGGCGGGGGTTCTAAGGGTTTCTCAGCTCTGGCAAGACCGCGCCTCGAAAATCGTTAGGGATGGCCGAAGCAGACGCGGACCGGAAGCGTACCCGAGCGCCAGTTCTCGTCTACCCGGACGAAGCCGACGCGTTCGAACTGATAGATATCGCCGGGCTGCGCTTGCGCGATCGCCGCTTCGGCCGCCCCAATCTGGTGATCGGCGTCGATCCCCAGTAGATCGACCGGGACGGCTCCGCTCCCACCAACCCATTGCAGGCGCGGAAGGCGACGATTCTCCCGACTCGTGAATCGGGCTTGTACCGGAATCGTAGGATCGGAGGGAAGCGCCGGAGGAAGCTGCAGATTAAGCAGGTCCTTCAAGCGGACCTCGGTACCGAGTCTCGAAGTCACGTCGGCACGCGCGAGGAAGAACGACGGACCGGCCGGGACGAACCGAGTTCCCATCTCCGGGCGGTCCGGATGATTGGCCAAGGTCACGCCGGGCAGGTTGTCGGGGTAACCGTTCACCTGCACTAGTACCGGATTGCTGACGAAATATCGGCGAGGGGTCGAGCCATCGAGGAGCCCGCGATTTTCTGCGTAAAGCGTTTCGGCCGGTACTTCGATGTCGGCCAAGGACATGCCGAACGAGAGGGTAAACTTGCGAATCGCCGCGCTCGAGATGCCGCGTCGCGCCAACGAGCGCAACGACCACGTGCGCGGGTCGGACCAGCCGTCAAAGAGCCCCGATTTCACTTCCTGGTAGGACTTGCTTTTCGAGACTTTCGCTTCCCGAATCCGGAGAATGCCCCAGTGGATGAACGGAGGACCATGCAGATTCAACACGTTCCAGATGTAGTCCTGCATTCGACCTTCGATCATCAGGTCCTTCCCGCGAAGGACGTGGGTGACGCCCAATTCGAGATCGTCGACCGCCCACGAGAATTCGAGCATCGGCCACACGCGGTACTTTCGTCCCACTCGCGGGTGGTCAAAGTCGCTAATCCGCATCAGCACCCGATCCCGGAACGCCGGATCGGGGTCGGCCATGTCGGTCTTGAGGCGTAGGACCGCCGCGCCGGGTGCGAGCGCCCCCGATAGCATTTTTTCCCACAGATCTAGGGTCGTATCGAGGCTTTGACTTCGCTCGGGACACGCGATCCCGGCTGCTCGATTGGTTCGGAGCAGGGTGGCGGAGCAGGTGCAGACGTAGGCGGCTTGGCGGTCGATCAAGCGACGCGCCCACGGATAGAATTGAGGGACGCGGTCGGATTTGTAAAAGATGGCGTCGGGCTCGGCGCCCGCCCGTTCGAGGTCCTCGAGGATCAGCTCGAAGAACTCCGGTTCGACGCGTTTCTCTTCGGACCCGACCGTGTCATCGAACACCAACAGAAGTCGGCCGCGATACAGTTCACGGTAGTATTCGTTCACGTAGATCATGCGCGCGTGGCCGATGTGCAGCGCCCCCGAGGGAAATGGCGCCATACGAAGGACCACTTTTCCCTCGATGGCGCCGGGCAAGGGCGGAAAATCGCCCGTGGTACTTTTCGCCGGTCGCATCCGCTCCGGTTCGGGACCACCTAATGCCTGCAATTCCGAAGCTCGCACTTCCTCCGAAAGGGTGGTCACATCGTCCACGATCCGGCTCACCAGCGTTTGCAGTTCGTCGGCACGGGGACGCAGCGTCGCGTCGGTAGCGAGGAGCCGCGCTACGATAGGACCGATTCGCGGCGCTCCCTCATGTTGGAGTGCGTTTTCCAGCACGACGCGCCGAATGCGCGGCGTGAGCTCCGGGGGAAGTGTCACGACCCAGTCACCGGACCGCGCCTTAAGATGATTCGCGCCGTCGCGATCGAACTTCGCCCCGTCGGGAAGCCTCTGGACGATATTGTTGACGACCTTCGGCAAGAGCTTCATTCAAGGTGAGCTCCCCCCGCAACACGCGGCCCGCCATCGATCGGGGGATGGTAAACCGGCCCCCGCTCCCCTCCCGGCTTAATCGCTGGAGATTCGCCACCTCTCCGGGAGTGACCGTCAGGGTCATCTGATCCCGGACGACATGACCCGAGCTGAGGGCGATCGCCCGCGCGGCGGCTGCATCCCGAGGTCGTCGATGGCCCCGGGGGGTGGTCCCTTGCTCGTCGACGATTTCCACCGGGCGCCGCAGGGGGAGCAGTGCATTGACGATCCGGTCGCGGGCCAGATGATCGCCGCTTCCCACTCGAAAGATCACGTGGCGTGAATCGAATCGTCGCCGAAAGTGGGAGGCGAGACTCGCGACTTCTTCGGGAGTTTCGAGAATTCCCTCCGCGACGCACTGACTCCCGTTCATCACCGCGAAGCCTGGGCGGGGACCGGGGTCGATTCCTACCACGAGCTCGTTCGTCGCCTCGCGAGGCCCGAGAGCGAGTTCAACGGCGGCCCAGAGGGATCGGCGGTCGAAGTCCTCGGTGATCTCGAGCACCTGCGAATGGGGGATCGCGGCGGCTTCGGAGGGCGTCGTGAGGACGATCGCAACGTGGGCCGGAATCCGTTGTCCCGGAAGCAAACTCACCGAGGGGATCCGTCGCTCCCGCAGGGTTCCGGCCAATTCAGCGTAAAGGGCCGGGTCCTGTGTAATCAGAGCTACGGAGCGCGATCTCAACGGGGAAGAGGACGATGATATACACGATATAGTTTACCCGCGACGTGCCGGCCTGTATCCATTGCGGTCACTTGGCCCCCGAAGGGGCGCTCTTCTGTCCGACCTGCGGTTGGACGGTCCCTCAGGTAGAACCCTATCGGCCCGTCGCTCCCATCGGCGGACGCGGTTCCTCCCCTCCGAATTACCCTCCACCGCCCTGGGCGACCAACTTGCCGCCTCCCCCGCCTCCTCCTCCCGCCCCGCTCCCGGCGACGGGAGTCCGATGTGTTCGCTGCAACACGGTCATATCGCAGTTCGCGGTGTTCTGCCCGGTATGCCAGGAGCGGCAGGTCCGCTGAAACGCGGACGCCGAGGCCGGCGGACTTCGGCGATGGTCCTGATCGCTCGAGATCGAATCGCCGATCTGTTTGGTCTCGCCGACGCCGAGATGCTCGCCGGCCATTCTACGCTCGCCGATCGATACATTGTGCTCGCCCGTCGGATCGGGATGCGTTACAATGTCCGAATGCTTCCCGAATATCGGGACCTGTACTGTCGACGCTGCTCGTCGTACTGGGTCGAGGGGCGAACGGTACGAACCCGGCTGCGCGGTGGCCGCCGGATTCAATCCTGTCTACGATGCGGACATCAACGGCGAGTGCTGATCCGCTTTCGGACTCCGAGTGGGGCGGGGTCGGATTCCGACCGCCCGCCCGGCGCCAACTTGGGGGAAGCGGTGTTGGCGGAAGCCCCGTCAGACCTGGATTCCGATGCCCGCGACGGGGATGAGGAAGACGAATAAGCTCGAATCGTCCCTCGCATCGCGGAGCCGGGGTGGCCGAGTGGCCAAAGGCGGCAGACTCAAGATCTGCTCTCGCAGGAGTTCCCAGGTTCAAATCCTGGCCCCGGCATGAACTTCTTTTCGGATTCCCTCTTCCACTCGACCTTTGCAAAGAGGTGGTTCGCCCCCCGTGGGAGTGCGCTCAAAGTCCTGAGTTCGACAGCGCTAGGGGATCCACGGATCGCGCGTGGGAGGGCGATAGCTCGGAGAAGCTGCGCGCCCGCATGAACCATACGGTTCCCGAAACCTCGAGGCGAAGGAGATCGCGCTGCGGGCGCTCCCTGCGGAGCTCCGCGACCGGGACGCTGCGAATCGTCCGGGAACCCGGTTGCGGGAGATTCCGCCAAGCTACCGCCTCCGGAGCAAGTCCCGGTGTGCTGAACGAGGGGGGAGGGGGTCAATACGACTCGTGAGCGGGCTTCCGGGCAATAACCGCGTCCATCGCCTTTCGATGGGGAATGCCGGCTGAGTTGGAGGTGAACTCCACCTGCCCCGAGTCCAAGATCTGCCAATCCCAGTAATAGCCCAGTAGCTCTCCCGAGCGGAACGGAGATGCAAATGGATTCATCGAGTGGGGTGCGATGTAGGGTTTCGGTACGTCGGCGTTCATTGCATTGATTCCCCCCGGCGCGGTGTTCGCTTTGAAGTGTTCAAATCGTGCTGCCCGAATTCGACGAGGGAGGTTGTTTAGGGCACCCGAGCAAAACACCACGTCCACTCGGTGACTCAGTCGGTAGGTCCGAATGTCCCCGACTAGAAATCGAACGTTGACCCCGAGCCGAGACGCCCGGCGCTCCGCCTTTCGAACTCCCACACTCGAGATATCCACGCCCAAGACCCGGTAGCCTCGCCGGGAAAAGTAGATCGAGTCTCGGCCCTCGCCGGAACCCAGGTCGACCAACGTACGGGGCGAGCGCGGAAGTGAGCGTGCTATGCGAACGACATCGCGTGCCAGCCCGGTGGGCTTACTTCCCCAGTACAAACCGGGCCGAGAGTAACGTTCATCGTAGATCGGCTCACTCAACGCTAACGCTCCTACCTACCACCGGCGTAACCGCGTCGACCTGACGAGAGAAGCGGCCGCCACATAAGAACTCGACGGGATCGACTCGGGGTGGAGAGCTGAGCTCCACCTTCTGGGGTGCTGAACCCGGGGTCCCTGCCATTGTCGCTCTACGACCCGGATATCAGCGAGTCGTTTGGGGAAGCATTCACCCGGTCGCGGCCAAAGCAGTCTGTAGCCTAGGTACTGCCGTATTCTTCAAAGCCGGAGAAACCGTCGTTGCTGCGGATCAGCTGTTAGGCAAGCATAGAATCCGAAGATCCGCTTCAAGCCTGGCCCTGGCATCCGAACGAGGCGAAATGCCTTCAACGAAACCTCGCTCGCAACTTGGCCGTGTGTCCCCGGAAGCGCCTGGACTCATCGAAGAAGCCTTGGTTCAACGTGTCATGTTCAACAAGTTCCGAAGGTTCGGCAGGGGCGGGCCGGTCCACTCGGTATCGGGGTCGTAACGGGCAGCTGCGCTCGCCGATGCGCCGGGGAAGTTGTAGAGAAAGGCGGTGAGACCCACGGTCGTGGCTCCCGTGAGCTCATGGCTCCCCCCATCCCCGACAAAGGCACATCGCTCGGCGGGTAGATCGAGCCGTCGGAGCGCGCGATGGTACATTCGCGGATCCGGCTTACAGAAACCTTCCTCGCAGGAAAACACCGTCGCCTCGAAGCGATGGCTAAGAGCGGTCGAAGGCCAGAGGCGTGGCGTCTCCTCCGACGTATCGCTCACCACGGCGAGGCGCACCCCCGCGGCTCGCAACGCATCCAGTTCGGGAAGGACGGGCCCGCAGGCTTCGAGGTGACTCCTCGCGAACGCCAAGCGAATTTTAGTCGCCTGCCGCACGTCGTCGAAAGTGGGTTCGATGCCCTGGCGCCCCGCAATCCGTCGAACGGTCTCCTCGAGTGAACCCAGTTGACCACAACAGCGCTCAACAAGGCTCTCCGCCCAATCCCTCTCGAATCTTACGGGGTTCACGCCGAGGAGACGAGCCATTTCGTGCAGATGCCGGGCTCGATCCTCCTGAGGACCCGCGGGAACGAGGGTTCCGAAAAGATCGACCAGAAGCCCTTCGAAAGCCGATGAGTCTCTCGCCATGATTGCCTTCCCTCCAGACGCTGATGCAAAGCGATTTCGGGTGTTCGATAGAACGGACCTGTGACGGACTCTCCAGACCGTGCTAGGCCGGAAAGCCCGACCCGACCGTGTAGAGAAGTTCGACTGGGGGTGTCGAAAGAGGGCGCCTGTCGCAAACTTAGAGAACGCACTCAACGTCGAGACGCTCCGAGTGAACGGCGGTTTCAGAGCACGGAACTCGAACTCCCTTTCCCCTTCTGCCCCCTGCAACTCTAGCTCAATCGGATCAACTGCCCGGGACGTGGGACGCGGCATCCGCACTCCCCACCCCTAAGTATAGAACGAACTTGCCTCCGACCGGAGGCTGCTCCAGACGAACGCACTTGCCGCGATACTTCTCGCGGCCGTCTTCGGCTCCGTGATCGTCCGGCAAGTCACCCATCGTGGACCTCCGATCTGGGCTCTATTGGTCGCCGGGGGATTTGCGACCGTCGCTCTGGGCGTACTTTCCGTAGGCGGCGCCGAGACGACGATAGCGACCTCGGCACCGACGTTGATTTTCCTCTTCGCCCTCTTCCTCTTCGCTGGCGCGCTTGACCGAGCCGGGGCCATGGACCACTTGGCGCGGTGGATTCTCAGCCGGCCCCGCAAACCCTCCGACCTCCCTCTCGACCTCTTTCTTGGGATCGGCCTCGTCTCAGCGGTGATGGTCAACGACGCGCTCGTCGTGATCGGGGTACCGCTGCTTATCGGAGTCGCCTCCCGGTTGAGGTCGGACCCGAAGCCAATGCTCTTGATCCTCGCTTTTGCGGTGACGGTCGGCAGTACCCTGACGCCGTTCGGCAACCCACAAAACCTCTTGGTCGCGGTGGCGAGCGGAGTCGCGTCACCGGTCTCGACGTTCCTGCGGTATCTCGCGATCCCGACGGCGATCAACCTTCTCCTCGGGGCCTGGTACGTCCGCTGGGTTTACGGTTCGAAGTTTCGTTCGACCGATCCCATTGCTCTCCCCGCGGTGAAAAGAATCCCGCTGCTCCCCGAGCATGGGTGGGGTGGGCGCCTACAATCATACCCAGTGCTCGTGATCTTCCCCGGCACGATGGTCGTGCTCGTCACGCTCGATATCACGTCGGCGCTCGTGCACGGGCCGCCGGTCCCGGTTTGGGAGACGTCGCTGGGGGGTGCCGCGCTTCTCTTGCTGCTGAGTCCGGGGCGAATGCAGGCGGTCCAGCGAGTGAATTGGTCGATCTTACTGCTCTTTGCGGGTCTGTTCGTCGTCGTCGCGGGCGCGGTCGCTGGCGGGGTGATCTCGTCTCTCGACTCGGTATTCCCGATCCCCGGGCCTGGCCATCCCACCACCGCCGTGCTCGCTGTGGTCGGCACCTCGATCGGAGGGTCCCAAATCGTCAGTAACGTTCCGTGGGTCGCTCTCCAGATACCGGTCCTTACCGGCCTCGGCTATGGTGCTGGCACTCCGATCATTTGGATGGCGCTCGCGGCGGGAAGTACCCTCGCCGGCAACATCACGTTCTTGGGAGCGGCGAGTAATCTCATTCTCGTGGATTCCGCGGAAAAGCTCGGGGTCCACATCCGACTCTCCGAGTTCGTTCGTCACGGCATTCCCATTGCAGCGATCACGATTGCCGTGCTCGTCGTTTGCCTTGCTTTGGGTCTATAGACTCGGGCGGAATCGCGAACCGTGTTTCCACCGGGCGCCTCTTCGACCGGCGATCGCCGCAGTTCGGACGAATTCGAATGGAACTTTGACGAGCACCTAGCACAAATGGTTCCCCCGCCGATCGCACACGCGAACCCTATCGAAGAGCCCGTCCAGATCCCGACCCAACCTGCTCCAGTCTTCAAACCGTACCTTGAACACGTCTCATTCAATTCGTTAAATATTAGTACGCCCGATTTTCTCGGAATGAAATCTTGGCGCACTCGCCGGTGGGGGAACCTCCTAGCTCATGAACTCGGTTGAATCCGACGTCATCCGGCTCGTCACGGACCTAGATGCTCGTTATCAGGCGGCGGTCGCCCGGAATGATGTCGCGGAGATGGATCGCCTCCTTGCCGATGATTTCGTGCTCGTCGTCGGATCGGGGAAGTCCTTCAGCAAGGCCGATCTCCTCGAAGAGGCCCGCAGTGGTCGCTTCCAGTACCGACCGGCAGGACGACAGCGCGCAAACGGTCCGCGTGTGGGGAGATACCGCGGTCATTACCGCCAAGCTGTGGGCCAAGGGTTCGGAGAGTGGGAAACCGTTCGAATACCATGTTTGGTTCAGCGATACCTACGCCCGCACGCCGACCGGATGGCGGTACGTCTTTGGACAGTCGGGCATGCGCCTTCCTTGACAAGGGGAAGATTCCGGTCGGTGGAGCTAACTGACCTCTTAATGTTGGTTCAAATCCCTTGGGGGGAGCCGTGAATCCTCGCGAGCGCGAACTGATGACCGGCATGGGCAACTGCTACGAAGCCTGCGGAGAGGGGTTCGAGGAAACGGTGGGCATGGTCGCTCATTCCCGAAAGTTAACACCGGAGCAGGTCAAGGCGACGCTCGCACAGATCCGAAGTCAGTACGCGAATGACCCCGATTATCAAACCCTCCGTCATCGGCTCCCGGGTTCGTTTCCGTTCTGATGTTGACCGGACGGTTTCCTGATGACGAAGTGCCCGGCTTGCTTGGCTCCTGGGAACGTCGGCGACTATTCGGTGCTCGCCAGTCACCTGATCGATCGCGCCGCGAAGAGCGACTCCGATCACGTGCGTTGGCTCAATCAGAACCTCACTCGAAAGAAGACCAGCGCGGCGGAACTCACCGAGCTGCTGCGGGGATATTACGATCTGCGCGAGCAGTCGCTTCGCAATTGGATCGTGCAACGGTTCATCGCTAAATTTTTCGGGACGACCCCGCACCCCTTTGTGACGGCCCTCCAGCACCCTTCGCGCCGCGTTTTGTTGGGCTACGTGGTGGAACATCAACACTTCCTCCGACAATGGGTCCGGTCGTGTTCGTACATTATGGCCCGGACGGATCGTCCCGAGGTGATCCTGTACGAATTGGACAATCTCAACACCGAATTCGGAGGGTTCGGACCAAGTCGCGTGTCACACTACGAGTTACTCCTTCGAATGGGAGAAAGCCTCGGAGTCTCCCGAGCCCGCGTGTTGGCGATTCCGCCGCTGCCCGCGACGGAGCACGGAATTGAGGGTTGGAATCGGATCGCGCGGGACGAGCATTGGGTCGCCGCGCTGGCTGCGATGCACGGGCTCGAGCTGATCGCCAACAAAAACCTCGTCGACGAGGGCGCGACCGTCCATTATTTCGACCCTTCCATCTTGCACGGACCGGAAATCACGGACGCTTCCAAGAACTTTCTGCGGGAAGGCTACGAGGCCGACGTCGAGCACTCCAACCAGGCGCTGGACCTCGTGGTCCGATTCGCCGGCGAGTTGGGGGTCGTCGAGGAGGTTCAGTCCGTCTTTCTTCGATCGATCGACCTCTTCGACGATTATCTGGTCGCCCGATTGGAACGAGGGGAGCGGCTTGAAACATAACTACGAAGGCTGTGCCATTTGTGACTCGACCTGGGGAGACGTCTGGGCCGAGGTGGAGGGCGAGCGCACGTTCTTCTGCTGCGAGCTCTGCGCGCTTCAGTTCCAACGGTTGGTGGATCGGATCAAGACCGCGACGGGGTGGGCGCGCCTCGACGAGTTGATGATCACGGGCGACCGCCGAGGTCGGTTGGTCGACGTCGCGGGGGACGGGGATCGTCGGATCTTTTTCGTGACGTTCAATCCGGAGGGGGACGTGCGAGAATTCGATTCGAGACCCGCTCGGGGAAATTCGGGCTGATCATCGAATTCGCTACTCCGCGCGTCGATCCAATCGAACCGCAGAGCGGACGAGGGCCGCGAATTGAGGAGAAGTCGCTTCGAGCACCGTCCGCAGCTTCACATGTCGAAGGTTCTTGCCAGTTCCTTCGAGGAGCCCTCGAGGATCCGGAATCGTCGTGCCGCGCCAGAATTCGACGCCCACGTGGCGCGTGAACGCTCCCACCACGCAAATCGGGTCTATTCCGACGAACCAAGGGTGGCCCCACTTCACTTCCGTATGAGCCGCTGGGGCCGCTTGTCGAATCGTATGTTCCGCGGCCCGGAGGACGTCGTCGATCCGATCGGCGACCGCCGTCGGCGGCCCGCGGGACTTCATGAGCGACCTACGGTCGAGCCGAGGATTTGAGCGTTCCTCGAGTCACCGGGTTAGGGAAGAGGGGACACTCGGCTCACGCAATGGGGGTGGCAAACGTCGGCATATATTCAGC
Organism: uncultured Thermoplasmata archaeon; assembly: GCA_963749195.1. Classification (GTDB taxonomy): domain Archaea; phylum Thermoplasmatota; class Thermoplasmata; order Lutacidiplasmatales; family UBA184; genus Lutacidiplasma. The sequence continues at coordinate 720,694 of CAVVLX010000007.1, forward strand.
CGAGAGTCGGCCGATCATGGGGACCGGATTCTGGCAGGCCCGGCAGCGGTTCTTCGCATCCAAGTTCCAATCTTGGATCGTGAAGCCGAAGCGTCGTACCGCGATCGCCCCACAGGAGGCACAGTACGTATGTTCGAGCGGATGGCCCCAGACATTTCCTAAGTAAACATATCGCAGGCCCTCGGCTCGAGCGATCGCATGCAGTCGCTCCAAGGTACTGATCGGGGTCTCCGGCAGATCCAGCATTTTGTAATCGGGGTGCCAACGCAAGAGATGGAACGGAGTCTCGGGTCCGAGCCGATCGTGGACAAAGCGAGCGAGCTTTCGAAGTGCCTCGGGGTCGTCCCCCACCTGAGGCACGATGAGGTCCGTGACCTCGACATGGACGCCGCGGGACTGTAAGTCGACCATCGATTCGAGGATCGGGTCGGGGCCTTTTGCGGTGATGTATTTGCGCATGAAACCCGGCTCTCCACTGCCTTTGAAATCGACGCTCACGGCGTCGAGCATGGGTCCCAGCAATTGCACGGCTTCAGGGGTCATGTATCCGTTCGTCACGAAGTTCGCGAAGAGCCCGGCGCGATGCGCGAGCTGGATAATGTCGAGCGCGTACTCGATGAAGATCGTGGGCTCGTTGTAGGTAAACGTGATCCCCTCGCAGTCGAGCCGAGTGGCCATCGCGACGGCCTGCGCCGGAGACAGCGGCCGGCCCTGTACCAGCTGTTCTTGGGAGATCTCTGCGTTCTGACAGTATTGACATCGCCAGTTACAGCCCACCGTACCGATCGACAAGACTCGCGCGCCTGGATGGAAATGGGAGAGGGGTTTCTTTTCAACGGGATCGACCTGGACGGCGGCCGCGCGGCCGTAGGAAAGGAGTTCCAATCGACCGCCCTCATTCTTGCGAACATAGCAGAAGCCGTGAGATCCGATCGGAATCGTACAGTAGCGGGCGCACGCCGTACACCGGACCTTGCCGTCGCTCAGGGGCTCGAATAAGATCGCGGGATGCGCCATGGTTTCAGGGGGCCTCGCCTCGACCGTAGAGAATGCCCGAGGGGGCCGATAACCGTTCCTCCTCGGGCTGCCTCGGGGATGCCCCAAGGTTTCATCTCATCAACGTGGTCCGGTGACTAAGCCCCCTCCGAGAACGATGGAGACTAAAGACCCAAACGAGATCGAGCAGCGCGTGCTGGAGCGGATCCGGCCGCGCCCGGAGACGCTAGCGAAGGTCGCGCGCGTTCGAACCGAGTTGGTGGAGCGCGTGAGGCAGGCCGCGAGCGATCGGAGGAGCCTCCTGGTGCGCGCATTGGTTGCCGGAAGTGCCGCGCGAGAGACCTTCCTCGAGGATCGTCTCGATTTCGACCTCTTTCTCCTGTTCCCAACCACCCTCTCGAAGGAACAGCTCGAGTCGGAGGGCCTGGCGCTCGGACGCGCGGTGCTGGCTTCCCCCGAGACCCGGTACGCGGAGCATCCCTATTTGCGCGGGACCTTCGAAGGATTCCAGGTCGATGCCGTTCCAGGCTACGCCATTACCGATTCCGCGCATCCGCAAAGCGCCGTCGACCGCACTCCGTTTCACCAGGAGTTTCTCACGGCCCGCCAGAATCCCGCTATGGTCGATCAGGTCCGCTTGACCAAGAAATTCTTGCGATGCTTGGGCCTTTATGGGTCCGAAACGCGGACCGAGGGTTTTTCCGGTTACCTGCAGGAGTTGCTGGTCCTGAGATTCGGGTCCCTGCGGGGGATTCTGGAGGAAGCTCGGCACTGGCGTCCGCCGGTGCACCTCTCCGAGCCCGGAAAGGATCCGCCGCGTCTCCCGAGCCAGGTCGCCCTGATCCTGCCGGATCCCGTCGACCCCCATCGAAACGTCGCGAGCGCGCTATCCCAACGAAATCTGGCCGTCTTCGTGCTCGCGGCCGAGGCATATCTGCGTTCCCCTTCGGAGCGTTGGTTCGAAGCCGCCCCCTCGCGCTCCCTCACGATCGCCGAAGCCCAGGAGCGATTGAAAGAGCGAACCACCTACGTCACGGTCGTTACCTTGCCCCGTCCGAACCTCGTCGACGATATTCTGTATCCGCAACTTCGTAAGGCCGAGCATGCGATCGCCGAAGAGGCGGAGCGACAAGGGTTCGTCGTCATCGGCACCGCGAGCGCGGCCGGGGAGAAGGAACTCGTCGTGCTCACGGAGGTCACAGAGACCCAGTTACCCACGGTAAAAGTTCACACGGGACCGCCCGTCGGGATCGATCAAGTCGGGCACTTCTTGGATAAGTGGGCCGACCGCAGTGCCCCGACGCTCCAGGGCCCCTACGTGCGGGCCGACGGACGTCTCGCCGTGGAGACGCGTCGCTCCGTTCGCGAGATCGTATCTATTCTGGCCACCTCACTCCCCCGATTGCCGCTCGGCAAGGATCTTCGCATGGTGCCAGAAACGACCGCCTCGGTTGCCTCCCTCGATGAATCGTCGGATAGTCCCGCTCTACGAGCCGCGTTGGGCGACTTGCTTCTCAAACGACTGCCGTGGCTGGACTACTAGAGCATATGCGGGGAAACGTCCGCTAACAGGAACCAGACGCCGAGCCATCCAAAGAACTCGATGGCGATGACCCCGGCCCAGTCGGACCATTTGTACAGATTCGAGCGTTGCCGAAGGGCTCGGATGACATAGGGCGTGAGCGCCAGTACCACCACACCGATGATCGCCGGGACGAACCATGGGAGGGACGCGACGAGCAGCATCCAAGAGACGATCCCCAGCACGACGGCGAAGCCTCCTGAGAGGAGGACGGCCGTCGTCTGCTCGAACTCGTGGTCGAAGAACGCCTTTTCGTCGAACGTGGGGAACTGGAAATGAAAGGCCTCGGCCTCTTGGGGCTTCTTCTTGACCTTTTTCGCCACTCGTCACACCTCCCGGTCCGCCATGGCTTGCACGAAGAGCTCTTCCGCATGGTACGAGCTTCGCACGAGCGGCCCGGCCTCCACGCCCTTGAACCCGATCTTTACGGCCCGATCTCGCAGGCGTTCGAAGTCGGAGGGAGGCACGAACGAAGAGATGGGGATGTGATTCGAAGACGGGCGCAGATATTGACCGAGAGTAAGTAGGTCTACCCCCGCGCTCCGTAGGTCCCGAAAACTCTCTTCGAGCATGGCCTCCGTCTCGCCCAATCCGAGCATCATCGAGCTCTTCGTCACGAGGCGCGCGGAGCCGAGCTCTCGGATGAGTCGCAAGACCTGGAGCGACTGGTCGTAGCTGGCCCGCCGGTCTCGAATATGGGGGCTGAGCGATCGGACCGTCTCGAGGTTGTGGGCGAGTACGTCCGGGGGATCCGCGAGGAGCGTTTCCACCGAGGATCGTCGGCCTCCCAGATCTCCGATCAGGAGCTCGACGCGAGCGGCCGGCGCTTGGCGTCGGATCTCGGCCACCGAATCCGCCAGCAACGCCGCCCCCCCATCTTCGAGGTCGTCGCGGCAGACTTGGGTGAGTACGACGTAGCGAAGGCCCCACCGTCGGACGGCCTCTCCAACCCGTCTCGGCTCGGTCGGATCGACCACGCCATTCGACCAATGCGTCCGCACGGCGCAGAAACCACAGTGGCGGGTGCAATCCGTCCCCAACAGCATGAGCGTGGCGGTTCCCGCCGACCAACATTCGGAGATATTGGGGCAACGCGCTTCTCGGCAGACGGTGCTCAACCGGAGCTCGGAAAGCAGTCCTTTGACCGCATCGTAGTGCTCTCGAGGCGGACGGACTCGGATCCAGGCCGGGAGGCGGCCCGGGCGCTCTGGAACCGAGACAATCGATGGAAGGGCAGTCGCCACGCCGCGGCGAGTCGGACAGGCCCTTTAGGCTTTGCTCGGACGACGGCCGCCGATTCTCGACTCCAGGACGGTGGTGAGGTAGCTCGCCGGCATTTCGTCCATGCTGACGTTCGCGGAACTCCCATTCCCGGTGGGGGCCAGCGCCAGCAGTCCTTCCCGCTCGAGTCCCTTCAACGCCCGCCAAAAAGTGGTCCGGCTGATGGGTCGAGCTCCGTATTCCTCGATAAGCGCACTATGCTTTTCCCGTAGTTTCTGGGAAGGGATCGAGGAAGTCGCGCCTTTGAGACTCCGAGCCAGTGCGAGGAGGACGAAGAGGTCGCTAGTCGGGAGCTCCTCTAATCGGCTCTCGGTCACGGTGGGGTAGATCGATCCTTTGGCGGCGCGGACATCCTCCGCCCGAATTTCCGCGGCTCCATCGTTCTCGGCCCCCCGCGCGGCTCCAGTCAGCAGCTCGAGCGCGAATCGCGCATCGCCCGATGGAGCCGCGATTCGAGCGATTTGATCCAACAGTACGCGGTCCCACGACCCGGGCCGGAGGGCGAGCGAGGCCCGGCTCTCGAGAATGTCGGTCAACGCGGCGGCATTGTACGGCCGCAGGGCGAGGCGGTGGGTGACCCCGAAGCTCGAGCGGCTCGCCGGGTCGAGATAGGGCAAAAGATCCTCCGTCGCGACGAGGAGGAGCGAGATAGACCCCAGACCCACTTCCCCGGATCGAGACAATAGGTACACAAGCTTCGTCTCCTGACGGACGAGCGCGCTCGCCTCATCGAGGACGACCAAGAGGTGGCGGGGCGACTTACGAATCCCTTGCTCGAACACGTCGAGCATTTCCGAGATACTGTAGCCGCGGTCGGGGAGTGAGACCCCCAGTCCGCGCAGCAGGTGGAGCAGCACTGTTCGGTCGCTGGCCCGTCGCCAACAGTTCACGTACATTTTCAGCACGGGGAGCGACCCGATCTTTCCCACATGCTCGAGGTCGTTGCCCAAGTGTTGAGCCAGCGCCGTTTTTCCCGAACCGATTCCCCCGGTGAGCAGCAGGTGATACGGGATGCCCTTCGCCAATGATTCTCGATATCGACGGAAGAGTAGGGTCAGCTCCTCCTGGCGGTGGATGAGCTGGGCGGGAACGTACGTGGGCTCGAGCGTCTCATCGTGGAGGAGGATGCGTGCGGCGGTCACGGTCGGTTCCCGCTAACTCCGGAGTTAGAATATCAGCTTCGCCGTCTCCGACGGCCACCGACCCGTGGGAGAGCCGGCGCCAAGTAGCGCACCGATCGCTCGACCAATTCGCCCGGGGGTAGGTGGCCGTCCAAAACGAGCCAGTGCCGCCGGCGAGCCATCGATCGGTACGCTCGCCGGACACGCGCGAGGGTCCGGTGTCGCTCGAGGGGGGAGCGCGCCGCATTTCGCTGGTGGAGGCGATCCAGTGCCTCTCGCACCGGAAGATCCAGCAAGATCACGCGATCCGGCGGAACGGTCGCGTGCCGTTGAATCTGCTCGAGCCGCTTCCGCTGGAGGCCGGAGAGCGTAGACCCTTGGTAGGCCAACGTAGAAAAGTAAGAGCGATCCGAGACGACGACGTCGGCGCGACTCAAATCGTGTTCCAAGCTCGGCCGCGCCTGATATCGGTCGAGGGTGAAGTACACGGCGGCGGCCCACGCGTCCCGTCCGGAGGCGGCCTGAGCGTAGCGCCCCAACAAGGCGGCGTTCGGCTCGCGCCGAGGGATCACACGGAATCCCGTCCTCCGGAGGCGAGCGACGAGCCGACGTTGTAGAGTGGACTTTCCGGCTCCGTCGCCGCCTTCGATGGCGATCAGCAGCCCCAGGCGAGCGCGAGGCGTCGTCATCTTCGTTCTCCACTCGTCGATGGCGAGAAGCCATACACCCGGTCAATCGCCTGCTGGAACGGTACCCGGAGCGATTCAACCGATTCGGGACTTTTTTGAGCGATTGCAAGCGCGCGTCGGGGGATGGTGGCGAGGTCCAGAACCGCCCCCGGCCGACGAGGATCGTCGAGAAAGTCGGTTTCGAGGAACCAAGGGGCTGGCTCGGCCAACACTCGGTCGACCAGCGGGCGGCGGGCGAGATAGGAGGGCGTGACCCCCCCTCGGTCGTCAGCGGCGACCACCGACCGGGCATAATGTTTGACGAGGCGGTGGACCGGAAACGACGTCTGGGCCGCAAGAAGCGCCAGCTCGCGGTAGCCTTCGGCCGTTAAGTCCGCACAGTGGACGACGGCCGGGCAGCTCACGTCGCGGGCTACCCCCAACGCGTAGCGGAACGATTCATCGATCGCGTCGGCGACGTTGGAGGGTACTTCGAAGTGAGGGCGGCCCACCTCGCCGAGAGCCACAGCCCGTTGCTCCTCGACCCAGTGCCCCGCCAGATCGATCGCGTCGCGCTGGAGCGCCCCGGCGCCGGCGAGGCCCAGGGACTCTTGACTTCGAATCAGATCCAACGGATAGGGAGCGACCACGAGGTAGACCGTGACACCGAGATCTTTCGTGATTCGACGGCCCATGAGTTCGGTTGTTTCGAACTGCTCGCGATAGCCTTCCACACTGGTGGGCGGTGCCGCGGTGTACTGCTGGGTGGTGAGGAATAGATGAGTTCCTCCCGCGTCTCGAAACCGGCGAGCGGCTTCTAGGCCCTCCCCGCTCGGCGATAGATGACAATGGTGGTCGATGACCGGTAAGTCCAGCGGGAGTGGCACGGCTCCCCGTTCTGGAGCGCGCTAGCGCAGCAAGCCCGCGCCGCGCAGCTCTTGGGTGATCTTCTTGACGGCCACTTCCACGTCCGAGGGCTTGCGAGCACCGGTGCACACCAGTTTCCCGCTCCCGAAGAGCAGGACGACCACCTTGGGCTCGTCGATTCGACAGACCAGACCGGGGAACTGCTCCGGTTCGTATTCGACCCGATCGAGGCCCAACGTGACGGCGATCGCATTGAGATTGATCTCGGACTCGAGGTCCGAGCTTGCGACGATGTTTTGGACCTCGATCTTGGGATGCATGTTGATTTTCTGACCGCCCTTCTTGATCTGCTGAGCGACCGTGTGAATCGAATCCTCGACTTCCTTCATGCTCTTGGCTCCGGTGCAGACCACTTTCCCCGACCGGAAGAGGAGAATCGCCGTCTTTGGCTGTTTCAATCGGTAAATGAGACCCGGAAACTGCTCCGGTTCGTACTCCGCTCCATCGAGACCGAGAGCGATCGACTGGAGGTCGAGCTCGTCCCCTAAAGAAGTCGAGGCGACCACGTTCTCGATCCGAATCTTAGCCATGAGGTTTCACTTGGGTCGCGCTATTTAAATGAGGTTTAAATATCTTGGCAAGAAAATCGGGTCGCTTCTCGGGGGCGACCCGCTCCTCGACGCGCTGAGGGCTCGGCGGGCCGTATCGTCCTACCGGGGATCGACCGGTAGACCGACGAGCAGCCGAAGTACACGACGCGTGAATCCCCAAAGGATGTGCCCACCGTAAACGGTGGCTTCCACTTCTCTTCGACCGAACTTCGTGTCCCGAGAGATCATCTCCGTCGTGTCGAGCGCCGACCGAGGGAGCCAAAAGACGGAGGCCACCTCATCCCGGCTGCGCACGGTCGGGTTGCTTCCTCGCGCCCCGAGGGCGGAAGCGAAGACCGCGACGCGGAGCGAGAAGACCGTGGCCAGCTGAATCGTGACAAAGGTGGGAGCGAGGGCCAGGTCCGAACGGAATACGCCGACTTCTTCGCCACATTCTCGGAGGGCGGTTTCGCTTAGCGAACGATCCCCGTTCTCCACATGGCCCCCGGGAAGCGCGACCTGCCCGGAAGCCGGATCTTGGGAGTTTTCCGTACGCTCAATCAGAAGGACTTCGAGCTCGTTCACGGATTCTCGGAGGATTGCGATGACGGCGGCGTCCGCGGCGTCGAGCGGCGGAGGCTCTTCTGGCCAGCGGCTCAACAGGTCCCGGATGAGTTTCGACGGCAATTCGGAACGGCCGATCACGACTGCCAGTCGTAGGTGACCTTTTCGCGGACGGTCGTGCGGTCGGTCGGGTTTTCGGCCCGAGGAGCCAGTAACTTCTCGAGAGCCGCGACCCGAGCTCGCAGCTCTTGAATCTGCATTTCCAGTTGGCGGAAACGGTCCCCCAGGTCTGAAGAATCTGCCGGCAGCATATCGTCGCCACCGTCGGAATGGCCGGGAGAGTAAAAAGCTGAGTCGGCTAGGGCGAAGAGGGCCGCGACGCGGTGTCGGCAGCGGTGCCAGCTCGTGGATTCGCAGTTCCCTTGGATTCCACGGATTCAACGAACGTCCGAATCGCCTCCGCGGTGCGTTCAGGGCGCTCGATGGGGGTCAGATGTCCGGTCTCGGGAAACAGTTTGAGTTCCGTGCCAAAAATCGATTGGCGGAGCAATCGCCCGTGGGAGGGGTCGAACACTTGGTCATCCAGTCCCTGGATTGCGAGGGTGGGGAGCTTGATCCGGTGGATCTGGCTGCGGAGGTCGAACGTCTGCACGGTCGAAGCCCACGCCCACACCGCGGGGAAGTTCTGTTTGCGGACCTCGTCTCGGAGCTCGTCCGCGAGGTCCAAGTGGGCCTCGATCCAATCGGGGTAGTATAGGTCTTTTAGAAGTCGCAAATAGTAGGCATCGAAACCCTCGTCGCGGTACGTTTCCGCCCAACGGTTGATGACCGCCTTCGTGTGTTGATCGCAATGCGAAGACGAACCGAGGAGAGACAGACTTCGAACTCGTTCGGGCTGCTGGAGCCCCATACGAAGGGCAAGGAAACCCCCCGCCCCGATTCCCACCAGGTGGGCGCTCTCGAGTTGGGAACTCGCGAACACCCTTAAGAGGTCTTCGTCGAACTCTGCGAAGGAGAATGTGGAATTCGGGACCGCCGCGGATTTTCCGTGTCCGCGGAGGTCAATCGCGAGCGTCTGCACGGAAGGCGCGAGCAGTGGTGTGACTTGATCCCAAACGGTACTGTCGCTGCCGACCCCGTGTATCAGGAGAATGGGGATACCTTTCCCCCGTACGCGCGTAGTCAGCGTCATTGCGGGAACGGGCTCGCCGGACACAGGCGCCCGCACCCGAGCTCGCTATTTAAGACGAAATAGAACCGCTCGCGGCGTTCAGCAGTCCTAAATACCATCCCGAAGGTAATCGACCCGAAATGGCGAAAGGCGTGATGCTGATGAGCGGAGGCATCGATTCGCCGGTCGGTCTTTTCTACCTTCTGCGGCAAGGGCACGAGGTCGTAACGGTCCACCTCGACAATCGTCCATTCACCGATGATAGCCCGTTGGAAAAAGTGGTCGACCACCTCCAGATCTTGCGGGAACGCTTTCAACAGCCGATCCCCTTGTATGTGCTTCCGCACGGGCCGACGCAGATCACCCTCATGCGGAACACCGACCGCCACGTGGGCTGCGTGCTCTGTCGACGCTTTATGTGGCGCTCCGCGGAGCGGATCGCGGAGCGAGAGGGAGCCAGCTTCCTGGCCACGGGCGAAGCGCTGGGGCAAGTCGCCTCCCAGACCCTGAGTAACATGCGCTCGGCGACCGTTTCCGTCAAACTGCCGATTGTCCGACCGTTGATCGGGTTCGATAAGCAAGAGATCGAAGCCGTCGCGAAACAGATCGGCACGTACGGGATTTCGACCCGCCCCGGGCTTTGCTGTCAAGCCGTTCCCGACCGACCAGCGACGCGGAGCAATCTCCTCCAGATCCTGGGAGAGGAAGATCGCATCGACGTGGAACAGATGATCGATGACTGTGTTCGTCGCGCGATCGTGATGTAGGCCCGCCCGCCCTCCGTGAGGCTCGGTTCGTGGTGCTCGCCGGAATCTTCCAAGTAGTACGAATCGATGGGACTCCCTCATGTACCGCACGCTCCGACTCTGTTCGGGCCGCGGGGCGTTTGAGGCGATCCCCGACCCTCCGCTCCGGCTCGACCTAAACGACGCGCGCGCTCGATTGGAAGCGAGCGGGGCGACTGTCACCGATGCGCGAGTCCTTTTGATCATCCGCCTGGAGCACGAAGTCTCGCTGAGCCGCGACGGGCGGATCCTCGTGAAGACCCCGGACCGAGCGGCGGCTGACCGAGTTTTCCACCAAATCGTGCAGCTCCTCGGGCTTGCGAAGTCGTCGAGTGCGCAGCGAAGTACGGTCGAGAAGAGGCGAGCGGTGGAACGGTTAAGCCATCGAGCGGAATAATGAGTCGGGTCGCGGATGCGCGAAACATGGGTCGTTGGAGCGGCCTCGAACCGCTTCGGCAAGATGAAAGAAAGCGGACGGGAAGCCGCGACTCGCGTCGCGCTGGAGGCGATCCAGCGGGCGGGGCTCGAGCCTAAAGATATCGGTCACACCTTCGTTGCGAACGCATTCGGAATCGCCGAGCGACAGGCGCATGTGGGACCGCTGATCAATACGGCACTGGGTATCCCCGACGTGCCCTCCGCGACGATCGAATCGGCCTGTTCTTCTTCGAGCGCCGGATTGCATGAAGCGTTCGTGCATGTCGCCGGCGGCTTCGAGGACGCCATCCTCGTCGTCGGCGTCGAGAAGCTCTCGCACCTCGACACGATGACGGCCACGAGTTACTTTGCCATCGGAGCGGATTACCCGTTCGAATCCAAGAACGGCGCCACTTTTCCCGGGCTGTACGCGACGCTCGCCAATGTCCACGAAAGTCGGTTCGGCACGACCGCCGAACAATTGGGAGCGATCGCCGTCAAGAATCATGGCAACGCCGCGCACAACCCGCATGCCCACTTCCAAAAGGCGATCACGATGGCCACGTACCTGTCCTCCCCCATCATCGCCTCTCCCCTACGCCTCTTCGATTGTTGCCCGTTTTCCGACGGCGCCGCGGCGGTGGTCGTGGCCGCCCGGGAATTCGTGAAGAAGCCGGTGGGCGAGCCGCTCGTCATCCGCGCGTCGGCCCGCAGCGGGTCGATCGCCGACATGCAAGATCGTCCCGAAATGACCGGGCTACCGGCGTCGCGCACAGCGGCTCAGGCAGCCTTCCGACAATCCCATCTTTCGGTCAATGACATCGACTTCCTGGAGGTCCACGACTGTTTCACGATCGCCGAGATCTTGGCCCTCGAAGATATGGGCTTCTTTGCCAAAGGAGCCGCGGCGCAGGCCGCGGTCGACGGAGTCACCCATCACGACGGAAAGCTCCCTGTGAATCCCTCGGGCGGGCTGAAGGCGAAGGGCCACCCCGTCAGTGCGACGGGAGTTTCGCAAGTGGTCGAGGTGTACGAACAATTCAACGGGATGGCGCACGGGCGCGAGGTCCCCAAGCTCAACACGGCGCTCACGCATAACGTCGGGGCAACCGGTGGGTCGTGTTCCGTCCACATCTTCTCGCATCGTTAAGGGGGGATTCTCGCGACCGAGCCCCGAACGGTCGGAGCCGTTCCGCATTCGATCGCCGACTACGTTCAGGACTACGAGGAGGGGAAACGGCTTCGAGGATTCCGTTCCACTGCATGCGGTTTCACGACCGCCACGTGGGGCCTCGTGTGTCCGCGCTGCGGAAAGGCGGACCTCGCGGAAGTCGATCTCTCGGGGCGCGGAACGATCGCCGCCTTCTCGATCCAACACGTTCCGAGCGATGATTACGTGAACGAAGCGCCGTATGCGTACGTCGTTGTGGAGCTCGAGGAGGGCGGTCGGATCACCGGTTGGATGCCGACGATCAAGGCCGAATCCGACCTGGCGTTGGGAGATCGCGTGCGCTGGGTCTCGAGTTACAAACCCGGGGTTCAGTTTGTGAAGGACGACGCCGGGAAGGCGACGCCGTAAGGGTAGGCCATGTCGGTGTCTCGCTCGGCCGTAGAAGACCGGCCGTGGTTGTCCCACTACCCGGCCGGAATTCCACCGACCATTGAGATCCCGAATCGAATGTTGCATGAGATTGTCGGCGACACCGTCCACCGATGGCCCGACCGGACGGCGCTGATCTACTACGGCGCGCGATGGACGTATCGACGATTCTGGGAAGAAGCCGAGCGCCTCGCGGCCTCGTTCGTACACGAAGGCGTTCGGCCCGGGGACCGGGTGGCGATCTATCTGCCGAACTGCCCGGCCTATCCGATCGCCTATTTCGCCGCTCTGCGTATCGGGGCGAGCGTCGCCCAGATCAGCCCGCTGTATCTCGGACAGGACCTGCATCGTTTGCTGGACGACTCGCGCCCAAAGGCGATCGTCACGCTCGAGATCCTGTATCCCAATCTAGCCAAACTTTCGGGGACACCGCCTCTTCCGGTCGTTTACGTGGGCCGGCTGCGTGAATTCTATCCCTTCTGGAAACGTCCGTTCGTGAACTCGGTTCTGCGGCGCCGAGGGATGGTGACCGACTTTCCTCACGCGAACAACGTTCGGCCTTGGACGCGTACGGTACGCAGCGCCGGGTCGATCACGGAATTCCACGGAGATCCGGCTCAGACCGTCGCAGTGCTCCAATACACGGGTGGAACGACGGGGATCCCAAAGGCGGCGATGTTGACCCACTACAACCTCGTAGCGAACGCCTTCCAATCGCGTGCGTGGTTCGCACCGGACGCATCCGAGCAGGAGATCGTCCTCGCCGCGATCCCATTCTTCCACGTTTACGGAATGACCATCGCCCTGAATTATCCGATGTTCGACGGCGCCGCGATCGTTATGCAGACCCGTCCGGAAGTGAACGAACTGCTCGGGCTGATCCAGAAGTATCGACCCACGCAATTCCCCGGAGTTCCAGCCCTCTATCAAGCGATTAACCAGCATCCGCGGGTGGGCCAGTTCAAGATCCGGTCGATCAAGGTCTGTTTGAGCGGGTCGGCCCCGCTCCCCCTCGAGGTCGCTCGGAAGTTCGAGGAACTCACCGGCGGGTATCTGGTCGAAGGGTATGGATTGTCCGAGGCGTCACCCGCGACGCACGCAAACCCGGTTCACGGGGAGCGTCGAGCCGGATCGATCGGCCTTCCCCTACCGAGCACGGAGGAACGCATCGTCGACCTCCAAGACAGAGTGACGGTCGTCCCGCTCGGGGAAACCGGAGAGCTGGAGGTCCGAGGCCCTCAAGTGATGCTGGGATACTATCATCAACCGGGGGAGACGGCGCTCGTCCTCCACGACGGCTGGCTTCGCACCGGCGATGTAGCGCGCCTCGATGCCGACGGATACTGCTACATCGTCGACCGAAAGAAGGACATGGTCATCGTCGGCGGTTTCAAAGTCTATCCCCGCGAGGTCGAAGAAGTCCTCTATCAGCACCCCGGCGTGGCCGACGCGGCCGTAGTCGGCGTGCCGGATGCCGAACGCGGCGAAGCGGTCCGGGCGTTCATTGTCCGCACGCCGGGCGCGACGGTGACCGAGGCGGAATTGATCCAATTCGTGCGCGACCGGATCGCCCACTACAAGGCGCCGCGCTCGATCGAATTCCGTGAGTCCCTTCCGCGCAGCGGCGTGCAGAAGGTGCTCCGCCGCGTGTTGCGCGACGAAGCATCGACCGGTGGTCGAACCGCGAGTGCTACAGACCGCGGCTCAGCAAATCCCGCGAAATAACGACCCGCTGGATCTCGTTCGTCCCTTCGAAGATTTCGAGGATGCGCGCATCGCGATATGCGCGCTCGATCGGGGTTCCCCGGATGTATCCCAAGCCGCCGTGGATCTGGAGGGCCTCGTCGACGACCTCGTTCGCCCATTCGGAGGCGAGGCATTTCACGATCGCGGCTTCCCGCGTCTTCTGCAAACGCTCGAGATGCGACCACTTCTTCGGATCGGTCCCCAACCGGTCCTGATGGGCGGCGGCCTGATAGACCATGAGTCGCAGGGCATGGATCCGCATCGCCATATCCGCAAGCTTGAATTGAATGGCTTCGTATTCGCTGATGGGCAACCCGAACTGCGTTCGGTTCTTGGCGAACTCGAGCGCGGCACCGCACGAACCTTGCATCCCGCCCAGCGCGGCAGCCCCGAGCGAGACGCGTCCCACATCGAGGGCGGTCATCGCCACATGGAATCCCTTGCCCACTTCGCCCAAGACACTCTCGGGTCCCAGCTCCACGTGGTCGAGGATCAGCTCTGCCGTGGAGGTGCCGTGCAACCCCATCTTCTTCTCCGATCGACCGACCTTGAACCCGGGGAGATCGGTATCGACGATGAAGGCCGTCACCCCCCCGTTCGGACCGAGTTTGACGTTGTTCGCCGCCATCACCACGATGGTGTTCGCTTCCCGGCCGTTGGTCACGTAGATCTTGGTTCCGTGGAGGACCCAACCTTCTCCCTTGGGCTCGGCGGTCGTGTGAACGGCGCCGGAGTCACTTCCCGATCCGGGCTCGGTCAGTGAGTAGGCCATCAATTTCTCGCCTTTGGCGGCGGGGATCAGCCAACGACGCTTCTGCGTTTCGGTCCCGTAGTAAAGGAGCGGCGACATGCCGAGCGATGTGTGGGCGCCCACGATCGTCGAATGCGAAGCGTCAACCTTTCCCATTTCCTCGAGTAAAATGCAGTAGCCGACCTTGCCGAGACCCAATCCTCCGTACTCCTCGGGGATCGGAACGCCGAAGAATCCTTCGGCCTGCATTCTTCGGACGGTCTCGGTGGGGAACTCCTCCTGCTCGTCCATCGACTGGACAATAGGCGCGACCTCTTTCTGGAGAAACGCGCGGACGCCGTCTCGAAACGCCTCCTGGTCAGGACTGAACGAAAACTCGATCGGCATCGCTACGCCCCTTTGAACTTCGGCTGCCGGTGTTCGATAAACGCCGCGATCCCTTCGCCGAGATCCTCGCTCGTCAGGACCTCCGTTTCGAGCAGCCTTGCTTCTAACTTCAGCCCGTCGGCGAGCGACAGTTCTTGACCTTCCGCAATCGCCCGTTTCGCGGCTTGCACCGCCCGCGGAGCCTTTTGCGCGATTGTATGCGCGAGGTCGCGGGCGGCCCGAAGCTCCTGCCCGGCGGGAACCATCTTGTTCACGAGACCGAGTTTCAGGGCCTCGGCCGCCGGGATCAGCGCCGCCGAAAAGATCAGTTCCTTCGCTTTGGCGATCCCGATGGTTCGAGGGAGTCGTTGAGTTCCTCCATATGCCGGCGCCAGTCCGACCGACACCTCCAGCGCCCCGAATTTCGCGGAATCCCCGGCGACTCGGAGGTCACAAGCGAGGGCGAGCTCGAGCCCTCCTCCTACCGCCAGTCCATTCACGGCGGCGATGACGGGCGGCTTTAGCCGATCGATTCGGGAGAAAAGCAACTGGCCTCGCGCGACAACAGCCGGGGCGTTGGCCAGATCCATCGATGCCATTTCTTTGAGATCGGCGCCGGCGCTGAAGTACTGACCGTCCCCCGTCAACACCACCGCGCGCGTCGATGAATTCTTCTCGATCTCTCCGATGCGCTCCCCGAGAGCCGTCAGGAGAGCAGAACTCAGCGCGTTCACGGGGGGAAGACGAAGGATGAGGATCTCGACGCCGTCTTCCTCGGTCTTGGAACCGACTAAATCGAGATCTGCCATGTTCCGAGCTCCTCTTGCGACAGGAGTCCACCGGTTCTTAACGAGTCCTCCGTGCGAGGCCTATCGGCCGTCGAATGACGGCGCTACTCGCCCAGCGCGAAGGGAGAGAAAAACGGAGTCCGAAGTTGTCTCGACCCCGATTCGCCGTCAGATTAGCATGATATAGGATACCGCCGTCCGCCGGTTGTGTTGCGGTCGAACACCTTCGCCGATGCGTCGGCGGATTGGAACGAGGCTCAGTTCGTAGTTGTCGGCATCCCCTTTGACCGAACGACCTCCTTTCGACCGGGCGCGCGCTTCGGGCCGGATTCGATCCGGCAACACTCGTGGAATTTCGAGTCGTATGACCTCGAAACGGGGGTCGATCTCGCCGACGTGCCGATCCATGACCTCGGCAACACGGAGGAGTTCGGGAACGCGCAGGACATGGTCGAATCCGTTCGTCGCCACGTTCGACCCATCTACGAGGGTGGGAAAATCCCGATCGTGCTTGGCGGCGACCATGCCTGTTCTCCTCCATGCGTCGAAGCCTATCCCGAAGGATCGCTCGGCGTCCTGTACATCGACGCCCACATGGACTTTCGGTCGAGCTATCTGGGGGATGCGCGAAGTCACGCGTGTTCTTCGCGCCGGATTGTCGAAAAGGTGGGGGCTCGCAATGTGGTCGTGCTGGGAGTGCGATCCGTTTCCCGTGAGGAGATCGACGAGAACAAGGACATCGGTATGGCGTATGTCACCGCGCACGAGATCGTCCGGGAGGGTATCGAAGCGTCCGTGCAGCGGGCCCTGAACATGCTCAAAACCGACCAAGTGTACATTTCCATTGATATCGATGCCATCGACCCCGCGTACGCAGGCGGAACGGGTACGCCCGAGCCGTTCGGGCTCACTCCTCGCGACGTGAAATATGCGATCGGCCAGGCGGCGCCCCGGCTGGCGGGGTTGGACATCATGGAAGTCAGTCCCCACTATGACACGGGCAACACCAGTGCCCTGGCGGCGCGTCTGGCCAGGGAAGCCATCGTCCGCCGGGTGGCGGCTCATCGGCCTCGGTAGGACTCGTTCGATGGTCGAGGACGACTCGCCCCGAACTCCCCCGATTTCGCGGGGCGCTGAAGCGACCTTGCGGGTCGCCGATTGGTGGGGGTTTCCGGCCCTGGTAAAGGAGCGCGAGCTCAAGGGCTACCGTCCCAAGGCGCTCGATGATCGGTTGCGTCGCGAGAGAACTCGGACGGAGGCTCGACTGCTCGTCGATGCGCGACGCTTGGGGGTTCGAACGCCCATCCTCTACGATATCGACCTCCTCCATCATCGATTGATTCTCGAGCGCCTTCCTGGACCCACGCTCAAAGAGCTCCTCGAAGACCCTTCGCTCGCCTCTGCGGCTCTCGACACCGCGATTCGCGCATTCGGTAAGACCCTGGGAGTGCTCCATTCCGGCGGAATCTCTCATGGGGATCTGACGAGTTCCAATGTACTGTTCCCGGAGGGGTGGAACGGACCGCCCGCCTTCCTCGATCTGTCGATGGGGTCGCGGAGCGCGGGCCTCGAAGAGTTAGCGATCGACCTACATCTGGTGGAAGAGGATCTCAAATCCCTCCATGCACAAGGGGAACGTCTCGTGAAGATTTTCCTCGATGGCTATGCGGAGGGCAACGCGCGGGGCCAAAAGGAGGTTCGGGCGCGGGCCAAGGCGATTCGCGCCCGAGTCCGATATGCCTGACGAGCCCGAATCTTAGGCGGCGCCCCGAAGTCGATCCAATCCGTCCAGAAGCGCGGCCGGAAGCTCCTCCAGCACATCCGTGGCGACCAATCCGAACCCCCGGCGTCCGGCGGCCCGATCGCCAGCCTCTCCGACCCAGTAGGATGCCAGTTGAGCCGCGTGGAATGGAGCCACTCCCTGCCCGAGCAAACTGCCGACCGTCCCGCCAAGGACATCTCCCACCCCGGAGACGGTTTGAGCGGGATGATGATGCGTATTCACACACGTTCGTCCCGGGCCGACCAATAGGTCGGGATCGCCTTTCACGAGGAGGTGAATCCGAAGGTCCGCGGCGATCCGAGCCGCCGCCTCGAGACGTGGCGCCAGCGGGGCGTCCGCCGGTCCTCCGAGGATCCGGACGAATTCGCCGGCATTCGGGGTCGCGATCGTCGGGCCAGACCGATCGTAGCCTCGAGGGACCAGCGCATGGAGCCCATCGGCGTCGACAACCACAGGCAATTGCGAGTCGACATCCGCCAGTATGGATCGGAGCGCGTCAATCGTTTCCGGATCGGGTCCGCAACCCATCCCCATCACGAGAGCACGAGGGGACTGGGCTCGAACAAACTGAACGATCTCCGGAACGTCCGACGGCCGAAATCGCTCGGTTCCAATGGGAACGACGACCAGATTCGGGGAGAACGACTGAATGCGGTCCGCCGCCGGCCGTGGTGCGATCACGGTCGCGCGCTCGGCTCCCGATCGGAGCGCCGCAAGCGCCGCGAGGGCAGGAGCCCCAGTGTACGGGCCTCCTCCAATGACGACAATCCGCGTAGAGCGGATCTGGGCCGTGGCACGCGCCGGTCGAGGGAAGAACAGGAATTCGCCCGGCCCGGTCCGGTCGTCGGCCTCCGGCGGGATCCCAATGTCCCGCACGACGATCTCGCCCGAGTTAGAATCCGACATCCCTTCCTTGAGCGCCGTGAGCGCCACCGTCCACCGCGGTCGGAGTCCGTTGGGATCTTCGACGCCGGTGGGGACATCGATCGAGAGCACCGGGGCGCGGCTCTGACGAATCGCGGCAACCGCCTCGTGGTACGGCGTGCGAAGGTCACCGGATTGACCGGAGCCGAGCAGCGCATCGATGACGAGAGGAACCGTCGCCAAGTCATCGGGTCGGGGGGTTCGCATGTGGGTCGGCGCGAGTCGTTGGATCCGGTCGAAGCACCGTCGCGCCGCGAGCGTCCGGATCTCGGAAGGCGGTCGCACCAACCAGAGCTCGGGAGCGTATCCCCACTGTTGAAGGTAAAAGGCCGCGCAGGTCCCGTCGCCGCCATTATTGCCAGGACCCGCGACGATGGCCACGCGTCCGGGCGGGACCGATAGATGTTTCGCTGCCTCTTCGGCGACGGCGCGTCCCGCATTTTCCATGAGGGCATCGATGGTCATGCCCAACGCCACGGCATTTTGTTCGAGGACCGCGGTCTCCAAGGCGGTTAGGACTCGGCCGCCGGCGACGCTCATCCGTCCTCAAGTAGAGGGAGTAGCACCTTCCGAGGGAACGTCGCTTTGCGAGAAGATATCGATGGAGGCGGGCAACAGATTCCGACGTGCCAGATACTGGGATTGGGTCCGGGAATAGCGGAAAAGAATGTCCGCCTTGCCCTCTTGAAAGCCCCACGGACGAAGAATCAGCAGATCGCCTTCGCGGATCCACATCTTCTTTTTCATTTTGCCGGTGATCCGCCCCATCCGAGAGACCGAATCTTCACACATCACCTTGATGCGGGCGGCACCGAGTAGCTGACTCGCGATTCCAAAGATCTCTCCGCGGCTCCGCCGGGGAAGCGGAAGTCGTCCGACCTCTTCGCCGCCCTCCACGACCTCGACTTGAACCGGCTCTTCGGCTTCCGGAGCGCCGGTCGGCTCGGCCGGGGGTACGGGATCTTTCGGGAGGTCGGGCACGGAGCCGCGAGCAGCGCTCAGTATTTCAAGACGGTGAGGCGCCGCGGCGCGGAAAAACGGTATCCGGATTGGTATGCAAGATTCGATCGAGCGCGTCCGGGGAAAGGGGCAACGATCGGAACGCGGTGAGATTCGCGCCGATATCTTTCACACCGGGGCCGGGCCAATCCGATCCGAAGAGCACCTTCTCGGACATCCGTTCGAGCGATGGAAAGTACTCTAAGAGCCGGGTCGGGGGAATGCTCGAGATCTCAAGATAGACATTTGGAAAGCGACGAGCAAGGAACCAAGCCTCCTCCATCCACAACGGTCGGCCGCCGTGGGCGAGCACGATCGTCAGACTTGGAAAGTCCAGCGCGACATCCTCGACGAGCAGCGGACTGCCGAACTTGTTCCGTGCGCCGGGAAAGACCGACGTTCCCGTGTGAAAGATGATGGGCAGATGAAGGGCTTCGCAGGCGGCATAGATCTCGCGAAGACCGGGTAGCGTCCCGTTCTCGTATGCGTTGGGCGCAAACAGCTGATGCGGGGGGTGGATCTTGATTCCGCGAATCCCACGGTCGTGTGCCAATCGCGTGACTTCCTCGCCGGGCGTCGCGTGCGACGGCAGGACGGAGCCAATCGCGATCAGTCGATCGGGATCATGAGCGGCGTATTGACTAACGAATTCGTTCGCTTGCTCGGTATATCCGACGATCTGGGGGGACACATAGTTGACGAGAACCGCTCGATCGACCCCTGAACGGTCGAGATAACCGAGAAATTTCGACGGGTCCTTGACATACTCCTCCAGCGCAGCGCCGGCCGCGTCGTGGCCCAGTAGTGCGCGCGCTTCCGGTCGCATCTCCCAGATCGGATTGATATGTACGTGGCAGTCGGTGACGCCCATTCAAACTCCCGACGCGCGGTGAGTATATCTCCGCCCGCTCCCCGACGAACGCTACAGCTTCTTCTCCGGGACGAGGGTTTATCTCTCCTGCTCTCCCTAGGCACCCAATGGCTTCGTCCACCCCCGTCGGGGCCCGTCCTCGGTTGCTCAAGGCGACTTACCTCGCCGACCGCGAAGTATTGCTCGAGGAGACGCGGGCTACCGGGTTGTTTTACCTCCCCGGACCGATTCTATGGCTCCTCATCTTCGGGATTCTCGACTACGCCGCTTACGCGGTCCGAGACAGCTCGCTGCCGGCCTTTCCGTACCTCACGAACCTCTTTTCCAAGGCACCGACGATCTCCGGGTACGGACCCGGCACCTACCTACTCGTTCTCTTCTTGGTCCTTACACTGATCGGATTCCTGCGACTCGTCTATCGATATCTTCGGTGGATTCGAACGGTCTACGCCGTGACCTCGCATCGGGTCATCATCCAAAAAGGAATTCTCGGACGCGACTTCGACGAGATTCCGATCCCCCAGGTGCGCGGGATCGACGTCCACCAAACGATCTTCCAGCGGATCTTCCATTACGGGACAGTCCGCATTAGTTCGGAAGGGGGAACGCGGGTCGGGAACGAGGATTGGGTCGGCATCCCGCGCCCCTTCCAATTCCAGCGGGTGATTGAGTCGGCGAATCAGAACCTCTCGGCCAATGTGGGCCAGGGGTCCTCGAATTTCCCGGCGCAATCGCGCCAGTGAAGCGCGACTCGAGGGATTCGGGATTGCTCCATCGCCGCTGATCCGGCCTCGACTTCGTCGCCGACCCCAAGCCTCAAGTCGGCGGGTCTTTTCCCACGGCCCGTCAATCATGGCGGACGACTTCGACGTGATCGTGGTCGGCGCCGGGATGGCGGGTAGCGCGGCGGCGATCCGCTTGGCCCAAGGAGGCGCCAATGTGCTGCTGCTGGAGCGAGGGGCGGAAGTCGGCGTTAAGAATCTCTCGGGAGGCGTTCTCTGGGGTCACGACTTGGATCGCATTCTCCCGAATTGGTGGCACGAGATGCCCATCGAGCGCCATATCGTCCGCAAGCGATTCGGGATCCTCACCTCCGAACAATCGCTCTCCTTCACGTACGAAGACCCGACCTGGCGGAGCGAGCCGTTCGTTGCCCACTCCGTTCTGCGCGTCCGGACGGACGCCTGGCTCGCCCAGAAAGCGGAGGAAGCTGGCGCTACGGTCGTCACCTCGGTTCCTGTTGATCGATTGAACTGGGAGGGAACGCGCGTTCATGGCGTGATCCAGTCGGGCGAGACGATGACGGCGCCGGTGACCATCGTGGCCGATGGCGCCAACTCGAGGGTCTCATTGGGAACTCCGATCCGACCGAACGATCGTCTGGACGGGGCGGCGACCGAGCTCGGGATCAAGGAAGTTTACCGCATGGATCGGTCGACCATCGAAGATCGGTTCCAGCTCGGTGCTACGGAGGGACATGCCGAGGAGTGGATCGCCGGCACGTTCCCCCCCGGCGTCATGGGAGGGGGATTCCTCTACACGAATGGCGATACCCTCTCGGTGGGGCTCATTCTCAACATTGCGTCCCTCTTCGGCACCGGCGCCTACTCCTTCGACCTGATGGAGAAATTCAAGCTGCATCCGTCGATCGCGGCGCGGCTCGAAGGAGGCGAGCTCGTGGAATACGGAGCGAAAATGATCTCTTCCGGATGGGCGAGCCGGCCCGCCGCATTTCACGGCGATGGCTGGATGGTCGTCGGCAACGCCGCCGGGTTCGTGTTCTCGAACGGAGTCGTCATTCAGGGAATGAACTACGCGATCCGCAGCGGGCTCGAGGCCGCGGAGACCGCGCTCGCAGCGCGCGCTGCTCAGGACGCGTCCGCAACGCAGCTAGCGGAATACGATCGCCGACTGGAACAAACGAGCGTCCTCGCGGATTTTCGAGATTTCGAACGGACGGACCGGGTCAAATGGAATCCCCGCGTTTACAGCGTGTACCCAAAGTTCATGGCCCAAGTCGCCCGCACGCTCGTCGCCGAGCCGGGGCCGGATCGACCGTCTCTGCCGCGATTGCTCCTGTCGGTCCAACGCGCCGCGGGAGTTCCGATTCGAACGTTGGTCAAAGATGGAATCGACTTCGTTCGGGATCTCTAGGGGCCGAGACCCCGAACGCGCCGGATCTCTTTGGTGAGAGCGGGCACGATCTGAAAGAGGTCGCCGACGATTCCGTAGTCCGCAACCTTGAAAATCGGGGCCTGCGCGTCGGTATTGATCGCCACGATGACTCGAGAGCTCAGGATTCCGACCAGGTGCTGGATCGCCCCCGAGATCCCCACCGCCACGTAGAGTTGCGGCGACACTGTTTTTCCGGTCTGACCGACCTGATACGAGGTCGGTTTCCACCCCGCATCCGTGACGGCGCGAGACGCCCCGACGGCGGCGCCGAGCGAATTCGCGAGCTCCTCGACCAAATGGAAGTGCTCGGGAGACTTCACGCCCCGCCCGCCGGACACTACGATCGAAGCATCGGTCAACGAGGGACCGGCCCGGAGTCGATGACACTTCTCGCCGATGCGGTTCGAGCCAGAGCGCGGGGAGTGACGGAAGCGGGAGCGTCTCGGTGACTGCCGCCGCAGGGACCTTGGGGGCCTCCGTGAACGCATGCGATCGCAACCCCACGACGATCCTTGGTCCGTCGAGCGCGCGCTCTTCGGTGGCCCGCCCCCCGAAGATCGGACGTTTTACCCGGATTCGGCCCCCCTCCATCCAGTCGATTTCGGTGACTCCCGTCGCCGCGGACGCTTTCCACCGAGCCGCGACGCGACCCACCAGGTCCCGGCCGGCGATCGTTCCCCCAACCAAGATTAGGGTCGGCGACTCGGAAAGAGCCACTTCGGCCACGGCAGCCCCCCAAATCGCGGTCGTTAGGGCCGTCGCGTTCGGAATGGCCATCGAAGTGACCCGGCCCACCCCATAGCTTCCCATCTCGGCCGCGCCCTCCGGGGCACCGTCCCCGACGACGACTCCTGTCAACTCGGCAGAGGAAGCAGCCAAACGACGCGCGACGCTGATCGCCTCGAGGCTACTCCGGCTCAAATGTCCGGAAGACGACTCTCCGACCACGAGCACGCGGACCGTCACGGGAACACCTTGGCCTCTTCTCGGAGCAGCCGGACTAATTTCTCGGCCGCCTCCTCGGGAGTTTTGTAGTCAATCACTTTCGCGCCGGTCCGGGTGCGGGGAGCTCGAATTTTGTGAGGTGGGACTGGGCAGCACTCGCGGCCTCGTTGGTCGGCGCCATCTCGGCCCAGGCGAGGCGCTCAAGTGGCGCCTTGCGCGATTTGAGGATGTTCGGTAGCTTGGCGGTGCGGGGATCGTTCCACGCTTGTTGAAGTCCGATCACGCAGGGTAGGGGCGCTTCCCAACTCTCTGTGCCGCCTTCCGTAGTCCGCTGGAACGTGATACGATGAGCGGTTTCATTCCACCGGAGGTCGAAGACGCACCCAAAATCGGGAACCTCCAAGAATTCCGCAAGGGCGGGCGCCACGATTCCCGCCTCGGTGTCTCCGGCGTGTTTCCCACAGAGCACGAGGTCGAAGGGGCGTCGTTTCACGGCCAGCGCCAGGGCGCGGGCGGCCAGCAACGAATCGATCGCCGCCTCTGCTGCGGTTTCGATCCAAGTGGCCGTATCGCATCCGAGCGCGATCGAGGCTCGGAGCACTTCCTCCGTGCGAGGCGCCGGTCCCACGGAGACAGCATGGACCTTCGATCCGGGAATGGACTCTTTCAGTAGGAGAGCTTGTTCCACCGCCGATTCGTCGTAGCCGGCCAAGACGAACTTCACGCCCTCGAGGTCGAGCCGGGTCCCTCCCGGAGCAACTCGGAGTCGCGTGTCCGGCTCGGGGACGGCCTTCACGCAGACGAGAATCTCCATCCGGTCCCTCCGGCATCAGCTGTAGGCTTTGAGCAGCTCTCGAGCGATGACGATCCGCTGGATCTCGTTCGCCCCCTCATAGATCTGAGTCAGCTTCGCATCGCGCAACAGCTTTTCGACCGGGTACTCTTTCATGTAGCCGTAGCCACCGAACGTCTGGATCGCTTCGTCGGTCACGCGCATGGCGGCATCCGAGCCAAAACACTTCGCGATCGATGATTCGAGCGTTCCGCTCTGGCCGTGATCGATCGACCACGCCGCATGCCACATCAGTAGTCGCGCGGCGTGGACATCTTGGGCCATGTTGGCGAGCTTGATCTGGATCGCCTGATGTTCTGCGATCGGTTTGCCAAACGTCTGCCGCTTGAGCGAATAGGCCGCCGCGTAATCCAACGCGGCTTGCGCAATCCCGGTAGCGATCGCGCCGATGGGGGTTCGCGTCTGATCCAGGGTCCGCATGGCGAGCGAGAATCCGTCACCTTCGGCCCCCAGGCGATCGGCTTCGGGAACTCGCACTCCCTCGAATCGGATCGTACTCGTCGAGGAGGCCCGATGGCCCATTTTCTCCTCGTCTTTCCCCGGTGTTAGACCCGGAGCAGAGCGCGGCACCGCGAACGCGGTGATCCCTTTGTGGTGGAGAGAGGGGTTCGTCGTCGCAAAGACCGTGTAGAGCGAAGCATGGGGACCGTTCGTGATGAAGCACTTCTCCCCGTTGAGTGCGTACTCGTCCCCGCTTTTTTCCGCCCGGGTCTTGAGCGCTCCGGCGTCGCTACCTCCCCCCGGTTCGGTCAAGCAGAACGACGCGAGGTGATAGTCGGCGCAGAACGGACGCAGGAAGCGCTCTTTCTGGGCGTCGGTGCCCGCGAGGAGGATAGGCTCCAAGGCGAGGCAATTCGCAATGATGGACGTGGTCATCCCACCGCAGGCATGAGCGAGTTCCTCCACGAGGAGACATTGATCGAAGAGACTCAGGCCACTCCCGCCGTACTCCGCCGGCACGTTGAGGTTCATGAGCCCCAATTCCCAGGCCTTTCGGTAGATCGCTTCCGGGAAGCGTCCGAGTCGATCGCACTCGGCCGCTTGCGGGGCCATCTCGGTTCGAGCGAAACGGCGCGCCAGATTGCGAAGGCTTTCCTGCTCAGGGGTCAGTGAGAAATCGGGCATGCGCAGCGGCCGGCGCGAACACTGGGGACCGCTATATCATATGTTGGGTGGCCACCAACGAGGAATTTAGCCGCGGGGCAATCGACTTTGGATCGGGACCTCGCGGGGCCATGGGTCCCCGTCGCGAACTTCCGGAAATAGGAGCAGCCCCACTCCGGACTCCGCAATCTAAAAATGGGGGCTCCCCTCGCAGCCGTCAAGCCAGAACCGATGCGCGATCCTTCTGCGACGACCGAGGAGTATCTCCGGCAGGTTACGGTGGGAGAGCCGATTCGGCTCGATGGAACGATCGCACTGATTGATTACGATCCGGCCTGGCCAGCACAATTTGCGCGGGAGGCGAGCCGAATCCGGGGAGCGTTGGGGGAACGGGCTCTCCGGATCGAACATATCGGTTCTACCTCGGTGCCCGGGTTGCTCGGGAAACCGATCATCGACGTTCTGCTCGTGGTTGCCGACTCCGCGAATGAGCCATCGTATCTGCCGGACCTGGAGGCCGCGGGGTATGTGCTCCGAATTCGAGAGCCGGACTGGTACCAACATCGGCTCTTCAAGGGCCCCGACATCCCAGTCAATCTGCACGTTTTTTCCTTCGGGTCGCCCGAAATCAACCGAGTTCTGGCGCTTCGAGACCGGTTACGCACGGACGAAGCGGATCGGCAGTTGTACGCGCGCACGAAGCAGCGGTTGGCGGCCCAGAAGTGGACGTACACGCAGAATTACGCAGATGCGAAGTCCGAAGTGATCGAGGGGATTCTCGCCCGGGCCCTGGTCTCCCCCCGATCCGATTAGCTCGTCGCCGACCTGCGCACCTTTGATTCCCAGACAAGTCTTCGAGACGCAGCTCCCGCAAACCGGGTACGGCGAATCTTAAATTTCAATGCCGGTGCCGACGCCGTGGTGGGCAACCGTCGATCACCGGGTAGGGAGCGATCCGCCCGCTCTGAACTACGGATTGGACGATTCGGCCGGTTGGACCTCGACCGTCCACGTCGGACCGGCGTTCCGGAGATCATCCTTGGAGAAGGAAAGTCAGTCGATCATCTCCTTGCCCTGCTGTTCGCCCTCCGTCGCCGCCGATTGGGAGCGCTGGTTTCGCGCCCGACCCGCACTCAATTACGACGATTACGGGAAGAGTCGGCGCGGGCCTTACCGCTCGAGTTTCTGGCCGACGACCGGATCGTTCGGTTGGATGGAACTTTGGGCATCACTGCGCCGAAAGGAATCGTGGCGCTCCTCACCGCCGGTACCGCCGATGTGGCGACGGCGGAGGAGGCACGCGCGGTCCTCGAGGCCGTCGGAGTCCGGGTGCTTCGGGCCTATGACGTCGGGGTGGCGGGACTCCATCGTCTCGTCCGCGCTCTCGGATCGATGGAACGCGCCGCCCCTTCCGTGTATTTGGTGTTCGCCGGGCGTGAGGGAGCCTTGCCGACGGTGGTCGCCGGGTTGACGCGGGCCCCGGTCGTCGGGATTCCCACGTCTGTAGGCTACGGTCGCGGTGGGCGGGGCGCTGGAGCGCTCACGGCCATGCTCCAGTCGTGCGCCCCGATCGCCGTGGTCAACATCGACGGAGCCGTCCCTGCGGCGCTCTTCGCGCTCCACCTCTTGCACGGGGCCACACGAAAGCGCCCCAAGTCCTAAGACGAGTCCTTCTCGAAAGGGGACGCATTCGGAGAAACCGGGGGCCGGGCAAGGCCTTTTGTGGGGTGAAGGGGGTTGCGGGAACGTGACCCCGCGGGCCCCCCTCTCCGACGAGGCCGACCGGGAAGAGCGCGAGGATCGAGACCGCCTTCGATCCCTCGACGCGAATCTGGCAGACCTGCACCACCGCCGACAAGGTCTCTTGGACGAAATTTACCGTCTTTCCGACGAGCAGAAATCGCTCTATCAAAAGCGGCAGACCGCCCAGGCGCGCCTGGAGCAGCTCCATGAGGAGCACCAAGCGCTCGGTAAGAGTCTCACGGAGATCCGCCGCGCCCGAGAAGCGGCCCGCCGGGCTCTGGACGACGCGCTCGGGGATGCTCGGATGGTCCGTACGGAGGTCCAGAAATCCGAACTACCTCGACCCGACCAGATTCGTCGCGAGATCGCAATCCTCGAGCACAAGCAGCAGACCACGGCCCTGCCGTTGTCGGAAGAAAATCTCCTCGTCGACCGATTGCGAGAGCTCTCGAAGCTCTTGGGCCGGTCCCATCAAGTGGAAGGGCTTCGCGAACAACAGCTTGCTCAGCGGCGCGCCGCCGAAGAACGGGTCCGCAGCGCGCGGGCCGCCTTCGACCGACCCGCGGACGAGTTGGTCAAGGCGCATCACGCGCGTGATCAGAAAATGCGGGAAATGCGCGACGGACTAGTCGAAGCCGGCGAGTTCGTAGCCGCGATCCGAGAAAAGGCAAGGTCCCGAGCCGACGTGATGGGACGAATTGAGGGGTTGAACCGCGAGATCGGCGCGCTGGAGCGCGAAGGCGACCGGATCCTGGCCGCCGGGCGCGCTCGCCAGCTCGAAGCCCGGCGCGCCGTCCAACAATACAGCCCTCGCGCCGCTCGAGCCCGTCAAGAGGACCGCCGCGTAGATGTCGCGGATGCTCAGCTCCAAGAGCTGATGCGGCGCGGACGCGTTACGCTGGGCGGCTCCCCCTGACCTCAGGGGTCTCGTTCGGCTATTGAGGAGGCCAGATTCCGACCACGGTGATCTGGAACACCAGGGTCGCGCCGACGACTTCCCGATTGAAGTTCTCGCTAAACGTGCCGGTCGATTCGTCAACGTTCGAGACAATGAACTGACTTTGGCCGCAGTAGGTCTGGGCGCTGGCCGTGTGCCCCAGGATGAGGCCCGTGGACGCGACAGTGAGCTGATTCACGAGGGTGATGGCTCCGGAACCGGCCCCCGATATGTCCGTGACGATTACTGGCCAGCCGTTCGGATGCGTGACGAATCCCAACGCCGGCTGGTTTTGGACCACGACTGACGTCTGGTTGGCGCTGAGGACGGTATCGTTCCAGGAGTAGAGGGGGTCTTCAAACTGCGTCCCTGCAACCGGTTGGACCCCTGGGTACAGCGTGCCAAATTCTGATCCCGGAACGAGTACGTTGACGGGGATCGTGTAGGCCAGCGGCTCGGTGAGGATGCACGATTGATTGAGCGGGCCGTACGCGAACGAAGGCGGGATCGTTACGATACGAGTCGTGTTGCCGGCCATTCCCACAACTCCCTGCCAAAACCCCGTGACGACCGAGGAGAACGTCTGACCGTCGAAGAAGTACCCTCCCGACGGCGTGCTCGCTCCGACATACAACGGCAGTGGCGTATAGTTACTCACCGAAGGCCGCGGAGTGTACTCGAGCGACTTCGGGTACGTCGCGTTGTTCGCCGCCACACTATAGATGGACGTATCGAAAACCCGGCCGGATTGCGGGGTGCTCCCGAAGAAGCCGATGTAGTTGACGGTAATGTTGTCCCCGATCGCCACGGTCGGCGGAGCCGACCCCTTCGGCAGATAATGCAGATACAGGAGCGCTCCGCCCGCGCTGGCCGCGATCACCACGATCGCAATGAGGATGGCCAGGGGAAAGTAACTGGGTGACTCGGGCATGGATCTCCGTTCGGGAAGTGGGGGTCAGTATGTCGCTGGTCTCGTCATCAGATCGGAGAGACAGGTGGTCCTCATTCCCCCACGCCCCGAGTCGACGGCCTATATAAATCCCTTCGAACGGGCGTCACTCCGGACAATCGAGGTTCTACCGAGGGTGGCTCGTTCTGCGCCCGCAGTCGTTTCGACGGCGCAACTGTCAGACCGTAGCGTGGTAGGCGGGGAATATGGGAGAGGAGCTAACTCCTCCCCGGAATGCGTCAGGGGAGGCACGGGACTTGAGCTACGTCGTCATCGTTCGAGGGCCCCTCGGAGTAGGCAAGTCCACGGTTACCCGGCGGTTGGCTCTCCAACTCGGAGCCCAGTCCATATCGATCGACGCGATCCTCGATGAGCTGCCTTCGCTACGGTGGGAAGACGGATACATCTCCCAGCGAGATTTTATCGAAGCCAATCGACGGGGAGCCCGACGCGCAGAACCGCTCCTGAGCTCAGGAACGCCGGTCATCTTTGATGGAAATTTCTATTGGAAATCTCAGATTGAGGACCTGCTGGGGCGGCTCCAGCCGCGCCGCCACGTTTTCACGCTGGTGGCTCCCCTCGCTGTCTGCATCGAGCGGGATCGCGCTCGCCCGCAGGCGCACGGGGAAGAGAGCGCGCGGGACGTCTTCAAGAAATCCACCGAGTTTTCTTATGGGGAGGAGATCGACGCGACCCGCCCCGTAGAAATCGTAGCGAACGAAATTGTTTCCAAACTCCTCGCCGCCGGGTCGTGGCCGCGGTCGAACCCCGTTCGACGACCGCCAGCGATTCGCCGTTAATCGAGAGGGGTTAGGCGCGACGGAGTCTCCCGACGATCGGTTCTTCGATCGCTCCTTCCTCCTCCAGTCGGGTGACGATCGCTTCAGCTCGTTCCGCCGGAACTCCCCGACGCTGCAGTCGAGCGGTCAGCTCTTTGAGCTCGGCGTAGCCGTCCGCCGAATTCTCCATCAGTTCGTCCAGCAAATCGAGGAACGCAGCTTCCTCTGCCCGGTCCGCCGCCGAAAGGACCGGGCGGGGGGCTGGAACGGCCGGGACCGCTCGAGTGATCGTTACGGCCGGCGAGGGCGCGAGAGACGGAACGGAGGGAGCATTCGCTCCCCCCAGCGCCGCGTCGACCACCGCGCTGAGGCCCTGACGAAAGGTCGACCGGTCGATGTTCGGATAACGAAGGGTCGCGTCGCGCGCCGCGCGAATCCAGGCGAGTGGGTAACCTTCCTCGACCAGCGCCGAGTCCAAGCGCATCGGCTCCGCGCGCAATCGCTCGGTCAACTCGATTCGGTCGAGGGTTTGGCGGGCGGCGTCCGCATAGATCTCTCGGAGGGACGACTCGACCACTGGATGGACCGCTTCGGCTCGCACGGACGTGTACGCGACCCCGTCCCGTCCCCGGAAGAGATGCACCTTTCCAATGACCAGGGCACGTACGGTCTCGGAGATCGCGCGCAGGTCGGCCATCGCGCGCGGCTGATACCCCCCCGCCGTCACGGAGATGCTACCGGTCGGATCGGCGAGCCGCGCGCGAAAGAACGGTTGCGACTCGTCGCGTCCGATCGATTCCGCGGGAGACAACGTTCCAGCGACGAGGACACGATTCATGCGGGCTCCGAGAGGCGAAAGGACGTAGCTCGCCGCCCGTTCGCCGCTCCCCCGCTCCTCCTCCATCGAGGCGGAAAGCTCCTGGGCCAGCACCCTCCAGGCCGGTTCGCGCCCGCTCATCTGCTCGCTCCGGAAGTCAGACGATTCCGCAGCTCCGTGGCGACTCGATCCAGGTCCACCGTCGCCGCGACAATCTCTTCAGGTTGCACGGTCACTCCGAAGTCGTCTTTCGACGCGCGTCCCCGAACCGACAGTCGACGTCCGAGCACGGCTTGGAGTAACTGGCCCTCGAGAACGGATCGATCGGGCAAGTCTCGCAATCGACTCAAGCAAGCCTCGAGCGTCATGCCCCACAAACGCTCCGTTTCAGTTCGTCCCGCGTTTACGGTGAGACTTCCCGTCCCGTCGTCCAGGACAAGCCGTGATCGGAGATCCGGAGTACCGACGACACTCCCATGGACCCGACAGAGGCTCTCGTGGACGCTTCGACGGCAGGTCGGGCAACGGTAAACAAGGCCGCTGGGAGGGAGCACGCCGACCACCAACCCCTCGACATGAATCGCTTCGCCGCCGCCCTGAGCCTCGACATGGGCGATGGAGACCGGAGCTGTCGTCAGGATTCGGGAAGCTTCCGGCAAATCCTTCCCCTCCACTCGCTCGATCGCGCTCCGTTCGTCGAGGATCAGCTGTGGTCGGCCCCGATAGCGCCGTACATAGCCACCCGTCAGGTGGATCGCTTCGCCGGATCGGAGTCCAAAATCTGCCCAGGCCGTGAAGGCGACCGTACCCGATCGATCCGCGAGGAGCCCTTCGTGGAGCACTCGTTGCTCTTGTGCCACCGTGACGCTCTTCGGCGAGACTCGAACGACGCGGACCTCCAGCGAAAACCCCTCGTCGATCTCGACGAGCGAGGCCACCGACCGAAGGGGGAACTCTTCCCTCGTCAGTTTGGGAAGTTCGACCTCGCTCGCCGGTTCTACACGGGTCCGGAATCCGAATGAGAGCTCCGGCCGTCCCTGGTATTCTCGAATCTGAACGTTGGCCGCGCGTAGCACGGTTCCCCGTTCGATTCCCTCGGCCGGGGGATCCCACCACGTGAATCGAACCGTCGCAGTGCCATCGCTGAGGAGCCCCGAAAGAATCGGTCGACGGCCCCCGTCCGATCGGCGAGTGATCTCGCGGCGCTGGACGGCGACCACGCGACCCAATACGAGGATGGGTTCCTCAGTGGGTCGAAGATCGCGGAGGCGGACCTCACGCGGGGTCAGGGAACGATCACCGAGGCTCATTTCCGGTCACCGAGAAAGGGCGCAAAGCGCTCCCGTGAATAAAAGCGTCTACGCGGCGAAGAACGGAGAGGGGTGAGCCGCCCCCCCGGGGGAGAGGATTCCACGACAAGATTTTTGATGCCGTACGGCTGAGGCTGGCCCGTGCCGGCGAAATTTCTTCAACGCGTGGATAAGCTACTCGCGGCGCGGAATTCGCTGCTTTGCGTAGGAATCGATCCCGATCCCGAACAGATGCCGCGCAGCTTGCGCCGCATCCCTCCGGCGACGCAGCTCACCCGATTTGTGAGCGGAATCTTGTCGGCGACTCGGCCGTTCTGTTCCGCCTACAAGGTGCAGTTGGGGTCGTACCTGGGCTACGGACTTCCCGGCCTCAAGATGCTCGCAGAGCTTCCCAAGCGGATCGGCTCGACGCATCTTCGGATCCTCGACCTCAAAGCCAACGATATCCCGAACATCATGCGCTTGTTCCGCGACGGCGTCTTCGGTAGGTTGGGCTATGATGCGGTCACGGTCACCCCATGGCTGGGGTGGGAGACGCTCGCCCCGTTTTTCGAAGACGCGAGCAAGGGGATCTTCGTGGTGGCGCACACCTCGAATCCCGGGGCTCCGGATTTCCAGGAGATTCCCACACCGCGAGGGCCGCTGTGGCTGGCGATCGTCGCCGAAGTCCGTCGGTTGGCCCACGCGCACGGGAACCTCGGGGTGGTCGTCGGAGCTCCGTACTCTGACGCGATCCGGGCAGCGCGTGGAGCGCTCGGGAATTCGATTCCGATCCTCGTCCCGGGCGTGGGAGCCCAAGGAGGGGCCCTAGCGACTGCCGTGCGCGATGGGGTGGATGGGCACGGTCGTGCGCTTTTGATCAGCGCCTCCCGGAGCATTATCTACGCCTCAACGGGACCGGATTGGAAGCGCGCGGCGGGGGTCGAGGCCCGGCGCATGATGATCCAAATCAACCAGCTGCGATCAGGTCTCGGTACACCGTGAGCAACTGCTTGACGACGGCGCCGAGGTCGTAGCGCTCCTCGGCGCGTCTTCGCGCCGCTTGGCCCATTCGCTGGCGAAGCGCGGGGTCATCCAGCAGCAGACGAATTTTCGCCGAAAAGTCGGCGGCGAGCAGCGGCTCGGCCAACAGGCCCTCCTTGCCCGGTTCGATCACTTCGCGTACGCCCGGCATGTCGGCGACCAGGACCGGGAGTCCGATCGCCATGGCTTCGGCTACGGCCAGTCCGAAACCCTCGAGCCGATTCTGAGACGGAAAGACGAAGAGGTCGGCGCAGCTGAGATACTTGGGAAGATCGTCGTCGGAGACGGCCGGGCAGAATCGAATCCGCTCGGAGATATTCAGCCGGCGCGCGAGCCGAACGAGCTCCCCCAGTCGTGGGCCGGAGCCGATGACTAGGAAGATTACGTCGGGGGGGAGGTCGGGCAGCGCTCGCAGGACCACGTCCAATCCCTTGTGAGGCACCAAGCGTCCCGTGAAGGCGAGCACCCGCTTTCCTTCGATCCCGAGCATCCGTCGAACCTCGTTGCCGTCAATCCCCGGTCGAAAGCGTTCGAGATCCACAACGGACGGGATGATCGTCAGGGGTCGGTCTCGCAGGACGGCCGAAGTGAGCCCATAGCTGCGCGTATGGACGATGATCCGGTCGACTCGATTCAGCGTCCCCGGCAGGAAGACCCGTTGATAGAGCTCAGTCAACATTCTTCCGCCGGCCCCGCGGAGGAATAGATCCGCATGATACGTAAGACACGTTGGGGTCCGACCCTGCGCGAGTCCGCGGGCGGCGAAGTACGCCGTGAGCGGGGGAGGATAGTGCATGTGGGCGACATCGGAGCCGATCGTCCGCACGATGCCTTGGATCGCGGGATCGATCGGCGTGTTGAACGCAACGCCGATGGACGGGACGCGAACGATCCGGCACCCGTCCCTTTCCTCCGCCATCGGCAGCGATCGGTCGTACCGGGACGTCAGAATGGTCACCTCGTGCCCTTGGCGAGCGAACTCGCTCGCTAGGCTCCGAACGTGGGATTCCACTCCCCCGGCATGCGGATAGTAGAAGGGAGAAACCTGAAGGATACGCACCGACGCGCTAGGCCCCCTCGCATCGAAGGTTCAGCGACGCACCGCGGGGGCAAGAAGCGGCGGAAGGCGACCCGGAACGCGCGGCCGTGTTCCCGTCGGCGCGCATCATCTCGCGGGCGGCTGCGCTTCGCGCATTTGCAAGAGCTCGGCGACGGGAAGGCTCCCAACGTCCAAGCCCTTCATCGCATCGCCGAGTCCCGTCGAGATCCGGGCCAGGACCTCCGGTTCCTCGTAGTGGAGCGACGCCTCCACGATCGCGCGCGCCACTTTCATCGGATGCTGCGCCTTGAAGATCCCGCTTCCGACGAAGACCCCATCGACCCCCAATAGACGGCACAAGGCGGCATCCGCAGGCGTTGCAATCCCGCCGGCGGCAAAATTCACGACGGGAAGTCGCTGAAGAGTCCGGACTTCTTCGGTCAAACGGATCGGGACCCGCTCTCGTTTGGCCCATTCCGAGAGCTCCTTCTTGCCGAGAGTCTTGAGAAGCGCGACCTCATCGTTGATCTGGCGGATGTGGCGGACCGCCTCGACGACATTTCCCGTTCCCGCTTCCCCTTTACTGCGGATCATGGACGCCCCTTCATCGATCCGTCGGAGCGCCTCGCCCAAGTTTCGTGCTCCGCAGACGAACGGGACGGTGAACTTCTTTTTGTCGACGTGATGGAACGGATCGGCCGGGGTCAGCACCTCGGATTCATCGATCATGTCCACTGCCAGAGCCTGAAGGATCTGAGCTTCGGCGGTGTGTCCGATTCGACATTTCGCCATGACCGGGATCGACACCCGCTCTCGGATCTCTCGGACCTTGCCCGGGTCCGCCATTCGGGCGACCCCGCCCGCGGCGCGAATATCGGCCGGCACTCGTTCGAGCGCCATGACCGCTACCGCCCCGGCCTCTTCCGCAATCGCGGCCTGCTCGGCCGTCGTGACGTCCATGATCACTCCGCCCTGCTGCATGCGGGCGAAACCCCGCTTCACGAGCTCGGATCCGAACCGCAGTTTAATCTTCGAATCAGGCATGCAGGAGACCGTCCGGCGTCGGGACGCGGGCCCCGTATAAGACGGTGCGGAGCAGGGGCCCACCAACCATATACGGGGCTCCGAGTTACGGAACCCTGCTGGGGGAGCTATCAGGCTGAGAGGGCGAGCAGTGCTCGCCGACCCCACGAACCTGATCGGGGTAATGCCCGCGAAGGGAATGCGATGCAGCAACGCAACGAGCTCTCCGCCGGGACGCGGAGTAGATGATCCCCGTCGCGGAGAATTCCGCCGGGAGTTCCCGGAGGCGCCTCGTGCGCCCCGGCCGTTCGGGTCGGATCTTGATCGCGGTCGCGATCGCGTTAATCGTGGTCCTCGCGACCTACGGACTGGCCGAATACGAACGGCTCAATCCCCCGAACGGCGAGCCGACGCTCACCATCTACACCTACCCCTCCCTTCTCGGCGGGGTGGATTGTAGCTCTCCCGTCGCGCCCACAGTGTTCGGAGCGTTCGAGTCGGCCCATCACGTTCGACTCGTCGTCGAGTGTCCTCCGGGAACTCTCTACAGCACGCTCGAGGCGCAAAAGGACGCCCCCGGCGCGGATGTCGTCATCGGCCTCGATGAGATTACCGCCCCTCAGGCCGATGTCGCCGGACTCCTGCTCCCTTACACCAGTCCGCAACTCACCAATGTGCCGGCGAACCTGGTCGGTGAGCTGAGCCCGGATCACGCGGTGACCCCCTATGAATACGGGTTCCTCGCGATCGACTTCAATGCGACCTTCGCGCAAACCACACACGACGCCGTTGCCGCTTCGAATTTTCTCAATTTTACCCAGAACAGTTCTTGGGCGCGCGAGCTGTTAATCGAGAATCCCACGACCGATATCACGGGGGAGGAGTTCCTCCTTTGGGAAATTGCGTTCTACACGGACATCTTGCACCAGCCGTGGCAGGACTGGTGGGAACAGATCGACCCTCATCTCCCGCCCGCCGCCCCCGACTGGGGCACGGCGTTCAATGAGTTCACCACTCCTCCGAACAATCCTCAGATGGTGGTCAGTTACTCCACCGATCCCGCCTACGCGGCCGCGAACGGAGCCGCCGGAGCCTACAACTCGACCGTGACAACGTGGAATGGAACCGACTATGGTTGGAAGACGATCTATGGAATCGGCGTCGTGCGGGGCACGACTCACCCCACTCTCGCCGAGCAATTCGTCGACTGGTTCCTATCCGGATCCGTCCAGAATCAGATCCCGACGAACGAATGGGAATATCCGGCCAATGATACGATCTCGTTGCCCGGAGTGTACGACGCTGTAGTCCCACCCGATTCCATCGTACCCCTGAACGACGGCCTCCCTCCCTCAACGATCGTCGCGAATCTGACCGCTTGGTTGAACACATGGCAACAGATCGAGAACGCGTACGCTCCCGCGTGATCCATTGGATCCGGGCGGGAACGTTCCTCTCCCCCCTGGTGCTGGTCGTACTCCTCTTCGGATTGTTGCCCCCGCTCTTACTCTTCGCTTCAGGGATCGGCGACATTGGAGGGGTCCAAGCAGTCCCCGGTATCGTGGAGCAACCCCTCAACCTCGCGGCCTTTTCTAACTCTCTCGAACAAGGCATCCTGAGCGCGGGATTCGCGGTCGCGCTCGGGTACCCGGCGGGGTCTTCGTGGGACGGTACGATTGGCCGGGACGCGGAGCGCTCCGAGGATTGCTGTTGATCCCGTTCCTCCTCCCGAGTATCGTCGTCGTTCTCGGGGTGCTCGACCTTTTCGGATCGAATGGAATCGCCTCTCAGCTTTGGCCGGCGCTCAGCGTCTTCGGGCGCGGGGTCCCCGCAATCGTGGCGGCGAATTTATTCTTTAATGTCTCGATCGTCGTTCTGCTGACCGCGGTGGGGGTCGAGACGTCTTCGGGTCCGCTCGAGGACAGCGTAGCGACCTTGGGGGGCGGACCCCTTCGTACTTATCGAGAAGTCTGGGGCCCTCCCTCCTGGGTCGGCGCGGCCGCCGGCGGGCTGCTCACGTTCATTTTCTCGGCGCTCTCCTTCGCCCCCCCTTTGCTGCTCTGTGGAGCTCGATGCTACACTTTGGAGGCCCGAGTTTGGTCCCTCGAATATACGTTGGGCGACCCAACCTCCGCGACGATCCTCGCCTTGGCGATGGTACTCCTGCTCCTCCTACCGACGCTCGGGTATCTCTATCTCGTTGGTCGACTCCGCGCGCGTCCCGACCCTCCCTCGATCCGCGCTCGACCGTTTCCGATCCGGTCGGCTTTCGCATGGGCGTTGCTCCTCGAAACGATCCTCGTGGTTGGCGCCGTCGTACTCCTCCTCGGTTCGCTCCTCGATCGGGCATTCTTCGCGACCCCGCCTCGCTCGGAGGCGAGTGGATGGTCGGGCCTATTCAGTGCCCACACGACCCAGGTCCTGGGGCTCAGCGTCGTCGGAGCGATGGAGAATACGCTGTTCTTCGCGACGGCTGGGGCGACGATCGTCCTTCTTCTCGCCATTAGCGCCGGTTACGTTCTCGCGGGCCGGTCGCGCGTCGGCCGATCGTTCCGACTCTACCTATTCTTGCCATTACTTTTCTCGCCGGTCGTAGTCGCCTTCGGCCTAGCGAACTTTTGGCGACCCCTCCTCGGAGGGGAATCGATGGTCTGGATCTTGATCATTCTGAGTCAAACGACGCTCGCCTTGCCTTTCGCCATGCAAAGCTTCGAACTTTCGCTGCGTCGGCTGACCCCGACCTTGCGGGAATCCGCGCGCGTGTTGGGTGCCCCACCGTGGATCGGCTACGTGGACGCCGATCTGCCGCGGGCGCGCTCCGGCGTGTTCACCGCGGCGATGTTCGCTTTTGCGTTTTGTCTTGGCGAGTTCACGGCGACGTACTTCCTGGTGACGCCTTCCTTCACGACGTTGCCCGTAGCCATCTACAACCTGCAAAGCGCTCGCCTCGGCGCGGTATCGGATGCGGCCGCCGGGTTGCTCATCCTCGTGAGTGGCGCCGTGTTCTTGTCGCTGCTCGCCGGAGGTCGCCGTGTCGAATTCTGATCCCCTGCTGGTCGTCGATGGACTTGCCGCCGCTTGGGGCTCGATCCCCGTCCTACACGCCATCTCCTTCACGGTTCGACCCGGGGAGTTCCTGGTCCTCATGGGACCCAACGGGAGTGGAAAGACCACGCTACTTCGATGCATCACTGGATTGGAATCTCCGACCGCCGGATCGATCCGACTGAACGGCGTCGATGTCAGCCGATTTCCCACACATCGCCGCGGGATCGGCATGCTGTTCCAGGAACCGGCTTTGTTCCCTCGTCGATCGGTGTGGGAAAACATCGCGTACGGCCCTCTCCTGCAGCGGCTCTCCCCGGAAAGAGTGGAACAGCGGGTCCAGGAGACGGTCGCTCTGCTCCAACTAGAGTCGCTCGTAGAACGAGATCCAACGGCCCTTTCCGGCGGCGAACGACAGCGGGTCGCGCTTGCGCGTACGTTGGCGGCGCGGCCGGCGATCGTCCTTCTCGATGAACCGTTCGCCTCGATCGATGCCGAGATTCGCACGATTTTGCGCACCGATTTCCGGAAAGTCCTTTCCCAGCTCGGGATGGCCGCGATCCACGTTACCCACGATCAAGAGGAAGGTCTCTTTCTCGGGGATCGGGTCGCCGTGCTGATCGGGGGGGAGCTGCGACAAATTGGAAACTCCCGCGAGGTCTTCGACCACCCGGCGGGGCCGGACGTGGCGCGTTTCCTCGGATACAACGTCCTTTCCTCCCAAGGCGCCGAGTGGGCCGTACACCCGCGGGCGGTGCGCTGGTCCGTCGAGCCCCTGAAGGGGATTCCGGCCAAGGTCGTCGCTTCGGGATTCACGGGAGCGGTCTCCATGGTCGAATTGGAGGGGGAGTCCGGCGAGCGTCTGGAGATGCAGCTCGCGCCCTCCGATCCTACCCCCGCGGTCGGGGCGCGGATCTTCGTATCGTGGACGCGCTCGAAGCGGCTCTGAACGAAATTTTTTGTGCGGGCGGGGCCGCAGAGCCCAAAAAGGGCCATTCCTTCCCCCGCGCATGAACAGTGCTGATCCGCTGGGGGTCCAGGACCGAGTTCCGTTGGGCTCCTCAACCGCTACCGTGTATCGACTCGACCGACTCGAAGGCGTCGATCGATTCTCTTTCGACCGCCGGCCTCGAACAATCCGGATCCTCCTGGAGAACCTCCTCCGGCATTTCGACCCTCAGCAATCCCGACTTACGACGCTCCAAGCGCTGGCCAATGGCTCGAAGCTTTCCCCGGAAACCGAGATCCCGTTCTATCCCGGACGGGTCCTACTCCAAGATTTTACCGGAGTTCCCGTTCTGGTCGACCTCACCACCTTGCGTTCCGCGGCAGCCGCCCGCGGCCTCGATCCCGGAAAGGTGAACCCGATCGTTCCGGTCGACCTGGTCGTCGATCACTCCGTCCAAGTCGACAGCTACGGCTCCGCGCAATCCCTCCTCCTCAACCTCGATCGTGAATATGATCGGAATTCCGAACGTTATCGCTTTCTTCGATGGTCGAAAGGAGCC
The DNA here is from genome assembly GCA_963749195.1 of uncultured Thermoplasmata archaeon. Classification (GTDB taxonomy): domain Archaea; phylum Thermoplasmatota; class Thermoplasmata; order Lutacidiplasmatales; family UBA184; genus Lutacidiplasma. The sequence continues at coordinate 759,814 of CAVVLX010000007.1, forward strand.
TATCAGAACCTACGAATCGTCCCCCCGGGAAACGGGATCGTCCACCAGGTAAATCTCGAGCACTTGGCGCAAGTCGTGACCCTTCGGGGGGCAAACGGGGACGCGGTGGCGTACCCCGACACGCTCATCGGAACCGATTCCCATTCGACCATGGTCAATGGGCTCAGTGTGCTGGGCTGGGGCGTCGGGGGAATAGAAGCCGAAGCCGTCCTGCTTGGCGAACCGTACTTTATCGCGCCTCCCGAGGTCGTGGGAGTCGAGCTGCGCGGTCGGCTGCCGGAGGGCGCGACCGCTACGGACCTGGTGCTCACCGTGACCCGCGCCCTGCGTCAGAAGGGCGTAGTTGACAAGTTCGTTGAATTTACCGGGCCCGGGGTCGCGCATCTCACCGTTCCAGACCGGGCCACGATCTCGAACATGTGCCCGGAGTACGGCGCGACGGCTGCACTCTTCCCGATCGATGAAGCGACTCTCGCCTACCTCGAGGGGACCGGACGCGACCCGAATCTCGTACGCCGAGTCGAGGCGTACGCCCGTCTCCAGGGACTGTGGGGCACCCGAGGGGAGGGCGAACTCGAGTTCGATGACCGACTCCAGATCGATCTCGGATCGATCGTCCCATCGATTTCCGGCCCGAAGAATCCGGAGGAGAGTGTCCGACTGTCGGAGGCCCCGACCTCGTTCCGTTCCGCCTTGCAGGTCTATCGGAAGAGCCACCCTCGAACAGTCGACTCACGCTCAACGGGTTACCCGGCGGACGACCTCCTGCAACCGTTTAACGGACCTCGACCGCCCGCGGCGGCCGGTTCCGTTCCGGCAGGGGTACCCGTGACCGACGGGGCGGTCGTCATCGCCGCGATCACCAGCTGTACCAACACCTCGAATCCCTCGGTGATGGTCGGGGCCGGGCTCATCGCCCAAAAAGCCGTGGAGCTGGGACTCCACGTTCCTCCGTACGTAAAAACGTCGATGGCCCCAGGCTCGAAGGTCGTTACGGCCTACCTGCAGAAGTCGGGTCTGCTTTCCCCGCTCGAATCCTTGGGCTTCGACATCGTCGGCTACGGCTGTACGACGTGCATCGGAAATTCTGGTCCCCTCCCTCCGGCCGTGGCGTCGAGCATCGTGAACAACGATGCCTTCGTGGCGGCCGTGCTGAGCGGGAATCGAAACTTTGAGGCCCGGATCCACAACTTGGTGCGGGCGAACTACCTGATGTCGCCAATGCTGGTCGTCGCATACGCACTCGCCGGCCGGATGGACATCGATCTAACCCGCGAGCCGTTAGGCAAATCTTCGGACGGCCGTCCCATCTATCTCAAGGACCTGTGGCCCCGGGCCGAGGAGATTCGCCAACTGGTCGAGCGGAATCTTGACTCGAGCATGTACCGAGAGAAATATCGGGCGATCGAAGTAGGCGATGAGCATTGGGAAGCCCTCCAGGTGCCCGCGGGGGAACTCTACCCCTGGGATCCGCAGTCGACGTACCTCCAGGAGGCGCCGTATCTGCACTTGCCCCTCCCCTTCCTTCCGCATCAGGGGATCCTGGTCGAGAACGCCCGGCTTCTGGGGATGTTCGGCGACCAGATTTCCACCGATCACATTTCCCCGGCCGGAGAGATTCCCGCGGACACTCCCGCCGGACGATTTCTCTCGGACCACGGAGTCCCGTCGACGGAGTTCAATACTTACGGCGCACGCCGGGGCGATCACGACGTCCTGATTCGAGGAACCTTCGCGAACGTCCGGCTCAAGAACCAGCTGGTCGCTCCCCGGGAAGGAGGCTTCACGCTCCACGCCCCCTCCGGCACGATCGGCACGATCTTCGAGGTCGCGGAACGATATCGTTCCGAGGGGACTCCGCTCCTCGTCCTCGCCGGTCGGAACTACGGACAGGGCAGTTCTCGAGACTGGGCCGCCAAAGGACCCCGGCTCTTGGGGGTCGGCGCGATCATCGCCGAGAGTTACGAGCGCATTCACCGGAGCAATTTGGTAGATATGGGGGTGTTGCCGCTGCAATTCCGATCGGGGGAAGGGTGGAAGCAGCTCGGGCTCACTGGCCGTGAGACGTTCCGACTTTCGCTTCCCGCGGGCGTGGACCTCGGCCCCCAAGTGCCGGTCCAAGTGACGGCGTCGAGCGACGGGGGGACCGCCCCCCAAACGTTCACGGTGGAGTGTCGGCTCCACTCGGCGACCGAGCTCGAGTACTATCGGGGCGGGGGGGTACTCCCGTACGTCATGGATCGCCGTTTTGCCCTCTAGCGGAAGTGCCTCGCGCTGCGGGGCTCGCCGAATCGCACGCGACGAACGATCGCCCCCGGGGGCCCCACGTTGTTACGATTTTAAAAAACAGCATAACTATTTGTAGGCCGGTCCAGTTCGCCGGGAAATGGACTCCTCGCCTGCGTCGAAGGTCCGTCTCGCAGATCTCAATCTCACGCCGGGAGAGAAGCTGCAGATTGGTCTTCTCTATGCGGTGATTCTCCTCACCACGATCGCGGCGTTTGCGCTCGCCTTCGTCTACTTGCCCCACGGCATTCCCAACGGAGGAGCCGTTACCGGGGGCGGGTTACTGTTTACCGGACTCGCGATCACGGCCTACATCCTGGGAATTCGTCACGGCTTTGACGCCGATCATATCGCCGCGATCGATAACACGACCCGCAAGCTGCTGAACGACGGCGAACGCCCGCTGACAGTGGGGACTTGGTTCTCGTTAGGTCACTCGACGATCGTCTGTGGGATGGTGGTCGGACTCGTTGTCGCGGCCGAATTCATCCAGCGCCAGTACAACACCTTCGCCGCGGTCGGCGCGGTACTCGGCACGCTCATTTCGGGGGTGTTTCTCTTCATCATCGGGCTCGTCAACGTCATCATCGTGCTGGAGGTCTATCGCATCTTTCGAGGGCTGAAGAATCGCGAGCTCGACCAGAAAGCGCTCGACGAACAGATGGAAAAGCGTGGGTTTCTCTATCGCTACTTCGGAAAGCTATTCAAGGTCATCAGGAAGCCCTGGCAGATCTACCCGATTGGCGTGCTCTTTGGGCTGGGATTCGACACGGCCACGGAGGTCCTCCTGATCGGGATCGCGGTGGTCGTGGCCACTTCGGGAACGATTCCCCTGTGGGCCGTGCTGATCTTGCCGTTACTGTTCACCTGCGGAATGGTCCTCTCCGACACCACGGATGGGTTCGCCATGCGCTACGCGTATGGGTGGGCGTTCCTCAAGCCGATCCGGAAGATCTACTACAACCTGACGCTGACGATCATCTCCGTCCTCGTCGCGTTCGTCATTGGTGGGGTGGAGCTGTTGCAGGTCACCTCCTCCGAACTCGGGTGGAGGGGACCATTCTGGAATTGGCTCAATGGGCTCGACTTTGAGACGTTGGGGATTGGGATCGTCGTCCTATTCATTGGGTCCTGGCTCTTCGCAATGGCGATCTACCGGATCAAGCGCTACGAAGACGTGGGATTCGGCCCCGAAAATCCTCCCCCATTCCCCCCGGGCCCGGGGGCCGCACACCTCCCCTCGGAATCGTGACGCGACGCGTCGTCCGGCTCGGGATCTCGATCGAGCCTACCCTGCTCGGACACCTCGACCGGTGGGTCCGCCAGCGCAACTCCGCTAGCCGTTCAGAAGCGCTGCGCGCCATCATTCGGAAGGAATTGACTCGAGAGGAGCTGAGCGATCCGCAAGCCGACGCCGTGGCGTGTGTCACGCTGCTCTACCGACACGACGCTCCGCGGGTCCTTCGACGACTGGCCGCCGCCCAACACCGCTGGGGGGATCATATCCGGTTTTCGGGCCACATTCACCTCCAGGGGAACTCGTGCATGGAAGTGATCGCGCTCGTGGGGAAGCGGCAGGAGATCATTCGGGCCGCGGAGGACTTGCGGGGGGTCAAAGGGGTCGCCGTAGGGGACTACTCGTTGACCTCGCCCGCGGTGATCGGGGGCAAGACCGGGCACCGCCACCCGCACTAGCCGTTCCCCGAGTTTCGCCGGCAGCTCCCGGCGGGGAATTCGAGACTATTTTCAGGCCAGTCCCCCCGGGCTCGAAGACGAAGTTCGCGAGACGCCGGACCGTCAACTTGAGCTGACCTCTCCTTCTTCAATCTCTCCGCCGCTTCTTTTGACGAAAGTCATCATGATTGAGATTCGATTCCACGGACGAGGAGGGCAGGGCGCGGTCGTCGCTTCCGAACTGCTCGCGCAGGCCGCATTCGTGGACGGGAAGATTCCCCAAAGCTTCCCGTTCTTCGGCGTAGAGCGACGGGGAGCCCCGGTGACGGCATTCACTCGGATCGACACGCGGCCGATCGGGGTGCGCACGTCGATCACGACCCCGGACGTCGTGGTGGTGCTTGATCCCGGTCTACTTCGAACGACCCCAGTCGCCGAGGGACTTCGACCGGACGGGCTCCTCCTGGTGAATACTCCGCGGCCGGCCGAAGAGCTGGCTGCTCCCGCAGGAGTGCGTCGGGCGGTGGTCGACGCCACCCGCATTGCGGTCGCTCGAGGTCTCGGGAGTGCCATGCTGCCGATTGTCAACACGGCGGTCCTCGGGGCCCTGGCGCGCGCGACCGGAGTGGTCTCGCTCGAAGCGTTGAATCGAGCGATCGAGCAGTTTGTCCCGGCAGCCCCGCAACAAAACCGACTCGCGGCCCAGGACGGTTTCCTGGGAGTGCGCGTGATCGATGGGGTTGCTGCCGTTTCTTCACCGTCGATCCGACCGCGACCTCCGTCGATCCCCACGCCGGAAGGGCCGATGGCGACGCAGTCCAGCGAATCGATTCACACCGCGGCGTGGCGCACGTACACGCCGGTCATCCACTTGGAAAAGTGTACGCGGTGCAACTTCTGCTGGAAGTTCTGTCCCGATGACGCGATCGAATTTGATTCCGTTGGCTACCCTCGGATCAAGCTCGATTACTGCAAAGGATGCGGCATCTGCGCGGCGGAGTGCCCCCCCCAAGTGATTGAGATGGTGGCGGAGGCCTAGGAGGACCAAACGATGACCGCGAGGGTGCTCTCGGGTAATTACGCCCAATCGTATGCGGCCATGCTGGCACGGGTCCAGGTCGTGTCGGCCTATCCAATCACCCCGCAGACCTCGATCGTCGAAAAGATCGCCGATTTCGTCGCCTCAGGGGACCTTCCGGCCCAGTTTGTCAAGGTAGAATCCGAGCATAGCGCCCTCCAGGTCTGCGTCAGTGCCGCCGCGCTGGGAGCGCGAACCTACACCGCGACGTCGAGTCAAGGATTGCTGCTCATGCACGAGCTCCTCCACTGGGCCTCCGGAATGCGAGCTCCCATTGTGATGGGCGTCGTGAACCGGGCGGTCGCGCCCCCGTGGAACATCGGGGCCGATCACACCGACACTATGAGTCAGCGCGACACCGGCTGGATCCAATTCTATGCGGAAAGCAATCAGGAGGTGCTCGATACGGTCCTCGAAGCGTTCCGGCTTGCCGAGCACCCGGACGTCCGCCTCCCGGCGATGGTCACCGAGGACGCGTTCTACCTCTCGCACACAGTCGAGCCGGTCGATGTGCCGGACCAAGCGCTCGTCGACCACTTCCTTCCACCTCGGGAACGGCGTGCGGTACTCGTTCCGGGCGAAACCGGTCGGCTCGGTTCGTTCACCGGACCGGAACATTACGTAGAATTCCGTCGGGAGGTTGCGGATGCGATGCAGCGAGTGCCGAAGGTCCTTACGGCCGTCGAAGAAGAATACCAACGCCTCTTCGGTCGCAACCTTGAGGGGGCGCTCCCGACCTATCGGACGGACGACGCCGACGCCGTACTGGTGACAATGGGAACGATGACGACCACCGCGCGGTCCGTGGTCGACGAGTTAAGGGCCGCCGGTCGTAAAGTCGGTCTCGCCAAGCTCCGCCTGTTCCGACCCTTCCCCGATGAGGAAGTTCGGGGATTGGCGTCGACCGCGGACCGGCTCGGCGTCGTGGACCGATCCTATGTCTTTGGCCGGATGGGACCGGCGGCGACCGAAGTGAGCGCCGCACTGTATTCCGGGGCCGAACGCCCGGTCCTGACGAGCTTCCTCGCCGGGATCGGCGGTCGCGACATTACGCCAAATGAGGTCCGGGCGATGTTCGAAACGCTCCTCTCCGGCGCGGTCCCCGTCACGCATTGGCAGGACCTCGAGAAAGCGGAGGCGAGCACCGATGGCTAAGCTCACTCTTCCGGCTCAGGAGCTGATGTTCTCCGGCCATGCGGCGTGCCCAGGGTGTGCCCCGGCGCTTGCGATGCGCCTCCTGCTGAAAGGTCTCGGCCCGCGTACGGTCGTTTCGGTCCCAGCGTGTTGCTGGACGGTGATCGCGACGCCCTATCCGACGACGGCCCTGCACGTCGCGATGCTCGACAATCCGATCGAGGCGACTGGTGCGTCGATTTCCGGCTTGCGGGCCGCCGCGGATGCGCTCGGGATGAAAGGGGTGACGATCGTCGGATTCGCCGGGGATGGGGGGACCGCCGACATTGGACTCCAGTCCCTGAGCGGAATGCTCGAGCGGCGAACGGACGCGATCTACGTGATGTACGACAATGAAGCGTACATGAACACGGGCATTCAGCGGAGCGGCTCGACCCCCTGGGGGGCGTGGACCACGACGACGCCGGTGACGGGAACTCTTCGAGGAAAGCCGGAACCGAAGAAGGATATCATGGGGATCGTGCTCGCCCACCGTCCCGTGTATGCCGCGACGCTCAATCCCAGCTTCCCCGAGGATTTCGATCGAAAGGTGGAGCGGGCGCGGGATCTCACCGGACCCCGGTTCCTCCATGTGTTCACTCCGTGTCCGCCCGGGTGGAAGTTCGATTCGGCGGAATCGATCGCTCTCGGTCGTCAGGCCACCGACACCGGCGTTTTCCCGCTCTACGAAGTCGAGGGCGGACGCCTGCGGATTACGCGGAAGTTTGGACAACTCAAGCCGGTCGAGGAGTATCTTCGAGCTCAGGGGAGGTTCCGACACCTCACCGCTCCAGATATCGCGGAGATCCAGGCGAAGGTTCAGGCCGATTGGGAACGGTTGCTTCAACGCGAGCGAGAAGACTCGAAACCCTCGCCGCTAATGATTCAGTGATTTCCGAAGCACGATCGGCGTTCGCGAGCCGCGAATGAATAGCGCGCACCGGCAGGTCCGGTGTCTGCCCTCTCTCTCACGAGTCCGAGGCGAGGCCACCGTGCGAGATCAATTGATGCGGAGGGTTCGACGTTCGCAAGTTCAATAGCTAGGATACGTCGGAGTCCATTGAGTTCCGAGGATCTTGGCCAAGAGCCCTTCCGCCGTCGTCGCGGGTGCGTTACCGGTGCGTTGGGCCTCGAGCCCGACGCTCATCGCGATCTCCACCGCGAGGGTGCGAAGCTCCTGAACCGGGGGAAGCAGCGGCGCGCAGGAATCTAGCCGAACGGGGGACTGTTCGGCGAGGGTTCGGGCAGCGACCAAAATCATCCCATCCGTCACGCGCCGAGCGCCGCTGGCGGCTACGCCGAGACCCAATGCGGGGAAAATGTACACATTGTTGCATTGAGCGGTCGCCATCGAACGACCCTCGAACAGGACCGGGGGAAACGGGGATCCGGTCGCCATCAGGACTCGTCCTTCCGTCCAGCGCAACAGATCGCCGGGAACGGCTTCACTCTTGATCGTAGGATTCGAAAGCGGGAAAATGATGGGTCGTTCCACTCCCACGGCCATTTCCCGAACGAGGGCCTCGTCGAAAGCGCCCGCGACCGTCGAAAGCCCAATGAGGATCGTGGGGCGCACGCCTCGAACCACCTCCGCGAGGCTCACGCGCTGGGGGTCCGAGCGGGCCCACGAGCGGACCTCGTCCCAGGGCCGCGCATAGATTCGCTGATCGTCCCGGAGGTCTGTCCGGCCCGAATAGAGTAGCCCTCCCCGGTTGACGAGCCAGAAGCACCGACGAGCCTCCGCGTCGGGAATTTCTTCGTGCGCCAACGCGGCTCGAATCGTGTCCGAGACACCGACGGCCGCGGAGCCGGCCCCGAAGATCACAATGCGCTGATCGCGAAGGGCTCCGTGGGTTACGTGAAGGGCGGAAAGAATGGCACCGAGGGCCACGGCGCCGGTTCCCTGAATGTCGTCGTTAAAGGTCAATATCCGTTCGCGGTACTTTTCTAAGATGGGACGCGCGTGTTCGGCCCCGAAGTCCTCCCATTGAAGGAGCGTCCCGGGAAGCGCTTGGCGCACGGCCCGAACGAACCGATCAATGAACTCGTCGTATGCCTCCCCGGTGATTCGCTCGTGACGCCATCCGAGGTACTCAGGGTCGTGGAGGCGATCCAGGTTGTTCGTACCGACGTCCAGCACGATTGGTAGCGTACGTTCCGGGTGGATGCCCCCGATCAGCGTGTAGAGCGAGAGCTTCCCGATGGGGATCCCCAGACCCCCCACGCCTTGGTCGCCAATTCCGAGGATTCGCTCGCCATCCGTAACTACGATCACATCGACCTGCGGATTCGGCCGATGTTCGAGCAGCGAGGGGATCGAGTCCCGGAGGGGATACGGTACAAAAAGGCCGCGCGGTCGTCGGTAAATGTGGCAAAATTCCTGGCAGCCGAGCGCGACCACCGGAGTGTAGACCACCGGCATCATCTCTTCCATGTGGTCCAGCAGCAGCCGGTAAAACAGCACCTCGTTGGTGTCCTGGAGCGCTCGTAGGAAAATGTGGCGCTCGAGGTCGTCCGTCTTCCGGCGGAACGCTTCGTACGCCCGATCCACTTGCTGATCGAGCGATTCGACTTGGGGCGGTAGCAGCCCATGAAGACCGAGCGCGGTTCGCTCGCCTTCCGTAAAGGCGGTACCTTTGTTGAGAAGCGGGGATCCGAGGAGGTCTATCCCGCGCAGGCGAGGGAGTGGGGAGAGTTCCTCGCGGGGCGCGTCCAGAACCCGGTCGGGAGGTTCTAGCCTCAGAGCGTGCATACGAAAAGGAGATCGAGCCTCCGCAGATGTATCCGAGGTAAAGAGCAATTGACGCGCGGAGTACTACCGTGGAGCCGACGTCGGCTACACAAGTTCGCCGAGTCGATATCAGGGGGACAAAGAATCTTCTGTTCCGATGCTACCTTCTTCCGTCATGGTCGCGCTCGAGGAAGTTCGGAAGAAGGTTCGCTTCTTTAAGAACCGGACCCAACTTCGGACGTGGTTTGAGCAAAACCACGCGTCGGCGAAGGAGCTTTGGATCGGTTATTACAAGAAGGGCTCGGGTCGTGTCGCCACCACATATTCCGACGCCGTAGAGGAAGCGCTTTGCTTCGGATGGATCGATGGCCAGGTACGCTCCCTCAACGAGATCAGCTACGCGAATCGGTATGCCCCCCGACGTGCCCAGAGCGTCTGGAGCCGCGTGAACATCGCGAAGGCGCGGAAGCTCTTGAGGAGCGGGCGAATGTCCGGGGCCGGCGCCAAGGCGTTTACCGACCGCACGACGCGTCCGCGAGCCTGGTACTCCTATGGGGGGACCGAAAGGCACTCGACGAACCGTCTCGGAGAGAATTCCGTCGAAACGAATCTGCATGGAAGTTCTTTCGCGCGCAAGCCCCATCTTATCAGCGGACCGCCTCCTTTTGGGTCATGAGCGCGCGACGCCCGGACACCCGCCGTCGCCGGCTCGGAATCGTGATCGAACAATCGAGCAACGCACGCCGGATCAGATTGCTCGCCCCCGGTCGTTCCACTGACCCTCGTAGAATCGGACTTAGCGGCCCGCGCAAGAGGGGCCGCTGAGCAGGCGGGAATGAGGGCCCTTCGTGCTCGGATCCCTCTCGGCAGAAAATTCGGTCCTCTCTGAAGTCGGTACTGGGTCGAACGCGACGGCCCTTTGAGCGCATCGAGCTGGGTACGAGTCATACGGGTGTAACGGCTCGCGGGAAAGATTGTGCCTGACAGTGCAGAGGCCCAGATTCTTACTCGGGTCGAATGCCTTGGGTGGTGGGAATTGGGGCCGGGGGAGGGGGCGCGACCGCCTTCCGCCCCGTGCGGGCGAGGGTGGGGAGATGAGCGAATTTCGCGTGACGGCGGGGGCCGAGCACCTCCTCTCCAAAGATCACCGCGATCCCCCCCACGAGGGTAACGGCCGCAGCGATCCAGAACGCGTACTGAAAGGCGGCCAGACTGGGGAGATTGGTCCCGGCCAGCGGGCCACTGGGGACGATGATACCCGTCACATACGCGGCGAGGAGCGCCCCAACGATCGGAGCCCCCACGCTCCCCCCCAGATTCCGGAAGACGTTGTTCATGGCGGTCGCTTGGCCCATGTCTTTGGGGTCGACCGTCAGTACGAGCATATTGATGATCGAGGCATTCAACAGGGCAATCCCAGCCCCCGTCACGACTTCGTACACGAGCGACTGGGTGAGCGTCGTCGCGGACGAGAGGAGGAGAAAGCCGACGCTCGTCAGGCCGGCCCCGCTCAGGGCGAGCGGTTTGACTCCAATTCGGGAGACTGCGACGCTCGCCAACACGGCCACCGCCATCATCGAGAGCGCGAGGGGGACGATGTCGATCCCGGCTTGAAGAATGTCCTGGGAAAAGCCGCCGGAGGCGGGAGGGAATTCGAACCGGTAGATCAGCGTGAACAATGCCATGTACATCCCGAGCCCGGCGACAGTCAGGACCGCATTCGTTACTGCTACGTTCCGTTCCTTCAACAAACGTGCATCGACGATGGGTTCACGTCCTTGCTGAGTCCAGTGCCGTTCCCAGAGTCCGAAGGGGATCAGGAGGAACAGACCGACCCCCAAGAACCCCAGCGTAAGTGGAGAGTTCCATCCCCAAGTCTGTCCTTGCGACAGGGCCGCCACGATCCCTGCGAGCGCGCCTCCCAACAACGCCGCCCCCGCGTAGTCGACCCGAGTGTTGGGTCGGCGATAGGTCGATTCACGAACGATGAGGAACACGGCAATGGTGAGCAAGAGGACGACCGGGATGGCGGAGTGGTAGGTGTCGCGCCACCCGTAGGTCTGAGAGACCGCGGAGCCGACGGGGAGGCTGATCGCGAAGCCGACCCCAAACATGGCGCTCAAGATCCCTTGTGCGCGCGGGACGAGTTCCCGGGGAAACTCCTCTCGGACGAGGGACATCCCGAGCGGCAGGATGGTGAGCCCGACTCCCTGGACCGTCCGGGCCGCCACCATGAACGTAAAATTGGGGGAGAATCCCGTGACCGAAACGGCCGCCGCGTAGGCGAGCATCACTCCCATCAACACCTTCCGCTTGCCGTAGATGTCGCCCAGTTTTCCGACGACAGGACTCAACGCCACGCCAGAAATGGCGTAGGCGGAAATCACCAGGCTGACCTGAGCCGTATCCACGTGGAAATCGCTTTGGATCGTGGGCAGGGAAGGAGTGAGCATCCCCTCGACGTACAGGACGATCATCACGATGCCGGCGAGCAGCAGCATGACCTTGTTCGAGTACGCCCGATCGAAGTTCTCCATCGTCTTCGGCGTCGGGGTGGTCGGGTGCGCCGGAAGCGGGGGGGCCGTCGAGCTCATCGGCCTCGTAGACTCCCTGGAAGTGGCTCCGCTGGGCCATGGATCGTTCGGAGACGTGAGACAAGGAGGTTGAGCGTGCGGGCGAACTCGGCTCGCTGATCGACGCCGATGCCGGCCAATCCTTCCTCGAGAAAGTGACTACGTTCCGATTCGATCCGTCGAAGTACTCCTCGAGATCGCGCGGTCAGCGAGGTTCGGTGGCTCCGGCGATCTTCATCCTGGGAGGATCGGACAACCCAGCCCGCGGATTCGAGGATATTGAGGCTGGAGGTGACCGCGGGGCGGCTGATCCCGAACTGATCGGCGATCTGGGACGGGGGCAGGGGCCCCTTCACCTGAAGCATTCGCAGAAGAATCAGTTGGGGCAGGGTGAGCCCTTGGCGGTGGGCAGCATTATGAAGGAAAATCATCGTCTCGCTGAATAGCTCCTGAAGAGCGGCGGACCCCGCTTGGAGTTCATCGTGGCTTGGGATCCGCGTCCCGGCTTTGGTGGCAGCTCCGGGAATCATCTGATTAGGTGGACATTACTATTCGGACTACTTAACAATGTCCGACCTCATGCGGCCGATCGAGGTCGGGCTGGTTTGTATCAGGATCCTACCACTTCGGGGACCGGCGAGGAAGGCTAGAGAAACCCTGCCCAATAAGGTCGGACCGATGGACCCAGACGCGGGGAGTTAGGTATTTCGCCCTTTCTGTGCGGGTGAGCGAGGATCGCCGGGCGTTCCGTTTTCCCTCACGAGTACTTGGCCCGCCATCGAGAGATCGGCCGGAAAATCTTCACGAGGTCGCGTCCCATCGGTGTGAGTCGATACTCGACCCGGCGGGGCAGGACACGGATCACGTCGCGCCGAACCAACCCCAACCGCTCCATCTGCCGCAATCGATCGGTAATCGTGGCCGTGTTGGCCCCCACGCTTTCTCGAAGTTCGTTGAATCTCCGGGGGCTCTTCTCGACAAGGGCCGAAAGGACGCGAAGGACGTGCTTTTGCCCGAGCAGGCGAAACGTCCCCTCGTAGTCGCAGTGCGGGGCTGCGGAGCTCGCTCGAGGTACCGGCATGGGATCAACTTCAGCCGGGTCGGCTAAAAAGCTTACTGTGCTTTAACATTCAAAGTTTAAGTAGAAGCTATAATTGGTCTGCATCGGTGCGATCATGCAGTCTTGGCACGAGATCAACGCCGCGAAGGGACTGAAACCCGGTGAAATGGCCCACGGTAAGGCGAGTGGCGAGGAGATCTTGGTTCTCAACCAAGGAGGCGAACTCCACGCCTACATCAATCGCTGTGGCCACATGAATGCCCCCTTGGACCTCGGGACTTTCAAGAGTGGCGTGGTGAAGTGCGCCCAGCACAATGCAGTGTTCGACGCCCGAACCGGCGAAGTTCGCGGTCAGCCTCAGCTGTCGATGCCGGGAATGGACAAGCTCCCCCCTGAGTTCCTGGAAGCCATCGCGCGGATGGCCCCGATCTTTGCCCGAACGGAGTGCCGACCTCTTACGCCCCTCCCGCTGGACGCGTCGAACGATACCGTCCGCGTCTTTGTGTAGCCGGAGCTCGGATGAGTTGGCCGCGGACGGACTCGGCATCTTGGGAGTTGCGCCGGTTGATCCGGGGGCCGAAGGGGAGGACGAGACGGCAACGAGATCCCCCGTACGATGGCGCGAGCGGCCGTCCAGGGCGTTGCGGTTTGGGATGAGGGACGTAGGCCCGGTACGTCATGGGAGGGATGCACGAGGTTATTTTCGCCCCCCCCGCTTCACCGGCTATCGCGATGAAACCTGGACTGGAGGCCGACGTCGGCTCGAAACGGTATGGTTGGCACGAGAACTGGGTAGAGGCGATTTCATCGCTCGCTCGACCGATGCCCTCCGGCCACATCCAGAAGGCCGGCGGCGTAACGGTCGTTCGAAGCGGGCTACCGATCCGAGCCTTCAACTGCGCCTTCGCGCTCGAACAACCTGACTCACTCGAGGGTGCGGCAGAACTCATCGAGGAGATCCTGGTACGCTCCGGCGCACCGTGGCTGCTGGCCACGACGACGGCTTCCTGCGACGCGCTCAAGCCGATCATCGTAGCACAGCGACTGAAGTTGTCCGCGACCATGCCTGGTATGGCCTGGGAACCTCTTCCGAATTCGATCCGGCCCTCCCCGGCAGCCCTCGAAATTCGACCAGTCGGCGATGCCGACGATGCGAGGACGTTCGCGCGGACAATGATGCAAGGGTTTGAAGCGCCAATCGGGCTCCTCGATCCGTGGGCGGAGGCCGTGGCCGCCCAAGGCCTGCCCGAGGCGGTGCGACGAGGTTGGTACATCGGCTTCGTCCGGAACCAGCCCACCTGTACCGCGGTAAGGTTCACGACGCGCTCGATTGCGGGGATTTATGGGGTCAGTACGCTCCCCGAATACCGACATCGCGGTTTCGGCGCCGCGATCACCTGCCGTGCCGTTTCGGACGGTCGCGACGCAGGCTGCCGAGAGAGCTACCTCCAGTCCTCTTCCATCGGGCGCCCAGTCTACGAGGGCATTGGATACCGTACCGTGGAAGAGTACCAATTGTGGACGCCCGAAGAAATGCCTTCGACCTCGAGATGACGTGAGTCTGCGATCGAGGACGCGAAACGCTCACGGAAGGATTGCGCGTTCGGCGACCGGACCGATGCAAGTTGGGGGGGATCGCAGAGGGGGGAGGACGGCCCCAAACCGTGGTGGAGCCCGCTTCCGAGCAAAAAAGCAGATTCTTGAGTAGCTTCTGGTGGTCGAGTCGTTTTGACGTATGATCCACAAAAGTACGTCCCGACTCTCCCCCGTTGTGGATCCGAACTCTCGAATCTTGGGATGCCCATGCTGGGATTCGTTAGGCTCGGCTAACGAATACAATGCCTGCACCGGCGGGCGATTGAGGCCCCAGTAGGGAATGAATGCCACGCCCGGGAACCGTGATCCGACCGGGGGGTAACTCGGAGGCGAGAACCCGTTTCCAAAAACCGTCCTTCCGGTTCCTGGGGCGAACCCTTCGGGTCAGGGTCTGTTGGCTAGGCCGGTGAGGTCAGTTCCTACGCTTCGAGGCCCCTCAGGGGGCCGTTGGAGAAACCCGACCTTCGAAACGGGTCATAGCCGGCGTCTAGGGAGCGGGGAGTTGCGTAGGGCGCCCGTTTGGGAAACGTGTCCCGGCGCCAGCAGGGTCTTCATGATTGAACCGCTTGACCGCCGCTGACATGACGAACTCCCCGCTCTCGTCCGAGCGGTACGTCCACAGGTGGATGCGCCGCTGGAAGGTCCCGGGCGCCTCCCTCGTCGTGGTCGAACGAGGTCGACGAACCCTCGCTCGTGGATACGGCTACCGGGACCGCGAGGCGCGTCTTCCTGCAACGCCTCGCACAGTCTATGGACTCGCCTCGGTCACAAAGTCGTTTACCGCGCTCGCCGTCCTACGGCTCGAGGAAGAGGGAAAACTCTCGACCCAGGACCCCATCGTCCGGCATCTTCCCGAGTTCAAAACGCCCGATTCCCGTGCAACCAAACGAATCACAATCCACCACTTCCTGACCCACACTTCGGGACTCCCCCCCCTCCCATTGGCCACGTATACAGCTGCCCGAATTCTGGCCCTCGATCCGTCCTACGATCGGCAGGCCGATCGGCGAGCTGGAATCGATCCCGATCACTTCCCGATCGACACCTACGAGCAGATGATGGAGTACCTCCGAACTGCCCGATACCGACTCCTTGGACCGCCCGGGCGGTGGTTCAGCTACTCCAACGAAGCGTTCGGGTTGCTTGGCGCTGTGATCGAGCGGGCTAGTGGACGCACCTACGAAAGCTACCTCGAGGAGGAGATACTTCGTCCCGCCGGAATGCGCTCGACGACCTTCGACAGCGGGATCATGCGCCGCTACCCCGAAGTCACCACCCTCTATTCTCCAAAGCCGACCGGGACTCGTCATGGCCTCGTTCCTTCCCAGACTTGGTCAGAGACCTCCTGCCTTCGCGCCTGCGGAGGACTCCGTTCGAACGTGGAGGACCTAGCTCGCTTTCTCCAGATCTTCCTCGAAGACGGGAAGGCCGACGGAGAGCGCATCGTTACCGCAGCGTCAGTCCGGAAGATGACCACCGCATACTCGGAATGGTTTCCTGGGCGTCTCTACGGCTACGGGGTCTTGATACGGCCCGACTACCACGGGACCCCGCTCGTGTACCACTCGGGGGCGCTCCCGGGCGTTTCCTCCCTGTTCGTGGTCTCTCCCCAGCGCCATCTGGGGGGAGTCGTCCTCACCAACGTTCAGGGTGTCGTCCCGGCGCTGGCGCTCATGCCGGAAATCAATTCACGGTTGGGCCTTCCCCTTTCCGCACCGATGGAGGATGTACCCGAGCCGATGGAGCTAGACACCTCGCTCCACGAGTACGATGGATGGTATGGCATGGGGGAGGGAGTTTAGTTCGAAGTAAGGATCGTTCGGCACTCTCTCCGGTTGGATTTCCACGGAACGATGGGGAAGCTACGGCCGCTCCTGCTCCGACCCGCCGGCCACGATCGCTTCGTTTTTCGCCTGAAAGGCGCAGATGATCAGGTCCGATTTGAGCGCGACGCCCGTCACCGCGTTTCGGCGGTGTCCCTCTTCGCGCGACTGATCCGACGTCGCAGGCGAAAGGACTTCCTGGAGGCTCGGAAGCTGACTGTCGTCTGGTAGGGGGCTCGCCAGCAGGGGGGCTCGGGACCCCCCTCCGCCGAAGAGGCACCATCCCAGTGTTCCCCGTCTCGGAGGGGCGCGTTCATTAGGCGGACGATAACCCGTTGCCCTTGCCGTACGAAAAGCACCCGATTTGTAAATGCCGTGCCCATGCCCACGTTCACCTCGAGCCGCGAGGGGCCGCAGAGACTAGCTCAACCCTCCGAGGTAGGCGAGGGGCTCCCCGACGAATCGCCCGAGCTGGGATTCGAACACCAGCTTATTCGACTCCACCGAAGTTCTTCGCCGTTCGAGGTCGACTGCTCGCAACCGGTCGCCCTCGTGCTGCCGAGCGATCTGCCAGCGGATGAACCAGTACGGCGCATGGACGAACGGAGCCCGGAAGTCGAGGGTGTGGTGTCCCTCGGGAGGCCGAGCCGAATTCTCGGGATCGTCCCGCGCCGGGGTATCCGAGCTACTGGCTCTTCCCCCAGGCAGTGAAAGTCCCGCCCTCGACCCGCTTACGGAGGGGTAGCACGGTGGCGAGCGTGGTAGAACCGCTGCCATGGGAAGCCGGAGGGGCCTAGCACCGGATGCAAGGGGGGCGGCTCCGCCGCATCCTTCCGGTCCGACCACTTTGCCACCCGTTGCTTCACTTGGTCAGTGATCAGCATCCAGACACCGGCATAGCCCCAAATTCCAAGGACCCAAAGAACCGGTATCGAGATGAAAAGCCAGCCGCTGACAGCCAAGATCGAAGCGAACGTCTGGGCACCCAGGACGGCGCCGACGAGAATACCTGCCGGGCGGAACTTCCAGAACGGGCCGGGGGTCCGGGTCAGGAAGATCGTGAACTGACCGGCCACGGAGAGCTTGAGGTAAATCAGGGTCTGCAGCGCGCCACCCGAGGTATGCAGGACCTGGGTCGCGAAGGCGAGGAGGACGAAGCTCGCAACGACTCCGGTGAGTCCGAGGGCGACAGCGAGTCGCAGCACGTGCCCCATTCTCCAGCGGACGGGCTTATCCGAAACGGGAGCTCGGTCGTAGGCGATCGTCAGGATCGACCCGTCGTTCAGGATCGCGATCAGGACGATCATGATCGGGGTGACGGGAAAGAAGCCTAGCAATAGGATCGACAGCGCGATGAAGAACAGTAGCCGAATCGTCTCGGCGACCCGATAGATGGCGTAGGACGTCATCCGCGCGAACGTCTGCCGGGCCTGGCGGATAGCCGTGAGGATGACCCGGAGTCCCGGCTCCGTCAGCACGACATCCGCGGCCGCCTTCGCGGCGTCGGTGGCCCCGGACACCGCGATTCCGACATCGGCTTCCTTGAGCGCCGGGGCGTCGTTCACTCCATCGCCCGTCATTCCGACGATGTGGCCGCTCTTCTGGAGTTCCTCGACGATCGCGTACTTGTCCTGGGGGAACACTTGGGCGAAAA
Source organism: uncultured Thermoplasmata archaeon (assembly GCA_963749195.1). Taxonomy (GTDB): domain Archaea; phylum Thermoplasmatota; class Thermoplasmata; order Lutacidiplasmatales; family UBA184; genus Lutacidiplasma. Next base: position 777,462 of record CAVVLX010000007.1, read on the forward strand.
CGGTCGCCTGCTCGAAAAGCCGGTCCTTCTCCGGAGCAGGCACCGCACCGGTCCATTGTTCGGGAACGCAGGCAGTCCCCTCGAGCCCCAATTGATGTGCCGTCTCCTGAGCGATTGCCACCTGGTCGCCGGTGACCATTTTCACCCGGACCCCCAGGGCCCGGATGGCGCCCACCACTTCCGCGGAGTCCGGTCGAAGTGGGTCGAACAGTGGGATTACGCCGAGATACCTCCACGGACCATTCCCCTCCGCCCGAGCGACGCCGAGGGCGCGGAACCCTCGCCGAGCGCACTCGGCGACGATTTGGTGGAGGCCACTCGCAATGTCCGGGGCCTCTCCGACGAGGGCGAGGATCGCCTGGGGCGCGCCCTTGCTGACTTTCACCGTCCGACCGTCCGAGCCCTGAACCGTGGCCTCGGTGCGCTTGCGGATCGGGTCGAACGGATCGAACCGGGTCCTTCGATACGCCTGCATCACGGCCGATGCCCCCGGACCCGCAAGGATCGCATCATCGATCGGGTCGTGGTCTTCGAGGCGTGAGGAAAGGATCCCCGCTTCCACGACTTCGCTCGCCGCCGCTCCGGGAAGGGGCAGGGGGTCTCCCATCCGAAGCCGGTTCAGGGTGAGCGTGCCCGTCTTGTCCGAGCAGAGGACGTCCGTACCCGCGAGCTCTTCCACCGATTCGAGGTGGCTCACGATGGCTCTTTCGGAGGCGAGGTTGCGCGCTCCCACTGCGAGGGTGACCGAAAGAACGGTCGGCATCGCGACCGGGATGGCCGCGATGACCAGGACAAGAACGAACTCGATCGACGAGAACAGGCTCACTCCCCGGGTCAGGGAAACCACTTCCACGACGATCGCCAGCGCGAGGGCGATGACGATCAACGTATCCCCGATGCGCAGCATCGCCCGCTGAAGGTGGCTCACGGGGTGGGCCTGAGTGACGAGCTGCGCGGTCTTCCCAAGAAAAGTTTTGGAACCGATCGAGACGACCCCCGCCGTGTTTTCCCCCCGCCGGACGATCGAGCCGGAGAGCGCGGATTCCCCAGCCCCGCGCGAGACTGGCAGGGACTCGCCGGTCAGGGCGGATTGGTCGAGTTCGAGCGGGGAGTCCTCGAGGAGACGGGAGTCCGCCGGCACGATATCGCCTATGCGCAGCCGGATCACGTCCCCGGGGACGAGCTCCCGCGCCGGAATTGTCGTCCAGGCGCCGTCGCGAAGCACTCTCGCTTGGGGGGCGAGGTGAGCCTTCAGCGCTGCGATGGCGTTCCCGGCCTGATACTCTTCCCAGAATCCGACCGCCGCATTCACCACCAGGAGCGTGAGGATAACGGCGAAGTCGTCCCAATGTTGGAGGAGCGCGGAGAGGACGAGCGCGACCTCGATCATTCCCGGGATCGGTCCCCAAAAATACGAGACAATCCTTCGCGCGAGGCTGACCTTCTTCTCGGGAACCTCGTTGAAGCCCTCCAAGGCCCGACGACCGCTCGCCTCGGACGACGAGAGACCCTGGGGCGGCGGGGCGGGGGGCCGAGGAGGGATCACCACTTCTGGTGTGGTCAGAACATCGTTGCTACTCAGCGGGATGCCCCCTCACCCGCAGGGCCGAATTTACCTAACCCTTCCGGTTTCGACGGGGCCCCCCCCTCTAAGCACGGCTCGCGCGGTGGTTGGCGCGCCAGGGTATAGGCTCGCGAAGTGAGATCTTTTTCGAGTCCTGGCTCAAGCAGCGAAGGAGAGAAGCGAAGGGAAGACCGAGAAGAGCAGTGTCAGCAGGCCCACGGCAATCAGCAGTCCACCGAGGACCACTCGGAGGTGCTCCTCGGGAACGTGCTCGTGGAGGTAGCCTGCTCCCCGGGACGAGATTGCTGTGACCACGATTAGGGCCGCCGTCGCTGACAGGTACACGAGAACGACGTTCCCCGTTGAGGCCACGAACAGGATGGTCAGGATCTGCGTGTTGTCCCCCATCTCGAGCAAGAAGGCGAGTCCGAGCGCGACGGTCCGAACCTGTCGCGCGGTGTGCGCAACTGCGGGGGTCCCCTCGCCCGGCTCATGCACCGGGCTAGGTGCCCTCAGAATTTCGCGCACGCCGAACGCGACCAGGACCAGTCCCCCCGCGACCTTCACCCAAAGGAGGTATGGACCGAGAACGGTCTCGGCACCATATCCGAGGGTAGCCGAAACCACCGTCGCCGCACCGAGGCCAACGGACGACCCGATGAAGACGTCCTGGTATGGGTGGCGCGTTGCGAGGGAGATGACCCCGAAGTTCGATTTGCCGGGAAGTTGGAGCACGGCGACAACTGCGAAGATCACGATTCCCTCGATCAGGAGACTCGCGTCCAAGAGTACCGCCGCCGAGGGTCAGAGTCTCACACAAATGACTGCTTCGTTGGGCCAGGGCAACCGGGGCAGATATCGCTCGTGGTTGGTCGGTACCTCCTCGGAAGCGGGAGCGTTCGCTGACCGTGAGCCCCCGGCCCGATCGCTCGAACTGAAATCTCACGACCGGGGGCTTTGCTGCTGAGGGGTGACCGAAGAAGAACACCCCTCCCCTGGGTTTCGAGAAGCCGCGCATTCGAATCCAGTGAGCCTTCTTGCGGGTCGGGGGAAGCGCCCGTGCTGGGATTTGAACCCAGGTCTGAGGCTCCGCAGGCCTCTAGGATAATCCAATGTAGCAGAACCGGTCGATTCCGGTCCCGAAGCTACCCCACACGGGCATCGCGGTCTTCTCTCGATAGACCTCGCCGCGGCGAGGAGGGCGGTCTATAAAAGCCCGGGCTCGCCGAGGACGGGAACCGCGCCAGACTTTATACCGTCCGGGACTGACGCGGCCGTCGGCCTCGGCATGGCCGACGGATTCCATTCATGGCCCGAGCGACGGCAACCGATCCCTGGGAAATTCTCCACACGCTCTCGATGGGCCGTCGCGTATCGATCCGCTCGCCGAGCGGGCAGCGCTGGAGTGGGACGATCGTCCCGCATACCGAGCTCTCTGGGGATCGAATAATCCAGTTGAAACTTCCTAGTGGCTACAACGTGGGCATCCGGGTCGGGCCCGATTATCAAGTCGAAGTACTCGCGCCGGAGCCCGCCGGTCCACGGGCCGAGGATTCGACGACCTCCTCGGCGGGGAATCCCCCGCGAGGATCGGAAGATCGTTGGATCGCGTTATTGACCACGGGCGGAACGATTGCTTCTCGGGTGGATTATCAAACTGGAGGCGTGCGTCCGGTGCGCGACGAACGCGAGATCCTCCAGTTCTATCCGGACCTCAGCGTCGACGGCCCGGTTCGTGTCGTTCCTGTCCTGGACAAGCTCAGTGAAGATATTGTGCCCTCCGACTGGGTCCGGCTGGCGGAACGGATCGTCGCGACGTTCCGGGAAGGCGCCCGAGGGGTGGTCATTGCCCACGGAACCGATACCCTAACGTTCACCTCCTCCGCGCTCAGCTTCCTGCTCACGAATCTTCCCGGCCCCGTCGTACTGGTCGGGGCGCAGCGATCGCCCGACCGCCCTTCCTCGGACGGCGCTTCGAATCTGCACGCGGCGGTTCAATTGGCTCGCCAGGGTGCGATGGGAGAAGTCGTCGTCTTGATGCATGCGGGACTCTCCGACAACCGATTCGCGATCCACCGCGGAACCCGCGTTCGCAAGATGCACTCGAGCCGTCGGGATGCGTTCCAGAGCCGAAATGGCCCTCCTCTCGGATTCGTCGAAGGAGACACGATCTCGTTTTCTGAGCCGATTCGCCCCCCCATCACCTCGGGACTTGCGGTCGAAGGTCCCTTGAGCGCAGAGGCGGCCCTCCTATGGTCTTATCCGGGCATCCGACCGGAATACGGCGCCGCGATGGTGCGGGATCTGCGGGGTCTCGTGTTGGCGGGTACGGGGCTGGGTCATGTCGCCTCGATCCACCTCCCGTGGATCCGTGAGGCGATCGAGCGAGGGACCGTCGTGGTCATGACCACCCAGTGCCTCGAAGGCATGGCCGACCCTTTCGTATATTCGACCGGCCGCGAGCTCATGCGCGCCGGCGTCCTCTACGTCGACGATCTGTTACCGGAGACCGCCTATACGAAACTCCTGTGGGCCCTCGGGAGATCTCGAGATCCGGCGGAGATCCGCGCTTTGATGCTGAGCGATCGCGCGGGGGAGTTCGTTCGCCGGCATCAAACTGAGGGAGTGTCGTGAGAGCCGGGCTCGAAGTGCATCAGCAGCTCGCGACTGGGAAACTTTTTTGCGCGTGTCCGTCGGAACTCTCCGAGGAGGTCACCGGGGCCTTCGAGCGGAGGTTGCGCGCCGCGAGCGGCGAAAATCTTCAGGTCGACGCGGCGGCGGCGTTTCAAGCCGCTCGGCACCGTCTGTTTCGATACGAAGTAACGCCGACCAGCTGCCTGGTCGACGCCGACGAAGAACCTCCGCATCCGCTGAACCCCGAAGCGCTGGCCGTGGCGCTCGAGATGGCCCTTTTGCTGCACGCGCGTCCCCTCGACGAGATCGAGGTTATGCGCAAGATCGTAATCGATGGGTCGAATACTTCGGGATTTCAGCGGACGGCCCTCGTGGCAGTCGACGGGTTCGTAGAGCTTCATGGGAAGCGGTACTCGATTCCCTCCGTCTGTTTAGAAGAGGATGCGGCTCGAAAGTCCAGCGATGCGGAGGCTGAGGTCGTCTACCGGCTCGATCGACTCGGAATCCCCTTGATCGAGATCGCTACGGGTCCGGAGATTAACAGTGCTGCCGAAGCCCGCGCCGTAGCAGAGGAAATCGGGGGGCTGCTCCGATCCACGCGCCGGGTTCGTCGAGGGATCGGCACGATCCGTGAAGACCTGAACGTGTCGATCGATGGGGGGCGACGGATCGAGATCAAAGGAGTGCAAGAGCTTCGGTTGATCCACCGATACGTCGACTGCGAGGTCGAACGTCAGGAAGTGCTCCTGGGAATCCGAGATGAATTGAAAAGGCGAGGGGCTCGGGCTCCGACTCGGGTCCCGATCGATGTCGCCCCCTTTTTTCGCGAGCACGGAGAGGGATTTCTTCGCGAAACCGCTCGACGGGGGGGAGTGGTCCTCGGGCTCGTTCTGCCCGGGTTTGCTGGGCTCTTCAAGTCTCCTCCGGGGCACGACGTGCGGTTGGGTCGGGAGCTCGCCGATTACGCCCGAACCGCGGGCGTGAAAGGATTGATTCACTCCGATGAACTTCCGGGGTACGGACTCGAGGCGGCGGACGTCGAAACCCTTCGCGCGGAGTTGCACGCCGAGCCTACCGATGGATTCGTTTTGGTGGCCGATCGGTCGATGGAGCGTCCGATGGAAGCGCTCAATCGCGTGGCCGATCGGGCGATCGCTGCGCTCGAAGGGATTCCCGAGGAGACCCGAGACCCGTTACCGGATGGACTCAGCCGGTACTCGCGTCCTCTTCCGGGTCGAGATCGGATGTACCCCGAGACCGACATCCCACCGATTCCGGTTTCGTCGGAGTGGGTGGATCTACTTGGGCGACGCCTGCCCGAACGGCCGGAGGTACTTCGCGCTCGACTCGCACAGAAATACTCCCTTTCCCCCGAAGTGATCCGGCAGCTCGATGGAGCCGAAGAGGTCGATCGATTCGAAGTCTTGGTGGGTCGGGGGCACGCGCCGCCCATCGTGGCTCGACTCCTGATTCAGGACCTCCCTTCCCTTGCGGCGGGGAACGCGGTGCCGGAGCTTTCGATCGAGCTCTTGAGCGACGTGCTTCGGGCCTTGGAGCAAGGAGAATTCGCGAAGGAAGGAATACCACAGGTCGTCGCGGAGCTTCTGGCCGGGGCGAGCAGTGTCGGCGAAGCGGTCGAACGGGCCGGTTTCACGGTTCTCGGTACGACCGAGCTCGATCGAATCGTGGAGCAGGTCGTCGATGCGAATCGAGAGATGATCCGGGAACGGGGCGAAGCGGCGATTTCGCCGTTGATGGGAGATGTGATGCGCATCGTCCGAGGGGGTAGTGACGGAAAAGCGGTGGCCGAGGCGCTCCGTCGCTCGATCGAGCGGCTCCGATCATCGGGACGGAACTGAACGTGACCCGGAACCGCCCCCGTCCTGAGCCGATGGAGATCCGGGCGGTCGTCACGGACATCGACGGCACTTTGACGGACGCAGATCGCCGTCTGTCCACGGAGGCCATCCTCGCACTTCGAGCAGTGGACGCTCGTGGGATTCCCGTAGTCCTAGCCACCGGCAACGTTCTTCCGGTTGCGCTCGCGCTCCACCGGTCGATGGGATTGCATGCGCCGATCGTCGCGGAGAACGGCGGGCTCATCTACCGCCGGGACGAGGGAGTCGATCGCGTCGAGCAGCTGGCCGACCGAAAGGTTGCGCTCCAGGCGTATCGAACCCTCCGAGCGTCGGGTCTACCGGTCCGACGACTCTTCACCGATCGCTGGCGAGAGACGGAAGTGGCGCTCGAGCCCAACGTTTCCGTGGCCGCGGTGCGGCGTTGCCTATCGGGGGCGCAGGTCTTCGTTGAATCGACGGGATACGCCCTGCATTTGATGCAGCGGGGATCGGGGAAGGTTCCCGCGGTCCGAAAGGTGCTGCGCTCTCTCGGCATCCGACTCGACGAGTGCTTGGTCGCGGGCGATGGCGACAATGACGTGGCCATGCTGAAGGCGTCGCGATTCGGGGTCAGCTTTCCCACCGCAAGCCCTCGCGCACAGCGGGCGGCCGACTACATCGCGCCTTCGGGGTACGCTCAGGGCTTCGTGGAAGGTCTTAAAACGAGCCGAGTTTACGGCGACTAGGTCCCCCCGGAGGGGGATGACCGTGCTCGTGAGTCAATGCACGAAGTGTGGCTCCCCCGCCACGCTTCATTGTACCATCTGTGGCCGCACGTTCTGTCGCAGCTGTCTCGATGCCGATGAGCGAGTCTGCTCGGATTGCCTGACGCTGCAGAAACGCTCCCGAGGCGTCGTGGGAGTGAAGTTGCCGCCGTCGCGGCGGACGATTCGGCCGTTCAATCAGTAGTCGTACCCTGGTAAGACGAACGGACCCTTCGCCGTGCTGCGGCTGAGGAACAGGAAGGCGATGCCGATGACTCCCATGACCAGCCCTAGCCCAAACACGGCCCAAGCGTACGGACCCAGGGTCGGGAAAATGCGGACGGTCCCGAAGAGAACCCAACCGGAAGAAGGGGCATAGGCGTGCAGCAACAGGTTCGCGAGAAATCCGAGCCCCCAACCCACGAAGATGAGGAGCCCCCCCGCGATGATGAGCCCAATCCGCTGGTCGCCGCCATGATCCTCGGGAGGGGTCGCTGGCGCATCCTGAACATCGACCACGGTACGAACGATTAGTCCCCCGCTTTTAGCAATTGCCACCGCCGATCCATGCAGACCCGATCGGCGGCCACCGGCCCAGCGTTAGGTGGAGATTAGGAACGGACCACCGTCGCGGCCATCAACTGAGCGACACCCCAGACCGCAGCAGCCGCCGCAGGCTCTCCAAGGGTAGCTCCCGCCGAGACGGGAACGATGCCCCCGGAGCATGTGAACGTAAATGTGTAGTTAAACTCAACCACACCGCTCGTGGCGTTGACCTCGGCTTCGTACGAGGTGCCGACTCCGCTAAATCCCGGGGAGCACGTCGAGAAGATAATCGCCCATACCGTTCCCGCGCCGGGCGAAGAGAGGTTGGTTCCGAGCAGGACGTAGTCGGCATTTGCGGTAGCGTTGTTCGCAATGAACGCCGAACCGTTCGGAGTGGCTGCCGCCGCAGCGGCCGCCGCGTTGCTATCGATGATCGTCGACGGAATCGTATCGTTCACACCGTAGTTGCCGACGCAGCTAGATCCAGCCACCTCCCCGATGTACGTCCCGGCGCCATTGATCACGGCGACCGCAAACTCAGCGACCGGCGAGGCTTGGAAGTAGAGGAAGAGCCATGCCGGGCTCACCCCCGAGTGATAGTTGCCGGTAAAGGTCGGAAGAGTGAGACTGGAAGTCGAGCCCCCCGTGAGTGGACAGGACGCATTGGTATCGTTGCTCGTGCTGTTCGTGTAGGCCGAAAGTAGGTCGAAACCCAAGGCGCCGACCAGCACCGCAGAAGAGGAATGTCCCGAGACCGTTCCATCGGCGACCGACTTCGCCTGGCTGTAGAGCTGTGCTCCACCACCGCCACCTCCCGACGAGGTAAACGTGATGGACGTTGAACTGCCGGGGCCCGACACCGTGACCATTCCAGAAGACGGGGCGGCCGTATAGCCGGTCACGGACCCAACGGTGTAGGAGTAGGTTCCGTTCATCTCAGTGAACAGGATAGAGGTCCCAGTCGAAGACTGAGGGGCGCCGTTCAGAGTCACGGACCAGCTGGTGCTGCCAGGGAGGCCGGACTCGGTGAAGGTGACGGTGTACGACCCCGGGGGCAAAGCGGTGAAAGAGATGGATTGCGAAGTGATCCCGCTGACTTGAAGATTTCCGGATGAAGGACTAGCGGTATAGCCCGACGCCGAGACGGAATACGAATACGTACCGTTTTGCTCAGAAAACACGATAGTGCTGGTCGTCGAGGACATCGTAGCCCCATTGAACGTTACGGACCAGGGTGCGCTGGCGGCAAGTCCCGCCTCAGTAAAAGTCACGGCAAAGTGCGGGCCGCTCGGACCGCTAGAACTCGAACCGCCGATCTTGAATCCGGGAATGATCCCGGAGAATCCGAGTCCGATAATCACGATGATGATGATTACCACCGCGGCAATCGCTCCCCACACTCCCTTCGACATGCCCTTGCGAGCCGTAGGAGGGGGCGCGGGCGCAGGCTGAGCCATGGGCGGCGGAGGAGGCGCGCCTGATGGATTGTTAGACATCGCCATGCGTACCGACGGTCCGGGCAGAGAAGAGGTCCTACTTAACTCATCCTCGAAGGCGAAGATCGCCGCTCAAAATCGAATACCGTGAAAAAGTGGGTTGAGGTAAGCGCCCGCCGTCGACCGCGTGGGCGTAGGTCGAACGGTCGTGGGGTATCTCTTCCCCTCCTGGAGGATTCGCTACTATTATATAGAAGTGTAAAATTACTTCTACTGTAAGTCCGAGATGTCCATGAGCGAAAACGAAATTGAAACAACGACGGCATTCTACCCTTGGGCCGACCTCGACCATGCCTTCGACGAGCTGAGGGTCCATTTCCTCGACTCGTTCGGGTTCTCCCCGTTCCCGATCGGGCCCGACGGGACGAATGGCCCGCTGGCCCGCCGGCTCCCCCGGACCGACATCCAAGACACCGGGGCGGCCTACAAGATCGTGGCCGAGATTCCGGGGATCCCCAAGGATCGCTTGGAGATCCGGGTGAAAGGCACCAACGTGGAGATCCAAGCCGAGAAGGAAGAGACCACGGAATCGAAGGACACCCCGTTCGTCCGACGCGAACGCTCGTACTTGGGGTTCTATCGGAACTTCGAGCTGCCGGAGCCCGTGGTCGCGGCCGACGTGACGGCCCACCTCGAGAATGGAATCTTGGAGCTCTCGCTGCCGAAGCAGACCCCCACCCCCTCGACCGAAGAGGTCAAGGTCGCCGTCCAGTAGAACAAACGCTTTCGGCCGGACGGACGCGTATCGTCCGATCCGGCTCCCTTTCTTTTACACGAGTTCGTTAGCCGAATCCGGGGAGCGATTTCGTATCTTTCCCGGTTCCGGGGCGTAAGGGCGCTTTCCGCAACTCTTTCGGCGTTTCGACGAGGCGCACCAAGGGCGCGGACTGTACGATGTAGGCCGGCAGACCCGTGTTCGGGTCGTTACCGGCTCGAAGGATGTTCATGATCTCGAGCCGCACTTCGATGATCGACCCATCCTTGAGTTTGAGGCGAACCTTCGCGTCGCCCTCAAGTACCGTATAATCCACGATCTCGGCGTTGGAAAGGTCCGGAGGCGGCCCCCCGGGACCTCCCATCATGGGGCGCCTCGCGCCGCGATCCGTTGCTTCAGTAAGGCGCGCGGGTCTTCGCCGTTGACGGTCAGGCCCATCGATACGCAGGTGCCGATCACCTGGTTCATATTCTCTTCAATCGACCGGCCGTAGAGGTCCGATCCTTTTGCCTCGGCGATCTGCTTCACTTGATCGAGACTCACGTCGCCCAAGACCTCGCTCTTCGACTTCCCCGAGCCTTTCTCCTTCCCGGCTTCCTTCAGGAGCAGCGCCGCGACGGGCGGTCGGCCGACCACCAAGGTGAACTGCCGAGTAGAGGGGTTGACCTTCACGACGACCGGAACGCGCATTCCCGCGAACCCCTTGGTCTGTTCATTGATCGCTTGAACGACCTGCACGACGTTGACGCCGAGGGGTCCGAGTGCCGGACCCAGCGGGGGTCCTGCCGTGGCCTTGCCCCCCTCGACCAGCACGCTCACCTCATCCGCCACTCTTGCCGCCTCCCTTTTCGAGCATGCGGACGTGGTCGCCGCGCACCGTCACCGGGATCGGCACGACGGCTTCGATCAACTCGACCGTGATCTCTTCCTTGCCCTGGTCGATCTTCTTGACGCGGGCCTTTTCTCCCTTGAACGGACCGGCGATCAGCTCGACGATAGCGCCCTCGACGAAGCCTTCGACCGTGATCTTCGGAACGAGGAGGGGCTCGACCTCTTTGAGCGTGGTCTCCCCCGCCACCAGGCCGCGCGCTTTGCGGATCCCTTTCAGCAGCTCGCGCACGCCCTCGAAACTCATTCCCTCGGCGAACACGTATCCCCGAAGGGCGGCGGGAACGAGCAGCGAGAAGACGACGTCCGACTTCTCTTCGGTTCGCGCGAGGAGCGTGTCCGCAACCTCGCGCTCGTAGCCGCGGGAGGTCTTGATCGCCAGAACGGCTTGTCGTGCGACGCAGGAAAGTGTAAGCTTCGCCGGTCGGCTCGTGTCCGGCCATTGGGCGCTGAGTCGAATTTCGACCCGGTCCCCGTATCGGACCCCGACAGGCGCCGTGATCTGGAAGGAGAGGGGAATGCTCACGCTGGGAGCGAGCTCGACGGACGTCTTGGCGGTCCGAGCGACCAGATCGGCGAAGGAACGCTTGCCGGGAGGTAGCCAGGAGACCGGCCATTCGGCTCCTTCTCCCGGATAGGTCGACGTGTACGCAATCTCAATGGAGAGAATGGCCTGACCCGACTCGGCGTGGCTGCTGGTAAGAACCGCGGAGAGGGTCGTGAGGGTGCCTGCCGTCACGTCGCGGACCGTGTCGTCCGCAGCTTTGAGAGTCAGCAGGGCAGGGGCCTCTGCCACTGGCCCGGGCTTTGGGGCGGCTGGGGCCATCACGGGCGTAGGGGCGATCGGGGGAGCGGCTTTGGGGGACTCGACCGCTTCGCCACCGAGTAAACCGATGCCTTCGTCGTTGGATTTACCCGCCATGGAACTCACTTCGAGGGAACTCGATTGGTTAGAGGAAGGACCAGATCCAGGGTCCAACCACCGTAAAAAAGAGGTAAATCGAGAACCCCACCAAGCCGATCAGGATCGCACCCAACGCCGTCACCTCGAGCACTTTGACGTACTCATCGGTAGTGGGTTTTCGGGCCATCCGGAGGATTCGGCCATACCGACCATGACCGACGGTCCGCAAACGGCCGTCGAATTCATCCTGGACGCGTTGCGCCCGGTCAAGGAAAGCCATTGTTCGGTCCTAGCGGACGATATCCAACTCCGGTCCCGACTTGCGGGCCGGAGTCGCGGCGCCCGTGCCGGAACCGAAAATCTGAGGGGATTTAACTCCGGTGACCACTAACATGACACGGATCGTGCTTTGCATGGTCGGATCTACCGCCGCTCCCCAGATGATCCGTGCTGTGGGAGAGATCGCTCGCTGCACGACCTCCGATGCTTTTTGCGCCTCGCTGACGGTCATATCCGGACCTCCCGTCACGTTGATCAGCGCACCCGTAGCCCCGGCGATGTCGACCTTCAGGAGGGGGGAATTGATCGCTTCGAGCACGGCATCTTCTGCCCGATTGTCGCTCTCTGACTCGCCAATCCCGATCAAGGCCACGCCTCCGCCTTTCATGATCGTTCGAAGGTCGTTGAAATCGAGATTGACCAATCCGGGACGCGTGATGATCTCGGTGATCCCTCGGATCGCTCGGGCGAGCACCGAGTCGGCTACCTTGAATGCCGTCTGGATCGGAAGTCGAGGAACAAGTTCGAGCAGCCGGTCGTTCGGGATGGTGATCACGGTATCCACCGACGACCGCAGTCGTTCCAATCCTTCTGCCGCATTCTCGCCTCGAACGAGTCCCTCAGAAGCGAAGGGGAGCGTGCACACCGCGATCGTGAGCGGATTGCCTCCGTGCGCATCTTTGGCGACCTGAGCGACGACTGGAGCGGATCCAGGACCGGTCCCACCGCCAAGTCCGAGCGTGATGAACACCATATCTGAATCGGCCAATGCTTTGCGAAGCTCGTCTTCTGCTTCGTGCGCGGCCTGTTCTCCGACCGAGGGAATCGCGCCCGCACCCAATCCCCGGGTCAGCCGTCGGCCGAGGAGGATTTTCTTCGGCGCGTGAATCGCCAGCAAGTGCTGGGCGTCGGTGTTGCAGGCCACCATATCTGCGCCCGCCAAGCCTTCTTCGGCGAGCCGATTAATCGTGTTACATCCGCCGCCGCCGCATCCCACGACCTTGATGTTGGTTTTCAGCGAAGCGAGTACGGCTTCCAATTCCGCATCATCATTGGTCGGAGGCGGAGGGGCTTCGGCCCCGCGTTTCGGATCGCTCGGCAGATGGGACAAGATCTCTTGCGCGAGCGGTCGCATGGATGAACTTCCTCGAAGCGGGGGAGCAGTAACCCACTTATAAAGCAATTATTCTGAGAGCAGAGAGAACACTGTGGAGTACTCGGAGTGGGCTCCCTACTACGAAAAGATCCAGCAACAGTTCGGATTTGCCTTCTCCCGCGAAGCGGCGGCCGCCGCGCGTCTTCGCGCGCTCCTTCCCCCGTCCGCCCGTCAACGGCCGCTCGAACGCATCGCGGGACGACTGCGCGGGCGGGACACGGTGATCGTTGGACTGGCCCCCCGGGCCGGTCCTCCCCCGATATGGCGACTACCGCATTCCAACGACCCCATCGCGGTGGTCGCCGCGGATGGGGCGACCCGTCCCTGTCTCGATGCGGGGCTCGTGCCGGCGGTGATCGTTACGGATCTCGATGGTCCGATTCCGTCGGAGCTCTCCGCGAACGCGCGAGGGGCTCTGGTCGCGATCCACGCGCATGGTGACAACCTTCCGGCGCTGGAAGAATGGGTTCCGCAGTTCGCCGGCGAGCTCGCGGGTTGCTGGGCAGGACCGCCGACCGCGGAGCTCTTCAATGTCGGGGGATTTTCGGACGGCGACCGTGCGGCCTATCTCGCGGCGCATGTCGGCGCCTCGCGCCTCCTCCTATGGGGATTCGATTTCGCTTCCGTGGAAGAGTCGGACCCCGAACACGTCGCGCGGAAGCGGGAGAAACTGAAGTGGGCGCAGCGACTTCTCGGGGTGCTGGCGCGTCAGGGAGGCGTCCCGGTCGTAGTGTGGGAACCCGATGGAACGATGCGACCTTACGGAGCCGACAGGTAGTTCACGTCGACGAGATAGACGGTCTGCGGGCCGTCCTCATAGAGTAGGACGAACGGTACGGATTCGAACCACGCGATGGCGGCGGCGCTGAGTGGGGCCGCGTAGGCGGTGGGATTCAACGCGACTCCGGAATACATCACCGAGTCGATGGCCACGTAAGAAACGGGGAGTACGTTGGAGGGCGCGGGGGTCCCCCGAAGTTCGGAGGCCGCCGCCGACCAATTAGATCCCGTGAACAACGACGGAGTCGAATCCCACGTCGCCGGATTTCCGTCGAATCCAAAGATCATGGAACTCAATCGGTGGTCCGAGGCGACGACGGCGTGGGAGGGAAGAGCAATTCCGGCCCACATCCACAGCGTCGCGTCCTGGACCGTAAGTCCTTCCTGGAATCCACCAAAATCGTGTTGGGGCGGGTAGACGATGGCCGCGTTAGCTCCCAAGAGCACGAGGACGGCCACCGAACCCACCACGATTGCCCGTCGACCGTATCGGTCACCGGCCCGGGCGACGAGTCGTCCGATGCCCACCGCGAACAGCAGTCCGAGCGGGAGAAACAGATACTCGACATGTCGACCCGCCGGAACGATTTGACTGTAGTTCGCGCTCGAAAGATACGTGGAAAGAATGAGCCATCCGAGCGCCGAAAGACCGAGTGCCCCGAGCCACGTGAGCGTGAACGGCCCGACACGGCTGGAAGAAAAAATCCGTCGACTTCCGGCCCCAAAGATGCAGAGCGCGAGGATCGGTGCGAAAAAGAGGATCGCGGAGGGGGTGGTGGTTTGACTGGTCCCGGGAACCGGAACGAAGATCACGAGGGCGATCCCGCCGAACACCCCCGCCGCAATGATCCCGGCGTCCCGGATCACGCTTCGGTCCGTCGGGAGTCGAACCCACGGTCGAGGGGCTCGGGCGGAGCGTCGGCGCAGGTAGATCGCGAAAGCGACGACCGCTACGCCGGCGAGTCCGAGGGCCTCGAAACCGGCGAAGCTGACGCCGGTACTCATGTGCACGCCCGCGAGAATGACCTTTGAAACGAAGACCGTCGTCCCATAGAACCAAAAGAGGAACAAACCGGTCACGAACCCGCCCAGGAACACGAGTTCTCGCATCGGAAACCGACGGCTCCAAAGACCGGGTTTCCAGAGTTCGAGGAGGAGGATTCCGCCGAGCGCGCTGACGAGGAAGAAGTAGCTCGACAAGTGATGCGTGAGAATGAGTGCGGCGCTGGTGAGCGAGAGCGGGACGTACCATCGCTCATCGCGTCGACCCTCTACGAGCATCCACAGGGCCGCGACCACGAGAAAATCGCCGATCGAAAGGGGGGCGGGGTGGGCGATCGAAAAGAGACGCGGCATGGCGAGGCTCGAGATAGCGGCCGCGAGGAGGGCAATCGTATCGTGCGGAAACAGTCGGCGGAACAGTAGGAAGAGCGGAAAGACCGAGAGCACAGCCACGACGGGGATGACGACGATCAGCGCCGTCAGCGTGTCCGTGCCCGTGGCCCCCGCAGTTGCGCCCGCGAGCAGGAAGATCCCGGGAAAATCCGGATAGGCGGCGCCCCAACCCAAGTACGCCGCTCCGTGCGGCAAATGACCGGTGGTCAGCAACGCCGCGGTAAGTCGATAGTATTCGCCGGTGTCGGAGCCAAAGATCGTGAAATTGAATAACGGCTGAAGTGCAAGAAACACGAGGAAGAAGGCGAGGGAGAAGAGCCAGAGGAAGGTCGCGCGATTCATCAGACTGGCTCGATCCGTCCCAGGACCGTCACTTCCGTTAAAGGGCAGGTATCGGCGCGGCGCTAAAGCACTGTCTTCGGAGGGGTCCCACCGACGGCCGTGGGAATTCGCCGGCAGTACCCATAAATAGGGGGGGCTGGTGCGGCCGACTCGAGGATTCTCGGATGCCGAGTCGGCCCGGGCAGGGAAAGGGGAAGAAACCCCATCGACCGTCCGTCAAGTCGGCTCGTAAATCGGTCCCGAAAAAGGCGGGCAAAAAGCCCTCCCCCAAAGGTCCGGCCCAACGTTCAGTTCCGAAAGCGAAGCCCGAGAGTTCCGCTCGCCCGAAGCCGCAACCCCCCTCCCCCGAAATCGAGGTGCCCCCTCGCCTCGGAGACTCGCGGCGACACATTCTCTCCCTCGCGTTTGTTCGAGACGGGGACGAGTTCATGGCCCGCCTCGAGACTGACGCAGGTCAGATCACCGAGCTCAAGAACCGGTTCCTCGATCAGCTACTCACGCTCGTGGCCAACGAACTCGAAGACATTCTCGAGTGACGCGTCGGACCTGAACGAACGCGATCATTCAGACCAACCACGAAGTGGGGTCGCCCGGCAGCATTTTCTCGTCGATGAGGTAGGTTCGTCGAGCGCCCGCTTGGGTCACGACCAAGACCGTCGCCGTGGGCGTCGGTGATAGAAAGCTTCGGGGATGGCGTCGAACCAGCCGGATCTTGAGATCCTCGGCGGGCGGGAAAATCACGACGCGTCCCCAGCGTTCGGTGACGACGATCTGCCGCGGATCGAAACGAGCCCCGCGCGGCGCTTGACCCAACGTGACCCAGGCCCCCACGACCGCCAGGGCCAGCGCGACGAGCGTGAAACCTAGAATTCCGGATTCGCTGATCGAGGTTCCAGCCACCGTCGACCGAATATCCAGCGTGAGAAAAAAACCATAGAGCGCGGCCAACGCGATCAGGTAGAGAAGGTAAATTCGGAATGCCCGAGCGAAACCCCCTCGGTTTGATCGATAGTTTTCAGACGACCCCCGGGGCGCTCCAGGTTCCGGAGCGTTGTCCGCACGCGGCGCAGCGCCCGGGGCACGATCGTCCGTCGATGACCGGGGAATTCGAATCGGCCGACCCACCTGCATCGGCGGCTCCTGGCCATAAGGGGGGAGGCCCGAATCTTAAAGCTGGCTCTCGAGGTCACTCCCCATCTATGAAGATCGCGACCGATTATCTTTGGTTCGAAACGACGCGCCCCCGAGAGTTCGTCAACATCACCCAAAAGGTGCAGCAGATCGTGGCCGCGAGTCAGATCCGTGAAGGACTCGTCTTGGTCTCGGCGATGCACCTCACCGCCGCAGTCTACGTGAACGACGACGAGTCCGGATTGATTGAGGACATTGAGCGATGGGCGGACCGTCTCGCTCCGCCTGGCGATTACGCCCATCACCACTCGGGCGAGTCCAACGGCGACGCTCACCTCAAGAATCTCTTGCTCGGGCACCAAGTGATTCTGCCGATCACTCGAGGAGCGTTGGACCTAGGGCCGTGGGAACAGGTCTTCTACGCGGAGTTCGACGGCCAGCGGCGCAAGCGCGTCGTCGTGAAGGTCTGGGGCGAATAACGCGTTAGTTCTCGAGATGTACGTCGGTTCCCGTCGCGGAACTGAGCGGATGCGGGGTGTAGGTCGGGGCGGGTTGCTGCAGGTCCACGAGCGGGACCCGGCGGGCGATCTCTTTCGCCATCGCGAGGCATCCGGACGGGGGCACGGGTCGAGACGTGTACTGCGGCAACGCGAGATCATAGGTCACGACCTTCTTCTCCGCGATCGTTTCCCACACCGCGCGCCAGATTCGCTCCGCGGCGTCTTTCTCTCCGAGATGACGGAGCATCATCTCGACGCAAAGGATTTCCGCCACGGGATCCGCCTTGTCCTGTCCCGCGTATTTCGGGGCCGATCCATGGACCGGCTCGAACACCGCGATCGATTCCCCGTACAGAGCTCCTGGGGCGACGCCAAGTCCCCCGGCGAGTCCGGCGCAAAGGTCCGAAAGAATATCGCCCATCAAATTGGTGGTCACGATGACATCGTATTCGGAGGGTTTCTTGACCAATTGCATGCACATGTTGTCGATCAACCGCTCGTCGCTTTCCACATCCGGATACTTTACCGCCATCTCCCGAAACGCCGTCTGGAACAACGCCCCCGTCGTTTTCATGATGTTGGCTTTGTGGACCGCCGTCAAGTGGTGACGATGCAGCCTACGGACCAGCTCAAAGGCAAACCGGACAATCCGATCCGAGGCCGCTCGCGTGACGATCCCTACGGATTCCGCCGCGCTGTGACTCCGGTCGACCCAGTGCTCTACGCCTGAGTAGAGTCCCTCCGTCGTCTCGCGTACGACGATGAGATCCGTCTCCGGGAATCTCGTGCCTTCTCCCGCGATCGCTCGCGCCGGGCGCACGGAGGCGTAGAGATCGAGTTCCTGGCGTAACAGTACGTTGATGGACCGGAACCCTCCGCCGATCGGCGTCGTAATAGGTCCCTTCAGTGCGATACGGTTCTTTCGAACGGAGTCGAGCACCTCCGGCGGTAAGGGGGTTCCCGTCGCTTGGAGGGCTTTCTCTCCTGCCTGCACGACCTCCCATTCGATCGGCACTCCGGTCGCCTCCGCCACCAGTCGCGCGGCGTCGGTGACCTCGGGGCCGATTCCATCTCCCGGGATGAGCGTCACGCGGTGAGTCATTCGATTCCTCAGAAGGGGCGCGAGGCCCGCTCGCGTTTAAATCGTGAGCGGCCCGGAACATTCGCGAGGGCGCGCCGAGTCTCCCAGCTCCGACCGGGCTTCCACCGTCCCGATTCAGACCACCGAAAGGGCGGGAGGTGCGATTATAAGAATTCTTATAGAAAGAAGAATTCCTATGACCTATGATGCGAGCGACGTATCCCGAGGTGCTCACGAGCGACTGGCTCCCGCCGACGGCCTTGGATCGCCAATCCGAGGTTCACTCCCTTGTCCGACTGCTCGGCCCGGAATCGCCCCCCGGCGGATCGGCGCGAATCGTCGCCGTGAGCGGGCCGCCAGGAAGCGGAACGTCGACGGTCGCCCGTCGAGCCGCACGTGACCTGGTCGACCGAGTGCGCACGACTCGTGGAGGGGTCATTCCCCTCACCGTGACCATCCGGGTGCGATGGTGTCGAGGGACGCAAGGGCTGGCCAGCGCGCTCGTGCAACGACTGGACGAAGGGTTTCATGGGAGGGGGTTCCCGGTCGTCGAGATCTTGGCCGGATTCCTACGACGACTTCGACGGGCGAATCGCGCTGCCGTGATTGTCCTCGAAGATATCGACATTGGGGGCCCGTCGATCGCTCCCGTGCTCCAAGCATTCTGCACCCCCGACCGATTCCTTCCGGAGGGGGAATCGGGCGTGCCCCCGATCTGGATCGTTCTGGCGGGGGCGTCGGACGTTCTTGCGCTACTGGATCGAGAGCTGCCGCAACTCGACCTTCCACGCGCCTCGATCCGCCTTCGACCCTATACGGCAGCAGAGATCGGCCGGATCATCGAGGAGCGGGCGCAGCGGTCTCTCGGGTGCGCTCCGCCTCCCGAATTGGCGCGGCGCGTGGCCGAGCGCGCCCAGCGAGATGGCGGAGGGGCCCGTCGGGCCATGGAACTGCTTCGGCGAGAGCTGTCGGTCGCCGGAAGCTTCCCTCCCACCTCCATGGGTCCGCTGAAGGAGGGTTGGTCGAAGGGGATCATCGAGCCGCGCGTCCTCTGGGCGCTGGATCGCGCCTGCCAGGGGGCTTCGGCCTCCGTGGCCGACGTACGGGCGTGGGAGGCGCGCTTGGCGCGAGAAGGAGGCTGCCGGCCGTTGGCCGCGACGACTTTTTGGCGTCGAATGATCCGGCTGGAACAGGCGGGCGTAGTTCGGAGAGAAGTTCGACCCGGCGGAGACGGGGGCACCCGGACGACCGTACGCCTGCTGGTTCCGATCGAAGCGTGGGCTAAGAATCGGGGACCGGCGGATACTCGTCCAGTGTTCGAGGTCGATTTCCCTTCGGGGACCCCCCGTCTTTTGGAAGGTTCCCGGCCAATTTCGGGCCTACCGGAGGCGTCGCATTCGTGGATTCCTTTCGACCCCGGCGTACCTGCTCGAGCACCGACTCGGCCAGCTGAGGCGACTTGAGCACCTGAGCGACTCGGTCGAGCGAGGCGGATCGGAGCGCGTCGCGATCTTCGAAACCGGCGCGGAACAGGAGTCGAGCACGCACGCGTCCGATCCCGCGCAATCGGACGAGGTCGAGGAGCTCCTCGCGCACGCCGTATCGAACGCGAAGCGCCAGGTCATCGATCGGTCGGGATAATCGGCGCTGAAAGCGCGTCGCGAGACGGGACGCGCCAAAGAGGAGCCAGTCCGCATCTTCGACCTTGGTACGCAGGTCCCCCGCCCCGATTCCGAATTTCTCCGTGAGAGTCACGATCGGAGTCTCGGCGATCCAGTCCTCGAGGATGGCCGCGGTTTTGAGGGTCGCGAGGAAGAGATCCAGATCCAGCTCGAGCGGAGCTTCTTGAGGTTGCACCAATAATTCAGCGGCCTCGTCCGTGAATCGCGAGAGATAGACCGCTTCTTCGCCCCGGCGCAAGAACAGCGGCGGGAGGTCCGGGGTCGCGGCGACGGCGGCGAGGATCGAGAAAGGTTGGACGCCGATCGGAGCTTTTTCGAGCATCGATCGCAAGACTATGGCGCTCAGGGGATCGAGGTAAAGTTCCGAAGTCAGCGCGCCGAAGGGAGTGGCTCGTAATTCGGGACCGATCACGAGTAGGTCGTTCTGTTCGAGAAAGCGTCGGACGGATCGAATGGTGTCGGTGAGATCGGGCAGGGGAAGCGTGTGACCGTAGAACGTCGCTTGGAAGAAGTCCTCGAGCTCCTTTTCCGAGCGAACCGCCTCGCTCGCGATGAGCGCGAGCACGTGCATGCGGAGCGCCGGTTCCGCGGCCAGTCGCGACCGAATATCCTCCGGCGGAGCTGACAGATAGTCGTCCAGCAGGCGCTCGACATCATCGGGGTTCCGCGCAATCAGGATGGCTTCTCCGGTTCGATCGAAGCGAGGTCGTCCGGCGCGGCCGCACATTTGCTGGACCTCCATCGCCGAGATGGGTGCCTGCATTCCGATCCGGTCGTCGTATCTCGTCGTATCGCGCACGATCACCCGTCGCGCCGGCAGGTTGATGCCCGCGGCGAGGGTCGGCGTCGCGACGAGAGCTTTCAGGACCCGATCGCGGAACGCTCGTTCCACCACGCGTCGCTCGGGGTTGGTCAACGACGCGTTGTGAAAGGCGACGCCGGACGGCAGGAGCGCGGCGAGCCGACGGATCCCTTCCGTATCTTCTTCCGAAACGGTCTGCAGCTCCTCGCCGGAACTCCGTGCGGCTCCGCGTTCCGCGGACGACAAGAGCGCTCGAACCGTGGCCGTCAAATGGAGAGCGGTCTGTTCGCTCGCCTTGCGGGTATTCACGAAAACCAACGCTTGCCCGCCTTCCTCGATGACCGTCCGCACGAGCCGCGGCAGCGGGTCACCGGGTTCGGCCAAGTCTCGCGTGGTTAGGTCGGTGAATAGGATACGACCATCGTGATACACCCCGGATTTGAGCGGAACGGGACGAAAGGTGCTCTGAATGTGTCGCGCCCCGAGCCATTCGGCGATCTCCGCAGAGTTCCCCACGGTCGCCGACAATCCCACGATCTGGAGGCTCGGGAGACCGAGCTTCAACCGCGTTAACGTGACCTCTAAGGTCGGCCCCCGCTCCGGATCGCGCATCAGGTGGATTTCGTCCGCCACGACGACGCCCAATCGATCGAGCCAAGGGCTTCCCTTTCGCAACAGTCCGTCGGCCTTCTCGCTCGTCGCGACGAGAATATCGAGCTTCGCGAGACGATCCGGCGGTAGATCGAAATCTCCGATCGAGATGCCGATGCGGACTCCGAGCTCTTCGAAGGCCCGGAGCTCGTCGTACTTTTCTTGCGCTAGCGCGCGCAGGGGCACGAGGTAGAGCCCGGTCTGTTGATTGGACGCGGCCCGCAGCAACGCCAAGTAGGCGACCAAGGACTTTCCACTCGCGGTAGGGCAGGCGAGGAGAACGCTCTCGCCCGCCAGGACCGGCGGGATCGCCTCCGCTTGAGGCGGGTATAGAGAGTCGATCCCCTCTCGCTCGAGGATCGTTACCCACGCGGGATCGAGTTGAAGTTCGGCGAAGGGAACCCGTTGTTCCGAGTCGAGAATCCCTGAATCAGCGGTGGGGGGATTGTCAGGGTCTGGAGTCACACACTTCGAAGCCGCGCTAGTTACATAGGGTTTCGTGGAGGCGGTACGGAGGCCAGACCTCCGCGTCGCTCGCGAGGGCCGGAAGGACCCGATCGAGAAACGACATCCAGAGCGTTTCGAGTCGGAGCGGAGGAATCGAAGCTCCGGTCCAAGCTGGGGGCTTCAATCGTTACCGTTTGACCCCGAGACGGCCGGTGTAATCGATCCGCGTGAGTAGGATTGGAGAGGCAAGCGAGGCGAAATATTCGTCGACCGCCTTTTTCGCTCCAAGCCATTGCCCGTAGTCGTCGATGATCAGTACTCCGCCGGTCGTCAGCCGGGGATAGAGCTGAACGAGTTCGTGTTTCGTGGATGCATACCAATCCGTGTCGAGCCGGAGGAGGGCAATCTTTTCGGGCCTCGTCCCGGGAATCGTTTCTTCGGCCGGTCCCTTGACGAAGATCAGGCGCTCCTTCGGGTATCCGGTCGAGTAAACGTTCTGCTGGACTTCCGAAAGCGAGGCGAACGCCCAGGAACTCCCCTGGGCTTGGGATTCTGTTTTCCACCGAGGTTCGGCCGGGAGGTGAGTTGAACTGTCGACGTCCGCATCCGTCGGGCGAGACATGCCCTCATACGTGTCATAGAGGTAGAGATTCCGATTCGACCCGTTCGCGCAAAGCAGTGCATACGCGATCATCATCACGCTGCCTCCTCGCCACACGCCGCACTCGACGAAATCTCCCTCTACGCCGGATTCCACGATGTATCGGACGGACTTGTAGAGAGCATACATCCGTTCCCAGGACGTCATCGAGAACTTACGGCATTTTTCGAAAATCTCGACGAACTCCGGTTCGGCCGTTGGATCCAACGAATCGTTCCGGTCTGAGACCAAGCCCGTGAGCATCGAGTATGCGCGCGCGAGTCGTTTGGTCCCCATGGTATCGGAGTCTCCCGAACTTCCGTTCGCCTTTATCTGGTCCAGAGCTCGCGGCGGCCCGCCGCCGATGCACAGAGCGGGAAGTACTTAACTGGCCCAAAGAAGAGAGATCGGCCAACGACGCATGCGGGGCTGATCGTCCCCGGTAATCGACTCAAAAACTCAGCAGTTGACGCGTGAGTGGACCCACCAACATCCAGGGGACAAAGCGCCCCTGGCCCCCCTGGAAATTCGCATAGTCTCCACTCCGTAGTCCTCCTCGGGCGACGAGGAGGATCGGGACGAAACCATTCAGGGTTCCCCTTCCAACGAACTCGAGGTTCCGGGAGACCCAGTGAGTGCGCGCCCGAGGATCAGCTGCTGGATTTCAGTCGTTCCCTCGACGATCGGAAAGACGCGCGCATCCCGAAAGAGACGTTCGGCTCGATGGCCGGAACGAGTCCCCGTCGGTCCGGTCAACTCCAAGCCCCGACTGGCCAGGTTGAACGCCGTCCGAGACGCAACGAGTTTCGCGGACGATGCTTGATCGATGTACGGGAGTCCATCCGACCTTCGTTGCGCCGCATCGGCGACGAGCGCACTCGCCGCCGCCAACTGAGCGTACGAATCGGCGAGGACGCTGCGCTTCCAATCCTCGGGGGCACTCTCCACCGTCTCGCGCATTTGGTCGAACGCGGCCCGTGCGACTCCCAAAGCGCACGCGGCGATGCCCACTCGACCGCCGGTGAGTGCCCCAAGGGCGATCTTGAAGCCCGATCCTTCGGGACCGAGGATCGAATCGGGCGCCAGGGTGGCCGACTGGAAGACAAGCTCGGTAGTTTCACTTCCGCGGATCCCCAACTTGTCGAGTCGCTGTGCGACGCGGAATCCAGGGGTACCTCGCGCGACGAGAAAGGCGGAGATCCCGCGATAGCCCAGCGCTGGGTCGCGTGTGGCGAAGACCAGCGTCACGCCTGCTAATCCCGCATCCGTGATGAACATCTTCGTGCCGTCGATCACAAATCCCTCCGATACTCTCCGATACCGGCAGACAATTCGGGCGGCATCTGATCCGGCGTCGGGTTCGGTCAGACCGAATGCGCCGATCATCTTGCCTTGCGCCAATGGTCGGAGGTGCCGCTCTTTTTGATTGGTGGTTCCCCATTCGAGGATCGGGGCCGCACAGACCGATAGATGGACCGCGAGGAGCGTCGCGACGGCCGCGCTGGCATAGGCCAATTCTTCGAGCACCGCGGCCGTCGCCCGGGCATCGCCGCCGGCGCCCCCCCATTCCCCGGGGATTCCCAGTCCGGTGAAGCGTTGCGTGGCGAGGCCCGCCAAGACCTCCTCAGGGATTCGGTCGGTCCGGTCGATTTCTTCCGCAATCGGTCCCAACTGCTTCGCCGCAAACGTGCGAGCTCGAATTCGCCAATTCTCCGACGTACCCCGTAAGGCTGAGTTCGAAGCCATTTTGCAGCGGAGCAACCCGAGGGAGATTAAAGCCGCCGACGGCCGATGGCTACGGACCGACCTGAGGAAGGAGTGGGGCGTGGGCCGACCCAAACATGCGGTCCTTCGATCAGGCCTTTCTCGTCGAGCGCGCCGTCGAACGTCCGATTCACGACGGTTTGCGCAGCGCCCCGAAGAGCTTTCTCGGTCCGACCAGCACCCAAGGTCGTAGATCTTGGGACCGCGCAAAATCCAGGAAAGCGTAGGATAGGTCGATATCGTCGGAAAGAAGCCACCCGCCAGGCGCGAGCGCGGACCAGGCCTCCCGATACTCGAATGACTGCCAAGCATACCGGTGGTCGCTGTCATGCAGGAATGCATCGATCGGACGCAGGGCGCTGATTGAACGACGCTGCGCACCGGCGCGTCCGCGGGCAGGGAGTACGGTGAAATTCCAGCGTCCAACTCCTCCCGACTTCTTCGCGAGGTCCCCGGCCGCTGGCGACACGTCGAAGCTGTAAAGGCGACCATCCCCATTCGCTTCCAGGGCGTCGAGGATGACACGAGTGGAGGCTCCGTCCGCGACTCCAGTCTCGAGAATTTTCTTCGGTCGGGCGGATCGAACGAAGCCCCACAAGAGTCGTTGGGCCGCTTCGTCGATCTGATACAAGGCCGGGAAGTTCGTGGCGACAAGATCGGGGAATCCGGAGGGAAGCTCCACCGCATCGTGCCCCAGCATACTATGTAACAGTCGAGCCGGTTCTGTAACCGCCTCGATTGCCGCGAGAAGATATTCGGATCGCGTTGGGGTCCATACGGTCCGAAGAGCGATGCGCGCCGGCCCGCGGATCGATTCAGAAATTCGCGCGCGCAGATCCTCGAACATGCGGTATTCGTCCCTCGCCTTCTTCTCGATCCTGCCGCGGCCCCGGTAACTATTGCTTCGAGGTTTCTCCGACCGATTCCAGAATCGACGGGAGGACCTGATCGACGCTATGGCGGCAGACAACTCCCAAGACCCGTTCGGTCGTCTCGCGACTCACCGCGAATCCGGGTTCGATCAATTCGATCCCTTCCCGAGGGTTCGGAACCACGTCGATCCGAAGGGGCGTCGCCGCGGGTCGAAGTCGTGCGAACGTGTCCCGAACTTTTTCCGCCACCTCGAGCACCGAAAGTGCTTCTCCACTCGCCACGTTGAAGGTATGGGCGGAGGGGACACCGACCGATTGTCGTAGAAACTGCGGGACCGCGACCCAGTGGGCGAGAACGTCCTCGATATGGATGAAATCGCGTCGTTGAGTCCCCGGAGCGTTGACCGTGAGACGACCTTCTTGCGCTTGACGAGCGAAGAGTTGAATTACATTCCCCTTTGCGATCGGCCGACCACCTACGGAATATCCTCCGTACACGTTGCTCATTCGAAGGGTCGCCGACGGCGTTCTTCCCCTTTCCGCGAGCGAAGCGACGAGGGACTCGCCCTCCGCTTTCTGACGAGCGTACGCATGTGTCGGGCGGGCGGGAGTGTGCTCGTCTACCGGGAGATGTTCTGGGTTACCTACGACCGCGAGGCTGCTGGCGAACGCGAGCGGGATCTCACGTTGAAAGCATAGCTCGACCAGCCGCCGAGTCCCCTCGACGTTGACCTGAGCGGTGCGTTCGGGCTCCCGAGCGGAGATCATCACTCCCGAGATGGCCCCAAGGTGAAGAATTACATCGCAGTCGGAGAGCGACTTCAACGCTGAACCGCTAGAAAAATCGGTCGCGAGAGCCGGCCAAGCCGGGTGCTCGACCACGAGCGGACCCGAACGGTCATCAATCGGGACGAGTTCGAAGCCCTGGGCGTTCAGGCGTGGGAGCAGAGCGCCACCGATAAAACCGGTCGCTCCGGTGACTCCGACCCGAACCACTTCGGGGGGCGAGCATCGCGCAGGATAAGGTCATCGATGAAGGCAAGGACGAATGTTGGAGAGCCTCGCTCGGTGTGAGGACATGTTAGCCTCCGCTCGATGCGTGACAACTCCCATACGCGGCGCCTCTTGTCCTCCCCTCGGAGGCGCCACATGGAACCAGAGACCTTCGTCGGGTTGGACATTCACAAGAACGTCGTCGTAGCGACCGCGGTCGACCCCCTGGGCCGATCGATCGATCAGTCCGAGTTCGGATCCACCGACTCGGAGCTGATCAACTACCTTCGTCGACTCCCCGGGAGGAAGCGGGTGGTCCTCGAGGCGTGCACGGTCTGGGAGCACTTTCACGACGCGGCGATCGCCGCGGGGGCGGAGGTCGTGCTCTCCCATCCCTACAAGACTCGCCTGATTGCCGAGGCCAGCCTCAAATCAGACAAGGTCGATTCCGAGAGTCTCGCCACCCTACTTCGACTCAACGCGGTCCCGACCGCTTACGTACCCGACGCACCGACCCGAGCGCTTCGTCGAGTGGTTCGGGATCGAGTGTTCTATCGCAAACAGCAGCGAGCCACGCAGAATCACATCTACGGATTTCTGCTGGCGAAGGGGATTGCCTACGAGGAGGGGCTGCTCGGCCGCAAGCGCGGTCGCGAGGCCCTTCGAGCCCTCGGTCACCCTGAGATCGACCGAGGCCTTGACCGACTTCTCGACCTCGACCGGGCGACGCACGAGCTGAACGCGGCAATTCACGCCGCATTTCTCGAGTCTCCCGAGGCCCAGCTCCTGCAGTCGATTCCGGGGATCGGCGAGCTCACCGCGGTGACCCTCGTGGCCTTCATCTGTCCGATCGAGCGGTTTCAGAGCCTCGACCAATTGGCCTCGTACTGTGGCCTCTGTCCGACGAGCCACCAGTCCGCGGACACCTCGTACCACGGTCGACTGAAACAGGACATCAACCACATTCTGCGGTGGATCCTGGTCGAGGCGAGCTGGAGTCACCGGAGGAATGATCGGAAGAGTTACCCCTCGAAGGTGGGGCGGCGGAGCGCCCGACGAAAGGGGGCGAAGCGAGGAGCCATCGACAGCGCCCACGCGCTCCTGCGGGTCATTTACGCAATATTGAAACGGGGCACCCCGTATACACCTCACGCTCCAGAGCGGCCGAGCTGCGTGAATTGCACTGCGGCGTCGACGAGACGGCCGCACCTAGTGTGAGTGCAGGACGTCGCTCTGGGGTCCCTCGCCGCTGTTGTCTTCGTGCGCTTCGGGCGCAAATAGCTGTGGGCGGGAGCGGACCAAAAACCTACGAACGGAGAATCATGTAAGTCGGTAGCACCCACTCAGCCAGTAGCCGCATCCGAGCGGAGGCTACATAGCAGTGCAATCGCGGCCGTCGATCCGACAACATCAGCGCGCGGCGCTTCGGATGGCCGCCTCGTAGATGCCGACGATGCGCGTGAGGTGCCGCTCCACCGAGAACTCCCCCTGCATCCATTGACGACCTCGACGGGCGAGTTCCCGAGCCGCCGGATAGTCGCGAATCGTTCGGAGAATCGCGGCCGCCAACGCCTTTGGGTCCTTCTGCGGAACCACGGTGCCGAACTCGCCCACGGTCTCGGGAAGGCCCCCCGAATCCGAGACGATCACCGGCACACCCCAACCAAGCGATTCGATCGGAGAGTTGCCGAGATTCTCCCAGCCGAGCGACGGGACGACTAGGAGATGGATCTGAGAAAACCAAGCGCGGCTGTCGCGGACCCATCCGTCGAGAGTCACTCCCTCGGTCGCCCGAATCGGATGAGGCCCCTCTCCCGCGATTCGTAGTCGGAGATCGGGGTGGGCGGCCCGAGCGATCTCAAAAGCGTGGAGCAGGTCATCGAGGCCCTTGTACCACTCCAATCGACCGAAAAACCCCAGGGTGAACGGCCCGCTGGGTGCGGGCACGGGCAGCTCGGGGAAAGGAATCATTGGGCGCACGAGCGCGGTGGGCGAGTAACCGTTCGAGTCGAGCGCGATCTGCGTCGCGTGACTGACCGCGATGTAGGTTGCGATTCGATCCTTCACATATGTATCAAAGTAGTAGCGCTCGGCCAGATTGACCGGGAGGCCGTAACCGACCCGGCATCCCGTGAATTGGCAGCGAGGCAACACGCCTCCGGGGCACGCCGATCCGTCGGGAAGGGTGAGCGTGGCGATGGGGCAGACGAGCTCGACGTCGTGCGCAGTAAAAATGATCGGCTCGGTACGGCGGGCGAGCCAAGGCCCGAGGGCGGGGAAGCCCGCGCGAAAGTGGTGTAAGTGAATGACGTCGGGTCGGGCGCCGGCCGCCACGCGATCGAGCCAGTCGGTTAACCCCGAGGGCCGAAGAAAAGCCCCGACCGCTTGACGGGGGACCGAGCGGGGAACGACATACGTCTTGAGCGGACCCAGGCTTTCGGCCGGCGGGTCGGTCACGATCACGGCGGTCGTCGTATGATGTCCTCGTTCTTCGAGCAGAGGGGTGATGCGTCGGATGTAGACTTCCGCGCCTCCTACCCCGGGCCCGTCCCAGGCGTTGAGTCTCAGGATGTTCATGGAGCTTGGCCCTTCGATCGCGGGATCAGTGGGCCGTTGGCCAACGAAGGCATTTGACTCTCTCCCGACAGAATGATTACGTACTCAGGCAGGAACTCTTATTGAATCCCCCTCTCGATAGGCGCGAGCAGTCATGGCGATACCCCAAACTCCGTCGCCGAAGGATCGATTCACTTCGTTGGACACGCTCGCAGTGGTTCGAGAGCTTCGAGCGCTCGGACGTTGGAGGATCGACAAAGCCTTCGATCGGATCGGAGGAGGCTGGATCCTTTCGCTACGAGTCGCCGGCGAAGGACGTCGGGAGCTCGTCTTGGTTCCGGGGCGTTACGCCGCTCTCCTTCCCGAACTCGTGCCGCACGCCGAGGAGCTTTCCCCGATGGCCCGCGAGCTCCGTCGCCTTCTTGCCGGCGCCGTGGCTTCGGAGATCTCAGAGCCCGGGGGTGAACGATACTTAGAGATCGGATTCCAACGCGCGGATTCGCCCGAAGGGCTCACGCTCGCGTTAGAACTGTTCGGAACCGGCAATCTGTTGGTCGCACGAGCGGGCAAGATCATTGCAGTCGCTCATGCGAAAACTTGGGCGCATCGCACTGTGCGTCGGGGGGCGGACTATCAGCGACCTCCGATCCGCTTGAATCCGTGGACCGCCTCGGTGGGAGTGCTCGAGTCGGAGTTTCTGCGTTCCCGTAACGATCGGACCCATACGCTCGCCGCTCGACTGGCACTTGGAGGTCCGCTCGCCGAGGAGATCACGGCGCGTGCCCTAATCGATGGAGCGGAGCCCGCGACGGTCGACGCTGGCCGGGTCTCCGCAGAGGTTCAACGGACGATTCAGGAGTTGCTCTCAGAGATCGGCGATCATCCCAAGGGATACCTTTACCGCCGAGGCGATTCCGTGCTCGATGTCGAGCCGTTCCGATCCGCGCGATGGTCGAAGGTGCCCGGAATCGAGGAGCGGGTTACTCCGACCTTCGGGGAGGCCGCCCACGAATTCTTCGATACGGTCGCGATCATCACCCCCGCGGCGGCTCCCATCGAAATCGGTCCGAATCCGGAATTGGAGCGGCAACGCGTTCAACAGGAATCCGCGGTAGCTAATCTCCGGAGCGAGGCGGCCGAGCTGCAAGCGGAGGCGGACGCCCTTTTCGCCCATTACACGGAGGCCGAGGAGGCATTGACCCAGGCGAAGAAATCGAGCGAAGGTACCAATCGCCTCGTGAGGATTAACGTGGAGGGGCGCGCTGTGCCAGTGTTCAAAGACCGATCCATACGCGAATCGGCCCAAGCCCTCTACGACGAAGGCAAACGCGTCCAATCAAAGCTCGCCGGGGCCGTCTCGGCGCTCGCCGAGACAGAATCCCGCATCCGGAATTCGAAGGCCGAGCAGGCAGCGATCGCAGAGACCGCTCGTGCTCGGGCCAGCACGCCGACGCCCCGGAAATCACACTGGTTCGAAAAGTACCGATGGTTCATCTCCTCGGAAAGTGCGATCGTCGTCGCCGGACGGGACGCGACGAGCAACGACTACGTCGTGCGACGGTATCTCCATGACGGCGACATCTACCTCCATGCGGACATTCACGGGGCGGCCAGCGTCATCGTCAAACATCCGGCGCCGGGCGAGCCCAATGTGACCGAGACCACGTATCGCGAAGCCGGGCAGTGGGCGGTCGCGTTTTCCAAGGCGTGGCGCGCCGGACTCGCTTCGGCATCCGCGTTCTGGGTCACGAACGATCAGGTATCAAAGGCGGGAGCCAGCGGCGAGTTCGTGGCGAAAGGTGCGTGGGTCATTCACGGGACGAAACACCAACTCCCGGAGCTTCCGCTGGAGCTGGCGATCGGGGAGGTCGACTACAAGGGCGAGCGGCTGTGGACCGTGGCCCCCGCCGCCGCCGTCCGGTCCTGGGGAAAGGTCCGATTCCTGTTGACCCCCGGTCTCGAACGCGAGCGCGAGGAGCGAGAGATCGACCTCGCCCGA
Organism: uncultured Thermoplasmata archaeon; assembly: GCA_963749195.1. Classification (GTDB taxonomy): domain Archaea; phylum Thermoplasmatota; class Thermoplasmata; order Lutacidiplasmatales; family UBA184; genus Lutacidiplasma. The sequence continues at coordinate 807,881 of CAVVLX010000007.1, forward strand.
GAACTCGGAATATCTCGCTCCCGCCTCCAGTCGCTACTCCCCGCCGGGGGAATCGAAGTACGGCGTCCGTAGACTCGCTGTACCTCGGTTGCTTCGAAGGAATCGCCCTCCCGTCGCCAGGTGTGGCCCCGCGCGCGAAGCGCCGCAATGAAGAGACGGTCGCCGTCGACCAAGATCCCCGCTCCCACCGTGAGCGGTGTCTGAGGAGGGAGGGTGACTCGCGCGGGCCGAGTCCTCCGACCTTCGACGATCGAGACGGGAACGGAAGCCCCCTCATCCGGAGTAACCCAGACTGCGGCGATCCGATCGACGCGCTCGGACGACACCGTACGACCGGTTCGCGCGTCGATCCGTAGGATCCGGACCGGAGGGATGGAGTCCGGCACTCGTTGTCCAACCTGCAATCGTTCGGTTCCCGGGAGCGCGAGGGAGGAGGCTTTGGAGTTCGGTCCGACGGAAGTGATCTGACGAATCGTGGATGAGCTCGGGCGAAGGATGGTGAATGGATGCGTCCAACGACAATCGTTGCAACGCGCCAATCCTTCGACTCGCGCCGAGCGGTGACTCGCAGCTTTCAACACCCGGTGAAGGGTCTCGGCTCCGCAATTTTCACAGAAGATCAATCCTCCTCGAAGGGCCCCCGGATCGGGGGTCGAAGGTTCGGCAGAGGTCGAGGGTTGGTTCATGGTCCTGCTCCTAGGTCTCCGAACAGAGGAGCATAGCGTTTGAGGGTGGCGCGTGGGGACCCAAACTATTACGCGAAAGTCGCGTTCGCCCTTCGGGTAGCGTCGTGCGACTCGTCCTCGCGGTGCATCGTTATTTTCCGGCCACCGGAGGAAGCGAGCGCGTTGCCCAAATGATCGCCGAGGGCATCGCCAAACGCGGCCATCAAGTGACCGTGATCACCCAAGAGGAGCCGGACGTCCCCACGCGGGAGGAGCGCCGGGGAGTTTCGATCATTCGGATCGGCATGCATCGGGTCGGAAGGTTTCGGATCCCCCACGAATATCCCCGAGTGCTCCGAAGTCTCGAGGCCGACGTCTTCCACCTGCACGGTAATCGGATCTGGTGCGTGGATTACTATCTACCCTGGGCGCGATCGTTTTCGTGGCCCCAGCTCATCACGGCACACGGATTCTATCATTATTGGATGCGGCGGGGGTTCGTGCGCTGGCTCTACTATCGGCGCTACTTTCCGCATCGGTTGAAAGCGTTCGGTGCCTATGTGGCGTTGACGGAGGGCGAGCGCGACCAAGTCCTCGGATGGGGCTATCCCCCCGAGCAGTTGCACGTTATTCCGAACGCGGTCGATCTCAACGAATTCTCGAATCCTCCCGGTAACGTTCGTGCGATCCGTACGAGTTGGGATCTCACGGCGCCCCAGATCGGCTTGTTCGTGGGCGCGCTGTATGACAACAAGCGAGTCGACCGACTGATTCGGGCGGTGGCGGCGACCCGCGGGCAATGGGGGCTGGTGGTGATCGGCGCAGATGGTCCCCCCTCGCCGTACGATCGGGCGCATTGCGAGCAGCTCGCGAAGCAGCTGGCGGCTCCGGTGCGATTTTTAGGGCCGCAGCCTCGGCCGGTTGTCCTGGGGGCCTTGTTTGCCGCGGATGCCTACTTGCAGGGGAGCGAGTTCGAGGGTTTTGGGGTCAGTTTGCTCGAAGCCATGGCTGCCGGCCGTCCCTTCGTCGCGATGGACGCGGGAGCGGCGAGAGAACTGAGCCGAACCGGCGCCGGGTATTGCGTGCGCTCGGTTGACGAGATGGTGCACCAGCTCGGCGTGCTTCCCCCTCAGATTCAATCCATGGGAGCGGCAGCGAAAGTTGCTGCTGGCGCCTATTCGCAGGATCGAATGATCGACCGTTATCTTTCGTTGTATCAAACCCTGACAAAGGGAAAGTAGAGACGTGAGTCGTGAGCGTTAAAAGGGCACCCGAGCAATCCGAAAAGGTGGCGCGGAAAAAACCCGTGGATTGGCTGCTCGAGGAGGAGGCACCCTCGATCCGGTACCTGGCCCTGACGCAGCTGATGGGGAAGCGCGAGACAGATCCCGAGGTACGCGAGGCTCGGAGTAGGATACCTGCCTCCGGGTGGGTCGCCGACATCCTCCGCCGTCGAGACCCTGCCGGATGGTGGGTCCGCGACCGCGGGTGGCTTGAGCCCCGCTTTACGGGTACTCACTGGAACATGCTGGCGCTCGCCGACCTCGGGGCGACCCGCTCTATACCCGAGGTGGCCGCGTCCGCGGAATACTGGATGGCCAAATCCCCCCTCCAAGGAGGCGGCGTCGGAGGGTTCGGGAAGGGGAAAGGGCACCACTGTTACACCGCCAACATGGCTCGAGGACTCGTCCGCTTGGGCTACGACGAGGACCCCCGAGTCCGGAGGACGATGGAATGGTTGGTCAAGACCGCTCACCCGAAGGGGGGCTGGTCGTGTCGGTACATGAAGGATGGACCCGCGCCTAGCCGCTCGCTCGACGCATGGGAGGGGTTGGCGGCCTTCGCGGCCTATCCACGCTCGAAGTGGAGCCCGGCAATGACGACCTGTGTGGAGCGCTCCGCCGAGTATTACCTGGAGCGCGAGCTGCACGTGCAGGGAGACCGGTACGAGCCCTGGTATCGCTTTCACTGGCCCACACACTACTACTACGACCTCTTGGTGGGTCTCGATTGCCTGACGGCGCTCGGTTATCGAGACGATTCGCGGCTCACGTACGCGCTCGACCTCCTGCGCAAGAAGCAACGACCCGACGGGCGATGGAACCTGGACGCGGACCAACCGGATCCCGACCTGGAGGGGGCTCGATGGTATGCCGAACACCCCAAGAACCGGCCAACCCCCTTGTCGTTCGAGGCAGCGGGTCAACCGAGTAAGATGATCACACTTCGGGCACTGACCGTCTTAGCGCGTGTGGGTTGATTCCCTTCCCACGGCGAAAGTCGGCCGGAAGTGGGTCCGATGTGCAGCCAGGAGTTTGAAACCGGACCGGAGCTTGGACGGGACTGCCTGGCCCTGGCTTCGGCACCGTCCAGTCAAGGTCCCCTCGCGTGTCCCCTAACGGATGGGGCTGCCCGAATTTGAATCGGGGTCCCGGGCTCCCAAAGCCCGAAGGATGGACCAGTAGAGCGAGTCGAGGACCGTCCTCCGACTCGTAGCTACCCCACAGCCCCGCATCCCGCGGTCTAGATCGCGTCCACCCGTTTGAGGGTTCGGCCTATTCGGCACTCGGCGGAGTCGTCGTCGACCTTCTCGATCCGGAACCGTTGCTTCGTGGGCATCAATGGTCCCGCACAGATCGACCAATTCGGGCAATCGAGTCGGCCGCAGCCAAACCGTACGACCTCGACGGACCCCCCCACGACCGCGCTTCGCGCCTCGACCACGAGGGAGCGCGTGACCGGACGGACCTCCACGACATTGGCCTCCGTTTCTTGCAACGCACACGGGTGTTGGACCGGCCGGACCTTGACCACCGCGTACCGCCGTCCGGCGTCGAGCGTCAGACACGCGTGCCGATACGGACAGGTGCGGCAAACCGGGGCACCGCCCTGGTAGATGAACTCGAAACCGGGCTGGGCCTGCGCATGGGACAAGAGGGTGATCTCGGCCATGGTCAGCCGATCACTCCCGTGACGGTGGCCAGACGTTCTGCGGCTTCCCGGCTGAGGCCATTGTCCCCGAGGATCGTGTAGCGCTCCGGCCGTATCTCATGCGCCGCGACCAACGCGTCAATGACCTCTTGCGGCGTGACGCCCAGTTCGCGAGCCGTCGTCGGGGCGCCGATCGTCCGCAACGCGCTTCGGAGGCGGCCCCAATCCCCGCCGTGCAGGTACATCATCATAACGGAGCCGACTCCGCACTGTTCTCCGTGGAGACTCGGCTGACGGGCCTGGCGATCCAGCGCGTGACTAAAGAGATGTTCACTCCCGGAGCAGGGGCGCGACGATCCCGCGACGCTCATGGCGATTCCCGCCATGATCATCGGCCGAATAGCGATCCAAACCGACTCCTCGAGATTCGGCTTGATCAGACCCGCGCGGTCGATGATTTCTTGGGCCGTGTACTCGGAGAGCGTGGCTGCGGTGCTCGAGTATTCCTCGTTCCGCAAGCGGGCCGCGAGCTTCCAATCGAGTACGGCCGTGACATTGGAGATGACGTCCGCGCAACCGGAGGCCAGGAGCCGGAACGGCGCTTGAACGATCACCGAGGTATCCGCAATGACCCCGATCGGGACCACGGCTTGCACGCTGGTCGTGTGATTCGCGTCTCGCAAGGACGCCCTCGGGGACGAAATGCCATCGTGAGCCGCCGAGGTCGGTACGCTCACGAACGGTATCTTGAGCCGGGCGGCGATCACCTTCGTGATGTCGATCTTGCTGCCCCCGCCCGCCGCGATCAGGAACCGGGCCTTCGAATCGCGGACCTCTTTCTCGACCCGATCGACCTCGTCGGGAGTGGCTTCCTTCGTGACGAGCTGGACGACGTCGAACCCAGCCTCTTTGAGGATCGAGGACGCCCGGTTCCCAGCCAGGATCGCCGTCTTGGCGCCAGTAATCACCGCGCCCTGATCCGGAAAATCGAACTGCTTACAGGTGGTTCCGAGCTCTTGGAGGACTCCATGACCGGCGAGCACGACCCGGGGAAAGATCATCGAGCGGGACTTGCCGAAGGGACTGTCCAGCCCGACCGGTGCGTACTTAGGGGGAGCGGACTCCATGAGCTATTCGAGGCGAGCAGGTCTGCCGGCTCATTAGGCTTCCCGCGCCGCACCCCCGGATACACTTCGACTCCGCCGGTTTTTTCGGCGGCTCGGTTCGTCAACGACCGGGCGTATCGCCCCACAACACCTTGTGTTCTTGAAGGAGCACCCGGACATTGAGCCGGTCTTTCAAGACCCAATCCGCGAGACGACCGGCGTCGGATCCCCAGACGGGCTGAAAGACGATCTGGGCTCGACTCGGATGTTCCATCAAGGCTCGACGAGCGTAGAGGTAATCGGTGCGATCTTGAACGACGAATTTCTCGACGTCCATCGTTCGAAGGAGACGTAGATTGGCCCAACGATTATGTGATTCCATCTGGGAGGCGGGACACTTTACGTCGACGCTCAGAATCACCCGCGGGATCTTCAAGTAGGGAGTGACGTCGAGGGATCCGCCGGTTTCAACTACGGTGGTTATGCCCCGACGCGAGAGGGTCTTCAAGAGGTCCAGCGACTCCTTTTGGAGCAGCGGTTCTCCCCCCGTCAGGCAGGCATATTTCGTTCGGTGGCCTCGTACCTCGCGAATCAATGAATCGATCGATCGTTCCCGTCCTGGACCAAAGGAGTAGACGGTATCACACCAGGTGCAGCGGAGATTGCAACGGGCCGTTCGAATGAACGAGGTTCGAACGCCCGAGAGGGGTCCCTCTCCCTGAATTGAGTGGAATACCTCGATGATCCGCATCGATCGGATTACGGGAGTTGCGAACTAAAGGCGCTTTCGTTGGCCCCAAGCGAAGGGCATCCGGCGGCCACAATCATTGAAATAGGATTCCCGAATCGGACCGCCGTCGATGGATCGGGTTCGTGACCGACACTGGCAGGAGGCGTGGGCCGGCGAACGGCTCGGCGTGGCGACTCGAATTCCCGGGCGCGAGAAGTTCTACGCGCTGGTGGCCTATCCGGGGTCGAGCGGATTCCTGCATATCGGGCACATACGCGGATTGCTGATCGCCGATAGTCTGCATCGCTATCATCGAATGCTCGGCCATCAGGTATTCTTTCCGACCGGCACTCATGCCTCGGGCATTCCAGCCGTCGCTTTCGCGCAGAAGGTGCAAGACCGAGATCCGGCCACGCTGGCTCGGCTGGAAGAAAATGGGATCGACCCGGTGGAATGGCCCAAGCTGGAGGATCCGGAGACCGCGGCCCGCGTGCTCGGTCGCAGCTATCTGGAGACGTTCCGCAAAGCCGGACTTCTCCTCGACGAGACGGCGTACGTTACGACGATCGACGAGGATTACCAAGCGTTCATTCGTTGGCAGTTTCATCGCCTGAACGACCACGGCGTCCTCGTTCAGGCGCCCCACTATTCGGCGGTATGCCCGGTATGCGGACCCGTTTCCGTCGACCCTTCCGAGACGGATCTATCGAGCGGCGGCGATGCGGAAGTGATTCGGTACTCGACCGTGCCATTCGTGCTGGACGATGGCCGAATCCTGCTGGCCGCGACGCTGCGGCCCGAGACGGTGTACGGGGTCACGAACCTGTGGCTGGCGCCCGATGAATCGCTCGTGGTCTGGCACCACGAGCACGGCGAGTTCCTGGTCGCCCGCTCCGGGGCTGAGCACCTCCTCGAGCAGCACGGCGGGAGACTCGGGGGCGAGAGCTCCGCGGCAGAGCTCCTGGGGCGAGTCGCGACCGTTCCGTTGACCGGGGCCGTCGTTCCCATCCTCGGCAGCGGATTGGTGGATCCGAGGGTGGGGACGGGGGTCGTTATGTCGGTGCCCGCGCACGCTCCGGCCGATCACCTCGCGCTTCTCGATCTCGCTCCGGTCGATCGCAGCCGAATCCCAGAGGTGCTCGAGATCATCGATGTTCCCTCGGCGGATCGCTTGGCGGCATCGGAGCGCGCCCTCCTGGCGGGGGAAGGGACCCCCGCCGCGCGGGCGGCCCACGCGACCGGGGCCAAGTCGCTGTCCGACCGGAAGGCGTTGGAGGAGGCCACCGAACGATTGTATCGGCTCGAGTTGAGCCACGGGCGCATGCGGACCCCCGGACCGCCGGGGGTCCCGGTGGCGCAAGCGCGCGAGCAGGTGGCCGCGTCCTTAAAGTCGCTCGGGAGGAGTTTCGATTTGCAAGAGTTCTCCAAACCGGTCATCTGTCGCAACGGCCACGCGGTCATCATCCGGCGGGTCCCAGCGCAATGGTTCTTGCATTACAGCGACCGGGCGTGGAAAGATCGTACGAGAGATCTCGTGAGCCGCATGTCCGTTCTCCCCGAGGAGTACGCACGGGAGCTCCCGGACATCCTGGAGTGGTTTCAGGACCGTCCGTGTACGCGAAAGGGGCGTTGGTTGGGAACGCCCTTTCCGTACGATCCCGAATGGGTGATCGAGCCGATCGCCGACTCTACCCTGTATCCGGCGTATTTCATCATCCGGCGCTACGTGCACGACGGACGGCTGACCGTTGCTCAATTGACGGACGCCTTCTTCGATTTCGTGATTTTGGGGACCGGAAGTGGAGAGCCCACGGTCGACGCTCCGCTCCTTGCGGAGCTCCGCGCCGAGTTCCTCTACTGGTATCCTCTGGATCTGAATATCGGAGGCAAGGAGCACAAGCGGGTTCACTTCCCGGTATTCGCCTTCACGCACGCTCTGCTGCTCCCGAGGGAGCTGCAGCCCCGCGGAATCTTCGTCCACTGGTGGCTGACAGGCGAAGCCGGGGTAAAGCTGTCCAAAAAGGACGCCGGGAAAAGCCAGGCGTATCCCGGCATCGACGCCGCCTTCGAACAGTGGGGGGCCGATGCGGTGCGCCTGTTCTATGCGACGGCATCTTCCCCCTTTCAGGACGTTGAATGGGATCCCGACCAAGCCGACACCGCGCGCGCGCGGCTCGAAGAGATCGAACGGCTCGTTCCGGGAATGTTCCGGCCGGGGGAAGGTCCCCCCGAACTCGATGCGTGGCTGGAGTCAGAGATGCATCAGATCACCACGGAGGTCCGGGCGTCGTTCGCGGCGGCGTCCGTGCGAGAAGTCGCGGAGTTGGTCTACGTTCGGATCCCAACCCTCATCCGTCGCTACTCCGCTCGCGGCGGCTCGTCAAGGCCGTTGCTTGAGCGGATCGCTCGTTCGTGGATCCTTCTCATGGCGCCGATCACTCCTCACCTGGCGGAGGAGCTCGGGGAACCCCGGTTCCATGGTCTGGTCAGCGTCCAATCGTTTCCTTCCCCCCGAGAGTTCGCGACCAATCCTACGGCCCTCGAGGAGGAGGCGTTCTTGGAGCGACTTGAGGAGGATCTCCGAGCGGTCCTTCGCCCCGCGACCGATCGCGGTCAGCGGCCTGACGAGGTCGTGTTCTTTGTCGCCTCCGGGTGGAAGCGCACGATCGAGTCGTGGATGCGGGACGTCCTGGAGACTGGTCGTCTCCCCACGGTCGCCGAGATCATGCAACGGGTCGCGACGCACCCCGAAGTGGCAGCGTATCGGGCAGAGATCCCCCGATATGTCCAGCGCGTGACCCCTCTCCTCCGGGCGGAGCCGGTCCCGACCTCGGTCGTGATCGACGAGCGAGAAGTCCTCCGACGATCCGAAGGCTACCTCGCCCGCCGCTATCAGCTCCGTCAGATAACCGTTTATCCGGAGGACCAAGGAGCGGCTCATGACCCGAAGAGCCGGCGGGAGCGGGCGCGACCCGGGCGGCCGGCGTTCTACTTCGTGGCTTCCGTCTAGTGGGGCGTCGTCCGTTTCGCAGCGCGTCGTCGGGACGCCGGGAAGTTTAGATGCATCCGGGAAGGGATCGGGTGTCGCGAAACCGTCCGATACTTGGCCGATGCCTTCTGTGAGTAACTATGACCGACGTGTCCTGAGATGTCGAAGTAAATCAGTTGCCCGACCGGCATTCCGGAGTAAATCCGGACCGGGAGCTTAACCGACATCTCGAGCGTCCAATGATTGCAAAAGCCTTCGTCGCCTTTGCCGGCGGTCGAATGGATGTCGATACCCAATCGGCCGACGCTCGACTTGCCCTCCAGGAAAGGGACGAATCCGTGAGTTTCGGTATATTCCTCCGTGACTCCGAGGTAGAGCTGCCCGGGGACGAGCACGAATCCGTCGGCCGGGATTCGGAACTCGCGGATGGGATTCACTTCCCGTGCATCGAGCGCTCCGGACCGGTAGACGGCCAGATACGGACCGAGATGCACGTCGTAGGAGTTTGTGCCCAGACAACGCGGCCGATACGGTCGAATGACGATCTTCCCTCGCCGCATTTCGGCGCGAATCTTCGTATCACTCAAGATCATGCTGAAGTGCGGCGCCGAACTCGGCCCCGTATTTAATGGAGCAATCGAGAAGTCTCGCTCCTTTCACCCCCCCGAATTGACCCAGGGTGCGTCCCTCGCCCGATCCGAGCGGACCGTCGGAGAAGGCTAGGAAGAGGAGTCGGATCGCGAGAGCGTGAGCGCCGCGTAGCCAACGACGTCGGGCATCGGAGTGGCCTCCCCCGAGTGTCCGTAGCGGAGCAGCTGCGGGGTAAGAGACTCCTCGCGTAGCGCGTCGAGCAGCACGGTGGTCGGTGCGACCCCGCACATCGATATCCCACGACGAGCCACCGTGGCGAAGAGCCGTTTCGGGTCTCGGGCCAAAATCTCCGCGATCGCGAGATGGTCGAGTCGGTCGGCTTCCCCTACCGAAACGTAATGAGAGAAGTCCGTCGAGGCGAGGACCAAGATGTCCGGTCTGGCGGACACAACCGTTCGGATTACTTCCGCGATCTCATGCAACCGCTCGTAAGGTCCATACCGGATCATGAGGGGGACGAAGCGAGGATGCGGAAGCACGTACTGTAGAAAGGGGAGCTGAACCTCAATGGAGTGCTCGGTCGCCTGAGCGGCTTCGTCAATCTCAATCGGGGGTCGGGCGAGTAGCCGCACGACATCGGTATCGACCTCGACCGGTCCAAGAGGAGTCTGCCAATCTTGGACCGAGGTGGCCGCCGCGACGGCTCCGCCATGGTGATCTACCCCCAGGATGAGGACGGTGGTCGGAGGATCCTCGGCGGCGATGGCTGCATAGACGTGGGCGGCGATCGGGCCGGAATAAAGATAGCCCGCGTGGGGGACGATGGCGGCGCGCAGTCGACGTCGATGCGTCCGATGGTGCGGCGGTAGGTGGCCCGGGCCCCGAGAGTCGGTAAAACAAGCTTCGATTTGGTGGGCGAGTCGTTGGCCGTCCTGCTCGTAGAAGAGACCGGCGACCGCCGGTGAGCGATACGTCGGCACGACACCCCTCAGGGAGCAGCCATACGCGACATCAACTCGCGAGCCTCAACCTCCCGAAGACGCACGCGGGGTTGCATCCCGAACGGATTGGACTCGCCATAGCGAGGAATGATGTGAAAGTGAAGGTGAAACACGACTTGGCCCGCTCGGGCTCCCTGGTTCATCGCAACGTTGTAGTCGGAGGAGAGCCGCTCCACCCGCCGGCAAACCTCGGCGAGCGCACGCAAGTAGTCCGCGTGTTCGTCGGCGTGAAGATCAGTCAGTCGCGGCACGTGACGTTTGGGTACGACGAGAACGTGACCCCGAGTGAACGGAAACAAGTCGAGGAAGGCGACCGCTTTCGCGTCGTCGTATACCACGTACGCGGGGGAACGTCCGCCAATGATCTCACAAAAAATGCACCGCTCGGACGTCGAATCCGGCGGGCTCATACGCCGGGCACAGACCCCCGAGATAAAGAGTTGGCGCGGACCGACGAAACTGCGGAAGCCCCCACGGTTATCTGGGGTTCGCTCCTGCGTACTAGTCCGCCAATGCATAGACCGTCGCTCGTGTGGGTTTTCGTCCTCCCGCTGCTCCTATTTTCGTTGCCGCTCGCGAGCGCGATTCCGAGCGCACGGCCGGTGGCCGCCGCACCCTCAAACCTGGTTGTCGGATTCCTGACGGACGCCTCGGCCCTTCCCGTAGGTGTTGCGACCCGAACGATGCCCTCGACCGCCCTCATCGACCTGACCCTGACCCTCGCTCCGAGAAATTCTGCAGAACTGAGCGAGCTCGTGGAACAACTGTCCAATCCTACTTCCGACGCGTATCGCCATTTCCTAACCGAACCCGAGTTCGTGGAACAATTTGCGCCGGCTCCGCGCGAGCTCGCCGGCGTCGAATCCATATTGGCTCAGATGGGCGGTCACTCGATGCAATCGACGCCGGACCGATTGGGCGTCACTACAGAATTGACTGCTTCGACGATCAATCGAATGTTTCAGACCCACCTCGTCGAGTACCGGTCTCCCTCCGGGCGTTGGGTGTACACTCCTTCGACGGCGCCCATTCTTCCTGGGGATCTTGCGGGACTGGTGACCGGCGCCGGCGGATTCAGTAACCTCGCCAACCAAGAGTCGGCGGTGGCCGCGAACGTCGCAGTTCAAGTCGCGCGACCGATTGGCGAATCTCCCCGATCCTTTGTCACGGATCCCTCGACGGGGGACCAATGGTTCGTGGGATCTGACTTCACGCAAGCATACGGGGTCAGCGGACTGTTCCCGAGCAATTCCACGACTCCGAATGCTTCCTTCGGAACGGGCGAAGCGATCGCCACGTTGCTCGCCTCGGCGTACAACCAGACGAACGATTCGAATCTTCCTCCATGGGACCCCGTGGTGGTGCAAGAATACTTCAATGACACGCTCCCCTCCTGGTGGCCAAAGCCGAACTTTACCGGGATCCCCGTGTCGATCAGCGGTTACGGCACCCCACCGTTGCCCGGTTACTTCGGCGGGACCAACGATTCGACCTCCGACGAATTCGAGAATTCTCTCGATCTCGAGATGGCGGGTAGCCTCGCTCCAGGGGCCGCTCTCTACAACTTCTACGTTCCGGGGAGCGTACTCGTCGGTACCCCGCCTTACTCGGATATCGCAGATGATCTAGCGCAGGGACTCGCTGCCGCGCTGTCGTACTCGTACGGGACCGATCAGCTCGCGGCCGTCAGCGCTTCGTTCGGGGTTCCGGATCTCAATGATTCCTTGTGGGATACCGAACTCCTCCATGCAGCTGCAATCGGCACGACGGTGCTTGCGGCCAGCGGGGACGCGGGCAATGCGCCCAATTCGGTCACGGGGGGCGAGGATGGTCAATGGCCGACGTGGCCGGCCTCGGCCGCTTTCGCGACTTCCGGGGATGTGGCAGTCGGGGGCACCGAGATCCAGCTCCTCGGATCCCCGGCCGGGACCTGGAACGGCACGGAGTTGAACGCCAGCTTCGACCCGACGGCGGGAACGATTCTTTCTCAGACCGCTTGGTACGAAACGAGCTTTGGAGCCGTCGTCGGGAGTGAGGGCGGCATCAGTGCGGTGTACTCCGAACCCTCGTGGCAGGCCCAATCCGCGGCCCAACCGGCGATCGTCAACGCCACGATCTTGCAAGGAGCGGGCGCGCTCGGACGGGCAGAGCCCGACATTGCCTTCGTCGCGAATTCGACCATTGCCTATGTCGCTCGCGACCCTTCCGGCACCTACTTTTCGCTCCTCGCCGGTACGAGCATCGCGTCGCCGGTGTTCGCAGGGATGCTCGCGGTCCTCGCGGGCGTTTCCCACCACTTGTTCGGCTACCTCGACCCGGAGCTGTACCGAATCGCGAGCTACTACAGCCAATATCCGGGTTCCGGGAATCCGTTCGAAGATATCACGCAGGGGGCCAACTATGTCTTTTCCACCGGCCCCGGCTGGGACGCGACCACCGGATGGGGCTCGATCAATCCCACGCTCTTCCTCGCCGCGGACTCGAACCCCACGATTCGAAATTACACCTATTCGGGACCGGAGCCCACCCTCCCGCCGTCCCCCAACTCGAATCCAAGTCCGCTCTCCATCGACCTGCTCGTGATCATCTTTGGGATCGCGTTAGTCGTCGCGGTCACCTTCATCATCGTGTTTGGCCGGACGAAACAGCCTGCAGCGCCCCCGGCGCCTCCGCCCTCGGGGAGTTACGGATGGCCGACCTATGGCGATGCTCCCCCTCCACCGCCTAGCCCTCCTCCGTTGGCGAGCGGCTACGGGTCCGGTCCACCGTTAACGATGGCGTGCCCCTACTGCGGCGCCCCGCGCTCGACGGAAGCGATCCCGTGTCCCTACTGCGGACGCCTGTAACGTCTCACGGCGTCGGCGTGAGGGGCGGTTCCAGCGGCACTTCTTCCCCGACCGCGGCGGAAGCGGCTTCCGGAGCCGGTTCCTCGCTCGGGGCCGCCGGCGGCAGGCTGGTCGGTTGAACCCCGAGCTTTTGCTCGAGGAACTTTCGAATCTCTTCGGGCCGTGTGGAGGCGATGCCGAAGTACTCCGCGAACTGGCGCGTCGTCGTGAGCTCGAAGGTCGCGCCCTTCGGCTCGGCGTGAATGAGATCGGCGGTCTTGAGCCGCTGGACCTGCTCGTAGGCGACATCCCCCATCATCCGGGCAAGTCGGCTCTGGAGGATGGGTTGATGGTAGGCAATGAGCGTCAGCGCCTTGATGGTCCGAGGGGCCAGGTCCGTGGGCGTCACCGAGTGCGCCGACGCGACGAAGCCTTCCTTGAGCTGCAGCGCGTAGCGGTCGCCCACTCGCCGGACTTCGATCGCGGTCTGGCGATTCTCGTAGGTATGTAAGAGCGTGCGCAGCGCGTGTTGAACCGGGCGAAAGTCCGTGAGCTCCAGCGCATCGGTGAGTTCCTTGACCGACATCGGCTTCCCGCCCGCGAATAGCACCGCTTCGATCCGCAACACCAGATCATCGACTTTCGACGGCATTTCCCATCACTCCTCCGCCACAGGGACGCGATCCTCGCGCACCCGGACAACCAAAACGGGTCCTTCCCCCACCGTCTGCTGTTCGAGGGTCACCGCACCTTCCCGTGCCAGGAAGAGCACGGCCAAAAAGAGGGCGACCAACCGGTCGCGTCCTTGCAGCGGATTCCAAAGGTCGAGGAGCGCAAAGGGAGTCCCGGTCGGGTGCGCTCGCGCGATCTCCCAGGCATCCGCGAGATCCTCCGCGGGAATGTCTCCGTGCACCAAGACTTCGGGGGGGGCTCGCTGCTCTTCGCGCAACCGATCTCGCAGCTCTTGCACCCGGACCGCCTGCCGAGCGTCGTGCTCGGCTTCGCCGAACGCCCGCACGAGCTCCAGAAGGCTCACCGGGCGAGTTTCGGGGTGGCGCACCATCCCGACCAGCGCGGGAGGGTCATTCGACCCTAAGATGGACGAAGTGACATCGACGGCCTCGGGAGTCTCCATCATGCTGAGATACCCGTCATCGAACCCCTCCGGAACCTCTCCATTCGCGATCGGTTCCGGCGGGGGCTGACGCGTCTTCAGCAGCTCTTCGGATTGGAGATACAGGATACTCCACGCCATGTACAGGAGTCGACCGGCCACCGCGAAGTTGACGCTGCCGTCGGCTCGGACCCTTTCGAGATACGCATCCGTAAATTTCACGAGGTCGATTTCCCACGGATCGAACTCCTGGTCCATCACGAGCTCGAGGAGGAGCGCGGTCGCCTTCTGGAACGGATCCGTGATCACGACATGGACCCCGTCCTTCAGCTCCCGTACGAGGGTCAGATAGCGCTCGAGCAGTTGCGTCGAATCCTCCGTCTCCCCCAGCAGCGAGCGGTGAAAGACGAGGTAGTTGAGCATTTTTTCCGCCGCCTCGCGCGGAATCTCCGACGCCGTCGGAAGAAGGGTATCGACCGTGATCGTGGTCGCACCGTTCATCGAGCCTCCAGCGGAGTCGGGGTCGACGTCGGGGCGAGGAGTCGGTCGCGCTCGTCAATATCGACGATCTCATCGAGTTGAAGTCCCACGACCCGAGAGCAGCCGTCGCCATGCATGGTGACTCCGAAGAGACGATGCGCGAACTTGAGCGTCACTTTGCGGAGGGAGATTACGATGAATTGGGCCCGCTCCGAATTTCTGCGGAGCATCCGTCCCACGTTCTCGGCATTGAGCCCATCTAAGGACATATCGACTTCGTCAAAGACGTAGAGGGGACTCGGGTCGTAGCGCTGGAGCGAGAAGATGAAGGCGAGGCTTGCGAGGGATTTTTCGCCGCCGCTCAGCTGTTCGAGCCGTTCGACCGTCTTTCCCACCGGGCTCGCTTTGATGAGCAATCCTCCAGCCAACGGATCGGCGGGCGATTCGAGGGCGATCTCGCCCAGGCCGCCTCCGGAAAGTTCGCCGTAGATCTCCTTGAACGCGACGTTGACCGCGACGACGACCTGCCCGATCTTCTCGCGTTTTTTCTTCTCGATCTCGCCCACGAGGCCCAGGAGCTCCTTCTTTTCCGTTGAGAGGCGCTCCGCTTCCGACTGGAACTCTTCGAGTCGGCCCTTCTCCTGATCGTACTCTTCGAGGGCCCGCAGATTGACGGAACCCATCGAGTCCAATTGCGCCGTCACCGTGGAGATCGTCCGCTTGAGTTCGTCGACGGCGATCGGTTTCTCATGGGCCTCGGGTTCGGGGAATTCCTTGAGCGCGTCCTCGACTTCGGCGAGCCGCTGCCGAGCGGTCGCCAGCCGGATCTGTTCCTGATCGAGCATCGTTTGACGCCCCGAAACCTGGGTCTCGACCCGCGCCAATTTTTCGACGATCTTGAGCCGGTCCGCGTCCAGCTTCCGTTTCTTTTCCGTCGCCGCCTTGACGGTTTCCGACTGCTGGGATTCCACCGTGCGAAGCGCCTCGAGCGCCTCTTTCGCCGCATCGCGGTTCTTCGTTACCGTTTGGAATTCCTTGCGTTTTTCCCCCGACTGCTGTTTCGCCTCGGTCAGCTCGGATCGGTGAGTCTCGAGGTTCTGCAGCAGAGCCGCGAGCGAGGCCCGGATCGACTCCACCTCTCCGTTGAGCTTGAGCCGGGCGTCGGCGGTGGTCTGACCCGCCTCTTGCAGCTCTCGAAGGCGCGCGGAGACCGCTCCGGGAAGGTGGCCCAGATATTCCTCGTGAACTTTTGCGAGCTGGTCCTTAAGCCGCGTCAGTTCGCTGGCCGCGGCTTCGGCCTCGGTGCTCGACTTCTGGAACGCCGTTTCTGCCTTCGCGCGAGCGGACAGGACGGCATCCAGCCGCGCTTTCGCTTCCTTGAATCGGCCGCGCGTCGAGGAGAGGTCCCCGTCGAGGATTTCTTGAGTGGATTGGTGGGCTACGTCCTCGACGGACCGCTTGGTGAGCTCTTCCCCCAGGGTGCGAATGCGCTCGACCAGTTTCTGGAGTTCCGCGCGAGCCGCGCTCTCGGCGCCGCTCTTCGATCGCAGCTCTTCCCCGAGCCGCTTGAGTTCCACTCCCGTATCGCCGCCCCGTCCCTTGTCACCCGTCTCGAGGTATCCACCAGAAATCGCGCCGGTCGCCTCGATGAGGTCGCCTCCCAGCGTGACGAGCCGGACGCCGCCCATCTGCGAGCGCGCGTGTGCGAGGTCGTCCATGATGACGGTCTCCCCGAAGACGTACCAGAAGGCTGGTCGTAGCGATTCGTCAAACTGCACGCAATCGAGCGCGAATCCTTGCGTCCCGGCGGCTTGGGCGGCGAGCATCGCCTTGCCATGCGGCCGACCCGCGAGCATCCGATTGAGCGGCAAGAAGGTCGCACGTCCACGTTTTTCCGCCTTGAGGAGCTTGATGCAATCTTCGGCCACCTGGTCTGTCTCGACGACGAGCGCTTGGAACCGGCTCCCGCCCGCCACATTCAGCGCCGTCTGGAACTTAGGATCAAATTGCGCCAGCTCCTCCACGGTGCCGCGGATACCCGAGACTTTACCCAAGTTTCGCTGAGAGAGTAGGAAGTCGACGGCGGCCATCGGGGTCGCTCGGGTGCCGGTTTCCGAGCGGGCTTTAAGCCGCGCATCGAGCGCGAGGTAGCGCTGGTTCAGTTCAGCCACCTCTTTCGCGAGAAGATCGGCACTGCCCGTGAGCGACCTCTCTTGGCTCTTGAGCTGTTGAAGTTCCTTCTGTAGATCCGCCGCTCGGGGGGCCGAGCCCTTAGCGCCCGTCGAGGACTGCTTGACCCGTAGCTCGAGATCTTTGAGTTCCAGCTCGCGGTCGCGTACGTCCTCTTCGGCCTGCGACTGGCTGCGGTCGGCGGCCTCGAGCCCCGCCTTCGCCGTTTCGCGTCGCTGGACGATCTCCTGCCAGTCTTTCTGCTTGAGCTCGTGTTGCCGCTCGAGCTCGAGCACTTGCTTCCGCGTCCCAACGAGTCGGCCTTGAGACTGCTCCGCATCGCCCGTCGTTCGCTTGAGCTCCCGAGCGTTGGCCTCCGCTTTTTTCGCTAACTCTTCGAGTTGGCCGGTCAGGGTTTTCTGCTGCCCTTCCAGCTTTTGGGCGTCCTTTTCGTCGGCCTTGACCTGCTCAGAAAGGACGTGAATCCGATCGTCTAACCCTTTGAGGACCTCTTGGAGACCCGCGAGGTTTTGGTCCAACTTCGCAAAGGCGAGCCGTTTGTCGTCCAGTTCCAGCTTGAACTTGGCCGCGGATTCACCACCCTGACGGGCGATCTCCTTTTCGATCGCATCGATCGCCGCCGTGGCCGTGTCGCGTTCCCCCGTGAGCTTGGTAACGTCGCCGCGTAGAGTCTCGATCTCGGTGGTGAGCTGGTTCAGTTGGGTCTCACACGTCGAAACCTCTTGCTGAACGAGGAGGTGTCCAGCGCGAGCGAGTCGCGCTTCCGCGCGGCGCTTTTCCTCCTGCAACTGGCGATACTGGATGGCCTGGAGCCGCTGAGATTCGAGGGCGGAGAGTCGGTTTCGGATCTCCGTCAGAAGCGTGGTGATCCGATCGAGATTGGTGTCCAAGTCGGTCCGTTTGGACTCGGCCCGGTCGAGCTCTTCGTCGTACTGGCTGATCCCCGCCAGTCGCTCCACCAACCCTCGACGTGGGATGGGACCCATGCTAACGATTTTGTTGACGTCCCCCTGCTGAACCAGATTGTATCCATCCCCCGAGAGCCGGGCATGGGAGAGGATCGCGTCGATCTCGGTTTGAGTGCTCCGTTTTCCGTTCACGTAGAAGTACGAGTAGTAACCGTCCGGGTCGCTCGGCGCGAGCTTGACGTAGCGAGTGATCTCGACCTCCGCGCCGTTGACCGGGAGAAGCTGGTCTTGATTGTCAAACACGAGAGAGACTTCGCACTCCGTGGCTGCCTTTTTCGAGGCGCCTCCATTGAAAAACAAATGGGTCAAACGATCGGCACGCAGAGCCTTCGAACTGGTCGGCCCAAGCACAAAAAGGATCGAATCCGAGATGTTCGATTTTCCCATCCCATTCGGGCCGGCGACTCCGATGAACCCCGGCTGAAAGGGGATCTCGGTAGCGCCGGAGAACGACTTGAAATTTCGGACCTTGATTCGTTTCAGGTACATGGGGGACTTATCCTCGGTTTCGGGGCAGTTTCAGGATCCCGCACACTGACGTAGGCTGTTTGTCAGACAGTTGTCAGCGAGCGCATATGAGTCCTGTCAGCCATATTTAATCGTTCGGCCAGAAGCGAACACAGAGGGGGGCAGGCGCGCTTACCGACCCTGCCCCCTCGCTTCGCTCGGGGCCACGGTCGGATAGTCGCGCCTTGGCCCCCTCCCGCCCCCTGCCACGCGGGACCCTCCCCGATCTGAGCCCTTAAGTGGCCAAAACAACGGGCAAAAAGGCGCCGCCAGGCGATTCTTCGGGCTTGGGAGCTAGAGTTATACAAGGCGGCGAATGGAAAAATTCGCTAGAGCGTGCCACACTTAGTCATCAGATACTCACCCAGTCCTGAGGGTGGCACATGAATCGAAGAGGCGGGGGTGTCGCTTTGGTCGCTTTGGGACTCGCTCTAATCGTCCTCAGCTTTTTCTTACGAACGCCAAACCCTTGTTCCGGGTTCTTTGGCCCTCCATGCGTTATCACCTACTCGTGGAACGCTACATCGCTCGCCGTTCTCGGAGTAGGCGTGGTGAGTCTTGTCCTCGGGGGAGTTCTTGCCGTTTATCATTATGACAAAAAGCGGAAATGATGGCTCTCCCTCGGGGGCAGCGCGACTATCCGACCCGAATCGAGCCCGAAGGGCGAGGGAAAAGTCGGGTCGGTGGGCGCGCCTGCGCCCGAAGCGAACACAGAGCGGGGCCAGCTCTAGAATGAGGCGGATAGCCCACTACTCAGTTGATTCGAACGCAGACTCCGCACAGACCGTCCCCCAGGCTTCCGATGGTCTTGATGGGGGCGAGGGGGCCGGGACCGTTCCGGCTTGTCCAATTTCCTCGGCGGTCTTGCCAGAGAAGGCAGAATTGGGTTGGTCTTCTGGATCATACCCGGGGAGCGCGTAGCGGTCCCGGATCTTCACCCAGAGCCAGTTCTCACCGCGCCCGCTCGCCGTTCGATACAGAACCATCTCCCACAGGCCGTGCAGCTTTGTCCCGTGAAGGAGGAACTTGAGGTACCCTCGGTCGAGCCACTGCTCGAGGGAAACCCTTGCCGGTAGGAGTGGGTCGTAACGGCCCGTGTCCCAGATCATCACCACACCGGCCCGGTACTCCCCCGCGGGAATCAGGCCCTCGAAAAGAGAGTAATCTCGCGGGTGGTCCGGCATCCGAACGGCGAGCCGCTTAACCGTAGGATCCATCGACGGACCTTTAGGAACTGCCCAAGAAACGAGGTGACCGGCAATCTCCAGTCGAAAATCGTAATGAAGCGTCCTCGCCCAATGTTTCTGCACCACGAACTTGAGCGGTTCCGAAGTCGGATCCCCTCGGCGACCGGACATGGACCCCGGGCAGAGCAGGGCATCGGATGCGGTAAAGTCTCCGTCGGCTCGTTTTGAACCATCGTGCCTTCAATTTTCGCGGAGCCGACTTGACTGCGGAACGGCCAGATGAAAAGGCTTCGAACGTTCGTCGCGGATACCGACCGCCTGAAGGCCCCCTCGGGCCGGTGGCCCCCAGCGGATCGGAAACCCTGGAGCGAAGGGCCTCTAGCGTAAGCCAGCGGTGAGTGTCTCCCCACATCAATCCTGCTTGACTGAAGTTCTATCAATCCGTTCCCCTTCGGGGTGTTTGATGCGACCATGACGACATGCATCATTGCGGAACCGAAGGGCGGGGACCGCCGGAGGGGATTTCCCCGGCGTGCTCTTGGGCCGCCTAACCAACGTGCACTCTTCCACCGGCGATTGCCATCCAGCGCGGCCCCCGCATCGGGGTCATCCCCTGGGGTGGGGCAATGAGCGAACCGTTCCGGCACATCGTGGTGGCCTATGACGGTTCTGCGGAAGCCCGCTTGGCTCTGGATCGTGCAATCGACTTCGCGAAGACCTGGTCTTCCCGCCTCACGATCCTGACCGTTTATCAACCCCCCATCATTTGGAGCGCCGGCCCGATGATCCCCCCCGAACCTCCAGGGGAAGCCGAGAGGAAAGCGCTGGAGGATGTCCTGAATAGCGCAGTTCGGACCGCGACGGAACGGGGCGTGTCCAACGTTCGGGGGGAGCTCTTGCAAAACCACCCCGCAGAGGCCGTCCTTCGCTTCGCTGAGGTCGAACACGCGGACCTTATAGTGATGGGCTCACGGGGCCAATCCACCGCGACGCGTCTACTCCTCGGGAGTGTTTCAGACGCGGTCATCCATCATGCTCACGTCGCGGTCCTTGTTGTCCGGTCTCCGTCATCGAGTTAGATTTCCTTCTGTTGGTTATCCCCCCTCGTGGACCGTTCGATGTGAGACGGCCTCGACCTCTCGAGGCGGTGCCACGGACGGATTCGCTCGTCCGGGGCGGAACTCGCGCGGGCGGGAGCGATCTCCAAGTCGGTGAGCCCGGCAGCCGGCGAGCGATATCGCCGCCGATCCGGATTGGGAGGGGTAGTCACGAAGGGATTGGGTTGCCTATCGACAAATCCGATGAACTGACGTTCTATGGGGGGGCGAGCCCACCTGGAACGGGAGACAAACATGCCGCCGGAAAGCAGTACCAAACTGAAGACGACCGAACGACCGATGGAACTACGGCTGCTCGAGCAAGCCGGGGAGAATATGCTCGAGCGATTTCGCCAAGACATCCAAGAGATGGGGTCGGGCATCGAACTGTTCGAGAACCGGATGGGGAGAATGCTGCGGGACCTGACCCCGCGTGGGCTTCCAGCTGCTTGGGGGCCCGAGCGAATTCCCGCGCTGGACCTGGAAGAGACTCCGACGGGGTTTCTGGTTCGCATGAACCTGCCGGGTATCACGAAGAGCCAAGTGAGTGTCCGCTTCCTCGATCAAAGCCTCGCGATAGATGCGGAAGCGAGCACGGACAAGGAGACCGAGGAAAAGAACTACGTCCAGCGGGAGCGCCAGGAAGCGAGGTATCACCGGCTCCTGAGTTTCTCGGCCCTTGTGGCTCCGGAAAAGGCCGAGGCGAAGCTCGAACACGGTGTCCTTAGCGTGACCGTGCCCAAGCAGAAGCCCGCGAAAGAGCTCAAAGTATCGGTGGTCTAACGCGAAACCCATTCTGACGGCCTTGGCCGCCCTCTGGTCCCCGAAGTGAACTTCGGCGGCCCGAACTGGAGCCGGGACCGCCCCCGGATATTTTTTATCGGCCGACCAACCGCCGGGCTCCGCGCGATCGCCGCCACGCTGTTCTCGACGGGATTCACCGTCTTCGGGATGACCGACTTCGCGGTCCGTCTGATCCCGCTGCTCGGTCCGGGCGCATCGGGCCCATCGCTCCGGCGAATCTCGGCGTAAGTTTCCCAAACCCTTCGATTGTGGGAGGAGTCGGTCGACATCCCCTTGGTATCGGGGGAATGGAACGAGCAGCTGACGGCCGCGGGACCCGGCTAACGAGGCGGGAAAAACGGTCGCGCCCTGGCGGAGGGTGACCCGTTCGGATCCCAGTTCACTCGAAGGCCGAGGGGCCTGGCGGGTTCTTGGGAGAAGCCGCCGCCGTCCTTCCGGATGAAATGACGTCGTCGATCCGAAGGAGCATCGTCGCCGCTTCGGTGGCGCCGAGGAGCACCTGACGGTCCACTCGTAGCGGCTCGACTGCGATTAGGCCCATATCGTCGACTCGAGCGGCGAGGGCGTTCACGCCGGCGTTCTGGTCCCCGGTCTTGTGGCGACGCCGGAGTTCGATCAGCGTGTCGATGATGTCCATCCCCGCATTTTCCGCGAGGGTCGCCGGAATGACCTCGAGGGCTGAGGCATAGGCTTCGACCGCCATCTGCTCTCGTCCGCCAACGGTCATCGCGAATTCTCGGAGCCGGCCACTCAGTTCGATGGCGGTGGCCCCCGCGCCGGTCACGACTTTTCCATCTTCGAGCGCGATCCCGACCGTGGAAATCGCATCGTTGAGCGACCGTTCCACTTCGTCCACTACATGCTGAGTACCGCCCCGAACGAGCAGCGTGACGGCCTTAGCATGTGGGCAACCGGTAATGAGTGTGAGACAATCCTCTCCAAACTTGCGTTCTTCGACTCGGGCGGCCATCCCAAGGTCGGACGGGCCGAGGTCGATGGGGCGGGCGACGAGACGCGCCCCCGTTGCCCGGGTCAAGAGCTCGACGTCCGTGTGTTTCACCTGACGGACGGCATACACCCCCGCCTTGGCCAGGTGTTCGGCCGCGACCTCATCAATCCCCTTCTCGGTGAACACGACGTTGGCCCCGGAGCGAACGATGGCGTCGACCATCGATTGAATCATCTTTTGCTCTTCCTTGAGGAACGACTCCATCTGACCCACCTCCGTGATCTTGATTTCAGCGCTGAATTCCGTCTTTTTCACCTCGATCGGCGCTTCGAAAATCGCGATTCGTGCGCGGTCGATCCACTTCGGCATGTCCGGATGGATCGCTTTCTGTTCGACGATGTGTCCGTCGAGAAGCTCCGAATCATGGATCTCTCCCCCCTGCCGCTTCACGAGCTGGATGTTCTTCTTATCGAAATGAAGCGTTCCATCGCGCTCGTCCATCACTTCGGTGACCGCGCGAACGGCCAACGTGGCGAGGAAATCGCGATAGCTCGAAACTCCCTTCGAAATCATCGAGGTCATCGCAATGGTCCGGAGCAAATCCACGTCGGCCCGCGCGACCGGCCGGCCGAGCTTTTCGAGGTACTCGAGCGCCTTCTCCGTGGCGATCTGGAACCCCTGCACGATGAGGGTCGGATGGACCTTTTCGTCCAACAAATCCTCCGCCTTTAGGAGGAACTCGCCGGTCAAGATCACCGAGCGCTTCGTTCCATCGCCGCACTCCTGGTCCTGGGTCTTGGCGACCTCGGCCACCATCTTTCCCGCGGGATGCTGGACCTCCATTTGTTTGAGGATCGTCGCGCCATCGTTCGTGATGACGACATCGCCGAGCGAGTCGACCATCATCTTGTCTCGGCCTCTCGGGCCGAGCGTGGATCGCAAGGATTCGGCGATGGCTCGCGCAGCACGGAGAATCTCCTTCTGCGCATCGACTCCTTTCGCCTGTTCGGTACCTTCTCGTAGAAGAATGACGGGTTGACCCGCGAGCATGTTCGATTCCCCCGCCACGCTCCCTTTCTCGAACCATAATGGCGAGGTCTATTGTTTTTGACGGACTCAGCGTACCACGATCCCCCAAACACTGGATCACCTCCAGCTCGCCATCCGAGTCGCGGACCCAGTCTTGCGCTAGGTTGTCCGAGACATACCGGAACCAACGACGCAGTGCGACGAGTTCCGAGTCGTCAGCCTGAGTGAACGCCGTCATGCCGATCCCGAGAGAAGTTTCTCCCCGAAACGCTTCGTCTGGGCGCCGTACGTCGTTGGAGAAATGATTTTAATGGGTGGCACCCTCTCATTGTTGTCGATGCCCCACGTCCCCCCGGAGGGATGACCTCCCGAAGTGCGCCTCGAGCCTCTCTTTTCGCCGGTCAGCATTATGGACGTTCTGGAGGCAATCCGCACCTATCGCCCCTGTCAATCGTTCAATCCGCGACCCATTCCGGCGGAGAAGCTCAAATCGATCCTCGCCGCGGCGCGACTCACTCCCTCGCAGCACAATCTCCAGCCGTGGCGTTTTGTCGTCGTTCAAGACGATGAGCGCAAGCGCCTTCTCGCCCAAGCTTGCGTTAAGGGAAAGCCGGTGGCCGAAGCGCCGTTGGTCATCGTTGCGTTTTCGGTGGAAGAGGATATCCCCGTCACGGTCGGGGGCTATATGTCGGTCTACCCGTTGGACGTCGCGGTCGCCGTCAATAATCTTCAGCTTGCCGCGACGGCCGAAGGACTCGGGACGAACTGGATCGTCGACTTCCATGAGGACAAGGTACGGAGTGTCCTCGGTGTGCCGGAGGGGATCCACCCCATCGCGATCGTTCCCATCGGGTATCCGTCCGAGAATGGGGGGCCCCGCGCGATCGCCACTCCGGACGGACGCAAGAGCCCCGACGAGATCATTGCGTACAATCAATACGCCTGGTAGCGGACGCGTGACGGCCCTTACGTTCGTCTCCTCGAATCCTGGTAAGTCTCGCGAGGTCGCGGAGATTCTGCGCCCTTATGGTATTCAGGTGCGCTGGCGGCGACGCGACCTGGCGGAGCCTCAGGCGGATGACCTTGAGACCGTCGTTCGGGCCAAGCTCGACGCGGTGCAGGACGTCCCGGGACTCGTCCTTGTCGAGGATTCTGGACTGTTCATTCCGTCGCTCGAGGGCTTCCCGGGAGTCTATTCGTCTCATTTCGAGAAGATCTGGGGTCGGAAAAGCGACTTTCGACCCTTCCTCGACCTGTTACGTCATCGGAATCGTCAGGCGATCTTTCGCACCGTCGCGGGAGTTCGCCGCGGCCACCGAGTCACGTTGTTTGTCGGGGAATCGCCGGGAAGGATCGCAACTCGGTCGCAGGGGGATCACGGATTCGGCTACGACCCGATTTTCGTGCCCGAAGGCTGGAAACGCACCTTTGCTCAAGGGACCCCTGAGGAGAAGAACGCGGTCTCGCATCGGGCACGAGCTCTTCAGCAAGTCGGCGTGTTTTTGAGCGGAGGGGTCACCGCTACTCGCCCTCAAGAGTCATCGCGGACCGACCGAGGCCGACGCGCTTAACCCGACCTACTCGCATAAGGGGCTAATGCGACTCGATGAGGTCTCCGAGTCCCCGATCCTCTCGCTGATCGACCAGATCTTCCGCTTACGAGCGGGGGGGAAGAGATTCTCGCCTTACACATTGGTGAGCCAGATTTCGAGACGCCGGTCGGGATTCGCGACGCCGCCTATCGAGCGATGAACGAGGGATTCACCCATTACACGTCGGCGCAAGGTCTGCCGGACCTCCGAGAGGCGATTGCCTCCCGCGTAACGGAGCGGCACGAGATTCCGGCCCGGGCAGAGAACGTCGTGGTGATGACGGCGAAGTTCGCGATCTACGCGACGCTCCTTTCGACCATCTCCCCAGGGGATGAGGTCCTCCTTCCGGATCCTACCTACCTCTTCGAGCAGCCGATACAGCTCGTGGGGGGGCGGCCGGTCTTCGTCCCGCTGCGCGATGACTTTTCCCTGGACCCTGAGGCTCTCCGGGCGGCCGTGACGCCCCGGACGCGGATGATCATCCTCGTCTCTCCCGCAAACCCTACGGGGCGCGTCTTGCGCGTGGAGGAGGTTCGCGCGGCCCTCGAGGTCGCCCGCGACCACCATTTGATCGTCGTCAGCGACGAGACCTATGCGTCGTTGATCTATGACGGACGTCACGTCAGCCCGGCGAGCATTGCCGACGAGCGCGTATCGGTCGTCACGATCGGAAGCTTCTCGAAAATCTATGCGATGACCGGTTGGCGCGTCGGATATGCGGTCGCTCCCCCCGAGATCGTGGCTCGACTCAACAAAGTAATGGAGCATACCCTCACGTGCATCCCGCCCTTCATTCAGAAGGCGTGCATCTGGGCACTCGCCCATGCGGGGCCCGACGAGGAGCGCATCCGCTCCATCTTCCGAGAGCGTCGCGACCACCTGTTGCGACACGCCTCCCGCATCGACGGAATCTCGGTCGTTCCTCCGGAGGGAGCGTTCTACGTGTTTCCTCAGTACGACCTCCCGATCCCCTCGGTTCGATTCTGTGCCGACCTGTTGACCGAGGAGAAGCTCGCCGTCGTACCGGGGGTCGCATTTGGGCCACACGGTGAGCACCATATCCGAATCTCCTACAGCTCTCCCATTTCGGTGCTCGATGAGGGCCTGGACCGTTTGGAACGGTTCCTCGTCCATCACCGGTCCGTAGGTCGTTAACTTCTCTAGCAGATTTCCGGCCGCCTTTTGTACCTGGGATGATTCATCGGCTCATGCCAGCGGCTCGTCGCATCCACGACCTAACCGCCCTGCTCCAAACTCACATGCCCACCTGGCCAACTTCCCCCCTCCCGGTCTTCGAACCCATCGGGATCGTGGCCCGCGAAGGATATGCGATCGAGCGCGTGAGTTGCCTCACCCACACGGGTACCCATATGGACGCCCCATCCCATTTCCTCGAAGATGGTTTGACGGTCGACCAGATTCCGCCCGAGCGGCTCGTGGGGTCCGCCATTGTGTTGGACCTTCGCGAGGAAATCGAAGGCTCGATCCTCCCCACGAAAGCGCTCGAGAAACGCTGGCCGAAGGGACATCATCCGGACTTCGTGCTGTTGAGGACCGGTTGGAGCCGGGAGCGAGCGGCGACCAAGCACTACCTGTACGATTTTCCCGGGATCGAACCGGCCGGCGCGCAGTGGCTCGTACAGCAGTCTATTCGTGGTGTCGGAACGGATGCGCTGGGCATCGACCCGTACGCCAACCAGAAGTTCGAGGCGCACAAGGTGTTGCTCCGAAAAGGGATTTGGATCCTGGAAGCGCTCGACCATCTCGACGAACTCGAGGAAGGTCGGGAATACCTGCTGGTGGCGGGACCCCTGAAGATCGCCGGTGCGAGCGGAGCGATGGCGCGCGTGTTCGCGATCGAGGAGTAGGCCGCGTCATGCCGATCGCGTCCGACCTTCAGGGTGCCCGCGTCCTGGTCACCGCCTCAAGCCAAGGAATCGGCTTCGCCGCCGCCCAGGCCTTCCTCGGGGAGGGAGCGCGGGTCGTCGTCAATTCATCCCATGCCGGAAGGTTGGACGCTGCGGTGCGAAGGTTGGGGGGACTCGGGGAAGTCCACGGGGTGGTGGCCGACCTCTCCAAAGCGGCGGACCTCGATCGACTCCTTCAGGAAACCGTCGGCCACCTCGGGGGGATCGACACGATGGTGTACGTTACCGGGTCTCCGCGCCCCGGAGTGTTCCTCGAACAAGGGTTCGACGATTGGTCTCGTGCGGCCGCGCTACTCGTCGTCAGCCCCTCGTACTTGGCACGGAAGACCGCCGAGGTCATGCTCGCGGGTCGCCACCAAGGGCGCATGGTCTTCCTGGGATCGATCGCGATGCGAGAGCCGATCCCGAATATCGCGACCTCGAGCGTTTGCCGGATCGCCGTCGCCGGGCTCGTCCGCACGCTCGCCCGTGAACTGGGGCCGAAAGGGATCCGAGTCAATGGGATCTTGCCGGGATACATCCGCACCGGCCGGATCGCGGAGGTTGCCGAGGACAATGCCCGTCGCCAAGGGACGACGTCGGAAGAAGTGATCCGCGCGATGGAACGCGATATTCCGCTCGGGCGCCTCGGTTCACCAGAAGAGCTGGCCCGCGCGGTCGTCTTCTTGGGAAGCGAAATGTCCAGCTACGTGAGCGGCGCGCTGTTGCCCGTGGACGGCGGGTACCTGCGCTCGGTCGGATAGCCTACGATTACGTTCGATCGGCGTGCACCGTTTCGGGGAGGAAATCTTCCCGCTGAGGGGCGAAGACGTCGAGGATAACGGTGGGAGTTCGTGGATCGGCGAGGAGTTCGTGGGGCACGTCGCCCGGAACGGTGTACGACGACCCTGGACGAAGCCTCCAAACTTCCGTGCCGACCGTGAATTCTCCGCCTCCTTCGAGTACGGTCCCCGACTGAACGTGCGGGTGAGTGTGCCGGGGGAAACGACTTCCCGGCGCGATGCGGTAAAGAACCAGCATGACGGCGGGATGGTGCGCCAAGACACGACGGCGTACTCCGGGCAGGATCTCGTGCCACGCCTCCGCCTTGTCCTCCCACATCGGCATGCGTTTCCCCATCGGAGCGCCCTATTTCTCTACGGCGGCCGATTCCCTCATGCCATCGCTTGGCCCAAGTCAGCGACCGAATCCTCGGCCTGCTCGACGCCCGCCCCCAGAGAGGGCGGATCGATCAGAAGAATCGGAACCCCGGAGGCAGCGCCTCCGGGGCCAGGGAAGAGGTTTGATTCGAGACGCGGAGTCGGCGCGCTTAGTCTTCGCCGAAGTCGCCGCCGCCCATTCCGCCCATACCGCCCATGCCCCCCATGCCGCCGCCAGGGCCACCCGGGCCACCGGAGGGGGGTGGGCTGGACTTGGACGCGATCACATCGTCGATCCGTAGGATCATGACCGCGGCATCCGTCGCTGACTCGATCGCTTGGCGTCCGACGCGGATCGGCTCAAGGACATGCAGTTGATTCATGTCGTCGACCTTTCCCGAAAAGACGTTGACGCCGGCGTTCTTGTGGCCGCTCTTGTGAGACTTGCGGAGCTCGATCAGAATGTCGATCGGGTCGAGTCCGGCATTCTCGGCAAGGGTGCGGGGGATCGTTTCGAGGGCTTCTGCGAAGCTTTCGAACGCGATCTGTTCACGTCCGCCGACTTTGGCCGCTTCGTCCCGCAGGTGGAAGGCCAACTCGCTGGCCGTCGCGCCGCCGCCCGTGATGAACTTGCCGTCTTCGATGGCGACCGCGACCACGTTGAGCGCGTCATCCAGCGAACGCTCGATCTCATCGAGCACATGCTCGGTTCCGCCGCGGATCAGGATCGAAACGGCTTTCGCCTTCTTCGCGCCGGTGACGAACGTCAGGGAATCCTCCCCGATCTTGCGTTCCTCGACCAGCCCGGAGGTTCCGATATCCTCGGCCGTGAGCTCGCTCACCTTGGAGACGATGCTCGCGCCGGTCGCTTTGGCGAGCTTCTCCATGTCGGATTTCTTGACCCGCCGAACCGCGTAGATCCCTTCCTTAGCGAGGAAGTGTTGAGCGAGGTCGTCGATCCCTTTCTGACAGAACACAACGGTCGCGCCACTTTTCTTCACTTGCTCGACCATCCGTCGCAGCATGTTCTCCTCCTCCTGGAGGAAGGCGTTGAGTTGCGAGGGGTCGTTGATCTCGATCTTAGCGTCGACCTCGGTCTTCTTGATCTCGAGGGCGGCGTCCAACAGCGCGATCTTCGGGTTTTCGACGCGGGGAGGCATTCCCGAGTGGACTTTTTCCTTGTCGACGATAACGCCCTCGATGAGGGACGTGTCGGTCATCGATCCGCCCTGTTTCTTGATGAGCTGGATGTTGTCGAGGTCCACGTAGTAGCCGTCGCCTTTCTTCTCCGCTACGGCGGAAACGGCTTTGACGGCGATCTCGCTCAACGCTTCGCGATTGTAGGAGACCGACTTCGAGGCCATCGAGGTGATCGCGATGCGCTTCAAGTTCTCGTGATCCTCGATCTTGATCGGTTGGCTGACGCTCTCCAAGACTTCGAGCGCCTTTTGGGACGCCAGGCGGTATCCCTGGGAGATGATCGTGGGGTGAATGTTCTGCTCGATCAAGCCCTCGGCTCGCTTGAGCAGTTCGCCGGCGAGGACGACCGCCGTGGTCGTTCCGTCCCCCGCTTCTTGATCCTGCGTCTTGGCGACTTCGACCAACATCTTGGCCGCGGGATGCTCTACATCCATCTCTTTGAGAATCGTGACGCCGTCATTCGTGACGACGACATCGCCCATCGAGTCGACGAGCATCTTGTCGAGGCCGCGAGGTCCCAATGTGGACCGGACCGCATCGGCAATCGCCTTGGCCGCCGCGATATTGTTCGACAGCGCGCCGCGACCCTTCTCGCGTTTCGTTCCTTCTTTCAGCACCAGTATGGGGGTTTGTCCGGTCAACATGTTGTTTCTCTCTCCGAGAGTACTCTCGGCTTTCAATAGTGGTAATCGAGCGCTTGTATTTAATACTGTCTCAATTTCTCCTCGACCCAGACTTCCAGATTCCGTCGGCAAGAGAGTGCGCGTGTTGCCGGAGAGTCTTAATCGGAGCGGAATAGCGGAGATGGTGAGTCCGACCGAACCGATGGCGGGCACAGCGTCCGCGCTTCCCCTCCAAGAGCCCGAGGCGGCGCCGCTCGGCCCCCATCAGAGTCCTCCCAGGACCCGTTTGTTCCTCAACCGGAACTTTCTCCGATTGTTTGCCGCGGGAATCGCGTCGGTCAGCGGGGCGTCGATCGCCCAGGTTTGCCTGATCTGGATCATCGTGGCCGATACCGGTTCCGCGCTCGACGTCGCGTACTACGCCCTCGCGTCCGTCGCGGCAGGGATCGCGTTCAGCCTAGTGGGGGGAACGTTGGCCGATCGGTATGATCGGCGACGCTTGATGGTCCTCGCTGACTTCAGCCGGGCGGTCACCGTTGCGGTCCTGTTTGTCTCCCTCGACGTGTTCGGATTCCGGCTCGGGGCGATTCTAATCGCCTCCTTCGTGGTGGCGGCCTTCTCCACCGTTTTCAACCCGGCCGAACAGGCGATCACTCCGGTGTTGGTAGATCCCGGGAGTCTGGCCAACGCCAACGGGTTCATCCGATCCACGCGGAACGTGGCCTCCTTTGTCGGAGCTTCCGTGGCGGGGGTGATGATCGTGACCGTCGGCGCGCTTGCCGGGCTAGGTTACAACGCGGTGACGTTTCTCGTATCGGGGATCCTCGTCGCGCAGATCGTAGTACCTCGGACTCTCTTTCCGGCGCCCTCGGTCGATCGGGCGATGATCGCGGGATCTCGCACGTTCCTTCGGGAGCTCCGCGAGGGATTTTCGTGGCTTCGAAGGAGTGTTGGACTGTTGGAGCTCACGATCTCGGCGGGCTTTTTCAACTTCTTTAACACGATCTTTGGCACCTTCGTGGTCTTCTATGCGACCGAGGCACTGCACGGATCGGCCCTCGTCTTCGCGGGGCTCGTCGGCCTCGAACTCTTGGGCAGCGCGGCCGGCGCGCTCTTAGTCGGCCGGACCAACGGCGTTCGATTCGCGGGGAAGGCATGGGTCGTGGGGTACGGCGCGCTGCAGGGCGGAATGCTCGTGGTGCTCGCCCTCTTTCCGATCGCCAGTCTGGCCCTCGTGCTCGTCTTCTCGATGGGGCTCGCGGGCTCGTACGCGGGCACGGCGTGGCTTTCCGGTGCCCAGCTGCTCGTACCAACCGAGCTCCAAGGACGCTACTTTGGGATTGATAGCCTCGGCAGCTGGGCAATCATCCCGGTGGGTCAGCTCGCCGGCGGGATTCTGATCGCCTCGCTCGGTATCTCCGAAACCTACCTGATCGCCGGGATCGGCTGGATCGTCGTGGGTCTACTTTTCTTGATTCCTCGAGCGTTATGGCGATGGGGGTACCGACCTACTGGCCGTAACGTCGCTTC
The DNA here is from genome assembly GCA_963749195.1 of uncultured Thermoplasmata archaeon. Lineage (GTDB taxonomy): Archaea > Thermoplasmatota > Thermoplasmata > Lutacidiplasmatales > UBA184 > Lutacidiplasma. The sequence goes on from CAVVLX010000007.1 coordinate 839,056, forward strand.
CGATTCTGGAAGGAGCGGATCGCCCGTAGAAAGTCGACCTTCGTGAGGCCGGGCCAGAGCACATCGGCAAAGTACAGCTCCGCGTAGGCGGTCTGCCAAAGGAGAAAGTTAGAGATCCGCTCCTCCCCGCTCGTTCGAAACACGAGGTCCGGGTCGGGAAGATCGCCGGTGTACAGGTTCCGAGAGACGAGATTGGCATCGATGGACTCCGGAGCCAAGCGCCCATTCTGGACTTCCCGCGCGATCGTACGAATCGCCTCGACGATCTCTTCGCGTCCGCCGTACGCTATGGCGATGTTGTAGTGGTAGTTCGTATAGTGTTCCGTCGCGCGCTCGGCGACCGCGATCGCCTCTTGGACCCCGGCAGGGAGGAGCGCTCGGTTTCCGATCGCTTGCACTCGGATGCCGTGCTCGTGGACACGTTTGTCGACCGCGATCTGCCGGAAGCTTTGTTCGAAGAGTTGCATCAGGGCGTCCAGCTCTTCACTCGGTCGGCGAAAATTCTCGGTCGAGAGGGCGTAGACGGTCAGGATGCGCAGGCCGACCTCGAGACACCAATTGAGCAGCTCCTCAAGCGTGTCCTTTCCCTGCCGATGGCCCTCGGTGATCAAGAGACCATGTTGGTTCGCGAATCGCCGATTGCCATCCATGATGATCGCCAAGTGCCGCGGCACGGGTCCGGCCTTGACGAGTTCCGTGAGACGTTTTTCCGTCGCTTGATGGAGCGCGCCGGCGACGATGTGCGAGAGGTACGGAGGGGTCGGCTTCTCCGGCTCCTTCGACTCCTCGACCATGCGGACGAATGGAAGGTTGAGCGATTAACGGTTCTGGGTTAGCACCGGTCTCCCGACGGGGGGCGACGCCCTGGTCGGGAGTTCCGGACCGAGAGGGTCGACCACTCGGAGCCTTCGAACCCGAGTCCCAGGCTCGACAGACCTAGATCCTAGACCACTAGACTACCAGGGCAACGCCCGTGGGCGGTAGTTTCGCTCACTCTTGAATGTTGCCCGCACCAGGGCTGCCAGTGGAGCTTCGAGTTTTATGTACGGCGAGTTCGCGTTTGCGCCTTACCGCGAGGAGGGAAACGATGGGATCGGCCATGGCCTGGTTCTCGACGATCGTGCTTCTGATTCTCCTCGTGCTGATGCTCCATCAACTCGGTATGGACATCACGACGACCATTGGGAACGCCTTGCACGGCGTGGAGCATTTTCTCGGCGAGCCGATCGTCACGGCGTAAGCCGCGTGGATACGCGATCGTTCACCGGGGCCGGCCGCGCAGCTTGCGCGCGAGACCCGAGGGAGCCACCACGCCTCCCGGCGTTACAAAAGCGGTAACGTACTTGGCCGGGGTTACGTCAAAAGCCGGATTCCGGGCGGCGCTTCCTTTGGGGGCGAGGGGGAGGTCACCGATCTGGAGCACTTCCTCTCCTTCGCGTTCCTCGACGGGGATGGAGGCGCCGGAGCTCCGCCGCGCATCGAAGGTGCTCCAGGGAGCGGCGACGTAAAAGGGGATGCCATTCGCTCGCGCCACGACCGCCTTCTCGTACGTGCCGATCTTGTTGGCGAAGTCACCGTTTCGGGCGATCCGATCGGCGCCCACGATCACTGCATCGACCTGACCCGTTTGCATGAAGTGACCGGCCGCGTTGTCGGCGATAATCGCGTAGGGGATCCGTTCCGCCTGGAGTTCCCAAGCGGTCAATCGCGATCCCTGGAGCCTGGGACGAGTCTCGTCGACCCAAACGAAGAGCCGAGCCCCTGCGTTGCGTGCGACGCGGATAGGAGCGAGGGCGGTACCCCATTCGACTGTCGCGAGCGCCCCGGCATTGCAGTGGGTCAGGACCCGGTGTGCACGACGGAGGAGGGGGGCGCCGGCTTCGCCGATCTGATGGCACTCTTCGACGACTTGAGCACGGTAGGCATCGGCCGCCTTTTCGGGATCGGCCCCCTGTTGCCACGCGGAGCGAATGACCTCAATGCCGACAAAGAGGTCGTGTGCCGTCGGTCGAGTGGCGCGAAAGAGCCGGGCGGCGGAATTCGGGGAGTATTCGGACTCTCGCGACGCGAGCGCCATACCGTACGCCGCGGCGACGCCGATCGTAGGAGCGCCGCGAACCGTCATCGTTCGGATCGCCTCCGCCACTTCCTTAGCCCGGCGGAGGCGTCGTATCCGTGTGACCCGGGGAAGCGCTCGTTGATCAATCACGAAAAGCGTATGATCTTCGTACCAGAGGGCGCGGACGGGCATGGAGTCACGCGTCAAAGGTGTGGAGGAGATCGGTCCAGTCGCCGGACACCGTCTTGGTCGATCCGACCGCATCGTCGAAAGCGATCCCCGTCACGATCTCCCCTTTGAGCACCGCCACCTCCCCAAACCGACCCGCGAGCGCAAGATCGACGGCTTTTGCTCCGAGTCGAGTGGCGAGCAGTCGATCGAACAACGTGGGGGGGCCGCCGCGTTGAATGTGACCGATTTGGGCGCTGCGGGTTTCCACGTGCGCAAGGTCTTGGATCCGCTGGGCGATCCGCGCCCCGACGTCTCGTTCGCGCAGCAGTTCATGACCAAATTCATCGTGTCCGCCCTTGGACCCGGAGGCCGTCCCGACCTCGACCCCTTCCGAGACGACGACGAGAGCGAACCCCCGTCGGTCGAGCGCCGAGCGGACGTGGCGGATCAGCTCGTCCTCGTTGTACGGTTCTTCCGGCAGCAGCGTGTAATCGGCACCGCTTCCCAAACCGGTGGCGAGGGCGACCCATCCCGCATGCCGCCCCATGACCTCCAACACGATCGCTCGATGGTGACTGTTGGCCGTGTCCCGCAATCGTTCGACCGCTTCAACGGCGACGGTTGACGCCGAGTCAAATCCAAAGGTCCAGTCCGTCCCCGCGACATCGTTGTCCATCGTTTTGGGGACCCCCACGACCTTGCCTCCGCGGCGATGGAGCTCGCGGGCGGCGGACAGGGTGTCGTCTCCTCCGATCGCCACCAAGGCGTCGAGGCCATGCTCCCGGATCGTGGCAAGTACTTTCTGGGCGTCCGCGTCCTTCTGAAACGGATTGGTCCGAGAGCTCCCGAGAAGCGTTCCCCCCCGACCGACCAGCTCCCCGACATCGGGGAGGGTGAGGGGACGGTGCAGATTGTCGCGAACCCCCTTCCACCCGTCGAGGAAACCGATCGTTTCATGACCGAAGTGGTGCGCCCGGTAGACGACGCCGCGAATGGCTGCATTGAGTCCCGGGCAATCGCCGCCGCCCGTCAGGACTCCGAACTTCACGCCGAAACCTCGCGGTACTCACGGGGGGCCGTCGTCAGAAACTCGAAGCCCTTCTCCGTGACGAGCACATCGTCCTCGATGCGGACGCCCCCGTGCCCGGGCAAGTAAATGCCGGGTTCCACGGTGATCGCCATGCCGGCGGCCAACTGATCGTCCGAATTGGGACCGTACCCCCAGCCATCGTGCACCACCAGGCCGATCGAGTGACCCACGCCGTGCGTGAGTTTTCCCTTCCAGGGAGACGCATCGATGACCTTGCGCGCCGCCAAGTCGACCTCCTTCGCAGCCGTTCCCGCGCGGATGACATTGAGCGCGGCCAGCTGGGCCGCTTGGACCGTCTCGTGGACCCGCTTCATCTCGTCATCGCGGCGGCCAAAGTGGAACGACCGGGTGATGTCGCTGGCATACCGCCGATAGATGGCCCCGAAGTCGCAGACGACCGAATCCCCGGCCTTCAAGCGCGTGTCGGCGGGGGCATAATGAGGCTCGGCGCTGTGGGCTCCGAAGGCTACGATCGTGCTGAAGGAACGACCGCTGGCTCCGAGTTGACCCATCCGAAACTCCATCTCCGCCGCCAGCTGGAGTTCGGTCATGCCCTCTTTGAACAGCGAGGGGATCTCGAGCGCGACTTTCGAACCGATTTCGCCCGCCTTGCGAAGCATCTGGATTTCGTGGGGATCCTTCGTGACGCGCGCCAGTTTGATCGCATTGGATACGTCCGTCCACTTGGCTTCAGGTAGGAGTTTTTCCAGTCGGACGTACCAGTCATGCGTCAGTTCGCGGAAATTGAGCCCGATCTTCGGTTCGCCGGGCAAGAGCTGCTTGAGTTCCGTTTCCGTCTCCTCGCGCCCCACGACATGCACGCGCACATCGGGGTCGTGCTTGGCCGCCACGTGCGCCGTTTCCGCTTCCAACGGCGAGCTGAGCACGTCCAGCGATCCATCCGGATGCGCGAGTGCCACCGATCCTTCGAAGATTCCGGCCGGGACATCGAAGAGGTAGAAGAAGCTCTGATCGAGATGCGGATCGGTGGCGTTGGCCAAGAGGATCGCCTCAGGTGGAGGGTCGAGATTCCGGAAGATCTTCTGTACGCGGGCCTTCATGCGCCCGGACTTACTGTTCCGAGGGTTTCAAGGTTTGCGGGCGCGGCGCGCAGGTCCTTCCAGGACAACATAGGGCGGCGCGCCGCCAGCACTTCGTCGACCCGACCGACGGCGAGGGACTGCGGGGCCGCATGGAGATTTTCCGGGGTATCGTGAACCGCGCGTTCGAACGCGGCGATGAAGCCATCGAGCTCCCGTCGGCTTTCGGTCTCGGGAAGCTCGATCATCAACGCTTCGTCGACCAACGACGGGAAATAGATCGTCGGGGCGTGGACCCCTTCGTCCAGGAGGCGTTTCGCGAGGTCTAGCGTGCGAACGCCCTGCGCCTTGAGGGGAGTTCCCGAGAGGAGGAACTCATGCTTGACCAGCGGCCGGAACGGTCGGGGGAGATACGCGCCGAGCTTCTGTCCGACGTAGTTCGAATTGAGGACCGCCCGTTGGGAAATGTGACGGAGTCCCTCCTCCCCGTGCGACAAGATGAACGCGTAGGCTCGAAGATCGAGCCCAAAGTTTCCATACGCGGTCTTGATCTTGCCGATCGATTTCGGGCGATCGTAGTCCCAACGATAGGTCCGGCCGGTCTTTACGACGCGCGGGATGGGAAGGTACGGCGCGAGGCGCTCGTTCGCGCCGAGTACGCCCGCCCCCGGACCACCTCCGCCGTGCGGGGTGGCGAAGGTCTTGTGGAGGTTCAAGTGGGCAACGTCAAAGCCCATGCGTCCGGGATTCGTGACCCCCAAAATCGCGTTGAGGTTCGCGCCATCGTAATAGAGGAGGCCACCGGCGGCGTGCACCGTTTCGGCGATCTCGAGGATCTCGGACTCGAAGAGGCCCGCGGTGTTCGGATTGGTCAGCATGAAGGCCGCCGTCCGGTCCGAAACGGCCGCCCGCAACTGCGCCAGATCCACGCAGCCTTCTTTGGAGGGAATCTCGTGGGTCGTAAACCCTGCCATCGCCGCCGAGGCGGGGTTCGTTCCGTGCGCCGTATCGGGGAGGAGGACTTCGGTTCGGGTCCCTTCCTCTCCCCGTCCTCGGAAGTACGCGCGCACCATGAGCAACGCCGCGTGCTCTCCGTGCGCGCCCGCTCCCGGTTGCAACGATACTTCGGGATAACCGGTGATTTTGGCCAGGGCGCGCTCGAGTCGCCACATGAGCTCGAGAGCTCCTTGAACGGTCGCCTCCGGTTGGTTCGGGTGCAACTCGGCGGCGGTCCGCCGCCGTGCTAGCGCCTCCGAAACCTTCGGATTGTACTTCATCGTGCATGAGCCGAGGGGGTAGACGGACGTGTCGATTCCGAAGTTCATCTGGGAGAGACGCGTGTAGTGCCGGACCACTTCGAGTTCGCTCAGTTCGGGCCAGTGCAACGGCTCCTTGCGCCGCAAGCGGTCTGGGATTCCCGGGATTGGATCCGAAGCGACGGGAGGCGTCGGGGGCGCCAACTCCCAAATCGGCGGTTCGTCCCACCGAGCTTGACGAAACGTCATGAGGCTCCGAGCGCCGGGGGCAATGCGACCGCCGCCGCTTTCGCGTACTTCTGAATATCGCGATCCTCCACCGACTCCGTCGCGGAGACCAGGATCCATTCTCCGGGGGGGCGCAGTGCTCCGGGTCGTGGATCGCGAAGGGGCTGCCCTCCCAAGATCTTCCGGCGTCGCAGTCGGTCGAGAAACGCGTCGCTCGTGCCGCGCTTCAGTTCGATCGTGAAGTCGCCGAGATACGGCGCTTCGAAGCGAGGCGCCAGGATCCCGTCAACGCGACCGAGGGCGCTCGACAACGTACGCGCCTTCTCGGACAACTTCGTCTGCAACTCGGCGAGCTTTCGCGCCCCCACCATGCTGGCGTAGACCACGAACATCAGGGAAATCAATGATTGATTCGTGCAAATGTTCGAGGTCGCTCGCGACCGACGGATGTGTTGTTCCCGAGTCTGCAGGGTCAGCGTGTAGGCCGGACGTCCCTGAATGTCCTTCGTCGCGCCGACGATTCGGCCGGGCGCATATCGGACGAGTTCTTTTCGGCAGGCAAACAGACCCAGGAGAGGGCCCCCGTACGACGGGGGCACGCCGAATCCCTGGCCTTCACCGACCACGATGTCCGCTCCATACGAACCTGGCGGCTCGATCACGGTTAGGGCGAGCGGGTCGGCGACGACGACGAGCGGGATCGGCCCCAGGATCGATTTGAGTTCGAGGACTCCTTCGTCCAGATGGCCGAATCCATTCGGGATATCGGCGAGCAAACCGAAGACGTCCTGTCGCGCGATCTCTGTCCGGATCCAGTTCAAGTCGAGAGATCCGGTACGCGGATCGAACGGGATCTCCTCGATCCGGATCCCATGCCCCGTGGAGTAGTTCAGCAGGACGCTCTTTTCTTCCCAAGGCAGGCTGGCCGGGACCAGGAACCGGTTGCCTTCGTGAACGCGTCGGCAGAGCAAGAGCGCCTCCCCGGAGGCCGTTGCACCGTCATACAGGGAAGCATTGGCCACGTCGAGACCCGTCAGCTCGACCCAAAGGCTCTGGAACTCGAATAGCGCCTGGAGGATCCCTTGACTGGCCTCCGGCTGGTACGGCGTGTACGAGGTATAGAACTCGCTTCGAGAAATGATGGCGTCTACCGCCGCCGGAAGGTAGCGGGGGGCGATCCGGCCGCCGATGAAATTCGAGAATTTCGAATAGGGTCGATTCCGATCCAGGATCTTGTCGATCGCCGCGACGACCCCCGGCTCGTCCTTCCCCGCGCCGACGCCCATTCGACCGATGCGCGCCTTGCGAGGGACATCCGTGAATAGCTCTTCCACGTCATGAATTCCGAGCTCTCGAAGGAGCGTCGCTTCTTCCCCCGGCTCATCGGATATCCAACGGGCCACGCGCTCACTCCGAGGGACGTCCGATTAGGCCCGAAGATAAATCGCTTGGGATGGTTGGCGTGTCCCGGGGGCTCTATCGAAGCCCAGTCGCGGGCCCAACAAACGTATTGACGGTCGGGCAGCTTCTGCGGCTTCGATGGACCAACGTTCGTCACGCGGAAAGGGCCGAGAAGATCGCGGTGCGGCGATCCGACCTACCCGCGGTGCGCGACCGTCATCGGCAATATTGGACACCGCCTTTCGGCGAGCGTACCGAGCCACTCCCCATGGCCAATCCCGACTCGATCGATCCCGCCGACGCGCCCAGCTCAAGATCATCCGCAGCGCGGCGACCGTGGTGCGCCAGCTCCACGCCTTCGAGAAACCGTTCCTCAAACCCCCGATCACCGCGTTCTCCCGAACGCTGCTCGATCGATCATTCGGTGCGGGGAAGTTCGACCGCGTTCTCGTCCGACTCCGACGAGCTCAAGAACGGATCCGTGGACTCACGCGAGACGCTGAACGCGAGCTACGAAAACAATCGACGACGACCGAGTTCGCGGAATCGGTCCGGGTCTTCTACGGTCGATTGGCAAGTTTCGTCCGAGAAGTGGATGTCGATATCGAACTCGCGCGAAAATTCGATGAGTTCCTCAAGGACCGACCACGTCTTGATCCGGGTGTGCCGACCCTAGTCGTCGCCGGGTTTCCGAACGTCGGTAAATCCTCGCTCGTCGCCCGACTCTCGACGGCGCGGCCCAAAGTCGCGGATTACCCGTTCACTACGCTCGCCATTGCGGTGGGGCATACGGACCTGGGCTTCGACCGGTTGCAAGTCATGGATACCCCTGGGATGCTCGGTCGCGCCCGAAAGGCGAACCCCGCAGAAACGGAAGCCGAGACGGCTGTGGAAGGCGCGGCTTCCATCGTGCTCTTTGTAATCGACCCCACGGGCACCTCCGGCTATACGGTCGAAGAACAGGAACAATTGCTCCGTCGCTGGCGCGAGGAGTTTCCGAAGCTACCGATTCTGGAGGTGGAAACGAAATCCGACCTCCTGCGCCGACCGGGTCAACGGCTCGCCGTCTCGGCGGAGAACGGAGAAGGAATTGAAACCCTTCGAAAGACGGTGGAACGGATACTGCGGGAGCGATCGCTGTTCGCGGAATCCGCGCCGCTTCCCCCGGTCGAGTCGTTTGAAATCCGAGAGGGTTAGGAGCTCGTCCGGTTCCTAGGAATAAAGTAGGCAAGCACCTACTGCGCGCTCATGCCATGGAAATCGACGGGCGTCGCACGCGCCACTCTCCCAGACGGCGCCAGTCGGGAAGTCACGGTCAATGGATCCTCGATCCTCCTGGTTGGATGGGCGGGTCGGATCTTTGCGTTGACCGGAATCTGCCCTCACTTGGGAGGAATTCTCGCGGATGGGATCGTTGAGGAAGGGCATGTGATGTGCCCGGAGCACAACGCACAATTCGACTTGGCCTCGGGGGCGGTCCTCGTCGATCCGTTCGGGATGGAGCCGCCGCAAGGCGGCGTCGATCCCCTCCACGTCTATCCGATCCGGGTCGAAGCCGGGATGATCGAGATCGAAACCGAATAGTCGTCGTCGACTCAGACCGTGAACCGACTCCCGTTCTCGGGCAGGAGAACCTCGCACTCGCCGTCGAGCGCTTCTTTGAGGTGCTCGCGCTGGTCGCCGTGCATGAGGACGACTTTCTCGGCGTGCGTCTTCCGGACCAGATCGACGAGTTCGGAATGTCCCGCATGAGCTGAAAAATCAAACTTGAGCACCTCACAAGTCGGCCGGATCGTCGTATCGTCCACGGTCAACGTTCCGCTGTCCAAGAGCTGCCGACCATTCGATCCGTCGACCTGGAATCCGGTCAATAAGATCGAACTGTTCGCGTCGCGATAAACCTCCCCGATGTAGAACAAGACCGGACCGCCGTCGAGCATCCCGCCCGTGGTCACGATCACGTCCGCCTCTCGAAGGGCGCGTCGGCGATCGGCCGGATGCTGAACTTCGGTCACGGACTCGAGCGCGCGACGGAAACGTCGGGCATCGGCGAGATATTCCGGAGCGCTCCGGTAGATGTTGTTGACACTTCGAGCCATGCCATCCAGCCAAACGTCATAGCCCGTGGATTGGAGCGTCATCAGGACCTCCTGCGCGCGGCCCACGGCGAATGCCGGGACGATCACTTTTCCGCCGCGTTCAACCGTTTCGGCGACCTTGTCCCGAAATTTGCGCTCGGTCTCTTTGCGGTCCGGATGCTCGCGACCGGCGTAGGTGGATTCCAAAACTAGAGTATGGCAATCCACCGGTTCCGCGCCCCCTACCAGGTGAGTAGGGATCGTTTGGACGTCCCCCGAAAAGAGGAGGTCCCGTTCGCCACGGTAGAGGTACATGGTGGCCCCCGGAATGTGGCCAGCAGAAGCCAGTTGTACTTCGATTCCGTGATGTCGAAACGTTTGCTTGCGTTCGATGGCGGTATAGCGAGAATGAAGGGCGCGCACGTCGCCCGCGTCGTACGGGGAAATGTATCCTTCGAGACGCGCGATCTTCAGCGCGTCCTTCGTCAACAGATCAGCCACGGCGATGGTCACGGGTGTCGCGACGATCCGCGTGTTCGGAAGGCGGCTGAGGATCGGGGTGCTCCCCGAATGGTCCAAGTGAGCGTGCGAGAGGAACGCGACGTCGATGTTCGTGGGGGCCGGTCGAGGAAACGACGGGGGATCGGTGGGCGTCATGCCGTAGTCGAACAGTAACGTTCGGCCCTGATCCCGAACGACCAATCCGAGGCTGCCGATCTCGGAGGCCCCGCCGAGGAACTGTAACTCCACGAAGCGGCGCGACGTAGGTGCTTCATTTAACATCTCGCCGGCGCGCAGTCGCCCTAAATCGTATGTACGCCGCCCCGGTCTGGAGCCCGTGGCGTTCCCTCGTTCCCCCGAGCTCGAACTTCTGTTTCGAATCTGTTCGTCGGTGCAGGCCGTCGTACGTCATGCGAAATCGTCCCCCCATCGGGGCGACGTCGTCGCCATGGGCGCGGACGGGAGTCCGACGGAGCAGTTGGATCGGATCGCGGAGCTCGAGATCCTCAAGGTGCTGGAAGACGAAAAGGTCGACTGGAACGTCCTCAGCGAGGAGGTCGGATTCGTCCGTCGCGGCGGCGCGCGTACCCTCGTCGTCGACCCGATCGATGGGAGCCATAACGCGTTGCGGGGACTTCCGTTCTTCACGATCTCCGTCGCCTTGGGGGAATCGAATTTGGCGGGCATTGAGATGGGAGTGGTCCATGATTTGGTGCACGGCACGACCTACTGGGCTTCCCGGGGACGGGGCGCCTTCCGCGACGGACAACGTATTCGAACGCGATCCTGGAACGCGCGCACCGAAATTTTCTTCATCAACCTCGGCCGCCATGCGACCCCGCGGGCGGTCGCTCTCGCAGGGAAGGGCCGACGCACTCGCTCGCTCGGGTGCGCCTCGTTCGAAATGGCGATGGTGGCTCAAGGAGGGGCGGATGCCTACTTCTTCGAGAACGATGTACCGAATCGCAATCTGCGCGTCACCGACATCGCGGCCGCTTATCGGATTCTCTTGGAGGCCGGCGGGGGCGTTTCGGATGCGGTCGGAGGTTCCCTGGAGGAGCTACCCCTGAACCTCGAGCGCCACACGAGCATTTTCGCCTGGGGGGATCCGATCTTCGCCCGAGAGGCGCCCGGAGGCGGATACCTGTGAAGATCGGGATCATGGCGCATCCGCAGAAGCCGAAAGCCCTCGAACTCGTGCCTCGCGCGCTCGCCCTACTCAGGGATCGCGCGCAGACCGTCGTGTCCGACGAGACCGCCAGCCACCTCCATCTCGACGCGGACCACGCCCCGCTCGAATCGATGGAAGTTGACGCTTTGGTCGCGATCGGCGGAGATGGCACCTTTCTGTCCGCCCTACAGCAATCGCTTGCCCCACTGCTCCCCATCAATGCGGGGACGCTCGGCTTTCTCGCCGAGATCGACGGGAGTCAGCCGAAGGCACTCGAAACCGCGCTCGACCGTCTGGTTCGAGGGGATTATTTCTTAGAATCCCGAATGAAGCTCTCGGCTCAACTCAAAGGCGCGAACCTTCCCGACGCCACGAATGAAATCGTGGTGCACTCGTCGCAAGTAGCCAAAATGCGGCTCTTTGAGATCGGGATCAACGGCCAACCCGCCGGCCGACTCCGGGGCGATGGGGTCATCGTCGCGACGCCGACCGGTTCCACCTCCTACGCCCTATCGGCAATGGGGCCGATCATCGAACCCACGGTCGAGGGGATTCTGGTGGCCGCGTTGGCTCCATTCCAGGCATCTCAACGGGCCGTGGTGATCGATCCTCTGAAGACCGTCTCCGTCCGGCTGGTCGATCCCGACCGCCCGGGGGTGATCGTCGTCGACGGCCGAGAGGAACTGCCAATGCCGGCCGAATCGACGGTCCAAGTCTATCGATCCCCGCGGCGGGCGGTCTTTATCCGGTTCGGATCGCAATTCTACGCCCGACTGAAAGGCAAGAAGATCCTTCCGTGGACGGAAGAGCGCCCGGATTCGGAGGCGACGATCGATGCCAATCTTCCGCCCGCAGCGTAAGCGGCGCGTCGGGGGAGCCGCGATTGGCTCGAGCCCGACGGCGATCACGCGGCGGTGCCTGGATTCCGCGCTGGCTTGCGCGCAATCGGCCTATCCCAACGAATTTGGGGGCGTCTTGCGCGCCGACGAACCGGGAGTGATCTCCGAGCTGCTGCTCCTGCCCGGAACGACGGCCGGGCGACGGCATGCGAACTTCCAACTCTGGATGCTTCCCGTCGATCTCGGCGTTTCGGGCACGGTGCACTCCCACCCATCCGGCGCGCTCCACCCTTCGGATGCGGATCTGAAATTGTTCCGTGGTTGGGGACGCCGCCACATCATCCTCGGATATCCGTACGGTTCCGGATCGTGGCGCGCCTACGACGGGAACGGCCGAGAAACGACGCTGAGTGTGATCGGATTTCGCGCGCCGACCCCCGTCGACCGACCGTTGCCGACGTACCGACCCCCGCGGCCGGTCCATCGGGAAGGGGAAGCGGTCGAAGTCTCCGATGGTCCGTTACCGGACAATCAAGAATAGCGTTGAATCACTCGCGAACCGGGATCGTCGGGATCGGGAGGCGGTCCGGATACGTTAAGGGGTCCACGATCGGGCGGGCCGGTTTTTGGGGTGGGCTCCAGAGTCCGTTCATCTTCGAGACGCCTTCGAGGAAGGCGATGAAGCCCCGGAACGCGTATCGGTAGGCGTAGGTGTGGGTTCCTTCCCAATCGAAGAACTCCGAAAGCATGCTCTTGGACTGCCGGATCCCGTGGGTGAGGCAGCGCTTGAGGAGCTCCCGCTGCGACTGGGAGAGCATGTCGCGGCGGAACCAGTCGCGGCTCTTGAGATGCCCGAGAGGAACGAAGAACATGGGAACGAGCAGCGCGCGGAAGTCCCAAAGATCATCGATCAAGTCGATCGTGCGCAGCACATCCTCTTCCGTTTCCTGCGGGAGTCCGACGATGAACGTGCACGCCGGATAGACATGATTGTCGTTCATCAGGCCGGCGGCCTGAACCACGAGCTCCGGCCACTGCGACGCCTTGAAGGGAGCCACCTTTCCCGGCATGGCCGCGGTAATCATGTGCGGGGACCCCGTCTCCACGCCGACCTCGACCCCCCACCAGCTTTGCCGATCGTCGATCAGAATTTCCGCGCACTTCGAGAGGAGCTTCGGTTTGGTCATCAGCGAGGCGATCGCGACGTGGCTCCACCCGACCTGAGCGTAGTGGCGCTTGGCGAGCGACAACAGGGGCAGGAGCTTGTCCTCGTGGGGCATGACGTTCGGGCTACCGTAGAAATAGACGTCGTCCGAATGCAGGAGCCCTTTGCGGATCCCGAGCGCGGCGTTGATCTTGAGTTCCTCTTCGATCTTTTCGAGCGGATACCAGCGAGTGGGCCGCGTGGTGACGGAACAGAAGGAACATCCACGGCAGCAGCCGCGACCGATCTCGATGAGCCCGTTGACGCTGGGGTAGCGGATCGAGCTGATCTGTTCGACCTTCGGGGCTTCTTTAGGCGTCATGACGACGTGCGGGGGCATGTATTCGTCGTTGAGCGCCTTCTTCACGATCTCGCGGACATAGAGGTCGGCCTCGCCCTCCACGACCGTGTCGATCCCCCCGAATGAGTCGAGAAACTCTTGAATCCAGGGCAACTTCATCCGAGTGGCCGGAGCCAATTGCCAGGCGCATGGTCCGCCCGCAATGATCTTCATCCCGGCTTTGCGAGCCTCGACGACGCACGATTGCGTCAGCATGCGCTTGAAATTCGTCGCGTTCATCGGTTCGCGACGCATGATGCCGCCGAAGGTCGAGCTCGGGGGATTCATTCCGAGGTAGTCGTGGCCCGAGATCAGCAGGACCTTCGCCGGTCCCGGCATGTACTTGTTCAAGTGACTCGGGTGGACGATGCGGGCGTCGAAACCCCCGTCCAAGAGGGAGGCCTCGATCTTGCGCATTCCGTACGGCGCCTGTCGGGGGTATCCGTGCTCATCGACGGGCATCTCGGGATAGAAGAGCCGCTTGTACACCGACTCGGGGAGCCCGTACGCCGGGGTCGTGGTCCCGAACCCCAGGAACTCCTTCCCGTGATGATTGCTCATCAAGGTCCAATCGCAGGTGATGACGACTTCCGGCATCCGTGAGCCCTTGACCGACAATCGGTCTACCCTCCAGACATGGAGTGGGTTCTTATTGATTGCGATTCGAAGGGGGGGTCACCCCGTGGCAAATAACCGGCAGATCAGTCGGGTGCGATGCTCGCCTTACTCGAACTCCGGATCATCATCGTCCCGCGGCAATACCCCGTCCACCGTGTCCGGTCCCTCCTCCGACGGGGTGTCGTCCGAGTCCGTCTCCCGAAACGCGGGATCGCGCTGAATCAAGTGGATCCGGACGCAGTCTCGGTGCGCGGGGTTCCCGTTCCAAGAACTCGTCTCCGCAGGAAGGCCGAGCGGCTCTTTGCAGAGACAGCAGATCTCTGGCGGGGCCACTACCCATGCGATCCGACGAGGAGGAGCGGTCATCGATCCTCTAGGTGGAAATCCGGCGGAAGGCTTTGTACCTTTCCCCCCCTCGTGGTTTCGGGGACCATTCGGTGCGCGAGAGGAACGACCCGCCGGGGCCAGTAGCTTGCGGGGGCGGGTGCCGATTCGTGGTATGGCGGCCCGCCTCCGCCGAAGGGCTCAGCGAGATTACGCCAGATGCAAACCCCCAAAGCCCCATATGGCGCCAAGAAGTCCTGGCGTGCCATGGATGCTCTAGCCGACCTACGCAAGCGCCGCCTCTCCCTCGGGATCCCTCTTGGAGAGGTGGCGCGGGCTGTGGGTCGGAGCGATGCAACTTTGTCCCGTATCGAACGCGGTCAGATCCGTCCCTCCTTCGATCTCGTCCAACAGATTCTGGCGTACCTCGAGGAGCAAGAGGGAATCGCTTCCCCCAAGCTCACTGTCAAGGATCTGATGAACCGTTCTCCTGTTACGGTCGACGCGAACGAGCCGCTATCCGCGGCGGCCCAATTGATGGAACGGGGCGCGTTCTCTCAGCTACCGGTCGTCGACGGAAGTCGCGTCACCGGGTCGCTTTCCGAAGCCGCGCTGCTCCGCGCCCTGGCCCAACCGTCCGGCCGTCGGGTACGGATCCGGGAGGTTCAGGAGGAAGCGTATCCTCAGGTCGATGAGGACTTCCCTGCCGATCTACTCGCGGGTCTCCTGACGCGGTATCCCGCGGTGCTCGTGGCCCACCGAGGACAGATTCTTGGAATCGTCACTAAAACCGATCTCATTCGAGGGTTGCGGGGAACAACCCTACGACGAACGGGATGACCCGCACTCACGGATGCGATCTCCGAACGGCGTTCTCGGCGGCGACGGAGGAGATC
This sequence comes from uncultured Thermoplasmata archaeon, assembly GCA_963749195.1. Classification (GTDB taxonomy): domain Archaea; phylum Thermoplasmatota; class Thermoplasmata; order Lutacidiplasmatales; family UBA184; genus Lutacidiplasma. The sequence continues at coordinate 854,272 of CAVVLX010000007.1, forward strand.
TCGGTCGCCGCCAGCGCGAGTTGATCGACCGTCGCCCCAGGCCATCGCTCCTGACGGGGCCGGGGGATCCGTTCGGTGGAGAATCCGAAAACAACGTCTCCGTCCGGGGAGCTGTTGTAAGGCACGATACTTCGGGCGAGTCCGAGTCGAGCGGCAACGGCGAGTCGGTACAGGGCCGGCCTCTCCAGCGCAACCTCCGTGCCGATCAGCGCAAGTGTCGTGCCGCGACTGCCCGCAGGTTTTCTTGTTGAGCCAAGTGTCGGAGGAACCACCTCGTCTTTCCGGCCACGCGCGCCGGCCAACCAATTCCCGGTGGAATGACTCCGAATCGCCCCTATCGCATTGACAACCACCAAAGCACCGACCCACCCCAGGGATTTCGTGAAGAATGCCGAACTTCCCAATCCTCCGGGCATGGCGTGCTTGCGTCCGAGGTATTTTCCCACCGTCGCTCCCGCGCCCGCTCCCATTCGGCCCTGAACGACCGGATGGCTAGTGGCCGCACGCGCCGCTTCGTAGCCGAGCGGCAGGTAGTCGGGCACGGGGCCTAACTTTCGAGGCAAATCGAAAAGAGCGGCTCCCGTGATGGGAACAATCGGATTCGGATTCTCGAAGGCTGTACTGCCACCTCCTTCCTCCAATACTCGGGTTCGTATTCCTCTCGCCGCGTCGAGTCCAAAGAGAGATCCCCCGGAGAAGAAGACCGCCCATCGTCGTCCGAACGTCGCATCGAGCGCGAGAGACGCCGTATCGTAAGTAGCGGAGGCCCCTCCTCCAACGTCCACTACCATGGGTCGGGCGGCCCCGAACAGGACGGCAGTGGTCCCAGAAGATCCGTCGGGGGTTAGCGCATGACCGACTCGTACGGTCTCGAGACGAGTCAGGGTAGATGGGGGGGCTCGGGAACGCATGATTCTCGGCAAGTCACGGAAGGAAAAAGCACCGTTCCCTCTAACTTTAAGGTGAAGGAGGTGTCAGCGGCGCGAGATGGCAGGGAGTCGATCAAGCGTACGTCGACCGGGGGAACCGCCTGCAAGCTTCCGGATTAACCGGAAATTGGCCCCCGGTCGGCACCCGTTGCTCTTGACATTTCCCGGGTTGGATAAGCTTCCGCCGGCCCGAAGGCTCGAGCCGGAATCTGCGAAACGGAAAGAGCTGTTCAGCGAATCCCAGGTGGAAGTAGTCGAAGGGGATGTTTGGATGTATGTGGCTCCGTACGAAATTCCGCCTGGAATGCGTCGCCGCCTCCGTCGACGCTGGAAGCCCGTCGTCTCGCCCGAAGCCAACTGCATTGTCATCGGAGTCGAGCATCTGCGCGAAAGTCCGGCGATGACACTGTTCATGGATATCTATCACGAACTTTGCCACGTACGCCAGCGCCAAGCCGGCGCGAACCTGTTTGATGGGAAAGTGAGCTACGTGCAGCGTTGGACGGAAATCGAAGCGTATCGGTTCGTTGTCGTGGAGGCGCGTCGACTCGGCGTATCGGACGAATTTCTCCGCGACTATCTCAAGGTAGAATGGATCTCGGGAGCCGAGCATCGCGAACTGCTCACCAGTCTCGACGTTCCGTTCAACTGACCCCGATTCTCGGCGAGAACCTCGCGACGAAACCGAGTCCGCCGCTCCGCGATTTCCAGCTGAGCCGAGACTTTATGGGTCGGTCGCCCGCTTTTCGGACGGCCAGGACGTTGCGAGGATTCCGGGATGGACGTCAAAGCGCAGCCCGCAATCCGGCCGTCCACGAGTGACCTCTGGTTCCTCGCGTATCTCCCGCTCGCGATCTCGGATGGGATTGCGACCCCCCTCATTCCGCTCCTCGCACTACAACATTTCGGAGCGACGGCCTTCGCCGTCACGATCATCATCGCTGCGAGCTCAATGAGTCAAGTTCCCTTCACGATCTTGTGGGGGAATCTGTCGGATCGGGTGGCGCATCGAAAATACTTCCTCGTCGCCTCCTTTCTCGCCACCGGGGTCAGCATCATTCTCATCGCCCTAGCGCAGAACCTGCTGACGTATTTTTGGCTCAACGTGGTCGAGGGCCTCGCCTCCGCCGCGAGCGCGCCGATTGGAACGATGCTGCTGCTCGAGACGCGAAACAAACGCTGGTGGCCGCAAGACATCGGTCTCTTCGGCTTGATCTCTGGGCTCGGGACGACCGTCGGACTCGGTCTCGGGTTCGTGTGGCTGTTCGTCATTCACATTGGCCCCTCGATCATCGCGGTCATGACGGGACTCCTGCTCCTTTCGGGCGTCCTCGCCATCGTCGGCGCGGGCATTGCGTGGGCGTGGATCGAAGAACCCGCGATCCGGATCGAGCGTCGCAGTGTCTCCGACCTCCTGAACCTGCATCGCGGCGTGGTCGAGCGGGTCCGACACTTTCGCACGCGCGTCCTCAACCTCGTCGACCTGACCCGGGGACGGTCCGAGCGCCTCCCGCGACGCGAGTATCTTTTTCTCGCGGCACTCGGCGTCATGACCGTGGGCTTCGCGATCTTCTACGGCCCCTTCCCGGTTTTCCTCTGGCAGGATGCCCATCTCTCCGATGCGGCGATCTTCATCACCTACCTCGGCGCCAGCGCGGCCTCCACGGCGCTCTTCTTTCACTCCGGGAAGATCGTGGAATGGCATTCCCCGAAATGGGTCTTCCTCGAATCGTTGGGAGGACGCGTCGTGCTGATGCTGTTGTTCATCTGGGGTCCGCTCTACATTCTGTTCGGACTCGGAAGTCCCGCGTTGGTGGGATGGTTGACCCTCCTGAACGCGTTGCTCGGCGTGACATGGGCGTTCATCAGCACCGCGAGCACGCTGTTTCTCGTTCGATTGGTCGGTCGTTCGAGTCGGGGGCGTGCGCTAGGACTCTACAATGCCGTCGCCGGCGCCGGGGCGCTTGTGGGGACCCTGATCGGCGGTTGGCTGTTCGTGGCCGAAGGAGTGCATTTCGCGTACGCCGCCGCGGCGCTCACCGTACTCGTGGGGAGCGTGCTCCTGCTTCCGATTCCCTACCACGTATTCCAAGCGCCCCACGTTTCGGCTCGCCGTCGTCCCATCCATGGGGTCCGGGCCCTGCTGGGCTGGCCGGCGCCACCCGGTCCCTCGAGAGCTCCGAAAGCCGGTTCGGGACGCCGACACTCTTAAGCTCCGCGGAGAACCCGGCGGGCTCCGAGGAAGCCAACGATGCCCGAGGACTGGAGCCATCGTTGGAGCCGGCGCACTCACCACTGGATCGCCCACCCATTCCTTTGGAGTCGCTACGTATGGAAACACGAGCTGTTTCACCAGGAAGTCCCTTTCTCGGAGCACCCCCGTTTTCTGGATTGGCGACCCATGTATTCGGTGAGCCGGACGTCGCTCGCCCACCTGACGGGTGCTTCGGTCGCGACCCTTGACAGCTATTTTTCAGAATTGGCGTCCCTGCGTCGAGCGCTCGAGGCGGAAGCAGGCTCGCTGCCGGCGTCCGGCGCGCTCTGGCAGGCGCCCCTCTTGTATGTTTTCGTCCGCGCGGTTCAGCCGCGTTGGCTCGTCGAAACCGGGATCTCCGCCGGATACAGCAGCCGCTTCGTGCTCGAAGCGATGGAAAAAAATGGGGGGGACGGGCATCTCGACTCCATCGGCATTGCGCGGTTTGCCCTCGGGCAGATCCCCGAATCGCAGCGGCAACGCGTCGTCGATCGGCCGATCGGGTGGCTGGTGCCACCCCGACTCGAGTCTCGATGGACGCGTCACGTCGGCCGGAGTGAGGCGATCCTTCCAACGGTTCTGAGCTCGCGCGAGGACCCCTTGGATGCCTTCCTCCATGACAGCCTTCACGATTTCGCGACGATGAGCTACGAGTACTCGACGGCCTGGCCGCACTTGCGACCCGGGGGCTGGCTGCTGTCCCACGACGTTCACAGCTCCCGAGCGTGGCCCGAGTTCGTTTCAGTCCACGCCATTCACGACGAGATTGAACTCGACCACGACCTGGGAGTCGCTCGCGTGCCCACCTAACGGAGCATCTCCCAGAAAAGAGTCCGGATCAGATACCCCAGCGCGAGGTCCGCGAGGAAGGTCTCGAGTCCCGGCGGGTACTGACGTATTTTGCACGATCGGAATCCGAGCTCCCCTTCCGCAACGATCTTCGTTCCCTCGAGGATCCCGAACCGTCCGGTCAATTTCTCAAAGATGCTGTAATGGACCCCGCCGTAGTCGAAGGTGATCGGTCCGAACGGCGTGGACTGCGTCCTCCAACGTTCTTCTCCCGACTGAATGATGATCTCGTCGCGTTTCGGATGGTAGGATACCGTCGAGTGTACTTCGCCGGGTTCGGAGGATCGGTACGTCAGATACTCCGTCGAAAACAGCGCCGCGATTCGACGGGTCAATGCCCCGGTGGCGGTGGTCTGCGGTTTGCAAGTCCAGAGTTCGGCGCCGACCCGGATCTCAATGATATTTTGAACGACCCGGGCCGTAGCATCGATCATCAGATTCTCTGCGATGGCGGAACTACGTAATTATATGCGGCGACGGTCCCAAAAATGTGCCACTCGACGTCCCTCGGCCCCCGGGATCCGAAACTGCCGTCGGGATGGAGCTGTACGCGAGTACCGGTGCCGGCGTCGTCGGTCGCCTCAAGTCCGAGTCCGACGATTTTCATGTTCGGGAGATCTCTGCATATCCATTCCCGGACCCCGACGGGTTGTACACGGTCGCGCGCGTCGAGAGCCGCAATTGGGAACAGCACGAGCTGGGGGCCGCGATCGCCCGACGGCTCGGACTCTCCGCCCACTCGATTCAGTGGGCCGGGACCAAGGATCGACGGGCGGTGGCGGAACGACTCTTTTCGTACAAGGGGCTTCCCCCGAGCGATAACCTTGCGCTCCCGGAGGTAGTCTTTCTGGAATGGTATCGATCTCGCGACGGTCTTTCCCTCGGTCATCACTACGGGAACGCGTTCACGATTCGCCTCCGAGAGGTTCCCTTCCCGGCGGAGGAGGCGGTCCGTCGCTGCACTCAGATCGAAACAGAGCTCCGATCCGTCGGGGGTTTTCCAAATTTCTTCGGCCTGCAGCGATTTGGCGAAGTCCGGCCGGTGACGCATCTCGTGGGCCGCCGGTTGGTGCAGGGGGACGTCGGGGGCGCGGTCGATCTCTATCTCACCGCGATCGCTCCGAACGATCAAGGTCCGGGCGCCGACGCGCGGCGCGCCTATGCCGCCCATCACGACCCCCAGCGCGCCTTGAAGGAATTCCCCCCGGCCTATCGATTCGAGCGAACGATGCTGGAGCACCTCGCGCGCGGACAATCGCCCGAAAGGGCATTGCGGGCGCTCTCGCGCGAGCTGCGGATGTTGTTCGTTCACGCCTATCAGGCATGGATCTTCAACCGGTGGCTTAGCCAACGATGGCGGGAACCCCGGTCGATCGCTGAGGCGATCGACGGCGATTGGATCATTCGAATCCATCGCGACGGGACGCTCTCCGGAGCGGATGCGGTGCCCGTCCTCCCGGACAACCGGCGGGAATGCCAAGAACTGATCGAGCGGGGGCGAGCCCGGATTGCAGGGCCCCTAGTGGGTTTCGGAACCGTTCCAGGCTACGGCCGCCCCGGCGCGCTCCTCGACGAACTGCTTCGACAAGAGGGGGTCGAACGCCGCTCCTTTGAAACTCCACACACCCCGGAAATCTCCAGCGCGGGGACCTGGAGACCGATCTCGCTCCCGATCCCTCCGATCGGTATTTCGAGTCCGTCCATCGCCTCCGACCCGACCAGGGGGGGGGCGACCGCCCTCGATTTTCATTTCGCTCTCCCGAAGGGCGCGTATGCCACGGTCCTGCTCCGCGAATTTCAGAAGTCCGGTCCCTCGACGCCGTGATCGGCGCGCTTCCAACCGAGGCTACTAATAGGAGACTTGGGGAAACGGAGGTGCGCCGTCTTTCGTTAGGAACCCTTCAATCATGGCGATGGAATCTCCTCGACCTTTTCGGGTCCCCCTCAATTCCGTGAACTCCCTCCCGGAGGTTCCTCGAGGATCGGCCGGTCCGCGGATTCCTACCGGGATCCCGGACTTCGACTTTCTCACCGGGGGACTGCCGGCCGGTTCCGTCGTCTTGCTGATCGGTGAGCCCGGTGCCGGCCACCAAGAATTCGCACTAACGTCCGCCGTCCATCTGATGCTGCACTACGACGATCCGCGATTACACCAGTTCTTTCTGGGGACCGCCAAAGGACCGTTCACCTATCCAAAAGCCGTGACATACATCAGTGTCACGCGCTCGCAAGACCAAGTTCTCGCGGAAGTGGGTGGATCGTTCGTCGGAAGCTATCCGGACGTGCTTCGACGCCATGTCAAGTTCCACGACCTGTCGCCGACGTACTTTGCCGATTCCGTCGTTCCCCCCTCGTGGTCTTCCGTGCGCAGCCCGCTACTGCTCGGCGGAGGGCCGAAGCGGGGATCCGACGGCACCGATTCGCTCAAGTCGCTGGCCGATGCGATCGAAGAAGACGGAGAGGGAAATCTCCTCATCGTCGATTCGCTGACGGATCTCTTAGTGCGAACCGGGGTCGATCCCGACGGCCTCCTCACACTGCTCAAAGGATTGCGTCGTCGGGCGAAGGAGTGGGGGGGCGTGGTCTATCTCTTGTTGTCCCGCGGGGTCGCCCCCGTTGCGGTGGAGCAGGCCGTCATCGATTCGGTCGATGGAGTGCTCTCGTTTTCCTGGACGACCAGTCCCTCGCACTCGCATCGCCAGCGAGTCATGTTGATCGAGAAGTTCATGTCGGTTCTATCTCGTGTGCCGCATGAACATCAAGGACGGTTCGTCATCCGCGTCAGCGCGCTGTCGGGATTGGTGACGACCCAATATGAGCGGATCTGAATCGTCTCGATCCAAAGTGTCGACCGGCGTTGCCGGCCTCGACGAGATGCTCGAGGGCGGATTCCCGAACGGTCACGTCGTCCTCGTGACCGGGCTTCCCGGCACCGGGAAGACCTGCCTCGCCCTCCAATTCTTACTTGCGGGAACGACCAAGGGGGAGAAAGGGATCTTCCTGTCCCTCGAAGAAGACGTTCCTCAACTATTGGAAAGCGCGCGTCAGTTCGGCTGGCCGGTGGATACGGCAGTCGAGAAGGGCCTCCTCAAGATCGTACGACTCGACCCAAAGGAGACGCGACAAAATCTGCATCGGATCCAGGGGGAACTGGGGAAGGAGCTCCAAGCCCTCGATGCCCGTCGGATCGCGGTCGACTCCGTCTCGCTGCTCAATATGTTGAGCGACGACGAACCCGGCCGACGGTCGACGTTGTTCACCCTCGCGGCCGCGTGCCGATCCGCCGGAGCTACGACGATTCTCACGGCGGAGGCGGACCCGGATCATCCCGAAGTCACGCGGGACGGACTCTCGGAGTATGTGGCCGACGGGGTCATTCTCATGGGCTACAACACGGCGTCCGACGGTCATCGCGTCGGGTTGTCCTTGCGGATTCTCAAAATGCGTCGCACGGCCCATGCCCGTACCGTCCAACCGTACACGATCGGATCCCGCGGGATCACGGTGGACGCGAAGGCAGTGGACTTTGGACGATCCCCGTGAGCTCGGACGACTCCGCGCGCTGGTGGGCGTATCTCGACATCGATGCCTTCTACGTCTCCTGCGAGCTGCGGGACCATCCTGAGCTCCGGGGGCGAGCGGTCATCGTCGGGCCCTCGCCTCGAAATGGCCCGTCGCGCGGCGTTGTCCTATCGGCAAGTTACGAAGCGCGCGCCTTTGGGGTCCGGAGTGCGCAGCCGGTGGGGCAAGCCGACCGGCTCTGCGCCGACGCCGTGTGGCTTCCCCCTGATTTCGAGAAGTACGGGCAGATTTCTCGCCAGGTCTTCTCGCTCCTCGAACGATTCTCCGCGGGAGTCTTCCCGCAGAGCATCGACGAAGCCGCCATCGAATTTCCGACCTCGCGCGCCGAGGAAGTTCGAGCCCAGGCGATCCAGATTCAGCGGGCACTGAACCGAGAGCTCGATCTTCCCGCCTCGATCGGCATCGCGTCGTTTCGCGTCGTGGCGAAGATCGCCTGTGATCGAGCGAAGCCGGGCGGAATCGTACTGGTCGAGCCGGAGCGGATCGGGGAGTTTCTGGCGCCGCTATCGGTCCGAGCGATCCCGGGGGTCGGTCCCAAGATGGAAAAGATCCTGAACGATCATGGGATTACGACGATCGGCGAGCTGGCAAAAGGCCTGCCGAAGGCGCTAGAGGCGTCGATGGGAAGTTTCGCCCAGGATCTCTCGGCGTTGGCCAGAGGCGCACCCCATGAATCGCGAGCGGAGGTCGGCGGGCCGCGCTCCCGATCCTCGGATCATACGTTCCCCCGCGATGTGGACCAATGGCAAGAGCTCGGGTCGACGGTCCAGGAAATGGCGGAAGAACTGGCCCACTCGCTCGAAAAAGAGGGACTTCGATACGCCACGGTGGGCGTTGCGTTTCGTTGGAGTGATTTCACCCGATCCCAACGTAGCCGTTCTCTCGGGGCCGCGCGCGAAGGGGTTGCTCCACTCACGGAACGGGCTTTGCGGCTGGCGCGCGAACTGTGGGATGCCGAACGCGTCGGTCGGCGGCGGGCGGTTCGTACGGCATCGGTCCGCGTCGAGCGTTTGACGGAGCGGACACGGCACCAGTCCTCCTTGGACGACTACCGTCCCACGCGGGGGACTGGAAATTAAGTACCGCGGGCAACGTGGGCCGCGGTGGGCTAGGTCGATGCGCCGGTCGAGTTCCGAGGTCGGCCGCTCCGTCGCCGAAATGGCCCGCGAGCTTTTCGCAGCGCAGGGATCGCTTCGGCTTCCGGTGCCGGCCTACGGCGGCCGCTCGCTTCCGAACATCACTCGCTCCGTCGTTGACGCCGTCGGCGCCTCAGTGGAAGGCGGTCCTCCCCTCGTTCCGCCCCTAGCCCGCGAACTGGACCCTTTCCACGGCGGGACGGCCGAAGGTCCGGTGGTCGTCGTCCTCGTTGACGCCCTCGGGTGGAGCGCGTTCGCCCCTCCGATTAACGCAGAACCCGCCCACCCGAGTCTTCCGTGGGCCGACCGCGCGCGGCCGATCACCACCGTGTTCCCAACGACGACGACCGCCGCGCTGACCAGCCTATCTACGGGAACTCCCCCGAGTCGTCACGGACTAGGTGGATACCGGCAGTACCTCCCGAAATTCGGTTTGGTAGCCGACCTGATCCGTATGACCCCGCTCGGCATTGGAATCCCGGAATCGTTGGTCGGTCCGCATTGGACCCCTTCCCTCGTCTCGGGTGTTCCCTCGATATTTCGTCGCGGGGTTCGGGGCATCGCCCTCACTCGCGAAAAGTTCTCCGGGACGGGATTCACTCGGCTCCTTTACGACGGCGCCGAGTTTGTCCCGTACGTTACCGCGTCGGACCTTGCGCATCAGCTTGCTCACCTGATTGACCGACCCCGCGCTCCCTCGGTGATCTATGCGTACTGGGATGAACTCGACACGGTGCAGCACCGACGGGGCCCGTTGCGAGACCTGATCCGACTCGAGATCCAGCAACTCGCGCGGTTAATCGAGTTCGTCCGGGATCACATCGGCTCTCGGCGCCGCGCGAGCACGTCCCTGATCATTACCGGAGACCACGGCCAGGTCCCGGCGACGATCGCGGCGAGGATCCGACTGGAGCGCGAGCCGGAGATTATGGCTCTCCTGTCCCGCCCCCCGGCGGGAGATCGTCGTTCGGGATTTTTCTCTGCGGTGCCCGGCCAGGTAGTCGCATTACAGAAAGCCCTCGCCCGACGCTTGCCTCCGGGTTCCCGGGTCATCTCCATGGGCGCCGCGTTGAAGGGGGGGCTTTTCGGACCACCGCCCTATCATCCAGAGATTCGAGAGCGACTGGGAGACCTGCTCGTTCTCGTCCCCAGCCCGGTGGGACTTACCTACTTGCCGCCGGGGATTGCGCCCCCCTCGCGGTACTCGGTCGGTGCGCACGGGGGACTCGAAGCGGACGAGCTCTTGGTTCCCTTGATCGCCGGGACGCTGGCCGAGATGGGAAACTCGGGAGCCGCCGCTCATTAACATCGGAAACCTGGGTTGCCGATACGCGAAAGTGTCCGAACTACGTCGCGATCCGGTTTCCGGTCGGTGGGTCATCGTCGCCGAGGACCGGCTGGCTCGGCCGAACGAGTATGGGACACCGCCCTCGCCCTCCGCGAACCAGGATTGTCCCTTCTGCGAAGGTCGGGAGGAACGAACTCCCCCCGAAGTTGAGTCAGACCGTCCGGCGGAATCGCACGCGAATCAGCCCGGGTGGACCGTCCGAGTGATCCCGAACCGCTTCCCGACGGTCGCGCGCGATGCCGCTCCGGTCGCGAAATCCAACCCATCCGATTTGTTTCCGCGGCTCCCCGGGACCGGTATTCACGAAGTGATCATTCAAAGCCCGAATCACGAACCGGCGCTCCCGCTTCTTCCGTTCGAGCATCGACGTCGGATCTTCGAAATGTACCGACGCCGTTTCCGAGCGCTGGCTTCGGAACCCGCCATCAAGTCGGTGCTCCTGTTCGAAAACGGAGGACCCGAATCGGGGGGGACGTTGTACCACCCGCACGGTCAAGCGGTCGCGCTTCCGATGATTTCTCCCATCCTCGAGGAGGAGATGGCGGGCGCGGCGCAGTGGGCCAGTTCTCACGAAGGGGCGTGCGTCTGGGATTCGATCGCCTCCGCCGAGCGATCGCTTCGAGTTCGACTCGTTTCGGAAGACGAATCCCTGATCGCATTCGCTCCGTGGGCCTCGCACTATCCCTACGAGGTTGTCGTCATGCCCGTCCGCCACGCAACCTCTTTTTCGGAGGCTTCGGAGGAGGAACTGAACCGACTCGCCGAAGTGATTCCCGAACTCCTCCGCGCACTCCTCCAAATCGAGTCTCACGGGTCGTACAACTACTTCCTCCATAGCACGTCGACCGGGACTAAGAGCCCGAACCCGTTCCATTGGCATTTTCACCTGGCCCCTCGACTCGTGCGGCCCGATGGGTTCGAACTCGGCGCGGGGATTGCGGTGAATCCCGTTCGACCGGAGGTCGCCGCGGAACGCCTCCGCGAGGCTCGCAAGCGCACCTAGCGGCGGGAGCTCGGCGGGCCGGAATCAACCCCCCGGACACTCTCGAAGCCATCCGTCCGAATATTCGCCCGGTAGGCGCACTCGGGAGGTCGTCCCTCAGGAGGACGGACGGCGTGCTCGCGAAACCGTAATGGGTTCGAATCGGTCCCACGACCGATGCCCGACCTGCGAGAACCGATCGTCTCGCTCCTGGGGCATGTCGATCATGGAAAGACCACCCTCCTCGATCGAATCGCCGGCTCGGTCCGCGCCGAGAAGGAGGCCGGTGGAATCACCCAGCATATCGGCGCGATCGAGGTCCCGCGCGAGAGCGTGTTAGAGATTTGCCGAGGGATCCTGCGCACCGACCAGTTCGAGGTGCCGGGGTTGCTCTTTGTGGACACGCCGGGTCACCGATCCTTTGAAACGCTTCGACGGCGCGGCGGGGCGCTCGCTGACCTCGCGATCCTCGTGATCGATGCCCGGGAGGGAATCATGCCGCAGACCCGGGAATCGATCCAGATCTTACGTCATGAAAAGACTCCGTTCGCCGTCGCTCTGACCAAGATCGATCTGTTGTCGGGTTGGCGGAAGCCGCTTCAGCGGATACCGTTGGCCGAAGCGATCGCGAAATCGGGGAACGAGTTTGGGAGGATTCTCGATCAGCACCTTTACTCGGTCGCGGAAGAGGTCAACCAGTTGGGCTTCTCAGCGGAACGCTACGATCGCGTCAGTGACTTTACGCGGAATGTGGGGATCGTCCCGGTCTCGGCGAAGGTGGGCATCGGGGTTGCGGAACTGATCGCGTTACTGGTGGGCCTCTCGCAGCGCTTTCTTCAGAGCGAGCTCGCGCTCGTCGCCGGAGGGGGGGAAGCCACGATCCTCGAACGCAGCGATCAGCGCGGCGTCGGTCCCGTCGGGAACATCATCGTGTATCGGGGCCGATTGAAGGTGGGAGACGAGATCGTCGTCACGGGGCGAACCGAACCGTTTACGACTCGAATCCGCGGACTGTTCCGGCCGTCTCCTCCGAAGCGGGGAAAGGCCCCGAGGGTTCCCCGCCTCGAGTCCTTGATGGAAGTCCCGGCGGCCGCCGGCCTGTATCTGTCCGCCCCCGGAGTCGAGGAAGCGATGCCGGGGGGGCTGCTCAAAGTCGTCCACAGCGCCGACGAGCGCTCCCAGGTGATGGCCGACCTCGCGCAGGAAAGCAAGCCGGTCGCCGACATCGCGGAAAGTGGGATCGCCCTCTTTGCCGATACCTTGGGCGGTCTCGAAGCGCTCGCCTTCGAATGTCGGGAAGCGAAGATTCCGATCCACGAAGCCGGGGTCGGTCCGATCGGTCGGCCCACGATGGTCCGTATGCAGACGGTCAAGGACCCTACGCATCGCGCGATCCTCGCATTCAACGTCCCGCTCCTTCCCGACGCCCAGCCGGAGGGCGAGGGGGGGGCGGTTCGTGTTTTTCGCGGGGACGTGATGTATCGGATCCTCGAGGACTACCTCCGATGGCGCGGTCAACGGTTGGAGTCGTTGAACGCCCAACGCCGGCAGGAAGTGGTCCATCCGGCGAAGTTCCAAGTGCTCTCTGGATTCGTCTTTCGAAGTTCCAAGCCCGCTATCGTGGGCATCAAGGTGTTGGGAGGAACCCTCCGGCCCGGCGTCCGCTTGATGAAGGTCGACGGTACCGAGGTGGGTTCGCTCCGCGGCCTCCAGAAGGATGGGGTCTCGGTCGCCAAGGCGGAGGAGCGTTCCGAACTCGCGGCTTCGCTCGAAGGCGTGGTGATGGGTCGGAATGTGAACGAGGGCGATATTCTCTTGGTGTCCTTACCCGAGTCGGCGGCACGAGTCCTGCGGAATCAGGAGCTGACGGACACCGAGCGAGGGATTCTCGACGAGGTGGTTCGAATCCATCGCCCGACGAGCCCGTTCTGGGGGCAGTAAGGGTATCCGGCGATCAACGAGGCTCGTCCCGCTGGGAGGGAGGATCGAGGGGATACAGACGCTCGACGTCTTCCGCGGATCGCGAGGGGATTTGAGCGGGTCCGCGATACACACCGGCTCGCAGGAAGAGACCGAGGAAGACGCCCAAGGCTCCGATCACGATGAGGATCGCTCCACCGGCGTAGACGAGGAGCTCGGTCACGGGGGGGATCAGGCTTGAATGGACCGTGAAGCTCTCGGTAAAGCCCGCGTGGAAGGGGACGGCATTTACTCCGTCGTTAGAAATGTTCAGGAGGTACGGAAAGGAGATCGAGCCGGTCGTCGACCATTGGCCGCCGGTCTTTGCCGTCCAAGTCGCGATCGCACCTCCCGACGGACAATCGGGGAGTTGCGCACAGCCCGTCGGATGGTAGAGCGTAACGGTCACGGGGAACGAAGAAGAATTCCAATTGAGGCTCAACGTCCCGTCGGAGGTATTCTGCATCCAGAGGGGAAGCGACTCTCCGTTGTGGGCCGGTACCGTGAGTTCAAAGGTCGTGATGGAGGTTTGGGAGGTCGGGGGGATGGTCAACAAAAAAACGAGGGTCCCGATGCCGATAATGACGAGCGCCGTCCCAATCCCCACGAGCCACGGCCGCACGAGGATGGGGAGGGCCCACAACAAGGAAATACTCTCTGCATCGGCTGCAAGCGCGTTGCACTTTGGGCTCGAACTTCGTGAATAGCATATATACCGTCGAGCCCCCTCATGGTACAGTGTGACAGGGTCCGGATCCACACCGATCGACGATCCTGCGGATCGGTCGGTGCGAGCCGTCACGGTCTGCCCCATGTGCGAGGGCACTCGGCGCATCATCGACCCGACCCGCGCCGAGGTACATTGTGCGGACTGTGGGCTAGTGTTCGAGGGAACCGAACTGGTCGCCCTGCCTCCGGCGCCCAGCACCGTGGAGGGTTCGGAAGGAAGCGGACGCGGGATCGGGCCATTCGTTGCGCCCGGAGGATCCAAGCGCTCACTCGGTTCCACTTTGTCGCTCGCACGGGACGGACAAGGAAAGCGGCTGGGTTGGCACCGTCGCTACGAGTTTCAGCACTTACGCCGGGTCATGCAACGTCAGATGTCACGCACCCTTGAGGGGCCCCTCGATCGATCCCAAGCACGAGGGGAGATCGCGTTGATCGGCGAGCGAATGGCGCTGCCGGCCGTCGTACAAGGCGAAGCCGAACGAATTTACCGGGAAGCGAAAGTCCGGGGCCTCTTCCGTGGACGAAGCTTACCCGCGAGCGTGGGCGCTGCGCTCTATGCCGCTTGCCGGCGCTACTCGATCCCTCGGACCCTCGGAGAGATCGCTCAAGGAGCCGGCGCTCGTCGATCCGAAGTCGGACGCGCGTTCAAAGTGATCCAGCGGGGGATTGGAACGCCGATCCCGTCCGTGGAGTCGCGGGCCTTCCTGGCTCGGTACGCCGAGGAATTGGCGCTCTCCTCCCATGTTCGATCCGCCGTGGAAGCGATGCTGGATGAGGTCAATCAAGACCCCGAACTCTCGGGACTTTCTCCGCATGGGCTCGTCGCCGCCCTGGTCTATCTCGCCGCCGAGCAGAACGGGGAACACCGTTCGCGAGCCCAAGTGGCTCGGGTCAGTGCCGTGACGGAAGTGACGCTGCGATCGACGAGTCGATTGCTCGAGCGTCTCATGCGACCCCATGGAGGGGACCGCGCCGCGGAGCCGCCGTAGCGGTTACTTGGTGAGGAAGTAGCCGGCGGCTTTTTCGCGGGCTTTGCGACGCGCGAAGCCCTTGGTCTGGAGCTCTTGCAGTGCGTTCATCACCATCGTCTTCGGGAGTTTCGCCGACTGGGTGATTCGTTCGGCGGTTCCCATTTTCGCCTCGATCATCATACCGAGCTCTTTCATCGCCTTGTAGACTTTGAGCGCGTGAGCCGAGAGCTCGTCCTCGATACCCATGAGATGAACCTCGCGCAGCGGATTCGGGTCGGTTATTTAAGGGTCTGCGGCGAGACGCGCGTCGCTCGTCTTGTCGGGGCGTCGCCCGGGGGCAAATGGCCGGTAATCGCCGCGGGGTTCTTAGCTCGCTCCGCATACGGCCCGCAGAAGGGGGTCTCGTGATGGACGCAAAATGGTCCCTGATTTGGGACGATCGCTTTCGAGAGTATGCGTTCGGCCCCGATCATCCATTCACGCAGGAGAGTCGATGGTTGGCGGTCCGGTTGATGGAGGCCGCGGGGGTCGTCGGGTCGAGTCCTGGGTCTCATTCCCCCTCTCCCCGATCCGTTCCCATTGCTTCCGGGGCGGAGCTAGAGCGATTTCACGAAGTCGCGTACTTGGACCTCGTCGAACAAGCCTCCCACGCGCGACAGTCGTTTCCTCTCGATGGGGGGGATACCCCCTCTTTCCCCGGCTGCTTCGACGCGGCGGCTCGGGTCGCGAAGGGAACCCTCCTCGCGGCCGACTCGGTTTTTGGAGAGGTACCTCAGGCGTTCAATCCGGCGGGGGGGCTGCATCACGCCCACCCGGATCGGGCCAGCGGGTTCTGCATCTTCAATGACCTCGCCATTGCGATCGCAACGCAGATCCGTCACCACCGCCGAAGGATCGCCTACGTCGACATCGACGCGCATCACGGAGACGGAGTCATGTACGGGTTCTATGACGAAGGTCACGTCCTCGACATCGACTTTCATCAGGATGGGCGAACGATCTTTCCGGGCACGGGCACACCGCAAGAGACCGGTCGCGGCGACGGCGCGGGGCTGAAGGTCAACGTTCCGCTCCCTCCGGGAGCGGGAGACGATACGTTCCTCACCTTGTTCCGCCGGTTGGTCCCGCCGTTGATTCGGTCGTTCCGACCCGAGGTGATCCTGCTTCAAAATGGCGTCGACGCTCATGTCGACGACGGATTGGCGGCGTTAGCCCTCACGCCGGTCAGCTATACCGAAGTAATCACCACGATGCGCTCCCTGGCCCACGAAGTGTGTCACGATCGCTTGGTCGTGACCGGTGGCGGCGGCTACACGGCAGAGAATGTGAGCCGGGTACTCGCTCGGGTAGGTCGCGTTCTGGCGGGGGAAGCGATAGCCCCCGGGGAGCGGAAGGACCTGCCGCTCGGTTGGAGAAAGGAATTCGAGACCACCCTCGGAACCCGCGCCCCACTCGAGTGGGAGGACCGGGTCGCCCCGACTCGGCCGCCGTGGACTCCCCAGCAGATCCGGGCCCTCGTCGAGGAGCTCGAAGAGGCGCTCGGCCGCCCAATCCCCGAGGAGACGCCCGATTCTTGATCAAGGCGGATTGCCCCAGCTCGGCCGGTCGAGTCGGTCCATGTCGACCGCCCGAAGACCGTTCTCGATATCCGGTTCGGAGAGCGGATCCCCTGATCGACCACCAATCTTGGCGCGAATCATCGCGCGGGTCACGACGTCGGCGCCGATCGATCGAAGCTCGTTCGCAATGGCCTCCCCTACGCTCGTGGTCGGATCCTCCAGCAAGGTGACGTGAACGGCGCCGAATAGAAAGTCGCGCTCGAGGAAGTAGCGCAAATAGGACTCCAACAATTCTCGAGCCCCGGTGTCGAGACGCGGAGGAGAATCGGGAGGCGGATAGACCCCCAGGTGCTGCACTACTCCCCCGCCTTCCCCGAGGGAGACCACCTCGCAACCCCCGGGAGCTTCCGCCAGGGCCACCCGCCCGAATTGTTCGTCAAAATACAGCGGCAGCAATTCGAGCCCATCCGAAATCGTGGGAGGTGGATCGGACGGGAAATCCCGCTCGTCGGGGAACGGGATCGAGCCTCGGAGGCGGACCCGTACAGCGTCCTCGTCTTCCCAAATACCCTCCTTCGATAGTCGGCGGAGAATCGTGCGCCGTCGCGCCCGCGCGCGTTGCACTTGGGAAGCGAATCCGGCCTCCCCGATCCACTCTTTCACCGCGTCGATCTCGTTCCGTAGTCCTGAGGGAAATGATGGGGGCTTCGCCTCCATACGTGGGCCACGCAAGCCGGCGAGCGAAAGTCCGGGACATGACAACACGAGTGAAACCTGGATGCGATCACCTATGTGCACGTCGAGCGGAAATCTACGGCAGGGACTTGGCCGCATGGAGTGGGCCCCGCACCGCTCCGAGGAAAGGAGGGCGCACGCGCCTCCCGCCGGGCGAGAACCGATGAACGCTCGACCGCCGGGTCCGCCGAGGATCGGCAGTTCCGGAAGAAGTTGTAGGAGGGATGTTCGTTCCTTCGGCGTGAGGGCCGGACTCGTGTAGCAGCACAGGCCACAATCGGGTCGGCAAATGAAATCGAAACCGTGAATCAGGGTCCAGTCGATTGGCAGCAGGATCGGGTCGGCGGCGGACGGCATGCGATCGACTTCGCCGGCTACGGCGCCGGCGGCCTGGTCGCGGGTCGAGACGCGTCCTCGGTGGAGGTCGGGGCTTGTGATCTAGTCACCGCGTTCTTGACGCCCAAGCGAGGGTAAACGTCCCCGACAAGCAGAAGGCAGGCCACGAGGCGAAGGCCGACGGCACCGCCCAACGCCCTTCCGACGAATTTACGGTTTAGTCGCACTACTTTTCTTCGTAATCGAAGTAGATGCGCACCAGCGCCCGATATTCAGTGACCTTGTTCTGTTGGATCGAGCCTTCAAACTCGGCGACGCGGAACCACTTCATTCCGCGGACGGTCTTGCTGGCGGTGCTTACGGCGTTCTGAACGGCGTGGGCGAAGCTCTCCGGGTCGCTTCCTACAATCTCGGTAATTCGCTGTACCATGGGAGATCCCTGAGCGCCCTTAGTTCACTGGGGGGATTAAGAATTCCTCGGCGACCCGGGGTGGAGTTGATCCATCACTGAGGGACCGGGGAACGGATTTTTATCGAAGTCAGGGCACTAACACGACAGGACCGACGATCACATCGGTCTGCTCGTGGCCCTTCTTCCGCCCGCCCCGGTTCGCTATTTATACGAGCGACCGGCCAAGGGGCCGTACGTCCGATCCTCGCCACCCGGCTTCGAACCACGTCGGTGGGCGGAGGCGAAATGGTCTCGGCGAAGTCCCAGCAACCGCAACCGCCCAGCCGGCGGGCTGGCGCGTTCGGTGATCGACGCCTCGTCATTTCGGTTTCCCTCTTCTTCGGCGCGATATTCATTCTTGCCCTTCTTCCATCCACCCTAGCCCTCGCGGTTCCTGAGTCGGCTCACGCATCGGCCCAACCGACTCCTCCAAGCTTTCCAACGCCGATTCGGCACGTCTTCATCATCATGCTCGAAAATCAGATCTTGCCCACCGTCCTCGCGCAGGGTCCGTACCTAACGTCTCTCTACGAAGAGTACGCCGGCGCAGACCATTACTACGGAGTCTGCCACCCATCTGCGCCCAACTATCTGGCCTTGACGAGCGGAAGGCTACTCCAGTGCGGCTCCGACGCGATCACCCGGTACAACGTCCCCAATCTGGCGGATCTCGTAACTTCCGCCGGCGAAAGCTGGGTGGCTTACATGCAATCGATGCCGTCTCCTTGTTTGTCCTCGGATTCCGGTGAGTACGTGGCCCATCATGACCCGTTCATTTACTACCGCGATGTTGTGAGCAACGCAAGTCTGTGCAAATCCCATGTCGTTCCGTTGACGCAATTCAACGCGTCCGCGACGCCGGCCAATCTCGTGTGGGTTACGCCCGATCGGCTCCACGACGGCCATACGCCGCAATCGGTGCCGAACGCGGACGCCTGGCTGAAGTCGTTTCTCCAGCCCTTGCTCACCGAACCCTGGGCGTCGAGCACGGTTTTTTTCGTCACATACGACGAGGGCGACTATCCGAACGGCACCGAACAGAGCTCTGGCTACAACGGTCTCGACGGCGGAAACGCGTACTTCGGCGCGATCAGTCCATACTCTCTCGGCCGAGGCGTGTTCTCCAACAACGCCTCCGCATACAATCTTCTGGCCACCGTGGATTGGCTCCTGGGGACGGGGACGTTGGGCCAGAATGACTCGTCCTCTACATTCCCCGCGATGAAGTCTCTGTTTGATTTCGCTCCCCCGCCCCCCGTCCGATACTCGATCTCTGGCGAGGTCCGCGAGCTGAACGGCTCGGCGAGCGCGGGGACAATGGTCCTCGCAAACGGTCCGGGAAACTCGACGCACACGGAAACGAATGCGACGGGCGCGTTCACCTTAGCGCTCGCGAACGGCACCTATGCTGTGACGGCCGTCGCCTCTGGGTGGAACTCTTCCCACGCGAACATCACGGTGGCGGGAAGCGGACTTACCGATGTCAATCTCACCCTCTCTCCCATGGTCTACCAATTCGTCGGTCGTGTCACGAACGCGATCTCGGGGAGTCCGATCGGAAACGCAACGGTCGAAGTGAATGTCTCCGGAACTCCAGCGCGTACGACGACCAATGCGACCGGCGAGTTCGTTCTCCGTCTTGCCGACGGCACGTACCCGGTCGAATTATCCGCATTTCTCTATGTGACCGCGAATCGCACCTTCCTGGTCGGGCCAAATGACACATCGGGATCATACCCACTCGTCCCGGCGCCGACTTTTACCATCGACGTGACCTTTGCAGAAGCCCATGAGTCGGAGCCGGTCACTAACGCTACCGTGGTCGTGACCACGCCGAACGGAACGTTGACCTTCCGGGAAGAGAACGGTTCTCTCGACCTTCAACTCCCCAACGGCACGTACCAAGTGAAAGTGATGGCCGCGGGACTCGCTCCCGCGGCGATCAACCTCGTGATATCGGGAAATCACTCGACTCCGGTTCGCTTCGTCCTCAGTGATCAAGGGACGGAATCCGAACCCGGACTGAGTTACGGGGCGCTCTGGTTGCCGCTCCTGATCTCGCTGTGTGTCGCAGGTACCGTCACCCGCGGCCTGAGGCTGATCCGCGGTCCGCGTAAGAGGTGGCGTCGCCGTTCGCGGCGCGATGGCCCCCACTGAAACTGCCCGCGCGACCGTTCGACGGCAGTGCTCGACCATCTCCGGAAAAGCGACCAACGGGTCACGCCAGGTTCATTCTCGTCAATATGTGCGGGAATCGAGGATCGGCCCGAACATGAGCTAGGCTCGGTTCGAGGCGCCAAAGGCGCGGGGCGACCGACTTGACGTCGACGGCGCGGTTTAACCAGCGGAAGCACCCATCGAGGTCCGCGAGACGCGCATGGACCATGGCGATCTGCTGGAAGGGCCGGACCGATTCCGGGAGAATCTCAATCGGGCGAAGTAGCTCCCGAGCCCGATCGGCCTCTCCGATCCACGCCGAGTACATCGCATACGCCGCGGCGATCTCCGGACGTCCCGGAAGGAGTCGACTAACCGAGTCGAGCGATTGCAGATTCTGTTGCGTGTTCCCCCGCGCGAAGCTGAGGTAGCCGCGACTGTTGTGATACACCACGCCGAAATCATCCACCCGGCCGAGGCGCTCGAGCAGGATTTCGGCTTCATCCAGGTGTCGTAGGAGTACCAAGAGGGCGATATGCTCGGTCAGGATGATCGAAGAGAACGGATCGAGTTGGTCGGCCAACGCGAACTCCCGCAGTGCCTCGTCCGTACGCCCCAGGTCAGCGAGCATGTCGCCGTATGCCAACCGCGCCCAGGCGAGGCTCGGATTGGTCGATAGCGCAAGCTGGAACTCGCGTTCGGCCGCCGCATACTCGTAGTCGTCCGAAAGTATCTGTCCTAAGGTTGAATGGGCCTCCGGGAGGTCGGGATCGAGTTCGATCGCCCGCGAGGCATGGCGTCGACTCAAGTCCTCCCAGGCCGACCGCGTGGTGTGCCGAAACAGCTGCCCGCGGATGCGATGGGCGTCTGAGAGCCCGGCATGTGCAGCCGCATTTCGGTCGTCCAGCTCGATCGCGCGTTCGAAATGTTCTTGGGCGGTCCGCAAGGACGCCTCCGTTAGACTTTGCAAGCTCGCGCGTCCTTTGAGAAACTCGAGGTACGAATCCGGGCGAGGGAGCCCTCGGCGGTCCAGGCGGTCCGTATCTCGAGACAGCAGCTTCACCTTAAGGGCCTCGGCGACGTGCTTCGCCATTTCGCTTTGGAGCGCGAAGATATCGTCCAGATCTCGGTCGTACGAATTCGCCCAGAGGTGACTCTGCGAGCCCGCGTCAATCAACTGCGCCGTGATCCGAAGGCGATTCCCCGCTTTCCGCACGCTCCCTTCGAGGACGGAGGAGACACCGAGCTCGTTCCCGATCTGGGAGACCGCCTTCGAAGTGTTCCTGTATTGAATCACCGACGTGCGCGCGATGACGCGTAAGCCGGGAAGCTGCGATAGTACCGTGATGAGCTCCTCGGTGAGTCCGTCCGCAAAGTAGTCGTCCTTGGCATCCGGACTGATATTGGCAAACGGTAGGACGGCCAAACCGGAGGGCTCGAAGAGTCGGATTTGACCTCCCGAACGTCCCAAGGCAAGAGGACTCGATAGATTTCCATCCGACCTTGTAAACCCTTGAGTTCCCGGGGCGGGAGGCGTTCGAGCCGATCGGGGATCTTGTTACGAACCTGTTCATAGACGGCACTGGAGACGCAGATCCCTCCGGGCTCCGCGACGGGTTCGATCCGAGCGGCAATGTTGACCGCGTCGCCGAAAATATCGTCGCCCTGCTGCTCCACGTCTCCCAAATGAATTCCGATTCGAATTCGGATGGGAGCGAATCCCGCCTGAGCATTCCGCTCCTGGATCTGCCGCTGGATGTCCACGGCACATTGGGTCGCCTTCAGCGCGCTGTTGAACTCGACGAGGAATCCGTCGCCCGTGGACTTAATCTCCCGCCCGTGGTAGGCGGCGACAATGGGACGCACCAGCTGTCGTTGGCGGTCGAGCAGCGCCAGGGTCCCCGCTTCGTCGGTTTGGGTCGATGCTGTATACCCAACGGTGTCCGTGAACATGATCGCGGCGAGGCGTCGCGTTCCGGCCACGAACCGCAAACCGTACCCGTTAGATTAAATCCGTGCCCCACCGAATGCGCACCGAAATATTTGTCCGACTGAGGCGTACCGATCTACAAACCGAACCGTCCCTCCGCAGCCAGCTCGTTTCATTGAGCCTGGAGCCGAGGCGTGCCGTCCTAACTGCGGTCGCATCGAGGTCGGTCGCCTCGGCGGGTCAAGGAGTGATCAGTCCAGATCCGTGCGCCCGAGAGAATTAATGAGTCCGAATGGGTTTCGTTGACGGATGCGTCTGAACCTTCGAGTGCGGCGCTGGCTAACGGGGCCCGCGGCTGACCCCAGCGTCCGGTGGCGGTTCTGGACCGAAGTGGATGGCCGGGCACCCACGGACTCTCGAGTTCGCGCAACCCGGCGGGCGATTGGTCGCATCGGATGGGCCGCGGGCCTACTCGCGAATCAATTTCCCGATGGGCACTGGGGTACGCCGGGGTCCTCGGATCAGGAGCTTTACCGACCCAAGTACTTCGTGACGATCTGGCGCTTCATCGTCCTCGCCGATCTTGGCATGACCGGCGCGGATCCGAGGATTCGTCGCACGGCCGAACTTCTCATGCGACGATGGACCGAACGGGGCACGGACCTCTTAGGAGGTCCAGACAGCGAGATCTGTCTCATCGGTAACGTTAGCCGATCGCTGATTCGGTTCGGCTACCTGAACCACCCCATCGTCCAGCGCTCGATCGCCTGGATCGTTAGGTCACAAAAATCGGATGGAGGATGGTACTGCTTCCCGGCGCGTTCAGGATCCTTGGACTGCTGGGAAGGGCTTGCCGCCCTCGCCGAGATCCCCGAGGATTCTCGCGACGAGTCAGTTCGTCGATCGATCGAGCGGGGGGCAGAATTCTATTTGCGACGGCGGCTAATGAACGAGGGCAGTATTCGGTATCCGCCCTGGTTCCGGATCCACTACCCGAACCACTACTTCTACGATCTGCTCGTCGGGCTTCGAGTCTTAACGCGTCTCGGATACAGCTCGGACCCCCGTCTGCGCCCGGCCCTTCGTTGGCTCCTCGGGAAGCGAGGACGCGATGGGACCTGGTCGATCGATGCCGATCATCCGGATCTAGACCCAGCGCGAGGGGGCTACGCGTTCGATGAAGGGCCGGTGTGGCCGTTGCGATTGGAACCCCCCACCGGCCCGAGCCGCTGGGCAACCGTCGAGGCCCTGAGTATTCTGTCCCGAGCCGGAGGCCGATGAGTCCTGGAAAGGGTCGTCGGCCGAAGTACGTCCTGGGAATCTCGTCGGAAATCTCGCGAAGTTTCACACACGGATGAATCGGGCACCCCTTACCGCCACCTTAGAGGCCGTCCGTCGCCTGGTCGTGAGCAAGCAGCGGTTGGCGGGAAAGCTACCAACTCGGCCCTCTTCGAAAGCGATTCTCTCGGTCGTGCGGGACTTAGCCTATGTCCAGTGGGACCCCGTTACCATCGTAGCACCCTCCCACGACATCACCCTCTGGAGCCGTCTCGGACACTTCCGACGAGAAGATTTGGCTCGGCTCCTGTGGGACGAAAAGAAGCTCTTCCTCCACTGGACGCCGATCGCGTCCGTCGTGCTGATGGAGGATTATCCCCTCTACTCTTCGCTCATGCGGAGATATCCCGAATCGCTGTCCCGGTCCTGGGGGAATCATCGAATTCGGGCCAAGCGATTCCTCGCCCATCATTCGAAGCTCCGGAACAAGATGCTGAAGGAGCTTCGGAAGGGACCCCTGCTGCTGAGTCAGTTCGAGGACCACGCTCGGTCGAAGCGGAGCGAGGGCCAGTGGGGTTTCGGGAGCGATGTCTCGCTCATGCTCTTTCACCTTGTCATGAACGGAAAGGTGATGGTCGTCGGTCATCAGGGAAACCAGAACCTCTGGGGACTTTCCGAACGGTTCCTCCCGGCGTGGGTCGAGCAAAAGCAATTATCGGAAGAAGAGGTCGAACGCGAATCGGCGGTGCGGGCGATTCGCGCCCTGGGCGTCGCTACCCCTCGCGAGATCTCCTTTTATTTCATACGCGGCCGCTACGAGAATCTAAACGCGACTCTCGCGCGCCTTCAGGAGGAATCCGCGATCCATCAACTGCACATTGAGGGGTTGAGTAACCGGGACGATCGGTACATCCACCATCTGGACGTACCTATCCTGGAATCGATGGGAACCGCGGCTTGGCAGCCGCGCATGAGCCTCCTTCCGCCCTTCGACAATATGGTCGCTAGCCAGGAGAGAACGAACCGACTGTTCGGATTCAACTACGTCCGCGAACAGTTCCTGCCTCGAGAGAAGAGAAAGTTCGGGACTTACGTGCTTCCGATCCTCTGGGGCGAGAAGTTCATCGGCCGGATCGATCCGCGACTAGACCGAGGGCGAAGCGAGCTCGTCGTGAACGCCGTCCACGCGGAGCCCAACGCACCCGCCGATCCGGAAGTCGGCGCGAAGGTCGAAGAGACGATCGCCCGATTCGCGGCCTTTCTTGGCGTGAGTCGAGTGACCTATACCTCGCGAGTTCCTGCGGGGTGGAAAGGTTCGCTCCGTTGAAGGTGGAATTGCCCGCAGTTTCCGGCGGCGGACTCCAAGATGTTTTTGTGGACCGTAGCCGAAATCCTCAGGGATCAGTGGGTAGGTCTCCTTCGATTCATGTCTCGATCCGGAAGACCGACCCGGAGACTTGATGAAGTGGAGGTCGGATTCTCGGAACCGTGTCCGTTCGGCGAGGAACGAAGCGAGACATCGCCCCCTGTCTGGCAATCGTCGATAGCTCCCCCGAGTTCTTCAACGAACGGGGACGTCGGGAAGCGCGAGCTCTCTTCAAACAGCATCCGTACTTCGTGTATTCCGACGGGGCCTCCGTCCTGGGCTTTGCCATTGTCGCTCGCAAGTACCCGAAGATGGCCGAGCTCGTGCTGCTCGCCATAGCTCCCGCGCGCCGCCGTCGAGGGTACGGGCGAGAGATGATCGAGCACATGGCAAAAGTTCTGAAGGATGAAGGAATCGATCTCCTCGAGGTCAAGACCCTCGCCGCCGAGGCACGGTCCAGAAGGTATGCCGGTACGAGGGCGTTCTACGAAAAGAATGGATTCCTTCATGTCGAAACGATCTCCCCCTACCCCGCGTGGGACCCGGGGAATCCCTGCGCCATTTACGTTCGAGTGCTCTAATTACGCGCCGGAGAGCCGCCGGGTTGCTCATCGCTGCCCACTTGACGCAAATAGGCGCACTGCAAAAATGGCGCGGATCGAGCGGGACGGAGGGCGCTTCGAGGGACGTGACTGGACCGACGCGAGCTCGCGAACATTCCCGAATGTGACTGTGAGACGTCTGAGTATCTGAACTCGCCGTGATCTGCCCCGCCTGCGTGCGTCGGGCGAGGCGACCATCCCCAATCGCACTGACGACACCCCGCTCCTAGCGAGATCAACACCGATCGAAGCCTGAACATGTGGAGCTCATCAAACACCGTGTCCTTCGGACGAGGCGTGACGTCACGTGCGACGGAAACGGGCCGCTGCTGACGGGATCGCGATGTACGTGAACAGCGGTTTCGAACTCCTCCTCCTCAAGGTCGCGATCGCGCCAGCGTTCATCGGGCTAGTCAGTCTGATCGCGCTGCGCTACGGCCATCGCGCCGCCGGTTGGCTCGTCGCACTACCCATCACCACTGGTTCGGTCCTTTTCGTCCTCACCCTTACGGAAGGAGCGGCATTCGCGTCGTCCGCAGCCTTAGGTGCCCTCTTGGGCATCGTCTCGATCTGCGTGTTCACGATTGGATACGCGCGCTCTGCTTCGCGTTACTCCTGGCCGGTGTGCCTCGGGGTCGCCGCCGCGGGGTTCGGCGTTTCGACGTTTGTCCTAAGCGGGGTGCCCGAGCTACCACTCCCTGACCTTATCGGGTCAGTTCTCGCGCTCTGTGTGGTGCTGGTTATCCTTCCGAAGCCCACCGGGTTAACGAAAGCGACGCCGGCGCCAGGGTGGGAGATTCCGCTCCGAATGTTGACCGCGGCGGTCATCGTTCTGAGCATCACGACCGCCGCGGAGAATCTGGGCTCCCAACTGAGCGGTCTATTGAGTCCGATTCCGGTGTTCACGATCACGCTCGTGATCTTCACGCACTCACGAGAAGGGCCGGCGCCGGTGTTCGTCTTCCTCCGGGGCCTGCAATATGGGCTGTTCAGCTTCGCAGCGTTCTGTGCGCTCGTCGCCGCGCTCCTCGTTCCTTACGGCATTGGGATCGCCTTCGCCACGGGCCTCGGAGCATTGGTCGGCGTTTACGGGGTCGTGCGGACGGCTCTCGGCCGTTTCGAGAACCGTTCGGCGCAGAGGTGCCCGCCGCGTTTGACCAACTAGGTTCCTCTGTGGGGCCTGGGAGCGAAGCCCGCCTACTCGGTATCCTTGAGCAAGGCCCCGAATGAATTCAGTCGGTTTATTTTACCGTTCTCCACCTCGAAAATGTTGCAGAACTGGACCGCCAACGTACGCCCGTCCTTCTTCTGCACGCGAACCGTGCCCTCGGCGACTACCACGTTGTTTTCCTCGGTCATCCGCGTTATATGCGAGGTGAGTTCGTCGTCTCCCGAGTTCGCGATGTACGCCGCCTTCCCTCGCGTTCGAACTCCCGAGGCGGGGACTCCATCCCCCCACTCGATCCACTCGACATCGTCGGTGAGAAGCGGGGCGATCTTGGAGCGGTCCTGAGTTGTCAGGTACGTCTCGATGAGCGTCTTGTTCGGACTCATGCCGACCGAAACCAACTGCGGATATATAGCCCCGCGATCCACCATGCTGGAACTGTAGGAACGGCTGGCGTTTGCGCACTCTATGCTAACACCATCGACGCACCCCTAGACTCAGATCCACAACGGTGAACCGGCCCGCAGGCGTGCGCGGGAAGTGCCGAGTTCATTCGCGTGAACAGTCGGTAGGTAAACCTTGCAAGCGGACTCACGCGCGCCTTGAAGGTGGAACTCGCGAGATCTGGATCTTCGACTAATCAGGATTCCCCGGACGGCAACTCAGAGCAAACGGGATCGAAAGGACCGGTCGTGACCGTTCCGAAGGCCGTCGCGTAACAACCAAGGGTATTTGCTAATCGAGTATGGTCCCCGGCTGTGTGATCGATCGAGCCCCGACCACCCTCCAGGGGTCCTCACGCGGCCGGCAAGCTGAGGGTGGGGCGGTCGCAGCACTGCGAGTAACAGTCCCACAACCACGAACTTGACCGAAGACTCCGCGGTGACCGAAGCAATCTCCCCTGCGTTCTTGGATGAGAGAGAAGGCTCATTGTTCCCGAGGGTGCGATGGCTGACCCCTCGGCGGCTGGCGCTGTTCCTGGTCTTCTGGATCACGATCTTCTTCGCGGGCAGCATCTTCGTCAACAATCCGTTCACGGGTTTCGGCAGCTTCTCGAATTGGAACTCTGGGATGGGCTCGCCCAACTACTACTGGCTGGTGATGTATCTCCACGGTCTCAACACGGGGCTCGTCGGACTGGCCGCGCTGGTGGCTTGCGACTTCTTTGAGCTGCCTTCCATACACGTTCGGCGGGGAATCTTGGCCGGGGTGCTCGTCGCGGGCGTGCTCTCCCCGATCGGTGCGGTGTTCAACACCTCGGCTCCGTGGACGAACGCCGGGCTCTGGGTCCAAGTCACCGCGTTCGTGGCGCTCGACGAGATCTGTATCCTCTTCCTATGGGGGATGCTGTCGGTCTGGAGGGACGGCGCTCCCCGGAGTCGGACGTTTCCGTTCATCACGGCGTCCATCACCGGAGTCGCCATGCTCTTCGCGGCGCTGATGGGGCACCTCGCCGGCGTCATCTTGGGGTTCGGGGACAATCCGACCCTTTTGGGGCAGTACGCCCAGCTCGAGTTGGGGGAGACGCTCAACGGGTGGGCCCAGAGCCTCATCGGAGCGCACTCCTATCTCATGATCACGGCCGTTCCCGCGGGGATCATGGCACTCGCATCGGTGCGATTCGGTTACTACCGCCTCACGGGGCTGACGAAACTGCTGGCCCAAATCGGGTTCGCGCTGGTGTGCATCGACCTCGTGGTTCAGACGGGGATGTCGCTCCTGCTCGGATTCTCGAGCTGGCCGGGCAGCCTCCCGCCTCAGATTTCCGCCCTTCCGGGCTTTCCGAGCTTCCTCGCCCTGAACGATGTGAGCAACTTCGTCTTCCTGATTGTCGGAGGATTGCTCCTCTTCATCAGTCTCCTGATTGGCAGCGGACGACTGCACGGATGGGCGAGTCCCGCGGGCCTGCCGCTTCGGGCGCTCCCGCTGCTGATGCTGGTGATCTTCACCGCGCTCACCTTCTTTACGGAGCCTACCAACGGGACGCTGACCGGCACTCCTCCTCAGGCCTGGCTTCGATTGTTCGTAGCGTTCTATCTTACGATGCTGGTGTCGCTCTCAGTCCTCCTCGCCGATCGCCTCTTGGGGACCCGCCAACAACTCACGTTAGGGTGGACGGCAACGGGGGGCGCACTGCTCACCTTTGCGGGCTCCATGATGTACGTCTTGGCCGGCCTGGTCGCCAGTGGCTACGTTGCGGCCGCCGGAATTGCGGTCCTCGGGGCCTCGTTAGTTACGACGTCGTGGTGGGGTCTCCACAAGACGCCGAGCGGATTGCAGGAAGCGTGAGGTTGGGGCCGGCTGGGTTGCGGTCCTGCCCGAACCTGCGACGGGCATGGAAATCTCGGACGCCTTCGGCCGGCAACTGACTTTCTCTCTGGAGAAGCTGGAGGCAAACATCCCGCCTTTCGAAGGGGCGTGCAGGCCCGGCGTGAGGACCCGCGCAGGTCGATCGACGCTCACCGAAACGGAGTAGAGTGTCGACGGTCCCCCCTCCACCCGTTGCAACATTGGCGCGCGGCCGCGGTTCGAGTAGCGGCTCGCATAGGCGCGAGCGGTCCAACGGTTTCAAGACCCCGAGGGATCGGCTCGAACTCGGCTGCGTGGGAAGGCCGCTCTGAGGGCACCGCTGCGCCAGGCGGGAATTCGTCCGCCCCCGAAAGAGGCAGTTTACATTGCCACTTTCACTTCGGCCGCCGCCTTCGATCCCTGTCTACGACAGGGTTTTTCTTAGGGGGGGCCCCGAGAACCTTCGCTGGGATAGAAAGCCGTTTTGACCGAGGTAGCCCCGAGCGGATTCGAACCGCTGTCGCCGGCTCCAAAGGCCAGCATGCTTGGCCACTACACCACGGGGCTATCGAAATCGGGACTTACCCCGTGTACAAATAGAGCCCCCTTGCCGCGGTAGAGCGAATGTTCGAGCCGCCCGCTCTTGTAGGTGTCGGGGCTGGAGTCGCTCGTGCGTCGGACCAAGATTCTTGTGACGATCGGCCCGGCGACGGATTCCCCCGCCGGCATTCGTCACTTGATGGCGGCCGGCGCCGACGGCTTCCGCCTCAATTTTTCCCATGGCACCGACGCCGAGCACCGTTCCACGCTTCGTCGGCTGCATCAAATCGCTGACCACAGCCGCAAGGAGGTGGCGCTCGTCGCCGACGTGCAAGGACCCAAAGTTCGGATCGGAAATCTTAGCTTCCCCCACGGTGCGGCTCGAAACGGGGGCGGAGTGGCACCTCGATCAGCGAGGTGGACCTGGAGACGCTAATCGGGTTTCCGTCTCGGTCCCAGGATTCGCCGGGGCCGCGCGGCCGGGAGATCCGATCTTGCTCGGAGACGGAAACGTCGAGCTCGTGGTGGAACGAGCGAACGCGGAGACGATTCTTGCACGGGTCGTTCACGGCGGGATCGTGGCCTCCCAAACCGGACTTTTTCTCCCGCGCGCCCACCTGAGGACGTCGGTGGTGGGACTGAAAGATCGGCGAGACCTTCGCCTCGCGGTTTCGGAAGGCGTCGATTATGCCGCGCTCTCCTTCGTGCGCGACGCGTCGGACGTGCGGTTGGCGCGACGACTGTTGGACCGACTTCCCGGCGGAGCGGAAGTCGGGATCATTGCGAAGATCGAGCGGGCAGAGGCCCTCGAACGCATTGATGAGATCCTCGAAGCCGCGAATGGGATCATGGTTGCGCGCGGGGACCTCGGCATCGAAGTTCCGCTCGAGCGGCTCGCGCTCGAGCAGAAAATGCTCGTTCGGAAAGCGAATCGAACCGGCAAGCTCGTGATTGTGGCGACTCAAATGTTGCTGAGCATGATCACTTCTCCGCGGCCGACGCGCGCCGAAGCGACGGATGTCGCCAACGCCGTCTTGGATGGCACCGACGCGCTGATGCTCTCGGAGGAAAGCGCGGTCGGTGAGTATCCCTTCGATGCGGTGCAATGGTTGTCCCGCATCGCGGAGGCGACCGAGGGAGCAATTGAACTCGGGGACCTGACTCGACCCGAGATGGAGTCCGAAGAATCGGCGAGGTTCGAACGCTCGGTCGCGGCCGCGGCCGTCCGGCTGGCGACCGACGTCGACGCATCCGCGATCGTCACACCGACGCACTCGGGACGCACCGCTCGACTGGTCGCTCGACTTCGGCCCAAGATGCAGGTCCTCGCGCTTTCATCGCACGCGACTACCCGACGCCAATTGGCCCTCGTTTGGGGGGTAGAAGCCCGCCGGAGTCCCGATTTACCCCAACTCCAACAGCTACGAGCCTACGTCGCTCGGATCGCTTCCGACGCGGCCTCCAAGCGCTCGCGACAGCCGGTCGTCCTCACGGCCGGATTTCCGTTGGAGGGCCGCCCGACAAATCTCGTCACTCTAGTGGAGCCGGCTCCAGGAGAGGGGAGGGCGCCTCGGTCCTCGAGGCCAAACCGACGTCGCTCTGCTCCTTAGACCGGGGCTGAACGAGCAGGAGCAAAGGGAGCAGGGCCAGACTCAAGAGTGCCGTGAACAACCAGGCATCGAAGTAACCCCAATCTGCCGCAATGAATCCGAACGCAATGGCGAGACCGCTCCCGATGAAAACTTGGATCGAGTTGACGACGGCAACGCCGAGGGCAAGACCCTCTCCCTGCGTTTCGGGAAGGTAGGTCGGGATCAGATACAGGACGGCAAAGACGACTCCATCGGTAAAACCGAGAAAGACGCAGACGGCCCACAGTGCCCAGAGTGGCGAGAACGGGATGGCGAGCACGGCGAGGCCCGCTCCGAGCGCACACACAGCAATCAAACGCCGTTGATCTCCCACGCGTTCGCCTAACCAACCGCCGACGGGTCCTCCGGGAAAGGAAAGGAAGACGACGACCGAGGGGAGCGCGGCGATGACACCGAGCCCCCAGGAAGGATGGACGTCGGTGCCGTACGCCACGAAGTATTGGGCGACGATATAGATCGCGGCCCAGAATCCGGTCAGAGCCAACGACAAAGCCCATATCGAGCGCGAACGAAGTACGCGACGGCTCGCCTCCCAGATAGCGACTCGATCCGAGTGACCCTCGGTCGGGCGCGTGGGGAGTACGACGAGCGCGGCGATCGCGACGGAGAGAAGCCCTACACCGCCGACGAACAGGGCCACGGGCCAGCCATACGCGTATCCCAGCGCGGCCCCCGCAAAGATGCCCACCGTTCCGCCGATGCTGAACCCTCCGTTGTACAGGCCGATCACCGGCCCGCGACGACCGGAGGGGTAGTAGGAGGCCACGAGACTCAGGGCCGGAGAAAAGAAAAACGCCGCCCCGACCCCCGCGACGAAACGAGTCACCGCGAGCAGTTGCCAGGTCGGTGCGAAGGCCGAAGTCGCTCCCGCGACACCCATCAGCAGCAGCGCAAAAATGGAAACTCGGCGGGCTCCATAGCGGAGCGATGCGAGGCCTGCGGGGACTTGGAAGAGGCCCACCCCGATCAGAAATGCTCCGAGCACGATGCCAATTTGCTCGGTACCGGCGTGAAGTCCGGCCTGCAACAGCGAAAACACGGCCCCCACGTTGTACCAATTGAACGCGTAGACCATTCGGGAAACAAGGAGCGTCCCGGCCGCCTCGTGACGTGCGCGAGGCGTGAGCTCCGTCAGCCGGTTCGCCTCCCCGCGAGCTCCATTTTCTCGAAATAATGCAGGAATCCTAACGCGGCCATCTCGTAACCCGAGACAAGGTCCTCGCGAGCGTCGGCCTCCCGCGTCGAATCGTCCTGCGGGGAACGCGAGTCCTCAAATTCCCGTAACCGTCGCGCCACGAACTGCGGATCTCGGGATTCTTGAGCGGCTTTCCAGGCGACCTCCCGCCATTCTTCGCAGGTGCGAGGGTACGTGACCAGATCGCTCGCCCCATTGGGCGCGGGTCCGAAGTGACTGTACCAGATGGCTTCTGGATTCCGTTCTTTCATCGCGTCGATGCTTCGGTAAAGTTCGCCGAGATCCAAGTCGGGGGGCGGTAGCGCCGGGCGGGTCCGCGACGCACCTTCCAACCGAACGCCGGCCCCGTCGCCGGTCAGGATCGCCCGCGTGGGCTGGTCGAAGAATGCCAGATGGTGCTTCGCATGACCCGGCGTGTTGAGGACCTCCAGATTACCGCCACGGACCGGCAACAGCTCGGACCCGCTCAGCGCATGGAGACGGTCCGGCGCCACTGGAACGATCGGCCCCCAGAGCGGGTCCGCGGCAGCCCCCCAAACGCGCCGCGCACTGGCGATAAGTTTCGTCGGTTCGATGAGGTGCGGGGTGCCCAGTCGATGCGCGTAGAATTGCGCGTTCGGCAGCTTATCCAGCAAGGCCCCGACGCCCCCGGCGTGGTCGAGATGGATGTGGGTCACGAGGACGTGGTGTACTTCCGTTCGATCGACCCCGGCGAGTTCGAGTCCCCGCAAAAGGAGATCGCGGCAGGTCGTTGGGCCGGTCTCGATCATCGTCCATCCCTCGTCCTCGGGAATCAGATAGCTCGCGACGAGTCCCTCCGTGTCTCGAAACCCGAGGTCGATGAGCTTTCGACCTTGACCCAGCTCTTGGATCGATGGCATCGACATACGTCGCCTAGAACTTCGGGAAGGGCGTGCCGGCGGCAAATCCGAAGTAGCTCACGACGGCCAAGAGGACCGACAGGGCCAGCGTGGATCCCCAAACGACGGGTCTCCATCGGTAGACCTTGCGCCCGTCCAACGGTCCGAAGGGGATGAGATTGAATGTCGCGATCCAGCCATTGAAGAAACCGAGCAACAAGATGGCCGGGAGCAGACTCGATCCGCCCCCGCTGAGTTGGAGCCCCACCGCCCCTGCGTAGAACGCGCCGCCAAACCCGAGATTCACGAGGGGACCCGCGACGCTGGTCTCGCCCCACGAGCGGGTGTCGGAGATCCCGTTCACGACCGTGGCACCGGGCGCCGCGAACAGGAAGCCCAGATACGCGGTCACTAACGAGACGATAAGCCCCAGCGGAGACGCTCGAAACTCGGCCCAATACCCCAGGCGTTCTGCGACGATCTTGTGAGCGAGCTCATGGGCCAGGAATCCCGTGAACGCCGCGGTGGCGCCAAAAAGACCAAAGTCGATCCAGAAGTCAGCCGTCCCGATCCCGAGATGCGGGAAGAGACCGATGTAGGGAGCGATCAGTATCAGGTCTGCGGTCATGACGATAAACGCGATCGTCAGGTGAAGGAGCTCCTTGGAGGACGTGCGGATAGGTCGAGCCGGAACGGCCGGACTCCATCGACCCGATTGATAGGACCAGCCGGTCAAGCCGTCGCCTCTGGTGGACTCCCGACGGGAGCCCAAGTTTTCACCGGCATCGTTGGAACCCACGGATCCCTCGTCAGTAGGTGACGAATCAGTTCTACGCCGTCGGCCAGACGAGGCCCGGGGCGGCTGAAATAGGCCTCATCGGCGAGCCAGGTCCCGAACCGAGGCGACATCCGATCGAGTTGTCGGGCGATGGTCGGGAGGTCGGCCTCTTTTTGGGTCCGGTCGATGTTAAAGCTACACGGGCTCAGAACGAGCAGGTCCGGCGGGTCCGCGATAAGTTCGGACCACGGGAGGCGCCGCCCCGGCTCCCCTGATCGGGCCGGCGAAGCGATTCCGCCCGCCGCGTGAATCACGTCGGGCGTCCACAGCCCCGCCAGAATCGGAGGGTCGAGCCACTCCAGCACTCCGACCCGAGGTCGGCTACCGCCGTCGGGGGTAGGCGCGGCGCGGGACCGTTCGCGAAGTTCTCGGGCGAGCGTGGCGCCGCGGGACGGTTCGCCCATCGCCGAACCGATCGTCTCGACGCTTACCCAAACATCGTCGAGCGATCGAGGGGTCAAGGACACGATCCGCGGAGCGACGTCGGCTTCCGCACAAGCCGCGCGGACCTCGTCCTCGGTAACGGAGCACACTCCGCAAAGGTCCTGAGTGAGCAGGAGGTCTGGCGACAAAGATTTTATTCGGGGGACGTCAAGAATGTAGAGACTCTCGCCGCGACCGCGAGTTTCCTGCACCCGCAGGTCGATTTCCGCCGACGGTCGATCGGCGTCCCAACTTCGAGCTCGCATGACCACCGGCAGGGATCGAACCGAGCTCGGATAGTCGCACTCTTCGCTTCGACCGACAAGCCAGCTTTCTCGTCCCAATGCGGCAACGATCTCGGTTGCGCTCGGGAGAAGGGAAACGATGCGCATAATTTCGACCGGGGGCGCATCCAGAGCCGGTCGGAGGCTACTTACGTTTGCGGGGCGAAGACCGGCGGCGAGTTCCCGTCGGTTTCGAAGGGCGACTCGCGGACCTTTTTCGTCTCGAAATGGCAGGTTTCGTGCCGCTTCGTTGGGCCGGAATGTCCGAGACGACCTCCGACGGTGTCCGGGTCGCGGTCTCGGGAACACGGGGGACTTCCGGAGGAGGCGCAGGGGGCGCCGGCGGCGCAGGAATGCCGAGATAGCCGCAGAGGGCGCTTTCTCGCTCGTACGTCAGGCCCAGCTGATGGGCGTGGTCGAGTTCCTCTTTCCCCGCCCCCGCGGCCCCCGTCTTTTCGAGGGCGACCGAGTGGAGGAATCGGAGTGAAGGGTCTTCCGGATTCGGGGTCAGCATCGTCTCAATCTCCGTGCGTGCCGCTCGCCACTCGTTCTGAGCGATCAGCGCGGCCATCAGGTGCGTCCGCACCTCGATGCGTTTCGGATCCTCCGCGAGAAGCGAACGGTAGAGCGCGATCTCTTGATTCGGGTGCCCTCGAGCGCCTAAAACGGCGGCCTTTCCGAGACGCGCCTCCACATCGTTCCGACGCACCGCGAGCACTTCGTCAAAGGTTCGATCGGCGTCATCCGTTAGTCCAAGCGCCATCAGCGCCCTACCGATGCCCGTGCGAGCCGGAAGGAATTCCGGCTTCAGGCTGAGTGCCTGCCGGTAGAATCGAAGGGCCAGTGCGGGAACTCCCCATTCGGCCCAGGTGCGAGCGCGTCCCATGATGAGGTCCAACTGTTGGGCGCTGGGCAGTAGCCGGGACCGGTTTCGATCGACGCTCGCATGCGGGGCTTCTCCGAGGTAACTCTCCAAGTCCAACTGTCGGGCCAGTTCGCGGAATCGCTGGGACTCGACGATCGTGGCTCCCTTTTCACCCAGTGCCGCGATCAGCGCGAGCGGCAGCCGCCCGGGCGTGAGAACGACGAGGCGCGCCCCCGACGGGCCCGCGTCCCGGATCAATCGTTCGACGGATTGCAAGGAGACCTCGGCCGGGTCTCCGAGGAAGGCGTAGAGAAACCCATCGCCGGTTCGGAGCAGCAAGCCTTCCGGTATCGGTCGAGCCGCGTCCAGCTTCTGGCCCATGGCTTCGAGAAGGTGGCTGACGAGTTCCACGAACGACGAACTAGTCATTAGCTCTCGATGGACCCGTTAGTTAAATAGCCGCAGGAATCCGAGGAAACAGACGCCCGTGGACCTCAACGAACTCGCTCGTTACATCCCGAAGGTCGAGGCGACCCTTCGAACGTCGTACAGTCGAGAGCGACGGCGGGCGGCTCCCCCTTTCCGCCCGTTTCTCGGGACCTTGGAAGAATTTACCCTGCGAGGCGGGAAACGATTCCGCGCCCTCCTCGTCCTCGCGGGTTATCATCTCGTGACCGGTCGACCGCCTACTCCGGTGTTGTCGGCTGCCGCGGCGCTCGAACACTTTCAAAGCTGGATGCTCATCCACGACGACATTATCGATCACTCGGAGCAGCGGCGGGGCGGACCCACGATCCATCTATCATTGGAGCGGGAGCACGCGGCGAGTCACCGACTCGGATCTTCCCTGGAGTACGGGTCGGAATGGGGATCACGCTGGGCGATCTGCAGGAACCGTTCACTATCGAGGCGCTACTCGCCTCCCGAGTTCCTCCGGCGGCGAAGCTCGCCGCGCTCTCGGAATACCTCCAGATGACGCGCGCGACGGCGTATGGCCAGATCCTGGATGTCTGGAACGGGACGGTGGGCGTGGGCGAAGTTTCCGAAGCAGACGTACTGACCGTCCACCGACTCAAATCCGCCGTGTACACCGTCGCCGCTCCCCTGCGGATCGGGGCGTTGCTCGGAGGGCAGCGCGCACGCCAGCTGCGCGACCTGACGGAGATCGGAATCGACCTGGGAATCGCCTTCCAGCTCCGCGACGACGTGTTGGGAGCCGGCATCGATGCCCATCAGTCCGGAAAAAGCGCGAACGACTTGATCGAAGGGAAACGGACCTTGCTCGTGGTCAAAGCCTGGCAGGCCGCGGATGCATCGGGGCGAGCGCTGCTTTCCCGCGTGCTGGGGAATCCCGAGGCCCCACTCGAAGAGATCGAAGCTGTTCGAGATCTCATCCGCGCGTCCGGGAGCCTCGCGTATTCCGAAATCAAGATCGCCGAACTGACGAATCGCGCGCTCCGCCGGATTCAGCGGAGCCGAACGATTCGAGCGTCGGGCCGCCCGCTGTTAAACCAAATCGCCGACCGGCTCGTTCATCGATCTTTCTGATCACGCCGAACGGAGCGGCGCCTTAGGTCTGGGATCCGCCGGCGACCTGCACGCCGGCCGACTGGAGGGCTTCCGAGAGCTCCTTCTGCATGGTCGTGTAGCGCTCCTTGAGGTGGTTTTCTTGCCGCTCGATCGCTTTGACCCGGACCTCGAGCGTCTCCTTTTCCTCGGTGAGAAGGTCATCGACCTCCTTTCGATCCTTCGCGCGCACGAGAAGTCCTCCGATCGGCCGGTAGACCTGCGCGTCCTCAGGAACGGTCTTGAGTTCGTCTAAGGTATGGACGACTTCGCGGAGCTTGAGGTCGAGCTGCATGCGTTGTTGCTGGACCGTGGAGAGGTCCTGTTGCAGCCGCTGGAACTGCTTGATATCGTTTTGAAGCTTCGCCGGGAGCGCCACGTCGATTCGAGACGAGGGGCGGGACATAAGGACTTCGGCCACGTCGGATTGGAAGCGCATCAAACGGGCAGTCAGACCATCGCAGTAACACAAACCGGATATCGGAAGTCAGCACCTTTCCCAGACGGGAACTCCGGAATCGTTGCCCCGCACCGATCCTCTGGCACCGGCTCCACAATCGGCGGTGGACGACCTCAGCCTTCGGGGCTGAGGTCTGCGCCCGCCGCAGCGAGGGTAGCCTCCGCGAGATTGATCCAACCGAGATACGTGTTCAAAGCCGCCCGGAGGGCTCCGGTGTCCCGGGCCAAAATCTCGATTCGAACTCGATCCAGTTGGGGGCGAAGCAGGGTAGCTCGGGCACGCGGAACCTCCCGCTCCGCCTCGGGACCCAGGGCTCGATACAACCACTCCGACTCCTGGACTGACCGCGATCGGATCTCGATCGAGCCGGTCCAAACTGGCGTGCCGGTCACCGTCTACAGCTCGCCAGCGAGTTTCACCACGAGCCGATCGGTTTTCCGCGCCGCGGCCAGGACGTATTCGTGGGGATCGAGGAGACCGTCGATCTCGTCGGAGGCCAGTAAACGGATTAGTCGCGGATCGGTCTTTGCGCGTTCGGCGAGCGACTTCCCGCTGGCCGAGTCTCGTGTAAGCGTGCGGAGGATTTCGTGCGCGTCCGCGCGCGGAACGCCCTTCGCCGTTAAGGCGAGCATGAGATTCTCCGCCATCGCGGATCCGCGCGAGAGATCAAGATTCGCCCGCATGCGCGCTGCGTCCACCTGCAGGGTGCCGAACACCTCTCGCAGCTTTACGAGGATATCATCGGTCAGGAGAAGAGCGTGCGGAAGTACGATTCGCTCATTCGCGGAGTTGGTCAGGTCACGTTCGTGCCACAAGACCATGTTTTCGAGGGGGGGTAGCGCGAAGGCTCGGACGAGTCGAGCCAAGGAGGCCACATTCTCGGAGACAATCGGATTCCGTTTTTGCGCCATCGTCGAGCTCCCGACCTGACGCGATTCATCGAACCATTCCGCGACCTCGCCGATCTCGGTCCGTTGCAAGTTTCGAACCTCGGTCGCGAGTCGTTCGCACGTTCCGGCGATCAGCGCGAGCAGATTCGTCAACTCCGCGATCCGGTCGCGTCCGACGATCTGCGTCGGGGCTTCGTCCACCCCGAGGTCGAGCTTTCGCATGACCGCCGCCTCCAAGGCCTCGGCATGCTCTCCGAATCCCGCGCCGGTACCCACCGCCCCGGACATCTTCCCCACTACGAGTCGTGGGCGAAGTTGGTCCAGTCGCACTCGGTGTCGGAGTACCTCGGCCGCCCCGACTGCCATCTTGTAGCCGAAGCTCATCGGAATGGCGTGCTGGCCGTGCGACCGACCAATTTCGGGAGTCTCCCGGTGTCGTTGGGCCAACTCCAACAACACTCGGGCAAGATCGGTCAAATCTGCGCGCAGCACGAGCGTGGCATCGTTGTGTTCCATGGCCATCGCCGTGTCCGTGATGTCGTTGGACGTGGCGCCGTAATGGACCCAGCTCCCGCCCGCTCCCGCCTGTTCTCCGAGCGCTCGAGAGATCGCCATCACGTCGTGTCGTAGTTCTCTTTCCAGACTATCGACGCGTTCCAACGTGACCTTGGAGCTTGCCGCGGCGATCTCTTTCGCGGCCTCGACCGGGATCATCCCGAGTTCCGCTTCCGCCAAGGCCAGGGCAGACTCGACGCGGAGGGCACGCCGGAGTCGAGCCTCTCGCGTGAAGAGCGCACGGACCTCGGGTCGGCCGTAACGAAACTCGATCGGACAGATGAGGCCCGTCGGGTCGCTCGCCACGGCGGGGGACCCGGGGCCGGCTATATAGCCATACTCACTTCGACGCCGCGGCTTGGGCGGCCTCGGTCTATTATTGTCCGAGCGCCGTGTCGGGCTCTCGTTCCGGAGATCCTTGGCGAGAATTCTGATCGCTCTCGGGGGAAACGCGCTGCAGCGCGCCGGGGGCACGGGCCGATGGGAAGAGGCGGTCCATCAAATGGACGGCACGGTACAGGCCCTCGCGGCGATCGTGGCCGACGGCCATCAGTTGATCCTGACCCACGGCAACGGACCCCAGGTCGGAGCGCTCCTGCGCCAGAATGAACTCGCGCATCACGAGATTCCGGCTCGCCCCATGTACGTCTTGGGCGCGGAGACCCAGGGACAGATCGGGTTCCTCATCCAGCAGGAGCTCCCACCGGCGCTCCGACGCGCTCGAGCCGCTCGCACGGTCTTGTCGATCATCTCGCGGATGGAGGTTTCGGCCCGCGATCCCGCGTTCAAACACCCGAGCAAACCCGTCGGAAGATTTTACACGGAATCGGAAGCGCGCTTGCTGCGCAAGCGCGAAGGATGGGTCCTCCACTACGATGGGGCTCGAGGCGGTTGGCGCCGGGTCGTCCCATCGCCGGACCCCGTACGCTGGTTGGAAGGAGAACCTATTCGCAAACTGCTCGATTCGACCTGGGGAGATTCGGTCATACCGGTGGTCGCGGGGGGCGGCGGGATCCCCGTTCTTCGGCGGGCGGGGAATCGGTTCGAGGGGGTCGAAGCCGTGATCGACAAGGATCTTGGCGCGGCGGTCGTCGGTCGGGACCTCTCGGCGGACGTGTTGGCCATCGTGACCGACGTTCCGGGGGTTGCTGTGGGATTTCGAAAATCTTGGGAGCGGTGGCTCGGGGAAATACGGCTTTCCGAGATCGTGAAGTACCAGGTCTCCGGCGAGTTCGGAGAGGGGAGCATGGCTCCGAAGGTCGAGGCGGCGAAGCGATTCTTATCGAACGGGGGCACCCGCGTCCTGATCACGGACATCCCGTCGCTCGGACGAGGACTGCGCAACGACGCCGGGACTCGGATCATCGCGGATTAGGGCTCCGTCGGCCCGATCGCGTCGGTCGACGATGCGTACGAGTCGGGAGATCCCCGCCCCGTACTGAAGTGCTCGTTTGGGTCTCCCGGCCAACTGTTCCGGAAGTTTCCGAGCGCGAGCCCACGATCGCAGAAGCGGCTTCGTTTCCGTGCCCTCTGTCAGGAAGTTTTCGGGTAGCTCTAAAACGAGATCGATGAACCTCGGATCGAGAAACGGCGCGGCCACGTCTCGGCCGTAAGCTGCGGCGAGTCGCTGGGCCAGCGGCCAGTCGTCGCGCAGTAGCCGGTGGAGGTCTTCTTGGCGCCGTGCGCGCCGATCGGTGGGCGATCTGCCGCGATAATGAGCATAACCGAAAAAGAGCTCATCGGCTCCCTGCCCACAGACAAGTCGCCCGGTCGGAGACTTGGCGATGGCGAGCCCGAAGGCGATGGCCACACTTCGTCCGGGTTCGCGAAGTTCCTCCAGCTCGGCAGGAAACTGATGGAGCAACTCCTGCACGTCGTTGGTCCCGACCTCGCAGGGCGTCCAAGGAAGACCGAGCAGCGCCGCCCCTTCCCGGGCGGCGAGAAGATCGGGGCTGCCCGTTACTCCCATCGTCGCCAAACGTACCGGCCATCTTGCGGAAAGAAACGACGCAAGGAACGACGAGTCGAGTCCGCCGGAAAAGAGAACCGTGAGTCGCTCGGGAGCCCCGAACAGCGATCGACTCGACGCGAGGAGCGCGTCGCTGAGACGCGACTCGAGTAAGTGGTCGAGCTCCCACCCCATCGTTGAGCCACCCATGGTGATTCCTCGGCGGATCGCTCCGGAATCCTCAGGCCGGTGGAGCTAATAGGGGGAAGCGAGGTGGGTCGCCTCCCTGTCCTCGGGAAATCCAGTATGTCGACTCCCGCGCCCCCCCGGATTCGCGCGGTTTTTGTGGACCGAGACGGAACGCTCAATCCCGACCCACGCTACTTGGCGGACACCGAACGTCTCGAGCTTTATCCTCGCGTCGGCGAAGCGATTCGCTTGGCCCACGCGCACGGTTTCCACGTGATCTGCGTGACCAATCAGTCGGGGGTGGAACGGGGTTTCTACACGGCGGAGGACGTGGAGCGGATGCACGTTCGCTTGAATGCACTCCTGCACCGAGACGGAACCCAAATCGACGGTTTCTACTACTGCCCACATACGCCGGAACACGGGTGCGCCTGCCGTAAACCCGGGACCGAACTCTTCGAGAGGGCGGCGCGCGATTTTTCGATCGATCTCAAATCGAGCGCAATCATCGGCGACCGCGTGCTCGATCTCCAAGCTGGTAATCGGCTCTCCCTGGTGTCGGCGTTCGTCCCCTCCCCGGGTCATGAGGTCGAGGCGCGCGCGGAGGTCACGGCGACCGCAGCCGTGCCCGAGATTCAGGCGAGCACCTTCTTGATTGCGATGTGCCGGGTCTTGGCCAGGGGTTGACCGCTGCGTTCGGTGACTGCTGGGTCGTTCGAAGGGGTTAAACCGCCCGCGCTGTCCCGCCCGAGGGCAAACCGTGGTATTGGGACTCTTTCCGGCGGCGGTCG
Organism: uncultured Thermoplasmata archaeon; assembly: GCA_963749195.1. GTDB lineage: Archaea > Thermoplasmatota > Thermoplasmata > Lutacidiplasmatales > UBA184 > Lutacidiplasma. The sequence continues at coordinate 895,938 of CAVVLX010000007.1, forward strand.
GCGTTGGGGCGACCGTTGCCCTGGCGGCGGGCGCCGTCGCGACTCAAGCATTGACCCCCGCCGGGGGTGCTATCGCGACGGTGTTCGGGGCGGTCATCGTCGTCCTCGCCGGCTTTCCCTTCCTGGCGCTCCTGATCCTCTTCGTGGTTGCGAGTGTCCTCGCGACCCGGTTCGATTACGATGTGAAAGCCGCGAAGAAACTCCAAGAGGGAACCCACGGAGAACGGGGGGTGTCCAATGTACTCGCTCACATCCTCGTTCCCACGACCCTCGTCGTGCTGGCGTGGGCCGATCCGAGGATGCTCTCCCGGGAGACGTTGGCACTCCTGTTCACCAGCGCCCTTGCGTTCGGGGCGGCGGATACTTTTGCGAGCGAGTTAGGCGTGCTCGCGGGACACGCCCGCAGCCTTCTCACGTTTCGTCCCGTGGCCCCCGGAACGAACGGAGGGGTCTCGGATGTCGGGCAGGCGTGGGCGTTCGTGGGCGCGTTGACGACGGCGGTCGTCGGGTTCTTACTGTTCGATCTCTTCTCGGCTCCTACTCCGCCGGTCGCGACGTTCCTCGTCGCAGTCACGCTTGCCGGTTTCCTGGGTTGCCAGCTGGATTCGATTCTCGGGGAAGCGCTGGAGAATCGGGGATATCTTTCGAAGGGAAGTACGAATTTTCTGGCGATGGTGCTTTCCGTGATCGTCGGCGGGACCATCCTCATCCTCGCGGGAGCCGGGTTGTGAGCCGGCGACGCGCCCCCCCGTCGGGGAGCGTCGTGCTCCTCTCCGGTGGAATGGATTCGGCGACCTGTCTCGCCCTGGCGCTCCGAGACGAACCCCCCGTTCACGCCCTGACGGTCCTGTACGGACAGCGCCATGCGCGAGAGGTTTCGGCGGCGCGGAAACTGGCTCAGCATTGGAAAGTAGCTCACCACGTCGTACTCAACGTTCCGGTAGGTCCGCTCCTGGACTCCGCGCTGACCGATTCCGCGCGGCCGATTCCGACTTCGGGCGGCCACCGACCGGGGATTCCTCCCACATACGTTCCTGCGCGCAACACGATCTTGTTGGCGCTCGCGTTGGGCTACGCGGAGAGTCACCAGTTGAAGTCGATCTATCTCGGGATCAATGCGATCGATTACTCTGGATACCCCGATTGTCGACCCGAGTTTCTGCGTGCGTTCGAACGAGTGGCCCGCGTGGGGACGAAGGTGGGGGCCGAGGGAGCCTCTCCGATTGGTATCCGTGCCCCGCTGCTCCGACTACAGAAGGCGGGCATCGTTCGATTGGGCGAGCGCTTGCACGTCCCGTGGGCAAAGACCTGGAGCTGCTATCGAGGGGGCTGTCGCCCTTGCGGCCGGTGCGACGCGTGTCGACTGCGAGCGCGAGGCTTCCAAATGGCGGGGACACAGGATGGGACGTTACCCGCTCGCCGCCGGCTCGTCGGCGCTCGGAAGAATACGGAGCGAAGGAACCACTGAATTTTGGTAGATCGCTAGAAAGATACCGGGGCTTGGGGGACGATTGTTCGACCGGATCGCCGGACTTACCCATTTTCCTAGAGTTTATATCGCACAATTTGGTGGCGCCGTGCAGACCCTATGACGCTCCTGGACGAGTTCAAAGCCTTCCTGATGAAGGGCGACCTGATCGCCCTCGCGGTCGCCGTGGTGGTCGGGCTCGCACTGGTCGCGCTCATCAACGCGCTGGTCATGGACGTTATCGATCCGCTCATCGCCGCGGCGGTCCACGTGAATTTTGCGGGCCTATTCGCGCCTACCGTGAATGGCAGCACGTTTCTGTTTGGATCGCTGCTCGGTGCGGTCATCAACTTCTTGATCCTAATGGCGGTCGTCTTCTTCCTCATCGTCAAGCCGGCGGCGATGTCGCAGGCGCGCCGCGATGCTCGCAAGGCGAAGGCTGACCCGACGACGCGGGACTGCCCTTTCTGTTTCACCTCGATCCCCGTCAAGGCGACGCGCTGCCCATCCTGTACTTCCACGGTGACGCCGACTGCGGCGTAGCGGGGTCGGCGTCGGTCGAGATTCCCCGCACGCAGAGTCCCGCGGGCCCGGACCGGACCCGAAGGCAGTCGAACCGCGAACTACATCCGTTCCAGCCGGTCGACGCCGAGTAAGTCGAGAGCGTTTCCCAGGGTCTGGCGCGCCGCGGCGACTAACGCGAGTCGGCTCGAGCGTTCGACCTCGCTCTTGAGGACCGGAACGGCGTGGTAGAACCGATTGAACTGGTCGGCGAGGTCGTGGGCGTATCCGGCAACCGCCTGGACGTGATTCGTGCGGGCAACGTATTGCACCGTCCGCGGAAAACGGGCGATGATCTTCACCAAGGCCACTTCTTCGGGATGACCCAGTTGGTCGGCCGAAAATCGGAAGGGATCCCCCGGCTCGATCTCCGATTTTCTCAGGATGCTCGACGCCCGCGCGTAGGAGTATTGGAGGAACGGGCCACTTCGCCCTTCGAACGAGAGGGCATCCTCCCATCGGAAGGTGACGGCTTTCTCGGCGCCGACGCGCACGACGTGATACCGGATCGCCCCCGTGGCCACACTCTCCGCGATGGCCCGCACCTGTTCCTCGCTGAGGTCCTCGCGGCGCGTGAGCACCGCGGTTCGCGCTCGATCGACCGCCTCATCCAGCAGTTCGTCCAGCCAGACGGCGGAGCCTTTTCGAGTGGACATCCGACCGCCTTGCGGCGCGGTGATGTCCTGATAGATGACGAACTCCGGGCGTCGGGGTTCGCCGAGCTCGTTAAGTATCGCCTCCAGGGTTCGTGCATGCAGCTGATGATCTTGGCCGAGCACGTCGATCACTCGAGCGAAGCGAGCGAACTTGGCAAGGTGATACGCAACGTCGCGCGTCGGATAGAGGGTCGTCCCGTCCTTGCGCAAGAAGATGACTTGCGCTCGTTCCTTCGGAAGGCCGTACGAGGAGGTATCGAGTGCCCAGGCCCCGTTTTCCTCTTGCACCGCATGCGGCGCTTTCTTCAGTCGCGCCACGACCGCCTCCACCGATCCGTCGGTGAGGAGGCTGGATTCCCACACGAACTGATCGAATCGAATGCCTAACCGGCCGAGCGAGGACAACATCCCTTCCAAAATGGATTGAGCGATCGCGTGATGTTCGGCGGGGGGATGCCCGGCCTCCAGTTCTCGCATGAGCTTGCCGACCTCGACCGCCGCATCGGGATGGGATTTGAGGTAGGTGCTCACGAACGGATACGGGCGACCCAGCCGATGGTCCGGTTTATCCGAGTTCGCTCCGGGAGGTGTCGCCGCTACCGCCGCTCGTATTTCGGCCGGCCACTCGGATTCCGGTTTGGACCAGATCCAGGTGACCATGGCCACCTGGCGACCGATGTCGTCTACGTAGTACTCGGTCGTCACCGTCGCGCCCGACGCTCGCAGAACGCGCGCGAGGGTATCCCCGATGATCCCGTTACGCACTCGTCCGATATGGAACGGGCCGTTGGGATTCGCGCTGGTATGCTCGACCGAGATGGATTGCGCGGAGGGCAGGGAATGGCCATAGCGGTCTCCTTTCGCGAGCACGAGCGAGAGGGTTCGCCCGGTCAGCCATAGCGAGTCGGCGGCGAAGTTGATGTACGCGCCGGAAGCCGCCGTGCCTCTCAGCCCAGGGAGCGGGGGAAAATCGGTTGCAATCCGACGAGCAAGTTCGTCGGCAGCGATCTTCGCCGTGGCTCCCCATCGATGGAGCGGCAGCGCGGCGTCTCGCTCCTCGGAGTTCGTGAGGTCCAGCTGGTCAAGCACTACCGGAGGGACGGTGGGAGCGCCAGCGGCCGTGAGCCGAAGGGCGAGTTCGGTGGCAAGGGCATCTAGCAGCGGAGCCCAAGGATCTTCGGATTCGGACGGCATCTCGTTGCCTGACGCCGCCACCATAAACCGCGAGGAAAGCGGTAAAGCGGAGCCGTCATCTTAACCGTTCCCCCATGGCCGATCTCCTGCTGGTGCGATTTGGGGAACTGACGCTCAAATCCGCGCCGGTGCGCAAAGAGTTCGAGCGCACATTACGCCGAAATATTCTGGAGCAATTCACTCTGGCGGGACTTGCGTGTCGTTTGCGGTCCGATTATGGTCACCTCTACATTCAGGTCGACCGCGCGGAACGCGGCCTCCCGTTGCTGCGCCGAATTTTCGGTATCACTTCGGCAAGCCGGGTCTATGAAGTCCCTACGGACCCAGTCGCAATCGGAGAAGAACTCGTTCGACGCGCCGACGAGCACCTCGCAGTCGGATCGACTTTTGCCGTCCGAGCGCGTCGGACGGGCCAGCATTCTTTCACGAGCCAGGAGCTGGCGCGGGATTTGGGAGGAGTGGTGCTCGACCGATGGCCCGAGCGGTCCTTGAAGGTCAATTTGGATCACCCGGCTGTGGAGCTGTTCGTTGAAGTGCGCGGACCCCGAACCTACCTTTCCTTCGACCGGGTCCGGGGACCCGGGGGGGTCCCACTAGGGGTGGCCGGTCGTGTGGTCGCTCTGGTAGACGGCCGGCGAGGCGCCTTGGGGGCCTACCTGATGATGAAGCGGGGTTGCCGTTGTGGAGTCGTCGTGGTGCCCGCTGGACTCCCGCTCGCCGAGGAGGTTCTTCGTCGATTCGATCCTCAGATCCTCGTGGAGCAAAGTCCGCCCGACCCCTCGAATTGGGAAGCGATGGTCCAGCACCTCCTGGACTTCACGCGGGCGGACGGCGTAGTACTGCCTTTGGCGATCGAAGACTATCCGTCGGCCCGGGAGCGATTTGGGGAGCGGGTGCTGTTTTCTCCGACCGTGGGTCTGACCGATGAAGAGGTGAACCAACGATGGGACGACATCGTGCAACTCGTGGCGTGAGCCAAAAACAACTGCCGGCGACGCCGCTCCGAGAAAACGCCCCCGTGCCCTCGAAGCTTTCCGAGCCGATCGCGCCTCCTTCGGTCGACACTCCGCGGGCTAATTTGGACGCACGACAACAACGATGGCTCGTCGAGCGCAAGCGATTCGAGCGATCGCAGCCGGACCCGACGAACGATTCGCGTTAATGGTCAGCGTCGGATAAACCGAGCCGCGGATTTCTAGGATTTGGTCAGGGGCCTGAGCTACGCGTCGCCGGCGGCGACAAGCGTTATCTGCGGAACCCCGGTGGGCGGCCGCCTTTGGAGTAACGCGATGCCAGCTTGGTCGGTGAAGGGAAGCTTCTACGCGCGACGCGGGCAGTGGCAAACGTTCACTAAGCATTGCGAGGGACCGAGCGCGGAGCAGGCCACCGAATGGGCATACTCCGAGATCGGGGGATGTCATCACGTGAAGCGGGGACAGATTCGCATCACCTCGGTCGCCGAGGAGCCCGCTCTATGAGCGCCAAACCGTCGGAAATCACCGAGCGGCAGGTGCAGGAGGAGCTGTACCGGCTCGATGCCTATCGAAATCAGCTCAACGCGATGTTGCAGCAGTTACAAATTCTTGCGAATTCGCGTCAGGATCACTTGCGCGCGCGGGAGACGCTCGACGGGATGGATCGACTCGATCCGAGCGCCGAACTATTGGTGCCTGTGGGCGGCGAGGTCTTTGTCCGGGGTTCGGCCTCCCAGGGCACTCCCGTGTTAGTCGGCATTGGGTCGGGGGTGGTGGTCGAAATGGAGCGACCGAAGGCCACCGAAGTCCTCGCCCAACGCATCCTGCAGATCGAACAGGCGGCGAACGATCTCGAAGGTCAAGTGCGGAATCTCGAGGAGCGTATCCAAGTCCTTTCCCAACGCCTCGATGCGATGACGCGCGGAACTGGCGGGGGCGAGTCGCTGACGGCGGACGATGTGGGCGGCGATTAAATCCCGCCTCTTCGGGTCCGAAAAACCCCGTGACGCGGAATCCCCCTCCGCCCCGCCCGTCCCCGCTAAGACGTCAATCCCAAACGAGTCGGGTTCGGAGCCGAGCCCCTACACCGACGGGTTCCTCGGAAAGCGGATTACCGAGGCCACCCTGGATGACGTCCTCGATGAACTCGAAATCGTCCTCCTGCAATCCGACGTGGCCCTCCCGGTCGTGGAGCGGCTGCGAAAGAATCTCCGCAAGGATCTAGCGGGCCGCAAGCTTCGACTCGGCTCCGATACCGAGGGTGCGATCAAACAGGCGCTGGAGCAGTCCGTCCGAGAGATTCTCCAACGACCCGAGATCGATTTGGTCCGGGCCATTCAGACGCAGTCGCCGAAACCGTACATCGTTTTGTTCGTGGGGGTGAACGGAACCGGCAAGACGACCACCGTGGCGAAATTGGCGGGATGGCTTCGAGATCGAGGACTCAAGGTCGTCATCGCGGCCGGGGACACGTTCCGAGCCGGCGCCATCGAACAGCTCCTGGTCCACGGGGAGCGGCTCGGAATCCGCGTGATTCGACAACAGGAGGGAAGCGACCCGGCGGCGGTCGCCTACGACGCGGTCGAACATGCCCGAGCGAAGCACGTGGACGTGGTCTTGATCGATACGGCCGGTCGTCAGCATACCAACGAGAATTTGATCCAGGAAGCGAAGAAGATTCGACGGGTCGTGGAGCCGCACTTGACGCTCTTCATCGGAGACGCCCTCTCCGGCAATGATGTGACGGAACAAGCCAAGTTGTTCCAATCGGCGCTGGGCATCGACGGCCTCATCGTCACGAAGCTGGACGCCGATGCGAAGGGCGGTGCGGCGCTGTCGGCCACGTACGTGACGAAACGCCCGATCTTGTTCGTCGGGTTGGGGCAAGGATACTCGGATCTCCAGCCGTTCGACCCGGAATGGATGGTGCATCGGCTCTTTGCGGAGGGATCCGCGGGGTGACGGCGCGCCTCGACGTCGTACTCGTGCGCCCGAAAGAGGACGGAAACGTCGGCGCGGTCGCCCGCCTCGCCCGGAATTTCGGCGCCGATCGGCTGGTCCTGGTAGCGCCCCGCGCTCCGTTGGGGGCCGAGGCGCGTCGCCGAGCGATGGCCGGATTGCCGCTCCTGACCTCGGCGCATCTGGTGTCGACGTTCTCGCGGGCCATCCTCGATGCGGATTTCGTCGTCGGCACCACCGACCTCTCGACGGGGCGGTCTACCGCTTACTTACGTCGGTCGGTGAGCCCCGAGCGGTTCGGGGAAATCGTTCGATCGCTGTCCGGGCGAGTGGCGGTCGTGTTCGGACCCGAAGATAACGGCCTGGGTCGCTCGGAGCTGCATCAGTGCGATTTGCTCGTCCACATTCCCGCTCGACGCGAGTCGCCGACCCTCAACCTTTCTCACGCCGCCGCCGTCGTGCTCTACGCGATCCATCGAGCCCGATTCACCGAATCCCCCGAAAGTACCCCCGCCCCCGAAATTCTCGAACTCAGCGGACCCGAGAAAGAGCTCTTTCTGAAGCGCCTGGGGGAGCTCCTGACCCGCAGCCGCTACCCGTCGCACAAACGACGGGGTTTAATCCTCCTGTTTCGTCGGGTCTTCGGCCGCGCGACACCGACTGAGGCGGAGTACCGCATGATGCTGGGGTTACTTCGCGCCGTCGAGCGGACGCCCAGCAAGAGACGTAAATGACGAACGGGGAATGGCTCCGGGTCCGGGGGATCGGTCGCGAGCGGTTTGCCGGCTACTTGGCCGACTATCTGGGGGCCCTCGGCTATACGGTCGAGCGCACGGAATCCGCCGAGCCCTCCGAAAGTCGAGTGTCGGCGAAGCTCACCCGGATGAATCCCGCCGTTCCGGCTGCCGCGCAAGACGTCCGATTCCGATTCTATCCGACCAGCGGTGGAGCGGCCCTCGTCTTCGAGGCCCCGACCGAGGTCCCCGACGTGGATCGTCCGAGGATGGATCGATGGGTTCGCGAACTGGTGCTGCATTTGGAACGAGCCATCTCCACGGAGTCCCACGCGACGGCCAAAGTGACGAAGGCGCCCGACGCACGCCTGCCTTGGGACGCCGCCGCGTAACCTCGGACCCGGTCAGGGGAGGAACCCGATGCCGTACATCGAGTATGACGAGATCGAAGCGACCTGTTCCGACTGTGGTCGAATATTCCGATCGGAGGACGCGCTGGCAGCTCATCTCGCCGAAGTGCATCGACCCGTGGAAGACGCCCGAATCCGACGAACGGGAGTGGCGGTCCGGAAATCAGCCGTTCCGTGCCCGAACTGTTCGCTGGAGCTCGCGTCGGCCACCGAACTTCGCCGGCACCGGCGCGCCGCACATCCCGACGCGGGTCCGCAAACGGCAGCCTTATAACGAGGGCGAGGGTCCCCCGCCCGCTTCGCATGACGCGGTCGGTGTATGATTACATTGGCACTTCCTTTCGCCAAACTCAGGGCGATGAAGGAGCCACGCTCCGACACGAACGGTTGCTCACGTGGCGACGAGACACGGCCGTTACGCGACTCGAGCACCCCACCCGACTCGACCGCGCCCGCGCGATTGGCTGGCGGGCCAAGACCGGGTATCTGATCGCGCGCGTCCGGGTCCGTCGGGGCGGTCAAGGCAAACGAGCGATCATTGCGGGCCGGCGTCCGAAGCGGAAGGGGATTCTCCGAATGACCCTCGCGAAAAGCCTGCAGCGCATCGCCGAAGAGCGCGCGCAAAAACACTATCCGAATCTCGAGGTGCTAAATTCGTACTGGGTGGGCGCCGATGGCAAGGAGAAGTTCTTCGAGGTGATCTTAGTAGACCCGACCCGTCCGGAGATCCAGGCCGACGCGAAGATCAATTGGATCACGAGCGGCTCCCAGAAGGGACGCGTGTATCGCGGCCTGACGAGCGCGGGGAAGGAAGGCCGCGGATTGCGCTGGAAAGGAAAGGGCGCCGAGCGCATGCGACCGTCGCGCCGCCGCAACCGGCGGGACACGCGGCGAACCCAGTCCAAAGTGATTCCGTAACGACTTTTGGACGCCGAGATCACGACTCCGGAGGCGGGAGGAAGTGATCGAGGGACGCGCCAAGTCGCTCGGCATTCCGTTGTGCCCAACGAGCGAGTCCCTCTACGTGGACGACCTCGCCGCGCAGTGCAAGCGCCAGGCGTCGCCGTTGGTCCAGGTCAACGGACATCGAACCGGCTTCGAGCAATAGGCGAAGTCGCTGGGCGAGGTGCCCTCCTTCGACGTCCCAATCCGTCAAGATGATGACTCGACTTCCCTGGGTGGCGAGTTCTTGGGCGGTACGCGCGAGGGATCGACCCTGGTGGACCAGGACGATCGGTCCCGCGATGCCGAGCTTACCCAATGACTGCCGATCGCGTTCTCCCTCGACCAGCAGGACCGTGCCCTTGACTTGGCTCTCGAACTGCAATCGCTTCCAGAGATCGAGGAATTCCTCGAAGGGATCGATCGGCAGGGCCGAAGCCCGGGAACGGGCTCGACTGTTCGAACTGCCCATCGGTCCGATCCCCCACCGCCCGAGACCAGCATAACCACTATAGTCTTCCCGCCCTCGCGGAGAGTGCAGCGAGCGGAATGCCCGACCATTACAACCTCTTACTCGAGTGGCGACGCGCCGAAGGCACGGCGCGGGGGCTGGCGAAGTTGCCCCCCGAATTCTACGACAATACTCAGACGTACCTGACGGAAGTGCGACGATCGTACGAGACCGAGCTCCGGGAAAATCCGTCGGGTCGGAAAGGAGAACTCTCCCGTCAGACCTATCAACGCGCCAGTCAGGTCGCCCGCGACATCGTCGAAGGACGCGTTACCAAGATCCTCTCCGTGGCGTTCCAGGCATCCGTCGGTGGCAGCCGGGACCTGCCGAACGCTTTGGCCGAGGAACGAACCCTGTTCGATCGACTGCTCGACCTATTGCAGACGCACCGGCGCGCCGTGGCGCCGTTTCTCGAACCGAATGCGCCGGGCGCGACGGGGACTCGCGCCCCGCATCCCCCGGCCCCCGTGGCCGAAGCAAAGCCCGCCTCCCCCGGACCCGAGGGCGCTCCGAAACTCGGCGCCCGGGCTCCGACCTACGTGCGCATCCTCGCCGACGGTCGACCGATCGCCACCGGCAATGAGACGATCGATCTGCGAAAGGAAGACGTCGTGACGCTTCCCCCCGAGATTGCGAAACTCCTGATCGATGGTCGTTTGGCCGAACCGATCACGCCGGAGCGACCGGCGCCGACGACGTAACTTGGTGTAGCTCCCCCGTCTCAAACTCGAGGGCGTAGTATCGCTCAAATCCGAAGAGCAGATTTTTAGCCGCCAGTCGAAGTCGGACCTCTTCCTCACTCGATCTCGCCGCTCGGACTCCCTCCGTCAATCGCTCGCCGAATCCCCACTCGGCGAGGGCGTCGCGTTGAGGGCGAAAGCGGAGAGGTCGGAGGCCCGCGCGACGCGCGCTCTCCCGCATCCGGGAAAAGTTCACGAACGTGGTCAAGTCGTTCAGTCCCGGATGCGAGAGCGGATCGGAAACGGTTCGATGCTTCCGGAGCGCACTGAGCGTGCCGGAGGGATGGGATCGAACGAGTTCGTTTTCCTCCATCCCGTAGTCGAAGAAGAGCGCGGCCCCCGAGGTGACATGGTCCGCGATCTCGCGGAACAGCGCCTCTCCCGCCGGGGCAAGTTCGAAGACGCTCCCGTCTTCTACCGCGTCGGGCAGGGGAGTTCCAGGCACGGGGCGTCGAAGGTCGGTCTCCGCCCAGACGAGACCGTTCGCCTCCGGCCGGACTCCGAGCTCGTGCCAGCCCCCTTCCCGATAGACCAAACGACGGGCGGGGAGCGCGTCAAGCAATTCGTTCGCGACGATAACTCCCTCGAAGGGTCCGTCCTCTGACAGCAAAGACGCCGACCGTCGCCGAATACCGAGGCGGTCCGATTCAAGGGCGATTCGTTCGAGCGCTTCCGATCGGGACGCCGGGGAGCGCTCCACCAAGACGTATTCGATCGCGGAAAAATTCTCGTCACCTGCGACAAATCCCCGAAGGATGCCTTCGGCCAGGGTCCCATCACCGGCGCCGAGCTCGACGATCCGAAATCGGTCCGGACTCCCGAGACCTCGGTGAATCGTCCGCAAGTGAGCGCCGATCGTCTCGCCGAAAAGGGGCGTCACGTGCGCCGCGGTGTAGTAATCTCCCGACCTTCCGAATTTTTGACTGACATGAGTGTAGAATCCGGCCTCCGGGTCGTAGAGGGCGATCTCCATGAATCGATCGAACGGAAGGAAATCTTCTGAATCGGCCGCCTCGGCGAGGAGGGACCGTATCCGTCGCTCTCGGTCGAGTTCCTCGTCCGTGATCGGAACTTCGGTCGGAGGTCGCGGGAGTTCGCCCGCCATGGTCTCGCGCTTCGAGTTCGACGCGGGACCCGCGCTCAGCCGATGTAGCCGAGATCTTCGCGCGGGGTTGGGCCGGATTCGCTGGGCCGCTGCTCGGCGTCGTGAATCTTCTGCGCGATCCGGTCGATCTCTTTCGCTTTGGACTCGAGATCCGTGAAATCAAGCGGAAGGTCGAGGACCTGGGTCAACACTTTGAGGACCGCTTCGGCGCTCCGCGGATCGACGAAGTAGCCCGAGGTCTCCCCCATCAGGCAGACCCCTTCCATATTGTAGATTCGACCGAGACCGAGGAAGAGTCCGCTCGCGCCGATGAGCCCTCCGCCCGGGTCGTTCCGCGAGAACACGACCCCGTATTTCTTCATCAGCTCGACCCGTGACGCCGAGGTCGCGGCGCCAAGCACGCGGGGTTTCTCGACGACATGGCCCTGCGCAAATCCGGCCAGCGTGTACAGCTCCCGAACGCCGAGGGTATTGCAGTAATCGAGGACCCGATGGGTGATCTCGTATTGCCCTTCCGGGGAGATCCCCTGATAGTCGCCTCCCAGGATCAGCAGGTCTCGGCTTTTCGCGGACGGGGCCTTGCAATAGAACAGGTCGTTCGAGACCAACCGGATGATCCCCTCTTCGTTCACGTAGACCTGCGGGGGGAAGAATTTCGAGTAGATCGTCGCGAGGGGCTTCGCCTTGAGCTGATCCCGCAGATAATCTGCGGCCAGCTTTCCCACGTTGCCGACGCCGGGAAGTCCCTCGATCAGGACGGGGTCCTTGAGTTGGACCTTGTCGGCCGTCCGGATGACCACGTCTTCCATAGCTTCCTTAACTGCAAGGACCGACGGACGATAGATAACCGTTCGCTTTCGGAGGGGTAGGCCGATTGCCTATCGGGCCGGCCGTTCCTTAGCCTCGGCGACCTGCCATCCCTGACTGGTGACCTCGGCTTGGACGATTCGCGCGAGATCCGGGTGGTTCGCGACTTTCCGGACTTGGATCGTGTGGCCGAATCGGGTCTCCTCGGCATGGACTTGGATCTCGAGGACCACGTTGGACAGTTCCTCCAGGAGGCCAATGACGCGGGGCACGTGCTCGCCGCCGTGGAGCGTGAGGAGGGCTTGGCCGCCGAGGGTTTGACATCGATGGCGGATCTGGCGTGCGACGGTCGTGACGTCGTCCGGGGTGAGGACTTCGAGGAAAAAGTCGAGGGAATCCAGGACGAGACGGAAGGGGCCATCGATCGCCCCCAGGTCGGAGAGCATCCGGTTCGTGAGGTTGAACGACACGAATCGGTTCGATTTCGTTTCCCCGTGCCGGATTTCCTCGTACTTGAGGCCGTGCTCCCGAGCACGGGAGATCTCCAATCCCCGCACGAGCACCCGGTCGTAGTACTCGTCAGCGAGGTTGAGGACCTTGATCGCGTCCGCGTCCCAGCCATAGTCATCGAGCACCTTGCGCACGTCCTCCGTCCGCTCATAGGTCGTGTAGAACAGCACGGGTGCGGTTCCGACGCCCGCATGCGCGAACTGTTTCGCCAGCAGTTGCGCTCCGGAGCCCGGCGTACCGGTGAGCAGCGCCAACCAGCCCATGGGGAGAGTGGGGAAGAGGAGCTCATCCAACTCTCGGATGCCGAAGACGGTCTGCGTATCGGACGTGCTAGCTCCCTCCTCGAACGTCGATCGTCTCATCGACGATCAACGAGAGCATCTGCTCGAACGGATTGGACTCGTCGTCGGAGACTGAAAGAATCACGGTGAGCACTTGGCGACTCTTGAGATTGTTCACCAAAATGTGGAAGAACTCCGAGAGAAGGTCGGGCGGATTATGGATTGACAAGGAGTTGACGGAATCGATCACGCAGATCGAGCGGGGATGTGGATACTTCTTGAGCAAGAATTCGACCCGGAGCATGATCTCTTCCAGCATCCGAGGGCTCTCGATGTAGATCGCGTTCGGCAGCGGATCCCGATAATTCATCATGATGTGGGAGATCGTGTCGACGAACGAGATCCGGTCTTGCGGCACGTCCAACGCTTGCGCGAGGGACCACACGAAGGACGCGGGATTCGTGACGGCGACGTAGATCGTGTGAGCGTCCGTCTCCGTGCCCACGTCCCGCAAGGTGGCATTCAAGACCGCGAAGTAGTGATCCGCGTATTCGTGGGGATCAAGGCGGAGGGCCACCGCGGTCCCGGGCTGCAGCGCGCGGAGCTTTTCGGCGATGTCGGCGGGCACGTCTACTGCGCCTCCGTTCGGCCACCTTTCAGGTGGGGCGCCATGAGGAGACCGATCGGAGTGAGTTCGATCACATATTGGGCCCGCGAATGGGAGGTCCCGCGCATCTTGATGATCTGCAGCACTCGGAGGATGTCGCCCTGACGTCGCGTATTTCCGAGCAGGATGACCCCATCGACGATCGCCTCTTCGACCCCGTGCAGGGAATAGCGTCCCGGTTGGGGCCCGATCTCGGAGACGAGGATCGACGTGCACCCCGCCTCGTTGAGCACCTGGCTGAGTTTCAGCATGAAGTCACGGATCCGTTCGTCCCGTCGGATTCGATAGCAGACCGAGGTGAGCGAGTCCAACACCAACCGACGGACCCCGAGTTCCACGACGAGGTCACGGATCGTTCGAATGAACACGTCGATCTCGTCGGCAGTCAACTCTTCGCGATAGAGTCCGAGTTTTTCGTAGAGAACCGGCACGTCGACGAACACCAGGGACCCGTCCGAGACCAGTTCCTGACGGAAAAATTCGAACGTGGAGAGGTTTTGGATCAGTTTATCGGATGCTTCCGTCACCGAGAGAAAAAGGGACCGTTCGTTTCGCTCGGCCCCTCGGACTAAGAACTCGAGGCTCAGGGTGGTCTTTCCGGTTCCCACGCTTCCCGCGATCAGTACCATGTTGCCGCGCGGGATTCCGCCTCCCAGGATATTGTCCAATCCTTCGATTCCGGTTTGACACCGCTCGAGTACCACCGCCGGAGCGCCGAGGGTGGAGGAGGTCGGAGACGCCATCGTTGAATCTAGGCTTGGTCCTACCTAAAACCCTGTTGGAGCACCGGAGTCATCGCCCATTCAAGGGTCCCCCTCGACATTGCGTTGCCGGCGGCCCCACTCGACCTCCTCGGGAGATACGGGTGGGGCAACGGCGGTACGGAACCTCTCCGGGTGAATCCACCACGAATTTCCTTCGAGTTCGTCGTGTTGAGATCGGATCGCCTGCGCACGGCCCAAGGCCGAGCCGGCGCGTCGCACGCCAGCCCCGGTCGGGTCAATGGTCCGCAATTGATCTAGGGGAACGCAGACTTCCCCCGTCGTTCCGCTGTGCTCGATCAGGGCGGCGATCATCGCGTAGACCTTTCGGTCCGCACTGCGAGGCTCGATCGCGTCCGAACTAACCGGTGTAGAACCGGAGGGCGCTGTGGGTGCCGCCAGGTCCTGAGGAAATTGAGAGTTTCGATCCGCGGACTTGAAGCGTTCCCATCCCCTCGAGGTTATCGGAGGCGGCGGAGGCGTCGTGAGCCAGTGGACGGAGGAACCCTTTCCGAGGAAAACCAACGCCTGCCCTCGTGGTAGGGAAAGCAGTTCGCTGAGATCGAGGCCTGGGAGCCATCTCCCAAACTCCCGGGCTTCGTCAGGGGCTCCACGAAAGACGACGAAGTCCGAGCAGTTCGTCCAGATCGATTCCCGCACAGATTCGGGGAGCGAACGCATCGCCTGAGTGGCCACTCCGACATGAACGTTGAACCGGCGCCCGAGTCGGAGGAGATCGGCCAGGCTCTCGTGAGCGAACCACTGGGCCTCATCCAAGAGGACGAATAATTTGCGTGGAGCGGGCCGAGCCAGGATTTCGGACCAAAGCAACCCCAAGTATACCGAGAGAAGATAGCGCGATGTTAGTTCGCCGACCTGGGGCGCGTCGCCGGTGACGACGACGATCGCCCCCGGTGCCACGATCTTGGACGCCCTCCACGAAGCATTTCGGCGGCACAACAGGCTGCGTAAGGCGGGGCTCCGTACGATTTCGTTCAGCACCCGCCGAGCCCCCTCTAATTCATCCGGCCGGTCACGGACTCGTTGGCGCAACTCCTGGACCGCCTCCCGAGCGGCGTCCGGTACGCCATGCGCGGGACGATCGGCCGCTTCGAGTAATTGATGGGCGTCTTCGAGCGACCCGTCGGGATAGTGTGCGGCCGCCCGAAGCGATCGGAACAACATTTCCTCGATTCGCGGTCCCCAGAATGGTTGATCGATGTAACGGGCCGCGCGGACGCGTCGGAGACCGGTGACGAGATCGCCGATCCGGCGGTCCAGCTCCGTAGGATTTTCTGGTGGTCCTTGCGCGGCGCCTATAAGCGCGTTTAGTCCGAGCGGGGAACTTGTCGGCGAAACCCAGAACACTCGGTGCTCTACTTCGGGGGAAAGGCGGGAAAGGAACTCCCGACCGGTGTCGCCGATAGGGTCGAGCAGGAGAACGCCTCCGAGCGAGGCGACTCGAAGGGCGATCCGAATCAGGAGTGAGCTTTTGCCCATACCGGTCTCGCCGAGGAGAGCGAAGTGACGCCCCTGGTGCGCTTCCATCGGGAAGGCGACGTTGGCACCGGCGGCTGAGCGTCCGATCGAGACCTGCGACTCGGGGCCCTTGGCCGACTGGACGGCGTCGCTGAAAATCGTCCATGGTGAGGGAAGCAACGCCCGAAACTCGTCCTCCGATAGCACGAACCAATTCGGCGACCCACTCCGAAATCGACCGGAGGGGCGAAACCGAAGCCCGTTCGCACCTTCCATGCGAGCCGCCGCTTCCAGTGCGGCCGCGGCGCCTCGCCAATCGACGAGCGTCGAGTCCAATGGAAGGGCCGAAACGAGGTCGATGCTGGCCGCCCAAGAAGGGACGCGACGACGTCGATCCCAACGGTCGCGAAGGCGACGCTCGATCTCGGGAAGCGGCGCAAATCGACTCCCTTGCATTACGGTCCCTCGCTCGATCTCAGGGACCGAAGGGAGCGGGGGGACGGTCTTCGGAGCTGGTAGGGGACGAAATCTTCCCCGCAGCGCGAGTCGAGGCGGAACGGCGGATAGAGATCGGATCCACCCGTCGATCCATCGGGGAACATCGTCGATGGATCGGAACGGTTGCCCTGATCTCCCGATCGGCTCGGCGACGGCGACGACGGGCCCCGTCGAATGTGTGGATTTCGAGCCGAACGAGGTCCAGCGACCTCGGGGGTAAGCGGAAGTGAGAACTCGCTCGAACCATCGCCCAGCTCCAGCTCCCTCGGCGCGAAGCTCAAGGCTACCGTGAGGGCCAGACTCGACCCATAGCTCGAGTCCGACACCCAGCCCATGGGCTATCCGAATCGCGATCGTTAGATCCGTTTCAAAACGGGGATTCGATTCCGCATCGCCGAGGATCGACGCGCCCCGAAATATTCCACAATGTAATGTCGCCTTCCGGGGATCCACGGACCCGGTCCGCCGGGGCACCGTCCTTCGGTCGGCTGATACGCTAAAATTGTCCCGGCGTCGGCGAATTATGGAATCTGTCGAAAACTGGCGGCTCGCCAGACTCAAGTGCGTTCGAGGTCCCTCGAAGGCAACGGAGGCCGTGGATGTCAGCGCTGGAAGAGCAGATCACGTCGATCGAAGACGAGATCCGCAAAACTCAGTACAACAAAGCGACCCAGCACCATATCGGCCGACTCAAGGCGAAGTTGGCGGTACTGCGCCTCGAGCGCGAAACGCGCGCGCGAGGGAAGGGCGGTGGGATCGGGTATGCCGTCCGCAAGTCGGGCCACGCCACGGTGGGCTTGGTGGGATATCCTTCCGTGGGAAAGTCGACGCTGCTCACTCAGTTGACAGGGGCGGCGAGCGAAGCGGCGGCGTATGATTTCACGACTCTTTCGATCATTCCGGGGATGCTCCGTTGGGGGGGAGCTTCCATCCAGATCCTCGATATGCCTGGGTTAGTGCCCGGCGCGGCCAGGGGCCGGGGGCGTGGCCGCGAGGTCCTTTCCGTGGTCCGCTCGGTGGACTTGATCCTGTTCATGATCGATCCGGACCACACGGATTTCAAGGCCCTCTTGAACGAACTCGAAGGATCGGGGGTCCGGATCAACACACGCCCTCCGAAGATTGTAATCCAGAAAGGCGACCGAGGCGGGCTCACCGTATCGAGCACGGTCCGATTAACGCATCTCGCCGGCGGACTGGTCGCTCAGATCGCCCGGGAATTCGGACTCCACAATGGAGCGATCGTACTACGGGAAGATGCGACCGCCGACCAATTGATCGACGCGTTGGCCGGGAACCGAGTTTACGTATCGGCACTGTTGACGGTCAACAAGAGCGAACTGCTCTCCGTGGCCGATCGAACGCGGTTCCGAACCAACCTTCGGCCGTATGAACCGCTCTTCATCTCGGCCCGAACCCGGGAGGGATTGGATCGCCTCGTCGATTCGATCGGGAAAACGCTCCAGTTCATTCGGATCTATGTGAAACCACCGGGGCGTCCGGCGGATATGGAGGAACCGGTCATCTTGCGCCGCGGAGATCACGTGGCGGATCTGCTCCGACGACTCCCCGAAGAACTCGCGCGGGCCTTCAAAGCCGCTCAGATCTGGGGTCCGAGCGCCCGATTCCCGGGACAGACCGTGGGGCGAGAACATCCGCTTTCCGACGAGGACGTCGTTACCGTGGTCGTTCAGCGTGGGGTTCGAACGACGGCGTGAGATCGAACTTCGGCGCCGCCAGGGCCTGTCGAGTGGGATTGCCTCCGATCAAGTAGTGGCGCCGGTGAAAGGGGTCGAGCCCAATGGGTCGATCCAGGTCGAAGCGGTGTTTCAGTCGGTCCACGGAACGATCGAGATGTTCCTTCGCCCCTCGATCGCGTCCCATGCTGGCGGTTTTCAGCGTCAGCAAGAATTTGCCCGACGTCCGCAGGAACTCGCGCGCGTTTTCCTCGACGATCTCGATCTGATCGGGCTGCGCTACGTCGACGTACAGCCCATCGACCAACGGTACCGATCCCACGAACTCGCGCGGCCGTCGGGCGTCGCCGTAAACTGGAAGGAGATTAGGAAAACGCTCGGCGACGTCGAGGAATTTCGCAAAGGGCCGTATGCTCTTGTCGACCCCATAGACCCGGCCGTTGGGGCCCACGAGGTCGGCCAGGTGGGAAGCGGTGGTTCCGCTGGCCACCCCGAGGTACAGCCAGCGCTCTCCCGGCGCCGGAAGGACTCCCTCCCAGCCCCGAACGATCCCCGCCGCGAGCTTGCTTCGGACCGGATCCCACACGCGAAGCAACCCGTCCGCGCAGGAGGACCACCGTTCACCGTAAACCGGGGGAGGCGAGCCGATGGTCAAGGTCGCGAGTTCTACTCGGTCCCCATCGTGTCGGCGATACAGGCGAGGTTGGCCCTGGTTTCGCTGAAAGCCCACGCGACGCATTACAACTGGCCCCGTTGGAGTTGGTGGATGCGGCGGTCCCGACGTCGGACCAAAAAATCGGAGATCGAACGATGGGTCGACCAATCGGCTCGGACGGCCATGACCGCCGAGGCGGCGAGCGAGCGCGCGAACGCTCCTTGTCGCCCCAGAGGGACCTCGGTCATGCGGGTCGCTCGGTAAAGGATACCGAATCGAGGACCGTGTCCACCGGCGGGACGGCGTCTCGAGCCGAGGAGCTGAAGTCGCGAAGCACTCATGGTAGCGAGGGGGGTAACGCCGCCGGCTTGTGCGACGAGTCGCGCCGCCACTCGCGCCCCCACGAGAGCCGTCAGATTCGGAACGACGAGCCGCGCGCTCGCCTCCAACTTCTCTTCGAGCATTCGATGATGTTCCCGAAACATGTTCCGAAATTGGGTCCATTCTTGGACATAATCTCCGAGAGCCGGGTTCCCGACCTCGAGAAACTGATGCGCCGCATTTTCGTCTCGTCGAAGGGCTCTTTCGACCCGCTCCTCCTCTCGGGCCAGGGAGATCAGCACTTCCTCCGGGCGGGCGAGTATCCGCTCGATGGTCAGATGCGCGAGGGTCCGAAGGAATCGTCGTTCCTCGACCGGATCGGGAACGGGGAGGTGCCCCCGGGCGGCCCGCAAAGCTTCCGATGGCGCGAGGGCGGCAGGGATCCCGGCACGTTCCAACGCGGACTTCAGCACGCCGTCCGCGGCGAGGAGGCCCGGACTCGATCGAGCGAGATTCGTCATCGACGCCGAAAGTCGGAGAGATCCCTCCTGGACCAGTTGGTCCGCCACGAGCGGAATGCCCTCGTCAGTGACGCGCCCATTTAGGACGAGGTAGAGGCGCGGGCCGCCTCGAACGAGGACGGCTTCGGGCACGCGCTAGAACTCCTCGAGCGACTTTTGGAATCGATGGCGCTCTTCGGGGACGTCAACGGGATAGCGTCCGGTCAGACAGCCGAGACACAGTTTGTCCTTGCCGAGCCCGACCGAATCGACCAGGCCGGCGAGGGAAAGATAGTGCACGGAATCCGCCCCGAGCATCTCGGCAATCTCGCTTTCGGAATGGCCGACCGCCATGAGCTCCTTGCGCTCCTTCATATCGACGCCGAAATAGCAGGGCGCAATGATCGGAGGGCAGCCGATTCGCACATCGACGCGCGTCGCCCCGGCCCCCCGCACCATTTGGACGATTTCGCGCAGCGTCGTGCCCCGCACGATCGAATCATCCAACAGCACGACACGTCGCCCCTTGAGCAAGCCCGGGACGGGGTGGAGTTTGACCCTTACTTCGGCTTCGCGCTTGCGTTGATCGGGAAGGATGAACGTCCGTTCCACGAACCGATTCTTGATGAGGGCTTCCGCGTACGGTGTGCCCGAGGCTTCCGCGAACCCGAGCGCTTGGGGACGCGCCGAGTCGGGCACGGGCACGATTAAATCCGCCTCAACGGGGCTTTCCCGGGCTAACGCTTGACCGATCCGATGGCGTACATCGTAGATCGGGTGCCCTTCCATCACCGAGTCCGGTCGAGAGAAGTACACCCATTCGAACATGCAGTGCGCACGTTCCCCCGATCCCACGATCTTGGAGGTATGCTTGACCTCGCCCTTTTCGAGGACCACGACCTCACCGGGCTCGAGGTCCCGCAAGAGCCGGCCTCCCATGAGGTCGAGGGCGACCGATTCGCTCGCGACGGCCATCCCGCCTTCTACCGTTCCGAGCACTAACGGACGGATCCCGAGGGGGTCGCGGAAACCGACGACGCGGTTTCCCACTAACATGACCACGGCGTACCCGCCGACCAGTTCCGAGCACGCACGGCGGATCGCGATCTCCAGGTCGCGGGTCCGCGTGTATTCGAGGGCGATCATCTGCGCAATGGTCTCCGAGTCCGCCGATCCGAGCAGCTCCACGCCCTGAGCCTGGAGCCGTCGACGGATCCGGTCGAAGTTGACGAGGTCCCCGTTATGCGCGAGAGCGGCTTCTTCGTCGTGTAGCTTCACGACGAGCGGTTGCGCATTCTCGAGATCCGAGCGGCCCGTTGTGGCGTACCGAACGTGCCCGATCCCGGACGGACCCCGCAGGGCGTCCAAGAGATCTTGGGTGAAGATGTCGTGGACCAGCCCCATCCCTTTGCGATGGTGCAGCACGCCGTGCGAGGTCGTGGCGATGCCGGCGGACTCCTGCCCGCGATGTTGCAGGGCGCGCAGCCCCCGATAGACGATCGGAGCAGCGCCTTTGCCTTGCAGCGAGACTCCCACGACGCCGCAAAACTCGTGGGGCGTCATGGCTCAGAAAGGGAGCGGAAGCGCCTCCACCCCAAGCCACTCGGCGGTGGGTCTTAAGAAGTGCGGAACTTCGCCGACGCCAGCTTACCCGAACAGGGCGGAAAGTCCCTCGGCCGCCTCTTCCTCAGAGACGCCTTTCTCTTCTTTCTTCTCTTCTTCCTTTTTCTCGCCCTTGCCTTCCTTCTTGTCGCCCGAGGCCGCGGGCGCCGGCGCCGGAGCGGCCGCAAAGGTCTCGGCCTTCGCGAGCACTTCGGTCAGGTTGACGCCTTCGAGCGAGGCCAAGAGCGCCTTGACCCTCGCGCCGTCGGGCTGCACGCCCGCGGCGGTCAGGACCTGGGAGAGGCCCTTTTCATCGATCGGCTTTCCGGCGGCGTTGAGTAGCAGCGCACCATACACGTATTCCATCGTTCTCACTCCTCCTAGATTGGGGGCACCATTAGTTGCCTATCAAACGTTGCACCGCGGCGGCCTCTCGGACCGCGCGGGCGATAATCGGCGAAATCGTCGCCGGAGTTGGGTATCCAGCCGCGATCGCGAGGGCCAGCGCCCGGTGATGCGCCCGACCGACGAGGATCGAGATGGTCTCGGCCGTCGGGTATCCGATCTCGACCGCGAGACCGAGCGCGCGGCGATGCGCATTGGCAAGATCTTGCCGGCGGGCGTCGAGATCGACGCGCAGGACTTCCGGCGGGTAGAACACGTCGCCGTCCACGACCGCACGGAGATTCAGACCGACCTCGAGCGGGAAGATCTCCAAGCGAGTGAGCAGGCTCGCGACCTCGCGCGAGATCGGTTGCCCTGCTTTGACGATCACGGTGTCTTTCTTGAGGACGACCTTTCCCTTTTCGATCGCCGCCGGAAATCCGGCATGCTGCAATTCCCCGACGATCGGGCCGGGTTTGAAGCTGGTCGTGCCGCCCGGAACGAAGATCTCCTTCGGGGCGATCTCGCCTCCGCGCGCGGGAGTCGGGGAGCGCGTTCGCGAAAGCTCCTGATAGAGCGAGAACGGATTCCCGGAGGCCGCGAGGACTGCCGTCTGATCTTGCACATGGTCGATCAGCGGTCGCAGCGAAGGTCGATCCGATACTGCCGATTCTAACGCGTGCCGGATCAACGTGTTCGACGCAACAGTGATCGGGTGGCCACGCGACCGAAGCTCGCGCCGCATGGATTGGAGGGCCGCGGCGGGGACCCCTCGAACTCCCACCAAGGCAGTCAGGGAGGACCCGAGAAGGGTGGTACGCAAGACTTGGACGCGGTCGGTTTTCTCCGTGGGGACGGATTCTCGGCCGGGCATCGAGGAGACTCCTTACCACAGCCGGACGGCCGGGCCCATCGTGGTCTTGAGATACACGGACTCGATATTCGTCCGCCCACGTTCGAGCTTTCCGACAATTCGGTTAAGGACGGCGTCGACATTCTGCGCGAGCTGTTCCGGGGTCATCTCACGGGTGCCGACGGCCGCGTGGAACGTCCGATTGCCTTTGGACCGGACCCGAATGGAGCGTTTGAGGGAATTGACCAGGTTGGTCGGGTCCGTTCCCGGAGGTACGGGTCGCGGCATCTTTCCCCGTGGTCCGAGGACGACTCCCAGCCGCCTTCCAATCGTCGGCATCAAGGGTGCTTCTGCGAGGAAGAAGTCGACGTCTTCGACCATCTTTTTCGCGGACTTCTTGTCCTTGATGAGTTCATCTAATTCGCTGGGGGCCACGGTCATATCCGCGACGGTCCGGACCTTTTGTAGGAGTTCCGGGGAACCAAATACGGCGACTTTCACGGGCCGGCCGCGGCCATTGGGGAGCGGGATTTCGTCCTCGAGCCGGTTCTTGGGTACGGACAGGTCCAAATCTTTGAGGTTGACCGAAAGCTCGACGGTCTCCGGGAATTCACGGGGTTTGGCCTTGGCCAAAGCCTCCGTAACCACCTCGAGCGCCGTGCGATCTGCCATCGGAAATCCTGCCGGTGCGGCGCGGCGAGCAGGCATCCTTACTTAAAGTTTGACTCGGCGCAACATCCTGATTTTCCTCCGAGGAGCGCCAGCGTCGGACCACCGATGTTTCGCCATCCTCCGGGTCGAGGTGGCGAGCGAATTTTCCCAGTACGCCTATAT
Source organism: uncultured Thermoplasmata archaeon (assembly GCA_963749195.1). GTDB lineage: Archaea > Thermoplasmatota > Thermoplasmata > Lutacidiplasmatales > UBA184 > Lutacidiplasma. The sequence goes on from CAVVLX010000007.1 coordinate 919,041, forward strand.
AGACCGCACGCCTCGGCGGCCGTCCATGCACTATCCGAAAATTGTTTCCACGTACTGCCCAAAATGCAAGGGGCATACCGAGCACGAAGTCGAAAAAGGAAAGAAGCGACCCGCTTCGGAACTCAAGTGGGGGCAGCGGCGATTCCGGCGGGCCACCAGCGGATACGGCGGCTTTCCTCGTCCCAAGCCGGAAGGACGCGCGAAGGCGGTACGCCGGGTGAATCTGAAGTACCGGTGCCGCAAATGCAAATACATCGTTCAACCCGCGAGTTGGCGCGCCGGTACGCTCGAGTTGGTCGAGCAGCACAAGTGAGTTGGGCATGCGAGAACCAGCCCCCTTTTGGATCGTCAAATGCCCCGACTGCTCGGGGGAGCAGACCATCTTCAGTCGACCGGCGACGACGATCAACTGCGCCGTCTGCGGAGCGACCCTCGCTACGCCGACGGGGGGAAAGCGAAGCTTCGGGGCGAGCTGATCCGTCCCACCTCATCGTAGGCGGAGGGAATCGACAACAATGCCACTCCGGGCGGAATTCCCGGAAGAGGGAGACTTGGTCGTCGGGACCGTCACCTCCATCCGAAATTTTGGAGCCTTCGTCACGCTCGATGAGTACAACAATCGGGAAGCGTTCATTCATCTATCCGAGGTCGCCACCGGCTGGGTCAAGTACATCCGGGACCACATACGCGAAGGTCAGAAGATCGTCGCCCGGGTCTTGCGGGTCGATCCGACGAAGGCCCAGATCGACCTCTCGTTGAAACGAATCAATGACCACCAGCGGCGGGAAAAGATCCAATCGTGGAAGAACGAGCAACGAGCGCTCCGACTGCTGCAACAAGTCGCGCAGCCGTTGAAGATCGAAGTCGAGGCAAGCAACGAACTGTTCGCCTCTGGCTTGGTCGAGCGATACGGATCGCTCTTCGAAGCATTCGAGGTCGCGGCCGCCGATCCCAAACGGTTCCAGAAGGAGAACGGAAAGGCCGCTTGGGTCTCCGCGGTACTCAAGGTAGCCCAAGAGAACATCGTACCGCCGCATGTGACGATCTTGGGGACGCTCGAAATTCGAGATCTTTCGCCCAACGGGGTCGATCACGTCCGGGAAGCGCTGCTCGCGGCGGAGGCAGTCGATCCGGAAGCCATCAGTATCCAATACGTCGGCGCACCCCGATACCGGGTCCGCGTCGCCGGCACGCAGTACAAGCAGGCCGAGGAGGTCCTCAAGCACGCGACCGAGGCCGCGCTGCACAAGATCAAAGAGGCGGGTGGGGAGGGTTCGTTCGTCCGCGCATGACGGAATCCCTTCTACGCACGTGCCGCGCGTGCCATCACTACACTCTCCGCGAGCAATGCCCCGCCTGTGGAACTGCCACGCGAACCCCGCATCCGGCGCGATACAATCCGAATGACCGCTGGGGCCGCTACCGTCGACTGCTCGCGGAAGCCAATCGAGGCCGGCCGGCGGAATAGGAGCTCGAGATGTCGACCGTGATGCACCGAATCAAAGTCGTGAACGACATGAGCGATCTCGTGCCGATCTTGCGGGCGGTAGATTCTCCGCTCAAGCTCCGGCTGGTCCAACGACTGGCGGAGAATTGGCTGACGCAGGAAGACATCGAGCGCGAGTTCGGGAAGGATGGAACGCGCGCGCTCGCCTTCTTCGAGAAGTTGAAACTGATCGACACGCGCTGGGTAGCGCGCGAGGGACGGAAGCAGCCGGACAAGAGTTACCATTTCTACTATTCGACGATCAACATCAACACCACCTCTCCCTTGACCGAAGTCTCCGAGATCCTCTCGATCGCCAGCATGCCCGCGAAAGAGTACGAAAAACTCGAGCAGAAGATCTTCGAGGCCGTCGGGACGGAGGGCCGGTTTTTTTCCGATGTCGCCGAAGAGCTGGGGATGTCGCCGACGCGGCTGAAGGGGCTCGTAAAGCGCTCGGACAAGCTGGAGTACCGTGGCCACCGGATCGAGCGATTCACGCCGCAAGCGACGACGTAACGTCCGCCCGGGGCCCTCGGTCTCGGTACTGAGAGTGGGCCATCGGCCCGGCCGGGATCCGCGGCTCACGACGCATGTCGCCTTGGTCGCTCGTGCGTTCGGGGCCCACGAGCTGCTCCTCCATCCTCCGGACCCCGGGTTGGCGGCACGACTCGAGGCGATCTCCGACCGATGGGGGAGCCGCTTTGCCGTGCGCGGGGTCGACGACTGGCGAAAAGCGATGCGCGAGTTCGACGGCGCGACGGTCCACCTAACCATGTACGGAACGCCGGTAGCCCGAGTCTTGCCCCAGCTGCGCCGCCATGCCTCGGTGATGCTCATCGTGGGGGGAGCGAAAGTGCCTCCGGATCTCTACCGTCTCGCCACGTACAATGTCGCCGTCGGTTCTCAACCCCATAGCGAGGTGGCGGCCGTGGCCATTCTCCTCGATCGATTGCGCGGGATCCCGCTCCCCTCCCACTGGTCGGGAGCGCGTCAAGTGATCGTTCCTCAACCACGAGGCAAAAAGGTCCGCGGGGTTCGCCCGGGTTACGGGTGATGATCGATCTCGAACCTCCGGTTCCCGCGCGGCCGTTGCCGCTCTCGGCCCGAGCACCGGGAAAATGCATCCTCTTCGGAGAGCACTCCGTGGTACACGGCATGCCGGAGCTGGTCGTGGCCATCGACCTGTACACGCAGGTCGGAGTTCGGGAATCCGACGTTACCTCATTGAATGGAAGTCGGGACGCCTGGAGCTCGAACGCGTACTTTCGCACGGCTCTCGAACGGCTTTGGCCGGAAGGCGCGCCGATCGAGGTGACTTCCGTCTCCCGGATCCCACGCGCCGCGGGATTAGGTTCCTCGGCGGCCTTCGTGGCGGCCCTGACGAGCGCGCTCGGCGCGGCCACGGGCGGCATCACGCGGGCGCAGCTCGCGGAGACGAGCTTTGGGATCGAGCGCGGGGCGCAAGGCGTCGGAAGTCCGGGCGACACCGCTGCGGTGTCGGGCGGAGGCTACCTTACGATCAATGGAGGATCGAGCGAGGCGCTCTGGACCGTTCGGGAAGGCGCTTCGGAATGGACCGTCCGTCGATTGCCCGACCCGGGGTGGGTGTGGCTCGTGGCATACTCGGGGGTCCCCCGATCGACGGGGGAAGCGGTTCGCGCCGTGGGACGTCGATTGGAGCGGGAGGACGGGCCGGAGTTACTTCGACGGTTTGCCGCCATCGCAAACGCCGGCATTCGCGCGGTGCGGAGCGAAGATCGGTCGGCGATCGGCCCGCTCATGATCGAGAATCAAGAACTGCTCCGGGAAGTGGGGGTCTCCCATCCTCGGCTCGAAGCGATGCTGAACGCCGCTGCCCCCACGAGCGAAGGGGCGAAGTTGACGGGAGCGGGGGCCGGCGGATCGATCGTCGTGCTCCCCCGCGCCGGCCGGGAGATGGAGACCGCTCGCCAGATCGCCCGCGCCGGCGGAGTACCGTACGTCGTACGGGTCTCGAACGACGGCGCGCGACTGATCGACGCGACTCGCTGAACGCGAGGGGCGAGGAGCCAAGCGTCACTTTCGCGAGACGATCCGCACCACGGAATTCGGTTGAAGTGGATGATCGGCCGCGAGCGCCCGATGGGTCCGTCCGTCGATGGCACGAATAAAATTCTCTCCGAGGTCCGTATGGACACGATAGGCCAGGGACCGTGCCGGAGTTTCCGCCGGTACGAGCAACGCATCGGGGAGAACGCGTCCCTTCGAATCCGTCCAGTGCGTCTCGTCTTCCACCGGGTAGACCACCATTTGGCGCAGCCCCTGGAAAACGAGCTGTTCCAGGGCCTCTTGGACCCCGGTCGTTCCCCAGGCCCGTTGGATCGCCCGGATCTCGTCTAACGCGTGCGACTGCGCCGGCGTCAGTCGCTGGGGATCCTGGATCTCGAACGACGAATCTCCGGGGGTGTACGAGATCAATTCGGCTCGTGCCGCGCGACGAAGGGTCAGCTCCCCCTCCGCGCACGTCGGCATCGCGGGAATCGCCCCGATCGATTCTTGAAGGGCCGCGATCACGGAGGGCGTAACCCGATCACATTTATTGGCGGCCACGAGACGGGGCTTCGCCGCCCGCAACAACGCCTCGGCGAGGGATCGTCGCTGCGCATGGGTCCAATGCGACGGATGGATCCGATCGACGGGTGCCGTTCGCAGCGCGGCGGCCACTTGGGCCGGCGAGATCGACAGTCCGGTGAGTCGCTGCTCCAAGAACTCTTCCAATTTGCGACCTTCGAGTTCCACGCTACGAGCTTGGCGATCGAAATCCCGTTCCAAGATCTCCGTGATCCAATGGACCAACTCGTCCTCGAGCCATCGAACTTCCTCGGCGGGGTCGACCGAACCGGCCGGAGCGAGCACCCCTTCGGCCGTGGTCGCGCCAGCCGCGTCGACGACTTGGAGGAATCCGTCCGCGGCTCGCAGCTCGTCCAGGAATTGATGCCCCAGACCTTTGCCCTCATGGGCGCCGGGAACCAATCCAGGGACATCGATCAGACTGACCGGCACCCAACGGGTTCCTTTCACGCATCGCGCATTGCCGGGATTGCAGGGGATCCCCTTGCTCACGTGGGGACAGGGCGCTCGGACGGCCGCCACCCCCCGATTCGGTTTGATCGTGGTAAATGGGTAGGGCGCCATCGGGACGTCCAGGAGCGTCAACGCGTTAAACAGGGTCGACTTGCCTACGTTGGGCTTGCCGACGACGCCGATCTCCATCAGGATCCCGCCGCGACGATCGGATCACACCGCATAGTCGGGCGCGATCTCCCGATGTCCCTCACGACGGTTGACCGAAAGCGCAAGGGCAAAAAGTAGATCGCTCAATCGATTGGCCCACTGGAGCAATTCCGGCCGTTGCGGTTCGATTCGATGTAAGCGCCAGAGCTCGCGTTCGGCGCGCCGCGCGATCGTTCGAGACACGTGCAGGGCCGCGCCCGCTTTGGACCCGCGCGGGAGCACGAACGTGTGGACGGGCTCGAACGTGGACGAATATCGATCGATCTCGTGCTCGAGCCCGCTGACATGTCGCGCTTCGATCCGGTGCGCTAAGGCCGTCTTGGTCGCCGGCGTGGCCAATTCGGCCTGCGCGACGAAGAGCTCGTGCTGCAGGCGTACGAGCAAGGCCGCCACTTCGGTGGCCTCCGAGGGAAGGAACGATTCGGCGAGGCCGAGATGGGCTCCCAGCTCGTCGAACGTTCCGTAGGTTCGGATCCGCGGTGCTTCCTTCGCTACCCTCGCGCCACCGACGAGACCGGTTTCACCGCGATCGCCGGAACGGGTATAGAGCCGCGTACGATCCTTGCCTCCGGACGTCCTGGCAAGAGGTCTAACGGAGAACTCAGACCATGGACGGGACAGAATGAGATGTGTAGCACCTCATTATGTCTTGCATCCTGTCGGCACAGTCGGCAAATGAACCCGCTCCGTTCGCTCCACGCTATCCCAAATGTTTCCATTTTGCAACCCAACTCCGTCTTCCGGGAACCTAGCGCCTCAAGAGGCCCCGACCCTCGCGGTCCGCGCGTCGCCGACCCTGCCGGCGGTCCGACGTCGCTCGGGCCGCCGCCCGAAGGGACGGCAACCGATCGACATGGACGCGGGCCAGCTCGCTCAGTCCGAGCGTGACGGTGAGCTCGATCGCACCGGTCACGTCAGACGCCCAACCATCCTCGACCAGTTCTTCGAGCGCCGCGCGCAACGCTGCGGGCAGTTCGAGCGGCGCGGCGGCGGGCGACGAACTCAGCTGGAGGAGCGAGCGGATCGCTTCCGAACGCGTCGCTTTCTGCTGAGCGATTCGATACTGGTCGAGGCGTTCCACATCCTCTTCGCCGAGGCGGACGCCGAGAAAGTGGCGGGCGGGAGCCGACGCTTGCGCATTCCGCACGCTGTTTCACACAATTTTACATCTATTTAGATATTTGTTAAACGACGATCGCTCGAGCACTCCGCGCGTGGGGAGACGTGCACTCATTCAGATCGGCCCGTCACTCAGCAGCGTTCGGGGCAATCCGGTTCGTAACCGGTCGAGGTCCGCCGCGGGAATCAATTCGGGATGGACCGGGATCCAGACGCGCACGTCCCGCTGGCGGGCTTCGGCATCGATCTCGAGAAGGACGGCGACCATGCGATCCGCCGTGTGCAAACGCACGAGGTACTCGATGCCTTCGAGGAAGAACGCCGTGACTTGCTGTTCGCGGAGCGCTCGTTGGATCAGCGACACGATCCCGCCGAGATCGGTCGGTTTGACGGTCGTTCCCCGACCGACGTTGGTGAGCCAGATCACGTTCACGTCCCGCTTTCCGACATACGCTTTGAGTCGATCCGGGAATTCGCGCGTGATGCAGAGTCCCCGATGCCCCGCACCGGTCGCCTCTAAGAAGTGACCCAGAGGAACTGCCGAGCTTCGTCCGAGCCAGAGCTCGACGCCGGCGGGTGGGGGAGGAGGGGGCAGGGGCGGAGCGACGGGAACCAATTCAGGCGCCGGACCTCGCGGTATCTCGGAGGGCGACTCGTCTACCTCGAGTATCGGTGCGGCCGAAGGACGGACATTAGGGGCGGGCGATGAGGACGGGGGCGCGGGGGTTCTTCGACCGCGCTGCGGCGGATTCGGAGACGTCGCGGGCGACGGAGTACTTTCCGTCTCTTCGGAGGAGCCCGCCTCGAGCCCGCTAGCTTCGGGAATCCGGGGCAGCTTCGCCGACCGTGCTCGAGGTCTGCGAGGTCGAGCCGATTGTGGAGGAACCGGCGAGTAAGAATCCACCACCGCATCCAAATCCGTCGGGGCCATCGATCGCGAAGGGGTTCCGAGGGACGATGCTGCGGCGCCGAGGCGATTCGCTTCGGCCGTCGCAAGAGCGGCGACTGCCGCTTCCTCTTTCGCGACCAGCCCCGCCAGCCACCGCCGGACGACTCGATCCGGCGGGCTCCCACCAAGTTTTTGGACCACTTCGGCTGCCACCACGGGCCCAAACCCGGGGAGTGAGGCCAGTTGATCGTACGAGGCGTGAGAAAGGGAATCGATGTCCTGAATGCCCGCTTGCCAAAGGGTCGCCAGCTTGGCGGGACCTAAGAGCGGGGCTCCCAGACGGGCGTCGAGCAGCGGGACCCACGCTCGCACGGCGTCTTCCCGCGCGCGGACGGCGTCGTCGAGAAAGTCGACTTCCGCGGTCGCCGCGCCGCCAGGGGCGATAATCGGACGCAACCGGGACCGAGGAGCGGTTCTCACTCGGAGAGTGGGTCGCGGGCTGGGACGGATCTCGCCCGGTACGTGAAACCCCCACCGCTCGCCCCTCGAGGACCGCCCGAACATACTTCCCGCCGCGCCGAGTTGGTCGGGAAACGCAATCACGTCCACGCGAGGAATCCCGAGATACTCCGCGATCGATCGGGCGTGCTGCGACAGATCCTCTAACAAACGACCCGTGGCGGCGACCGTGATCGCATCCACCACCGTGCCCGGTGCGCGTTGCGCAAGCGCACGGCGGATCGAGCCCAGCAACGCGAACTCCTCAGCCGTCAATGCGGGTCGAGGTCGACGGTTGGAGGCCCGGGGGCTCTTCGGCGGCCGGACGTACAGCTCTCCGAGCGACCAGGGGACGGCGACGATCCCTTCGTCGATCCGTTCCGTTAATTCGACCATCGAGGGAGCGATCGTCTCGCGTTGTCCATCGAGCACGATGGAGAGCGTTCCATTGCGCAAGCCCTCTTGGACCCGGGCACCGGGCATCTGCCGAAGAATATGGATGATCTGAGAGGCCCGACGCGGGTAGGCTCGCTGAATCTCTGTCTCGATCGGGCGAACGACCACCCGCCTTCCTTCCCACGGTAATTCAGGCGTGACGAGTTTGATTTCGCGAGCTCCGGTCAGCCGACGGAGGGTAGTTAGTCCTTCTTGGAGCTCCGCGCCAAACGCCTCTTCCCGCACCGACAGGACAACCAGAGGGAGGAGCTCTCCCGCGGGGGTCCCGGATTCCTGCCGGAACCCGTCCAGTGCGCGCATGATGGACAACCAGCGGTCGAAGGTTCGTTCGAGCCCCGGATCGAGCAACGCCTGTTGCAGGGGGGCGAACCGACCCTCAAACAAGCTCTGGCCTTCGCCGCGGAAGAGCCGATAGACCGTTTCCGAGGTGAACGGGGCGATGGGGCCATTGAGGACCGTCCACTGGACGAAAAGATACGTCAGGGTCCGATACAGCGAGGATTTCGGGAGGGAGAGACCCGGCGTCTCCAAGCGGCGCTGGACGAACGACCAATAATTCTCCCGGAGATCGTGTTCGAGGAACCGGTGCAACAGACGGTGGGCGCGCGCATATTCGCCATTCTCATAGGCGCGAAGGACGTCGATCCGGCGCCGCTCGAAGACGGAGAGTATCGCTCGGTCTTCCTCGAGCAGTTCGGACAGCGCGGCCGACACCGGGGCCGAGTCCGGTACGAATCCATCCCGCTCCATCGATTCGGAAACTCGACGGACCATCGTCCACAGTTTTCGCAGCCGGCGAAGTTCCTGGGCACAATGTTCTCGAAAAACGGGCTCGGTCCCCACGGACCGGTCCATTCGAACCAACGCCGCTCGCAAGGCGTCTTGGCTAGGCTCTCGACTGACGGCTCGGGTGGTGTCGATCAGAGGCAGCGTCGGCAGCAGCGTGATTCGTGAGTCACCGACCTTCGCGGGGAGCGCCGCGAGCGTCACGATCTGATGAGCGAGCAGAGGTCCGCGACGGCGTTCGCTCACGAAGAAATGCACGGCATCACCGGGGGAGAACGGTTGGAAGCGCGCGGCGGCCCCGAAGGTCGCCAGGATGAACGGCAAGAGTCGCCGCGCACCGGAAACCGCCCCCCTCCGCAAGCGCACGCGGTATTGCTCCCGTTGGCGGCCAAACGCTCGCAACGGTCGCACTCGAGAAGGACCATCGCGTTCGGATCGTCGCTCGGATGGGCGAGCGACACGGGCCAGGGGGCCACCTCGAGGGATTCTAGCGGAAGATCGTTCGGAAGCAGTCGGTGGTAGAGCTCGGTCCACTCCCGATCGAGCCGGGAGGGTTGAAGACACCACGCGCGAGCGGGCTGCCACACCAGCGGGGTTCCGCACAGGGCACAATGCGGCACTCCGCGCCGGACTCGAATCTCGCCCAGCAGGCTCCCCGACTCTTGCAGATCGCGCAGAATGAATTCCGTGCCAATATCCAACTCCAGCCCGGCGTATTTGTGCGCAAGCGTCCGGTCCAAAATTCCGGTCGCGCTGACCACTGGCCATCCGGGTACATGGAGCGCTTGCGCGACCTCCGCATCCGTTCCCCCATGGGCTGGAATCAGGCCGACGATTCCAGTACCATTGTCGGCAATCTCCAACGTTCCAATCAGCGTTCCCGCGGGGGGCGAGAGTTGGTTCAACGTCGGAACTTCATTCGCCAGCGGATGGGCGTACGCGGTCCCATTCCAGGTGCTCCCGGGGTGTTCCTCGATGACCTCGATTTCGATGTTACGCAGCGTTCGCTGCAGGAGCGGCAGCGACGACCGGAGGGTCAGCACCCGCTCTTCTCGGCCCTCGCGCCGAAGTCGGGCGACGACATAGGGGAGCGTCGGGTTCAACAGCAACGCGCTCGTCCCGATGAGTTTCCATGCGACGTCAAACCAGACGAGGGCGGAGATCGGTACTTCCTGATTTATGAGCGGAAAGCGAACGAGGTAGGCCGGCGCTTCCTCTTCCTGATAGATGATCGCTTCGGGAGTCCTTGGCTCGTGACATGCCGGACAGGTCCGAAAGGGGATGTCCCTCGTGACGATCACGCCGCTCGCGGCGAGCCGATCGACCATCGCCTGGATCTCCGGGAGATGATCCTCGACGTCCAGCGACCGACCTTTGACCGCGCCGATCCAAATTCCCGCGTCCGAGAGCATCCCTTGAATCTTGGCCACGGATTCCGGGATCGGATCTCCGATCAAACGCAGCGCCGTGCTGCTCCGTTGGCCGGCGAGGGCGAGGTACCGAGCAGCGACGTCCGCAAGAAGGGCGCCATGCACGGAGACGATCGAAGGATCCTTCGGTAGCACTGCCGCGAGGAGCTGGCAGACCATCGGGCCCCCCCCGGTCCCTACAGTCCCGGTCGCCGGTGGAAGAGATCGTGCCTTCCAGAACGCGCGCACCTCGGCTTCGACAGCCGACGGATCGTAGCGAGCAGATCGTTGTTCCATACCGGAGAATCCGTACTACAAACGACCGATGGTCGGCCGGCCCGATTAAACCCTTCGACCTGAGGTGGCCGCCTGATCGAGCCGCTATAGTCCCCCGCTTCGGGAGGAGTCATCCATGAGAAGCGTTAGTCCCTCCGACTTGCGAGGCAACACTTATCCGCCGAATCTTCTCCGGTCCTCGAGGAAGATTGCATGGCCTGGACTCAGCAGGAAGTTCGTGAGCTCAAGGAGGGCCGGTACCTCCTGATCGAAGAAGAACCGTGCCGGATCCTGAGCATCCAAATGTCCAAACCCGGAAAGCACGGGGAAGCAAAGGCGCGGATCGACGCGGTCGGGCTGTTCGATGGATCGAAACGGAGCGTCGTGTACCCGGTCAAACATAAGGTGCAAGTCCCGATGATCGGTAAACGTCAGGCCCAGGTCCTTTCCTTGACCGATGCCGAGGTTCAATTGATGGACCTGGAAACGTACGAAACGTTCTCCCTGGCTCTCGAACCTGAGGTGAAGGGCCAGCTTACGCCCGGGAGCGAGGTGCAGTACCTCGATGCAATGGGCAAGCGTCGAATCACGCGCACGTAGGCGTCGCGTCGTCGACGGCCCGCCGGGGCGCGGCGCGGAGGTCACGATTTATAAGGGGGACCCCCCATGAATTCCCTCACGGGGCTCCCAAGGTCACTTGCCGGGTCCTGATTGACTGGGGGAGGCGAAGGCCATGACCGGGTCGGGAGGGATGGGATCGTTACCCGCGTCCCGACTGACCAAGATTCTGCAGGAAAAGGCGGATCTTCTCAAGAAGCGTCGTCAATCCGCGGAAGTCGTGCTCAAAGAAGCGCAAGAACAGGTCCGGCTTTTGGAGACCCTCTCGATCGCGCTGCCGGAAGGGGCGGAGCGAGAAAATCAGATCAAGGAACTCGTCCGGCACACCGATTGGGAAGCGGTCGAGGCGCAGTCGAAGGCGCTCCTCGAGTACGTCCAGGCGACGGCCGCGCCCGCGCTCAGCGAGCGATTGCGCACCCTCGTTGACCAAGTCGAGCGCCTGAAAGATCATGCGGTGCCGCTCTCAGAAGAAGTACCCGGATTGTTGACAGACTTAGAGTCTCCGCCGGCGGACTGGCCGCTCGACCAGACAATCGCGAAACTGGCTCGCCTCTCGGAGCTGGTACGGTCGGGTCAGGACGAGTTCTTCGAGCGGCAACGCCGCCAAGCACGAACACTCGGCGAATGGGCGGGACTGTCGTCCGACCGATTGTCCGAGCTCGATCGCCGGTTGGTGGCGGCGGCCGAGCCGGTTCGAGAGGGGCGAGTGGGGGAAGCCCTTCTCGCGCTCAACGAAGTGACGGCGGCCGCAATCCCGGAGGCCGCCGCGCGACGCTCGGCGTCGCACACTACGGCGGACGTCGTGCTCGCCGCCGCCAAAGACCTCGGGGTTCCGACCGCTTCGCTAGAGTCGGCGATGCGCGCCGACCGGGACGCTCAGCCGATCGATTGGATTCAAACCGTTCCCGCGTTGGAGCTGGCGAGCACGCAAGTCGCGGAAAGCCTGCGCGAGCGCGTGGGAACGGCACTCGAGTCACTGATGGGGACGCTTCCGGCCTTGAAGGAGTATGGCGTGGATCCGGCGCCGGTGCAACTGGTCATCGAGGAGGCGCGCGCAAAGCTGGTGTCGTCAAATCCCACGGACATTCCGAAGTTGCTCGCCGACGCTCGGGCGGCCACGGAGGAACCGGTCGTCGTGGTCGTGGCCGGTCTGCTGGATGAAGTGCGGCCCCGGATCGTAGAGGCACGACGCATGGGCCGCGATCCGAGCGAAGTGTTCTCCGCGATGAATCGCGCCCGGGAAGCGTTGCGGTTGAAGATCTACTCCGAGGCCATCGCAGCGAGTCAAGAGGCCATCGACCGCGTCGCGCAGCTGACCGAGGAACTCGAGACGGCGCGAGACGAGTACGCGGCGCTCGACCGACTCCTGCAGCGGCTCGCGACCTCCAAGTTCTCCGTCGATGCGTATCGCAGTCAACTCGCTCGCATTCGTTCGATGCTCGACCAAGTCGAAGGCGCACAGGCTCGGGAGGCGTTGAAGGAGCTCGTCCGCCAGCTCGGCCGGGAAGCCTATCAATTCTTCCTGGAGCGATGGAACCTCCTCGACAAAGTCGTCACTTACGCGAAAGAACGCGGCTTCGTTCCCGCGGAAATGGAAACCGAGTTTCCGGCGATTCGCGCGCAGCTCGATGCGGGCGAGATCGCGGAAGCGGGGGAACGGCTCGCCCTCGCCGAGGTGCAACTCCGAGCTGCATCCGGCCCGTACGTCGCACGCCGGATCGAAGAGATCGACAAAGGATTCACGGAAATCCCCGATCCGGCCCTCGCCGCCCCCGTGCGACGGCTGTTGGCCGATGCGGACGTCAATTTGCGTGTCCGCGAGGATCTTCCCGCATCGATCGAGAGCCTCCGAAAGGCCGAACGAGAGTTCTCAGCCGTCTTTGCCGCCCACGCTTCCTCGCTAGTGGAGGCGCTCGAAGAAGAACGACGGATTCTCGAGGCGATGGGGGGCGCCGGGGACGAGATCCAGCGGCAGATCGATGAGGTTCAACAAATCTTCAACATGGGAGATTTTGTCAAAGCGTCGCGAGCGTCGCAAGAGATCCGGACGCGCGCCCATCAGCAACAGCTGATCCGAGGCGAGGAGTCGGTCTCCCACGCGAAGCTCGCATTGGTCGAGCTCGAAACGATGGGACTCGACCTCACCACGCTGCGCTCTCGACTCGATCAAGCTCAGGATGCGGCGCACGCGGGTCGGTATGCCGAGGCGTACGACGTCGCCCACCGATTGGAGGAGACGACCCAAAAGGTCCGCGGCAATGCGCAAACGGTGCTGGAACTGCTCAACCAAACGCAGGAGATCTGGCAATCGCTTCGACAGAATCATGTCGCAGTCGAGGATCTTCGTACCGAGGTCCAGGCAGCCCGCGAAGCGTATCGCCAGCTCGACTTCGAAGCTGCGGAAGTCGCGCTCGCCCAGCTCCAGCTTCGTCTGCGGGTGGAGGCGGCGAAGTTCCAAGCGCAACATCTACTGACGGAGGCCGAGCTCCTCATCGAGGATGGGCGTCGACTCGCGATGGGAATGGAGCCGTTGGTGACTCGGCTCCAAGAGCTCCGGGTCCGCTTGGCGGCAGAAGACGTTCCGACCTTGCTTCCCACGGTTCAGCTATTGCACCAAGAACTGATCGCGTTGCTGCGGCCGGTTCTCGAGGAAAATCTCCGGCATCTCGAGCGCGACCTCGATATCGGTCGGGGGGCCGGGATCGACTCGGCGCATGTCTTGGAACCGCTGGCCGAGGCACGGCGCCGCCTCGGTCAGCCCGTTCCCATCGGCGTTGAGCCGTTGATCGAGAAGGCTCGCTCGCAGCTCACGGAATCGCGTGGATTCGTCGAACACGCCGAGCGGGTCGCGAAGCGAGCCCGAGAGGCCCTCCAGCAGGCCGACATCCTCCATGTGGAAGCACCCCCTCTGCGCCACCGTTTGGAACAGCTCGAGATTCATCTGACCAATCGAGAGTACGCCCGCGTCATCGAATTGGGCGGCGCGCTGGAACGCGATGTTCTGCAAGCGACGAACCAGCAAGTCTCGAAGACGCTCGCGAGCTACCAGGGGATGATCACTCGGGTGCGCCACGCAGGAACGGATACCACGCTACCGGAGAACCTTCTCTCGCAAGCGCGCGCCGCGCTAGAGGAGGGCCGGCCCGTAGAGGCACTCCAGCTCGCCGCGAAGAGCGAGGCGGAGCTGGAGCGCGTCGACCTGCAGTATCGCGTCGCGCAAGGGTCGCTCGAGGCCGGGCAGCGGGCGCTGGAAAAAGCGGAGCAAGACCGCGTCATTGCTCCGCTGGCCACGGAAGAGATCGCCAAGGCGCACGCCGCCTTCAAGAATCGAGAATATCCCCTCGTCCTCGAGCTGACGTTGGAAGCGTCCGACCTCTTGACCTACGCTCGTGAGAGCCACCGACGGGCCCGCGAGGCGGTCGATGCGGCCGAACGCCAACTGGTCGAAGCGACCCAACTCGGGGCGAACATCGAGGAGGTGCAGGAGCGGCTCACCGCCACCCGACGACTGACGGAGCAGGGACTCTATGCCGAAGCCACCCGCCGGGCGCGCGAAGCGGCGGAGATGGGCCGCTGGGCGATCGAACGCCTGTACGCCGGAGCGGTCGGAGATCTTCGGCGATTGATCGAAGCCGGACGCGCGGCCGGTCTGACGACCGAGATCGAGGTAGTGCAACGCTCGCTTGATGAGGCCGAGGGAACGCTGCAGGCCCGGGACTGGCGCAAAGCCGGTCAACTGATCGAATCCGCCCAGACCGCCGCCCGCCAAACGATTCAATCGGTCGTCGATGGACGCCGACGGGAGATCGCCCAGCTCTACGAACGATCGGGAGCCGCCTCCCCGCTGGAAACCACCCGACGCGAAGAATTCGACCGGCAGCTCGCTGCCGCTCGGGACGCCAACGACCTCTCCACATCCCTCGAGTTATTGAATGAGGAAGCGCGGGGGGCCCGCACGCGGTGGCGGAGCGAACTGGACGCCGGCGCCGATGCACTGAAAGAGCGGCTCTGGGTCGGCGAAAAGCTTGGACTCGATACGACGCCGGTGATGCAGACGTTCAGCGAAGCGAAACAAGCGATCGACTCGGGCCACCTGGAGAGCGTCCCGGTGTGGCTCATGAAGGGGAATCAGCTACTCGAGGAGCTCGTGAAAGGTCGTCTCGAGTCCCGGCTCAAAGAAGTCCATACCGAGTTTACGTTTGCCCGCGATGGCCTGCGCGTGGCCGTCGAGCCGATCGCGGCGCTCTTGAAACAGGTGGACGAGCGGACGGCTGCCGGTGCGCCCATCGAAGCCGCCCGCGCGCTGCTCGAGGCGGAAGAAGAGCTGAGCCGTCGGAAAGCGTTGCATCGGGAGCTCCTGAATCTCCACTACCTCATCGATGCCGCGATCGCACGAGCGAATGAACGTCATCTGGACGTCACCGAGGCTCGGCGACTGTTGGAGGAATCCATCCGACTGCGCGAAGAGGATTACACGAAAGCGCTGGAACGCGCTCGAGAGGCGCACCACGTGTTGCAGGAGATGCTGAAGTCGTCGGAGCCCGTGATCTCGACGACGGCGACCGGATTCTGGCCGTTCAAAAAGCCGCCGGCGGCGAATCCCTGAGCCGCCGCGGGCGTCGATTCGCGGCCCGACCACCCCGACCGCAGGGCCGATCGTTCAGGGGCTGGTCAGGATCGTACCGCTCCCGACCGGCGGTACTCCGGGGAGGCCCCGAGGAGGTCCGAGCGGGAGTCGGTCATATTCGACCGTGTGCCGGATTCCGCGCCGTTTGAGCAACACCGACACTTGCTCGGTGATCTGAACGATCTCCTGACACCGGGCCGGCTTAGAAAAATAGAATTCTGCACGTCGTTCATCCGCGATGGGGAAGATCAACCGGAGCCCGAACGTGTCCTGACGGTTGTAACCCACGGGCTTCCGATTCCCCCGGAGATCGCGAAGGTTCTCTTCCAGGAGCACCTCGGGGAGCATCGGCTCGGTGTCCTTCACGAAGGGCCGATTCGCCTCGACGACTTTGCGGTGGATGTCGGGATAGACCCGCACCAGGTCCTTGTAGGATCGTTTGGGCTCGAGCAGGATGTGGCCACTGCGGGCCTTGACCGGAGGGGTCACAAGCCTCGGAAGCGAGCGCGAGTTCTTAGGTCTTCGCCTCGCCTGTCGTCCGTTCCCGTCGCGTCGAACGAGGGGAATCTCTACGGGGCCGGCTCGGCCGGCGGTGGGGGTCGACGCCGGTTCCGCGTCAAGAGCACTGCCGCGATGCACCCTGCGATCACCAGCACGACGACGCCGATGATCACGTACTCGGTCGTGGTCAGGCCACTACTCCCCGCCGTCGTCGTCGAACTGAAGGAGATGCTCTGCGTCACGTTCTGGTCTTGCACGTGGACGGTGCCCGATCCCGGCGTGGCCGTGTAGCCTCCGACCGCCGAGATGGTGAACGAATAGTTCCCGTTCGTTTCATCATTGAACGTGATGGTCGATCCGGTGGAGGTGCTGAGCGACCCAGCCAACGTGACGCCCCACCCCGATCCGGACGGAAGGCCGGTTTGCAGGAAGATAATCGCGAACAATCCCACACTGACGGCACTCCACGAGACGGACTGCATCGCGCTAGCGCCAGCGATAGTGATTGAGAATGAAGTAAGGTTCACCGTATAACCGGCAACCGTACCGACGGTCACCGCATACGTGCCGTTCGCCTCTTGGGTCGAAATTGTGCTCGTCGTGCTGGCGAGCTCGACACCCGCGACGGTGATCGACCAATTGGTTCCGGTGGGCAGTCCCGACTCTTGCACGGAGAGGGTGTAGCGTGTCGCCGAGGTCGACGTGAACGTCACCCCTTTCGCCACCGCCGCTCCGCTCACCTCGACCGTACCGCTCGGGGGAGAGGGAGTGTATCCGACGACGGCGCCCACGGTGTACGGGTACATCCCGTTCGATTCCATGAATACGATCGAAGTCGTCGTGGAGCTCTCGAGGGATCCGTTCAACGTGACAGACCACGAGGTGCCGGTCGGAAGTCCGGATTCGGTGAACGTCACCGTGTAGAGGGTTTTCAGGGTGATCGTGAGCGAGGTCTGGGCTGAAAGGATCATTCCGACCGAATCCGTTACCTGAACTGAGATTGGGAAAGTGCCGGTTTCCGTGGGTTTGCAAATGAGGGTCGAACTATTCGCGGTTAAGCAGCCCGTCGGGAGTCCGGAGTAGAAGTACGAGTAGGGGAGGCTACCGCCGGTAGCGCTTACCGTAAGGGTCGTGCTGTTCCCGAGGCTAATGACGGAGGGAGCGGCCGAGAAGGAGGTGATCTTGAAGGTCTGCGGCGGGCCGAAGCAATACAGGGTGCCGAGAAAATTTCCAATGTAAATGTGTCCCAACGCGACGGTCGCAGAGTCATAGAAGAGTCCGGGGGTCGCGTACTGCCAGAGAATCTTACCGGAGCTGGCGTTCAGGACGAACATCGTCCCATTATACGGGTTCTGGGAATCCTTGTCCAGATTTGCTCCTCCTTCGATGATCACCCCGTTCTCGTAGATGACGGCACCAAACGTTGTTTGATGATTCGGAAGCGGAGTTTGCCACGCGATGGTTCCATTGTCCGGATATAGGGCCGCGAGGGATCCGTTGTAGAGCCCCCCCTTGATCGATGCTTGCCCCGCATCGATTAGATATTTCCCGTCGAAGACGGCGGTGGCCGCCAGTCCCCTCCCCGTTTCGAGGTTGCCTCCGTGGGCGATCCGAGTATGCCAAACGGGGCCCGCGTTCAGGTCGTCCGCGTCGAACGCCCACATCGTCCCATTCTTATCGCCCACTTCGACGAGTTGCGTCCCATGCGAGTTCACAAACAGCGTCGGCGTCGTCGGAATATCGCAATCGCTGATGGCGGGGATGCAGGTGACATCTTGCCAGTGTCCTAGGGTCTCGGAGTCGTCGCACGTCGCGGCGCACGAGCCGAGACTGATGTCGCTCATGTTCAGGGCCACCATGCCGCCACAGTACGGTGACTCGCTGTATTCGTCATGATAGCAGTTGCCGGTGGCGACGAAGATCGTGTTCAGCTCGGGGTCGAACGTCGGAGTCGTCCACACCGTTCCTCCCGTCTGTCCCGTCGGTACCGTATAGAAGGTGTGGACGACTGCGTGCGTCGTCAAACTGACTTGCATGAGCTCTCCCCGTACCAGCGGTAAGTCGCAATCGCTCGCCGCGCCGATGTACTCGTAGCCGTTGTAGATCACCGGACTGGCCCAGTTGTAATTGCCGCCCGAAGCATTGCTGTCTCCCACGTACGTTTGCCACTCCGTCGCCCCGGTCGTGGCGTTGAGTGCGTACCACCAGTCCGCTCCTCCCCCGACGTAGACGGTCCCATTGTAGATCGCCGCGCTGGAAGTAACTCCTCGAGGAGAATTGCAGTTCGGCACACTCGTTTGTCCGAGGAATCGTTGCCAAAGTACCTGGCCCGTGAGCGCATTGACGGCCGTCTCGTTCCCGTCCCAGTCTCCGACGTACGCCGTATCTCCGACGACTTCCGTTGCGGCGGCAATCGTAGAGGCGATGGGCGATTCATTCGTGATTTGCGAAGACCAGATCATTTTCAGAGAAGTCGCGTTCGCAGCCGAGATGGCGGTATCGTTCGGGTTCGTGGAACTGTGTTCCGGGTCGTACAGGTACATTGGCCAATCGTCGGGGCCTGGTGATGAGGCAGGATGTGAGGGAGCCGAGGCACTCACGGAGGGCGGGGCGAGACTCGCCGGGGAAGTCGAAGTTCCGATTGATAGGGACGGCGCCAAAGATTGTCCCGGTCCCGACACTGAAGGCACCCCGGAAAGAACGAGGGCGGCCAAGGTGACGACCACGAAGATCAATGTTGCATTGCGGAGCACGCCGGACACCTACCGCTTGGGAGCGGCGACGCGCTGGCCATCAAAGCGGGGTACTTCATACTTTGGAATGGCGCCGATTTTTCGCTGTCGCACTTTCTTAACGTGAAAATGTTGCCTGGGAGCACGTCACGCCGCCCCGGATAAGTTGCCCCTCATATCCGGGAGGAAGTCTCTAACGTTCCCCCTCGTCTCCGGCGGGGCACTCAGTCCCCTCGGCGATGGATCGATGGAAAGGAGCGAGCGTAGGTGATTGGAGTCCCACGCGACCCACGATTGCATCGATCGCCGCGTGATCGAACGCGACCCAATCTCGTGGCGGAGTTTCGCAATCACGGGCCGAAGTTGATCTTCCGTGAGGCCGATGGTCGACCGATCGGCGCGCCGTTCCATTCGGTCCAATCTCCTCGCGAGGCTCTCCGTCACCGTCAGCTCGCTGAGCGCTCGTGAATGGTCGGGCGGATATCTCAGGAGCAGCGCCTGTTCCCGTTCGGAAGGGTCGCGGCGTTTCGGGGGGGGGGAGTCCGGAATCTTGGAATGCTTGGCGGATTCGCGCGCGTATCTCTTCATGATCTGCGGAGACGTCACGCGATTCGGAACGCTCCCGTTTCGTGACGAGCGCCATCACGGGGCCGCGCGAAATCCGGGCCGCCTCGTTGAGCGCACGATCGGGATGGTCGAAAACGTGCAACACGTGTACGAACAGCGTTCCATCAAACGCATGATCTCGGAAGGGCGTGCGATACGCGTCGCCTTGAACGAGGCGAGCGAGTCGCTTCGCTCGGGCCCGTATGATCATTTCCCGAGACCCGTCGAGGCCGGTGACATGGAATCCGCGCTCGGAGAGTGGTTGGGCGATTCGTCCCGTCCCGACCCCGACCTCGAGTAGAGAGCGACATCCGCTGTCCTCAATCGCCTGCTGCAACCCCCGTAGCGTCGCGTCATCAAGTGGTTCTCGAGTCTCGTCATACACGGCAGCGATCTGATCGAACTGCTGAACGACTCTGGAAACGGGCAATTCGGTTTCCCTCGGCGAGGATTCTCGAGCCACATTCCCCATTCCTACTTGACGCCCGCGCTCGGAAACTCGTTCTTCGAGGGAAAGACTCAAAGAGGGGGTCTCCTACCGAATCCCGGGCGCTCCCGTAGTCTAGTGGTCAAGGATAGAGGCCTCTCGAGCCTCTGACGCGGGTTCAAATCCGAGAAGGAAAAATCCATCCGGTGAAAATCCCGCCGGGAGCACCTTCTCCGATAGGGAATACCTTCGCCTCATGATCGCAGAAGATCCCCGATTGTAGCTCCCCGTTCCAAAATCATCGCTGTCCAGTCGACCTCCTCCCCAAAATAGTCGACGACGCATTCAGCCAACCTCTACCTTCTACGTTGCTCGTATTATCGATCCTGACGAGTTAAACGCTCTCGGGCCTGAGGCGATCGGATGTTCCGATATCTCCTCGTCAATTCCAAGGAGGATCCCGTGGCGCAAGCCGTCTGGGAACTTTGGAACACTCGAGGATCCACGGGACTGTTCGTGGGCAGAGACCCGATCTATCGGCTGACGGAGGAAGTCGCCGTCGTTCAACGCGACGGACACCACGTCGAAGACGAGGCGCTCGCCACCGATCTCCCCCCGTCCGTGCAAGACGCGAAAATTCCCCTTGTATTTCCTTCGATTCATCGCAGCGAGCAGGGGGTGCTATGCTTCACCGTCCACCCCTTGGGGAACGTGGGGAGGAGCGCGGAAGTCGGCGGTCGGTCGTGCGCGTTAGTTCCCGCTCCCGCTCGGCTGATGGTCGACGCGCTCCGCCAGCTGAACGCCGCGCAGCCGACGACCGGCTTGCTCGCGACGTATGAAACTACCCACCACGGCCCTTGGCTGGAGAATCCCGCTTTTTTTGTGGAAATAGGATTCGGTTCCCTTGCGGGTCCGCCGCAAGCCGCCGTTCGAGCCCTCGCTCGGATTCTCCTCGAGCTCCAAGAAGATCCGGCGGATCGAGTTGTGGTCGGAGTGGGAGGAGGCCACT
Source organism: uncultured Thermoplasmata archaeon (assembly GCA_963749195.1). Classification (GTDB taxonomy): domain Archaea; phylum Thermoplasmatota; class Thermoplasmata; order Lutacidiplasmatales; family UBA184; genus Lutacidiplasma. The sequence goes on from CAVVLX010000007.1 coordinate 939,753, forward strand.
ACGCCCCTCATTTTACCGATCTCGCGCTCCGACGCCATTGGGCATTCGGGCATCTCTTATCCCGACACACGCTGGCCGCGCTCGATTCGGATACGGCCCGGCAGGCGGTGGAACGAACTCCGGGTTGCGAGGGGCTCATTTTTGCGCGCGCCGAAGACGCCCGCGCTCCCATGTGGCAGGGAGCCGGCCCCGGCTCCGAGACCAGGATGCCGCGCGCCGAAGCTAATGCTTCGCCGGTTCCCTCTTCTGGAACATGATGGCCCCGGATCGATAGACCGCCTTGCCCAGCTTCAGGTTCTGGACCGAGGCCAGACTCGGCGTCCGCTCGGCGATCATCAAGCTCTCGACGATCTGGCGGAAGAGCGCACTCTGGTTGATTTCAGGATGACGCTCCAGGAAAGCTTCTTCCTCTGGAGTGATCGTGATGTTCTTGCGTAACATCGCTTCCACTGGCGTCGTCCCTTTTCCCCGTGGCCGCATGCAGCGGCCCGAGACGGTGGGGCGTATTTATGCGTATTGCTTTTGCAGGGAGACGTTCCCCAGCTCTTTCCGGAACCCAAACGAAGGAATCCGGCATTCGACGTCTCGAGAAGGGAAACCCGATTGGGCCGGGGACCACTGTGCGACGGCGGAGCACCGGTGCGGCCGTTCACCGAGAGCGATCGACCGGACCGGCGAGCACCGTGACGGAATTCGTGTCATCCAAGCCCGCCGAGACGGCCTCGAGCAGGTCGACGGGCTGGAGTTTCCGAAGTTCGGCGGGCCAGCGGCGATAGAAGTCCTCCGGAAGATGGTGATAGGCGACGTCGACCGCGAGCTCATGAGCCCCGCTCGTGCTTTCGAGGGCGAGCGGCACCTCTCCGATCGTGCTTTCTCGGATTCGTTTCAATTCTGAGACGGGAATTCGTTCTTTGGATAACCGACGAATCTCGTGCTCCATCAATGGGACGACCTTCTTCCAGCGATCCGCACCCGTACCGGCGCGGGCGACCCAGTACCCACCCCATCGCATGGCTTCCACTTCGCTAGAGGCGTGATAGGCGAGCCCGTGCCGTTCTCGCACCCGCTGAAATAGCCGCGAAAGCAGAGGGCGACCGCCGAGAATTTCGTTCGCCAAAAAGAGCGCCAAATAGCGCGGGTCACCGCGCGAGATTGAAGGGCCGCCCATCCGAACTTCGACCTGACTTCGGTCGGCCAGCGCGATCATGCGTAGCGCGGCCTTCGGGCGGGCGCGCGGAAAGGGCGGGCTCGTGGGCGCTCGAGAATCCAGACCTCGGAAGAGCCGGGCGAGCACGGGTCGGACTTCCGCGAGAGAATGGGGAATGGTGACGACCAGCTGTGCTCCTTTGGAAGTAAAGTGATCCCGATGGAATCGCCTCAGCTGAGTCCGACCGATCCGAGCCACCGAGGGGCGAGTGCCGAGTCCCGAACCTCGATACGGGTGACCGACCGGAAAGATCGACTCTAAAAGTACGCGCTCGGCTCGGTGGCCGGGTTGGGTGAGCTCTCGAAGCTGCCGTTCCAGGATCTGACGCCGGACTCGACTCAGATCGTCCGACTCGAACCTCGGGCGGAGAACGACTTCCGCCAGGACCCCGAGCAGCGGTGCCCAGTCTCGCGCGGGTCCCCAGATGGTGATTTCTGTCGACTCGGGGGAGGTATCGTGCTGCAGCGACGCTCCGTAGCGGTCCAACAATCGGGCGAGTTGGACCCGATCGTACGGCCCCGCGGCGCTCGTCATCAAGGCACTGGTGAACAGCGCGGTTCCTTCCTCGCGACCCGGATCGTACGACCATCCCGCCGGACCGACATAGGTGGCGGAAAAGCTCGCCGTTCCCGGAGGACTGGGTTGCCGGATGAACTCGATGTCGTTGATCGGTTCCCCTCGCTCGATCGCGAGAGGGTCTGTGGGGCTACCCATGGGTCGACCCTCCCTGTGGTTCGTAGGTGACGACGCAGCGCGCTTCCTCTCGAAAGAGTTCTCTCGCGCGGGCGCGAAGGGTCGAGGCGGAAACGTGCAGCAGCTGGTTGAGGAGCTCTTGTTCGCGCTGGTCGGATCCGAGCACCGCGAAGTAGCCGAGCCGGAATCCCGCTCGCGAAGCTCCTTCATAGGCGAGTGCGGCGCCACGCCGGAGCTTCGCTCGCGCATCGTCAAGCTCCGTGCGGGTGGGTCCCGTGGCCTGGAGCCGAGCGATCGTATCATTGATTGCCGATTCGATTTGTTCCGGCCGGACCCCCGCGGCGGCTTGGGCTTGGATCGTGAAGAGGCTGGGATAAAATCTCGGTCGCCATTCGCTCGTGGCCCGAACGGCGAGGCCGCGATCCACGAGGGCGCGATACAGGCGCGACGAAGGGTGCTCCGCCGAATGCCCCCATCCTCCGCCGGCGGCGAACAGTCGGCTTTCCCCGCCCAGCAGGACATCGAGGAGCATCGTCGCGGGGGTATCAGGGTGGTCGGCGGCCGGCGCCCTCCAGCCGATCTGGAGGTAAGGGGTCGTCCCGGGTCCTCGTAGCGTAGCACGTCTTTCGCCTTTCGGCGGGGGCTCTACCTCGAGCACTTTCGGATCGTCCCCTCCTTTCGGGAGCTTCGAAAATCTACGCCGTACATCTCGACTCGTGTCTTGGAGGTCGAATCCCCCGGTGACGACGAGTACGGCGTTCTGCGTCCCGTAGAACCGATGATAGTACGACCGAAGCTCCGCGGGAGTCAGACGCGTGATGTCATCGCGCCGACCCAGCGCATCCCAGCGGTAAGGGTGGAGTCGGAAGGCAAGCTGATAGAGCTCCTCCTCGACCCGGAACTCCGGCCAATTCTCGTTTCCCTCCCGTTCGGAGTAGATGACGGTGCGTTCTCGCTCGACCTCGGCGTCGGAGATGAGGGCGCGAGTCATTCGGTCCGCCTCGATGTCGAGCGGGATCGCGAGGTGCTCGCGGGGAACGGTGGTGAAATACGCGGTAAAGTCCGCGTCAGTGAACGCATTCAGCGTCCCGCCGACGGAGATCACCGCGCGATCGGTCTCCCCTTTCGCGTACTTCGGGGAGCCCTGGAAGAGCATGTGCTCGACCCAATGCGAGGCCCCCGTGATCCCGGGCCATTCGTTCTTGCTCCCGACTTTGTACCACACCCACACGCTCGCGGTGGGACTCGAGACGTTGGGGGCCAGGAGTACGCGCAATCCGTTAGCGAGCGAAAATCGATGAACGGGAGGTCGATTTACGGTCGCGGACGCCATTGTCGGGGAGCAGTCGGACTCGCATATAATGACCGGGTTGCGTTACCGACATTGGCCACGCGCCCGGCACAACCGTTAAGCGACTCTCCCCACCATCCGGCCGCGTGCATCCGGTTCTTCGGTTGGTTCGAGTGGGGAACGTCGTGGTCTCCTTTGCGGGAACCCTCGTTGGCGGCCTCGCGGCGGTCGGCGGTGGGATCGCGCACTCGGGAGGATTTTACACGCTCCTCCTTCTCGCCGGCCTCTCGACCGCCTTTGTGACCGCGGGGGGCAACGTGCTCAATGACCTCCTGGATCTCGACACGGATCGAATCAATCACCCAGATCGTCCCTTCGTGACTCAGGCGGTGTCGAAATCCGGGGGCCGCGCCCTGACGTGGACCCTGTTCGTCGCCGGAGTCGTGGTCGCGGTCCCCGTGATCATTCAACTGCCGCTGGTGGGGTTGCTCCTCGGGCTCGCCCTTGCCTCGCTGCTGGGCTACGAGTTTCGACTGAAGGCCCATGGCTTTGCGGGTAATCTCACGGTCGCGTTCTTGACTGGACTGGTTTTCCTCTATGGAGGCGCGGCGGCGGGGAGCGCGCTCCTCGTGACTCCGTTCGCCGTCATGGCGTTTCTCGCGACATTGAGTCGAGAAGTGATCAAGGACATGGAAGACGCGGCGGGCGACATCGATCGTCGTACGTTGCCCCAAACTCACGGATTTGGAGTCGCCTCCGGAGTCGCAAGAGGAGCGGTCGCGGTGGCGATGGTCCTCAGCTTCCTGCCCTTGGTCTGGTTCGTCTCGCTCGAATCTTCCGTGGGGATTATGTATCTCGGGCTGGTCCTCGGCGCCGATGTCCTCTTCGTCGTTTCGGTGGCTCGACTGCCGGAACGCCTGCATTGGGAGCAGACGATGAGCAAGGTTGCGATGACCGTCGCTTTGCTCGCTTTCCTCGTGGTGGCGTTCCGGTGAGTGCAGGAGGCGCGATGGGTCAGGTCGAAGAGCACCTCGCCCGAGAGCTGCAACACGGACCGCTCCATTTCACGCTGATCGACCCGGATAAGTCTCCCGGAGAACGCGCGGGAGAGATCGCCCGAGCGGCGGTCGGCCTCGGATCCCATGCATTGTTGCTGGGCGGGTCGACGGGTATTTCACGCGAGAAGATGGGAGCCGCGGCCGCGGCCGTTAAGGCTCGCGTTTCGGTTCCCGCGATCATCTTTCCGGAGGGACCCGGCTCCTTGGCACCGGAAGCGGATGCCGTTCTTTTCATGAGCTTGTTGAATTCCCGGAATCTTGACCTGGTCATCCGGACCCACGCGCGGGCCGCGCTCGCGATCCGCTCGATGCACCTCGAACCGATTCCGATGGGTTACCTCGTGATCGCACCCGGGATGCGGGTGGGCGAAGTCGGCCAGGTGGATGTCGTGCCTCGCGAGGACCTCGCGCTCGCGCAAGGCTATGCCCTCGCCGCGGAGTTCCTTGGAATGCGCTTTGTCTATCTCGAAGCCGGTTCCGGGGCTCCCGCGCCGGTCCCGGCGGCGATGGTCCGAGCCGTTCGTTCGGTTCTTCGGATTCCACTGATCGTTGGCGGGGGGATTCGAACGGGGTCGGATGCCCGACTCTTGCTCGATGCCGGTGCCCAGATCCTCGTGACGGGTACCGTCACGGAAGAGGAAGGGGTCGGCGAAGCCTTTCAAGGGATTCTCGGCGAGGTGAATCGCGCCCGTGGTCGATGAGAAGCCTGTCGCTCCCCCGACTCCGCCTCGGCCGGACCGGGCGCACTTCTTGTTGCGAGCGCCCCCACCGGTTCTTTCGATCCTCTATATCGGCGCGGCGAGTGCGGGGCTGGCCGGGCTCATCTGGTACCCGATGGCGGGGGGGCGACTCGCGCTCGAGGGACTTCTCCTCGTCTTCTTGATACCGGCACTCGTCGCGGGCGGACTGACGCCTCCGCTCGCTCGCGTGCTCGGCGGTCGATTCGAGCTCCATCGGAGTCTGCTCCTGGCGTTGTCGGCCTTCGTGATCGTTCTCCCGATCGCCGTCATCTGGCGCGTGCTCGACGCGAACCTCCCGTCGGCAACCCCAACGGTCGTCGCGATTCTCCTCTTCTTCCAAGGGCCGATCTTTTGGTTCCGACACATGTCCGTCTACGGCATCTCTCGGGCGAGTCACCCTCGGGGACTGCCGGTGTCGCTCCTCCAGCCCATTCTATCCGTCGTCGCGATCTTCAGCTTGTATGCCCCGACGCAGCCCTTGGTCGCCGGGACGTTCGTCTTCTTCGTCTTAGCGTTTCTCTGCGACTTCCTCTTGCTGCGGGCGGCGGACCGACCGCTGAAGCGGGAATTTGGTGCTTCCGGAATGCAGCTGGTCCGACCGATGTTGGAACATGTCAGCACGCGCGACCCCAAGGCCACCGCCGCGCTGGAACGATTCTTCGACCGAGGGGCCGTTCCGACGGACGTTCGCGTCTCCGTGATATCGATATACGCGAACGGCCGGGCCAAGGCGACCGTCGCACTGCCCACGATCCACCCGGGGCCTTTCGCGGCGCTCGGAGCAAGTGATCTTCCCCGCAAGCTCTCCGACTACTTGGGAGCTCAAGCGGGAACCGTGCTCGTTCCCCACACCCCGTGCGACCACGACCTCGATCTGCCGACCGAGGCCGAGGTCGAAAAAGTGGCGCGAGCGGCCGCGACCCTCGCGGCGGCCGCCGGAGCCCGGGCGAGCGATCGTGCGAGTCCGTTAGTCGCACCGTATCCGGGCAGCTTCGCCCGCGCCCAGATCGTCGGTGACGTCACCTTGGTCGTCGTCTCGCAGGCCCCCTCTCCCACCGACGACATTGCGTTTTCGGTCGCGGATCGGATCTACCGGGAGCTCGGGGGAAGTCCGGAGCACGTGGTGGCGCTCATCGATGCCCACAACTCCTATGAAGAGGGAAAGGGCGACGTCAGCTTCGGTTCCCCCGTGGCCGAAAAACTCGTCGTCGACGTAAAGGCCGCCGTCGCCGCGGCGGAGGGGGCCGTACGGCCCGGACGGATCGAGATAGGTGTCGCCGCTCGGACCGGGTATTCGATCGGCCGACAAGGAATCGGTCCCGAGGGCATTCGCGCCCTCGTGATTCGCGTCGGAGGAACGACCTCCGCCTACGTGCTCATCGACGGAAACAATCTCCTGGTCGGCGTTCGGGCTCAGCTCCTCCAAGCCCTCGAAGGAGTGGTCGATGCCGCCGAAGTGATGACGACCGACAATCATGTCGTCCACGAAGTCGACGGGGGGATCAATCCCGTCGGGGAGCGATTTCCCACCGCGCAGCTCGCGACGGAGATTCGGTCGCTGGTCGACGAGGCGCTCCGCAATGTCGAAGTCGTGGAGATTCGTGCGGGGACCACGGAAATCCCCGGCGTCCGGACGCTGGGGCCGTCGTATACCGCTCGGCTTTTGACCTCCCTCGGGGACACGCGATCGATGTTCACCAATGCGTTGCTGACGACGTTCCTGCTGCTGATCTCGAGCTCGCTGGTCGTCCTCGTCGCCTTACACTAAAAGGGGGACACATGCGCGGCGCGGACGACTCACGGACCCCCGATGCGGCCCGACTCTTGGGAGATGCCGACGGATTACGCCTCCTCACGGCCCTCGTCTCGATTGCCCCGACGAATCTGGAGGATCCGATCCATGAACGCTGGGAGAAGCCCCATTATGTCCGTGCGGCCGAACAGATCGCCCGGGCGGCCCGGGAATTCGGGCTCGCCACTCGGATTTACGATCCCCTCACGGCGGGAGATCGTTCACTCGATCTCCACAATATTCCTCGACCGAACGTCATCGTCGATCTCGATCGCGGCGCTGCCGAGACGATCCTGATCTTGGCGCATTACGATGTCGTACCCGTTCCCGCCGAGCAACTCGCACGGTGGAAGAGCTCCCCGCATACCCTGACGTTTCGAGCCGATGGGCGGCTCTATGGACGCGGCGCGAACGACGATCTCGGGAGCGGGGTCGTAAGTTCCTTGATGGCCATGCGCACCCTGGCCGAGGATTCGAAACTTTCGCGCAACGTCCGACTCCTGGCCTGTTGTGACGAGGAGACCGGAGGGTCGGGAGGAGTCGAGGCCCTCCGCTCCCACGACGAAAAGCTTCCGATCGACAGCCCGGAGCGATTCATTCGAGGCGACGTGGCCCTGATTCCGGACGGAAGCCCACGGGCGACCGCCGGCTCCTCCGGCGTCGTGTTCTTGGACGCCGGATTCGACACGCCGGTTCCTCTCTCCGCGGCCCTCGACTACGGGGAATTTCTGGTCGGGCTCCATGAGACGGCGCGGGCGTGGCGGTCGATCTATGCCTCCCCGGACTGGCCAGACTATCAGGCGCCCGACCCCGTCCTTACCGGACGCGCCACGCTGACGCGCTTCGATCTCGGGGCCCAGCCCGAAGCGACGGAGGGACCCCGATTGGTCCGTGTGCACGCGGAAACGGAAGCATCGAACCAGATCCCAGAAGCCGTTACGATCACGCTCGACGATCCGGGTCCGATTCGCACCTCCCTCGCCGCTCACCTTTCCGAAATCGTCCGAACTCCTTTCCGAATCTCGCCGGTGACGTCGACCGCGCTCGACATTGCCCCCGCCGTGGAGGCCGTTCAACTCGTTGGACGGAGCGCGCACGGCGGCTATCCGCACCTCGCCCACAATCCTGTTCCGGAAACGCTGCGGGTGCTTCGGGAATCGATCGACCGGCGCTGGTTGAATGGCGCCCAGCCGATCTCGGCTACCTTCTCGATCGACCTGCGCTTGATCCCGGAAATGTCGCTCAAGGACGCCGTGACGGAGATCTTGAGCCGGGTCCACGCATGGAGCTCGACCCACTCTCCCCACGCCTTCCTCACGGCGCCACCCAGCCGCCAGCGGGGGGGGTATGCGCTGGCGATCGACGATCCGTCGATTCTCAAGCTCGAACGACTGCTGAAGACCCATTTCACTGGCGCGGAGATCAAAGGCGAGTATGGCGGAACGGACGCGAGCGCATTGCAGGAAATTCGAACGCCCCAAGGTCGCCCGCTTCCGGCCCTCGTTTTTGGGAGCATGGATCGCTCCGCCAATATTCACGGCGCGGAAGAGAGCGCGGACCCACGGTCGATCCGCCATGTCGCGGAAACGATCCGCGAGTTCATTCTCACCCCGTAGCGGAGGGCGACTTGCTGTCGATCAACTCCCACCTGCTCATCCCCATGACCGTCCTCTGGGTGCTCCTCCCCGCCTATGTCGCGAACGCGACCGCGACCCTTCCGAGAGGGCGGGGGCCATCCATGGATTTTGGGCGCCTGTGGCCGGGCGACGGACGAAGGATCTTGGGACCGTCGAAGACCTGGTCGGGGCTCCTGTGTGGCTCGCTGGTCGGAGGGCTGGTGGCCCTGTTGCAGACGTACCTCTGGCTCCATCTGTTGGAACCCTACGATATCGCCATCGTTCCTTCGTTCGGCGCGAGCCTGCTTGCGGCACTCCCGGTCGTGCTGCTCCTATCGGTCGGGGCGTTGCTCGGGGACGCGTTGGGGTCGTTCTTCAAGCGCCGGTTGAACCGAGTCAGCGGCTCTCGAACGCTCTTGCTCGATCAGTTACCGTTCGTTCTACTCCCGATCGTCGTCGGGTGGTTCCTCTATCCCGGCATTTTTGTCACCGCGTTCGGCTCCTTGGAAGCCATCTTATGGCTGCTTTTCTTCACACTCGTCCTCCACGTGGTCTTCAACTGGGTCGGGTTCAAGGCGGGGTGGAAAAAGGTCCCATGGTAACGAACCCGACGACGGTGTCCGACGAGGACGTTCGACTGTTGGCCCGATTGTTGCTGGACTCCGGAGCGGTCCGATTCGGTTCCTTCACACTCGCGTCGGGGAAAACCTCCGATTACTATATCGACGTCAAGAAGGCGTGGACCCATCCGCAGTACTTGTCGACCATCGCGGCATTGTTCGCGCAGCGGGTGGGGTCCGTCGATTGCCTGGCCGGCATGGAGCTCGGGGCCGTACCGCTGGTCGTCGCCACCGCACTTCGCACCGGGCACGCCTACGTGATCATTCGGAAAGTGGTGAAGGAGCACGGAACTCGGCAACGCTACGAAGGAGAGGTGCCGAAGGGCGGCCGGGTCCTGTTGATTGAGGACGTGTCCACCACGGGGGGTTCGGCGGAAACGTCGATCGAGATCCTCCGTTCGGCCGGAGGAGTGGTCGATCGGGCGCTGGTCGTCGTCGATCGGGAAGAAGGAGCGAGGGAGCGCCTGCGGGCGCTGGGAGTACGGCTCGAGCCGCTGATCACGGTGACCCAGCTGAGGGGAGCCTCAGCGTGAACGGCGTCGCCCAAGCGGACGCGACGATCCGCGTGCCCGATCCGTCGGACGCCGGGACGGTCTACGGTCGTGGGTACTTCGGCACGCTGGAGGGTGGCGGACGCCTGATGCTCGATCGCTTCGAATCGGTCTATCTAACGGAGATGCATCGACTGGACGTCACCGAACCGGATGGAACGCCGATCGAATGGCCCGACCTCTTTCGCCGGGCCAATCGGGTCGAGCCTGGTTTCGGGATTCGATACCTGGTCTACCGGGACCTGCGCCAGCGGGGCTACGTCGTACGAGCGAGCGCACCCCCCGTGGCCTTCTCGGTGCTCCCGCGAGGAGGAATCTTGCACAAGACCCCCTCCCGCTTCTGGGTCGAGCCGTACTCGGAGCGCGTGCCCTTCGACTTGGCGCGGCTCTTCGAGCTCGCTGCGCGAGCGCAGTCGGCCAAGAAGACCCTCCTCCTCGCGCTCGTGGATGAAGAGTCGGATCTTACCTACTATCGCGTGCGACGGCCTGCCCCGACCGGCGCGTTGCCGCCCAAGCGCCTCACGCAGCCGGTACTCGGCTGGCTGTCGGAGGACCGGATCGTGGTGTTCGATCCGGTCGGCGTGTCTGAGCTCGGGAAAGGGGTCGCCTACGGCAGTCGCGTCGGCGATCGCCTCGAGCTCAGCCTGATCGAGGCAGCGTATCTGGTCGAGACCGAGCAGATCGAGCTCAAGGACGCCCGCAATCGGCGGGCCGTCCCGCTTGCCGCCTTGGTGCGACGCGCGCGACGGATCGACTCCCGGTTCTTCGAGCGCCTGACCGCCTATCGCGCGCTCCGCGAGCGTCACCTGGTCGTGAAGACCGGATTCAAATACGGCGCTCACTTTCGAGCGTATCCTCGGAGCCCGGAGCACGCGCACGCGCGATACCTGGTTCAAGCCGTTCCGGACACGCACATCGCCACCTGGCCGGAAATCGCCGGCGGGGTTCGCGTCGCTCAAGGAGTGCGGAAGGAATTTCTCGTCGCGAGCGTTTCCTCAGCGGCCGAGGTTCGCTACCTTTCCCTCGAGCGCATCCGACCTTAGCGCGCGGCGCGGCCGGTGACGGAGCGTACATGGGATCCGTTCCGCGATTGTTCGAGTAGCTGATTCAGGAGGAGCTCGTGTTTGCGCTCATCGGCCTCCATGCTATCGTAGAGCACCCGCATGACCCCTCCGAGCCCCGGGCCGATGTCCCCCACCTGGTGCGCTTCGGCCGCATGTTCGCGCTCGATGAGCCGTTCAATGTCCGCGCGGGAGATGCCCGTGGGCACGCTCGAAGAGACCCCTCGATCGAGGTAGGCCGCCAGGGAGGCGACAATCTCCGCGTGGCGCAGACTGTCGGAGGCGATCTGTCGGAACAACGCGCGCGTCAACTCGTCGCGCGACTTTTGAGCGAGTCGCATGCACTCCGCGACGGCGCTCTGTTCCCCCGCGATGCGACGCTGGAGCCAGCGAGGAGTGGAGCGATCGCGAGGCTCCCGCCGACCCTCGACCGCGATCTCCGCCCGGCGCGCCCCCTTCGGGCCGAACAATGCGACGAGTCGGAGGGCGGTTTCCAGTATTTCGGTCGTAGAATCAACCGATGGGGAGGCCTCGGCCAGTCGTTGGGCCGTCGCGTGCGCGATGCGCCGGGCGCGCTCATTCTCGAGATACTGGGCCAAAGTTGCGCCCAAGCGCTTTCCCGAGAGATATTGGGAGACCGAGGACGGAACGATCCCCAGCCGGTCGGCGGCGTGCCGTTCGGGGAGCCCGATGCTCTCCACGAGTTCGCGAGCGACGAGTGCCTGGGCCACTTGCACCCAGTTCACGGGCGACCGTGCCGACAAGAGCCGTTCCGCCCTAGGAATCGGTCCGCGGGCCGGGACCGTCATAGCGCGTTCACGGCGAACCCTATGAGAAATCCGACCAGGACCCCGAAGTAGACCAGTCGGCTCCGTCGATACGACTCCTCGGGGGTCGACGCGGGTCGGAACGCGGCTTTGATCATCGGAAGAACCACGTACGCGATCGCGCCAATGGCTAGGGCGTCGAAGGTGAGGTCCAACGTCGAGGAGTTGTAGAAGAAACCAATCGCTCCTCCTACAATCGTGGGAAGTCCACCGACCAGGAAGAGGCTAGTCAGCAGGCCCAAATTTCGGTGCTCGCTCGTCCCGAGGAAGGGCGAGGCGATCGGAAATCCCTCGGTCACGTTCTGGAGAAAGAATCCGACGAAAATGACCGAGAGCAGCCCGAGCGCCCCGATGGACCAGTTGTATCCGAAGACCAGCCCCTCGGTGAGATTTTGGAACCCGATTCCCAGCGCGATGATCAAGGCCGTGAATTGGGGACGCCGTTCCGTGGAGCGCCCCGGGCGGTGGTCCACGAAGTAGAGTACCAGGAACGCGACCGTGAACGCCGTCGCGAACTCGAACGCCGCGCGGGGATCGGCCAGATATCCCCCGTTCGACGAAGTGTAGAGCACGGTCGTGGCGTTCGAAAACACATCCGCCAGGAGGAAAATCAGGATCCCGATGGCGATCGCATTCAGCGCGACGGCCACGCTGCCCTGGGCCCGCCGGCTGATAGACGACCGGCAAGGACACGAAGATGGAGAGTCCCATGATCGCGGTGATGACCATGAAAATGCCGAAGTCACCCATCGCTGCAGTCGGATTGCACGAAAGTTCGGCTCTTAAGCGCTTCGTGTGTGACGACCAACCAGCGGCCGTTCACGCTGTGAACGCTGCCGTCATCGGGGTTGCGACGGGCATATCCACCGGCAAGGTCGATCCCAGGGCCCGAACGAACCGCTCGATGCGTCGAGCGCCGGCCCCGGCGGCAATCTGTTCTTCGAGTGCACTTCCGACGATCACTCCGTCCGCCCCGCTGTCCAAGGCGACTCGCACGTCGGAAGGAGTCCGAATGCCGAATCCGATGAGCACGGGCAGATTCGGACGCGAGCGGTGCGCTCGGTCGACGATGGGGCGCAAATCCACCGATTCCGAAGCCCCGGAGAGGCCGGTCGTCCCGTAGCGCGACACCAAGTACAGGAATCCCTCGGAGTTCCGCGCGAGCTTCTGGACGCGGGCCATCGACCCGCCCGGCGCGGCGAGGAGGACAAGGGATAGCCCCACGGAGCGAGCGGCGGCGCTCCAAGACGTCACCTCTTCGAGCGAGAGATCCGGGATGATGATGGCGGAGGCGCCGGCGGTCCGGAGCTGCCGAAGACCCCGGACCATTCCCCGGGAGTAGACGGGATTCGCATACGTCATCACCGCGCAAGGAAGTACGGTCGAAGCGAGCCGACACGCGACGAGCAGGTCGCGCCAGGACGTGCCGTGCTCGAGCGCGCGCGTCGCCGCCGCTTGGAGGACTGGACCGTCTGCAATCGGGTCGGAGAATGGGAAACCGAGTTCGACCCCGGCGGCCCCTCCGTCTCGAAGCGCGCGGAGGATGGAGCCGAGCCGCTCGCGGCGATGTCGGTCGACCATCACATACGGCAAGATCGAAGGCGTACCGGCCCGTCGCCGCCGCGCGAGGGATTCAGCCAGCGGCAGTTCCACGTTCGACCACCTCGAGATCCTTGTCGCCGCGCCCCGAGAGGGTGACGACGAGGCGTTGGCTGCGTGGCCTTCGTCTCGCCTCTCGAACCGCGGCGTAGATCGCGTGCGCCGGTTCTAGCGCCGGTAAAATCCCCTCATCTTCTGCGAGCCAGTGGAAGGCCTTGAGGGCCTCCGGGTCGTGCACGGAGGAATAGTGGACCCGGCCGGAGTCCCGGAGGAAGGCGTGTTCTGGCCCGACCCCCGCATAGTCGAGGCCGGCCGAGATACTTTCGGTAGCGGCGACTTGTCCGTCACGGTCTTGGAGCACGTAGGTCAGCGCACCGTGCAGAATGCCTGGGCGGCCACGCGACAGAGAGGCCGCTCCCGTTGCATGCCCCGCCGGCCCCGCGGCTTCGACACCCCAAAGCTCGACCGGCGAGCGGAGCAAGGGATAGAACGTGCCGATCGCATTGCTCCCACCCCCCACACAGGCGATCACGAGATTCGGGAGTCGTCCGAAAGCCTGGAGTGATTGAGCTCGGATTTCACGACCGATGACGCTCTGAAAATCCCGGACGAGCGAGGGATACGGATGGGGACCCACCGCCGAGCCGAGGAGATAGTACGTCGTTCGTACATTTCGAATCCAATCCCGAAGGGCTTCGTTGATCGCATCCTTCAACGTCTGGGAACCGGACGACACGGGGTGGAGTTCCGCCCCCAGTAGGCGCATGCGCAAAACGTTCGGGTGCTGACGTTCCATATCTTTCGTGCCCATGTAGATCTCGGTGGGGATCCGGAGAGCGGCACCGATCATCGCGGCGGCGACGCCGTGCTGCCCGGCACCCGTTTCGGCGATCAATCGGTGTTTCCCCATCCGACGGGCGAGCAGGCCCTGACCCAGGGCATTGTTGAACTTGTGGGCCCCTCCATGGACCAGATCCTCGCGTTTGAGCCAAAGTTGAGCGCCTCGGCCGCGTCGCGTGAGATTCTCCGCGAAGTAAAGCGGGGTGGGCCGCCCTCCGAGGGTGCGTGACTTTTCGCGGAGTTCGTGGCGGAAGCGGGGGTCCCGTCGGGAAGCTCGCCAAGCCAGCTCGAGTTCGCGCAACGCGGGGATCAGGGTTTCCGGGACGTACGCGCCGCCGTAAGGTCCGAACCGCCTAGGCATGCGATTCTTCGAACTCCGTGATCACGTCGACGAACGCTTTCATTTTCGGTACGTCTTTCACGCCCGGCGCCGATTCGACTCCCGTCGAAACGTCGACCCCCCACGGTCGGACCAAGGCCAATGCTTCCACAACATTCTCGACGGTGAGTCCCCCAGCGAGCACGAATTTCCGGCCGGGTTGGGAGTCCACGATCTTCCCGCACATATCCCAATCGGCGCGCACGCCACTTCCCCCGGGAAGTGGTTGACCCGCCGCATCGAGGTGGAGCCTCGGATAGTCCTCGGCGGCGGGGATCGGGGGTTCGGGCCCCCCGCTCCCCGGCGCGGGAATCGGAAGGGACGGAACGAGATGATGGATCTCGAGAAACTCCAGGCCGGAGGGGATCGCACCATACACCTGGATCCGATCCAAACCCACGTCGTCGAACAGTTGATGGATCAAATCGGCCGACGGTTGGACGACCACGCCCCAGACCTCGGCTTCGGAAGGAACTTTGTCGACGAGTTGCCTCGCCTCGTCCGGGGTCAGATTCCGCGGAGAGTCCGGTACATTGATCACGAAACCCGCGGCCCCGCCTTCGGGAATCGCCTCGAAGGTGGCCGGATCCTTCAGACCGCAGAACTTTACGAACGTCTTCACGGAACGCTCCCAGACATTGGGCGGTAAAGAGTTCGCAGGAAGGTGGACGGGTCCTTCGCCCAAGCCACCGCGGAGCCAACGAGCAGCCCATCCGCTCCTGCGCGCCAGAATTCGTTCGCCTCGGCCGGGCTTTGCACGCCGGAAAGACCCAACAACGGACGTAACGCAGCCGCGGCGCGCATCGTCGCGCGGGCCGTCTCCGGGCGCATTTCGAGGTTCCGAAGGTCTCGCGCATTCACTCCGTATACATCCGGCCGCACCGATGGTCCCAGCACGAGTTCGGATTCCGTATGGAATTCGAGCAGGACCTCGAGTCCCCGAGCGCGCGCATTCTCCGCCAACTCGGAGAGTGAATGAGTCGCAAGATGGTCCAGTTCGATTCGAGCGATCAGCAGGATAGCGGACGCCCCAGCTCGGTGAGCGGCCTCGATCTGGATGGGGTCAATGATGAAGTCCTTGAACAGTACGGGTCGATCGGTGCGCGACGAAAGTTCCGCTACGTCCTGGGGGGAGCCTCGAAATCGAGGACCCGTGGCGAGGCAAGAGTACGCGGCAGGCGCTCCTCCCCGGACACTCTCCAGAAAGCCCGCGATCGATCGGGTCGGTAAGACCGGCTCACTGGCTCCGGGCGATACGCGCTTGTACTCGACAATCAGCGCCCCGGCGGTTCGTGCAGCTTCGATAGCCTTTCGGAAGCCCGGAGGGCGATGCGCGGGGCTCTTCGGCAACCCATGAAGGTACCCCGGCCGCTGAACCGAGCGGGAAACTTGGGCAACGACGTCGGTGAGAAACGTCAAGGGGGGACCCCCTCCCATCCTCCCCCATCGGCAAGGGTTTGCAAGGATTGCAGGCGTTGATCGGCGGCGCCTGAATCCAGCGATTCCCTTGCGAGCTCGACTCCCTGACCAATAGAGCGCGCGCGACCGGTGACCCAAAGAGCCGCCCCGCTCGTGAGTAGGACGGCGCCGCGGCGAGCTCCCCCGCCGCCGGCGAGGAGGCGCTCTGTCTCCCGCGCCGCGGCTTTGGGTTCGAGTGGATCCCAGGATCCGCGACGTTCGTCCGAGGAAAGGTATCGTTCCGGGTGGACCACCTGGCGGCGCCGGAGCAATCCGGCCCACGAAAATCCCTCGGTGTCCCTTACGGGGGAAAACTCGTCGGCCCCTTCTTCCGAGCTGATCGAAAGGCCACGGTGCACGCCGAGACGGGGAAGGATTTCGGCGACCCGTTCGGCCGTGCGGGCGTCTCCCACACCGACCACCTGGAACGATACCCCGGCCGGATTCACGAGCGGGCCAAGTTGGTTGAAGATGGTCGGAATGCCCAACGTCTTTCGAGCCCGCGCGACGGCGTGCGTCACGGGATGGAAGAGGGGGGCGTGGAGGAAAGCGAGCCCTTCTTGGCGAAAAGTTTCCCGGGCGAATCGGATCGAGGTCACGATCGGGAGACCGAGGGCTTCCAGGAGATCCGAAGAACCACAAGGTCCCCGCGCGCTCCGATTCCCGTGCTTGATGACCGGCTGTCCGGCACCCGCCACCACGAAGGCGCTCACCGTCGAAATATTGAACGAGGGTCGAGGGGCTCCCCCCGAGCCGCAGAGGTCGACGGCCTTTCGACCTCCGGGAACGTCGAACGGAACGGCCCTTCGGCGCATGGCTCGGGCAATGGCAACCGACTCACCGGACGTCGAAGGGCGTCCATTCCACGCCATCAGAATCGCGGTCCGTTCCGATTCATCGGTTTCCTTGCCGATCAACGTCGTGAAAATTCGCTCCACCTCGGCGCTCGAGAGGGGAGTGTCGTCCGACATTCTCTGGAGGAACGGGGCTATCATTCTCGGACCTCGTCCAGGAAATTCGCGAGGATCTGAGGACCATCGCGCGTGAGGTACGATTCCGGATGAAACTGGACTCCAAAGATCGGGTCCGTGCGATGCTGCACCGCCATGGTGAGCCCGTCTCGACCTTGGGCCGTCAATCGTAACGCCGGCGGAAGCCGGGAACGGTCCACGACTAGGGAATGGTATCGCGCGGCGGAAAAAGGGGAGGGCACCTCGCGAAACAAACGACTGCGGTCGTGAACGACTTCCGCGACCTCGCCATGGACCGGCTCCGGCGCCGGAACTACCTTTCCGCCGAAATAGTCGCCGAGTATTTGGTGACCGAGACACACTCCAAGGATCGGAGTGCGGCCGCGGTCGTCCTCCAGGAATCGGCGTGCCAACCCGGAAACGCGTCGGTCGGATGGATGACCCGGTCCCGGAGAAAAAACGATGGCGTCGGGATTCAAACGACGCGCCTCGGCGTACGGGGTCGTGTATCGGAGACAGCTTACTTGGGCGCCCAGCAGTTCCAACGCTTGGGCGAGGTTGTAGACGAAAGAATCTTCATGATCGATGAGCAAGAGCTTCACGGACCTGCCTTTCCCGCCACGACCGATTCGAGTTGAGCGAGCTTGATCAGGGTCTCGTCGAACTCCCGTTTCGGTTGAGATCGGGCCACGATGCCCGCACCGGCCGCCGTGTAGAGGCGTTCTTTTGTGGCGAAGGCGGTCCGGATCGCCAAGGCCCATCGGCTCTCTCGGGAGGTCTGAAATCCGACCGTTCCGCCGTACGGCCCGCGCCATGTCCCTTCGGCTCGGCGCAAGATTTGGGTGGCGCGAATCTTGGGCGCACCACACACGGTCCCCGCCGGGAAGGCCGCGATCAATGCTCGAAAGGTCGGAACTCCAGGTCGCATCCGGGCGCCGACGCGACTGACGAGGTGTTCTAGACGCGCGTACCGCTCGAGGCGCTCCACGGAAAGCAGGCGCACGCTGCCCGAACGGGCGACTTTCCCCAGATCGTTCCGCGCCAGGTCGACCAGCATCCGATGCTCCGCCAGCTCCTTTGGATCGGCCGCGAGCGGTTTCCGACGGGGTCCGCGATTACCGAGAGGTCGGGTCCCGGCAATCGGATTGACGTAGGCCCGGGGGCCGTCAGTCTCGACCACCGACTCGGGGCTGGCTCCCAAAATCTCCCGGTCTCCAAATCGCAGATAGTAGAAGTACGAGTATCGTTCGGAGCGCCGCAACTGACCCGCTCGTTGAAGTAGATCGGGGGGCCGACGGAAGGTACGTCGATGGCTGAGGACGATCTGATAAGCATCTCCCTGGCGAATTGAATCGATCAGCGTTCGAACGGCGGGCTCGAAGCGGCGTCGCGGTAAGGTATCCGCCACCGGCGAAATTGCGGAGGTCGGGGCGCGGGTTGAAGCGGTGGCCGGCGAGCGGATCGCGGTCCGGCGAAAGCGCGCGCGCCGGATGCGGACAAATTCCCCGATAGGAAAAGGGCTGCCGCCGGGAAACCGATGCAGGAGCGGCTCGAACAATCCGACGGCGTCGAATCCCAGATAGCCCAGAATCGCCGTGTCCCGATCGCGCTTCCTTCCCCGATCGAGCTGAGCTTCGAGTTCTTCTACCGAGTCGTTTCGATTAATCTGCCAATGTTCGGGCGGGTCGACGTAGGAAACGGCTCGACCGTCGCGCGAGCGACGGTCCACGACCTCCTCGAAGTACCCCGCGATCTCGGCGGTGCCGGCCGAGTGAACGAAATCGTCCCAGGGATCGGTCATTGGTCCCCCTCCTCCACCAGCGCGTGATGCAACGCGCGCAAGACTCGGCGTCCCTCCTGCTGAGGGACCGCGAGCGATAACGCCCGGGGGGTGGCGCTGAATCCCTGGATGCATCGACGAACCTGCTCCGGGATTCGATCGATATCTTGCAACACGCCATCACCGATCGCCGTGACGAGGGCGACCGGCACCGGTCCGTCGATCGCGACCGCGGCCTCCGTAGTCAATGGCGCGAGGGCTTTGCGGGCCTCCAACCCATGGCGGGGTTCGATCAGGAGGCAGAGCAGCGCCGAGGAGGTGAATAGTTGGACGAGATTGACCGTCGCGTCCGCTAAGCGCGCCGAGACCTCGGAAACGATGCCGGGCCGCTGACGCCCTCCGGGGACTCGGACCCTCAGTAGGCGAAGCGGAGTCAGGAGCGTGAGGGCTCGAATCCCGCCGGCGGGGCGTGCGGGTCCGATAGTGGTGACGGAATCGGCCACGTCCAGCGCGCGCACCTGCAGCAGGATGCGATGCGCCCGCGCGGGCTCGATCGTCAATGGGTGCAACACTCGGGCGCCGAATTGGGCCAGCTCCTCCGCTTCCTCATACGAAAGTCGAGGGATCGGACGCGCCTGCGGAACCAAGCGGGGGTCGGCCGTCAACACGGACACGTCGCGTTTGATCAACTCGACTCTCGACGCGCCGAGGAGCGCGCCGAGGCCGGCGGCCGAGTAATCCGATCCCCCCCGGCCGAGGGTGGCGACTCGACCCTCGAGGCTGCGACCAAAATATCCGGTCACTACCGGAAGGTCCCCCCGCGCGAGAATGCGGTGCAGGCGATTTCGCACCGCGGGGGCGGAATGATCGAAGAGGATGCACGACGCTCCGTAGGCGTTGTCCGTGATGAGTCCCAAGTGATCGGACTCAATGGGCACGGCCGGTAATCCCGCCTCGCGCAGGCGCGCCGATAGCCAAGTCACGGCCAGCCGCTCTCCCTGGCTCAACAAGCGATCCGCCAGGGGCCGGTCCTTGGGATAGCTCCGTTCCACCTCGACCAACAAACGACGCAATCGCTCGAGGTGACGTCGCCCGGCGAGAGGGAGCTTGGGGTGAGCGGCGGCAATTCGGCGATAGATT
The DNA here is from genome assembly GCA_963749195.1 of uncultured Thermoplasmata archaeon. GTDB lineage: Archaea > Thermoplasmatota > Thermoplasmata > Lutacidiplasmatales > UBA184 > Lutacidiplasma. Next base: position 959,376 of record CAVVLX010000007.1, read on the forward strand.
TGCGCATGAGCCGTCCGACTTCGCGGACCAGCGAGCGCGCGTTGAAGCTGATCCGTGATCCCTTTCCGCGCCGAGACCACCAAGATCACGGGCGCGCCTGTCGCAAGGGTCGTGAGTACGTGCCGTGCGAGCCGGTCCGGATCGGAGAGCGACGCGCCGCCGAATTTCAAGATGACCGGGGCTTTCCGTTTCATCCGGCCCCTCGGATGCCGCGTTCGGTCAACCAGCCCTGCTCGAGGGCGAGCTCCGCGTTGAGAAGGGAACCGCCCGCGCCCCCCCGAACCGCATTATGCGAGAGGAGGAAGAAACGGAAAAACGGCGGATCCCACCTCGGTCGGCCCACCGATACCGCCATTCCGCGCGCGCGGCGCGGCGAACCGGACCAGACATCCAAGATCGGTTGCGGACGATCGGGTTCCGAACGCACGAGAACCGGCGGATGCGGTGCGGTCGGCAACGCTCGACCGTGGAAGGGGTCGAATTCCTTCCAGGCCCGGAGGATGGCCCGGAGATCCGGGAACCGACGAGCCACGATGGTGATCGCTTCCAAGTGACCGTCGCGAACATCGACGCGGCCGCAATTCGCGAGGAATCGGATGTCGAGCGGTCGGACAAGTCCCGCCCTCAGACGGCCCAGGATCCGTTGAGATTCGAGGGCGAGCTTCGCTTCTTCCTCGGGAATGAACGGAATAACGTTTCGAGAAATCTGCGCCGAATCCAATCCCGGAATTCCCGCGCCGGATCGAGCCTGATACGTCGTCCCGTGGATAGAGCGTGGCCGCAGCACGCCCATGATCGGGGCCAACGCGATCGTGAGTCCCGCGGCGCTGCAGTTCGGATTGGCCACCAGAATCCCTCGAGTGAGGGACCGACCTCGGAGCAGTCCGAGATGGCGCGGATTGACCTCGGGAACCAGGAGGGGAACACGAGAGTCCATCCGATGATCGGCCGCGTTCGTGAAGACAGAAACGCCGCGACGGACGAGTTCGGATTCGATCGCCCCCGCGGTTCCCGAGGGAAGCGCCGAAAAGACGACGTGAATCCCCACGCGCGCGATTTCCCCGGGAGTCCGATACTCGATCCGCGCACGTTCCAACTCCGTTGGGGGATCCTCCTCGAGTCGCCAAACATCACGCAACCGGCGACCCGGGGTCCCCTGGGACCCCAGAAGGAGTGGAACCGTGAAACTGGGATGGTCCCCGAGCAGTCGGGCGAAGTGCTGACCGACGTAGCCACTCGCCCCAAGAATCGCGCAGCGAATCTGCGGACCACTCATGGAAGGAATCCCCCCCGCATCATCAGGTCCACCAGCACGAATGCCGTGACCGATTCGACGACCACCACTGCACGAGGAACGATGCACGGGTCATGCCGACCCTTGACCACGATCTCGGCCGGTTCCCCGGTCACGAGATTCACGCTCCGCTGGGGCCGAGGGATCGAGGACGTCGGCTTGACGGCCACGCGGAACACGACCGGCATGCCGGTTGCGAGGCCGCCGAGGATGCCTCCCGCATGATTGGTGGCCGTTTGGACCCGTCCGTTCTTCCATAGAAACGCGTCATTGTGAGTGCTCCCGCGCATCCGAGCCCCGTCAAATCCGGCTCCAAATTCGATGCCCTTGACCGCGGGGATCGAGAAGACGGCGTGGGCGATGGTGCTCTCGATGGAATCAAAGAAAGGTTCGCCGACTCCGACCGGAACTCCCTCGGTCCGGGTTTCGATGGTGCCGCCAAGACTATCTCCGTCCCGACGCGCTTCGAGGATCGCAGACTCCATCCGGTCGGCAGCGAGCGGATCGGGACAGGCCAACTCATTGGAAGTCGCCCGACGTCGAAGCTCGGCAAGATCGAGATCGTTGGGGATCGCGGCCTGGATCGGACCGATCGCCCGCGTGAAGGATAGCACATCGATCCCCTTCGCGCGGAGTAGCGAACGGGCGATCGATCCCGCGATGACGAGGCCGACCGTCATCCGGCCGGAGAAGATCCCTCCGCCCGAGAGATCGGCATCCGGCCCGTATCGGATCCGAGCTGGGAAATCTGCGTGCCCCGGCCGGGGCGTGTCCCGCAGTGCGTCGTAATCGGAACGCCGCACGTCCTCGTTCCGAACGTGGGCCCGGAAGGGGTCGCCGGTCGATCGCCCATCACGAATCCCCTGCTCGATCACGAGCTCGTCCGACTCCAGTCGCTTCGTCGCCAGGCGACGACCGACCGGGCTTCGGCGATCGAGGTCTGCTTGGATCGCGAGGGCATCGATTGGAGTCCCCTGCGGGATCCCGTGGATCTCGGCCCCGACTTCCGGTCCGTGACTAGTACCGAAGATACGGACCCGAAACATTTCGCCGATCTCCATCACGGGCGTTTCTCCGTCGAGTGTATGCCCAGGCCGTCGAGCACGTTCCAAAATTCCGGGAAAGATTTGCGTACGTGACGCGTATCGCCGATGTACGAAGGTCCGGAAGCCGCTGCGGCCGCGACGGCAGCACTCATCACCATCCGGTGGTCGGTAAGGTTCGATAGGCGGAGCGGCCGAGGCGGAAAGCGACCACGGATCTCGAGTGCGGTGGGGGTCGATCGCACGCTCGCCCCTAACGCGCGCGAGAGGCGTATGGTACCGCGCCGCCGATCGGACTCCTTGAAGGCCGCCTGGTGCCCGCCGAGGAGCCGGCTCTTCCCCGGGATGACGCTTCCGAGTACGCCGACGAGGGGGTAGAGATCCGGGGCGTCGGAAAGCGAGGCCGTGAATGGGTGAAGCTGACTCGCTTCGACTCGGATCGACGACGGCGAGGCGGTCACCTTCGCACCCGCTAATCGAAGTATCCTAAGGATCGCGAGGTCCGCTTGCGGGAGTCTCGGCGAAATCCCTCGGACCGCCACGGAGCCGTGAGTGATCGCGGCAGCCACCCAAAGATACGCCGCGGAGGAGGCATCGCCCGGAACCACGAACGTGGAGCCGGAATAGTGCTGGTCCCCGGGGATCGTGAATCGCCGCCCGCGTCGCGAAATTCGGACGCCGAGGGGCCGCAACACCTCGAGAGACGCTTGAATGTACGGCTCGGACACGACCGGCCCTCGGAGGTCGAGCACGGAGGATTCGGCGAGCGTCGGCAGCGTGAAGAGCAACGAAGAGACGAATTGCGAGCTGACGGAGGCATCGATCCAGACGTGACCGCCTTGGATCGGCCCCTCGATTCGTAGCGGGAGCGATCGGCCCTTCGGCGGGGCTGAGATCCGGGCGCCGAGCGAAACTAACGTACGAAGCAATCCTTCCATCGGCCGCAACGGGAGTCGACCCGTCCCGTCGAACCGGACGGGGCGCGCTTCGCGCGCGGCCAACGTAGCGAGAAATCGGAGAGTAGTCCCGGATTCGTCGCACTGAATTCGGACCGATCGATGTGAGTGCGCTGGGAGTTTAGAGACATGAAGCATCGTCCAGTGGTCACGATTCGTTCGAAACTGACCCCCCAGTGCGCCCAGACCCCGGCGAGTCGCTTCGGTGTCCGCCGAATCCAGTGGATGGACAATGCGGAAGGGTCCACCATGAAGGAAAGCCGCCAGGAGCGCTCGATGCGTGTACGATTTCGACGGGGGTGCTCGAACCCCACCTCGAGCGACTCCGGGGAGTAGAACGCGCTCGGTCACGGATGGGGGCCCTCCGGTCCTGAACTTCTCGAGAAGGGAACGATCCGGCGATCGCCGGGCCCCGCCGGTAGTAGACGGAGTAACTTGGGAGCTACCTCGTGAGGGGCGATTACGGCTAAACTGGGACCCATCCCGCTGACGCCACTTGCGATCGCGCCGGCGCCTCGGAGCGCCGCACGGAGGGGGGCGTACTCGTACCCCATGATTTGCTCCACCAGCGCGGTGTTTTGCTCCATGGCCGGCAGGAACCTCCCCGCAGAGACCGCCTTGGTGGCCGCCCGAGCGTCCGAACTGCGGTCGAGGAACTGAGACGCGAGCTCTATCGACGGTCGATGATCGCCCGGGGGTATCCAGAGCACCGATGTCCATCGAGGATCGACCTCTTCGAGTCGTAGCGTCCGTCGGGTACGATTGTCGGTCACTACGAATCCCGGTAGAAGTCCGGCCAGCGCGTCGTCGAACGCTCCGGTCGCGCTCAGTCCGATTTCCTGGGCGACGTTCGCCGCGAGTCGAGCCGTTTCAGTCGGGTCGATCTCCCTCCCCAGCGCCGTGGCCACGGCGCGAACGATGGCCGTGCTCACCGCGGAGGAGCTCTTGAGTCCTCGGCGTGGCGGGATCTCTGAGTGCAGTCGAAGTGATGTCCGGAACGCTCGCCGCGGCTCGAAGAAATGCAATGCAGCTTCGGTCGAACGGCGAACGAGGGGGGAATCCTGCGACGAGTCGACCTGGAACGAGCGGTCCCGATCGGAAGCTGCGGGATCGAGCTCGATCGATGCGTCGACTTTCAAGTCGATGCCCACTGCCGAACCTACGCCCGTGAAGAGCGCATTCACGATGGTGATCGCCGCGGTCGAATGGCCTACCCCTTCCATACGCCCTCCTGAATGAGCGCCCTCAGTGAATCCTCCGTCGGGGCGTCGGGCCACCAGAGCGAGTAGGCGGCGGCGGCTTGGTACACGAGCAATCTCCAACCATCCTCGTAGGCAGCCCCTGCGCGACCCGCCGCGGCGGAGAGAAGTGGCTCCTCCGGCGTGTAGACGAAATCCAGGAGGTATCCATTTCTGCGGAGCAGCGTTTCCCAAGAACGATCAATGCCCCCCGTGCCCAGTCGCCCGATGGGGGTGGCATTAACGACGAGATCCGAGGGAGCCTTCGTCGGCAACTCCAGTAAATCCACGCCGAAATGTTCGACTAGCGATTTGGCGGTCTCCGGATTTCTCGCCGCAATCCGCACCGCAGCCCCCATCGAGCGTGCGGCCTCGATCGTAGCTCGAGCCGCCCCACCGGATCCGAGAATCGTCAGCTCGCGCCCGTTCCACTGGCCCTCGTCTTTCAATTCCTCGAGTCGACGCAGGATGGCGGTTAGGTCCGTGTTCTCGGCCTCGATCTCTCCTCGACGGAACGTGAGCGTGTTGGCACACCCACAAGCTTCGGCTCCTCGCCTGACCTCGTCCGCCACTTCGACGGCGACGGACTTGAATGGATGGGTGACGTTGACTCCGACCACTCCGGACTCGAAGAGCAGGGGAAGGACCGAAACGAATTCTTCGTCAGAGCGTACGTCCAGCGCGACGTAGAGACCTGAATGGCCCAGTTCGCCCATCCAACGCGAGTGAAGGGCCGGTGACCAGGAATGCGCGATCGGGTGGCCGATGACCGCATAGATCGGGCCCGGCGGATCCCGATCGAAGAATCGGCGGAGTCGATCTACCGGAATCTGGGCAGGCTCGACCTGGCGAGGCTGACCGTGTCGAGGGATCGACTCCGGCAGGGCCGCGAAGACCAGAGGGAAATGGTAGCGTCGGGACCAGGCGCGGAGCAGCGGACCGGAGGCGCCCGTGGTATGCACGACGCAGACGAGTTCCCCGGGAGGAAGTAGTTCCGGAAGGAATTCGCGAAAAAGTTGTTCGATACCCGACGGAAATACGATCTTGAGGATCTGTCCAGAAACGGGGGCCCGCCGAAGCAGTTCCCGGACCTCGGCGCTCGCCGGGGTCGAGAGAAAGTGGCGCGAAACGATGATCGTTGGCTCCGGCGGATCCTTCAGGGTAGTCGAACCGGCCGGCCCGTCGAGCGGATCTCGTAGAAGTTCCCGATCAAGAAACGCAAACGGCAGCGTCGCGTAGTCGGCGAGCGCGCCCTGACGCGAGGGACGATCGTCGGGTCCTTCGCCGCCCTCGACTTTCGAGCGGAGCGTGGCGACCAGCGGGAGTCGCGAGGGGAAGAGTTGGGCGATTTTCGTTCGCTCGGAATCCGGCCAGCGATCGAAACGGATCTCGGCGGCGTCGGCGCCGCCCAATCGCGCCTCCTCGATCTGGTCGACGGCCTCGGCCACCGAGCGTGCCGGCAGACTCACGATGAGGATGGGAGACGTGGTCATCATCGCTCGATAATCGTTTCCTCTACGATGTGACCAAGGTGGCGGGCCGCCGGGAGGGCTACCCCCCAGACCGAGGTTCCGGCCGTCAGATGGGTCGTCGGAATACGTTCCGTATCCGAGCTCAGCCGCACTGTCTCGGCTTCTTGAAGGAACACCGTGAACTCCCGCCCTGCATGCCGACCCTCAATGAGCACCAACGGTCGGCGCTCGATCTTGAGCCGGCCGACCCGAACGGAGCGCGCGACGCCTTGAGGCTCGCCGACGAGCACCGCGTCTCCGGGACTGAGCTCGGCCAAGTAGCGAGTGGTTCCATCGGCGAGGAGCACATACGAGTGCGCGGCGCCGGCATTGACCCGAAACTCACGGGGACGAGTGAATGCAGACCCCACCGCTTCGCTGGCGACATGGAACAGGAAACCGGCCGCACTGCCAATGAGCAATCCTTCCGCCGGCCGCAAGAGAGACGTCGTGTCGACGATGACTCGATCGCCGATACCGACACTCGCCACTCGGCCAATCTCAATTCGTTGCCAGTCCAATGCGACGGGAAGGGACGGCTCGAGGAGGGATTCCAGCATATCGAGCTCGCCGAGCGATTGAATCGCCACAATCACTCGGTCGGCGCCGTGCTCTAGGGCACCGAGCGCCGCCGGAACGTCCTGGGGCCGAGCAGCCATCACCCAGAGACGGAAATCGCCGTGACGATGGGCCACGACATTCTCGAGGGGGATGACTCGATCGGAGCCAAAGCGAATCGCAATGGATCCGCCGACGGTCCCCCGATCGATCGCGGCTTGAAGTTCCTCGAGAGTAGAGACGGCAACGATCGGCACGACCTCCGAGGTCGAATCGTCGGGCAGCTGCCGAAGGGAGGATCCCTCATCCACGTAGCTATCGGTGCCGGGAGGGTTCAGTGAATCGTCCGAGTCCCGTACTACGTAGTGGGTGAAGCCCCGGCGGTGTGCGGCGCGAAGAACGGTTCGACGGGTCTCCTGGTGGTCCGCGGAGGGCGCGATCGCAACGCGGTCTTGAGACATCGTCCGACCCTACGATCTTCCATGCAGCAGTGCGGCGAGTCGTCCCGCAAGGGGTCCGACCGGTCGCCGCTGGAAGAGATTACGACCGATACAGATGCCCCGACCGCCCGCAGCGATGCTTTCCTGTACGATCTGAAGAAAGGCGGCCTCATTGTCGAGTCGCACGCCCCCGCCGATCAGGACGGGCACCGGCGTCGTTCGGCAGAGCTTCCGAAATTCCTCGGTCGATCCCGGGTAGCTGGTCTTGACGATATCCGCCCCAAGATCCGCCGCCGCCCGAGCCGCGTGGCGCAGATCGTCCGGAGACGCGGGGGTCGATTTCTTCACGTACGCCATACAAAGGAGAGGTAACCCGAGTGCGCGGCACTGGTCCACGGCGATCCCCATATCGTGAAGCATCGCTCCTTCCTGGGGGGTTCCGAAATTAACCTGAATCGACAACAGATCGGCGCCGAGGGCCACGGCTTCCTCGGCGGTCCCAACGAGGACCTTCACGTCGCTCGACGGTCCGAGACTTGTGGAGGCCGAGACATGAACGCCTAACATTGTGGGAGGTCGGAGGATCGAAGCGATCTCGCGCACCGCGCCCTTCGTCACAATGAGCAGATCGACCTGCGCCTCCTGCAGCTCTTGGGCCAAAGGCTGAAGCTCCTCCAGCCCGTCGATCGGGCCCATCGAAACCGCGTGATCGAGCGGGACCGAAAAGACGCGCCGAGATTCGTTCGGGAAAAGTCGCTTCAGGCGAATCTGTTTTCCGTACATAGTTTCCTCTCCGTGTTTATCACGAGAAGGAGGTCACCGGGAGCAGGGCCGGACCGAAAGTCGCCGATCCGGAGCGGCGCCGTCCCGGCGCCTCCCCCTCACCAGAGCCAAGACACGACAGCCCGAACCCTCGACGGCGACGATGCGGGTACGTCGAGAGCGGCTGTCATCCTCCTCGCCAGCGCGGGCGCTCTATTTATGCTTGTTTCCGGGCCCCGTTCCCGTTCACCTGGGCGAGTACCCCGTCGACTAAGAGGGCGTGCAGGGAGAAGCCCCGCAACATCGCGTCCCACATCTGCCGCCGAATCTCGGGGGTCTTCGCAAACGCCGCCACGATCTCGCCGACCCAGCGGCTGTGTTCCTCGTCGGCCGTGACATGGAGCGAATAGTACGTCATGTGCGCGTCATCGACCCCGTAATTCTTCTTGAATGAAGGGAGCAGCCGGGCGCATAGTTCGACGTTCGGTGGCTCGGAGGAGCCCGCCGCGGAAATGTAGAACGGATTCTCGCGGTTCGTGTACAGAAAGTCGTCCATGGCCACCATTGTGCTTGGCAAGAGGGCCGCATTCTGCACCTCCGAGCGAGCGAGGCCGAGTCCTTCGCAAAATCTAAGCCACAATTCCGGGTGCCCCGGTTCCTTTCCTTTGGGGTCTCCCGCCTCTTCGACCAGCTGATCGAGGATCATGCGTCGATACGGATCGAATTCCGGTTGCCAGGAGCATCGAGAGAAACGTTCGGCCATGGCGATCGGCACACACGACAACCACGGGTAGAATTGTTTCACCCACTCGAACACGACGGGGCGCGGCACTTTCCCCTGCTCGAGCCGGTCGAAGAACGCGTGCGTCCGGAACGGATGATTGGCCATCTTGTACTTCGTGAGCTCCTCGCGAAACTTTTCCCCCTCGAACCGAACCCACGGTGCCTCCGCCATGCCCGCATCGACTCGGGGTCGCTATTTGGTGGCCGAGGTTTCCCCGTGAACCTCGGGAGTTATGCTAGATTTGCCGGCTGCCGCCTCGTGGACCACGCGGAGCCTGCGAGGGCGCTGATTCCCCCGTTTGGACCGCTGAGTGGCGTGCGAGTGCTCGATTCGGCGCGATTTGTGGCGGGGCCCTGGGCTTCGACGTATTTGGGCGAGTTCGGAGCGCAGGTGATCCACATCGAAGGACCTCCTTTCCATCCGCCGTATTCGGACCCGAGCCGACTTCTCCCGCCGGTCCTCCCGGAAGGCGCCGATCCGGAGCGCGGCGTCTCCGAGTCCTGGGTTCAGTACTCTCGAAACAAGCTCTCTCTCGGCCTCGACATTCGAACGGCGCGGGGACGTTCGGTGTTCCTGGATCTCGTACGACACTCCGACATATGGATCGAATCGTCGCGGCCGGGAACGTTCGCGAAAATGGAACTGGCCGACGAGGCGGTGCGGGCCATCAACCCCGCGTTGACGATCGTCCACGTCTCCGGCTACGGGCAGACCGGGGTCCCGGACCGGGTCAGCGCTCCCTCTTACGACTTGATCGGCCAAGCGTACAGCGGTTTTCTATCGCTTCAAGGGAACCCCGAGCCGGACCCGCCGATGCGCGCCGGCACGGCCTTGAACGATACGGTGACCGGTTTGGCCGCCGCCGCCGCCTCCCTCATGGGGTACATCAGTGCGATACGAACTGGAAAAGGACAATCGATCGACGTGGCCCAGTATGAGATCTTTTTCACGCTTCTAGAAAACCTGGCGCTCGACTATTTCGTTCGGGGCGTTGCTCGGGGGCGCCATGGCTCGGCGCACGCTCGATTGCATCCGTACGATCTGTTCCGTGCCTCCGACGGATGGGTAGTGGTCGCGGCGCCGACTCCGGATTCCTGGACCAAACTTCGGACGTTGATCGGATTCGCCGACTCGCGGTTCGACGATCGAATCTACCGATTGTCCCACCGTCCACCTGTGGATTCGGCCATTGCGGACTTCTGTCGTCAACGCTCGATCTCGGAACTCGAGCTCCTCGGTCGTCAACACGACGTGGCTATCTCTCGGGTCTACGCGATCCCGGAAATCGCCCGCGATGAGCATTACCGGGCGCGAGGGATGTTCGTCGAGTGGGACGATCCCATCGCGGGTCGCGTCAAGGGAGCGGGCGTCGCTCCCAAGTTTGAACAGACCCCCGGTGGCGTATGGCGCGGCGCTCCGTGGCTGGGCCAAGACAACCAGCGCATTCTCTCAGACCTCCTAGGGTATTCCGCGGAAGAGATTGCCTCGATGGAACGGGCCGGGGTCATCGGACAGAGCCCTCCTCCGACCGACCTGCCGCGGCCCACGCCCTTCTACGCCAAGGAGGGTCTCTGACGACGCTGGTTCCCGAGCTCCCCCCAGACCCCCTCTCCGAGGAGATCCGAACGACCGCCGAGCGACTCCGCCTGGATACCCGGGCGCAGGAACTCGACCGGTCGCCGGCGTTTCCTTGGGCGGAGTTCCGTGCGCTCGGCGAGGCGCGGCTGCTGGGGCTCCACTTTTCGGAGCAGTGGGGCGGCCGGGGACTGCCCTTGACTCGAGTCGGGACCCTGTTGTTCCACCTCGCTTACCGCGCAGGTACCGTCTTCGCCAAGCTATCCCTCCAGCCCGAGTTCTGCCAGGTCCTGCTCGACCACGGGGGCGCCGAGCTCGTCGATAAACACTTCGTGCCGCTGATGCGTGGGGAGCGTTTGATCGCCAACCAGATCACCGAACCGGCAGCGGGGTCGGACGTGGCGGCCTTGAGCATGGACGCTCATCTCACCGGCGACCACTACGTCTTGAACGGCATCAAATCGGAAGCGGCTTTCGCCGAGGACGCTCAAGAGGCGATCGTTTACGCAAGGGTCTCGGGATCGAGCTCGGCCGGCGGGCTCACGTCGTTTCTCGTTCCCCAGGATCTTCCGGGGATCCAACGAAGATCCATCGCCGATCTCGGGGAACGTTGGATGCGTAGGGGGGAGATCACCTACCGCAATGTCGAGCTTCCGCTACGCTTCCGCATCGGCGAGGAGGGTCTCGGATTCCAGTACGTTCGCGGTGAGCTCACTCGGGAGCGTGCGTTGCTCGCTTGCATCTACTTGGGCGTGGCTCGATCCTCTTGGGAGGAAACCGTTCAGTACGTCGGAGAACGATCCGCGTTCGGTCGATCGCTCGCGATGCAGCAAGCCGTGGGATTTCCCCTGGTCGAGGACGATGTGGAACTTTCCGCGGCGTGGACCTACACTCAATCGATTCTGGAACGTTTAGAACGTCAAGAGCACGTCGAAGGCGCGGCGGCGATGGCCAAGTGGCTCGCGACCGAGGTGGCCCTACGGACGATCGACCATGCGATCCAGTTTCACGGGGGCCGCGGCTACTCGTCCGCCCTGCCGCACGAGCGACGATGGCGCGACGTGCGAAGCGGGAAGATCGCACACGGAACCTCGGAAATCATGCAGCTCGTTGCCAGTCGGGCCCTCTGGCCGACCACCGACTCGGAGAAACGAGCGTCGCCGCCTTCTAATCCACCCCGTTAGCCGGGGCGAAGAGCATTCCCTCGGCGACCTTCGGCAGGAACATCGTCGATTTCTGCGCCATGACCGACCCACGGTCGAACGCTCGTTGCTCGATCCCTTCTTCGGTCATCGCCGGAAGGAGAAACGCCGTTCCGGGTCGATCCCCCGATCGGGACGTCGAGATCGACTCCAACGCGAATCGCACCGATCGTACGAACTCGAGGCTTTCGGCGTCGATCCCGAGCACCTCTTCCAAGAAACGGTGTAACTCGTCGAAGTCGGCCCCGACGTCGTCAGAGGCGGGGCCGTGAATCTCGAGCGCTCGCTCCGGCCCCACCATCAGGAATCCTCGGTGTTTGGCTTGGTACATTGCCCTCAGGCGGGTGAGAAGATTCGCCACGGTGGGAGGGTCCGTGAGTTCTTCGATCGAAGAAAACTCTCGGGCGGCGGCTGCGGCCATGGTGCCGAACGACCGAACCGACTCGCGTACCACGCGGTGCCAAGGAAGGAGCTGAAGGGCGCGATCTCTTCCCTCGACCAACATCGTGAGGGGCGCAGATCGTCGTCCAGCGTAGTGGCGTTTCGCCGCGGCCGTGAAGCGGTGGTGTCCGTCCAAGATGAGTATCCGAAGCTTCCGCACCTCGGCCTCGATGACGGCGACGCGCTCCGGATCGTCGATCCGCCAGAGGCGGTGGATCGTGCCGTCGAGGCTGGCTTCGACCAAGGGCGGCACCTTGCTCTCGAACTCCAACCGCCGACGATCCAAACCCAACTGTTGTTCGAGGAGATCATTCAGATGGTGGTCGGCGAGATGGTAACCGGCGACGATCGGTGCGAAGCTCATCCCGGTCGCGTCGGTCAGCGCGACCCGCTCGTCCACGCGATTCTCGAACGTTCGCTCATGCATCGCGACCTCGCCGTGACGGATCTGATCGAAATCGATAGCGCCAACCAATCCGAGCAGGAGGTATTCGCCGCGACGCTGCTGGGGGTCGATCGCCTCCTGGATGTCCATCGGGGGCGCATAGCGAATCCCGTACACGTAGTAGGAGGCTTGGCTGTCTCGCCGATATGCCCCAGATTTGAGTGCGGTCCCCAGATGTGCCACCGCGGACTGAATGAATCGATCGAGCGCGAGCTCCTTCGGTCTCGGGACGAACTCGACCGCGTTGAACGGAATCCCACCAAATCGCTGAAAATCGGCTGAGTTCAGCGTGTCATAGACCGGGCAAATGAGCTGGCTGGGATCAACGGTCGACGGGTCCGCATGCCAGGCGCGAACGGGATTGAGCTGAACCATGGTCGTTTCGGAATCCACATCGGCGGGGTGTCAATCCGATATATCGAGGAGGTATCCCGCGCCTGGATTTGCTCTCCGTTGCCGGAGAGAGGGCGATCTGCTCTAGTTCCTACCGATAGGGTATAAGTTCCCATGGGGACTGCTCCGACGTGGCCCCCGGACCTTCCGTTCGGTACGCGTTTTCCTTGTTGACCCTGCACGAGGTACGGGCGTATATTCGTCGGTCGGGCGCTCGCATGATGGCCGTTTTTTTCTCGCTCGCCTACGCGCTGGGCGCCATGCTCTACGGCGGCATGCTAATCTTCGCCCACATTCCGGGTGGATACACCAGCGAGATCCTCTTCGGCAGCGGCAACGGGCAACAGCCGTGGAGTTACCCGGCCCTGTTCATCGTGGCGCCTTGGGGCGTCATTCAATTGCCGTATTTTGCGACGGTCGCGATGGTGCTCGTGTCCATTGGCGTCGGGATGGGCATGACGGTGGCGATCCTGCTTACCGTGGAGCTCATCCGCAACAACAAAAAGGCGAGCAATGCGGGACGGCGGAGTGCTGTCGGATCTGCGGCGGGATTCACCCCCGCGATGATCGCCCTGGTCACGCTCGGCGCCTGCTGCTCCACCACCGCCGCCGCAACGGCCGGCATCGGGGCATTGGCCCAAGCCAGCGGCACAACCACCGATAACTTGCTACTGAACAACTGGATCCTGGGGATTTTCCAAGTCGCGATTGTCTGGGTCGCTCTACTAGCGCAGGAGCTCCTCCTGGTCGTCTACGGCAGCGTATTCGGACTCGCTGGTTCTTCCCTGGCAGCGGACTCCGCTCGGGCGCCCCCTCCCCCACTCGACCGTCGATTCGCGGCCGGCGCCGCGATTCGAGTCGGGCTCCTCGCGGGCGGGGTCACCTGGGCGCTCGCCGTCATCGCCGAATGGACGGTCGTTTCGCCCCTGAACGGCTCGGCGGCCCTCTGGTTCCAGTGGATCTTCCAGCATGAGCTTCTCGCCTTTTTCGCGATTTTCGCGGCCCTCTTCCCGATCGGGACAATGCGAGCGCTCCAGCGAGTGAGCGATCGTCTCTCGGGTCGCATCCTGAGAATCATTCTTTTCGTGTCCGGAGTCTCCCTCGTCACCTGGGTCCCGCCGGCGCTCGCGGCCGGGGGCCTCGAGGGATTTCTCAATGAAGTCTTCGGAACTCTCGGAGTGCCCACGGCATGGGGCGCGATCGCTCCCGGAGCCAGTGGCACGCTCGCGATCTCCCTGCGATGGGGCTTCCAATTCATCTTGCTCGGCGGATTTGCCATCGCGGCCGCGGTCTGGCCTCAACGTGCGATGAGTCCCCTCCTATGGAGCGCGAGATCCCCCCGTCAATCTGGGCTCAACGCCGCTGCCGGATCTTCCCCTGCTGTGGTCAAGGACATTCCGGGGGAGCGAAACTCCGCGAACTCTCTGACCCCCCCCGCCCCAACGCGCAGGGATTCGGCCACCGCGTCCTCGACCGGAGGCGAATGACGGTGTATCCCTTGCCGGAAGTCAGTCGGAGCCATCGCCCATGCTGAGTTCCACCCTCGTCTTGGCTGGGCTCGCCGCCGGGATGGCTGGTTCCACAGCGATCTTGGTGAAATGGGCCGCGGAAGCGCGAACCCCGCTCCGTGCTGGAATCGTGCTGTTCTTGCTCGCGATGATGGCGGCGATGTTCGGCGGCGCCGTCGTCTACTTTGTGGCGCCCGGTCCGGATTCTCTGATTTCGGGACTCTGGCTGGCGAGCGGCCTCATGTCACTTAGCGTCTTTCCGCTTTTCTTCATCTATCTGAAAGAAGCTGGCGCGCGCGTCGCCGAAGGGGAAGCGTTCGTCGACCGCCCGCTGCAATGGATTCGACGGTTCGTCGCGTCCGTGGTCGCGCTCGTACTACTGAACGAATTTCTGATGGGATGGACTTTCCAACTCGCTTCGGGACAGCCAATGGCGGCGCTCCTCGGAGGTAGCGACGGAACCTGGAATCTGCTCGTGAACGTCGTGGATTCCCCATGGTTCCTCTTCACGATGGCCCTGGAGATGGGCCTAACAGTGTGGCTTCTGCGGGGCAGGTTGCCCCGAGCGTTTGTCGGGCTCCTGCTAGCCCAATCGGCTCTGATGTTCTTCTCGGCGCCCGCCTTCTCCCCGCCGGCCGGGGCCTACCTGGTGGTGGTTCTCGGCAGTGCTCTCATGATCGGAATCATTGTGTTTGTCATGGAGTATCTCTACCGGCACCGACAGTTGGAGCCGGTCCTCTCGGGTTACTTCCTGGGGTTGCTATCGACCTATGCCCTGATGATGGTGGGCCTGTACGCTTGGATCACCTACGGAAGTGGACTGCTTTTCGCCTCCTCGATCCTCCTCGAGATGACCCTCTTCTTCAGTGTGGTCGTACGGACGGAGCGGTTCTCTCAATCGCTTTCGACGCCGTGGCAGCTTCGCCCGCACTGGACCTTCGGGATCCTCGCCGCAATCTTCGTTGGGGAACTGTTCATGGGGGCCGTCCTCGACCTCGTCTTGCTTCCCGGCACCTACTCGGGGGCATTCCCCGCCCTTCCCCTTGCGGGGGGCCTGGGGGCGTTGCTCTACAACGCGTTCTACAACGGGTTCTGGTTCCTGGCTCTGGTTTGCGGTTCGACGTGGTTCCTCGCAATGATGGGCCTCGAGATGGGCGTGTTGGTCGTCTTCAAGTTACGGGAGACCAAGTCGGTGGAAAACAAGATTCGCATGTACCTGATGATGGGCTCATACGCCGCCTTCGCCACCTTCTTCCCGAGCTTCTACTACGCGGCCCTTTTCCCCAACGCCCCCCCGGGGCTGACCGTCCCTGTGCTGGGGTGGAGCATGGGTCTCGGGTCCGCCCCGATCGGGCCGAGCGTTTTCCTAGTAATCCTGCTCACCTACGCGATCACGGGGTCGTTGGCGGTGCTCTTCGGGCGTCGCGTCATCTGCTCGCTGTTCTGCACACCGTCGCTGATGTACCAGGGAACGACGTTCAATGCGATGCGGTCCTTCAACCGCTCCTCTCCGGTCGCACGCAAGTACTTGAGCAGCCGATTCTCCACGATCTACTCCACGACCACCGGGGTCACGATGGCGTCGCTCGTCGCCGTCTCCTTCCTGTCATATTTCGACCAGACGGGAACGTTGAGCGTCACCATTCTCGGAGCCGACCCGAGCGTATTCTTCTTTTCGCTGTCGTTCGGGGTGCTTTGGTTCCTCATCTTTGTGACGATTCCCTACACCGGAGACTACAATTGCGTCACGATGGGCTGGTGCTACACGGGCACGATCGTCCAGGCGTTCCACAAGATTGGGTTCTTCAAGCTGAAAGTCCGCGACAGACAGGTATGCCGCGACTGCAAAACGCTCGACTGCGCGAAGGGTTGCCCAGTGGGGCTTGTCGACATGCCGGGCCACTTCCGCCAGACGGGAGAGTTCCGCAGCTCGAAGTGCTGTGGAGTCGGTAACTGCGTGGAGGCCTGCCCCCACGACAATCTGTACATTTCGGACGTCCGGCACTGGATTCGCCGCCGCCTGGGACGACCCGAAACGCGGCCGCGGCGGAGCGGCGTTCCCTCCGTTTCCATTCGCTCCGGCCGGGTGGTAGGTACCTCGGTGGCCCGCCCCCCGGCCATCGACGGGATCCTGCAGATACTTCCCATGGTCCCGAATCCCCCAATCCGCCCGGATTCGGCCCCCACGTTCGACGCGAAGCCGAGCCTTTCGCCGACGCCGAATGCATCAGGCTAGCGCGTGCTTTTCCGAAGACTCTTCCCTACCTCGAGTCTCGACCGCCCGGATAAGAACTCGGTGTCGTGGACCACGAGCCGTCCGATGAAGCGCGTTTCCAGCTGCCGCCACCTTGTGCAGGAGTGAACTAAGGAGCGGCGTCCTCCGACACTCGGCTAAAGGAGTATCTTGGGCCCGAAGAGGTCCTCCGCTTCCCTCGGCCCAGAGAATCTCTTGAGCGACTCCAGGAGAGCTTGGAGTTCTGCATCTGTCCAACTGTCGAATGCATCGACCAACTCACTCACCGGGGTCTCCTTCAGTCGAAGCAACGTCTTGCGGCCCTTTTGGGTCGCCTGGACTAGAATCTCGCGCCGATCCTGGCTGTTCCGCCTCCGGGTGACCAATCCATCCGCCTCGAGTCGGTCCATCAATCCCGGCATGTTGGCACTGTTTACTCCCATCGCGTCCGCGAGGTTTTTGGAAGTGGTCGGGCCACGCTTCACTAAAAGTCGGAGAATTACGAATCGGCTGAAGGGTAGCCCGTCCCACCGTAGGGCGGCCCGAAGCCGTGCGGTCACCGTTTGATTGGCCTGCCGGAGTGCCGGCTGGACCCGATTGACGAGCGCCGCGTTGGGCTTCCTCCGAGAGGATACTCCAGTCTAACTGGCAAAACCCACAGCAGTTGTCGGTCCCCGTTGGGACCCAATAGCAGAGGAATCAGTCATTATAGTGTCCCCCCGATTCCAGCCGAGTGAGAGTTCCCGTTGATCGCTAAGGTTCGGGTGATGGAATCGCCGCGATTGACCCCTACGGTGCATGGGGTGAAGTTCGAAAAGCCCTCTGGATTCCGGTTTGCTCCGGTCCAGTTCTGCGGTCTAGAACTCTCGACCAAGGACGGACCGATTGAGTACCCGATGTCGCTCGCGTGTTCTCCGACTCGGCCTTACCTCGAGTTCGGAGCAAGAGTGTCCAACTCGCCTTGGAAGGAGGCGTTTGCCTCGCTCAAGCCCGGTGACGAAGCGGAAGTGGACGGCGCGTATGGTCACTTCGTCCTCGACGAAGCGTCTCCGGCGGTCCTCGTCGCCGGCGGGATCGGGATTACCCCCCTCAAGGGGATGGCGGAGTATGCGGCGGATCGGGAACTCCCCGTGGAGGTGCGGCTGGTCTATTCCAGCCGGAACGAAGAGGAGATCGCGTACCGCCCCGAGCTCGATGACCTCAGTCGGACGAATCCACGCTTCCAGGTTTACCATACGTTGACCCGTGCGTCGAGCGAGTCGGGTTGGGTCGAAAGGCGGGGACGCATCGACTCGAGCCTCCTCGCCGAGGCGTCGCGGGGGTTGTCGCATCCGGTCTACTATGTTTGCGGGGCTCCCGGAATGGTCCAAGGCACCTACCGGATTCTCCAGGGTATTGGCGTCAGCCCGGATCGGATCAAGTTCGAGGTGTTTCCCGGCTACCGCTAGTCGTGATTGATTCCTTGTCGACGGAGGGGAGGATTGAAAAGAAGCTGTACAAGTCCGCCAAGTTCGTATCATTCAAGGCCCCAAGAGTGCCACGTTCGACTGGAAGGGTTTCGCGGTTCTTCTATGCCCGGGCTCACCAACGACTACGTCCAGCCGTTCGTGACCGCCTCCGCAGCGTCAATTTCCAAAGCAGCTGGGGCGAATCGAGCGTGATGGCCTTGGGCGACTCGGCGGAACCCGGTTCGCGGGCGACTCAGGCGGCTGCGCACAAACTCTTGGATTAGTCCGAGTATTCAGGGAAAGCTCGCTAACCCGAGGAAGAGAAAGGATGTCGGCCCCTGCTCGCGGCGGGCCCCGCCCCCTCGATCATCCGCCGATGGGGCCTAGCCAAATCTTCCCGTGACGTAGTTCTCGGTTAGTTTCTCTTGCGGAGCGCGAAAGATCGTGGGCGTGTTGTCGAATTCCACGACTTTTCCCAAGTAAAAGAACGCGGTCATATCCGAGACTCGAACGGCTTGGGCGAGGTTGTGCGTCACGATGACGACGGTGTATTTCGTCTTGAGTTCGCGGATCAGCGATTCGATCCGATTGGTCGCGATGGGGTCGAGGGCGGAACACGGTTCGTCCATCAGCAGGACCTCCGGCTGGACGGCGAGCGCTCGCGCGATCGAGAGTCGCTGCTGCTGACCGCCGGAGAGGCTGGTGCCGGGCGCATCGAGATGGTCTTCGACCTCTTCCCAGAGCCCGGCGAGCTGCAAGGCTTCGAGTACGCCGGCGTCGAGTTCCGCCGCCCGATGCACTCCGAGCAATCGGAGCCCGGCGGCGACGTTCTCGAAGATCGACATGTTCGGGAATGGCGTCGGCTTCTGGAAGACCATCCCAACCCGGAACCGAACGCTCACCACGTCCTTCGCTCCGATATCCTCCCCATCGAGGAGGATCGTCCCCGAGACTTTGGCCCGGGGCTGTTCCTCGTGCAATCGGTTCAGACAGCGCAGGAACGTGGACTTGCCGCAGCCCGAAGGGCCGATGATCGCCGTCACGGCATCCGATTGAAGGTCGAGCGAAACGTCGAAGAGCGCCTGTTTGGCCCCATACCAAGCATTCAGATCGATCGTCTTGATTTTCGAGCTCATCGGTTCAGCCTCCTTCGGCGGCATCTAAGTGGGGACGGACCAGCAGTCGGGCGACCAGGGAGATCCCGAGCATGATGAGGAGGAGAACCAAGGCCGCGCCCCAGGCATCGGTCTGCAAGTTCGTGTAGGGAGATCCGAAGTTCGCGAATATGAAGGGTGTGATGGCCGCCGTCTGTTGGCTGAAGCCTTGAAACCAAAAGGTACTGCTTCCAGCGGTCAGGAAGAGCGCCGCGGTATCGCCGGCGGCGCGAGAAGTGGCGAGCAGGATCCCGGTGATCAAGGCTCCACGAGCGGTGCCGAGGACCACTCGCAGACTGACCCGGTGGGTAGGGAATCCCAACGCTCGTGCGGCCTCTCGCACGCTCGTCGGGACGGATCGAAGGGCTTCTTCGCTGGCGCGCGTCACGATCGGGATCATGATGAAGGCGAGCGCAACCCCACCGGAGAGGGCGCTCAAGGCCGCGTTATGATCGAAGTACAGGAACAGCACGAAGACGAATACGCCGATGAGAATGGTCGGTAGGCCCGTCATGACATCGGCCAAGAAGCTGACCGATCGGGCGAACCGATTTCGGCCGTACTCCGAAAGATAAATGCCGGCGAGCAACCCTACGGGAATCGCGATCAATGCGCCTAATCCCAGCATGAGGAACGTTCCCTGGATCGCCGGGCCGATTCCGCCCAGCGGGCACGTTCGATTGGCTGTCGGCGTGCACCCTTGCGGTGGAGTGGACGTATAGAAGGAGGGTTGCACAATGGCTACCCCGCCCTTTCCGGCAGCAGTCAAGATCACGCTCGCGAGCGGAACGACCGCGATGACGACGCAGACGAGGCAGAGCGCCACCATCACCCAGTTGAACGATCGCCGGCGCGCGAGCCGGCGCGGGAGCCGATCGAGGAGCTGCTTCCGCCAGGACTCGTCGGCGATCGCCGGCACGGCGATCGATTCGATGTGGGAGTGCCCGGGAAAGTGAAGACGATCGCGTAACCGGCGGGAGGTCTCGCCGTTTCCGTTGCCGTTCCCGTTTTGGGAGCGCTCGTTGAGTCGACGCAGGAGCAAACGGGCCACGACATTGACCAAGACCGTGATCGCGAGGAGGATCAGCGCGAGCTCGAGTAAGGCGCTCATCTCGAGCCCGGGTCCGACTTCGCTAAAATTGACCACGATCCAGCTGGCGAGCGTCGTGCCCGGGGAAAAGAGCGTCCCCGGGAGGATGAAAATATTTCCAATGACCATCGCCACGGCAATCGTTTCGCCGAGCGCTCGACCGAGTCCGAGAATGATCCCTGCGATGATACCCGATCGGGCGGGGGTGATCACGGCCATCCGCGTCGCTTCCCACCGAGTGGCCCCGAGGCTGAGGGCCGACTCGCGGTAGACTCTCGGCACCGCGCGCAGCGATTCTCGCGAGACCGCTGCGATCGTGGGTAGGATCATCACCGCCAGGACGATCGTCGAGGTGAACAGATCGTAGCCCAGGGATTGAGACGCGAAAGGGAAATTTCCACCGGTGAGGGAAGCGAGGGCCGGATCGATCGTGGAGCGCATGAGCGGCACGAGGATGAGGAACGCCCAGAAGCCGTAGACAACGGAGGGCACCGCGGCGGAGAGGTCCACAACGTAG
This sequence comes from uncultured Thermoplasmata archaeon, assembly GCA_963749195.1. Classification (GTDB taxonomy): domain Archaea; phylum Thermoplasmatota; class Thermoplasmata; order Lutacidiplasmatales; family UBA184; genus Lutacidiplasma. The sequence continues at coordinate 979,968 of CAVVLX010000007.1, forward strand.
ACCAGCGGCTGCCGGAGCCACGGAGGGGCGATTTCCGATAGGAAGATCGCGACTCCCAAGGCGAGCGGGACGGCCAGCAGAAGCGCGAGCATACTCGTCAGAAGGGTGCCGACGATCGGGGGGCCCGCTCCGAAGACGCCATGCGCGCCGTCCCATACTCCCCCGAGGAGGAACCCGGGGCCGAAATGAAGAATCGATTGCCAAGCGCCTCGAGTGAGCAAGTACACGAGAGCGCCTACGAGCACGAGGATTCCGAGCGCGACAGCGGCCGTCAACCCGTGGAAGGATCCGCCGAACCAGCGCAGCAAGCGGATTCGTCGATCGCGACGGTTTAGCTCGCGGCCGCCCAACCAGAATGCAAGCGCGACGGCGATGCCTACTAACAAGAGGATAAGTCCGACGAACGAGTCGACCACCCAGTTCGGGAACTGAGGCAGGTTTAGCAACGCCGCCCAGGTTCCTTGAATAGAATGCATCATCGCGGGAGCGACTCCACGCGCTAGTTGGACTGCGAGAATCGCGAATATCGGAACGAACCCGACGACGAGTATCGGCCACCCACGGTAGGTGGGGCCTCTGGTTCGCGGGGACCGAACGGATGGGCCCCCCGGGTCCGCGCCCTCCAGGGAATCTGACCCGGTTCCGGGGGTCTCCAATCCTTCTTCAGGTACACGCTGGGATCGCTGCTCCATCATACGTCATCGTCGCGAGGCCGGCTTGGTCGACCGCAAGAAGGCCCGACGGAAGAGCGGCGTAGAACTCCTCTCCGGCGTTGGTATACGTCTGACCCGTCGTGAGCAGCCAATTGATCCATTGTACCAACACCGACGCCTTGATGAGGCTCGGCTCAAATCCGATGTTGGTTGCTTGGTAGACGTACATATATGCGAAGGTTGCAAGCGGGTAATCCTCGGTTCCGTTGGCGTTCACCATGCTGACGTTGTACCAGTCGCCCGTCGAACTGGGCGCTGGGCTCAAGCTGGCGTATTTGTCGTCGATAGCCGAGACCGTGTTTGCTACGGTCGGAACGATGAACTGGTCCGACGGGTTCTGGAGTGCAGCGTATCCGAGGCTCGTGGTCCCCGACGCGAGCACGTCCGTAAGGTCGCTGTAACCGATCGAATCGGGGGTCATCTCCACGGTCGTGAGCAGGACCGAATTGGAAGCTGCAGCCGTCTGCCGGGGAGCGGCCGGCCAGCTAGGGGTGATGCTCTTCCCGACCTGCGAGGCCCAAGTCGCGTTGTCCTGACTTAGATAGTCCGTCAAGACAAACGAGGTCCCCGCCGAACCTGATCGGTGGACCGTCACAATCGTCGTGGCCGGAAGCGATGCGTGGGGGTTGAGGACTGCAATCGCCGGATTGTTCCATGAAGTGATGGCGCCGAGGTAGATACCCGCAAGGACATTCCCGGAAAGGTTCAGATGGCCCGTGACGCCCGGAACATTGTAGACGATCGCGAGCGCTCCACCCACGACCGGGAGTGTTAGGGCCTGGCCAGGCATCGCCGCGCGCTCTGAAGGAGACAGCGGGTTGTCGGTGATCGCGAAATCAATGACGGGAGGGCGCTCCGAGAGGTGGGTTAGGCCCGTTCCCGACCCACTGGCCGGGTAGTTCAGTGTGTTTCCCGTCTGCGAAGAGTACTTCATCTCCCAGGTCGAAACCAGGGGGAACACGAATTGGGCGCCATCACCCTGCAGCTCGACGCCCGGGCCACACATTCCCGGTTTCATTCCAGCGTTCCGGAGTATCCAGCCCTGTTCGTACGCAATGCCCAGACCCGCGACGAGGAGGATGACCACCGCCACGACGGGCCAGGATCGGCCCGGTACTGTGCTTTCGGCGGACTACAGGGGTCGGACGTGTCGGCGGGTCCACCGTTGGGCGACCACTCGCCGCGGTCGTGGCCTCCCCCGAATCCGTCAGGGGTCCCTCCGGGAGTCGGGGGCTACCGCGTCCTTCTTCGCGGAGAGCGTATCCGTGCGCATCGAGCTCCCCGACAAAGGCACGGTACTTATACGAATCGAAACGCGCCCTTCGCGGTCTCTGATATGCAGAATTGGCATACTAATGGGCAACTAAGAGACATTTCATGAAGGCTCACGAGGCTCTCCTGTACGCCGAACGGGAGGCGAAATCGGGAGGTTTCGAGGGGGAATCGGTGCTCGCCCGTGTTCAAAGGAAGCCGGCGAAAACGGCGGTCCGATTTGGCGCCGGGTCGTAGGGCTCCGGCGGGTCCCGGGCCGCGGAAACGTATTTGCCTTGGATAGGTGAGTCGGGGGCCGACATGTCGACACCCGCGGATTCCCGTCGAAGCGGATTCGTGGTGTGGATGGAAGGGGTTCCTGGCGCTGGGAAGAGCACCCTCTCGCGAGCCACGGCGATGCGTCTCCAAGCGGCCGGCTGGGATACGGAAGTCTTGGACGGAAATCAGGTCCGAGGAATGTTTTCTCCTGAACTTGGGTATTCTCGGAACGATCGAGAGCTGAATTCGCGACGGGTAAGCCAAGTGGCGCGTTTACTCGCTCGTCACGGCGTCGCGGTGCTCGTCGCGCTCATCACCCCGTACGAGAGTTCCCGGCAGGCCGCCCGTTCGGAAGTCGGCGATCGGTTCGTCGAGATCTGGCTCAAGTGTCCCTTGGAGATCTGTCGGCAGCGGAATCCGCAGGCAATCTATCGGCGTACCGATCTCGGAGCGGTTCCTCGGATGACGGGGGTCGACGATCCGTTCGAAGTACCGATGAATCCGGATCTCGTGGTCGACACTTCCCAGAAGAGTGTCGACGGTTGCGTGGATCAGATCGTCGCGTTCCTTCGCTCGAGACAGTTGACCTAAGTTGCCGACGGAGAAGCGCGCGTCCACATCTTTTCGAGTGGGAACCCCTGAGCGAGACCTACAACATTCGACGATCTAGGGATTGCGGGATCTGGTGGGTCCCTGACGAACGGGAATCGGAACCCAGGCATCTGGCCTTCGAACGATAACGACCCGGGGCGCGATTCGTCCGACCGTTTCAGTCTCTTAGTTGAGAGGTTTATACGCCGCACGCCCCGGGGCGGGTGTTGTCGACGTTCCAGGTCCGGGTGTACAAAGAGCCGCGAGGATACTTGGGCGTGATCGACGGGCTGGGGGTGGTCCGGGCCACAAAATTGGCCCAAGTTCGCGTCGAGGCCGCTCGGTTCGTCGAGTACGTCGTGCTTGGCGCCTTTCCCGATCGCCCGCCCCTGCAACCGGCCGGTGCTCAGGAGGTCCTCCGGTTTCGCATCACGATCCGGCGCGATCACCGGTGAGCGAGGTGGACTGGATGCAGCCGAAACGACCGGTCACGTCGACTTCGTAGGGGCCGAGTGCCGCGCTGAAGTGCCCCCCACCCCTCGGCTCTTCGATCCCGCGCGATCATGGAACTGTTCCTTCTCTGTCGAACCTTCCATCGCGAGGGTCGTGGTCAAGCCTCCCGAGAGCACTTGGGCCACCTCATCGAAATAGCCCGCGCCCACGAACGACTGGTGCTTGACGGCGGCGTACCCCTCTTCCTCGGCCTGGAACTCCTCTTCCTGAAGGTCGGTGTACGCGGCCATCCCGGTTCGAGCATATCCTTTGGCGAGTTTGAACATCGACAAATTCAACGCGTGGAAACCGGCCAAGGTCACGAACTGAAACCGGTAGCCCATCTCGGCGATCGTCGATTGAAAGTCCGCGATGACCTCCGGTTTCAACTTCTTACGCCAATTGAAGGACGGAGAACAGTTGTAGGCGAGCAGTTTCCCCGGGAATTCGCGATGGATCTCACGGGCGAATCGCTCGGCTTCGTCGAGGTCGGGCCCGCCTGTCTCGAACCACAGCAGATCGGCGTAGGGCGCATACGCGAGACCCCGCGCGATCGCCATATCGAGACCGCCGGTGATCTCAAAGAAGCCTTCCGGAGTCCGCTTTCCGGTGAGGAACGGCGCGTCGCGCGGGTCGATGTCGCTCGTCAGCAGCTTCGCGCTGAGCGCGTCCGTGCGGGCGAGGAGAACGGTCGGAACTTGAAAAATGTCCGCCGCCAATCGCGCCGCCCACAGCTTCTGATTGAACTCGCGTGCGGGGACGAGCACTTTTCCTCCCATATGCCCACATTTCTTGACCGAGGCGAGCTGGTCCTCGAGATGCAGTCCCGAAACTCCCGCGTCGATGAGCGACCGCGTGAGTTCGAACACGTTGAGCGTCCCCCCAAAGCCCGCCTCCGCGTCGGCGAGCACCGGCGCATACCAATAGATTTCATCCCGGCCGGCGGCGTGCTGCTTCTCGTCCTCTCGGCGAAAGGCATTGTTGATCCGACGGACGAGGGTCGGCATGCTGTCCGACGGATACAGGCTCTGGTCGGGGTAGGTTTCCGACGCGGAATTCGCATCGGCGGCGACCTGCCAGCCACTGGCATAGATCGCCGGAAGCCCGCCGGCGACCATCTGGACCGCCTGGGTCCCGGTCATCGCCCCCAGGGTCGCGACGTACGGTTCGGTTTGAATCAGTCGCCACAGTCGACGCGAGCCGATCTCGGCGAGCGTATATGCGACATGCACCGAACCGCGGAGTCGCTCGACGTCATCCGGTCGGTACGGGCGGTCGATTCCCTTCCAGCGGTTCTGGTCCTTGGGATCCCAACCCGATGCGCCCGTCAACCTCGGTCCTCCTCGGGAGAATCTCCCAAAAGTCCGTACGCACGGCTCGTGATAAACTCCTCGAGATGTGGCGCTTCCACGACCTCTTCGAGAATCTGTGCAGCGCGTTGAATGGAGGGAGTTTCCTCCTCCGTACCTCGAGTTTGTCGTAGAAGTGCGACTTCCCGTTGGAGCTGATCTCGAAACCGAGCGGAATCCAAGGGGCGGCCATCGACCAACAGCGTGCGATGGTGGATCCAGTGCCAGAGCTCCGAACGCGCGATTTCCGCCGTAGCGGCATCTTCCATGAGATAATCGATGGGGACACAACCGATCCCTCGAAGCCAGGATTCGAGGTACAGAAAGGCGACCCGAGTGTTCCGATGGACCCCCTCGAGCGTGACGGGTCCGGTCGGGAGGGTGAGCAGGTCCCGGGGTCGGACCGGCTCCGGAGGCGGTGCGGCATCGATTTGGTTGGGGGTGGACATCTCGCGGTCAAAAATCTCGAGCGCCAGGGGGACTAAGCCGGGGTGGGCGACCCACGTTCCGTCGTGGCCGGCGCGGACCTCTCGCTCCTTGTCGGCGATCACTCGGGCCACGGCGGCCTCGTTCTCCGCCGGGTGATCCTTGATTGGGATCTGCGCCGCCATGCCCCCCATGGCATGCGCGCCCCGACGATGGCAGGTCTGGATCAGGAGGTGGGAATAGGCGGTCAGAAAGGGAGAATCCATCGTCAGACGGTCGCGGTCGGGAAAGTGGACGTCGTCGCGGTTCTGGTATTGTTTGATGAAGCTGAACAGATAGTCCCACCGACCGCAATTCAATCCTACCGAATGTTCGCGTAACTCGTAGAGGATCTCGTCCATCTGGAACGCCGCCGGCAGCGTTTCGATCAGGGCCGTGGCGCGAATCGTTCCCCGCGGAATCCCGAGTCGCTCCTGGGCCGCGAGGAAGACGTCGTTCCAGAGTCGGGCTTCGAGATGGTCTTCCATCTTGGGCAAGTAAAAGTATGGTCCCGTACCCCGCCGTCCCAGTTCCGTCGCATTGTGAAAGAAAAAGAGCGCAAAGTCGAGGAGGCTCGCCGACACCGGCCGACCTCCGACCGTGACGTGACGCTCGTCCAAATGCCACCCTCGGGGCCGAACCATGAGCGTCGCGAGCGACTCGTGAAGCCGATACGACTTCCCCTCCGGCGAGGTGTACGAGATCCGCCGACGAACGGCGTCTTGCAGGTTGACCTGCCCGGCTACGGTCGCGGTCCACGTGGGCGAGTGCGCATCCTCGAAATCGGCCATGTAGACGCGGGCCCCCGAGTTGAGCGCGTTGATGATCATTTTCCGGTCGGTGGGGCCGGTGATCTCGACCCGTCGATCGACCAAGTCCTTCGGAGGGAGCGGCACCCTCCACGAGCCTTTCCGAGATTCCCGTGTCTCGGCCGGGAAGTCAGGGATCTCCCCGGCCTCGATGCGCGATCGGAAGGTGCCCCGCCGACGCAAGAGCTCCTGACGACGGGGTTCGAATCGCTCGTGGAGTTCGCGGAGAAACTCAAGAGCCCCCGCGGTCAGGACCTCGTTTCCGCGCGGCACGGAGGGGGCCTCGACGAGGAGTCGGAGCGCTTCCCCCCCCGCGTGCGACATCCGATCCCGCCCGGTTTCAGCGCTCACCGCCGTGACTCTTGGGGGATCGGGAACGGCCGCATTGCCTGCTCAGAAGGTCATCGAGACTTCGACCAAAAACGTTGCCTGGTACACCGATTTGGTTCTGCTCGCTGAATCGTTCGGCGGGGGCGCTCCGATCCGGTGGGACGCCAAGGAGTCGGGAAGACAACTCTTGGAGCCTAACCGCGGGACTCTCGTGGAGAATGGAAGGGGTTGGTCGTGGCTCCCTGCGTCCAGGGAGGGCGTCTCCGTTTCACGAACCGTCTAATCTACGAGGTCCAGTGGATCTTCACCGAGATATTGTGTCCGCTGATCAGCGAGGTTCCCTTATCCGGATGAGGGACAAAGCCGGACGGCGTCCATACCGTCCAGGTGTACGCGCCGTTCGGGTCGTAGAACTTGATCGACGATCCGGTCGTCGTGAAGTTGACTCCATTGAGGGTGACCGCCCACTCGGTCCCGTGGGGGAGTCCGGTTTCGGTGAACGTCTCCGTCCACAGACGCGCCGGGATCAACGGGACGTAGTCCCCGTGATAGGTGATGAGTCCGCCCTCATTGTACGGAAGCACGCCGTACGGGTCGATCGCGGTCCCGTAGTCCTGCCAGAAGTTCCCGCCTTGGTAGTCGCCGCCGATGATGCTGCCGCGTAGGATCCAGCCGTTAACAACCATCTTGTTGGTCGGCGACTGCTTGGGGATGTTCCACGCGTCCTTGTAGAGCGCGGAAGCGCCGTTGTAAATATTGACGGTCGGCGTATACGCTGTGAACGGGGTCAGGAAGGCATTGTTGTAGGTCAGGTCCTTCGACTCCCACAGCGTCAACGCGAGCTGGAAGTCGTACATTCCAATCGCCCCCGGATTCGCCACCGTGGGTTCGACGGGAGTGAACACATTGCCCCAGATCGTGTTGCCCGTTCCGCCGAATAGCATGAGCCCGATGCTCATCACGTCGAAGGTGTTCCCGGCGATCAGATTGTTAGACGAGTTCCAGAACACCACGCTCGCCTCCGTGAATCCGACGTCGTCCGCGAAGATCCAGCCCGTGATCGACGGGGTATCGACCACCGAGACGTGAGATACCAGGTCGAAACCGTACTCCAGGTAATTGGTCGTGGGAAGTCCTTCGTTGAGGACCGCGGCCAGCTCCGGCTGAATGGCATAGTTGAAGTAGAACGACGGCGCGTCCCAGACCGACACGTACGCGGAAGTCCCGATCAACTGAATGCCGGGGAACACGGGGAACAGATAGTCGTTGAACTCGCCGAACAACGGGTTGATCGGCGAGACTTGGTTGTTGTAGAGCACGTACGGGTCCGAAACTGTGCCCGATCCACTCTTGGAGATCGCCGCCAGCTGACCGTTTCCCCAAGCCCAGAGCGGAGTATAGACTCCGAGCGAGCGGTCGAGATTCAGGTCAACGGGCCGTAATCCGTTCGCGCCGGTAATCGACAAAGTCACGGGCGTGTACTCGCTCAGCAGAATCTGATAGGTGTACTTCCCGGGAGGGAGCCAGTACGTGACGAGCCCTGAGGTCGGGACCGGAGCCCACGCCGCAGTGCTGTCATTGAAGGGCGCACCGGGGGAGACGAAGACAAAGGCGTTCGAAGGCGTGATGCGGAGCTTCTGCGCATCCGCTCCACTAGCGACCGAGCCTTTGATTCCCCAAAGTGGATACAGCAAGGACGGACCGGGCTGGGCAAGGGCTACGGGATTCGCCCCGCCGCTAGAGTACTCCGCGATCCCTTCGGAAGTTTCTCCTGTATCCGTTCCGAAATCATACGCCGAGGGAACGTCGGTGTAGGAAGAAGAACCGTTGGCTTGGGTCCACAGGCCGAAGGATCCGGCGGTGTTGAAGAGCGTCGTCGTGGAACCTCCGCCGGGTCCCCCGATCATAATCTCCGCATCATTCAGCAAGAAGCCGGTAGGGTTCGGGGCCTGCCCGTTGATTTGGTACGTCGGTTGGGGAGCGGGTCCGCTGGGAGGGGTCAGCCCCGTCGAGTTGAACTCAGCGAAGTCGTACGACCCCGAGACCGTCGTGGAGCCTTTGGTCAGGGAGTAATTGAAGAAGACCGTCGGCCGGTCGTTATAGACCGTAGCATTGTTGTACGTCGTTATTGTGAATGGTGGCGCGACGTTGTAGCTCACCGTTCCGATGCCGATGTAGACCTCATTGTCGATGAAAAAGCTCGCTGGTCCGTGGGCATAGATACCATTCGAGGGGAAGAAGGTCGACGGATTGGAAAAGTTCCATATGTTGTCCTCGAAGACCAGGGTGTGGGAACTAGCGTAGTAGACCGGTACATTTTGGATCCAGTAGTCCGTGTTCGTGGCGCCGAGCACGTCGACGTGGGTCAGGACGGTGTTCTCTTGAATAGTGAATTGGTCAGGCCCCGCCGCATCCAGGTAGATCGGGTCGACCGAAGCGAGCGTCACAGCGGCTTTGACGCTACTCGTGTAGGAGATCGTACCAACGTTAACTCCGCCCTTCTCCTGGACGCCGAAGTAGCCCAAACCCATCGGGGCGGGAGCGGTCGAGTAGAGGGGAGTGACCACGCCGTTCTCGACGGAGGTCCGAGCATTAAAATTTGGAAGGAAGACTTCATTCATCGGAGCATGGGCGGCATGGAGGGTGGAAAGAATTCGGCTTTCGGTCGGATTGGAACTCGTCGCGGAGACGGACGAGCTTGCCGCATTCCCGGGCGAGGAGGCAATCGCCCCCGGAAGGGTCGCCGGGTGGGCGATGAGTCCCCCCGAGTTCGCGCTCGACACTGCCCCAACTCCGGCGGGTAGAACCATCAGCACGGTCACGGCCACGACAAACGCCAGCACCAGTCGGCTGAGCATCGACATCGCCGATAGCCTACGCGAACCTCCGTATAACTCCTATGTAGCGATCTGGAAACGGTTCGGCAAAAACGAGATCGAAATGGACGGGAGTTCCGACGACCGGAAGCCGGTTTTCCCCCGTCCGGGCGTCTCCGAGGTGCTTTAATGATAAGGGCGTCCGCTTGGGTAAAGGTCCTCGAAGATGGCAGAACTCTCCTCAAAGCGATATCGAATCCGGCCCGACAGCAAAGTTCGCCTCGATCACTGCGACTCGGGATCGACCGAGGGTTGGGACGGGACGGAACGAGCGGCCATGGCGATGCTCAAACGCCTCAAGCTCGAACTGGAACGGTTGCAGGAGCTGCTCTACGCCGGGCATCAGCACTCAGTATTGATTGTCCTCCAAGGAATGGACACGGCCGGCAAGGACGGAACGATCCGTCGCGTGTTCGAGGGAGTCAATCCCCAGGGCGTGCGAGTCGCGCGGTTCCGGAAGCCCACCGCGCCGGAACTCGACCACGACTTCCTTTGGCGGGTTCACGCTCAGTTGCCGTCCAAGGGGGAGATCGTGATTTTCAATCGCAGCCACTATGAGGACGTCCTGATCACGCGGGTGCATAAGTTCGTCCCGAAGCAGACCATCCGCGCTCGATTCCGGGAGATCAAGGAGTTCGAACGGATGCTGTGCGAGGAAGGGACGACGATTTTGAAATTCTATCTTCATCTTGGGTTCGAGGAACAAAGCCGTCGCTTGCAGGATCGCCTGGACGATCCCACGAAACACTGGAAGTTCAGTTCGATGGATCTTCTGGAACGAAGATTTTGGGGCAAATATATGAACGCCTACGAGGACGTACTCGAACGGACCAGTACCGATCGGGCACCCTGGTATTGGATCCCGTCCGACCACCGATGGTTCCGAGACCTGCTCGTCTCGCGGATTCTTGTCGATTGTTTGAACAGCCTGGGAATGCACTACCCTCCGCTTTCCGGAGAGACCCGGTCCTTCCTGAAACGGGAACCATGGGCCAGGCGACGTCTGCAAGCGGGAAAGTGATCGATCGGCCCCATTGGAGAAGCTCGCGCCGCAAAGGCTAGCGGAGAAGCCAGGGTTTCCCACGGCACGTCAGGGAGGAGACTTGCCGGCGCTGTCTACCGGCGTGAGTTCCTTCACGGTTTTCATGAGCTGAATGAGGATCGAACTGCGCGGCGGTTCCTCGAGGCTTCCGCGGCAGATCGCGTCAACGGAAATGACATAGGAGGCCAAAGTCGCCTGGTTCACCTGGATGCGCATTCGCTCGGGCCGGACGACCCACTCGTTTTCCGCGAGGCTCTTTTCGAGGCGAGTGATCAGGGCCCGAGGTTCGACCGAGTGCGGAATTTCATACTTCACGCGGACCCACCGATCCGAGATCTCATGGGAAAGGATCGCGGCCTGGATGAGGATGCTATTGGGGATTTTCATCGACGTCCCGTCGTCCAACTGGAGCGACGAGTACACCAGGCCGAGGTCGGTAACGGTCCCCGTGTACCCGGGGATCACGAAATCTTGGGAGAAGAACTTCGGGGGGTAGGACGGTACCGAAAGCCCATAGTTCGAGGAGATCAACGTCACCCGTTCTCCCGGGTGCATCGGGCGCGTGGCGAGCAGCGTGATCCCGGCAATGATGTTGGACAACGCTACTTGGCCGGCGAGACCGAGCACGAGGCCGGCGAAGGTCCCTCCCGCCAAGATGGCGAAGCTGTTGATGCCCGCGACGACGAGGACGACCACGGTCAAGAACGCGTAGGCCAGGATCCGGTACGCGGCGAGGATCAGTCCGGCGCGGCGGGGGCCGGCGTAACGCGAGACCGCCGCGAGAAGGATCCGTTGGACCACGAGGATCGCGGCGACCCCCAGCACGAGCGTGAGGGAGATCTTGAGGAGCAACTCGTACGAAACGGGGAACGCTCGAAAGACGATCAGGGAGTAATAGCCGATAATGCCGATGGCGATCAGTCCCACGACCAGCGCGGTAGCGGTAGCGATCGCCGAGCGGATGGTGAGTTTCACACACGGTCGCACCGTTCCGAAAACTTAAACGGATTGGTTAACGACCCGGCCTATCGTCCGATGGCCGCGCATCACGTTCCGCAGCGCGATCGGATCGTACCGGCACTAGAAGTGGGGTGGGTGGATTCCGCGAGCTAGTTACGGGCGTCCTTCTCCGCCGGGAGGTGTCGAAGTTCTCCACGTGGCAGCGTAGAGGGCGACCAGTACGAGCCATAGGACGACCCCAAAAGCCACGCCTGCCTCGGGAAGTCCCACCTGATCCGCGGCGACGGCGACTCCGATCGTCGGGACGGCGAGCGCCAGGTAACCGGTCATGTAGAACGTCGAGAGCACCTCGCCTCGAACGGGGTCGGGGGCGATGCGGTCGATGAGGGTAACCGACCCCATGAACGTGAATCCCGCGCCGACGCCGAGAAGTCCGGCTCCCAGGATCCAGAGTGGGCCGGAGGCGAGGATCAACGAGGTGACGATCACGAGGAGCGCACCAATCATCAGGGGGAATCCAACCAGCAGCGCGTTCCGGTCCCGAACTTGACTGAGTGCCAGTTGAACCAGCGCCGCGGCACCGAACATCACCGCGACGAGCCCAGCCGCAACGAAGTGGTTCTGAACCAGAAGCTCCGCGCGCAGGAAGCCGGGGGCGAGCGCTGCAAAGAGGCCGTAGATCGAGTAGCACGCGGTAAGCCCACCGACCGAGACCCAGAATGGACGACGGATCTCGGTCGGAACGCGCAGCCGCTGCGCGTGAACCGGACGGCTTGGACGCCGGTCGTTGACGGTCTCAGGGGTTCGGGCTACGGCGAGCATGCCGATCGCGCTCGCGACGATCAGCACGACAAAAATCAACGACGTCGGTGCGGGCGCGTACTGAACCAAGAGCCCACTCAGCAGGATTCCGACGGCCACGCCCCCAAAGTTCGCCGCCACGGAGACCCGCGCCACGTGGTGTTGGTCCGCGTGCGGCTCGAGACTCGTCATCGAAGCGGTCGCCGTGCTCGTCGTCGCTCCCACCGATAATCCGGAGAGCACGCGCGCCAGAGCCAACCACAGTACACTACTCGAGAGGATGTAGACTCCGCCAGAGGCCACCGACAGGAGCATCCCCCCGTAGAGCAGCGGCTTGCGACCAATCGAGTCGGATAGGGGTGCCAGCAGAAACATAGTCAGGAGCACACCGACCGCGTATGCACCAAAGATCACGCTGAGCACGCCCGAAGTGAAGTGGTACTGACTTTCGTACACGGAGTACAGGGGAGTGGGGGCGCCGGCCCCAAAGGCCGTAACCGCGAGTGCGTAGGCGATCAGTCGAAACGGTCGACGACTTTTGGGTGGGGTCGATAGTGTCGGCGGTGGCAGACGACTGGAACCGAGACCCGGTTCTTCCATCGCTTGACTCGTAGACTGGATCGGGTCGAGTTCGAATCAGGTCGTTGGGTTCCGAAGTTCGGACTGCCGTCGAAGTAGATCGAGGATCCGAGGATCTCTCCGGGCCGACTCATTCAGGGGCGAGTACATCAACTCGAGGAGCGGCAACTGGTGCAGCTGAAAGGACCGTTCCAGGCAATCCACGAACGGCTCCCATTCATCAAGGGCATAATAGACGAATCCGGCGAAGAACGTGGTCAACTCCCCCGTTTGAGCCCGCCGCTCCAGGCGCTCGATAGCCCGACGAGCGCTTTCTCGGTCGCCTTGGCGTGCGGCCAAGATTCCCCTGTACATTTCCGTGTAGACGCTTTCCGGCCGGAATCGTTCCATCTCGCGAATCGAGGCCTGAGCCTTGCTGTAATCCCCGGAACCCAAGTAGTACTCCGTGAGGTGCGCGTTCGTACGAAACGGAATCAGCGCCTTCGTCCGTTCCCAGTACGCCAGGGCGTCGGCCTCTCTTCCCGCATACAGGTAGGCTCGACCGAGGAAAGCCACGACGTTGACGTCCACCGGGTCCAGTCGATGGGCCGCTTCGAGCCATCGCACCGTCTCATCGATCTTTCCATCGCCGGCCGCTATCTGGGCCAACCACCGATAGGGGTCCGCGAGACTCGGGTTGAGCTTCATGGCCGTGCGGGCCTCGATTTCCGCGCCTCGAACGTCATCATCACCGAGTAGAAGACCGGCCAGGACCGAATGCGCTTCGGCCAGGGCGCTGTTCTGTTGCAGCGCCGTTACCAGATCCATTCGGGATTGTCGGAATGCATCCAAGTACGGGATGGCCCCTTCGGTGCCCAACCAGAGGCGGGTTTCTGCGACGCCCACTCTCGCTCGGGCGAACAACGGGTCGAGTCGTACTGCGGCCTCGAAGAAGGCGAGCGCCTGCCGAATCGACTCCTCGGATCCTTTCTCGCCAAACAATTTCTTTCCGTGGAGAAAGCTTGCGTAGGCCTCCATGTTGTGCGTGTCCGGCCGAGGGGAGACACTCGGCGGTCGGGACTCCCCCGGGCGACTCGAGACGTGTTCCGAGATGGAGGCTGCAATCTGGCCGCCGATATCGTCCTGAATCGCGAAGATGTCGTCGAAGGGTCGGTCGTAGGTGGACGACCAGAGGGGCTCCTCCGATTTTGTATCGAGGAGTTTCACCGAGATCCGGACACGATTACCGGCCTTGCGCACGCTTCCTTCGAGCGCCAATCGGATTCCGAGGTCCTGGGATATCTCTCGTAGCGACTTGGAGGAGCCTTTGTACTGAACGACCGAGGTGCGGGCCACGACCCGAAGGGTCGGAATACGGGAGGCCCGCATGATCAGTTCCTCCGTGAGCCCATCGGCGAAGTAGTCATCGTGGGCGTCGGGACTCATGCTCGCAAACGGGAGGACGGCGAGCCGAAGGTTCGTGCCCGAATCGATTTCCGGAGGGTGTTGGATCGCGGCGTCTCCTGAAAGCACCACTGAATAGACGTCCACCGGAAACTCGACGTTCTTGAGCTCTCGGGCGCCGATCTTCTCTAGAGGAAATGGTACCTTGTTCCGAACCTGATCGAAGACGGATCCAGAAACGCAAATCCCTCCCGGCGGCGCGAGGGGTTCGATTCGGGACGCGACGTTGACCGCGTCGCCGATGATGTCGTCGCCTTCTCCCACGACATCGCCCACATGAATTCCGACTCGGATGACGATCCGTTCTTTGGAGGGTTCGAGCGCATTTCGTCGGGCTACGGCTTCCTGAATATCGACCGCACACCGTACGGATCCGACGGCGCTGGGAAACTCGACCAAGAACCCGTCCCCCAGGGATTTGACTTCCCGGCCACCGTGCGCCACAAAAAGAGGCCGAACGAGCGCCTGATGCTCTTTCCGCAGTCGGAGCGCCTCCTCTTCGTCCCGCTGGGCGAGCTTCGTGAATCCTACGAGGTCAGTGAACATGATCGCGGCGAGGCGCCGGGACTCCGCCATCACGACACCCGAACCCTCATTCTCTTTGTTAAGGACTCCGAGCGCGGGGGCCAATCTCGTCGATTATGAACCGGCGAGCTCCCGGTTATCAGTCGGTACGTCGGGGCATCGGACGGTCGGAAGTCCTTTACCCCAACCGGGGGAAGCGACAGTGCTCCGCAGCGTCTCGGTTCAACCGTCGTCTTTGGCCCGGAGATCGTGTCCCGTCTCCAGGAGCGACTTGAGATTCATCGCAAAATAGGTCCAGCCCCACTCGGCACCGCCGTAGAGATCGGCCCACTTCTCCAGCCGGGGAAACCGGTGTGAGCGACGCGGAGTAAGGCCGCGTCGCCCTTGGCCTCGACGGACAGAGAGAAGATGGTCCTGTGTAGTTCTACCCCCGGCCACCTCCAAGCGAGCGCGAGACGTTGACCGGGAACGAACTCGACGATCTTCCCGGTATGGGTCGGCCCGTTTTTCCACCCGAACGAGTACGTGCCTCCCTTTCGGAGAGAAAGCTTCGCCGTGTCGCAGAGCCACTGAGTGATCCAAGCTGGCTCGCTAATCGCTTGGAAGACCCGGTCGGGAGCGGCTCGGATCAGGTACTGATGATCTACGCTTCGCGTGGCCCTCGGCGGCATCGTGGATCACTTCCAAGGACTCATATTTCGGGCTCCATATAATCGGGTAGGGGAATCACAGTAGAGCGATAGCTGTCCGGCCCACGTCTAGCGACCGGGCCGGCATCGATGCGCCGTACGAAGACCTTCCCTACTTGGTGGACCTCATCGTTACCTGTCGCGCATTGGTCGCACGACTCCGCGATTCGGGTTCCGGTGGCGAGTCTGAAATCTTGATCACCGGCACGAAGCACTCGGGTCAGAAAGCGCCTCAGCCGATCGGCACGGTCGTCGGCGGCCGATCGGGGTGCAGCTCTCCTCGGCGCGTCGTAATTCCCATCATTTTACGTATGTATCCCTCATCGAAGATCTCGCTCAGCGGGCGCGCTGCCTGGTCGACAAAAACCTCATCGGCGTACCACTTCGCACCAAACTGGACCATGGTCATCAGAATCGGCACGACATCCGCTCCCTTCTTCGTCAACTCCCAACGAACGTACCCTCTCCGGGTCTCCGCCCGCACGATGAAACCTGCCCCCTCGAGTTCCGCGAGACGCATGGAAAGGAGGCGCTTCGAGAGCCCCGGCATGGCGTTCAGCATGTGGTTGAAGCGGTTGGCGCGAAACAACGCAATGGAAGTCAGTACCAGAAACGCCCACTCATGACCGAGAATTCTGAGGCTCGCTTGCACAGGACATGAGAGAAAGTCGACCTTCATCGGCGCCGAGTGATAGCGGAACTTCTTGGCGCTCATCGCTGCCCCACTTTGATTCCCCTACCGGTTGATAAGGAATTGTGCTCATGCTTGGCGGCCGAAAGTGGGCCATGATGCTAGAAGAAAAGAACGTGGTGAATGCGAGAGGCGGCGAGCACATCGATCGATCATGCGTCAGGGCGTGAAACGAGTCATGAGGCAAGTCATTCAATCCATTTGGATCTCTGTCGACGGCGTCTACGAAGGGCCGAAGAAGTGGGATCTGAATTTCAATTCGATCTCCTGGGGACCCGAGGCCCAGAAGATTGCCAACCTAGAGAACCTTTCTGCGGGGGGGTTGTTGCTGGGGCGAAGGACCTACGAGGGATTCGCGAAGAGCTTCCCCTCCGACCGAAGTAAGTTCGCTGCGGTCCTCAACGCACTTCCCAAGTTCGTCGCTTCCAAGACCCTGAAGGAGGCGAAGTGGGAGAACACGACCATTATTCGCGGGAACATCGTCCGAGCGGTGAAAAAGCTGAAGAGAGACTCCGGGAAGCCACTGTTCATATTCGGGAGCGGCGAGCTCGCCGCCACCCTGACTCGGTATGGGCTGATCGATGAATACCGTCTCATGTTGACCCCCGTCGTCGTGGGTGCTGGGACGCCGCTATTTCGCCCCGGCCCGAAAGCGATGGCGTTCAAACTTGCGAATGCGCGTCCGCTCGCGAGCGGAGCGGTTCTGCTCACCTATCGACCACGGAAGACGAAGATCAAGCTTCGAGAATGAGGTGGCAATCGTGGCGTCGGGCGCCCGCCGATACTCGACGCCGATCTCCGTAGGGAGGGAGTCAACGAAACTTCCGGAGGAGAGATTCGAACCTACGCGTACACGGGCCGGACATCCCGCTCCAAACCCGCGGTCGCGGGTTCGCCTGGCGAGAGGTAGCCGATGGTGGGATCGCGGCTATGCGCATGCCCCCTGATCCGTCGGCGCGCGTCACGGAGTTGGTTCTGGGGTGGTCCTTCGGCCCCTTAGCCAGCATGATGGATTCCCGTCCCGACCATCCAGAGGATCTCCGCACAAATCTCAATTGACCTGGCCCTCCACTCATCGGGGTGCGACCCGAGAAGATGACCGGAGAAGTTGCCCTGTTCGATCACCGCCCGGAGGCGGCCATGGAAACCCTGTTTTGGTTAGCCTAACGGCAGTCGGCGTTTTCCAACGGGCGCGATTCTCTGACGAGGAATGGGCCCAGTCGGGTCTAAGATGATAAGCTATTAGAACCCAGCCTCCCATAGCCTCTTCATGGCCCCAGATCGCACCCCACGCCTCGCGCCCTTCCTGGCGGAAGGCGAGGACCGCCGCCGCTGGCATCGAAACGTCGCCCAGGGTAGTCGAGCCACTGCGGACGTCTACGCCCGGAGGCTCGCAGCCTTCTGTCGGGCGATGAAGACCAGCCCTGAGGCTTTGGCGAAGATGGGCGACAAGGCGCTCCGCGACGTGGTCCTCGACTTCGTCGAGGCTGAGTCGAAGGCGAAGCATACCGGCTCCTACATCCACAGCACCGTAAAGGCCGTCAATTCGTGGCGAAAGCACGCAGGCCGCCCTTCGGTGCGCGGGGTCAACGTACGCGGACGTGACTCCACCCCGACGCTCGTGGATGAGGTCGCCCCTACGCCGGAGCAGGTCCGGGCGGTCCTCGCGCGCGCCCCCGTGAGAAACCGCGTCATCTGCGCGCTGATGGCTTACAGCGGGGTCCGACCGGAGGTCGTCGGGGACTACCTCGGCGAAGATGGGTTGACGCTCGGGGACCTCCCGGAGCTCGAGCTTACCGGAGATCGCCCCCGATTCAAAAAGACCCCTGCACTCGTCATCGTACGGGAAGGGATCTCGAAGGCACGCCACACCTACGTGACCTTCGCTCCGTCCGTGACGTGCCGAGCCATCGAGGATTATCTTCGATACCGATTGGCTCGAGGCGAGAAGCTGACTCGCGCGACCGATCTGGTGAGCCCGGGACGAGGCGCGAACCGCTTTCTCCGCGCGATCAATGTAGGCGACGGAGTCCGCGCCGCGTTCCGAGCCCTCGGGATGCAGGACCGTCCCTACGTGCTCCGGGTCTATTTCGAGACTCGCCTGGGCGTCGCCGAGGGCCAAGGGAAGGTCGTACATCGGTTCGTCGTCCACTGGGGCGGGCACAAGGGTGACATCACTGCCCGATACTCGCTCAACAAGAACCGGCTTCCCGGGGACCTCATCGAGGAGATGCGGGAGGCGTTCCGACGGTGCGAGCCCACCCTGACCGGAGACGCACCATCCGAGGGCGATGTGCGACGCGAGGTCTCCCGATCGCTCCTCGGGGCGCTTGGCTATTCCGACAAGGAGCTCGAGGCGGTCGACCTCACGAACCTCGCACAGGTCCGGGAGCTCACCCTGAAGCGGGTTTCGCCCCCGGCCAAGAAACAGGCTCTCGTGACCGTGGAGGAGCTGCCTGGTTACCTCGACGCGGGCTGGACCTTCGTGGGAAACGTCGGACAAGATCGGGTCCTCCTCAGTCCCCCCGCAGGAGCAGGAGGACCCACGAGTCCGCCTTCGCCGCCAGGACCGCCATCGGGAGACGATCCGGCTCCCCCTCGATGAGCAGGCGGACCGGATCGGTCTCTGGAAGGCCCCGCGCCACCTTCTTCAGGGGACGCAGATCGACGAACGCCTGGGACGGGTCTTCCGGGGAGTCATACGCCTCGCCCAGCGCGACGGAGGGATCACGGTCCAGACTCGGAGTGTTATCCGCAGCCCCGGTCCCACCGGGCTCCGTGGGCAGCTGAGCCGTGCCAGAGGGAGCGAGCTGCCGCAATCATCTCGAAACCCCGTCGGGGGCTTCCTCCTCACCGTAGACGCCGGACAGTTGGACTGGGAACGCGGCCCGCAGCGCCCGTTCCTCCGCCGCCTTCCGGAGCATCGTGATCGGCATCTCCGTCCAGGGCCTCGTCGGCTGGCCATCCCGGCGCCTTCGGACGGCCTCAGTAAATCGGACCTCCTCGACCAGCGGGCGGCTCCAGTCCTTCCGATAGACCCTGCAGAGGGCCCTGACTGGATTCTCCGTCCCGTCGGGCCCTTTGACAAGCTCAACCTCGATTTCCCGCCCGTCATACTTTCCGCTCCGTTCGGCGAGCGTGCGCATCCCATCGATTCCGACGAAGGCGTGGATCTTGTCCGCGGGCTCGAACCGTAGGAACTTCACTTGGCCGAGCCAGGGATCCAGCCCGATCCGTTGAGCGACTTCGAGCCCGAACGCGATCTCCCTGGCCGTCGCATCAGAGGGAAAGCGTCCCGCCGAACGAAGGATCGCTACTTGGCGCTCCGTAGGGTCCTCACAGGAGCGGGAGCTGATCTTGGGAACCGGCGCAGTCGGCGACCCCGTCGAAATCGAGGCAGAGTCCCCTCTCGGATCGATGGGGAGAAACGGCAGGGGCCATGCCTCCTCCCGCGCGCGATTGAAGCAGTCGGGCTCCATCCTTCTTGCTCTGAAGCCACTCCGCCGATCGTGAACGTAGACCAGTTCGGTCAACGATTCGGGTACCAGGTTGCCGCACCCGGCGCATGGGTACTGCCCGTGGCCACGGTAGACCGACCAACCAGGCTCCATTTCAGGCGGGGCGCTTCGAGGGTCCTCTCCTGAGCTCAAGGCGGGTCCCTCCTGCATGCGCCGAACGGTATGCCCTCGGCGTGTCGAACGCGGAAGCACTCCCCCGACTCCGTCGGCTCGTGGCAGATGACGAAGGAAACGAAGGGGGTCAGCAGGAGTCGATGGACCGATTCGGGGTGACCGCAGGACGGGCAGGAGTCGACCTCACCGTAGGAATCCTCACCAGCCCACGGAGGCGAGTCGAGATCAGCGACCTGGGTCAAGGCCGCGGCGCTCACCGGGTTGCCTCCCGCGGAAGAGCAGCTGGCTTCTGGGCGTTCTTTCGTTCCGCAAGGATCCTTCGGACGAGCCGATCGAAGGACTCGAGCCCGACGAGGTTTCCCTCGGAGTCCACCAAGGGACGGCGGAGAGACGCCAGAAGGGTCCAGGTCTCAGGTTGCAGACGGACGAGCCCTCGGGGGGGTCCCGGCCGAATCCGCCCGACCATCCGGTGATCTATCGAGGATGCCGTCTCTCCGAACCCCTTCGCGCGCATTCGTAACGAAAGATACGAATGCGCACAATCTATAAGTGCTTTCCTGCTTTTACGTTACATCTGTGACGCCGACCCCCCTACCGAAGCCAAGGA
>CAVVLX010000008.1:0-11380 GCA_963749195.1 uncultured Thermoplasmata archaeon
GCCTCGGAGGTAGTGGTAGTCTGGAACCCGAATCGGCGGAGGGGCCGAATCGACGATGATCCACTCCTCGCCGTCGCTCCACGTGGGTCGGAGCAGGCCGTTCTCGCAGAATCCGCGATGACGTGGAGCCGTCGGGGGCGGTCGGTAGCTCGGGAAGGTTTGGACGACCATCCGATCGACCGCTCGGAACGGCGCGAGCCAGCCGAACGGGTGGGGGGCGTAGAAGACCCGCAAGGCCCGGACGGCCGCGTCGTCGACCTTGCGAGGAGCCCCAGCGCGCGCGCACACGCGCTGCCGCCAGCGGAAGGCTTCCAGCAGCTCCAGAAGCGTCGCGTCAGCGATCGGAGGCCGTCCCCCGGACCTGCCTCGGCCTCTCCCCCGACCGGAGGACCCCACGAGTCCCCGCTGGGAGACGATCCGTTGGACGCGACGGGAATTCGGACCAGGTCCGGTTCGAGAGCCAGAGGTGGCGCTGGGAGGTGGGAGAGGGAGGGAGTTCCGGGCCCGGAACAGGGGTAGTTTCGGGTACCGGAACTACCGTAGTTCATGTCCCGGAACTCGGGGGAGTTAGAGAGGATAGGAGAGCCTGGAACGGGCTCGGAGGGAGCCTTCACTGACGGAGACGACGGCCGCTGCACGAGACTTACCCCGGGAGCCCCCGTGTGCGCGCGTACCCGGTTAGCCGAACCTCGACCAGTCCCGTGGTGAAGCCGTGGATCGGGCAGAATGAGATGCGGAGAATCAGATTATGTCGGGCGTCCGAGCGGCAGCGGGCACAAACCAAGCGCGGTGCGGGTGGGGGGGAAAAGGGCGTCTCCCGTTCGACGACGAAGGTGATCTCTGCGTAACGGGGCGTCAAACGGCCACCCCCGGCGCCGTTTCAAGGGGCGAAGGCGTGGCCTTGGTCGCGCGGGAACGGCGGGCGCGTTTCGCCGATTCCGAACCCGTTTTTGGCTGGGTTCTATAAGAGAGTGATTATGGGCCCAGTCGGATTTGAACCGACGACCTCCCGGTTATCAGCCGGGTGCTCCAGCCAAACTAAGCTATGGGCCCGTATTTAGTCGACAAATGTTTATTAGGAAGTCCGTTTTACGTACTGGTATGCCAGTGATCCCCGAAGTCAGAGAGTCTCGAGAACGCCTCCTCGCCGACTCCCGAGTCGCTCGGTGGTATAAGAATCGCGGGACGCGAAGTACTTCCGACACTTATCTGGCGAACCTCGAGCTTTTTCTTCGGCGGACCGACTTGAGACTCGGCGACCTCCTGGAGATCGCGCGTGCCCAACGCAACGGCGATGGCAACGAGGGGCGCTTCGCCGACGTGGTTCTCTCCTGGGTAGAGAAGGAGCGAAGGGCCGAGCGTCCCGACGCGTACTCGCGACGGTTTGGGCCTCGGTCCGCTCGTTCCTCAAGAGCGTAGAGGCCGCGCCGAGCTGGGCCCCCGAACTCAAGGTGCGGCGCGGCACGACCCTCGGAAACGAGACTGTCCCCACCCCCCAACACCTCGGTAGGATCCTGTCCGTGCTCTCCTCCCGAGACCGTGCAATCGCCCTCTTGATGGCGCATTCTGGAATCCGACCCGGGGTTCTTGGGAAGCGCAACGAGGCGAACG
Source organism: uncultured Thermoplasmata archaeon (assembly GCA_963749195.1). GTDB lineage: Archaea > Thermoplasmatota > Thermoplasmata > Lutacidiplasmatales > UBA184 > Lutacidiplasma. The sequence continues at coordinate 1,612 of CAVVLX010000008.1, forward strand.
GGCTGCGATTGAGGGACCTCCCCGATCTGGACGTCCGGCGCCTCGAATTCCGAAAGGTGCCTTTCCTTCTGGTAGTTCCCGCAGACCTGTCAAAGAACGGCAGCGAGTATCTGACCTTCGGGTCTTCCGAGGCGGCGCCAGCAGTTCTCGCCTACCTCGCGGAACGACGACATCGCAAGGAAGTCCTTGGACCCGACTCGCCGGTAGTCCGCTCCGAGCCCAAGACCTCCGTCGCGCACCGGCGCGAATTCCTGTCGGAAAAGTCGATCGGGACGCAGCTCCGCAAGGGTATGGCGAAGGTCGTCGCTGAAAGGGAAGCGTTGGAGGGCTGTGGTTCTTCGTTCCTACTTTTCGAGCCAGATGGAGTCGGCCGAGCGCGCCGGAAAGATGACCCGCACGCTCCGCGAAGCCCTCATGGGCCACACGACGCCGGTCGAGTTCGCGTACCATCTCGGGAAGCGGCTGCACCCAGAGAAGGTCGAGGAGATGCGGCTCGCGTACGGCCGGGCCGAGCCCTTCCTATTGTCGACCACCGCAGCGGCGGCGCGCGGACCGTCGAACACCGAAGCGTACAGGGTCCTCCTTTCGGCATGGTACACCGACGAGGAGATTGCCAATGTCGACTTAGAGGATGCTGCCGCAGTGATTGAGGCGCTCAGAAAAGGTGCCTCTCGGGGCGCTAAGGAGGGCGTGCCGAAGCAGCGCGTCATTCCCGAGGCCGAACTCTCTGGGTACCTTGAGAAGGGCTGGGTCGCCCGGATGCCCGTCAACGGCTCGAAGTTCGTCATCGAGCGAGCATGACTATCCGACTCTACCACCGGACCACCGAACCCTCCGCGAGATCCATCCTTCGGCACGGATTCAGGGACGGATCCGGGACTTACCTAACTCGACGGAATTCGTCTGGGGTATGGCTCTCCGACAGTCCCCTCGAGGAGCACGCCGTCGAAGCTCCAGGCTCCTCGAGAGCGAGACGGCTATCACATACGCCGAGCTTCGACTCTACGAGTGGATCGAGGAGGAGAAGGGGTACCGGGAGTTTCTTATTCCGGCCGCGATCGTGAATGCTCTCTCCGAGGTCCGGGTAACTCGACAGGATTGAATTGGTCCCCCATGGACGCGGAGACGAAACTTTCCGTTTACAGAATCGGGGGGATTTCGCAATTGCTATGGCGGGGTGAACGTCTCGGTCGACGATGGTCGTGGGAAGGTTTCCTACCAAACTGTTCGAGACCGACGTTGTTCTCGCTCCCGGTCAGGAACAGGATTTTGGACCCTACCAGTACTGACGGTGGCCGGACCATCCGACTCGTAAGTTCGAGCGTTGCACGTCACTACATCGGCGCATTCGACCAGCCTACATACGCTCGAAATCGGGCCTTCCCCGGCAGGTTTCCATTCCAATACGGAACCGGTCGAACGGGTAACCGGCTCGAATTCAACACGACCGGGAATGGTCAGTTCTACGTCGTTGTCCGGGGCGAGCCTGTGGAACATCGGCACATGGCCCGTCCGCGTATCGGTGGAGCTGGTATGACTGGGGCGACCACACCAGGCGGGCTCACTGGGAATACTCCCGGAATCCAGGAGATCACCCCACCCAGGCGCGCTCTTTCATCCCGCCAGACCCTCGTAATCGTCCTCCTTGTAGTGGTCGGAGCCTTGTTTGCGAGCTACGATATCGTCTCCTTCCCGATGTTTACGGCCGCCGTGAATGCAACGATTTTTGGGGCTCAGGCCGAAGTTGCCGTTGCCATCGGGATTGGGCTGGAAGTGTGGCTTCATCTCCTGGAGCGCCGAGAGAAGCAAATCCCCCCTACTATCCTGCTGCAGCCGTTGACGCAGGCTTCGCAATCTCCTCCTCCCGCACCCGTAGTGCCCCCGACTTCTCCGACTCAGACGGTACCTTCGATTGAGAACACGCCAGCCAAAAAGTGAGTATTATCCTCCCTGCTCGTGACGAGTGGCTCCGGGGCGTTACCGGGATCAAACCCGAGGAGCGGGCAGGGTCGAAAACGACCGTCTAGGATGCCGTGACTTTTTCGAGATACGCTTGCCGGTGGCGCTCGAGGTAATCGGCGGCCTTCCTCAACCGTGCTGGATCATCACCCATGAACCCCATCGCCTTGTTGCAGTTCGGGCAGACCATCGCGCGCACGTATCTCGTCTCGTGGTCATGGTCCACATAGAGACCGCCCTTGCCGTGCAGTGGCTTGAAGTCGCCACAGATAGCGCAGCGCCCTTTCTGGGCAGCGTAGAGGCCGAGTTCTTCCTTGTCGGTTATCGACAATCCGGCCCGCTTTCGCGCTCCTCTGCGGACTCGTTCTCTTACTCGTTCGGGGGACTGGCTCGGACCAGTCAGCGATCGGTGCGCTCCCCGATGGCCGGTCGGGCGAGCGCAAGGCCCGCGAGACGTCGTCTCCCCGCACCTTGGGCGTTTTGTGCGCGGTCGGACAATAAGACCAGTCGCTGACATTTGAGGCCGCTAGCGTGACGCGTGCTTGAGGTTTACCGAAAACCTCCCGCCCGATCAGTCTGGCTCACGGTGGCTCTGGAATCCGCAGTTGAGTGCGGTAGGTACATCAAACGCCAATGCTCGAAGGCGGCCCGTTTGACGAAGGACCCGACTAGTGCGACCGCCCCAATCACAAGCAAGGCTAGTGCAATCCCGATGGGAACCGGGGCACCGAGACCCAGTGCGACCGCAGTTGCCGTCGTGGCACCGCCCGCAAGGGTGGCCCCCCCATAGAGCATCATCTTCGAGACGTATTCGTCGGGCAGAGCTTGGACCACTTTTGTTTGTATCTCAACGTCCTTGGCGCGCAGGTCCAGGAGTGTTTGCACGTTATCCGCCGAGTGGGTGGCCTGCCCCATTGAGCCCATAAGTTCGGTAGCGTGTGCTCGGGCCTCGTCCAGGGACGCCTGGCCGGCGGGTTGCCCCCAGCCGCTCGCGGCCGTCTCGAGAGCGCCGCGAACTGACTGGAGCTTAGCCGTCCAGAGGTTGAACTGACCCGCTGTCTCTCGCTCATAGATCCGGACTATGTCCTCGAACGGAACTCGTTGCGGCTGAGCGTCCGACACGTTTGCCCGATGTCATCGAGCGATATGGAACTTCGGACAGACTACACTCTCCCGCGTTCCGGCACGTCGGAAGGATGGAAGACCAAGGCACACCCCCGGAAGTCCTTCCTGGGCCGTCTACGTGAGTCCCTTTTTACGTTCGCATGCGAACGTCCATCCGTCGGCGCTCAGGGGCGTCATGCCAGACGTGGCGATCGGAGTCGAAACGATAGGTCAAGGCGCGCCCGATCGGACGACCGCACTCCTTACACTCGCGGCGCTGCTTGCCCGAAGGGAGTAGAGTGACCTCACGAACGGGGTCGAGCTCGCGGAGGAAAGAATACTCACTGCCCCGCCGCCACTTTCGACCCGCACGTCCATGCCCCATCCCCCCCGCCGTCGCCGGCGGAGCAGGGAAGAGCGAGCCTACCTTAAACCCGGCGCGAGCAGAGGGCGCGGAGTGTAGAGGCTCGATTCCCAGACGCCCGCGAGGCAAAGCCCCAACAAATCGTCCTCCGCGCGTGCCAAGATCACGCGGGGCGTTCCGGCTCTTCGAAGGAACTCATTGAGGAGGAGCCGGGCACGGCTCTCGCCTAGGTCGTCGGGATTGGCGAGTAACGCGAGGCGTGCGGAGCGCATTACCGACGCAAAGTCCGTCGACGTCTCCATCGCGCTCGTCGCTCCGGCGGCACCAAGAAATAAATCTGTGCCTGTACGAGTAGCGTGGCGAGTGGCGTGGGCTTGAGCTACGTCGCCTGCCCAGTCGAAGTCCAGTGCGACCGCGTACGACACTCCGCGATCAAGGAGGCCGCGAAGCGATTGCTCCCCCCGCCTGTCGTCGTCGCGCCGCCGAGTTCGCCCCCCGAAGAGTGGTTCGGTCCTGATGGTCGATGGAGCCACGCTATCCTCCCCAAACTCTCGCAGCTCGTCGTGGCTACGACGCCTGGTGGTTGGGTGGGCAAGGGAACGGCACAAGAGGTCGATGACGCGAGGAGTCGCGATGTGCCGGTTTCCATCCTCTCCGATAGCGCGGACGGTTGGCGTTTGATCCCACTAATCGATTGCTCGGTCGAAACCGGAGCAAGCGTCAAACGCGCGATGCGGATTCGCCCGAAGTAGAACCGCGACCTTCCCTGAGGACGCGCTCGTTTTGCCAGCGATGTGTCCCGAGTTCAGATTTAGGGCGAGTACCATTTCGGGTACCCGTGGCCGCGGTACGACGACAAACTCCAACGAGGAGATATCGGTTTCGAAACGAGCGCGTCAGATCATGTCGAGCGCCGCTCCGTTCGCGGCCTGCGGTCTCGGTTGAGTTCCGACTCCGCGAGACGGGAGAATCGGCGGAGTGAACTCGATTCGGGGCTTGATTGTATGTACGTGGCGTGCAGGACCCCCCAAGCCACGGAGGGCATCACGATTTTCCTTCCCGTGGCGTGGGTCACCCTGAGTGCCCGTGGACGAGTTCAACCGATTGGACGTCATAGATCTCGATCCCGCTCCCGCCCCAGGCGAGTCGGGACCGAAGTCATTTTGCCAGAGTGGGCCAGGAGACGGAGGTTCGAAGCGTGGCCCGCGAGCGCTCATCCTATCTCCTAGGCCGTCGCGGGCAATAAATTCGACGGTGCGGCGGTCGCGGTCGGCGTGGCTTTCCGTTTACGCCGGCGCGTCTTCGGCCTCACCGCTTCTCGCGCCTCTAGCGCTGCAACTCTGGCCTCCAATGCAGAGAGCCGTGGAGCGAGCGACATGACCTCGACGGCCTGCTCGCGGATTCCTCGAGTGGCTCGAGGAAGTAATCCGAGTCCGAGGGGCCCTCGGTCGTCCTCCGACTCGGTCATTGGGTCTCGGTATCGGGGTCGAGGCCTTCCGCTCGCAACTGGGCCTCCATCTGCGCGGTCCTCGCGGCGAGGTCTTCGGCAGTGGCAGATTCTCCGGGTACGGCAGGCTTCTCGAAAACGGCTAGCAGCCGTTCGGCGAGCTTATCGCTCAACGGTCCGGTGCTAAGTTTTTCTGCAAGGCGTTGCACCGCTCCCGTCTTCTCGAGCTTTGCGGCGGCGATGTTCAAGGCCCGCGTCGCCGCTTCCGCCTCCAAATCGATCTTGGAACGCGCAGCCGCGACTTTGACCTGGTCGATCGTATTCGCCGATCCGATAGAACTCTTGACTTCCCGCAGCTCGGTCCTTAGCGGTGCAAGCTGAGACTCAATCGCTTGCGCTATGCCGTCGGTGAGCTGCTTGCGGTCTAGGGCTGCCTCGGCCTTGAGCGCGCGGTCTTTCCACTCGCCCCCGTCGCCCTCGTTCCCGCCCTGGGCCTCGCGCTCGGCGCGTTTGATTTCCGCTTCGAAGTAACGCTCCTCGAGCGATTCGGCCCGGTGATGCCGGAGGCGAGCAAGTGGATCATCCTCGCGGTCTGATTTCCTGGCTGCCGATTCCGGCTCACCCGTCCTCGAGCGATATAAGCCTAGTACCGAGCGGGTCGTGGGCACCGTCGCGCCAGCCTCCATCAAGATTTTTTCGAGACCGTCGTAGTCGTCGGGAGAAAGGAAACTAAAACGCTCGGCGACTAAGCGAGAGATGGCGTCAGATCCTCCCGCAAGCCGCACGATACGACCCAGCTCGTCCTCCATCGTCGCTGCAACGACGGGAATCCCCGTCGAAGGACGTACGGGTGTTCCCATGCCCCAAGGCACCGTCCCCCACGTCGGAGGGCGAGAATCCTCGGTCGCGCCCACCGGGATCGAAGGGTTTCCGCTCTTCTCGGCCGTGGGCATCAACGGCTCGCTCAGTACCATGTCGATCGCCGCGACGGGGAGCTTCACGATCTTCGCGATCATCGCCGGGGTTGCCCCGTTGACCGCTAAACCGTGTATTCTCGCTGCTTCCCCACGCGCTTCCCCGAGTTCGGCCTCCGTTGCCTCCCGCCTGCGCGGGAACGTTCCCCGAGTGGGAACGGAGCCTTCCCCGTCCGTTCGCGATTGCTGCACCGGTCCGTTCCCCGGTCGCTTCGCCATCGCTGCCCGGAGCGCTTCCCTAGTAGTTGCTTGCACCTATCGGTGGCGTAGCGTCGGGGAAGCGGTTTGCGCAGCGTTTAGGGAAGTGGCTGGCGCAGGGACGCTGCCCCGTTCGGGGAACGTACCGTTCTCCCCAGCGCGCAGCCCAGCATGTCGAATTCGGAAGTGTTAGAGACTTCCCCTCAGGGCTTTTCCTGTTCGAGTTTCACACGGGCTCGGTCGGCCCTGAGTCAGGACCGGGCAGAAGGTCCTCCTCTACAGTAAGGGCGTCGTTTGCGTGTGCCTGCGCAGAAGTACGGGATGCCGCTTCGGTCGCTTCGGTTGCTTCGACGGATCCGGAAAAGGTGGTTTGACCCGTCCCTGAAGCAACCGAAACAGGTGAAGCAACACCTTGTACTTCTGTGCCGGGACGCATACGGACCCCGAGCCAACCCCGGGTCTGGGGTCCGCCTGGAACGAGCCGGCGTTGTTCGTTGCGGATGGAGGGCATGTGACGAGCGATCTCCTTCCCGACCACATCAGGGGCCCTGCCCGACGCCTTGTTCGCCGCGCAGAAGAGGGCGTACGCCTCGTAGAAGTCCGCCTTGGCTACCCATCCCGTCGGGTCGGTCTCGACCATCTCCGCGATGAACCAGGCGAGCGAGTCGCTCCGCTTCCGCCACAGGCTCTTGATGTCGTCGGCGCCGAGCTCCGTCAGAAACCCTTTGTCGGCCTCGAGCAGGGACATCCCCGCTAAGGCCCAGTTTAGGATTCCCGGGAGCTCCGGGAATAGTCGGTCGGGGAGGGTACGATCCTCGCGTCCGGTGAAATCCTGTTCGAACCGAATGAGGAACCAGCGTCTCCAGAACGCTTTCGTCTGGTCGTCGACCTCGGGAAGGGTGTTGGCCGAGAATATCAGCTTCGCTTGGTTCTCGAACTTGAAGGGGTTCCTAAACTTCTGTTCCGCCTGTACCTCGTCCTCGCCGGTGAGGCCCTTGAAGACACTGGTTTGAAGCAGCCGGACCGACGGGAGGTCGGCGAAGCAGCAGGCGAGCTTTCCGAACAGCATCGCGACGGCGAACTTGTTCTCGGAGAGGCTCTGCAGCGTCACAGCGGCGACGTTCTCCTTGCCGAGCATCGCGGTGAGAAACGTGATCGTCTTCGACTTCCCGTTGTTCCCGGTCCCCACGAACAGGTGCGCGCACTGGTACTTGTTCCCCGGCGCGAGGCAGTAGCCCGCGAGCTTCTGAATCTCGCGCCGGTCCCGCTCATTCGGGAGGACCTCGGCCAGGAACTTTTGGAACCCCGGGCACGTGGCCCCGGGAACGAATTCGTACGGGATCCGCCAGGTGAACCGCAGGTCAGGGGAGTGGGGGTGAAGTATCCCCTTCTGCGGGTCTAGCACGCCGTTGAGGAGGTTAAGGAGACCCGGCGGGTTGAACGATTTCCTGGGCTTCAGGGATCTCCGGGCGATGGATCGGGCGACCTCGTTCGCGAACGCATGCGAGGCCGTCAGCTCCTTGTCGTCGAAGGCGGCCTCGACCCTGGAGTGTACTACCGCGACCCCGCCATCCAGGTAGACCCCGTCCGAGTAGACCCTCAGGTCGAACCCGCGCTCGCCGAAGGTGTCGGATGGCGTGGCGAAGTGGTACTCCTTGGTGAGCCATCGTACGAACGCGACGCGGACGGGCTCCCAGACCGGCACCCGTTCGTCGCCTGTGTTGATGAAGAGGTCGCTAGGAAATTCTCCAGAGGTCATGGCACGTCCCCCAGTACGTCACGGATTGTGTCGCTCGATTTCTCCACCGGCGGTTCACTTCGCGTCGCGGCTTGCATCTTCTCGGCGGCCAGCTTCGCCCTCCACAACCGTTCGACGTACTCGAACGCCTTCTGCTCCGAGACTCTGATGACTGTCTCAGCCCATAGGGACAACGCGCGCATCTCGATCCGCTCGAGACGAATGAACTCGTCCTTGAGGTCCCTCCACATCGACTCCGCGAGGGGGTTGGACCCCCTCGGCCGCATCTTGTGCTTCCATTCCCGGAACGCCAGGTGAAGGTACTCCCGCTGCGGGGCTATCGCTGCGTACAATTCTATAGGCACAGCGATGCGCTCTGGTGGGACGGCCTGCGGTAGGACGGCGAGCAGCTCTGCGTTCTCTTCCGACGACGGATCGCTCACGTGGTCGGCTCCGGCTCCACGCCCCACTCTTGAGATTCGAAAAATGCGCAGGCGGGATGTGCCTGCCTCACGGGTAACATGGGCGATGTCCGGTCCATGCCCCCGAGGGCGACGGCACTGGTTCCCGTCGTGGTCCTTGAACGGGCAACGTTCTGCGGCGGCATGCCCGCGGACTCTCACCGCCCCACCCTCCCGTCGCTGTCGGTCCCCGAGACGATCGGAACAAACTGGCGAGCACGCCCAACTCCACGGACTTGAATCGACCGAGCCTCAGGGGGCCACTCAATCGTTACTCTGATTTTGCGCTGCACCGCGCCGACGTGAACTATCCGCAGATGCGGGCCGAGGTGGCCGGCGGCGAGTACACAGGTGAAATGTTTTTGATGAACCCATTCTCCGGAGCGGAGCCAAACAACTTCGATTTTCGAATCACACGTTTGGCGACGAATATGGCCGGTCTCGATCGCGCCGCCAACCTTTTTCGGGTCGGCCCCATCCCCGGACGAGGGACGGACCGATGCCGGGTTCATCGGCATCGGCTCGTCCCCGCCTAGGGCGGACCCCCTTCCTTCGTGCGGAGCTTGACGATCGCCACCGCGATTGCCGCGTATTCTGCGTCATCCATCGAATCGTGGAGTTGTTCGATCAACGAGCCCACCGCCGGAGATGGCCCCACGAGGCCGCGGAGTCGATCGCCGATGACCGCGCCGTCGACAGGTGGCATTGTTACTCCTCCAGAGGTCGAACGATTAGCTCGCCGTCGCGAAGTATCAACCGTACCTCGTGCCCGGGGGCGAATCGGGCATCTGCCCGCCACCAACCTCGTGGGATTCGAAGGATCGCTACTTCAACGTGACCATCTGTACCGATTCGCCGGATCTGTTCGCGGCCGCGCCCCATAGCAACGACTAAGGCGTGCGGAACGTGCCTACTCTTCGAAATGACCAAAATGACGGAGTCTGGCCATTACGGGCAGGGGCGACCCCCTCCATTGGAGTGGCCCTTTACGGAAGTGAGCAAGGCGCTCAGACGCGAACTTCTCATCGCATCCCTGAGAAAGCTCCGACGCGAGGGCCTAAAGGCCACACCAAAGCAAATCGCGGAAGTGGTTACTGCGGCGTTTCCAGACGACTGGCCCCCCTCCCCAGCGGACTTCGCCCGAGTCAGGAAGATTGCGAGTCGGGAACTTAGTCGGTACAATGCGGAGAATCGGGAGCTGTCCGCACCGGTCACGTCAGCGGACTTGGAGGACCTTCGCGCCCGGATTCATCATCTCGAAGCTCTCGAGGCCCGCGAAGCGGTCCTCGGAACCGACGTAAGATCAAAGAGTCCCGTCCGACGATCTCGATCTCGACCGGCGTCCCATCCGTCCAGTCCAGTGAGGCCGCGAAGGCCGCAGGGATTGTGATCGCGACGGAGTTCGATCGCTTCCGAATTTTCCGCGTGAGTGGCACCTGCGTACCCCGAAAGCGGCAGCCTCCGAGGCCATTTAGTCCCTCCGATAGGCATTGCAAAAAATAAATGGACTCGTTATATCGACCC
>CAVVLX010000009.1:0-60581 GCA_963749195.1 uncultured Thermoplasmata archaeon
CCTTCGGCAGTACGCCGAGGAGGGGGAGGAACGACGACGCGAATTCTCCGGCCGCCACAGCAGGTCCATGATGAACCCAAGGACCGTGCGGTTGGGGAACATCGTTGATCGGGCTTCGGTTGTTATCTGTGAGAGAGAGCAGGAGAACCGGAAACGCCACCGGTGCTCGGCAGCCCGTTTCAGGGATCCGCCAATCTCCGCTTCCAGCTTTCTTCGCGCCACATCTGCGGAGTCACCGGGTCCAAGACACTCGTTGATCCGATCGACGGTAAGGACGCGGTAGACCTCCACCAGGGTTGTGCGACCTCGGAACTCAGGCTGGGCGAGGACCTCAGGCCCGACCGGCCTGCTGTAGGCGACATCCAGAGCGATGTCCGGCTGTTGCGAAGGTTCCCATTGATCTGGGCGGACGCAAGACGTGCGAGTGAGCCGCATCCTTGGCGCCGACTTCGATTTCCGGGGCTCTCATCCTCCCCCCGGACGATCGTTTGGTATAAGCGTGCTTGCGGGTGATTCGGCCACGTGCCGACCGTGCCCGGTATCCCGTCGCAGCACCGACCGAACACCGCCGAGCTTAATGTTCATGCATTGCGAGATCATCCGCAGACTCTCGCCCTGGGCCCTCCGCTCCCACACCACCCTCGCCACCGACTCGGGGATCCTCCTCGGGGCGCCGAACTTCTTGCCCAGAGCGCGGGCCCTGGGCGATGCCTGCTCGGGTCCGCTCGAGGATGAGCTCTCGTTCGAATTCTGCGAGCGCCGCCAACATGTTCCTCTGGAGTCGACCAGCCGGCGTTGACGTGTCGATGCCTTGGTCGATTACGATCACGCGGACACCCGCGAGCGTCGGCTTCGTCCCAGAGGCGGAGGATCATCCCAAGCGACCGCCCAAGTCGGTCCATCTTCGAAACGACGATCGTGTCGAACTCGCCTGCCGCCATCCTCTGGCGAAGTCGGTCGAGCTCGGGGCGGTTGTCCCGGACGCCGGATATGCCGTCAGTCGCGAAAGATCGCGGCGTCGACCCATCCTCGGGCTTGGCAGTAAGCCACGAGCTCGAGTGACCTGAGCATCTGTCGACTGCTCCTTGGTCGAGACCCGGGCGTAGAGGGCGACCCGAGTCATGCGGTGGCTGCCCCCAACCCGACGACAACTGGAACCTCCGCGGACGAGCGGTGCCGGGCGAGCTCGACATACTCGGGTTTGAGTTCGATGCCGATCGATCTCCGGCCCAAGACGGCGTGCCACTGCGAGGACGGTGCCGCTCCCAGCGAACGGGTCGAGTACGAGACAAGGAACGGTTTCGGAGCTCTCGCAGGAGCAGCGCTTGCGGAACCCCAAGTCAACCCGTCCGGTAGCTCCCCATCGTGCCGACCGGGAGCGTCGGCGACTGGGAGCGCGACCCGACACCATTGGTGCCTCGAGTTTCTGTGCGCGGCCAATGGCGCCTCCAACCGCCCGGACCTCTCTCGTCCAGGGCGTCCCGCACTCCGCGCATGCCCCGCGTTCGGACGTCCCCGCCAGGATGCAGAGCTCGGGGAGCTTTTCCGGGAATGTCGCGAAGTGGGCGCCCCGGTAAGGGCTGGGTCGGGATCCACCACACCGTCCGGAGATTTCGGCCGGAGGGGCTCGTGTTTCGAAGCATCGGGAATCGCCGGAAGTCCCCATCGGGATGCTTCGAGCGGGAGGTGCGATTGTCGGTCGGGTTCGGTAGATGATGGCGGAGTCTTTGGAGCGTGCTCTCCTGCAGGGGCTCTCGTACGCGCGAACGCGTCGTAGAAGTAGCGCCTCGACTTCGTGAGGAGGAAGACCGAGTCGTGGGCCCGGGTCGGCCGATCCCTGACCGCCTCCGGCATCGGATTCGGCTTCGCCCAGACGCAGTCGGACCTGAGCCACCAGCCTCGGCGTTGCAGCTCGAAAGCGACTCGCCACGGGATCCCCACGAGATCCTTCGGCTTGAGTCCCGGCGCTCGCTTGTCGATCCGACCGGCCTGCTCGGCCCCCGAGCGATCCCGACCGGAGAGAGTCGAGGCCTTCCACCGTTTCTCGCCGGTGAGCCCGGATGGGTGGGTAGCGTAGGTGTCGCCGAGGTTCAGCCAAAGCGTCCCGTCAGGCCGCAAGACCCGGCGGACTTCGTCGAAGACCCCGGCGAGATGCTCCACGAAGCGTTCGGGCGTCGGCTCCAGGCCGAGCTGGCCGAGCCACCCTCCGCACTTCCGGCAGGTTGAACCGCCCTGCGAGGCATCGTACAGGTCAGCCGCATCCACCCGGGCCTGCCCCGCCGTTTGCGCCGTCCGGCTCCGCGATGGCGCCGCGGCTGGGTCAGCTCCCATTCGTGTTCACAACCCGCCTGCCCGCCCCATCTGACCGGTCGGAGCCCGTAGTCCCGGAGTCCCCAGTACCGGGGGGGAGGTGACGATGCAGTGGATCGAGTCATCCGGAAGGCAGCGAAGCATGTCCAGGACGTCCCCCTCGAGGATAGGCCGGGGTCGGGTCAGCCGGGATCACGCCTGTGCCTCCGCAGTAGGGCAGGGCGTGTCAGAGGCGACGGGCGGAGCTCCGGAGGCGAGCGAGCTCAACGTATTCGGGATTCAGGTCGATCCCGATCGACCTCTGCCCGAGCCGTCGAGCCGCTGCCAACACCGTTCCGCTGCCAGCGAACGGGTCGAGAACGAGACACGGGACAGTCCGGTCGGTTCGGCAGGCGCAGCGCTTACGGAAACCGAGGTCGATTCGTCGGTAGCTGCCCGTCAAGGTGACCCGGGGCGGCAGATGCCCTGCGCCCGACCGCGCGCGAGCGACTTGTCCGGGTACCAATCGTGCCCGATCGATCCGCCTTCCCCTCGGACCTCCCGAGCCCACGGTCGACCGCACGCAGCGCAGGAGCCACGCTCGGAGGTTCCCGCTCGAATGCACAGGTCGGGAAGTGCCTCCGGAAATGTTGCGAAGTGAGCACCGGGAGTATCCGCGGGTCGCGATCCACCAGACGGACCGCAGGTTTCGACCCCGCTCGGGCGGGAGGTCCGCGGCGACGGCACGGGCAAAGCCCGAGTTGGATCGCACGCCCGACCCCGGACTCGCTAGCTTTCGGGCGACCCGACCTCCCTTGGGATGAGCCCCGCCGGGACCGGCTCCCGGACGGCCTCGCCGTCGTAGAAGTACCGCTTCGACTTCGTTAGGAGGAAGACGTACTCGTGGGAGCGGGTCGGGCGGTCCACGACCGACTCGGGCATCGGGTTTCGCTTCGCCCACACGCAGTCCGAACGGAGCCACCAGCCTCGCCGTTGGAGCTCGAACGCGACCCTCCAAGGGATTCCCGCCAGGTCCTTTGGCTTGAGCTGGCCGTGGCGGGAAGCACTTCTCCGCGCGCCACCCCTACTGCGGGTCTGGGAAGGGTCCCAGACGGTGGAGAACGAATCGGCCGATGATCGGCGCACTGGGCTGTCCGTGTGGAAGGTATCGCCAAGATTGAGCCAGAGCGTTCCGTCGCTCCGGAGCACTCGCCGGACTTGGTCGAATACCGCGGCGATGTGGTCGACGTAGAGCTCAGGGGTCGGCTCAAGGCCCAGCTGACCGATCCAACCACCGCACCGGACACAGCCCTCACTCGGTCGGAGCTCGATGTTGGCCCCTGGGTGAGCCGCTTGAAGCGAGGCGGGGTTCCGAATATCGTCCGGGGAGCGTTTTCGTCGAGGCGGGAGCTTGGCCAAGCTGTGCCGGCACGACGAGTCGCCCCCCCAGAGGATCGGGGGCAAGACCATAGTCCCGAAGCCCCCAGTATGGAGGCGAGGTGACCACGCATTGGATTGACTCGTCGGGCAGGCGACCAAGAACCTCCCCGACGTCGCCCTCGAGGATGGCTGGCGTGAGGTCCTTGGGGATCACGTCGCCTCCTCGAGATTCCGCCAAAAGCGTTCATTCCGAGCCGCCCTCGACCGGCGAACCCGATGCTCGACTGCGACGTCACGCGCGAACTGGACTCGAGGAGCGAACTCGGCCCGCACGCGATCGAGCTCACCCCGAACTCGCCACTCCGGCTTGGTGAACTCCTCCACCACGGAGTTGAGCCTGGAAGCGTAGCCCTGAAGCAGGAGGACTACGTTTTCCAGTTCGCGGCGGCTGAGCAGCCGGAGCTCGACGGTCTCGCTCATCCGGCGAGTGTCGCCTCCTGGTCGAGTGGCCGCGCCCCGAGGTTGCCTCGGAGGTAGTGGTAGTCGGGAACCCGAATTGGCGGAGGGGCCGAATCGACGATGATCCATTCATCGCCGTCGCTCCAGGTCGGGCGGAGCAGGCCGTTCTCGCAGAATCCCGCGATGACGTGGAGCCGTCGGGGAGGTCGATAGCTCGGGAAGGTTTGGACGACCATCCGGTCGACTGCTCGAAACGGCGCGAGCCAGCCGAACGGGTGGGGGGCGTAGAAGACCCGCAGGGCCCGAACGGCGGCCTCGTCGACCTTGCGGGGTGCCGCAGCGCGCGCACACACGCGCTGCCGCCAGCGGAAGGCCTCCAGTAGCTCCAGAAGCGTCGCGTCGGCGATCGGGGGTCGCCCTCCGGACCTGCCTCGGCCCCTCCCCCTACCGGACGAGCCCACGAGGCCCCGCTGAGAGACAATCCGTTGGACGCGCCGGAACTCGGACCAGGTCCTGTCCGAGAGCCAGAGGTGGCGCTGGGAGGTAGGAGGAGGAGGGAGTTCCGGGCCCGGAACAGGAGTAGTTCCGGGTCCTGGAACTACCGTAGTTCATGTCCCGGAACTCGGGGGAGTTAGAGAGGATAGGAGAGCCCGGAACGGGCTCGAAGGGAACCCTCACTGACGGAGACGGTGGTCGCTGCACGAGACTCACCCCGGGAGCCCCCGTGTGCGCGCGTACCCGGTCAGCCGAACCTCTACCAGTCCGGCGGCGAAACCGTGGATCGGGCAGAACGAGATGCGGAGAATCAGGTTGTGTCGGGCGTCCGAAGCGGCAGCGGGCGCAGACCAAGCGCGGTGCGGGCGGGGTAGCCGCGGGGCCCTCCTGTTCGACAACGAAGGAGATCTCCGCGTACTGGGGCGTCAAACAGCCACCCCCGGCGCCGTTTCAAGGGGCGATGGATTGGCCCCGATCGCGGCAAAGCGACGGGCGCGCCCCGCTCGACTCTGAGCCCGTTTTGGGCTGGGTTCTATAAGAGAGTGATTATGGGCCCAGTCGGATTTGAACCGACGACCTCCCGGTTATCAGCCGGGTGCTCCAGCCAAACTAAGCTATGGGCCCGATGGCGGCGGGACGGTAGTTTCCCTTTAGAGATTTCGCCCAAAAACGAGGTGCGAGTAAAGGGTAGAAATCGGGTGGATTGTTCGAGGTAGGGTGGTGTCCGGGGTCGTCGCCCTTCCGCGGGGTTAGGCCTTGTAACCCGTCAGCCGAATCTCTCCGTTGGCTAGGTTCGCCGTACCGATCGCCCACACTTGAATCGAGTTCACCCAAGCATGCGCGGGCGAGTTGGACTTCAGTGCCACGCTTTCCCGAAGTTGGAGGATCCCGTTCGCATCGAGAGTACCCAATCCCTCGGCAAACAACGACACCTTCCCCCCGTCCTTTAGGTCGAGCCGGGCGTGGCCGTGGAGCTCGATTCGTCCGTCGGCGCGAATGTTGAGGTAGTCCACGGAGTGGAAGGATCCCTTTAGCTTAGGTCCGTCGACCGTGCCTTCGACTTTACCATCGAAGCGGGCGCCTGCGGGAGGGGGAACCGCCTTTCCCTCCAGGATGGCTTGGATGCTCGCCCCGTACTCATCCGTCCCCGTCATGCGCCCTGTGATGTCGAAGATCAGCTCGGTCGATTCCATGTGCAGCTCCTAACGGGTTAACGACTAAAGTCATGTCGGGGGCCCCCGCCCGCCTGGCCCCGGTCACCTGGGCGACGTCCGGCACCCCGCCGGAGGCAGGGTCGCCGTTGCGGCAAGCAGGCCGTTACCGGCGTTTAGAAGGAGTCCGTTGTCTCAGAAGCGGCGTCGCGTGATGAGGGTAACCCTGAACCGTAGCCAAGGGATGGGAGGAGCCACTAGTGCCGCTTCCAGATAGGTCGTCGGTGGACTTTCCACTTGCGCATCTGAGTATCCCCGAACCGTTTCTTGCGTAGTCCGCGTTCGCGATTCCGATAGGCGATCGCGCGCGCTACCTCTCTACGAACTTCGGTCCACGAGCCGAAGTTCGATCCCGCCAGCACCAACTTCTGCAGATCCCCGGCGTGGCTCTCCACGGGGTTCATCCAGCTCGCTTGGGTGGCGGAAGCCACCAGCGTCACGCGATTGTCCTTCGCCCACCCCCTCACATCCGCGGTCCAGTGGGCGCTCAGGTTGTCTTGGATCAAGTAGACCCGTTGATCCTTCGGATACTTTTCCACTTCCCGCTGCACGTAATCGAGCCACGGTTCCCCGCCCTTGTGCCGATAGAGGCGGCCACTCAGTCGCTGATGGTAGACGTTCAGTGTGAGGTAGAGGTATCGCGTTCCCTTGAGCCGCTGGTAGGTCGAAGGGATCCGCTCGGGGTGCCCCGAGCGGAACCATCCCTTCCCGCCGTGCGGCTGGAGGGAGATTGGTCCGATCTCGTCCATGCTCAGCACGATCGGTGGGTTGTGCTTCTGGTGCGTCAAGCGGTCGATCCGCTTGCGTTTCTCCTCGAATTTAGGGTCCTTCGACGCCTTCCAAGTCTTGATCGACTGGTGGCTCATGTCGGCTTCGTCCAGTACGATGCGCAGCCACTCCAGCGAGATCGAATCGACGATGCGCTGGTTCCTCGCCTCGTCCCGCAGTCGGGCGAGGGACCACTGGGAGAACGGGAGGCCGAGGTCCCTCGGCCGACTGGTGGCCAGCGCCACCAGTTGGTCCTTCTGTTCCTGGGTGAACTTCCAGTTCCCGCCGGCCTTCCAGTTTGGCTTGAGCATCTTGAACCCGTGAAGATTGAACTCCCGGATGAGAGTGCGAACCCAGTCTGGTGAGTAACCCACCAGCCGAGCGATGTAGGGCGGAGTGAACCCCTGAGCACTGGAGAGAATCACCATCGCGCGGTGAAGCTCGATGGCATCACTCGGGTGACGGCACAATCGGGCGAGCTTCTGACCTTCCTCGTTGGAGATCGATCGAACGCGACGGACCATGCTCAAGGAGCATGCGCTCCCCGGCACTAGCTCTTTCGGTCCGAAAGTCGAACTACCTGGCTAGAAGCGGCACTAGGGGCCAACGAGCCACTCTCGATACGGGGCCACCGTCCGGTAGCCCATTCGAACGTAGACCGGATACCCCATTTCGGACGCCTGAAGATAGCTTGCCCGGCAACCGTCTTTGCGGGCTCCAACTGTGGCTTGCCAGGTAAGTGCCTGACCGTATCCTTGGCCGCGGAAATCGGGAAGCGTGCTCACGAAGAACACCCCTCCGATTCCACGATATGAAAGTCCGACGCTTGTCGCGACAGGCGCTCTTCCCGAGAACCCCACGTATCCCCGGTAGACCGTTGCAAGTCGGAACGGAAAGAACACCTCGGTATCCTCAGGAGGTTGGCCACCCATTCCCGCCACTCCGACTTTCACCATCGTCCTCCACAACTCCGGAGTCGCAGCTCGACGCACTTTGAAGCCGACGGGGAGCTCGGGTGGGTGGGGTGGAATGGAGTCGAGGACCATGCCCGGGGTCGGGTGGCCCGATCGAAAGCCTGCTGAGAGGACGGCTGACTCAACTGAGGTGTCTGCACCAGGGAAGGCTACGATCCTCCACCCGGCAACCCTCGCGCGGGCCATGAATGCCGCCGAGTCCTCGAGAATCTTCGCGATGCCGGGGGGAGGTCGTGTTACGAAGACTGTATTGAAGCTCGGAATGGGAAGCCCGGCGGCAACCTTCACAACTCCGGCCCCTTCCTCGATGAGGCCGTTCGGCAGAATGCGCGCGAATCCCCGAAGTGACTCCACGAAGTTCTCGTGGCAGCGTTCCATCAACTCTGGAGGAATCGTGCCCGCGCCCTCGCGTCGGAGCTCAGAGACGCCGTCCGCCACGGATGTCCGAGGAAATGGGGGGGAAAACCCTTTCCAAGGTCCGATGAAACGGGGTGGAGGCGCCCGCGCCAAGCTGCCTGCCCGGGCATCATAAGCGACGACTTTCCGGAACTATAAGCAGTCGAATCCAGGTCGTAGTAATCCTGCGCATTGAGCAAATCTGGGTCGCCTCGGAGTCCCACCGACCTTTTTCAAACGGGGGGGTTATCTATGGAGCCCACCGACCAGCGGGCACCCGCTAGGAGTCCCCATTCCTTGGAGAGCCCCGAAGGGGATGAGCTTCCATGGGCCGAGGATAATCGGTTCCAAACTAAGCTATGGGCCCGACGACCGCGGGACGGTAGTTTCCCTTTAGAGATTTCGCCCAAAAACAGGAGGGGAATGAAGCGCAGAATTCGGGTCCTTTTGGAATTGTGTCCCGCCGGATAGCAAACGGAGAATATGACTCACTTCAGGGGAAAAAATCACTAGCTCCCGATCTAAAGCGTGTTGACTTCTAGGAGGCCCCCTTCGGCACTCTTAATACGAAGAATTCCGAATTGTAGGATTACTCGTTCTGAGGTGAAATGTCTGGGAACCTGGTGTCGAAGAGATCCCGCTTCCCGCTACTTCTGGGGACGGCGGCAGGGACAGCCTTGGCCGTTCTTCTCGTGCTTTACTTCTTGCCATTCACGACCGTGACAAGCATATCCGGCGAGCTGTATTCGTGGACCGGCTCTCAGGGTGTAGACTTCTCGAACTCCGGTCATTTGCAGTTCGACTGGCGAGTCGCTGCCACGGCCGGCCTCCCACCAAACATCGAAGGGACACTGAACGTAACCTGCGCGGAAAATGGGACTCTAATGTACTCACAGTTCGGTTGGGCCGGTCATGGGAGCTTCGCCGTGAAATCTGCCACGAACTACTCTTTTTCAATTGCGGGGTACTATCTAATCGATTGGACTGAAACCTACTCGGTTTCCGCGCCGACTCTTCGCTGAGTCTGGACCTGATCTAATCCATATACTGACCCGATGTCGAATGTACAGGGGGCAGGCGACCTGTGCAAGAGGGATTCTTGGCGACAGTCGAAGGGAGCGGTCAGGCTCGAACTCGGCGTCGTTATTTGCCTCTCATCCCCCTTCTCGTGGTTAGCTGCGCGGCAGCGGTGATTTTGATCGGAGTTGTACCATGGGAAACGGCGACTTTTTCCGGCCAAATTGTGACTGCGCCTCCGAATTGCGAATATGGATGTTCGGAGATCCTCCACACTGTGACCATACCCGCCGGGTCGAGCGTGAGCTTACACTGGTCAGATATGAGCGGCGGCCGGGTCACGTTCGTATTGCAAGAACCCAGTCCGGGCAACTCGACTGTCAGCCAGTGTACCTGGTTTAACCAAGTAGGTGGTTCATGCACGTTTACGTCCGTCGGAGGGCCTTACACTATCGCAGCGCGAAACTTTGTAGGAACTTTGGCGAGCCAGACCGTGAATTATGGTGGTACTTACCTCTCGTCATTACTTTGAGCCGCTCTAAGCTTCCCAGTCAAAAATCCGACGATTGTAGTTAACTAACTAAGCGCGCAGACACCGGAACCAATAGTTCACTGAAACCACCGCCTCGTTGTCAAAATTCCACTCTGGTTTTTGGATGCGCACGTCAGAAGTCGGACATGATTTCCATCCAGGCAGAAGATTCCCATTCGAGCTCCGACGTAGGCCTTGTTAAACCTTATCGGGTGTTCGCACCCATGGAATCGTGCTGGTCCCCCCACGCCTGATCGAAAGACGGCCCAATAGGATTTGGGCCAAGGATAATCGGTTCAATACTAAGCTATGGGCCCGATGACGGCGGGACGGTAGTTTCCCTTTAGTAGTTTTGGCACACCGGAATATCAGAGACGCCGGTACGACGCCGTCTGACGCACAAACATCCCCCCGGATAGATCATCGCCGTCTGATCTCTCGTGCTGCAGGTCGAAGCTTGGTCTTGGTGGGATCGATCTCGGGGGGGACCGCACCGGTTCCTATTCCCCCCGCTCTAGGGGAGCGTGGTCGTGACAGAATCCGAGAACGGACCTTCGCCGATCGCGGTCAGGATGTCTCCCTCTCCGTAGGGGGAGACGGTCGCCGAAACGTCGATCCAAAAATTCATCGAACCCGTTAATAGAGTGGAACTTGACATTTCCATAGCGGTCCCACCCGTCCCGGGCGTGGAGAGCCAGCCCCCTGACGGGTTGCTGGTACTGCTTAGAAAACCGTCGACCGCTACATTCGCGGAATCGACATACCAGGAAACGATCGCAAGAACCATCCCAGCGTTTGTGGACAATTTCAATTGCAGGTCCCCGGCGATCAATCCATCGGGCGCCTCACTGATCGCGAACTCGTAGCAGAAGTGGGTCGCGGCACATTCACCCGCAGTCATCGTCGGAGGATGGGCTTGCGTCACCGTCCCGAAGCCGAAAGGAGGTCCTCCGATTCCCTGACACGTCGCTCCGACGTTTCCGGGGCCACAATCGTTGCTCCCGGAATTGAGGGTGGAAAGGACCCCAATCCAGTAGAGGCCTCCCACGACCAACACGACCACGACGACGATCACTCCTAACCAGAACCAAACCGAACCTACCGGGGAGCCGAGCTGACTAAACTGCCGGCGGCCAGCCGGGTGGGTAGAATCTGCTGGATTCACTCCCGATTGGATAGGCGGAGCCGCAGACATGTTTCATGAAGTGCTTGGGGACGCGCCGGTCACAATGAAACAATCGTCAGTAAGCTACATGAAACTAATCTACCAGACCGCCGGTTGACTGCACCGGTTTTCCCCGACCCAAGATCATTCCCCGGGTTCTGTGAGCGCCCCATGGGCCCGAGGTTCACTCTTCGGCGCGCGCAGGTTATAACTAGCCTAAGGCGGATTATGCTCGGTCTCAGGAGCCCAGGGGCGGAAGCTGGAAACGTGACGAAACAACCGCCGCTCGACCCACGAGTTGCCCTTGGCACGGGAAGCGACGTAGGTCCCGTGGAAGACCCTGATTGGGAAGCTCTGGGCAGAAAGTGGTGGTCTCACGTTCAGGTCCTCGCGGATACCAAGATGGAGGGTCGCGAGACCGGCGGGCCGGGAATGGCAAGATCCGCAGCGTACGTGATGGAACAGTTCCGCGCCATGGGCTTGCAGCCAGCCGGGGTCGACGGCTACAGTCAGCCCATGGATTATTTCGTGGCTCAGATTGACCCATCTCTCAGTTCGCTCGAGCTACTGCGCGATGGCGAAGTACGAGGGATCGCGCTCGGCGTGGACGCCGTGATGGTCGCAACTTCGCGGTCGGCCGAAACGCTCGAAGCCGAGGCGGCGTTTGTCGGCTACGGCCTCACGATCCCCGAATTGAAGTATGAGGATCTCGCCGGCCAGGACCTGAAGGATAAAGTTGCCGTGTACGTCCAGGGAGGTCCCGAGGGCATATCCGGGACGATCAAGGCGCACTGTGCCTCCCCCTACGAGCGCGTGAGGGCGCTCACAAACGCCGGGGCCGTCGGCCTAATCTTTATCCCGAATCCCAAGGTTCCCGAGGGGCCATTCTCACGGATGGCGATCGCGCTTCGACAACCTTCGATGGAACTGCGCGACCCCGGTCCAGGAGTTCCGTCCCCGCTGTCGTTGATCGTCGCGTTCAATCCGGAGCGTGCGGAGATGCTTTTCTCGGGCAGTGGCCACAGCTTTGAGGAAGTAGCGGCGGGACTCCGTTCGGATCGGCCTCTACCTCGCTTTCCTCTGGTAGGGAAGATTCGTGCGCGCGTTAAGGTGACTCGGCGAGTTGCAGCGTGCCAGAACGTCGTCGGCGTCCTCCCCGGCAGCGATCCCGCCCTCAAAGACGAA
Organism: uncultured Thermoplasmata archaeon; assembly: GCA_963749195.1. Taxonomy (GTDB): domain Archaea; phylum Thermoplasmatota; class Thermoplasmata; order Lutacidiplasmatales; family UBA184; genus Lutacidiplasma. The sequence continues at coordinate 11,872 of CAVVLX010000009.1, forward strand.
CATGTGGTCGTCAGCGCGCACCTTGACCATCTGGGAGTTGGTGAGCCGAGGAACGGCGACAACGTTTACCACGGGGCGATGGACAACGCCTCGGGTGTGGCCTCGCTGATCGAGCTCGCCCGTGGGATGCACGATCGTGGAACGAAGCCGAAGCGTTCGATCCTGTTTCTGGCGGTCACGGGGGAGGAAAAATTGCTGCTCGGTTCGCAGTATTTTGCCACGCATCCCACCGTGACCGGTCCGCTGGTGGCAAACTTGAATCTGGACTGTTACCTCCCACTGTTCCCATTGAAGTACCTCGAAGTCCACGGATTAGAGGAGTCCTCGCTCGGCGACGATATTCGCACCCTGGGCGTAGAAAGCGGTGTCGAGATCCACACGTCCTACGAACCCGACCGCGTCATGTTCATCCGGAGCGACCAATACAACTTCATCAAAGTGGGCGTCCCCGCCCTCTACTGCTCGTTCGGGTTCGTTCGCGGATCGGCGGAAGAGAGGCTTCACAAGGCATGGTTCGCCGAGCGCTACCACGGGCCCGAGGACAACCTCGACCAGCCGGTCGACTTCGTGGGAGCAGCTCAATTCAACAGCCTTTTCGAAAGGTTGCTCTTGCGGGTCGCCAACGCGGATCGCCGCCCAAGTTGGAAGCCGGACAGCTTCTTCAACCGATTCGTCCGCTGACCGCATTAGTCCTTGATCTTCCTGATCTCAGCGAGACGGTTCCGCGAGCCGGATCGCGTCTGCGGACGGGCGGCCTTCCCTCACCGCCTTTTCTTCCGAGCGATGCGCACCGTCGGCCGAGTCAAGCACGGGGCCGCCGCGAAGGTTCTCAGGGTCCTCGAATCCGCGCCGAACCGAGTTCCTCCAAAGTACGAATCTTCTCTCCCTCCGAGTGCGAACACCATCGCGGCGGTCGAAATAGTTGTCTCAGTTTCTTCCGGGTTTGGCAGTTTTCCAAATATACAAATACCGTGCACGCGTCGCCTCCCTGCTATGCTTCGACGAGTGATGGCCGCGTTAGTGGTCGTGTTAATGGTGAGTTTCGGGTTTGCGACAGGAGTCGGGGGCGCGGTCGCCTCTGAGATTACTGCCGTCGGGGGCTCGGTGTTCCACACCGAGCTTCAATCCGTCTACTTGGGCCACTCTTTCACACCGACCGGAGTGCCCGGAAACTGCGGTCTACTCAGCTGTTACACGCCGGAGGAAATTCAAGGTGGCTACAATTATGGTCCTGCCTACAAAGCCGTCGGCGGCTACGCGAATGCCGGAGCCGGTCAAACGATCGTAATCTTCGATGCTTTCGGTGACCCGACGGTCGCTAGCGATCTCGCGACGTTCGATGCGGTCTTCGGTCTCCCCCCGGCGCATCTGAACATCATCTGCCCAGCGGGTTGCCCCACGGTGGACTTGACCAACGGCGATCAGGTGAGTTGGACGCAGGAAATCACCCTCGACACGCAGTACAGCCACGCGATGGCGCCAGGGGCGACGATTGACCTCGTCGTAGCACTGAGCGACTCGAACGGCGACATCGCGTTTGCCGAGCAGTACGCGCTGAACCACCATTTGGGTACGATCTGGTCCCAGAGCTTCGGGTCTCCAGAGTGTACGTTCACTCCCGGCGCGAGCTCGCCCTGGTTCCAGGAGAACAACCACATCTATCAGGAAGCCGCGGCGCAGGGTATCACCATGTTCGCCTCGGCCGGCGACCTCGGCGCGCAATTTACGTGTCCGACCAATTCAGCCTCGTACCCTGCCGACAACCCCCTCAACATTGGAGTGGGGGGCACGTTCCTAGACCTCGATTTTGCCTCAGGAACTACGGTCGCTAGCCCATTGGATTCGGCGCCGGCCAGCTACGGGTTTGAAACCACGTGGAACGATTTCGAGAACGCCACACTCGCGGCCAACGGGGCGATCTTCGGCGTAACCGGGGGAGCTCCCAGCCAATACTTCCCCACGCCGTTCTACCAGTTCGGCAGCAAGATCACGCCCTACGCCTGCACTGGTGAGACCCCGTCGACGTGCGCAGCGGGCCACTCCTACCACTCTTCCGGCCGCGTGGATGTCGACCTTTCGTACGATGCGGGCGTGGATGGCGGAGTGCTGGGATATTACAGCGCAGTTCCGTCCGCCGCGGGATTCTACATCTTTGGGGGCACCAGCGCCGGCTCCCCGCAATGGGCCGCAGTTACGGCCATTGCCGACCAACTCCACCACCACAGCGCAGGCGACTTCGCCGCGCTGCTCTACTTCTTTGGATTCCCCGGGTTGCTGCACGATGTCCGGGTGGGCTCGAACGCCTTCGAGCCCGGAACCGGATTCCTGGCAACGCGAGGCTACGACGCGCCGACGGGGTTGGGTACCCCGAACGTGGGGAATTTGATCTGGTGGATCTGAGTTCGCGACTTCGGTAGGGCGGGAATCCTCCTCCCGCTCTGCCCACCCCTTCCCGGCAAACCCGCTTGGCAGGGCCTTTATCTGCGCCGCGTGAGCTATTCTCCTCGTTCCCGCGGTCCGAGTTCGCACAGATTGAGGGGGATGACAGCTGAGTGACGACCTTCATCGCCGCGGAGAACTTGACCCGCAGCTTTTCGGCGAGTCGTCCGGCGGTCGAGGACCTGAGCTTCGAAATTCAGCGGGGAGAGATCTTCGCGTTGCTCGGCCCTAATGGGGCCGGCAAGACGACGACGATCCGACTGTTGGCCGGCCTCATCGAACCGACTTCGGGATCGGTGTACGTGGATGGGATCGACCTCGGCGACCCGGAGCGACTAGCCGAAGTGCATGCCCGAATTGGAATTCTTCCCGAAACTCCGGGACTTTACGAATCGTTGACCGCCTTTCGCAATCTCCAGTTCTTCGGTCGATTGAATTCGATGCCCCCGGCGGACATCGATCGCCGGGCTCGGCAGTTGCTCGAGGAATTCGAGCTCTGGGATCGTCGCAACGAGATCGTCGCGACCTTCTCGAAGGGCATGAAACAGAAGGTCGCCATCGCCCGCGCGATGCTTCACGATCCGGAATGCTTGATCCTGGACGAACCGATTTCCGGACTGGATCCCGAGGCGGCGAAGGTGGTCCGCGATTACATCGTGCGACTTCGTTCCGCGGGACGCACGATCCTCCTCTCGACGCACAACCTTGATGATGCGGACCGGCTGAGTGACCGCGTTGCCATATTGCGAAGCCGGTTGCTCGCGCTCGACTCTCCGGCGGAGCTCAAGCGACGGTTGTTTCGACCGACCATCGACTACCAGCTTGAGGCGATCGACGACCCGACGATCGCGGCCGTTCGAGCGTTCCCGGCGGTGCAAGACGTCCGCCAGAACGGAAACCAGCTGTTGGTTCAAATGGACGATCCCGACCGAAATAATCCGTCGTTGCTAGCGATGCTCGTTCAGCGCGGAGCTCGGGTTCAATATGTCGAACGAGCGGCTCATTCGTTGGAAGAGGTGTATCTCAAACTGGTCGACGACGATCGAGGTCACCCGTCGGCCTCGCGTCCCTTGGAGTCGGGGGGTGCTTCGTGAGAGGAGCCATCGTCTGGGAGATCGTTCGAAAGGACCTCGCCGAACTTCGCGGGAATCGCTACGTATGGTCTTCGATCTTCGTGCTGCCGGTCTTTCTCCTCCTCGACGCCACGCTGACCGTGACTTCCGGGGGAGGTCCCGGCAGTAGCGGGTACGGGACCACCCTGCTCATCGGTTCCTCCCTTTTGCTCTTGACCCCGGCATTGATCGCCGTCGTGATCGCGGCGCCGGGCATCGTACAAGAGAAGACCAATCGGAGCCTCGAGCCGCTCCTAGCGACGCCGATTTCGGATACTGAACTCCTCTGGGGGAAGGCCGTCGCTCCACTGATTCCCGCCCTGGCCGCCAACTACTTTTCGTTCACGGCGTTGATCGTCCTGGTCGATGCGATCTCGACGTCCGCGGGCCACTCCCCCCCGCTCCCGAACGTCGATGTCCTCTACGACATGCTGGTCGCGGGAACGCTCCTCGGCTTCCTCGGCACTTTCGCCACGCTAATCATTTCGTCTCGCGTGAAGGATGTACGCACGGCCCAGCAGTTTTCCATGCTCGTCGTTCTCCCCGTTTTTGCCGTCGTCGTAGCAGCCATCGGCCTCGTGGGTAGCTCTCCGATCGCCTTGATCGCGATCACGGGGGTCCTCCTCTTGGCGGTGGCCTCCGTCGCCCGACTTACCGTGCGGACGTTCCATCGATCCACGATTCTCGTAAATTGGGTCTGACAGGGGGGCCTGCTCGCAGTTCGAGAGCCAAAAGACTTACCCTGCGCCTCGATTCGACAGATACATGAGCCACCGGTGTGACCGGTGCCGGATCGAATGGTGGGAACCGACGCGCAGCGAGTACGGGTCATTGATTCCCACACCGGTGGCGAACCCACCCGAGTGATCCTCTCCGGAGGTCCGGACCTTGGAGAGGGAACGATCGTCGACCGTCGGCGCCGTTTGGAGCTCGATCACGATGAATTCCGAGCCGCAATCGTCGGCGAACCCCGTTCCTCGGAAGCCACCGTCGGTGCGTTGCTCTGCGACCTCGAGGACCCAAGCTGCCTGGCGGGAGTGATTTTCTTCGACTCGGCCGGCTACTTGGGCATGTGCGGGCACGGGACCATCGGCCTCATGGCTACTCTCGCGCACCTCGGCCGTGCAGCGCCAGGCACGCACGGGGTCGAGACCCCCGTCGGTCGAGTAGTGACGCAGCTGCACGAATCGGGAGAGGTCACGTTCACGAATGTGGCCAGTTACCGGGTTCAACATGCAGTTTCTGTCGACGTTCCTGACGTCGGAGTGATTGTAGGCGATGTCGCGTGGGGGGGGAATTGGTTCTTCCTCGTAGACCGGTCGCCGATCCCGCTCGTCCGCGCCCGTATACCGGAGTTGACCAGTTTTTCTCTGCTGCTGAGAAAGCGGCTCCGGGAGGATGGAATTCGGGGAGGGGACGGCGAGGCGATTCGACATGTGGCGCTCTACGATGAGCAGCATCGGAGCGCGGGGGTCGACAGCCGAAATTTCGTACTCTGTCCCGACGGAACGTACGACCGATCCCCCTGTGGAACGGGCACCAGCGCTCGACTCGCGTGTTTGTACGCGGACGGTCGACTCGAACCAGGTCAATCGTACCGTCAGGAGAGCATCGTCGGAAGCTGTTTCGACGGACGGGTCGAGGCGGTAGAAGACGGTCGGGTGATGCCAAGCATTACGGGTTCCGCCTACGTCGTGGCCGAGTCGGAGCTGTGGCTGGACCCCCGCGATCCGTTCGGCCACGGGTTCGTCCCCGAGGACAAGCGGTCGGCTCGGCAGGTGTCGGCGTCCCGGGAGAAGTAACGATGGACTGGTCGGGAGTACTTCCCGCCGTCACCACTCCGTTCACCCCGAAGTTGGAGATCGATGAGGAATTCTTTGCTCGGCACTTAGCTTGGCTTTCTCAGAACGGAATCGAGGGCGTGGTCCTCCTGGGATCGTTGGGGGAAGGCGCCACGCTCGACTTCCAGGAAAAGTGCCGCCTCCTGGAACTTGGACGCTCGACGATGGCGCCTCCTCGTCGAGTGATCGCCGCGATTTCCGGACTACGAACCTCCGAGGCGGTAGGTCTCGCGAAGGCGTCCGCTCGGATTGGTTGCGACGGAGTCATGGTCCTTCCGCCGTACGTCTATCGCGGCGATTGGGAGGAGACGCGGTCGCACGTGGAATCCGTCATCCAGGCAACTCCGCTACCGGCAATGCTGTACAACAATCCCGCCGCCTACGGTATCGATTTTTCGGTCGATCACGTCGATGAGCTGACCCGGAGAAACCCGAATCTCGAGGCCGTAAAGGACTCCACTGGCCAATCGGAGCGGATCGGCGAGCTCACTCGTCGTTTCGGACCTCGGATTCAAGTGTCTGTGGGGATCGATGAAGTCGTTCGTCCCGGAGTCCTTGCCGGTGCCAGGGGCTGGGTTGCCGGCCTCGCAAACGCGATGCCTCGGGAATCAGTCGACCTGTTCGCCGCTTGCAACGAGGAGGCACCCACGAAATCAGCGACCACTTTCGAGTGGTTTCTCCCCCTCTTGCGGTACGACTCGGATGTCAAATTCGTTCAGCGAATTAAGTTCGTCTCGGAGGAGCTGGGCATCGGTACGTCTCGCGTGCGTCCACCCCGCTACGCGCTAAATCCGGCGGAGCAATCCGAGCTTCGGACCGTTCTCGGTCAAGTGAGGGCGCAGTGGCCCGCCCACGTGGTCCACTCGTCCCCCCTATTGAACGCGTAGGTACTACCCGACTCTGCCCCGGCAAGAGGGCACTTCGTCCCCGAACGGAGGGCGACGTTTGATTTGATTCCGTCCGCCGCGAGGATTCGCTTATTTTCTGCGGTGGATTCCGGAGCTCATGGTACTCCGCGCGCGAGACATCATGGAGTCGCCGGTGCTCACAGTCGACGAGGATCTGGACGCGCTGACCTGCGCGCGACTGATGGTCGAACGGCGAAAGGGATACGCCGTCGTCGTCGCGAAAACGAAGTCCATTGTTGGCATCGTCACGGAATGGGATTTTCTCGAGAAGATCACCGCTCCGGGAGCGGATACGGCCTCGATGCGCGTCTCGGGTCTCGCCACCCGATCGATTCACTCGTGCCCGCCCGACACGCCGACCGACGAACTCGTAACCCAGATGGCGACGCTCGGCATCCGACGCATGCTCGTGCAGTCCGGCGATCAAGTCGTGGGGATCATTACCTCCCGCACCGTCTTGACTCACTTCCGGGAGTACATCGACAAGATATCGGCCCAGATCGCGGGCTATCAAGCCCCGAGCACTCCGTAGGGATCGATTTGGGGCGATCGACAGCGGGCCAACCCGCGGCCCAGCGAGGTGACGGCTAAGCCGCCGGTTGTGCAGTACAAGTGGCTGGTCCTTTCGAACACCACGATCGCGACATTGATGGCGTCGATCGACATCAATATCGTGCTGATCTCCCTCCCCACCATCGGGCGAGAGCTTCCCCAAACAACTCCGACGATCCTCCTGTGGATCCTGATCGGCTACTCGCTGCTCACGGCTGTCGTACTGCTCAACTTTGGGCGCCTCAGCGATATGTTTGGCCGGGTTCGGCTGTACGTCCTCGGATTCATCATCTTCACCGCGGGCTCCTTACTCTGTGGATTTTCCCAGACGGGCCTCGAGCTGGTGAGCTTTCGGCTCGTTCAAGCAATCGGGGCGGGATTTCTCTTCTCCAATTCGGCCGCGATCATCACCGACGCGTTTCCGCCGAACGAGCGTGGACGCGCCCTAGGGATCAATCAAGTGTCGATCGTCGTCGGCGCCGTCGCGGGGCTCGTGATCGGCGGCGTGATCACCTCGACCATTGGCTGGCGATGGATCTTCTTCGTCAACGTCCCGATCGGCATCATCGCGACCATTCGAGCCCGGGTGGACCTGCATGAGCTCGCGAAGCCCGAGGAACATGCGCGGATCGATTGGGCCGGCAACATCCTGTTCGCCGCGGGACTCTCGAGCATCCTGCTTGCCGTGACGCTCGGAGCCCTGGGTCAGTTCGCTCTAACCGAAGAAGTGGCGATCGTGGCCCTCGGCGTGGCCATGCTCGTGCTCTTTCTATTTGTGGAGACGCGGGTCGCGTCGCCGATGCTCGACCTCTCCCTCTTACGAAATCGTCAGTTCTCTTCGTCGGTTTCGGCGATCTTTTTCAACGCGTTGGCGCGCGGAGCGTTCACGTTCGTCCTCGTCTTCTATCTCCAGGGCCCCCCTCGCTTCTTGAGCCCCTTCACCGCCGGGCTCTTCCTGATCCCCGTCTCCGCGTCGCTGGCGGTGGTGGGGCCGTTCAGCGGGTGGCTCTCGGACCGGTTCGGCCCCCGACCGTTCTTGATCGCCGGTCTGCTCGTCTCAGCTTCCGGATTCCTTTGGCTCTCGACGATCGGACCGACGGACTCGTTCTTGCAGCTCACGCCGCCGCTGGTGCTGGCCGGAGCCGGGATGGGGCTGTTCGCCGCACCGAATCGCGCGTCGATGATGACGGCCGCGCCCCCGAGCCAACGGGGGGTCGCCTCCGGTATCGGTACGACGCTTCTGAACACGGGCTCGACCCTATCGCTGGGACTCACGCTCGCCATCATGGCGTCCGTGATGCCCCGGTCCGCCATCCAGGCGATCCTCGTCGGGGCGCCAATCCCCGGCGGAGATACGAGCGTGGCGGCGGGATTCCTCTCTTCAATCCATCTGATCTTCCTGGTCTCCGCCGGCCTGATCCTCACGGCGCTGATTCCCACGCTCCTGCGCGGGAAAGTTCCCGTCCCGACAGCGTCCTCGGATACCGTCGATTCGGATTGAACGCTTCTGAGGAGCCCTTCGGAGGGCGGAACCTCTTTCTGGCCACGCGAATTGCCCGCACCGACCCGAATGGCACTCGATGAGCTAACGACGTTGGCCGTCGCGGCCAGCTGGGCGGCGGTCGTCGGCACGATCGTGCTGATGTACTGGCAGACGCGCCAGGCCCAGAAACTCAACTCGGGCAACGCGGTCATCGCGCTGCGCGAACAGTTCGACCATACCGAGATGCGGCTTGCGCGGCGACGCCTAGCGATTGGGCTCTTGAGCGGAGACCCGGAGGCGCCGATCCCGTTCGAGATTCCGCGCTTCTTCGAGCTCATGGGGTACCTGACGCACCGCGGCATCCTTGATGAAACGCTGATCTGGGATGCGTTCGGCGGCTGGGTCACGGCGTATTTCGCGCTCATGCGTTCGCCGGTCGACCGGATCGGACGCGCCCGCGAGGAATATCGGGACCACTTGGTTTTCGGCGAGTTCGAGTGGTTGCACGAGCGCATGGTGCAGCTCGATACGGAGCGCATCGGGGGTCCCCGGCCCACGCTGGAGGAGCTCGTCCGGGATGGACGCATGATGCTCGGGCACGAGGGCCGGATGGACGACCTCAGCGACTGAGTTCTCCTCAGAATCGCGCGATGCTGCCGGTTTTCAGCGCCCGCCGCTCGAACGTCGTCCACAACCCGACCGCGAGCCCGTAGCTGGCGAGCGCGGACACGGCGACGGCGCCCCACAAGGGGAGCAGCTGACCGATCCCAGCCCCGTTCAAGCTCGCTCGGATCGCCGCGATGCCCCACGTGAGGGGGAGTGCATCTCCCGCCCACTGGAGGGGGATCGGCAGGGCGCTCACGGGAAAGTTGGCGCCCGAGAGCAAGAGCCCAATGAAGAGGAAAATATTCGCGAGGATGATCGACGTTCGCAAGTAGAGGGCGACGCCGCCGAGGAGGAGGCCGAAGCCGACCATCGCAAACGCGATCAGCACGATCGAGACCGCGACATTCGTGTCGCTACCGCTCACGATCGGCGCGCGGAAGATGGTCACCGCGTATACGAGTGCGACGGTGACCGTCAGCAAAGAGATCAGGATGGGTAGCAGTCCGCGCCCGAGGTATAGAGCGAATCGATTGGTGGGGGAGACCAACAGGTGCTCCATGGTGCCGATCTGTTTTTCGTTATCCGTGGTCTGACACACCGAGAACACGCTCGCGTAGGTCACCGTCGCGACCGCGTTCCCTACAGCCACGAACGCGATCTCGGCGGCGCTGCCGCCCCCGAGGGTCACGACGAACGCGAAGAACGCCATCTGAGTGAGCGGAATGATGAAGATCGTTCCGATGACGAAATCGAGGCGCATGAATCCCAGCGTCGTCCGCGGGGCGATGAGCGCGTTGGCCCAGAGGGTGCGCCAGAACGAGGAGCGATACGCGACGGTCATCCAGCGAACTCCTAGTAGTCGCTCAAGTTCCCCATCTCGAGGACGTGGCGCTCGACGCGGTGAAAGATCGTGCCCGCGATCACCAGGTAGATCGCGGTCGTTCCGACCGCTCCGGCGAGATCGCCCCAGAAGCCCCAGCTCAGACCGGGGTATCCGGGAATCGACGCGTAGCGAAGCGCGTCCAGCGCCCAAGTGGGCGGGAAGATCAGGGAGACGGGGTTCGACCAGAACGGTAGCAACACGATGGGAAACGTGCAGCCCGTCCCGATGTAGAACGCGAATTCGCCCACATTCTGGATGAATCCCGCGTAACGAGTGTACACATACGCCGCCGCAAAGACGACTCCCACGGCCGCCAGCGTCAGCAGAACGAACACGAAGAGCACGACGAATTCTACGGGGTTTCCGATCGGTGGCGGAGCCCCATATGCCGCGAGAATGACGACGTAGACGATCGCCATTCCAATGAGCCCGGACAGGACATTCCAGATCACGCGACCCCACACGACGTAGACGTAGGGCGTGGGAGCCTGGAGCGTCGGCTCCAGCGTGCCGAACTCTCGATCCTGCCCCGTGGCCCACCCGCTTCCGTACAGGGTCTGGCCCCACATGCTCATCATTCCCGCGCCGAGGAGCGCGTAGAGCACGAAGTACGGTCCGGATCCCACGAAGAGCTCGAACGCGACCAGTCCGAAGACGACAGGAGCGATCATCGAGGGAATGAGCCACTGCGGATCGGCCATGAACGAGAGCAAGGCCAGCCGAAGCGAGGCGACCGTCGAGCGAGCCCGCGAAACTTCCGCGAGTCGCATCTAGCTGGCCTCCTCCTCGACGAGGTCGAGATAGACATCCTCCAGAGACGTCCGGCGTTCGCGGAGTGCCAGTTCCGGATGGCTTTGCAACGAGGAATGAACGTCGGCGAGAGACGTCTCGAGGGTCCGGACGCGCATCGTCAGCCGAGTGCGTGGACCGAACTCTTCGCTCGCGATCTTCGAGATACCGGGAAGCTTTCGCAAGACCTCGATCTCCGTGTCGTCAAAGCCGTACGCTTCCACCTCGAACGTCCGGTCGCCGCCGACCAAGTGGCGGAGTCCGGCGACCGTATCGTTGCCCACGATGCGGCCCTTGGAAAGGACCGCGATCCGTTGGCAGAGCTCTTCGGCTTCGAACATATAGTGGGTGGTGAGGAAGATCGTCACGCCCTCGGTGATCAAGCTGCGAACGAGCTTACGCGTCTCCCGCGCGCTCTTGGGATCGAGTCCGATCGTCGGCTCATCCAAGAAGAGGAGTTCGGGCCGGTGGAGGATCCCGCGACCCAAGTGGAGCTTCTGCTTCATCCCCCGGGAGAACTCTTCCACTCGGCGATCGGCGGCGTCCGTCAATCCGACACGATCGAGGACCTCTTGGATCCGCGCGTCCCGCTCCTTGATCGGAATCCCGTAAAGGTCCGCGAAGTAGCGTAGGTTTTCTCGGGCGCTGATGCGGGTGTAGAGCCCTCGTTCGCCGCCCAGCACGAGTCCGATCCGCGGTCGCAGGGCGACCGCCTCTCGCGTGACATCGCGGCCTAGGACCCGGGCCGTCCCGCTCGTCGGGAGGAGTAGCGTCGAGAGGATCTTGACGAGGGTCGTCTTCCCCGCGCCGTTCGGGCCGAGGAGCCCGTAGATCTCACCGGGAGCGACGTCGAGGTCCACCCCTCGAAGCGCTTCCGTGCGAGTGACCTCGTTGAAGAGGAATCCTTTGCGAGAATCGAAGACTCGGGTGATTCCCCGAGTCTCGATGACTGATGCTGCGTTCATTTTCGATCAAGAGCGCGCCGCCACGCGAGCGCCCCTACAAATAGGTCTCGCCTCGTCCACGACGATTTTTCGAGATCGTGCGTTGGAGGAGCGTCCAACCGAGGTACCCCCGAGGACGAAGCGAGATCGACGCGTCTCGACGAGCCCGAAGTCATCTCATTCTCCGGATTAAAGGTAGGCGGTTCCTCTAATCTTATAAGAGACGCACCGCTCGCGCTCTCTCGGGGTGTCCGTGGCGGAATCGAGCGCGTCGAAACCAGCGTCGGACCCGGCGGCACCCACCGAGATCGCCGCCGACGGGTTGGCGGAAGCCTACCGCTACATGGTATTGGCCCGGGTCGTCGATGAGCGCTGCTTAACCCTCCAGCGCCAGGGCCGAATCGGTTTTTACGTCCCCATGCAGGGCCAAGAAGCCGCCCAAGTGGGCGCCGCGTGGGCCCTGGACCCGGAAGATTGGATTTTTCCCGCCTATCGAGAGCTCGCACTCGCGCTCGTGCGCAAGGTAACGCTCCTCGAACTGCTCGACCAATTCATCGGGAATGCCGGCGATGTGCTCAAGGGGCGTCAGATGCCGAACCATTACGGGTATCGCAATCGAAATATCGTGGTGGCCTCGTCTCCGATCGGGACTCAGATTACTCACGCGGTCGGTGCGGCGATGGCCGCGCAGCGACGGGGGCAGTCGATCGTCACGGCGTCCTTCTTCGGCGATGGCGCCACGAGCTCGAATGACTTTCACGCCGGCATGAATTTCGCGGGTGTTTTCAAGGCGCCGACGATCTTTTTCTGTCAGAACAATCAGTGGGCGATCTCGCTCCCGCGAGAGAAACAGACCCGCAGCGCGACGCTCGCGGAGAAAGCCAGCGCCTACGGATTTCCCGGCGTCGTCGTGGATGGGATGGACATTCAGGCCGTCTACGGAGCCGTCGCCGAGTCCCGACAGCGAGCGGTGCGAGGAGAGGGACCGACGCTCATTGAGGCTCAAGTGTATCGGATGGGTCCGCACTCGACGTCCGACGATCCCCGGCGATACCGTACGGACGCCGAACTTCAACAGTGGAAGGAGAAGGACCCGATCGCGCGACTGAAACATTTCCTGATCACTTCCGGGATCTTGACCGAGGAGGCCGACCAGAAAGTCTGGGAGACCGCCAAAGCCGAAGTGAACGCGGCGCTCCAGCAGGCAGAGTCCACTCCGGCCTTGGATCCTTATTCGTTCTTAGACGACGTCTTCGCCCAAGCGACCCCTCAGCTCCTGGCCGAGCGTGAGGGCCTCGAACGGCTCGTGCAGGAAGGCGTGGTGAAGCCGTGACCGAACTCACCCTGGTGCAGGCCGTGAATCGGGGGCTCCAAGAAGCGCTCAAACAGGATTCCGACGTGCTCCTGCTCGGAGAAGATATCGGAGTCAACGGAGGCGTCTTCCGAGCGACCGAGGGTCTGCTGAAAGAGTTCGGACCCGATCGGGTGATCGACACGCCGCTTTCGGAGTGCGGCATCATCGGCACTGCGATCGGTATGGCGCTCTACGGACTCAAGCCGGTCGCGGAGATCCAGTTTCTCGATTTCATTTACCCGGCGTTCGACCAGATTGTCAGCGAGCTCGCGAAGTTCCGATACCGCTCCGGCGGACAATACCCGTGTCACGTCGTGATCCGTGCGCCGTATGGGGGCGGAGTCAAGGGGGGATTGTATCACTCCCAGAGCTCGGAAGCGTACTTCGCGCACACCGCGGGGCTCAAGGTCGCGATCCCCTCGACGCCGGCGGACGCCAAGGGATTGTTACTGACCGCGATCCACGATGAGGACCCGGTCATGTTCTTGGAACCCAAACGTATCTACCGCTCGGTCACGGGGGAGGTTCCGGATGGCGATCACCGAGTTCCGTTCGGAGAAGCTCGGATGGCTCGAGAGGGAACGGATGTCACCGTCTTGGCCTACGGGGCGATGATTCCCTTGTCCCTTCAGGCAGCCGAGTCGCTTTCGACCGACGGAATCGCCGCGGAGGTCGTCGATCTGAGAACCTTGGTCCCGCTCGACGAAGCCGCCGTTCTCCGCTCGGTTGAGAAGACCGGTCGCTTGGTGATCGTGCATGAGGCCCCTCGTTTCTGTGGTTTCGGAGCGGAGCTGGCGGCGATCGTGGCCGAGAAAGCCCTCTACTCGCTCAAGGCCCCCATCGCCCGAGTGACCGGGTACGATACCCCGTTCCCCTACGCCCTCGAACATCTGTACCTACCAACCGCCGAACGAATCGCGCATCAGATCCGAGCGACCGTCGCGGCCGGGTGAACAAGGAGCGGTTCATGGTCTACGAGTTCCGGCTCCCTGACATCGGAGAGGGCGTCGCCGAGGGAGAAGTGGTCCAATGGTTCGTGAAGGAAGGCGACACCGTCCAGGAGGATGCTCCGCTCGTCTCGGTATTGACGGATAAGGCGAATGTCGAGATCCCCTCGCCGAAGGCCGGAAAGATTCTCCATCTTCACGCCGCGGTGGGAGACAAAGTCAAAGTCGGAGGGCTGCTAGTTTCAATTGAAACGGGTGGAAGCCCGAGGGCGGCTCCCACCGGGGCTGATTCCGTGCGCCCCGAGGCACCGTCTGGCGGTAAGGCCTCTCCGGTTTCTCCTCAGACTTCAGCGGCCGCTCCCAATGTTCCCGCGAGCGGGACTCCGAGTGGACGTTCGCTAGCGTCTCCATACCTGCGTCGGCTTGCGGCGGAACGCGGCATCGATCTCTCCACCCTCCATGGAAGCGGGGCTGGGGGCCGTATCACGGAAGCCGACCTAGCCCCCGGAGGGGCGGCTCCGCCGTCCAGTGTTCCACCGCAGTCCTCCGCCGGCTCAGCATCGCCGGAGACTCCGACCGCGTCCAGGAAGGAGGAGCCTCCGGCGAAGGTCACCCCAAAGCCCGGTGATGAGGCCGCCGGCGTTCTCGAGCGGATCCCCATCCGAGGAATTCGTCGAGTGATCTTCGAGCACATGGCCGAAGCGACCCACCGCGCCGCTCATTTCACGTACGTCGAGGAGGTCGACGTGACCGAGCTCGTTCGATTCCGCGATCGCATGGCCAAACACGTCGAAAAGGACGGAGTCCGCCTGTCGTATCTCCCCTTCATCATCAAAGCGGTGATCGCCGGCTTCAAGGCGCAGCCGCGCGCCAATGCCACGATCGACGAGGAAGCGAAGGAGCTCGTCGTCTACTCGACCTACAACATCGGCATCGCCACGGCGGCCCCGGAGGGGTTACTGGTGCCCGTCGTACACCAAGCGGAGCAACGCAGCGTCTCCCAGCTCGCGCGCGAAATTCAGGAACTAGCCGAGAAAGCGCGCGCCGGTCGGCTTCAGCGGGAGGAAATGATGGGGGGTACGTTTACCATCACGAGCTTGGGAGCCCTTGGCGGGATCCTCGCCACACCGATCCTCAACTATCCGGAGGTGGCGATCCTCGGCGTTCATAAGATCGTCCGACGTCCCATCTATCGGCCGGATGGTCAGCTCGGCCCGGCCGACCTGATGAATCTCTCCCTCTCCCTCGACCATCGGGTGTTGGATGGGATCGTCGCGGCGCAATTCATTGCGGTCGTCAAGTCCTGTCTAGAAGATCCTCACCAATTGTTCTCCGAGCTCGCATGACGGAGCTCCCGAAGATCGTTCCTTTGTCCTACGACCCGGAAACCGTACACTCCCTGTTGGGTCCCGGCTGGGAAGACCGCTTGCGGACAGCGTACCGCTGGATGATCCTTGGGCGAACGCTGGATGCACGCATGACCGCGCTTCAGCGCCAGGGGAGGGTCGGCTTCTACGGCGCCGCGACCGGTCAAGAGGCGGTCAACGTCGGCGCCGGCCTGTGTGCCGCGGAAGGCGATTGGGTGTACCCGGGACTGCGCGAACAACTCGTGGCGATCGTGCGAGGACTTCCGCTGGCCGAGTACGCGAGCCACCTCTTCGCGACCGACCTCGATCCGGCCCGAGGACGTCAGATGCCGTGCCATCCGACCGCCCGACCGAACCACTACGTGTCCATGTCGTCGGTGATCGGCACGCAGATCTCCCACGCCGTGGGCACCGCCTACGCGATCCGCCGCCGGGGGGGCTCGGAGGTCTCCCTCGCCTTTTTTGGAGACGGCGCCACGTCCGCGAACGATTTTCACTCGGGACTGAACTTCGCGGCGGTCTGGCAGGTTCCCGTCATCTTCTGCTGTACGAACAATCAGTGGGCGATCTCGAATCCCGTCGAGCGTCAGACACGGGTGGCGACCCTGGCGGAGAAATCTCGCGCCTACGGCCTCCCGGGAGCGCGCATCGATGGGACCGACCTCGTCGCAGTCATAGCTTCCCTCCAGCGTGCGCTCGATCGGGCACGACCGGGCGGCGGACCGACGTTGCTCGAGTACGTGGTGTATCGAATGACCCCCCATTCGACTTCCGACGATCCGAAACGATACCAGCCATCCGATTGGATGACTCGAGCCGAAGCCCATGACCCCGTGTCGCGACTTGAACAATGGTTGGGGCAGCACGAAATGCTCTCCGATTCCGAGCGGGGGATGATTGCAACCGAAGCTGACGCCCAGGTTCGATCGGCCATCGCAATCGCCGAAGCGCAGCCGCCGCCGGACCCCGCCTCTCTCTTGGAAGACGTGTGGGCCGCTCGTTCGGCCCCTCCCAGTCTCGGCACCGGGGCGTGAATCCGTGGCCGGTACCTACGCTCGAAAGACGGGGACCCTCGTGATCGGGGGAGGACCGGGGGGGTATGTCGCGGCGATCCGTCTCGGCCAACTCGGCCAAGCCGCGTTACTGGTCGAACGTCGCGAACTGGGAGGAGAGTGTCTCAACCGAGGATGCATCCCCTCGAAGGCACTGATTCACGCCGCTCAATTGTATCACGAGCTGCGCGAGCAAGGACCCGAGATCGGCGTCCGGGCGCCCGATGCGACGTTCGATATCGAACAAACCCAGCGCTGGAAGGATTCGGTGGTCACGAAGGAGCGACAAGGCGTCGCGAGCTTACTCAAGTCCGCCGGGGTCGAGGTCCTTCCGGGGGAAGCACAATTCACCGGCCCCCAATCTGCGGAGCTGGTCGCTCCCGACGGAGGAAGCGAGCGCATCGATTTCCAAACGGCGATCATCGCGACCGGGGCGACCCATTCCGTCCTCCCCGGCTTTGAACCCGATGGCGCGGCAGTGGTGAACGCCGATCAACTGCTCGCGCTCCATCGCTTGCCCTCTTCAATGATCATCCTCGGGGGTGGAGTCAGCGGATGCGAACTAGGCGAGTTTCTCGTCCAGGTGGGCGTGTCCGTCACCATCGTCGAGCTGCTTCCCCAGATCCTCCCCGGCGTGGAGACCGATCTGTCGCTCGAACTCACGCGAACGTTGACGAAACTCGGCATCACGATCCGTACCGGATCTAAGGCGATTGGACTCGCTCGGGACTCGAACGGCGTCCGGCTCTCGGTCGATCAGCAAGGCCAGACCGAGGAACTCCGAGCCGAGCAGCTCTTTCTGACGGTCGGGAAGCGGCCCGCCACCCGCGACCTCGGCCTCGAGGAGGCGGGCGTGGCGGCCGACCCCCGAACCGGTTTCGTCTCCGTCAACGACCGACAGCAGACCAACGTATCGCACATCTATGCCGTGGGGGATGTCTGTCGCCCCCCAATGCTCGCGCACAAAGCGTATCGGGAGGGCACGATCGCCGCGGAGGCGATCGCCGGTCGACCCACGCGTTTCCAATTCCAGGCGATCCCGTCCGTGGTCTTTACGACCCCTGAGATCGCCTCGGTCGGATTCACCCTCGCAGAAGCGCCGGCTCGAGGATACCCGCAGGCCCGCGAGGTCCGCTTTCCGTATGCGGCGCTGGGCCGAGCCCATGCCGCGCATGCGACCGCGGGCTGGGTGAAGCTGGTGGGCGACGAAGCCTCCGGGCTCCTCCTCGGGGTCCATGCCATCGGGGCCCAATCGGGGGAATACATCGCCGAAGTGGCGCATGCTCTCGAGATGGGGGCGACCGTCCGAGACCTCGCTCAAACGATCCACCCCCATCCGACCTTCTCGGAAACGTTGGGGGAAGCGGCGCTCCTTTGGCTCGGCGAGCCGATGCATGTGGCCCGGAGGACCTCCGATGCCCGACGTCGTTGAATGGGGTCTGCGGGAGTATGGCCCATCCCTCGAAGAGATGCGCGGACTGCGGTCCGCCCGGCGACGCGGCGCCATTGGCGACACGCTGATTCTGGTCGAGCATCCGCCGGTCGTGACCATCGGAATTCAAGGGGACGACGGGGGCGCCGCCGCCAGCGGGTTACCGATCTTCCAGGTCGAGCGAGGAGGGTTTAGCACCTACCACGGACCCGGCCAGCTGGTGGGGTATCCGATCGTCGATCTGAATCCTCGGGGACGGGACGTGCGGCGCTTCGTGCATGACGTGGAAGAGCTGGTCGGCGCGTCGCTCGCCGATTTCGGAGTCCGGGCCGAACGCGTTCCCGGTCGACGGGGCGTGTGGGTGGACGGAGGCGCGCGCAAGATCGCCTCGGTTGGGATCGCGATCGAAGAATGGGTAACGTTCCACGGATTCGCGCTGAACGTATCGAACGACTTGACGCCCTTCGGTAGATTCCGCCCTTGCGGGATGGACGGGCAGATCATGACCTCGCTCGAACAGGAATTGGGCCGCCCCGTCGAGGTCTCGCAGGTCGTTCCGTCGGTGAAACGGAGCTGGGGGGCGCTCTTCGGTTCCGACGCCTCCCTCCGATCGACCCCACCGACGGAGCCGGCAGTCCCGCTTCCGGTTTCATAATCTCACGCGGGCAGCGACCCCCCAATTTGTTGGGGGGAGGAAGCCCGCCACCCCTTCGGGCGCCCCACGGTCCTCGCCGTCTGATCCCGCACGTACCGGGCCACCGTCTCTTCCGAGACGTGCCCCACCGACCCGACGTAGTAGCTCGGGCTCCAGAGATGCCCATGCCGGAACACGAGCTTCAGGTTCGGGTGCTCACGGAACATGACGACCCCGGTCGTTCCCTTCAACACCTTGACGATACCCGTAGGGGACTCGGAAGGAGGCGCCCCGATGAACAAGTGGATGTGGTCGGGCATTACCTCCAACTGCTTGACCTCCCAGCCCTCGGCCCCGGCGATGGACCGAATACAGGTCTTGAGGCCGCGCTGGACCGGCTCGGGGGGATTCTTCCGGTACTTGGGACACCATACGATGTGATAGGCCAAATCGTAGACGGCGGAAATGGCGCTCTTGATCTCCACCGCGATTTAATCTGCCTGGAGGGATACATCTGCGTGAATGCGGACCGTGCCGGTACGATTGGAGGTCACGGTTACCGAAGCCCCCGTCTTGCTGCGCACCTTGGAGGCGATGAATCAAGCCTGCAACGCGGTGGGCGAAGTGGCGTTCCGCGAGAGGGCTCGGCAGCGTACCCATCTCCACCACTTGACCTACGGCATGGTCCGAGAAAGGATCGGTCTCTCGGCCCAGATGGCGGTGCGGGTGATCGGCAAAGTCGGGGGAGCCTACGTCCGGGACCCCTTCCGAAAGCCCGTTTTCCGTCGGCGCGGCGCCGTTCCCTACGACTCGCGCATCCTGTCGTGGAAAGGAGAACGAAGGGAAAAGGTGTCCCTGCTCGCACTCGATGGCCGTCACGAGTTCCGTGTCCGTTGGTCGGAGTACGGACAGCAGGCCGTTGCCCGCGGAAAACTCCGGGGCGAGGCCGACCTCGTGTATCGGGACGGCGCGTTCTATCTGGCGTTGGCCGTGGAATCCAGAGACCCTCCGTGTTACAAGCCGACCGGAGCCCTGGGTGTCGACCTGGGAGTGGTGAATCTCGCCACCGATTCGGACGGCACGATTTACAAGGCCGACGAGGTGGACCGGGTGCGTGCCCGCATCGACCGACTTCGAGCGGGCCTTCAGTCGGCGGACACGAAGAGCGCGAAGCGGCACCTCAAATCCCTGGGCCAGCGGGAGGGCCGGGTCCGTCGTCAGGTCAACCATTGCATCTCCAAGGAAATCGTCGCGCGGGCCGAAGGCACGGCGCGGGCGGTCGCCCTCGAAGAACTCGGGGGGATCCGTCAGCGGACCACGGTTCGGCGCTCCCAGCGGCGACGACACCTCTCCTGGAGCTTCCGCCAACTGCGGGCCTTCGTGGAATACAAGGCTGCGGCCCGTGGCGTTCCGGTGGTCTTCGTGGACCCCCGGAATACCTCTCGCACCTGTCCCTCGTGCGGGAATGTGGACCGAAGGAACCGACCGTCGAGAGACGAGTTTCGATGCGGATCGTGCGGCCTCGCTGGGCCGGCCGACCACATCGCCGCGACGAACATCGCGGCGAGGGCCGGAGTCGACCGGCCCATCGTGGCGGGGTGTGAGGAAGGGTGGGGACACTTTTCGGACTTCAGCTACAAGCCACCGATTTCAATCGGTGGTCGTTGACGAACCCCGAACGGGACCGACCTCGCCTGCTGCTGATCGGGGGCGGCGGGGGCCTGGTCGGACGCGCCATCGTCCGGGAATTTGGCGCCGACTTCCAGATCCGTTCGTTGCACCGGTCGTCGTCGCCGTCCGAGGCTCACGCGCACCTGGATTGGTGGGCGGCCGACATTGGAACCTACACCGAATGGGATTCGGCGCTCGCCGATGTGGACGTGATCCTCAATGTCGCGTGGTACCGATGGGGCCCGGCGGAGAAGTTTGCGATCTTAGGGGCGGGACTCCGACGCATGTTGGAGGCGGCCCGACGGTCGAGAATCCGACGACTGCTCCACATTAGCGTCCCGGAGGCCCCGCCGGAATTGGAAACTCAGTTGCCCTATCTGCGATACAAACGAGAGTTCGATCGAGAGCTCGCGTCGAGCGGCCTGTCGTATTCGATCGTTCGACCGACGATGCTCTTCGGACCTCACGACCGGCTCCTGTCCGTGATGATGCGCCTCATGCATCGATACCCCGTCTTCCCCATGTTCGGCGACGGGAAGTACCATCTCAGTCCGATCGCCGTGTCGGACCTGGCCCGAGTGCTCCGACTCGAAGCGGAGGGAAGTTCGAGTGGCACCAAAGACGTGGGCGGGCCTGTTCGCTACGAATATCAGACTCTCACGGACCAAATGTACCAGGCGCTCGACAAGCGCCCGCGATATTGGCACGTTTCGCCTCGGGGATCCGTACGATTGGCCCGCTTTCTGGAGGTCCTCGGATCCTCACTCTTGTACGCGTATGAGGTCCAGTGGCTCCTCAGCGACCGTCTGGGACTTGCTCCGTACGAGGGACTCGACCGGCCCCTCTTACGGGTGGAACCGTTCCTCGAATCGGAGGCCAAGTGGCTCCGCAACGGCGTCCGAGGTTAGATATAACTCAATTTGCGTCTTACTAGACGTCTATGGAAGCGGTCGACCTGAGTCGCCGATTATCGGACTTCAACTTGGTGGCCACTGAGGTCCTCAAGGACGTCAACGACATTACCGAACAACAGATCAAACATTGGATCGTCAACCCGTTTCTCGAGACGTTGGGTTGGGATCCCCACGACAAGAAACAAGTCTATCTGGACTATCCGGCCAAGGATGGGGGCGAACACATCGATTACGCGCTCTTGGACGGCGCCGGCCTCCCTCGGATGATCATTGAGGTTCGACCCCGCGACCAGGGCACGACCCAGATTGGCAAAGGCGCCAAACACGCCAAGGCGGTCGAGGCCCCGCTCGTCCTCGAGACGAATGGGCACGACTTTTCCCTGTGGTTCACGGCGGACGAGCCTCCGACCCCGTTGTTTCTGCTCTCGCTCAAGGATCTCGCGGAGAATTCGGAGAGCCTGCTCGGACTGACCTCGGAGTATCGATTAAGCGATACCGGGATCGCCCAGCTCCGTCGGAGTGCGATCCGGCTCGCGGTGATCCAGATGTTGGAAGAGAACTCCGAGAAGACGTTCGATGCGATGGTCGAATGGGTCAAGGCCCAAGTCGCTCCGGGCGCGCTCGACGAAACGACGGAGCAAGCGATCCGAGACGCGACCATGATCTGGCTCACGGAGGAGCACCTAACGCTCCCGATGTTCGCCCCCTCCGAAGGGAAGCGTCTCACCGACCTGCGTCCGACGACCGCTCGGGATTGGGAGCCCTTCCCGCACGGGCCGAATGGCACGTTCCAGTATCGATTTGACACGACCAAGACGCTCGACCTCCGGCAGAGCCCGAAGGAGGTCCGAGAGCAGCTGCGGGTCCAGGGACTTCGGACCCCGACCGCCACCGCATTTGGCGGCTTTTACTATGCGCTCCGCCATCGCGCCGGTCTCGGGGCCGCCGCCGCGTCATAGGTTTCGGTCCGTGCCGGGGCCTTACGCCGCCCAGATCAGGTGGCTGTCGCCAAATTCGTGCCAGAGGTAGCGCGCTCGAATGGCTTCCTCGTAGGCGGCTCGGATCCGAGACTCGCCGGCGAGGGCGTAGAGAAGGAGCAAATGCGAGGTTCGAGCGTCGTGGAGACCCGTCAACAATCCATCCACCGAGCGGACGCTTCGCTCCGGAGCGATCGCGAGCTGCGTGAACCCGCGGGTCGGGCGTAAAGCGCCGCCTTCCCATGCGGATTCCAGCGCGCGAATGACCGTGGTCCCGATAGCAACGACTCGATGGCAGGTTTGGTGAGCCCTTTCGATGGCGGCGATGGTGGCGGCGGGCACCTCGAACGGTTCAGGGTACAGTCGTTCCCTTTCCGGGTGGGTGGAGTCAAATTCCAGACTGGAAACGCCCGCGTGGAGCAACACGGTGGCGAGGCGAACTCCCCGGGACTCGAGCGACCGGAGGAGGCGGGCGCTGAATGGGCGACCGGCCGAAGGCATCTCGGCACTACCGGGGACGCGTGCAAAAACGGTTTGATACGCGTCCAGGGGAAAGGGTCGAGCAGTGTATCCGTAGCGTATCGGCCTGCCCACGGTTCTCATACGTTCATTGAGGTCCCCTTCCACTTGGACGAACCAGAGTCGTTCCAGGCCCGGAAACCCGCCCAACGCCCGGCCCGGAAGTCCCGCGATCGTTAATCGCTCGCCCGGTCGGATTGGGAGGGGGCCCGGGCGGTCGAACGACCATCGAGGCTCGGCGAGCCAGATGCCATGACCATAGTCGGTAGAGAAATTGAGGAGGAACTCCCCGAGCGAACCTCGCGCCGACAGGCTCGCGGACAGTGTCGCACTTTCGTTGACCACGAGGAGATCTCCCGGATCGAGCATCGAAGGGAGGTCGAGGAACCGTGAATGGTGATTGCCGGAGGGTTCGCTGACCAGCAGACGAACCTCGTCGCGCTCGATCCCTCGCGCTTCGGGCGGCTCGACCGCCGCGAGCTCCGAGGGTCGTGTAAAATCGAGGGAGGGCGCGGTCATCCCGACAGCTCCCACCGCTCGGCCTGTGCTCGAAACCGTCGTCCGTTCACAGCCGGATGTGGTTGGCCCAGCAACCACGCCCAGAAGGGAAGGGTGATCTCTGGGGACGGACGGTCGGAGATATCCTGTCCCGGATAGGCGTCTTGATGCATCGCTGTTCGCATGTCGCCGGGGTCCACGGCCACGACGCTGACGCCCAAGGTTCCTAGTTCGTGAGCCAAGGTGAGGGAAACCAGATCGAGCGCGGCTTTGCTGGCCCCATAGCCCCCCCAGCCCGGATAGCCGCCCAGCGCGGCGTCGCTCGACACATTGATGACGAGTCCCCGTCGGGCGGTGAGCCTCGGAAGGAGGGTTTGGACCATACCGAGCGGAGCCGCGACGTTCGTCCGGTAGATTCGTTCCAACTCGTCCACCGAGATTTCGGCCAGGGACGGGAGCGGGCTCGGACCGAGTTCGGAGGCGTTGTTGACGAGGAGATCCACTCCCGGGAGATCGTGCGTCTCCGATCCGATATGAGTTCGAACGACCGGATCCGCTACGTCGCCTGGAACCGTCCGAATCTCCGAGCCGAGCGACGTAAGCGTGCGCGCGTAAGCCTCCAGGGCCTCGGGATTGCGGGCATTCAGCACGAGCCGGAACCCCTGAACGGCCAGGAATCGGGAGAGCACGGCTCCCAAGCCGCGACTCGCCCCCGTAACGACCGCCACGGGTCGAGAGGCTTCCGCGACGTTGGACGGAGTCATGGCGGCTCCGAACGGGGACGGATCAGGAACCGGCAGACCGGATCGCCGGCAACAACCCGGTGCGACGTTTCGACCGAGGCCTTCAGCATCGACTCGAACAGCCGGCGCTCCACTTCGCAGGCCTCGGGATAGCGCGCCGCCACGGCGAGAATGGGACAGTTATGCTCTCGCATTTCGATCGTTTTGCCGCGTTGGCTTCCGAGCTCGGCCATGTAGCCGCCCTCGGAGCGGATCTGGACCAATTCCTGCACCCGAGCCGCCAGATCCGGCGATTTGAGCCGCGGTCGACCCTGCTCTTCGACCTCGCGGGTCCGTTCCTGCAGCATTCGGACGACCGCATCGTGGCCGAGCTGACGCTCGATGAACTCCATCGCGCAGATCGACATCTGGGTGTACGCTTCGGGGAACAGTCGACGGGATTGCGAGCTCAGCCGGAAATGAACGCTGGGGCGGCCCATTTTCTGACGCTCATAGGAGCGTTCGACGAGCCCCTCTCCTTCCAGCACCGTGAGATGTTTGAGGGCCGCGACCTTCGAAATCCGACGTCGGCGCGCGATCTCGCGCAAGGAGAGGTCGGGATGTTGCTTGAGCATCAACAGGAGCTGGCGCTTCGAAGAGGAGAATCCATCCGGTGAACGCGAGGGATCGGCCATCATGTCCAGGGAGTGCTAGGTCGTCGATATTTATACACTTATTAGTTCACAAAGTTAAGGAAGGTCGGCTCGCGAAGTACGGGAGCCGGAAGCGGCCGACAACTTCCTATTCTCGAACGCCTATGCCGACGCATGGCCGAAAGCGATCTTCGCGCGGATTCGCCTACGAACGTCTTCCACGATTTCCTGACCGCTCTCGATGGGAAACAAGGGGAAGTGAACATACGGCTCCAAAATCTGAGCGTCAAGATCCCGATGCTCCGGGAGACTTTCGAGGTCCAAGGGAACTTGACGATCGTCGCCCATATGCGGGGCATCAGCGACAAAGAACGGCAGGCCTACGTTCAAAAGAATCTGAAAGATCTCCGCTAGCCTCCTCGCCCGCCGATGGGGGCTCCCGGAGCGGACTATTCGCTCTCGACGGGAATCTCTTCGAGCGCTCGGGGGATCGGTTCGATCATCGGCGGGGATGCTCGCCGCTTCGCAGGGATCGGGGGAGCCGCGGCGCGCGCGGAGGCTTCGAGATATTCCTCGAGTTCGCGCAGCTCGGCATCGCTGAATTCGCACACGGAACCCCGGAGAGGGAGAAGGTCTCAAAATTCTTCCGCTTCCCCTAGACTCACCCACTTCCGAAACGCTTCCCGGGTCTCGCCCACCCCCTAAACACGATTCTAGGATTCCCACGTCTTAATGAGAAGTGACGCGCTGGGCAAGCGGGTCGAGCTCCAATGAGCCACATATTCCAGCGACCGGTCTGCGATCTGGGTCGGGCGTACGATTACGCGTATCGACCGTCGCTCGGCGAACCCAATATCGATGCGGCAGGGGGATGCGACGATCGTCCGGCCGCGATCGATCTTTTCTCGGGGAACGCAGACCTGCGGTCCTCGAACCCTTCATGGTCCACTTTCAGCGTTTGCCCGGGCCATCAAGGCGAGCTCCTACGCTATGATCGACTACTGACCGACCAGGGCCTTCCCTCCCGCCTAAAGTCGCCGGCTCCCCCGAGGCCCTAATGCCGACGGCCGCTCGCCGAGAAACCGTTTCCCCACAGAAATCCGCGCCCCCCGCTCACTCCGAGGGGTCGAAGCCCGTCCTGTTCTATCTCCCCATCAGCCACTACTGTGTCTCGGCGGAGCGTATGATGGCGTTCAAAGGGATCGCGTGCGAGATCGTGAAGGTACCGTACCACGACAAACGGGAGCTCATCCGGGCGACCGGTCAGGATTACGTACCGGCCCTCGTCTGGGGCACCCAGATCATTCCATGGAGAGAGATTCCGGAGTTCTTGGAGGAGCGCAAGCCGGAGCCGACGTTGTTTCCTGCCGAATGGAAAGGTCTCGCGTCGACGCTCGAAAACTGGGGCCACTTGGTCTTAGAGGAGCGGGTCTGGCGCGCGGTCGTCACGAAAGTCCCGCCCACGCTGGGCGATCTGGAGCGCTGGGTCTTCGAAGAGATGCAGACGCGAGCACGAGGGCCGTGGCACATCCTGGAACTCCGGGAATCTGAGTTTCGAGAGGAGATGATGGAGTACCTTCGGATGGTCGATGCG
Organism: uncultured Thermoplasmata archaeon; assembly: GCA_963749195.1. Lineage (GTDB taxonomy): Archaea > Thermoplasmatota > Thermoplasmata > Lutacidiplasmatales > UBA184 > Lutacidiplasma. The sequence continues at coordinate 37,763 of CAVVLX010000009.1, forward strand.
ATGCTTCGGGACAAGGAGTGGATTCTGGGTACCCCGAGTGTCGCGGATTTCGGGATTTATGGCGGGCTGTCCCCCATCTTGACGATCGGCGAGGAGATCCCGGCGGGGCTCCCCTCGCTTTCGAAGTGGGTTCAGCAGATTCGGCGTCTACGCATTCCTCGAACTTAGAACCCGAGATTCTCCCGAACCAACACGATCGTCGTTCGACCGGGCCGGTCGCGATTGAACACGAGGATTTTCGAGATGGAGCTTCCGACTCCATACGCTTGACGGGCTCTCGCATCCTCTAGCGGATAGGAGTACTCTTGAATGCGGCGGAACGCCGTTTGGCGATCGGGTACGATCTTCTGGGATCCGACCACCCAAATCACCTTACCCGCTCCCGAAGCGTACGGAGCGAGTTGGCTCCCCGAACCGGAGGCCACGACGACTTCTCCGTCCTCGGTGATCGCGTGGACGCTTCCCACGACATAATCGGGGGCGGCCCCGAGCTTGCGAAGCTCCGAATCCTTGCCTTCCTTTCGGAGCTGCATCAGCTTGGGACGGACGGCGTCGAACTTTCCGGAAGTATTGATCGCTTCGGAGATCCCCAACGAATCTAGCGTTTGTGAGGTCGAGGTGAACACTTCCGCATGCTCGGGAAGTAGCTGGAGGACCTCGGATCGGGCCTCCTCGGGGGTCGAGACGACCACGACCTCGAACCCTCGAGATTCGAGACGCGAAACGGTCCGGGCTATCTGCGATTCGGTCGCGAGGTGACCGAACTCTGGATTCGGCGTCAAGGTCGGAGGGGTCGGCGAACTCGGAACAGGGTTTTGCGGTCTCGATGCAGCGCTCATTGCGACAATGATACACTAATTGAAGTATTTAGGCTTCCCGTAATGTAGTGCTAAGGCAGGACACGGACTATCGGTGAATGTTTTCGAGCTCATGGAAGCAGAGAAAACCTTTCTGGCAAGAAACCTATAATACTATCCAATAGATATGGTTGTCAAGATGACGACTCGACCTGCGAAACCCCAGCTTCCCCGGGCCGATCGATCCGTTGCGGGCACGGATCGAGCCTCGGAACACGACCGGTGCCACGTGACCGAACTCTTTGCCTTACTTGGGCGGTCGCACATGCACGAGATCCTCTATGCTTTCGTGGCTGCGCCCGGTCGATCGATCCGGTTCACGGAACTCCAAATACGGCTTCATCTTTCCCCGAAGACGCTGAGCACGCGTCTCAAGACCCTAGTTGAAGCCGGGATTCTTTCCCGCCGCTCGTTCAATGAGATCCCTCCTCGGGTCGAGTACGAACCGACCCGCAAGTTGGAGGAGCTGACGGAGCTCTACGACGTGTTGACGAAATGGGCGGACCGACACTCGTTGCAAGCGGTTCCCTCCGTCTCCGTCATTGGACGGGTCCATTAGCTGGTCGGGATTCGGGCGTTTGCAACTCGAATCCGCGGTCCGACAGATTCTTGATGAGCGGGCGTCCGTACCTATCGGTGGGGTTCCGGCGACCGGAGCAGGCAACGTGTCGAGCCCAAACCGAGAGCGGCAGATCTTTCAGGTCGCCGCCCGCTATCGAAATTTTCCGGGCGTTCTGACTTTAACGAATCAGCACCTCACGTTCACTCGGCGGGCCAGCCGGATTTCTAAACGCCGACGGACGACGCTGTTTTTTCCGCTCGCCGCGCTGGGAAGTGTGTCCGTCGGGGAAGGGTCCGACCCCCACCACCTCATACTCAGGATCCATCCAGCTCCAGATGATGGTCCCGAGGAGATCAGTATCGGAGTCGAATCACCGACGGGAGTCCGCGATGCGATCTTGGCCGAGGTCGAACGAAATCGGGCACGCGTGACCGCGCGAGACGGTCGATCCGGGATACCCCCGGCCATATCCGTGATCGTCCAGGCGCCCGTCGTGACGGGCCCGCCCCAAGTAATGGTTCGCTGCCCCTATTGCCACACGGTCTACCCTGAACTCGATGCCCGCTGTCCGTCGTGCGGCGGGCATTTCTGAATCCTCCCGGACGACCTCTGGAGAGATCCTTACCCGAACGCTGGTCCCTAAGCACGCGACTCGGCCTCGTCACCGTTATGACTCTTTGTGCTCCGAGTCCCGCCGGTTAATGGACCAGACCTCGACTTCACCGGGGCCGCCGACATCGGTGCTCACGGACGCGAGCCGCCAGCGAGCCGTTCTCGTCATATTGTCGGTCGCCGCGCTCATGGTCACGTATGTCGAGACGATGATCATTCCGGGGCTCCCCAACTTCGAGAGCTTTTTCAGCCAACCGCTGGGCCAGATCGCATGGATTCTCGCCGCGTATCTGCTCGTCGGCACCGCATTCACCCCGATCGCCGGCAAGCTTGGCGACATCTACGGAAAGAAACGCGTGCTCGTGGCCATCTTAGCGGTCTATTTTGTCGCGGTTACGCTGGCCGGATTCACTCCCAATATTGGGACTTTTTTGGGGGTGAGCCGACCGAATCAACTCTACCTCTTGATCGCAGTTCGAGCGATCCAAGGTGTGGGGATGGGTATTTTCCCGATCGCGTTCGCCTTGATCGGGGAAGAGTTTCCCCGGGAGCGGGTAGCCACCGCGCAAGGAATCGTCGCGGCGATGTTCTCGGTCGGTGCATCGATCGGACTTTTCGGAGGCGCGGCTATTACGCAAGCCTACGGATGGCAGCTCACCTATCATACCGTGATCCCCGTGGCCGCCGGCGTTCTCGTCCTCACCATCCTACTACTCCACGAATCTCGGGTTCGGAATCCGGTTCGGGTCGACGTCCCGGGGGCAACCTTCATGGCTCTCACGATCACGTTCTTCCTGCTGGCTCTCACCCAAGGCCCCTATTGGGGATGGACCGACTGGAGCGCCTACCGGTTGGCCGGAATCCCGCTCGGCGTCCCCACGTTCTTCGTCCTCGCCGGGATCTTTCTCCTCGCGTTCATCGGGTGGGAGCTCCGGGCGGCCCAGCCGATCATCGCCTTCGCGAAGCTGGCGGAGCGCAACATCGCCCTTTCTAACGCCGCGGGATTTCTCGCTGGCACCGCCATGTTCCTGATGTTCGTGGGACTCGTAGCCCGAGCGGAGATTCCCTCGCCGGGCGGCGTGGGACTCACCTACTTCCAATTTGGCGTGTTGAGTCTCCCGACCACCGGAACAACCGCGGTGATCGCCCCCATCGTCGGACGCTCGATCGGCCGGCGCGGTCCCAAGTTCCCTATGATGTTAGGCGCCTTACTGATGGTGATCGGCGGTTCGTTCTTGGCCGTCTACAATACCACGATCCCGGAGCTCATCGTCGGTCCGATCCCGATCATGGCGGGGATCATCATGATCTACATTGCGATGATCAACGTCGTCGTCACGTCGTCCCATCCGAAGGAGGTCGGGATACAGACGGGAATGAATCAAACCTTCCGGAATCTGGGAACGGCCATCGGACCCGTGATCGCCTCGACGATCCTTACGAGCGTGACGGCGAGCTACGATTTCGGTCATCTGATTCTTCCGTCGTCGACCGCCTACGAGATCGTCTTTGGATTGGTTGCCGGATTCGGCTTCGGCGCAGTCATTCTGGTGAGTTTCCTGCGCAACTATCGATTCGACGCCGCGGGGCATCGCGTCGAGATGGGGACGGGCTCGTCGGCCCGCGCCGCGATAGCCGCTCCCGCGAAGCCAGTGCTCGAACATTCGCGCCACTGATGGAAAAGACAAGGCGCCTCGAGCACGGGTCCACGTCGTTTTCTAGAGCGCTCCGTGACGTGTTTGTATCGCGGTTCTAGTGACGAATCATCCCGGTTCGTCGGCCCCGACGCTGCCCCAACTGCGCACGCTTAAATCCCGGTTCGACTTGGTCCAAATCGCCGAAAGGCAGAGGATCGGAAAATGGGCTGCGGCAGAATGAAGGTCGCCTGTGACGATGGTTTCGAAGTCGTGACGAAGAACAAGGGCGAGCTGGTCGCCATGACCCAGTGGCATACGGAGCACTCCCACGGAAAGAAGGTCACTGAAGCCGAAGTCATGGCGATGCAAAAGCATCCCTAGGTCTCCTTTTCCAAACCCTTTCCTCCCTACCCTCCCGGTCGGTCGGGAACGCATTTTTTCAATTTCCAAATCGGCGAAGGCCGAGCAGGCATATCCAAGCATCGAATCGAGGTCCGTATGGCGAGAATCCAAGTCATCGATACCTTTTCTCGATTCCAAAAGGTCTGGCGGGGCCTGCGCCTCCGACCCCGGGAGCAGCAGATAGACGGCTGGGCGCGCGAGTACCTGCGGCCCTGGCCCGATCTGCTGACGCAGCAGATCGACAACTATCGGCGCGAGGGCGTGGACTGGCGCTCCGTGGCGCGTCGACGGATCTTTCCCTATCTCAGCCAGCGGGTTCCATCAATGGAGCGAATCCGCGGGAATCTGGTCCGCGAAATCCCCGTCGCGGTGAGGAAGATCGATGCGCTGCTCGGAATAGACTTTCCCCTCCGTTGCGTGATTTACGTAGGGATCGGTTGCGGAGCGGGCTGGGCCACCCAGTTCCGGGGAACGCCGGCGATCCTGTTCGGTCTCGAAAACGCGGCCGAACTGGGTTGGACGGATCGGTCGACGGCCCGGGCGCTGATCACTCACGAACTTGCCCATCTCGTGCATGCTCGTTGGCGGTCCCGATCGAGGAAGTCCCCGATTGAAGGAAGGCGCGGGCCTTGGTGGAATCTGTATGTGGAGGGCTATGCGACTCAGTGCGAACTCCGTATTGGTGGTACGGGACGTCACCACTCAGTCAATGACGGCCCGAGTTGGCTCCCCTGGTGTCGAGAGAACCGACGCTGGCTGGCGAGAGAATTCTTGAGAACGGTCGATGCAAGGCGATCCACACGTCGCTTTTTCGGGTCGTGGTATCCGTTACGTGGCCAGATTGAGACGGGTTATTTCCTGGGAAGCGAGGTGGTCCGGGATTGGGAACGGACCGCATCCCTACGGACCATCGCACTCCGGGAGTTGCCGAAGATCCGTCGCGAAGCGCGCGCTTCGCTGGAGCAGATGGCCAGGTGATCGATTTCTTGATGGAGACGACTCCTAAGGCTGCGCACCGGCGACCGTTCCGCGAAAAATTCTAAGACCTGACCGGAAAAAATAAGAAGGACGGGACGGCCGAAGCCGTCCCTATTGGGGCCTCATTTGGTTCGGTTAAGGACAGCTCGTTGCCCCGTTGCATTGCTGGGCGGTCGTAGTGACAGCGTCTAGAGTGTTAGAAATGCCCAAGTCCCAATAGATGACGATCCACCCCGAGTCGCCCGAGGTCTGTTTGAGATAAAGCGTGGTCATTCCGCCACCGGTTAATGCGGCAACATTGACCGTGATCAGCACGGATCCGGCCATCGACGTGGTAAATGTGTAGTTAATTTCTTCAGAGAAATCGCCAGCAGTGCACGTGTTTCCACAGAACGCGTTCCCGCCATCGGCTACGGCCTGCGTCGCGGAGCTCAAACCCGTCGACGCGGCGGGGGCGGGGTCGGTCGTGACGCCGAGAATCGTGCTCGCATAGGTAAGTCCGGTCACGGCGCCCACGACGTTCACATTGTTCCCAGAAGCGTGCTGGTTGCCGCTGCTAAGAACCACGCTCGCCGCGGCGTATCCGGCGATAATCGCCAGCACCACGACGATCGTTGCGAAATATACTCCTTTTCTTTTCACCATCTTCGTATCCGTCGGGATACTCGCATTTATCCAAAATGCCGCTATTTAATCGTTCCTCCGGCAGAGAAAGTGCCGAGGGGCGATTCAACAAGCGATATGCATAGACACGTATCGGTGTGGAAGGGCCAATTGTCCCTGGAGGGTCCAGACGCGTCAATCGGAAGGGACGAAGGCTTACGCGACCGTCGATTCCGCGATTCGCTCTTTCAGGGGCACGAGGTCGAGGAGGAACATTGCTGAAGGTTCGCCGTAAAGGAAGTATTGGGAGAGGAGGCCGTGAGATCCACGTAGATGACCAGGTCCGTGGTCGTGTTACCGGGGCTGGTCGCCGGTACCTCAAAGTAGACGATCGTGGAAACGGTCACCGAACCGGCGCCGGCTCCGATCGAGAGTTCAAAGCCTTCCGCCGTGGATTGAGCAGTGATGAGGTACTCTGTAGCTTGCGCGAAATCCGACATCGTGCAAAAGTTCGCGCAATAGCTCGAGCCGTGAGAAGCCCCTCCAAGCCCGAGAAGAGTCAGCGCGGTAGGTGAGGTCGACGCCATCGCGGGTGCGCTCGCCGGAATCGTTGTCACGCCTACGCCTTGCACGATCACTCCAGGCACCGAACCCGTGGATTTTGCGTACTCGCCTCCGGCCGTCTGAGAGCTGATCGAGAAAGTAACGGAGGCGAGGGCAAGGCCCGTAAAGATGAGCACTGACGCTACGGCGAAGATCGTTCGCCTGACGACACGCCTTGACCAGAGTCCCCCTTTCATTCCTTTGGCCCGACTCTCGCGAAGTACTAGCGAACGCGGGGGATTTGAGACTTCGTGACGGAGTGTCGCCGACGTCCGGCCGGTTCAACTGATGAACAATCAGTGCAGACCCCGACCCGAGGCCGGTGTCACGAGTCCCCTCATGGGCGGATTCGTTTGATCGCGGAGCCAGGCAGGATCATGAGCCCCTCGGTCGGATCACCGATGACCGTGGCCGTGCCTTCGAGATACCTCCAACCCACCCAAGCGATTGTTACCGCATCGAGCTCGTCATGGCTCAGGGTCCGACGAACCAAGTCCCCGGTAACTCCAAATCGACGAAGCGCGCGTTGTAGCTGGGGGACCCCGACACTCTTTCTGGGTATTCCGAGGAGATCCTGTGCGCCCCCAGGATATCCCTCCACAGTCTGGATTCCTCTCTCCCGAAACTCCGCCGCGATCCGCATACCTCGGCTCGTGAGCATTCGCATCGGCCCTAGAGTCAGAGGAAAGAACCGAATCCCGAGGCGACGCAACTCGCGGTCGCATTCTCGAAAGTGCGGCCCGGCCCGATCGTCGATTGATTCTCGCCCCCGAGGGAGCGAGAGTGGAGCGTCGATCGTTACGAGTTGAAGGCGCGGAGTCCTCGCATAGGCCAGAATCTGATCATCGGACAGCGCGACGGAGGTTCGAGCCCCACCGCCGGCGTCCATGAGGCAGCACCCAGTAGAGCGTCGTGGAGAACCGGCCAGATCGAGGCCCAAAACGAGCAGGCGCTTACTCAGGCTCTTCCTCGGGGCCACGCCGGCGCCGAGGACACCAAAGTATTCGAATGCGTGGGAAGCGTCGGCGCGGTTGCGACTTGGGATCCGGGCTAAAGGACCCCCAGGTCCTAGGATTAAAGACCCCCCACGTCACATTTCCGGCCGATCGAGGAATGTGCGACACGGGTTCCTTTCCCTTCGCTCACGGCCCCACCGGGGGTCAGATGCCTCAGTCAATGACTGACCCTGAACGGAAGCGGCGAAGCTCGTCGCGCAGCTGGATCCTGCTCGCGGTCGTAGTCAGTTTGGTCGCCGCCGGCGTCGGGGTGGCCGCGTTCCAAGTCACCCGGGGGGTCGAGGCCCTCGTGGGGACCTCGGACGCTTCCGTCTTTATGACCGACTGGACGCAGACGACGGATCTACTAGCCACTACCTCGAATCCCTCGCCCGGACCGGTCGATCACCTGTCTTCAACCCCCACTCGACTTCCCGCACGAGGCGTCAGTCTGCTTCTCAATGCAGGGGCTCCGGGCGATACAGCGATTGCGTGGACGTTCACCGAGCTCCCGGGGATCGCACCTAGTTTGGAAATTGAAATCGTGTTCCAACTCCAATACACCGTCCATGCGATCGTCACTCATGTAACGGTGTCGGCCTATGTCGAAACTCAAGCAGTCGGCATCCTTGCTGCCGAGCTGTACTCTTTTTTTGGGATTCCGCAGCTGTCGGGGGAATCACTTTCCAGTCGGAAACGCAGCTTTCGCAAGCGTGCGCGACGGTTGGTGTATGTCCATGAGAGGAGCCGGAGCCACCGGGGTGGTCCGAACGACGTTTTGGGTGCAGGGGAGGAGACGATCGGTTTCGAAGGTTGCGGTCCCAGATCATCGTTTGAAATTCTCTGTCGCCTGCTTCGTCTCCGTGGCAATACTGGCAGTCGTGACGGGCGCGGTGCTCGGCGCGTCCGCGTTGGTAGCCGCCGGTCCGACCGAAATAGGTCAAGGGACCTATGTGTCAGAATCCGGGCTTGCATATTGGAGCTGGGAGGAAACGCACGTCGGCGCGATCCCGAATCCCGTACCCGCTCGCGTATCGTTAGTCAAAGCCGCGCCCACGCTGCTGCCCCCTGGTTCGACCAGCTACACCATCAACGCAGCCGCCCGAGGTCAGACCGCCATTGAATGGACTTTTCAGGAAGCCAGTACGACTCCCTCGCGAACCGAGCTGGAGCTCGGATTCACTGCGGGGCTCTCTCAGATGGCCGCCGCATTCACGGTCTACGTGGAATCTCAGAACGTGGTCGGCGGGGCGCCGGTCGTGTACCATTTCTACTGGGCGGCTCCCGCGGTTCCTCCATCGTCGTTCACGATCGAAACGATGCAGTCGTCCGTCTTCTCGTGCGTCGGTATCGGGATGTGTCCCTAAAGGTCGAACCTGCGACTCGCTCGTCGATCGTGCGCTTTGATTTCGGAGCTACACTAAATACGCACCAATAAGTTTCCATACGTGTCGACCCTTTCCGCCAAGGTCTTAGGGTTTAGGGGCTGTTTGGGGAAAAGCTCCCAGGACCGAACGTTCATCTACCCCTCCAGCGGCTCTTTCGGTGAGGACTCGCCGTCAAATGATCTCGAACGGCCGTCGAAGGAGGTTCACGCGCCGCGGCGTGTTCTTCGCCACGCTCTTGGCCCTGGCTACGATCATCGGGGCGTATGCTGGCGCAGCGTCCTTCTCGATTGGCCTGGGGATAACTCAAACCGGGAATGGGACCTATCACGCCACTTCCCAACTCGCATATTGGACGGAAACGGATGTCGGAGTCGCCGCGCAACCGGTGGCCCTTCCGCCAACGCTCTCGACGCTCGTGGGGGCGCCCACCGTCCTCGCGGGGGCCGGAACCAGCTATGCGATCAATCCGGCGGTCGCGGGAGACGTCACGCACTTCTGGAAATTTCAGGAAGCGACCGGAGCCCCCGCCTCGACCGAGATCGAGCTTCAGTTTCAAGTGTCAACCGGGGTCGTCGTTTCGATCTCGTTGGTTACTGTCTACGTGGAGACCCAGGCGGTCGTCCCCGGGTCGGCTCAGACGTTCACTCTCTACTACGACCTCGGATCACCGGCGGCGGGCACGATCACGCTGAATAGTGTCACGGAGATCAGCCAGGCGTGTACGGCGGTTGGATCGTGTCCATAGACCAACCCGGTGCCGTTTTCGAGCTCTCTGCGCTTGATCGGTAGCCGATTCACCGTCGGACTCGTCGGGCAGTCGAAGGCAGGGGCCACCCCCATCGGCCTCTAAGAATTTAGGGGTCGGATATCTCGGGCGGAGGAGGGTCGCCTCCCAGCACCAGGAACCGGAACGTGAAAATCGTCGCGTACGACGAGTTGCCCCGTCGGTTGGACCGCCATCAGGGGCTCTTGCAAGTGTCCGGATTTCAGTTCGCGTGGACGCGGTAGATTATTCGACTCTACCGTCGACGGACCGATCTGCTGTCGGACTACGTCGGCCTCTTTGCCACGGAAGGAAACGAGGTGCTGCGCCAACTTTTCGTTTTCCGAATGCCGTATCGGTTTCCGGGGGGGCCTGGCAACGTTTCCGGGATCTCCTTTGTCGTGACCCGACTGGATGCGGGCCGAAAGGGCATCGCACGGTCCTTACTGGAGGAAGCCCACCGACGCGAGCGTGCCGCAGGTCAACGCCATTCCACGTTGTGGACCAGTCGCGCGTGGGCCGCCCACCGCATTTACGAGAGATTGGGGTACCGAGACCTCTACGAAGTTCGATGGGCCTTTCGAGAACGGACCTCCGATAGACCCCTGCCCCCGGGCTACCGGACTCAACCGGTTCGTACGTCGGATCTTCGGCAGCTCGAGCGGTTCCACCAAACGGTAAGTCGGGACCGTTGGGGATTCACCCCGAGGACCAAAGCCTCGTTCCGGGCCGATCTCGGTGCGCGCGAGCTCGAGCTTTCCAATTTCGTCCTCCTCCGGCGCGGGGAGGAGTGGATCGGGTATGCGATTCGAGAGAAGGTTCCGGGCGGGATCACCTGCGGGGAACTGCTCGGTGCGACTGATGAGGATGAGAGACTATTGATCCGGGCCGTCGAGCGCGAGGCCGGAGGGGGCTTCAATGCCTTCGCATTTACGCCGTTGACGCAACGGCTTCGTTGGTTTGCGGCTCGAGGTTACACCATTTCGCCGGGAGGATACCAGGTCTGGATGGGAACGCGTTTCGACCGCCGAGAGAGCGTCGATCAGGCCCGTCGGGAGTTCGGTAGTCAGGATCGTCGTTTCTTGTGCATGAGTCACGATCGATTCTGAACGAGGGTTTCCAGGGCGCCCCCGCCGGGAAGCTGGTAGCCATCGTGAAGTCCGGGCTTCCACGACGCGCTTACGCGCTTGTCACGCCGGGTTCGATAGACGCCGGATAGTATCCCCCACACGGATCCGGCCCTCTTCCAGCACTCGGGCATACCAGCCCCGACGATCGAGCGTGACTCGTAGGAACTCCGGCCCCCGGGCGTCTCCGACGTACGGGAGGAGGAAGAGATTCGTACAGGGGGTGCAGGGTTTCGTGACCTCGATCCGAACCGCGCCGATCTGGAACGTGCGTCCGGGAGCAAAGTCATCGTAAGCCACTCCCCGGGAGGTAATGTTCTCCCCGAGATCGCCGGGCCGGACGGGCCACCCTTCTCGATTGAACGCCTCGATGGTCTCGAGCGGGACGATCAGCAGGGCCATTCCAGGATCGTCGGCCTTTTCTTCATGCCGAAACCGATTGAAGTCCCCGTCTAACCCCTTCGTGGTTACCCGAGCCTCCTCGATCGGCGCCTTCGGTAGTCCGTGCTCCTCTGGGAGCTCAGGCTTGCGATTTAATTGATAGACGGTCCCCGACGGAGACGGGCTGGCTTCGCTCACCGGACCTCGAACCTCCGTAAGCCGTGACTGAGGAGGTTCAAATTAGGTTTCGCGTGGCACTTCAAGAGCTCCCCGGCGTTGACCGGACAGCCGATGACGACCTCGACGTCCTGTGCAGTCGTCATCGTGACTCACGAGAGGCCCACGCAACTGCGGGCCCTGCTTCAGAGCCTCCGGACCCACGCCGGAGTCACCGGTGAGATCGTCGTCGTTGACGATTCCAAAGCCCCAACGCTCCCGTCGTCCGATTTTCCCGAGCTAGACCTACGGGTCGTCCATCTCGATCATCGCGTGTTCATTTCCGAAGCTCGGAACGTGGGACTCGGTCAGACCGACTCGGAATTCGTCTTCGTCGTAGATGATGACAACGTCGTCGGCCCGACGACTCTCCCGCACCCCCTCGAACTCTTGCGGGCCAATCCGAAGATTGCCGCTCTCATGCCGTCGGTCCTCTACCTCACTCGCCCAAACCTGGTGTGGGTCTACGCGACTCCGTTCCGACCGGACCGGTGGCACTTCGAGCTGGTCGGCCGAAACCGGCCTCGAGAGGTCGCGCTCGAGCGGCGCCTGCTTCCGACCGATGCGCTCCCGAACGCGGCCATCTTCCGACGGGATGTCTTACGGTCGCTGGGAGGGTACGATGCGCGCCGGTTTCCCGTCAGCAGCACCGCCGATTTGTGTCAGCGACTCAAGCTCGCTGGCCACGAAGTTTGGGCCGATTCCGGCGCGATGACGTATCACGACGTCGAACCACCCGAATCGCTGCACTACGGAGCGGCGCATGCCGTCGATCCGATGCGGATCTACTACGACAAGCGAGACTGGTTCGAGTTTCAACGGGGCATCCGTCCCGGGGAGAGAGGCTTCGCCGTCCGCGCGCTTTGGCATTCGTCCCGTGGGCTGGCTGCGTCGTTTCTCGGCTTTGCACTTCGGCCGGAAGCACGTATCGTACCCCTAACGATTCAGATGGCCCGAGGCGTTCGCGATGGTCTCAAAGCCCCCGCAGCGCTAGTTCCAGTCGTATCGGACGCGGCGTAAGAATCTGAGGCGTGCCAATACCATCCTTTCTTTCAAGGTGGGGGTCGCTTACGTCCCGGAACCACGATCGCCAATCCTTGCAGGCGACCACCTTGGCATCGGAATCCCCTTCTCAAATCGGTGGCGAATCAACTCATGCAAGACCTCGATACCGCTTCGATCCCAGGAGTAGCTCTCGGTAAGATTCCGAACGTACGGCGGATCATCGAATCCCAAGTAATGGGTAAGTCCGCCGTGACCCCGGACATCGCGCGTGATGTTGGACCGACGGGACCGTTCCTCACTGGAAAGGGTTGCCCAGAACATGGCCCGTGCCCGATGATAGCGCCAGAGGTACTCTGCAAAGCGTGGACTTCCGGTCCGCAGGAACCCGAAGACAGAGACTGCGAGAGAGGCCAACAAGGCCGACGTCGGAGAGAGGAGTTCGCCCGACGAGCGAGAACTGAGCGGCGGAGCCTTATCCCGCGCACGACGCGCCCGCAGGATGGGTAGGACTTGCATCAGCCACAGCCGGTCCAGCGGGCGTTCGATCGATTCGAGATCCATCACCCGGGTTTTGTAATCTCGGTCGAGCGACGGCCCATACCTTCGGCGGTGGACGAAACATTCGTCGGAGGGGAGTTTCACGACCTTTCCATTGACTCGGGGAAATCCATAGGTGGGATTCGGAGGAACGAATCGATCGCGACGAAAGAGTCGCAAATGATAGCTGAAGGCATCGAGCGAGGGCTCGAATCGAGGTACCACATACCCATCGGCGGATTCGAGATGCTGCAATCGGTTCGTGAGACCCGGCGACACTTCCTCGTCGGGGTCGCAATGGAGGACCCACGCGGAGTGGACCTCATCCACCCCGAGCGGGATCAGGAGATTCGCATAGCCGGTCGGAATCGCCCGAACGACCCGATCGGACGATCGCGAGAGACCGCGTACGAGCCGATCGGCTTCGGGCGGGTCCGAACTATCGACCACTACGGCTTCGGACACACCGGGAGGCAATCGGCGAAGCAGATCGATGCCCTCGTCGGCGTTGTTTCGCGTAAAGGTCAGGAGGCCCACGGAATCTGCTGTCATTAGAGGCCCCCCGTTGACGGGCAACGGGGGGCGGTTCCCTCCCAGCCGGCGAACGGCTAAACTCCATTCGGATAGAGCGTAGCGATCAACTCCAGGGCCCGAGGCGCGCTATAGCCCGCCCGCGCCACGATTCGGTCGGGCGTGCGGATCTTCTTGATCCCGACGAACCGTCGAGTCACGAAGAGGAGGTACGAATATTTCTTCATCGTGTAGGCCAGGATCGCGCCCTGCGGTTCGAGGAGCAGTTTGACCCGGACGCTTTCGGAGATAAACCGGTGCGCCATCAGTCGCCGGAATCTCTCGAGGGAGATATAGTTCGAGGGGGTGCGTGGTTTCGAACGTAGGTTAGGAAGACCCAACCGGCCGCCATCCACAACCACGAGTGCTGCGCCAGCGCGAGGTCGAATCGATGAAACTTCGCCATGCCCGAAGTTCCGAGGAAGCGATACGCGGGAGGCACATCGAACGGAGGAGCTAGGACAGAGACCGGATCGCATTGCACTCGGCGAAAGGCGGGTCCCAGGAGTCGATCCCAATCCGCCGGTGAACGAGGATACGTCTCGAGGGCGTAGCCGATCCATTCAGGGGGGATCTTTTCCGTGAGTCGGGCGAGAGCCGCTCGGGGTTTCCCGAGGATCATGTCCCAAACCAGTGGGAACGCTCCCGGTCGATTGAGGGAGGTGAACACCAGCCGCCCCCCCGGCCGGATGTATCGGGCGAGGGAGTGGGCCGCTTGGGTCATGTTCGGTTCGAGATTGAACGCGCCGAAGGCGGAAAAGGCGCCACCAAAGCTTCCGTCCGGGTAAGCTTCCAAGACGGCTCCGAGCTCGCCGAGGCGGCCGGCTTTCAGGGTGAGGGATTGCGAGAATCCAGCCCGATTCGCTCGCTGACCGAGCAAATCGAGCATCCGGCTCGAAATGTCGACCGCCGTTACGTGATGACCGGCTCGTAGGAGAGGAAGGGTATGATATCCCGTTCCCGCCCCGATCTCCAGAATCGGGTCCAAACCGAGCAAGGATCCTGCCGCCAGTTCTTGAGCCCGGTCCTTTAAGTAGCGATCGAGCGGCCTCGCTCGGACGGCCGTATCATAGGCGTCCGCGCGAGCATCGAATTCTTCTTCGAGCAGCTCGTAGACGCTCCGAGGCGACGGAGCCCGGTGAGGATCGAGCACCACTGTTCGAGGGTAGTTCCCGAAGTACGACCGACAGACGTCGGTCCCGTACTTCGAACAAAAATTGGCCCAGACGTCTCGCGCCTCTCCCGGATCCCGAACGAGGGATGCGGCGTAGCCGAGCATCGGTTGGCCCGAACGCCCGGCCTCACATCCCCCGTTCTTGAGAGCCCGCGAGGACCACCGGCTCGAAGCGCCAGACGGAATGACGTAGAGGCGACCGCCGCGTTCGACGAACAGGACGCGAACGGTCGAAGTACCTATCGCACGCAAGTCGATCGTCTCCCGCCGTTCTTGCCCGTCGAATCCGGAAGGTTGGATCCCTCCCTCGGCACCCGGGGTGAGCATGGGCGTCGCAGTCCCGGACTCCAACAGGTGGCGCGGGGTTTCAGACCTCAACCTTCCCTCCCTACCATTCGGATTTTCATTAAACCGAGTTTGTGGGAGTGAGACGCGAGTCGAGATACGGGTCGCCGTAGCGGCGGCGGAGGGATTCGAAACGATAGGTCAACATCGCAAATCGGTGCAGGGCGGGCTGAGCGACCATTTCCGATAGATCGGGGTCGCCCCGGCGCACCAGCGCATTATTGTAAATAGTCTTCAAATGGAGATATGCCGCGGCGAACGGAAAGATCAGGGCACTCGCTAGGCGAACGGGCCACGCCGCCGGAGGTTCCGGTGAGCGAGGCGGCATAGGGCTCCGGGTAACATAGAGTCGTGGAACTTCTTCCCGCATCCAAATCCCCGCGCCCAGCAATCCCTGATAGTAGGATTCTCCCCGAATGACGACCGTGTTCAGCGCTTCCCGGGCCACCACAAAGCCGCGAGGCCGCTCGAACTCCGGCGATGCCAACCCATCTTCCAGTACGTAGTTGAAGCAGGGTCGGGGCCGCTCCGGCGCCGGCCAGGGCCGGAGGCGCAATCGGGCCACCAGTTGGGTAAAGAGGACGAATACCCAGAGTGCGCCACGGCGAGTGACGACGAAAAAATCGAGATCGTCGCCCGGCTTCGGTTCGCCGTACGCCGTGGAGCCCGTGATCCCCACACACAGGGTCAGCGGCAACACGGGGGCGAGCGTCTCATGGAGCAAGGCCTCCGCCGCCTGGCGATACCGATCGGCTCGAGCCCGCCGGTCATCGAGATCTTCGGGCCGCGTCGTCGCGGAGAAAACGCGATCTCCTTCCACTCGAGCGAGATGAGGGCGAGCGGCGAACCACGCTCGAAGTCCGGCTTCGTCCAGCGGGGTATCGGGAGGCGTTAGTGAAGCCACTTCGGCGAGCCGGACTCCGGTATCGTAGCGACTCGCGACCCAGAGTATCGATTCGATCCGCTGCACGAAACCCGGGCCCGGGTCGAGCGACGTTGCCCTAGCACGGCTGACCGATCGAAGATCCGCCCCCTCGAGATCGCCGATCATCGAATACCGGGTCTAGGTCAGGGGGTCGGTTTGGGGGGCGGCGATTCCGCCGGTGGCTGGGCCGACTTGCGTCGACGCGTCGCGACGATCACGACGGCGACGATTACCAGCAACACCACTACGACGATTCCGATGTACACGGGACTCAGCGGAAAGCTGTTGGAAGCTCCCGAGGAGGAGGTGCCCGAAATGAGCTTGCCGGTCATTCCCTGCTGGAAGTGGATGAGGCAGACAAACTCGTACGTTCCCACCGCCGGCGCCGTGAAGTTGGCGAAGAATTGAGCCCCGGGGGTGGAGCCGAGACTCAAATTCACGAGCGGCGTATGCGCATTGAAGAACGCATACAGTTCGGCGGTCGTGTCGCCGGCGGGAATAGTCAGGTTCGCGACGGGTGAGAGCGTGAACGTATGATCGAAATTTGCCGCTTGAAGGACGGTAAGATGAACGAGGGCCCCCGGGGTCACCGTCAATTGATCCGGTTGAAAGGAGAGGCTACCGGTCGCCATGACGGAGATATTTTCGACCGCGTCGCTCGAGATCCGAGGAGCCACGCTTGGATGGGCAGCGATGGTCCCGGATCCGACAAGAACGATCAGTAAGAAACTCGTGAGTGCGACAAGGATGGCCTCGAGGGCTGGAGGCTCGTTTCGAAGCTCTCCCCGGCCCCGTTGGAGGCGGAAGAATCGCCTCATCGGAACCCTCCGTACCGCGTCGAAATAGTCGACTCGGCAAACCCGTCGAACTTCGAATTTACCGCCCCTTCGACACATTCCCGCTGATGCCGAATCACACACCCCATCATCAGCGGCACCGGCGAATCCCACGGCAGCGACACGTCGTGGCCGCAGGCGAGGGGCAGTACCCAGTCGTTCGGCAATTGGCGGACTCCTTGTTCGACACGTTCTTTCATGGTTCCTCGTTCACATAGATCAGGTCCGAAGGTCCCCGGCGAAGCCGGCGGCCGCTCAATCCGACGATCAACGCGATGATACCCGCCAGGGCTCCCACCAGGACGAATTCGTAGAGAGGGATGCCAGCGATGCTCGAGGGCAGAATGACGCCAATATGGGCTGTGTAGTTGACCGACTGAAACGCCCCGGCGCCGGTTCCGAAGGCGAGCGCGATCGACGCGGAACTCGGTAGCAGAGAGATTTGAGGACTGATCCCGATGGCACTGACGCTTCCCTGGGAAGACGTTGCTTCCGCGCTCGTATCCAGTGCAAGGTACTCAAGAGCGTGGCCCGACTGGTTAGATACGCTTCCGATAGTGTAACTCGTCGGGGCCATGGTCACCAGGTGCTCTCGTTGGGGGAATGCGGGAGCCACCGGAAGAGTCAGCGTCAGTGAGTCCGATGGGTGCTGCCACGGCCAGTTCGAGATTTGAATCTGCAGGGCAACGGCGGATACATTGCCACCCAAGGATCCTCGATAGGCCGGTAGCACATAGGAAAGCTCCACCGAGACCACCCCGACGACCGGGCCGAATCCGTAAGGGGTTCCGACGGGGAGCGTTCCGGAGTACGATACGGCGAATTGGTCTTCGTTACTAATGTTCACGGAGGTCCAATTGTAGCCTCCGAGATCCGCAACCGCGACGGAGCGTCCGGTCGGCGACACTTCGCTCAAGATCCCGACGGACGACGCCATGCCGGAATCGGGAAGCTGCGGCGAGGAAACCACCACCGCGGGGAGAAACGACTGAAAGTTGCAGAGTACCACGCCGTTCGACCACGAGGGGGGGTCGTTCGACGGACTCCACGCGGGCGGTGCCCCTGCGGCGCTCGGAATCAGCAGCAAGACCGAAGCCAGACCGACCGCGATCATCGCCAAGATCGTGCTGGAGGAAATCGAAAGCACTTCAGATCGAACTTGGGACGGGAGTCGCATCACCCTCCCCACTTCTCGGGGGAGCTACCCTCTTTTTGGTTCAAAGTCGAAATCGATTGGTCCAAATCCGAGACTGTTACGTACGGAACAGCTCCGACCAGGTCTCGAGCAGTCGTTCGACCCACGCGTCCGCGATGCTCGATCGGTACGTGATCAGGAGCCGGATCGCTCGGTCGCGCTCCACGACCTCAAAGGTCCGAAATCGTCCCTGACGGCCGGTCGTTACAATTCCCGTCTCCATTAGCCGACGTAAGTGAATGGAAAGACGCCCCGCGCTGAGGGAAGTACGGTCCATGAGCTCTGGAACGGTGCGATTCGGTTGTTCGAGCAGCGCGACGAGAAGCCGTCGCGCCGACTCCGAACGTGAGAATCGCAAGAGCTGACGATCTCCCAAGGGTACGGCGGCGATGAAGTAATGATCCTGATGTTCCCCGCGTTCCCGGTGGAGGAGTCCAGCTTCGGTCAATTTCTCCAAGTGGTAAACGGTCTCTCCCCATCCCGTCCCGGCCGCCCGTTGCGCCTCCCGGGCTCCGAGCCCCGCACCTCGACGCACGGCATCGTAGATCCTACGGCGCGTATCGAGGGTGAGAGGGTCCTCCTCCATTGATCATGTGCGTCGGGGCCACAGGGTGGTCGCGAGAAGGAGCAGCGTAACGATGAGTACCAAGATCAATATTGAAAACTGCGGGGCGGCAAAGGCGGGGGGATTCACGGGCAGAACTCCCCACGCCCAGATGGCGCCGGCCAATGCGAGGAATCCGTTGGCCCCCGCAAGCAATAGAAAACGGCCGTCGCGGGCGCGGCTCCACGCCGCGAGCGGAACGGCGGCATTTACGCACGAGATACCGACGATCAACACGGAGACGAAGAAATCTTGGAGCTCCACAGACTAGGGGTCGAGGGGACACCGGCTTATGTCCTTAATCCCGGGCCGATCCATTGTCGAAAGATTCCCTACAGATTCCCCCCCTTACCGGCCCAAACGTATTTCGTTCGGGAACCTTGGAGATGGCCGAATCGAATGATGAGCGAAAGATCCCACACGTCTTCCGAGTGTCCATGGCCGTAAAGCGACCTCAGCTCCCGGCCGAGGACCGTCGGCGATGGGGAGAGACCTATGCCCGTACTTCGTACCGGGACCTGCCGTGGTTCTCTCCGCAGCCGTACGGCTGGATCCAGCGTGGGGTCCGTGAAAAGTGGATCCGCCCGCGCGCACGAGTCCTCGACATTGGCTGCGGCGCGGGAACGAACGCGATGTTCCTCGCGCGATCCGGCTATCGCGCGAGCGGGATCGACTTGGCGCCGGGGGCGATCGAAGCGGCGCGTCGTCGCGCCGAACGAGCGGGTCTCCACGTCGACTTTCGAGTGGGAGATGCGTTGCGACTCCCCTACGCGCGCGCGTACTTCGGGGGCTTGACCGATGTGGGGTGCTTCCATACGCTTCCGATCCCATTGCGCGACGCGTATGCGGCCGAACTCGCGCGCGTGCTTCATCCGGGTGGGACGTACCTCCTTTCGTGGATCGCACGAGAATACACTCGGCCCATGGGGCCGCCGCACCGACCTTCGGTAGACGAAGTCGCCGCGACCTTCGAATCTCGTTTTCTCGTTCGGCGAATCGAATCGTTGTATCGCGGGCAAGCGAGTCTGCCCGCATACGCGGCTCTGCTCGAGCGACGATCCAAGCCCCAGCCCCCACTCCGGTAACGTTCTGCCACGCTTGCAATGGCGGCTCGGGTACGGCGCCGGCCCGCCGGAGAGAGTTTGGTAGGAGCGGTCAGCGGGACCTAAACTCGTCTCGAAGTAGTCCGTAGTGGAGATCGTCCACCCAGACGTTCCCGAGCCGACTCGCTTCGCGCCGGCGACCTTCGCGTCGAAAGCCGACCTTGCGCAGGACCTGCCGGGAAGGTACATTTGCGGCGAAAACAGTCGCATCCAGCCGGCGCAAGTGCAGCGAGTCGAAGGCCCATCGAACCAAGCGCCCGACGGCTTCCGTGGCGTACCCTCGATTCCATTGCCCTTTCGCGAGCGCATATCCCACCTCGGCGGAACGATTCCGGAACTCCACATCGAACAGGACAGCCGAACCCACGAAGGTCGAACGGTCCCTGGTCCGAACGACGAATCGGTACACCGTACCGGTCCTCGCCCCCTGACGCGCCCGCGTAACGAGATAGGTTCCGGTTTCGACTCGGCGCGCGTACGGAAGAAATCGATTCACGCGCGGGTCATGGAACATCCGTTCGAGGTCGGCTGCGTCTCGCCGGCCGGGTAAACGTAGGACGAGGCGCGGCGTGACCAAGGTCTCAATTTTCGGTACGGAGGAGCCCCGCGGAGACACGGCAAGCCATCGGAGCCGAGTACTTCAACCGTCGCCCGTGAGCCCTTCCGTCGCGACGCGAAACGGGATCGACGAACGCCGATCGCGTCGAGCCCGCGTCCGGAAGCGCGATCAGCTCCTTTACCGGAAAAGATTGACCTTGGCCAAGTCGACGATCTCGTCGCCCCGGCCACTCAGAACGGCTTTGATGAGCCACAGTCCGAACCCTTTCACTTCGGCGAGGTCGATCGTTGGAGGCATGACGATCTCTTGGCGGGCCACAACGACATCGAGCAGCGCGGGACCCGGGTGCGCGAGCAGCTGAGCGACCATCGGTCGAACCTGCTCCGGCGATTCGGCCCGAAGGCCCAAGATCCCGACGGATCGGGCCACCTCAGCGAAACTGGGGTTCGTCAGATCGACTCCAAATTCCAGGAAGCCAGCGCTCTTCTGTTCCAGCTGGACGAATCCTAAGGAGCTGTTGTTGAACACGACGATCTTGACCGGCAGCTTGAGCTGCCGGAGAGAGAGCAGATCGCCGAGGAGCATCGCGAGACCCCCATCGCCCGAGAAACTGATGACCTGACGATCCCCATGGGACGACTGCGCCCCGATCGCCTGGGGTAAGGCATTCGCCATCGAGCCGTGCCAGAACGAGCCTAGTAGGCGGCGCCGCCCGTTCATCCGCATGTACCGCGCGGCCCATACGGTGGGAAGTCCAACATCACAAGTGACGATGGCGTCGGGGGCCGCGAGTTCGTCCACCAGTCGTGCCACAAACTGCGGATGAATCGGTCGCTTTCCTGGCTCCCCTGTCGCCAGATCGTCCAGCGACTCACGGGATCTTACGTAATGTTGGAGCGAGGCGTCGAGGTGCGTCCGGTCGGCTTTTGGGGAGAGGAGGGGAGACAGCGCCTGGAGCGTCGAGCGAACCTCTCCGACGACTCCGAGCTGTACGGTCGTTCGACGGCCGATCTGGGAGGCGTCGAGGTCGACCTGAATGATGGTAGACTTTTCCGGATAAAATTGTCGATAGGGAAATCCGGTCCCTAAGAGGAGGAGGACTTCGCTATCCATCATGGCGTGATATCCGGACGCAAAGCCGATCAGGCCGGTCATTCCGACGTCGAAGGGATTATCGTATTCGAGGGACTCCTTTCCCCGCAACGCGTGCACGATCGGGGCCTGTAGCTTGCCGGCGACTTCGAAGAGCTCCGACCTCGCAAGGGCACATCCCCGTCCGGCCAGGATCGTGACTTTCTTGGATCCGTTCAGCAACGCGGCGATCTTTGAGAGCTCCGCCTCGGAGGGCCGGGTGGAGGTTTGGGGGTGCGGGCCGAGTGGCGCGTCCAGCGTGCCGACCGCCGGGCTGAGCAAGACGTCGCCCGGAATCACCAGGACCGAAACCCCGTTCCGAACGTACGCGGTGTCGATGGCCAGCGCGACGAGACGGGGCAACTGATCCGGCACGGCGACGGACTCGCAAAAGAAGCTACACTCTCGATAGAATCGCTCGGGATGCGTTTCCTGAAAATACTCGGTTCCGATCTCCGTCGACGGGATCTGGGCCGCAATCGCCAATACCGGTGCGCGACTGCGATGGGCGTCGAAGAGTCCGTTGATCAGATGGAGATTCCCGGGGCCGCAGGATCCCGCGCACACGGCTAGTTGGCCCGTCAGCTGGGCCTCGGCCCCCGCCGCAAAGGCGGCGACTTCCTCGTGTCGCACGTGAACCCATTGGATGTCCGTACGCGGACGAAGGGAATCCGTGATCCCGTTGAGGGAATCCCCCGCTACTCCGTACATGCGACTAACGCCGGCGGCAACGAGCGCGTCGACGAGCTGATCCGCTACTCGCTTTCCGACCATGACTTGGCCAACACCCCAGCACCCGACGAGAACGGCGGAAGCGCAGCCCGTATTTGAAGTCCGAACTTTTATCAAGCGCCATCCGCTGGCGAAATCGTTTGCAAGCCCCGGCGAGACGGCCTCCGCGATTCCGGTTGATTACCGGACAAGTCGACGTCACGGACGTGACGACCCGAGTCCTGCTCCCCTCCACTCAGCTAAGTGATTGGACCCCCTTCGTTCGATTTGCCGAGACCATCGTCACCTCCAGGAAACGGATCGGCGAGCATCATCACCGTCACGAGGAGGTGATGCTCTACGTGCTCGAAGGGAGCGCGGTGCACTCGCAGCCCGGCGGCACCAAGGAGGAGCTTTCCGCAGGTTCGGTGCTCTTGCTCACGTCTCCGGGGGACAGCACGCACGGCGCAACCCCGGGAAAGGGCCGGATTTCTCGCTGGATCTCGATTGTGCTACAACTCCCCAATCGAGTCAACGACGGGGCGCCGAGTACGCTGATCACGCATCCTATGGCCGCCGACTTGAGCGCCGACGGGACCGAAGCCACGCACTTGACCGGAGTTCCGGGACACCCGGCGCTCGCCTCCGGACTCGAGGCCTCCGATATCCGGTTCGTGAATGAGGGGACCTCCTTTCTGGAGGCGGGCCACGCTCGTCGGGGGGTCATCTATGTCCTGAACGGGACGGGTCTCATCGAAAACGAGAAGATCGAGGTCGGGGAAGCCGCGCTCGTCGAACGCGTGGGCGGTGTCGCTCTTCACGGATCGGCGGGATTCCAGGTGATCGTGGCCACGGCACCGATCGAAAGCGCGTGAGTTCCCAGGCTATTGCTGCCGAGGGTTCGCCGCCGGACGATCGGCTTCGGGAGACCGCTCAACTGGCCGTCGGGATGGGCCGGGGGGTCCCCATACGTCGTTGGGCTTCCACGCGGGCTCGAAGA
>CAVVLX010000010.1:0-99358 GCA_963749195.1 uncultured Thermoplasmata archaeon
CCCCCCTCCTTCTGGGTCAGGGCCTCCCGCTCCGCCGCCAGGGCCAGCCAGCCGGTGATCTCGAGCAACTCGGCCGGGATCGCGACGGCGTGCTGACGCCAGAACGACAGCCGATCCCGTTCCCCGTTATCGATGACCGGGACCGGGCGGGATGCACCTGGGGCGTAATCTCGGACCATCTCAGGCCTCCGAGGCCCGCATCGAACGGGCCTGGTGCCGCCGCCAGAGTCTCGCGACCCACCAGACGACCGCGAGGAAGATTGGAACCGTCGCGAGAAGTTCGAGCGTCCCGTCGCCGTCGAGATAGGCCGCGGCGAGGACGCCGAGGCTGAACGTGAGGATCACCGAGTAGCCCCACTCCCGCGGGCTCAGCTCGAAGACCCAACTCTTCAGCGCCGTCGCGACCGCGAAGATCAGCCCGACCGCCGCCACAAAGGCGACCGCGAGGAGGAGGTCCGCACCGAGCGCCATCAAGCGCCCTCCCGGCGGGCCCCGGGTTTCCGCCCGGTCAGTTTCGCACGGGCGAGCTTGTGGCCTTCCCAGAGGTAGAGCAGGACCGCCACGATCGTGGTCGCGGCGTAGGCCGCCCTTCCCGCCGTCGAGGCGCCGAACCAGGCGAGGTCTTCGACAATCCCCTGGAGCGAGGAAAAGGACGGGTCGGGAGGCGGGGTCTGGATGCCGAAGACCGTGCTCCACCAAGCCCCCACAAGGGTGGACGAGCTGAGGACGGCACCGTCGATGATCCCGGCCGCGCCGAGAACTGACGAGCCGAAGAGGACGGAGGAGTTCAGGGCGAGAAGCGCCTGGCCTCCCTCGATGGCGCCGACCTCCGCGTCCGTCAGGGACAGCTGGAGGTCGAACCGGCCCGCCCCCCAGGAGAGGACCGACCAGTTGACGAACGGGACCGGGATCGCGTTGACGTAGACGACCTCAAGGTCCTGCCACGCTGCTTGCGTCTCCGAGCGGTTCGCGATCGGGCCGGCGGGCTCGGCGAGGACGAAGACCGGGACGTCGAAGACCGACCCCGCCTCGGTGGGCGTCCCGGGGTCGAGATGGAAGTACTGGACCGCGGAGTTGTCCGAGGACGAGGAGGGGACCGCTCCCCGGGCCCCGGGAAGAACCAGCAGGAGGCTGGTCAGGACCGCTAGGAGGGCGAATGCCGCGAACGGACCCCCGACCATCGTCATACCCCCGCCGCCATCGCCGCCCAGACCGCGACGCCGACCACGACCGCGACCACCCCCACGAGCACCCACATCCCGACGGGGTCGCGCTGGATCGACGGCGCGTGGCCGTGCCCGAGCGATCTCAGGTCCGTCGACTGGCTCCAGGCCTCGACCCCGAGCACCTTCGCCGAGTCGAGCTCGGTGCGGAGCGAGCGGGACTGTTCCTGCAGGTTCGCGATCGTGTCCGACTGGAACCTCGCGATCTCCTCGGTGAATCCTCGGACGGTCGCCGGGTCGAGTCGAAAGGTCCGCGACAGGTAGGTCGATGCCGGGGTCTTCTCGGAGTTGACGAGGTAGACGGCCTCGCTGTGGGTGTCCTGGAGGTCCTCGACGACCGGTTGGATCTCGAGGTCGAGAACGAGCGTTCTCCGTGCCATCAGGACGTAGGTCACGAGAACGACCGATGGGAGCGCGATCAGCTGGCCGAAGGAGAGGGAAAGCTGCTGGATCTGTCCGGCGTTGACGGCGAGCTCGGGTCCCGCGTTGACGAAAGAGACCATCGCGTAGAGGAAGATCGCGTCGATGATCGCCATCGCGGCCATCATGGCGAACTGGAGGCGTCGGCTCCCCTTCTCGGTCCGAGTGAAGGGGACCATCGGAGCCTCGTGGACCAGGTCCTGGTCGATGGTGACCAGGATCCGCTCGTCGGTCTTCGAGGCGTTCTTGAGACCGTAGATTCGCAGGACGTGGGGCTCGTGGGCGCGCCCCGCGGCCCGGCGGACCTCGCGCACGACAGCGGTAGCGCTGGCCAGCGCAGCGCGCTCCTCTTCCGGGGTCAGCGGTTCCGTGCGCTGGACCTCCGACACCAGTTCGGTGGCGATCCGCTCGTTCGTCCAGCCCTTCTTGATGAGTCGGAGAACGAACCGGTTCCGGGGGTCGCGCAGCGCGGGGCTGAACTCCCATTCGTGGACCGGTCGGGTCTCCTGCACCCAGAGCGGGCCGTGATACCACCAGCGGTCGGAGCCACTCGAGTAGTGGATCTCCGCGGGCACCTCGTGGACCCGGCCGAGGCGGACGGCCTCGCGTTCGACGGGGTCGGAATCGAATAGCCCCATCTTCCTACCTCTCCCGTCCCCCGGGCCGCCGCCGATGGAGCGACATCCCGACGACCACGACCGCGACGACCGCCACGGCCACTCCGATCACGATGAGCGTGAGGTCCGTCTCGTTCCCCGAGCTGCCTCCGCCTCCCTGCCCGTTCCCGGCCGCGCTGCCGGTCAGGAAGCTGAGAGCGGCCGAGAGTGGCGAAGGCGCTCCATCGGAGAACCAGCCACGGACCCGGAACGTGTAGGAGGCACCGCAGGTGAGTCCCGTGACCACCACCGAAGTGGCGGCGCCGTTGGTGCTGATCGTCTGGACGAGCGTGCCCGAGGCTCCGTAGAGGTAGACGGTGTCGTTGACGATCGACAGGCCGTAGGGAGGGGCCGGGTTCGTCCAGCTCAACTGGGCGTCGGTGCAGGGAAGGCCCGTCTGGTTCTCCTGCGGGTTCGAGGGCGGGAGCGCCACTCCAGCCACCGTCCAGGTGTCGTTGAGGGCGTAGAGACCGCCCATGAAGGGCTGGGGATCGCAGCTTCCCGTGCCGGTCGTCCCGCCGCCGAAGAGCAGGAAGGAGGTGGCGTTCAGCGAGCCCGCGGAAGCCGCGTAGCGGGGACAGAACGTCCCGCTCCCCGCCGAGAGTGCCAGCGACTCCGGAACCCACTGGCCGTCGAAGAGCCAGGTGTCGTTGAGGACTCCCGCGGTCGGGTCGGTGGGGGAGGCATCGCCGCCCATCAGGACGGCTCCGAAGGCCGTGGTCGAGAACGTCGCCCACTCCCGCCCGGGCGGAGTCACCGTCAGGCTCGACGAGAGGTTGCTCCAGCTGACGGAACCCGTCCACGCGTAGGTGTAGGAGAGCACCGGGCTCGGATGGCTCGTGCAGCCCGCCGTGTCGCCCCCGAACCAGACGACCTTCTGGGAGACCGGGTCGTAGGCGACGGTGGCGTTGAAGGCACAGGGCGGGCCTCCGTAGCTCGACGTCGGATAGCTGCCTGCCCAACCGCCGTTGCCCGACCAGTACCAGAACTCCGCGCCCGTTCCTCCGAGCGCGGGCCCGTAGAGGAGCATCTCCTGGGACGGCGGATCCCAAGCCATCTCGCAGCCGGTCATCGCCCAGCCGATGACCTCGCTGCTCCGGTTGGTCCAGGTCCCGCCGGGGAGCGGGTTCGAACCCGGCGCGTAGGTGAACGTCCAGCCGTTGCCGCTGGCCTTGTCCTGACC
Organism: uncultured Thermoplasmata archaeon; assembly: GCA_963749195.1. Taxonomy (GTDB): domain Archaea; phylum Thermoplasmatota; class Thermoplasmata; order Lutacidiplasmatales; family UBA184; genus Lutacidiplasma. Next base: position 3,483 of record CAVVLX010000010.1, read on the forward strand.
CGCCACGGCGAGGAAGTAGTGCTCGGTGGGGTCCCATGCCATGCAGCCGCCGGAGACGCTGAGGTCGTAGCCCAGCGTTCCCGGAGTCGTCCCGAGCGCGCTGGCCGCCGTGAGGTTGAGCCAACCACGAGACGGTAGGTAGGCCCACATCGTGGGGAAGTCGTAGACGGGCTGGGCGGTCGGCTGCGTGAGCACGCTGTTGGCGAGGATCACGACCTCCCCGCTCGAGTTGTTCGCCGCGGACGTCCACACCGGAACCCCGGTGGTCGCCCCCGTGACGTTGTACATCGTCACGGGCGGTGCGGCGTAGCCGGCACCGACGGGACAGTACGGCACCACGAATCCAAGGAATCCCGGACGGGCGTCGCTCGCGCAGTATTCGGAAGCCGTCCAGGACACCGCGGAAGGGGTCGAGGCCGGGGTCACGACGGCGTGGGAGGACCCGGTGGCCACCGGGGCCGCCGGACCCGGCACGGCCAACGCCGAGACCACCAGAACGGTGACAAGGACGAGCGCGAGGGTGGCCTTCACGAGCCGACCTCCCGGGAATCCGACGATCTCCGGGAGACGCCGAACAGCGTGACCAGGACTCCCACCATGAACAGCAGGACGTCGAAGACGAGCTCGAAGGGGAAGGTCAGGATGTTCAGGATCGGGTGGTGGACGGCGAACCACCACTGGAAGGCGAGGATCGCTACCACGAAGGTCCAGTAACCGAGAACCAGCGCCGCTCCCGAGTCTGCGATCGCCTTCCGATCGCCTTTCAGGGACCGGGAGGAGCGGGGAGGCGGTCGGATCGACCTCCCGGTCCCCCGACCCGCCACGAAGGCGCCGCCGACGCCGACCGCGAGGAACAGAGCATCCCCGACGAGCTCCGCCGGGACGATCACCACGTCCGCGGGGAGGAGCACGACGTCCAGGACGAGCTCGACGACCAGGATCAGGAAGAACAGGCCGAGGATACCGCCCCATCCGCCACCTCGCGTGTGCTTCCCCTGGCGGCTCGACTGGGCCATCTCCGAACACCGACCCTCCGGGCGCCCTCACGCCCGGTGGGCGTGCCGGCTGCGGTGCCGCCCGCGCTCTCCGCCCCGCTGCCGCGAGCCGTGCTTCTTCGACCGGCGGTGCAGGAAGAAGACGATCGCGAAGACCAGGACGAATGCCACGACTCCGATCGCGACGTATTCGAGGATCTGGGCGACCTGTGAGGAGAACCCCGAGAACCAGCTGAACGGATTCAGCGCTCCGCCGATCGTCTTGATGGCGTTCATGATGTCGGCGCCGGCAGTCCCGAAGGCGTTCTCGACCCAGCTCAGGGCGCCCGAAGCCCCATTCACGATGGTGCTCCCGACCGTGTCGAGCGCGCCGGCCACGGCGCCCGCGGCGTTCCCGGCGAGGCTGAGGAGGCTCTTCCCGCCGTTCAGGATAGCACTGCCGACGTCTCCCGCGACGTTCTTGGCGGTCGTGAAGGCGGACGAAAGGACGGCCGCGGAGGTGCTGACGACCTTCCCCACGGTGTTGCCGACGACGTTGAGCCCGCTCTGGATCTCCCCAGGAAGGCTGCCGATGGCGGACCCCGCCGCGGCGCCGACGTGGTAGATCGTGTTCGATATCGAGTTGACGCCCGAGAGGATGGCGCCCGCCGCTCCGCTCGCCGCCGAGCCGATCCCGCTCGTGATGCCGCTCAGCGTGTGGCTGAGGGTTCCCTGGACTGCGCCGCCGATGTTCGCGATCGTTCCGCCGAAGAACGGCATCACCTGGTCGACGGCCTTCGAGACGTCGGTCGAGACGCCGCTGAGGTCGCTGCCAAGGGTTCCCGAGACCGGCTTGATGACGTCGTTGGAGACCGTGTTCGTCACGCCTCCGACAGCGTTGCTCACGGTGCTGGCGGCGGAGCCGACGAAGTTCGAGACGGCGGAGGCGGCGCCGGTGAGCGCCGAACCGAGACAGACGATGAAACAACCACCGACTCCGAACTCGGGCTCGCCGTTCGCGGCCCATCCAAGGAACGCGGCCTGCCCGGGAACGAAGATCGCCCCGGACGCGCCGACTCCCGAGCCGGACGGGAATCCCGCCGCCTCGGCGTTCGCATACCACTGGTGGTCGACAGGGTCGAAGACCCCGCCGAAGTCGTTGGTCTGACCCGCATAGACCGCTCCCGTGGAGAGGTCCATGAACTCGCCGATGCCGGCGCCTGCGTCGATGGCTCCGGTGGTCCGGTTGACCAGTGCGAGGTTGTTCGACTGGAGGAACCCCGGGATGGCGCTCGCGAGGTAGTCGTGGATCGTGCTCGCCGCCTGGCTGGAGAACTGCGTCCAGACGGCGATGTTCGAGACGAGCATACCCGGGATCTCGATGTCGGCGGCCGGGACCCCGGTGTTCGCCGAGATGTAGTTCGTCAGGAACGAGTGGATCTGGCTCTGGATCGTCTGGGGAGTCCAGGTCGTCGCGTAGGCCGTGGACGACACTGCATCCGTCTGGTCCTCGGGAGTGGCGCGGATCGTCGCGAGGGTGCCCGGGCGCCGGCCTCGGTTGCCGTCGTGGTCGAGTTGAGGATCGCCGTTGCGTTGATCAGCGAGCTCGTCTCACTCGCCGGCGAGGAGGAGTTCACCACGCTCGGGAAGTCGGAGAGCGACCCCGTGAGGCTCGAGTAGCTGTTCTGGGAGTTCGGCGGATTGAGCCAATGAGTGGTCACGGCCGCCGGGTCGAAGGGGGCGGCGTCGGGGATCGACACCGAACCCGCGACCATCGGGATCGCCGCGGTCGAGGCTCCCGGGGCGTTCGCGTAGGTGTTGTGGTCGACGAAGAACGCGGAGTCGAGGATCATCGCCGAGTCGACGCTCGACGCGGCCGCGGTGAGCGTGTCGCCGAGGTAGCCGATCTTCGTGAGGTTCTGGTCGAGGACCGGGTGCATCGCGGGGGTCGAGCCGATCACGGCCCCGTTGGTCGTGTTGACGATGCTGACGACCGTCTGGAGGGGCTGGGCGTAGACGTAGACCTCGAAGAACTGGAGAGGCGGTGCCTCGACGTTCGAGGGGAAGGTGTAGGTGGTGACGGTCTGGAAGCCGCCGGGCTTCTCCTCCCAGTCGTAGGCGAGGAACGTGTAGTTGCCCGCGGAGTAGAAGGCCTGGACCCAGACCTCGTTCTGGGCCGACCCGGCCGCCGTGTTCGTGACGTTGCCGGACGTCGCGACCTGCCCGGTCGGCTGGGCCTCGGAGAGGATGAGCTGCCACGTGGTTCCGGTGCCGTTGAGCGCGACGCGCTGGTCGAGGAAGGCGTAGCTGACGTTCGCACCGAGGGATGCACTGAGCGGCCAGCTGGCGAGCGCCGTGGTGCCGGTCGAGGTCGTGTTGACCTGGGCGATTCCGTAGTGGGTCCCGTAGCTGCTCGTGTTGTCGAGCCAGGCTCCGTTCGCGCTCAGGGAGGCGTTGGTGAAACCGGTCGTATTCCACTGGGTCGGCTGGTCGAGGTAGCTGACCCTCGCGAAGGTGATGTTCAGCTGCTGCGAGAGCGGGTTCGAGCCGAGGGAGAGGTTGATCGCCGACCACTCCTCCCGGACGACCCGGGTGCCTCCCGTGAGGAGGACGACCGAGGTCGCGAGGATCGCGGCGACCACGAGGAGGGCGACTGGCGCGGCCCACCATCGGTCCCTGGCGACCCGAGGCGTCTTCCAGCCTCGGAACTTGAACGTTCGGCTCTCGGTCTCGCTTCCGGTCTCGCCTTTCCCCTTCATGGTACGGGGGCGAGGTCGGGCGGAGCCGCGGGTGAGGCGTTACCGCCCGCCTCACCCGAGGGTGATCATCTACGTCGGGGTATATCACACGTTCGCGTACGAAAGTAACGACAGTAGCTGCGAGTCGGAGATCTCGCGGACGGGAGCCTGAACGGCCGCTCGAATTGAGTCGAGTCCGGAGCCGCCGGTCACGGGCCAACGCCGAGGTATGCAAGTCTCATCACATTCATGTACATCGCCACGCCCATGCCTCCGGATGCTGAGCCTGACACCCTCGAGCTCGTAACCCATTCTCGATCGCTCCCTCTCGCCTTCCTCGTGGATGGAGACAATGCGTCCGCCGGGCTGGTCGGTGAGATGCTCGCCGAGGCCGCGAAGTACGGGTCGGTTGAGATCCGACGGATCTATGGCGACTGGGCCTCGGGTAAGCTCTCCTCCTGGCGACCCACGGTTCAGGAGCATGCGCTGGTCCCGGTTCAGCAGTTCACCGCAGTTTCAGGGAAGAACGCCACCGACAGCGCGCTGATCATCGATGCCATGGACATCCTGCACAGCGGTAGGGTCCGAGGATTCTGCATCGTATCGTCCGACTCGGACTTCACGAGATTGGCCACGCGCCTTCGCGAGTCTGGGATGCTCGTCGTGGGGATCGGTAGGGCCCAGACCCCTCCCGCGTTCAGAAACGCCTGCAACGTGTTCGTCGCCACAGAGAACCTGATTGGATCTCGGAGAGAGAACCCGCTGCCTGCGAGGTCGAGGAAGCCTTCCTCTGCGACGACCCCGAGTGCCTCGACTCCCCCAGAAGTTCCTGATGGTCGTCGGGCCCCGACCGAAGCCTTCGAACTTATCGACAAGGCCTTCGACTCAGTTGTCGGGGAGGACGGCTACTGTCATCTGGCCGAGCTGGGCAACGCGTTGCTGAAGCTCGATCCTGCCTTCGATCCGCGCACCTTCGGAAAGAGCAAGCTGGGGGACCTCCTGGAGGCGATCCCTGGGAAGTACGAGCTTAAACGACCGCCGCCAAGGACGTCGGGAGCGGTCATGGTAAGGCGGAGGCTGTCAGGGAAGGGGTAGGGCGTCGAGCAGGCTTCCAAGGGGGCTGGGCTCGATGGAGCCGGGCCTGAAACGAGGCCCCGCCGTCAGACGTGGATGCGCTGACGGGGGAGGTGTTTCAAGAACTCCCGGTGCGGGTGATATGCGTCCGTGCGTACAATCCGAGTCCCAGAGGGTGGTTCACCATGAATCGGTTCGATAGGGAGTACTGGGACGGCGCGCGGGAGATGGCCTTGATGTTCTACGACTCGATCAAGTCCAGGAAGGATGTCCCGGAGGATCTCAAGAAACTCGCCGAGACAGCACTCCGGGAGACGGGAGAACGGAAGAACCGAGACTTCCGCGAGGCGATCGGAGTCGTTCACGCCACGGCTTCGAGGGGCCCCTCCTCGAAGCAGGGAGCCTGAATCGACCGCGGGTTCGAGGCAGTTCGAGCCTCATACCTGCAGGCGACGTAGGCTGGAACGGTTCCGGGTCAAGTCAACATAAGTTCGGGTATCAACACAATCGGGACGCGTGGGCATCCACAGATCAGCTAAGTCGGCTTGTCAAGGACCGAATGATGGCGATAGCGTCGTCGACCTTTCCCGGGTTTTGGCCTCGGTCTGGGTAGATCCCACCCTGCGATTACATCCTGCCGCGGCGGTTCGCCCGGCTTGAGAGGTCGAGGGCGAGCCATTCGGACGGCTCGTTTGATTGACTCGATTACGTGCATTCGCTCGTTGATGATGTTAGGTCCGAAAACGTGCAGGACGTCCCAGCCGCGCCTTTTGAGTTCCTCATCGCGGTTGTCCTCTCGCTTGGTGTCACCGTGGTAGAGCCGACCATCGGCCTCGATTACGAGGTAGAAGTCCTCGAGCGCGAAGTCGACCCAGAAGTGGCCAATCCAGTACTCCCGGACGAATCGAAGGTGGAGATCGTGGAGGATACCGGCCAAACGGTCCTCGATGGGACTTCCGCGCCTGCGACGGCGGGCGGCGTTCCAGAGGGATTTCTTGCTCGGCCCACCCGCCCGTGGTCGTCGGCGCCCCCCCGGTCTGCCAGTGGGTGCGGGAAGGGCGGAGCTTGCGGCGGGTTGACCAGAGCCTCCGTTCTCCATTCCGTACGTCTCGGGCGGGGCTCGACCGACGCACGGGACACGTCGAAGCCCCGTAAATTTGAATCGGCGGGTTTGGGAGCTACACGCTACAGAAGCTCCAGCGATCGAGCTCTGAGGTTACGCCCACGTACACATGGATCGGACTGGGGGTCACAACCCCCTTCTTGATCCTCGAGAGTAGGCAGCACAACCGTGTCAGTCCCTCGAAGATGACGTAAGGCCCGTTCTTCGATTTGGCCGCCAGACAGGGTCGACCTCGAATCTGATCCGGATTGAATCGGTCTCGCATTGCCCGATAGCCGGCAGAGAAACCATCTCCGGGAGTGTCGCGACCCGAGTCCATCGCGGAGACAAGACCTCCGACCCGGTAGTCGGGCGAAAGGGCTCTGAAGGGCTCGAATCCGATCATCATTAACTCGGCGACCTCGTCTGTTGCGAGCTGAGCCTCGTGCCATTCCGGGCTGAGGTTGAGGAGCGGATCCAGGATAGGACCGCGCAGTTGCTTGATAGCGGCGATCGCCTGGTCTCGATCTGACTGACGCCACAGGCCTGAGGGTTCGTCTCGAAGTCTATCAGCTGTTGATTGGTCGAAGAATTGGACGAGGTACTGGCCCCACCGAGGGCTACAGAGCTCAGACTCCGCGAACGTGCGGAGGACGTCGGTCTCGGAGACCCGCCGTCCAACCTTCATGTCAGGGAGCGCATCACTCGCCCGGATATCACTGTCTCGCTTCTCGCGGGTCGCGCAGACAAAATCTCAAATTTAGGGAGGCGCTCGGCTCGTGTGCACGGCGGAAGGAATAACCCTCGATATGCGAGTGTAGCTTGGCCCCGAGCGGGTTCGGGCTGACTTGGGCTTGCATCCGGGAGATCCGCCCGTAGACTCGCTAGCATAAGCTGCGGCGAAAGGGAAATGCCCGACTTCGGCGTCCGTCGATCGCATGGTAAGAGGGAACGCAATCGCAAAACGATCCTCCAACGGAGGAGCCAACCTCGGCTTCGAGGCAAAGATGTGGCAGGCCGCGGACGAGCTTCGAGGTCAGGTCGACGCGGCGCAGTACAAGGGGGTCGTGCTCGGACTCGTCTTTCTGAAGTACATCTCCGATGCGTTCGAAGAGTACCATTCTAAGCTCCTCAAGACCCACTCAGACGAGGCGGAAGATCGGGACGCTTACTCCGCGGAGGGTGTGTTCTGGGTGCCGAAAGAAGCGCGGTGGCCCTACCTACAGGCCAACGCTAGGCAACCGACCATTGGGAAGCTCGTCGACGACGCGATGGATGCTATCGAGCGTGAGAATTCCAAAGGGGAACTCTCACTGAGGGGCGTGCTTCCAAAAGACTACGCCCGCGGACCTCCCGACGCCGCCGTCCTCGGAAGGCTCATTGATCTCATCGGAACCATAGGACTCGGGGACTCAGAGAACCGCTCGAAAGACATCCTCGGTAGGGTTTATGAGTACTTTCTGGGCCAGTTCGCGTCTGCCGAGGGGAAGAAGGGCGGCGAGTTCTACACCCCTCGTTGCGTCGTCCGACTCCTCGTCGAGATGATAGAGCCGTTCAGAGGGCGCGTCTACGATCCTTGCTGCGGCTCAAGCGGGATGTTCGTCCAAAGTGAGGAGTTCATCCAGGAGCACGGGGGAAAGCTCGGCGACATCTCGATTTACGGGCAAGAGTCCAACCCCACCACCTGGCGACTTGCCAAGATGAACCTCGCCATTCGAGGCATTGAGGCGAACCTCGGCTCTCACAACGCCGACACGTTCCGCGACGACCTGCATAAGGACCTGAAGGCCGATTTCATACTCGCCAACCCGCCATTCAACATGTCAACGTGGGGCGGGGAGGGTCTCCGTGACGACGTTCGATGGAAGTTCGGTGCTCCCCCCGTCCGCAATGCGAACTACGCCTGGATTGAACACATGATTCACCACCTCTCCCCAAGCGGGCTTGCGGGGTTCGTCATGGCGAACGGTTCAATGTCCTCTCAGTCGAGCGGCGAGGCTGAGATTCGAAGCGCCATCGTCCAAGCCGATCTTGTCGACTGCATGATCGCCCTGCCAGGCCAGCTCTTCTATGGTTCGATGATTCCCGCCGCTCTCTGGTTCCTTTCGCGAAACAAGTCGGACAAGAGGTTCCGCGACCGCCGCGGACAGATTCTGTTCATCGACGCCCGAAAGATGGGGCTCCTCGTCGACCGAACCCACCGGGAACTGTCGGACGAAGATATTTCCAAGATCGCAAAGAGTTACCACGCTTGGAGGGGCGAGAAGGACGCCGGCGCCTACAAGGACGTGGCGGGATTTTGCAGATCGGTGTCGCACAAGGAAGTCGAGTCACAAGAGTTCGTCCTTACGCCTGGACGATACGTTGGGGCCGAGGAGGCCGAGGACGACGCAGAGCCGTTTCCAGAAAAGATGGTGAGGTTGACTAAGACGCTCGAGGAGCAGTTCGCAGAGTCAGCGAAGCTTGAGAACGCCATCCGCAACTCGTTGCGAGCTGTGAGCAATGCTTGACGGACAGCCATTTCCCGAGGACTGGCCTCGCAGCCCGATCTACGACTTGGCAGTCTGGACAAACGGCCTGGCCTTCAGGGATTTTCAGTTCGGCGAAGAGGGCTGGCCCGTAATCAAGATCGCGGAGTTGAAGGACGGAGTCTCTGGGCAGACCAGGTTCACTCATCAGACCTTCGACGAACGGTACCACGTGAAGCACGGGGACATGCTCTTTTCGTGGTCCGGAAATCCCGACACATCAATAGACGTATTCTGGTGGCGGGGAGGAGATGGGTGGCTCAACCAGCACATCTTCAAGGTTGATCCCACCGACGTCAATTCCCGATTCTTCTACTACCTCTTACGGTACCTACGCCCGACGTTTGCTGAGATAGCAAGAAACAAACAAACCACCGGTCTCGGGCACGTTACCGCGAAAGATCTAAAGTCCTTACTGGTTGGAGTGCCGCCGCTCCGGGCGCAGGCGCGAATCGCGGCAATTCTCGGCTCTCTTGATGACAAGATTGAGCTCAATCGCCGAATGAACCATACGCTGGAGAAGATTACCCAAGCCATATTCCGGCTCTGGTTCGTTGACCTCGGCCCCGTTCGAGCGAAGGCTGAGGGCAGATGGAAGAAGGGCGAGAGCCTTTCAGGGATGCCCGCCGATATGTGGGACCTCTGGCCTAGCGACTTCGAGGAGTCGGAAATTGGGGAGATTCCGAGGGGGTGGAACGTCGAAGAGGTCGGCAGCGTTATCGCGGTCGCGGGTGGAAGCACACCCTCCACGAAGGACCCGAGATTTTGGGACGGGCCAATCCACTGGGCCACACCCAAAGACATGGCTGGGCTATCGGCCCCCGTACTCCTGCACACTGAGCGCAATCTCACCGACGTAGGCCTGTCAGAGACAACTTCGGGGCTTCTTCCGATAGGGACCGTACCTCTTGTCGTCTCGTGCACCCATCGGCTACCTCGCCATTACTGAAATCCCACTTGCCGTCAACCAGGGGTTCATCACCATGACCTGCGGCACGAACCCGAGCAATCACTACATGTTGCATTGGGCGAGAGAAAATCACGAGGCCATCCTTGCGCAAGCAAACGGAACCACCTTCCTTGAAATCAGCAAGGGCAATTTTCGCCCAATGAGAATACTCGTTCCGATTGATGAGGTCATGAACAGGTTCACTAAGATAGCCCAGAGACTCCACGAGCAGGTCGTTACGAATCTGCGTCAGATTGAGACGCTGGCGGCCATGCGGGACTCCCTCCTCCCAAGGCTCCTCTCGGGCGAGATTCGAGTCCCACTCAACGACGGAGCATGATGAAGAGGCCGCTTCTGACCTTCCACGAGAGTGTCGTCGAAGAGGCGGCACTCGGCTACTTCCATGAGCTCGGATATGAGACCAAGTTCGGACCCGATATCGCCCCAGACGGGGAGACGCCCGAGCGCCGGAACTGGGACGACGTAATTCTCGCGGATAGGCTGAAGGCAGCGATCGACCGGATCAATCCGCACCTCTCCATCGACGCTCGCGAGGGAGCATTCCGCAAGGTGCTGCGCTCCGAGAGTCCCAGCCTCGTTCTTTCGAACCGCCGCTTCCACGAGCTCTTCACCAATGGCGTGGGCATTGAGACTCGTCGGATAGAGGGGCGCATCGCGCGAGACACGGCATGGCTGGCCGACTTCGAGCACCCCGAGAACAACGATTGGCTGGTTGTGAACCAATACGAAGTGAGGGAGAATGACCATGACCGCATCCCCGACGTGGTCGTCTTCCTCAACGGTCTGCCGCTTGCGATCTTCGAACTCAAGAACCCCGCGGACGAGCGTGCGACGATTTGGACAGCCTACCAGCAGCTCCAGACTTACGAGGCCGAGATTCCCTCGCTTTTCCATTTCAATGAGCTGCTCGTCGTCTCGGATGGTACTGAGGCCCGCCTCGGTTGTCTGACCTCGCACCGCGAGCGATTCCTTCCGTGGCGCACGGTCGACGGAGAGAAGGTAGCCGCGAAAGGAAGTCTCGAACTTGAGACGCTCATTCAGGGGGTCTTCGAGAGGAAGCGTTTGCTCGAGCTCCTCCGACATTTCATCGTTTTCGAGGACGACGGTGGGGCGATCTCGAAGAAGGTCGCTGCCTACCACCAGTTCCACGCCGTCAATCGCGCGGTCGAGGCGACCGTCAAAGCTGCCTCGGCGAAGGGCGACAAGCGGGCGGGCGTCGTCTGGCACACGCAAGGCTCAGGGAAGAGCCTGACGATGGTCTTCTACGCCGCCAAGATCGCACGGCACCCCGCCTTAGAGAATCCGACCCTCGTCGTTCTCACTGACCGAAACGACCTCGATGGACAGCTCTTCGGGAAGTTCTCGGTTTGCCACTCCCTCCTTCGGCAGACCCCCGTTCAGGCGGTGTCGGTCGAGCACTTGCACAAGCTGCTGAAGGTCGCTTCGGGCGGTATAGTGTTCACCACTATCCAGAAATTCCGCCCCGACCAGAAAGGAGCGGCGTTCCCGCTGCTTTCCGAGCGACGGAACATTCTCTTCATCGCCGACGAGGCGCACAGAAGCCAGTACGATTTCATTGACGGGTTCGCCCGCCGCGTCAGGGAGGCACTTCCGAACGCCTCGTTCCTCGGTTTCACGGGCACGCCGGTCGAGAAGGCTGACAGGAACACGCGAGCGGTCTTCGGGGATTACATCGATACTTACGATATCCACCGCGCCGTAGAAGACGGTGCAACAGTCACGATCTACTACGAGGGGCGGTTGGCCAAGCTCGAACTCAAAAAGGAGGAAATCCCGTGTATCGACCCTTCGTTCGAGGATGTCACGGAGGGCGAGGAGGAGACGACCAAGGAGGGGCTGAAGCGCAAGTGGGCGCAGTTGGAGGCGATGGTCGGCACGCCTCGAAGGCTGAGCCTTCTCGCGACTGACCTCGTCGCACACTTCGAGAAGCGGCTAGAAATTCTCGAGGGAAAGGCGATGGTCGTCTGCATGAGCCGTCGCATCTGTGTCGACCTGTTCAACGAGATCGCAAAGCTCCGCCCTTCGTGGGTCAACTCGAACGATCTCAAGGCTTCGATGAAGGTCGTCATGACGGGGTCGGCATCCGACGGGGCGGAGTGGCAGCAGCACATTCGGAACAAGCCTCGTCGGGAGGCGTTAGCGAAGCGATTTCGGGACCCGAACGATCCGTTCAGACTCGTCATTGTCCGCGACATGTGGCTGACGGGTTTCGACGCACCGTCCTTGCACACGATGTACGTCGATAAGCCGATGCGGGGGCATGGGCTGATGCAGACTATCGCTCGAGTCAACCGCACGTTCAAGGACAAGCCAGGCGGCCTTGTCGTAGACTACCTGGGTATCGCGGACGAGTTGAGACGAGCGCTCGCCGACTACTCGGCCGAGGACTCGAACAGAGCGGGTGTCCCCGTAGAGGAGGCTGTCCGCCTGATGCAGAAGCACTACGAAATCGTGCGGGACTTGTTCCACAGCTTCGATTTCAAGCCCTACTTTTCGGGAACCCCCGACGAGCGCGTCAAGGTCATTCCGAGAGCGATGCAGCACATCCTCGCTTTGGAAGACGGGGAGAAGCGCTACCTCCAGGCGGTCATGGATCTATCAAAGGCGTTCGCGCTGTCCGTCCCTGACGAAAGAGCTCTCGCGATTCGGGACGAAGTCGGCTTCTTCCATGCTGTTCGATCCGCGCTCGCGAAGGCTACGGTCGAAGGTCGGAAGACCCCAGAGGAGCTCGATAGTGCCGTTCGGCAGATTGTCTCGAAGGCGGTGGTCTCGGACGAGGTCGTCGATATCTTCTCGGCGGCGGGTCTGAAGCGGCCAGAGCTGTCCATCTTCTCGGACGAGTTCTTGGACGAGGTGCGGCGGCTCCCCTACCGCAACCTCGCCCTCGAAGTCCTTCGGAAACTGCTCAACGACGAGACGCGGAAATGGTCCAAACGGAACCTCGTCCTCGGCCGTCAATTCTCGGAGATGCTGGAACAGACAATCCGGAAGTACCAGAACCGCTCCATCGACGCGGCCCAGGTCATTTCATCGCTCATCGACCTCGCAAAGTCGATGAAGGGGGCCCGAGAGCGAGGGGCTATGCTCGGGCTAACGCAAGAGGAAGAGGCGTTCTACGATGCACTCGTCGCCGCTGACCACACGGCTGTCGGAGTCTTGGGGGACGGCGCGCTTCGCGAGATCGCGAAGCAACTCGTCGAGATAGTTCGGAAGAATGTCAGCATCGATTGGACGGTCAAAGAGACAGTAAGGGCGAAGCTTCGTCTCTACGTCAAGCGAATTCTCAGGGAGCGGGGATACCCACCGAGCGGACAGGAAGCGGCGACCCGCACGGTGCTACAGCAGGCGGAACTCATGGCACAGAACGGAATCGCGTTCGCAACGGCATGATCGCGAGGCCACGCAAGGCCCGTGGTCGACCGGACTCGACCCGTCGGCAGCCCAGTTCGACCTCCGTTTCACTTCCTCGGAGCGGGCCCGCCTAGCGGGTGGTCCTTCTTCCAGCGATCGATCTTCTCCAGCACCGCCTCTCGGACGAAGTCGCCGATTCGGTTGAAGTGGTCGTCCCCGTCGATGACCCGCACGAGGTCCTCGTAGTAACCCCGCTCAATCCGGCCGGCGACGGAGACCTTCGGGAGTATCTTCTTCCTGGGCTTCGGTAACGGCGACGTCACAGATGTAACGTGAAAGCAGGAAAGCACTTATAGATTGTGCGCATTCGTATCTTTCGTTACGTATGCGCGCGAAAGGGTTCGGAGAGACGTCAGGCTCGGTCGACCGCCGGATCGTCGGTCGCGTTCGGCCGGGACCCTCGCGAGGGATCATCCGTCTACAGCCCGAGACATGGAGTCTCCTGGCGGCCCTCCGTCGTCCATTGCTAGACTCTGAGGGGAACCTCGTCGGGTTCGAGTCATTCGACCGACTCGTGCGGCGGATCCTGGCTGAACGAAGGGATTCACATTCGCCGGGTTCGCAGCTGCGGGAGGGGATTCGGTGAGCGCGGTGGCCTTGGCCCTCGCCTCGGACCTCGACTCGCCACCGTGGGCCTGCGAGGAGTCCTACGGTGAGGCCGACTCCTGCCCGTCCTGCGGCCACCCCGAATCGGCTCACAAGATCCTCCTGACCCCAACGAGCTCCTTCGTCATATGCCACGAGCCGACGGAGTCGGGGGAGTGCTTCCGGGTTCGTCACGCCGAGGGCGTCCCGTTCGGCGCTTGCAGGAGGGACCCGGCGTGAGCGGAGGAGACGACGGCCCAACCGGCCCTTCGGAAGCTGAGGCTGGCTGGTCGGTCTATCGCGGGCACGGGCACTATCTATGCGCCGGGTGTGGCCGCCCGGTACCCGAGTCCTCGACGGAACCGGTCTACGTTCTCGACGAGCGGAGTGGATTCAGAGCAAGGAGGGTGGAGCCCGACTGCTTCAAACGCGCGCGGGAGGAGGCGTGGCCATCGCCGAGTCTGACCGACGATCTGAGACCGGGTTCGCCCTTGCCTGCGAAGGAAACGCCGATCCGACCGGCCCCCGTGATCGGCACCCGCTCCCGTGGGCAGACCACCGAGGACAAGGTCACGATCCTTCGCTCGGCGGGACGGTTCCCCTCTGATGCGACAGCTGAGGAGGTCGCGTTCGGGCTTGAAGTGGCTCGACTAATCGGGCTCGATCCGTGGCTCGGCCAGGTGATGTTCCTCCGGTTCGACCCTGCGGGCAAGATCCACCCCTTCGTCGGAATCGATGGAATGCGGGCGGTCGCCGAGCGGAGCGGGAAGTACGACGGTCGGGAGATCGACGTCGAGCTCGCGAAGGGGCCCGACGGTCGAGAGAAACCCGTCAGGGCCATTTGCCGAGTACACCGGAAGGACTGGAGCCGTCCGCTGGTGGAGGAGGTCTGGTTCGAGGAAGCGGTCCGGAAGCGCAAGGACGGCCAACCCACGAGGCCGTGGGTCGAGATGCCTATCACGATGCTCCGGAAGGCAGCGGAGGAGCGATCGCTCCGGGCAGCCTTCCCGCTCCAGCTCTCCGGGGTCTACGGAGAGCAGGAAGCTCCGACGGAGTGGAAGGGGTGAGCGCTGCCATCCGATCTCCTACCGAACCGCGTTCGATCGGACAGCCCGGTGTCCTGACCGGGGTCCACGACGAATACAATCCCGATGACGAGGCCGTGATCGCGGCGCCGGACGAACGGGATGCCATCGCCAGAGAGTCCCTCGACGACCTCGTGGATCTGCGTCCCTTGAAGGGAGTGGCCCGGCACCTCCCGTCCGGAGACCCAGTCCGCCTACTCATCGAGGGGGAACCGGACCGTCTCCCCCGTGCGGTACTGGCGGCGAAGGCGGACTCGTGGGTCCTGCTCCTGCTTCGGGTGGGTTGAGGAGGATCCGGTCTTGACCGACGTTTCCGGCGAACGTCCAACCCGCGTCCAGATACCCGGGCAACTCGTCGACGCGGACGAGGGCCTGCTTCTTGGGGGTCGGGGCAACACGCTTCTGGGTGAGCGCCCGGACCTGCTCGAGGTTCGACAGGTCGACCCCTTCCAGCTCCTTCTCGGAGTAGCCAAGGGATCCCAAGAGCACCCGCGCGACCTCGCGGCGCACGTCGCCCTCCGAGGCGACTTCTCCTGTGAGGATCGGCTCGCACCGTCGGTATGCCTCCCGCATCTCCTCGACGAGATCCCCCGGCAGGCGGTTCTTGTTGAGCGAGTACCGGGCCGTGATGTCGCCCGTGTGGCCGCCCCAGTGAACCACGAACCGATGCACGACCTTCCCCTGGCCCTCGGCGACGCCGAGACGAGTCTCGAAGAATACCCGCAGCACGTACGGCCGGTCCTTCATGTCGAGCGACCGGAACGCGGCCCGCACCGCACCGCTGACGTTCATCGTCCGCAGGAAGGGTCTCCGTCCGCGTCCCGGACTCACGAGGTCGCTCGCCCGCGTCAGCTTCTCCCCTTGCGCGATCCGGAGCTTGAGGTAGTCCTCGATCGCCTTGCATGTGGGAAGCGGGGCGAAAGTGAGGTAGGTGTGCCGGGCCTTGGAGAGCGACTCGCGGACGACCACCAGCGCCGGGACCTTCCGGAACTTGGGCTCGCTGCCCGAGAGGTCGAGTTCGGGGAAATCCCCGAGAGTGAAACCGTCGTCGCCGAGATAGTTGCCGACGACCTCGGGACGGACGCCGCTGTAGGCCATGAGAGCGCAGGTCACCCGGTCCCTCAGGGGAGCCCGGGCGAGAACGGTCCGTACCTGCCCGGGCGATGGAGCGATCTCGTCGACCAACGTGGGAGTGGATTCCCGCCCCTTGATGTTCACACCGGTCACGGCGAGACGTCCGTTGTGCTTCCGCCACGAGTTGACGGCTTTGACGGTGCTGTGGATGTAGGAACCGGCGTGCTTGGCTCGGGACTCGACCTCAACGAAGTCCATGACGAGGTCACGGAGCGGCTTGTCTCCCATGCGCGCCAAAGCCTCGGGAGTGACCTTCATGAGGCGAGAGAAGGCTGCGAGGCGCCGGACGTAGACGTCGGCCGTGGCGCGGCTTCCCTGGGCTACGTTCCGGTGCCAGCGGCGTCGGTCATCGGACTCAGCGAGGAAGGGTACGAGGCGGGGGGTACGGTTGGGTCCCATGAACAAGGTAAGGGAGCATGGGTTCTAATAGATTATTCTATAAGGCCCCCTCGGGCCCGCCTCACGAGATTCGACCCGATCCCGCGAGGACTCGGAGAGCGTTCAGGGTAATCATTTCGTGGTCGGGCCCGCCTCACGAGATTCGACCCGATCCCGCGAGGACTCGGAGAGCGTTCAGGGTAATCATTTCGTTGGGTCCGTCGTTCCCCCAGTCGACGACCTCGGTGTTGGCGGAGTTCACGGGACCCCGGTGCCAGAAGCGTCCTTCCACATGCCACGTGCCGTCTTTTGCCCGCTTGGATTCAATGAGGTCGAGGGCCTCCTCCGTACGCGGGTCCCCCAGTTTACCGGCTCGGTCAAGCACTCGGAGCGCCTGCAAGACGTCGTAGTGCCAATAGACCGGATAGTGAAGCCGTATCCATCGGGGATCGATCACTTCCTCGCCGTGACAAGACTTGAACAATCGATGCGTCAGGAAGAGCTCGGCCGCTCGGTCGACCGCTGGGCGGACGAGGTCGTCCTTCGTTGCTCGAAGATATTCGTTGAGCCCCCAGAGTGTGGCAAGGCTCTCGTAGAAGGAGGAGTGTCCGGCGTCCTCCGACGCGTCACAGTTCCACCCGCCGTCCGGCCACTGCCAGCGGACCAGCGAATGTGCGATTCGCTGTACTCGCGGGTCGCCGGCCATTCCGAGCCGAGAGCAGACACCCAAAGGGTTGCCGATCACGGATGCGTGGAGCCGAAATCGCCCTCGGACCTGATGGGGCTCGGACCGAGCCAGAGGGAGCCGAGAGAGCACGTGATTCGCCGCCCGGCGGGCGACCACGTTATCGGGCGGCACCCCGAGCTCGACGGCAGAGACCAGACGCCAGGTCGCGCCGGCCCACTTCTTGTACCAGTGCACTCCGAACCCTCCGTCTGCTCGCTGGCCGGAGAGGAGCGCTCGAAGACGAGGTCCCCGGGGGATTTGCTTCTTCGACGCGCGCACCTCCTCGGACCTCTCGGTCGCCCCCAGAACATCCGTGAGGGCAAAGTAGCGCATCGATGGGTCGCTCGACTGGAGGAGCCAACGGACCCCGGGGTCCTCTCTATCCAATCCCAGCCACCATGTTGGTCATCGGGGCCAAATACATCTCCCTTCACGTGAACCACGAAGAGTATGGAACTCGTCCGAGCGGAATGGCCGGACTCGATTAGCTAGTTAGTCGGATCCCCTCGGGCCTGTCGTCTCGATTCCCCCGAACGGTGTCCCCGAGTGGGGCTCGGGGCGCACTTCCCTCGGCCCAGGCCTCAACTCCCCCGATTCGCTCCGACGCGGCTCGACTCCACCTTCAGTCGCTCACTGAACCAATCGTCATACACGAAGACTCGCCGCGGAAAGAAGGTCTCGACGTCCTCCACTCCTGCCATCTCCCGCATCCCGCGCTCCGCGTCTTCGGCCTCCGCAGCGGACTCGAGTTGGACGAAGAGGGACAGTAGCTTCACGTCCTGGGCGCCTACGTCGGGAAGATCGCTTTGGTCCTCGAGCAGAATGAAGGACGGGAAGCGATCCGCCATCTGGCGCCGACTGGCTCCCTCGGATACATAGCGTCGCCGAGACGAATTCCCGGTGCTGTCGCACCCGTCGGTCAAGGTCGAGCCTCTATCGACCCGCCGATATGTCTACGACCGTCTTCCCGGCGCCTTTTCCCGCCCGAATCTCGGAAAGCGCAGCAGGAGCCCCCTCCAACGATATCGTTCGCTCGATCGGAATCTTGATCCCACCGTCGAGAACCTGACGGGTCACGCGTTCGAGCAGCTTTGATGTGGGTTGTAGGTTGATGTTGAAGGCTCGGATTTCGGTCGACTTCAAATGACTCGCATCGGCGGCGTAGACCGTCGATGCCGCGCGTCCGCCCGGGCGCACCAGGGTGAGCACCCGGCGGAACGTCTCCGGCTTGCTCATGAGGTCGAGCACGGCGTCGACCCCGTTCGTGGACCGCTTCTGCACCGTCTCGATCCAATCGGGGAGGTTCGCGTCTACGACCTCCGAAGCCCCGAGAGTCAGCATTCGCTCCGCGGAGGTTGCCCGAGCGATCGCGATGACTCGAACCCCTCGCGCGTGGGCCAGCGGTAAGGCGAACGATCCAATCCCGCCAGACGCGCCGACCACTAGGAGGGAATTGCCGGATTCGAGATCTAGTCGGTCCAGCGCATCCAGGGCCGTCATTCCTGACATCGGCAGCCCGGCGGCTTCCAGATCCGAGAGAGCCTCGGGGGTGCGGACTACCCCGATTCGCTCGGGTACGACGGCGTACTCCGCGTACGTTCCTGTGCCGACGGGGTCATGGAGGAATTCACCGAAGATCCGGTCGCCGGGATGGAATCGATGGGCACCTTCGCCCAACGCTTCAACGGTTCCGGCTCCGTCGACGCCGAGGATGAGTGGGAACACGTGGGGCCGATCTTTCAGGATCCCATCGGCGATCTTCCCGTCGAACGGATTCAGGCCGGCCGCCGCCATCTGGACGAGCAACTCGCCGGCCGCGGGCGCCGGCTTTGGCAGGTCCATGATCCGAGGGGTCGCTCCAAAGGCGTCCACGGCTACGGCGCGCATAGAACGAGCCAACAATCCACACTATGAAAGTTCCCCGCACCGGAGGCTATTCCTCACGAGCTACGCTCGAATCACCTGGCGTCAGCGCCCAACGACCGCCGAGCGAGTGTCGGGGGCTCAAGCTGAAGTTCTGGTCGTGGCTGCCGCGTCTGGCTAGACCAGGATAGCCGATCGATGAGCGGACCCCTTTCCAATCCTCCGAGCGCCGCGTCCTCCGATTTCGAGGCCATCGCGCTCCGGGAAGGTCCCCCCGACGCCCGGGAGCAGCTTTCTGCCGAAGCCATCGACGAGCTATTCCAGATGGGGTCGACCTCCGTGGAGGCGATCGTTGTCGTCGGAGACCTTCGTATGTCGTCCCTCGTCCTCAAGGAGGCGATCCGACCCTCCGTCTTCGCGCGATTCGTCGTAGGATTCACGGAGGCCGTTCGGGGACTGGCGAATGCTTCGGGAGGTTGGTTCGACAAATTCACTGGGGATGGGTTCGTCGCGTTTTGGATCCCCGACAAGTCGGGATCGGACGGCACGAGTCGAATCCCGGAATTCTGCCGCACCGCATTGTCGGCCGCCGACTCGCTGCTCGCCAATCTTCGAAAGAATTCGCGGAACTTTCCCGCGGGCACGGGGCTATCGATCGGAATCGATGCCGGACCGTGCGAGCTCGTCCGAGTCGGAGAGCTCGTCACCCTGGTCGGGAGCCCCATCGTCGGAGCCTCTCGAATGGTCGCCGGCGCGTCTGCACACCAGACGATTCTCAATATCTACTTCGGAAGCGCGCTCGAGGGAAAGGCTGCGGCCCTCGCGTCGGAAGGGATCCGCCTCGACCGGACGGTAGTCCGCACCAAAGAGTACCCGAACGGTCAGGAGGCGTTCCAACTGGTGTTCCGCCAATCGCATGTCGAGACTCCGGCGGACCGCCCGTCGTAGTCCGATCCACCCCTTCGGACGTCCGAGCCTGGAGAAAGGACCGTCTTCCTCGCGCTTCGCGAATTTCACGGGACTACCCTGGAGGAATCCTAGGTTTCCACTTTCTCGCGTTCCCGGAGCGTTCGCAGGGTCTCGCTTTGCGCCCGCGTCCCTAACTTTCCCTCCCGAAATCTCGTCTTCGTTCGATTCCGAATTTCCCGACGGACGGGCGGAAAAGCGAACTTCGCGACCGAATATCGACGCTTTCGGCGAATGCATCTCGGGCGGGTTTTACTCCCCCGGAGCTGATAGAATCCATAGGAAGACCTCCCCAGGTGATCAGAATGATGCGAATGGGACCCGAAGCCCTGCTGGTGAAATCAAGAGTCGAACCACGAGTAGACTTGGAGGAGTTCGCTCGAACGGAATACCGGGTCATTGAATATCGGGCCGTCGAAACCCGGGTCCGCGCTGAGCTGGAGTACTTCCCACCGAGCCGATCAGTTTCCGGGCGACTGGCCCACTGGGGCCAACGGTGGTTCCGGCGCGGAGGATCGAACCTCGCGAAAGCGCCGGCTCCTCGGCCGCTGACGGTCGAGGTCGCCCGAGCCGGTGCCTCTCCCACACGGCCGACCGCGGGACCCACGCTGGCCTCCATGCCGGCGATGCTCGCGAGCCGGAGAGCCAGTAACGGCCCGGCTCCTTCCTCGGGACTTCCGGTCTTCCCTTGATCTAAAACGGAGAGGCCATTCGAGACGCGGACGGGCCGCCCATCCCCAATCTTTCCCCGTCGTAGCGTTCCCGGTTCCGAGGACTGCTGAGGAGTACCACCACCCTGAGTGCGCCGCACGAAAGTTTTTGGAGACCCACCGGTTTCCCAGCCTCCGAGATTCTAATGGACCCCCTCGACTTTGCCATCTACCGGTACCTGTCCCCCCAGGGCGAGGCCAAGTTCTGGGCCGGTCGTCGGTTGATCGATCCGACCATTCCCGTCCGGGCGATCGCCGAGCAAGTGGGCATCAGCGAGAATGGTGTCCGATCTCGGTTACACGGGCTGACGGAGCGCGGGTACCTCCGGGGAAAAGCCGTGATTCCGAACCCCTCCCTCTTTGGAGTTCAGGTCTTTGTAGCGGAACTCCCGCTGGATTCTCCGGGAGAGGCGGCGCGAATATTCCGAGACTTAGCGCTGGTCGAGGGGGTCGTCTTTGCCCGAGACACGCTGGACGAAGGCGATCGCTTAGTTCGCGTTCATTTCGTTTCGGACCGCGAATCCACGACGACCCGTCGGGCCGCTCTCATCCGCCGACTATCGCCTCAGGGAGAGCTTCACGCGCCCGAACTGTATTCGATCCCGCCCTGCGAGCGAGAACTTACTCCGCTCGATTGGCGGCTCATCCAGGAGTACTGCTCCCGCCCCGACGGATCCGTCGCCGACGCCGCGCGCGCTGTGCGCATCAGCCTCAAGACAGCGGCCAGGCGATACCATGATCTGATGGACGCGCGGGCCTGTTGGTGGACCCACGGACCCGAAGCGGAGGAGTTCCCCCTCGCGCTAGTCCGAGTGGAGGTCCAAGATCCCTCCGAGCGCGACGCTGTGATGCACCAGATTCTTCGCGAAGCTCCGGCGTGGATGCCGGTCGCGAGCGACGGGCTCGGGCTCGAAGCGGCCGCTTCCGTCCGAGTGATTGCCGGTCTCGTTCCGGCCGACGCACCGACCGTCTTGGAACGACTGGTGAACAAGATCGTGGCGGTTCCCGGCGTGGCCGGCGTGCGACGCACGTTCGCTCTGGGTTCGATGTCGTATCCAGCCTGGTTTACCGAGCGGATCGCCGAGCGCGTCTCGACTCGCTCCTAGTGCCCGCCGCTCGAGCTACCAAGGGAGCCGGATTCCGCTACGACTCTTCCGTTCGGGTACCAGGGCGTATCGGGTCGGCCGCGTTCCGGAGGGAGGATCTCGACCCCCTTCGACCTTGAAAACGACGCGGGCGGCCGTGACCCGGCGGTGATTGGCTCGGTAAACTCCATTTGACTGACCCTT
This sequence comes from uncultured Thermoplasmata archaeon, assembly GCA_963749195.1. Classification (GTDB taxonomy): domain Archaea; phylum Thermoplasmatota; class Thermoplasmata; order Lutacidiplasmatales; family UBA184; genus Lutacidiplasma. Next base: position 25,038 of record CAVVLX010000010.1, read on the forward strand.
AATGACGTGCCCCCCCAGTACCCGTTTGAGGAATCTGATGTCGCTTTCCGGCCCCAGTGGACCCGCCCCTCCCGCATCGATCGCTCTCCAGCCGTCCGGCTCGACGGCACGACCGGTAGCTCCTTACGAACCCAACCCGCGAATTTCGGGAAGTCAACCGTTACACGGTACCTTCGTTGCCGACGTGATGGTTCGCGAGGTCGTCTCAATCTCCCCTGACGCGACCCTGCGCGTCCCCATGGAGCTCCTCAGTCGCAAGAAGATCTCGGGGATGCCCGTAGTGGACGAGGATCGACGGGTCGTCGGCGTACTGAGCGAAAAAGACATACTCCGCGTCTTGCATCAGCACGGAGGATTGGGCTTGCCCGGAGGGCTCTTCGACCTGGTCTTGGAACCGTCCGAAGCCCGGCAACGGGACATGTTGGCGCGTTGCCGTCGGGTCTTGGAAGAAAAAAAAGTGAGCGAGGCCATGACCCGCCCGGCCCAGACCATTCGCCCTACGAACTTGACGATCGAGGCGATTCGACGAATGCTCACGTCGCATATCAACCGGCTTCCCGTGGTAGAAGACGGTCGACTCGTGGGAATCGTGACACGGCGAGACGTGCTGTCGGTGCACCTCGAATCCACGTAGTCGCGACGCGGCCTTCGGCAAGGATTCAGTTTGTATCGTCTGGAAAACCGAGGGGGGCGCCCGAGTTCAAAGACCCGGAGCAATCCGGGGCCCACTAGTCCGCGATCGGCGCGGCGCGCACGAGAGAACGGAGACCCGAGAGTCGGCCTTGCACCCGAGCCCGTCGGGTCAGCATCCAACGGCCAGCTCCCGGATCTCAAGCCAGGTGTCGACCGCCTTCGAGACGAGAAGCCTTGTTCCGGTCGTAGTAAATTCGGCTTGACAGAGAGATTAACCCGACCAAGCGCCGTACGCGTTCTGGCGAGCAGCCTTCGCCGAGAAACTTCCATGGCACAACTGAGCGCGACCCTCCACGAAACTCAACCGAATCGGACCGAGCGGGTGACGACGGTGCTGGGGTCTCCACACGAAAGACTGCGAGGGATCACCGTCGGATCGACCATGACCCGAGAGTTGACCATCGCGACCCCGCAATGGACACTTCTGGACGCTGCGAAGGCGATGCGAAAGAGCCATGTCTCGGGACTTCCGATCGTCAATGCCGAGGGCCAGCTGGTCGGAGTGCTCAGTGAGAAGGATATCTTCTCCGACCTGGATCGCGCGGTCGGGATCGGCAAGATCCGCGGTCTGCTCGACCTGTTTCTGGAGCTCCGCGGGGACACGGCCTCCCGCCGTCTCGAACAGTGCCTGCGCCGGTTGGAACATGGGAAAGTGGAGGAGGCTATGACCACGCGCGTGGTAACGACCGATCCGTGGGCGTCGATCGGCGGGGCTGCCCGTCTCATGCGTCAATTTGGAGTGAAGCGGCTACCGGTGGTTACGGGGGGTCGACTCGTGGGGATCATCACACGAGAAAACATCGTGAGCGCTCTTGCGGATCCCTCACTGATCGTTCCGAACGAGAATGGACCGTGGAGTCGGCATCACCTCCGCAGTAGCCCCACGCCCGGCCCCAACGCTTCCGAGTAGCGCGGCACCGATAACGCGAAACCACACCCCCGGGGGGATGCGGTGGTCTCGGAGTCGCGAGGGAACTCACGAGGGCTGACGTACGACGACGAACTGGCGATGCTTCTGGCCCCATCTTGGCCGATCGATGCTTTCCACGTTACCACAGCACCCCCTTAAGCGTCGGCCGAACGCCCCCCGGGTCCGAGGAAATCGGTGGGGGGGTCAGGCCGATTTGACCCCTCTTTTTAGTCTGAAGAGGTTTCTCCATCTCTGATGGTCGATTTGCGCCCATTGTCGTCGATTTGGATGGACGGACGGCTGGTGCCGTGGGATCAGGCGCAACTCCACGTGCTCACCCACGGACTACACTACGGCTATGCCGTCTTCGAGGGGATCCGTTGTCACCAGACCGACCGCGGGTCCGCCGTGTTTCGTCTAGACGAGCACTTGACCCGATTTCTCGACAGTGCTCGGGTGTACCGGATGAAAATGCCCTTCGATCTTGCCGCGCTGCGGAAAGGGGTGCTCGGGCTAATCGCGGCCAACGGGGTGGCGGAAGCGTACATCCGACCGATCGCATTTTCCGGCTACGGGCAGATGGGGCTCGACCCCACCCCGAGCGAGACGCGTGTGGCGATCGGAATGTGGGTGTGGGGGGCCTATCTCGGAGATCGAGGGGTCGAACACGGAGTTCGGGCCACGGTGTCGAGTTGGGTGCGCATGGATTCTCGTTCGTTGCCGCCCCAGGCGAAATGTGCCGCGAACTACGCCAACTCCGCCCTCGCGAAGATGGAGGCCGTCGGCAGTGGATATGACGAGGCGATCCTCCTCAACTCCTCGGGTATGGTGGCGGAGGGTCCGGGGGAGAATATCTTCCGCGTGAAGCATGGGATCGTCAGCACTCCCCCCGCGAGCTCGGGCATCCTTCGCGGGGTCACCCGAGATAGTGTCATCCGTTTTGTCACCGATGAAGGGCTCGTCTTTCGCCGGAACGATTTCACCCGCGAGGAACTGTTCACCTCGGACGAGTTGTTCTACACCGGCACCGCCGCCGGCATCACGCCGATCCGCGAGGTGGATGGGCGAGCGATCGGTACGGGTTCCTACCCGATCACGAAACGGTTCCAGGCCCGATACGAAGACTCCATCCACGGGCGTGACCCCGAGTACGCGGATTGGCTCACCTATGTGAAGTAGGAAAGCCGGTTTCCCCATCTGGCTAGCCCCGTAGGTCTGGAAGCACTTCGTTGGCTTGTTCCAGCGATCGATAGCTGTACTTCTCCAACGCGGCGCACTGTTCCGACGAGAGCCGCATTGCCGGCCATCCCCAGTGGACCGCCACGGCGTCACCGGGACGTGGGTCCGAAACCACCCGAGGATCGTACGGGAGCTGTCGTTCGACCGCCGGGCCCCAGTCAATCGCTTCTCCTCGCATCGTTAATGAGGGCCCGCAGACCCGGAGACGGCCGTCCGAGGCGTTGGTCACGGTTGCCCACGCCGGGCGGCAGGCCTCCATATTGACCAAGTTGGTCGGGACGTGGCCGGTGACGGTTCCGACCCCGACGAACGCCACGTGGAAGAGATGATGCGGCAGCGGCCGAGTTGGAAGATGGTCGCCGAGGCGCCGAGCGATCGACCGCGGGAGTCCGCGAAGCGTGAGCGCTTCGAGGAGTCGGAGGAAGTCGCTGCGGTCGAATGCGTCGAGGAGCGAATTCCCGATCCAATACGCCTCAACCACTTTCTCATCGAAGGGCTCGCGAGCGGTTTTGGCGGCGATATGCTCCAAGTAGGGCATCAGTGCCTCGAAGCCCGAGAGCGCCCGAGCGGCCTCCGCGTGACCGGTTTCCGTGGTGATCGCTCGGTAGAGGAGCGGCGCGGCTTCGGCCGGACCACAGTATTGGAGGCGATTCGTGGCGATGCTAAATCGCGCGCCCAGTTGGACGCCGTCCATGTCAGCTCGGGGCCCGCCGGAGAAAGGCGGAGCGGACGGTGGAGGCCAAGTCGCTCCACTGTCGCCAACCCGCGACGAGCACCACCCCCGCACCGACGATGCCGGCGCCCACCGCTTCCGTCAAAGTGTACGGGGAGCCGCGGGCGGCAATGCCGAGTGCGAACGTGACCGGGAAACCCAGAACGAGGACCGAGGTCGCCACGATCAGATCTGTCCGCTGGAGTCCGGCGTACCAGGTCAGCACGAACGCGGCGAGCAAGGCCGCGCTGATCGCGACCCATCCCCACTGAGCTCCGGTCATCGTGGCGACCGATCCGTACTGGCTCGTGAGCCCCAAGTAACCGAGGAGAAATGCGGCTCCAAACCCCATCCGACCCAATCCCACGGAAGTGCTAGGAAGTCGACGAAGCAGGCGCTTCGAGACCGTGTACTCGGCGGCCCAGAGGACAGTGGCTACGAGAACGTAGGTGGTCCCTGGGGTCCACAGAGGGGAAATGATCGAGAGTAGGAGCAAGTTCCCTCCGACGAGCAGGACGGCGCCCAAGACCACCTTGATCGGGAATCGCTCACGCAGGAAGACCACCGCGAATACGGCGGCCATCAAGAAGAGGGTTCGGTAGACGAACGAGGCGGTGGCCGCCCCTCCCGCCGCCGTGGCGAGCTGAAGTCCCTGGAAGAAAAGAAGGAAGGGGATCGCGCCCCCGATCAGGCCCACCAGGGCGAGCCAACTCACGTCAATACCGCTGAGGTGAATGGGGGATCTCCGAAGGGCGACAACGGCGACCGGAGCGATCAGCGCGGCGACCGCCAGGTTACGTACCGTCACGAATGCGTCGGAGTTCGTGCCCTGGACCGCGTACGTATTGAGGTACGTGGAAACCCCACTGATTATCGCGGTTGCGAGAACGAGCAACAATCCGATCGAAGCGACGCGACCCCTAGGAGCGCTCGCTAACGATGTTCCGGACACGGGGCGGCGCACGCCCCTCGAATTCATCAACGTTCGGGTGCCTGCCGTTGGGTGTACCGTTCACGATTCGCTGGCCGTTCCGATCTCGGCCGACTGGGTCAGGCGACGGATCTCCCGAAAGTGCGCTTGGGCTTCCAGAGCCTCGGCTTCGGGGATCCGGTTGGTAGCAAATCCGGCGTGCACGACCACGAAGTCCCCGACCATCGCCTCGGGAAGGAAGACAAGGTTGACCGACTTCCGCTCGCCTGCGAAGTCGACCTCCGCGACTCGGCCCTCGCGGGATGCATCGTGGATCTGGAGGATCTGGCCGGGGATTGCGAGACACATGGGTCCTATTTCCTTCCACCCGCTCCCAAGGCTTCCCGGCTTTTCACGCTAGGCCCCCGTCTGGTTGGTCCATTTAGGGGAGGCGCCGACCCCCTCCTCTACCACGACGTCTACGAGCCGGATCCCCTGGGCAGCGGGATCGGACGAGTCATCGGAAACGTCGAGCTCGAGCGTCGCGCCTTGGGCAAGAGTCCCGGCCACCACATCGCCCCAGCGGTGTCGCAGCGCCTCCGGGCTGGTGTGCGCCAGCGCTCCGACCCAGAGGCGGACCCGTCGAATGGTTACGTTCCCCTCACGCTGAGACAGTTCGACGAGCTTCCGACGCAGATCCCGGAGTAGGGTTTCTTCATGCACGGGCGTTAACCTCGGGAACGGGAGCGGTCCGACCGGAAGCGGCGTGGAGAATCTCCAGGACGATCCCATCGGTCAGGGGATCCAGCGCCCGAGCCACCTCGGGGGAGAATCCCGACCCCAGCGAAAACTCTTCGGCTTCCACCCCAAAAACGACGAGGCGGTCGGGGAGCATGCCTAGGGACTCTCCGAGCCGCCACACCTCCCCGAGACTGAGCGCATGCGTCGAGGAGATCGCCGGTTCGGGGAGGAGTCCCGAGAGACTGCCGTCAAATCGGTGAATGCGTCCCGGACTTCCTTGCGATCGCAACGCATCGATGAGGACGACGAGCGGGGCGCCTTCCCAGAGGTCGAGCAATCCTGTGCTCTCGCCTTCGAAGGGGACTACCCGGGCTAACTCACCCAATCGCTTTCCCACCCGTTCGGCAACCTCGAGCCCGACTGCGTCATCGCCCCGATGGCGGTTCCCGACACCAATGACAAGCGGCCGCCGCTCGGAAGAAGGGAGTGTCACGGCTCGATCGGTCATGACCCGCGCTCACTCCCGAACGAGGTCGAGGGACAGGAAGTGCGTTGCGCAGGAAATGCACGGATCGTGGTTCCGGATGGCATGTTCGCAGGCCGCGGTTAGGGCGGGCACGTCCAAGTCCAGGGATCGGCTCACCACGTGACGGAGGTCGTCCTCGATCCGCTTTTGGTTTTGGGAGGTCGGGGCGACGATCCGGGCCGTCTCAATGAGCCCGGTGGCACCGAGGTCGTAGCGATGATACAGCAGGCCTCGGGGGGCTTCCGTGGCCGCCGCTCCGCGTCGCGGGTGGTCGACGGACGGTGGCTCAACCCAGGGGCGCTCCGGTGGAGAGTATCGGTCGATGAGGCGTAGCGCCTCCTCGCAGGCGAACACTACCTCGACCGCGCGGACCACCACGCTCCGATACGGGTTGCGGACGACGGGTTCGAGCCCCACGCTTTCCACAATTCCGGCGGCACGACCCGCCAGGCGATCGTGGTTGAGGGCGTAGCGGGCCATCGGACCGACGAGATACGACCCCGCCCCTTTGCGGATCGATTGGAGAGCATTCGAGTGCGGTACTTGGATCTCCTCAAAGGTCCCTTCGAACGCATCGGGATCCAGGCTAAGCCCGGCGCTGGATTCGATGCGACCCTCGTTCATCGGGTATTCCTCGGGGTGTCGGAGGGAAACGAACTCGTAATCTTCTTCGACCTCCGGGAAATCAAACCCGGCGACAAACTGGACGGTCGCTTCCGCCAGGGACAGCGCGTCCACGACGGTGGGCCGAAGCTCGAGAAGCTCCTCCCGGCTCGGACATCGGTAGAATCCGCCCACCCGGACGTTGATGGGATGGATCTCGCGTCCTCCGAGCAGACGCATGATCGCATTGCCCGCCTTCTTGAGCGCCAGTCCTCGTTTCACTGCTTCCGGGTGATCGCGCGCCATCCGCATCGCGTCCGGGTAGCCGAGAAAGTCTGGCGCGTGCAACAGGTAGATGTGCAGGGCGTGGCTCTCGATCCACTCTCCGCAGTACAACAATCGGCGAAGGTCTCGTAGCGAACCGGTAACCGTGATTCCGAGGGCTCGCTCCATCGCATGGCACGCGCTCATCTGATAGGCGACCGGGCAGATTCCGCAGATGCGGGCGGTGACGTCGGGGGCCTCGGAGTACGCCCGTCCGCGCAGGAACGCCTCGAAGAACCGGGGCGGCTCGAAGATCCGTAACTCCACTTCCTCGACCGTCTGGTCGCGGATGTGTACGTGGAGAGCGCCCTCGCCCTCCACCCGGGCGAGGTAGTTCACGGCGATCGTCCGCTCCGTCACGGCGGCTCCTCCCGCTCCGCCGCATTTCCCGCGGCTCGGAACGCGGGAGTGAGCGCGTTGAACGTACGGAACACGCGTGCCACGGATGGGCGATCCATCCCAAGCTCCGAAAGATTGGCGATCATGGAGGTCGTATTCGGCGTGTCCTGAGGTCCGAAGCAGCCGTAACAGCCCCGATGGAATCCGGGACAGATCGCGCCACATCCGGTCTGCGTGACGGGTCCCAGACACGGGGTCCCGTGGGCCACGATGACGCATACCTGTCCGCGACGCTTGCACTCGATGCAGACACTTTCCGTCGGTACGTTCGGCGCTCGTCTTCCGAGGAAGGCAGAGATCACCTCAAGGAGCTGCTGCTTGTCGATGGGACACCCTCGCAGTTCAAAATCCACCGGCACATGGTCCCGGATCGGCGTCGAGGTCGCCAGAGTCTCGATGAACTCCGGGCGAGCATAGACCACACGACGAAACTCCTCCACATCCCCGAAATTTCGGAGCGCTTGGATTCCACCGGCCGTCGCGCACGCGCCGATCGTCACCAGGGTTTTCGACTGGGCTCGGATCTCGGCAATGCGTTCCCGGTCGTGGGAGGTCGTGATCGATCCCTCGACCAGTGCGAGGTCGAACGGCCCATCGAGCGTGGTGCTGGAGGCCTCCCGGAAATCCGCGATCTCGAATTTCTCTGCGACGGCGAGGAGTTCGTCCTCGCAATCGAGCAGCGTGAGTTGGCATCCATCGCAGGAGGCGAACTTGAAGACACCGAGGCGCGGCCGCGATGGGACCGCCATGTCAGATCTCCCGCACGGAGAGGAACCGGGCTACGTCTTGATAACGGAAGACGGGACCGTCTCGGCAGATGAACTCCGGCCCGAACTGGCAGTGCCCGCACAAACCGATCGCGCACTTCATATTGCGCTCGAGCGAGACGTAGATAGAGCTCTCCCCCACGCCTTTGGCGGTCAATGCCTGGGCCGTGAATTTCATCATGACCTCGGGACCGCAGAGAAAGGCGACGGTCTGAGCCGGATCCACCCGCACGTCGGGAACCCGGGCCGTCACCAAGCCGACGTCCCCATACCAATCCCGTCCGGCCGCGTCCACGGTGGTCTGGAAGCGCAGATCGCTCCGCCCGCGCCACTCTTGGATCTGTCGGTAGTAGACGAGGTCGCGGGGGGTGCGCGCCCCGTAGATGACCTCGATACGGCCGTACCTCTCGCGGTGCCGGAACAGCTCGAGGAGAACCGGTCGAAGGGGCGGGAGTCCGAGCCCACCCGCGACGAGGATCACGTCCTTCCCCTTCGCCGCCTCCAGGGGCCAGCCTTTTCCATACGGTCCGCGAATCCCGATCGCCGCCCCCGGCGTGGCGGCCACGAGCGCGGCCGTAACCTTCCCGGCGGAACGAACGGTGTGGACGAGCTTCTCCGGATGGGCTGGGTCTCCGCTCACGGAGATGGCCGCCTCCCCAATGCCGAAGGCATAGAGCATGTTGAACTGCCCGGGCTGGAAGTCGGCCGGTCGGATCCCCGACGGAGGAGCTAGTTCCAGGGTGACCGTGTCCGCGGTCTCCGCCGTCCTTTGCTCCACGATAAACGGAGTGGGAATCCACGGGCTCGAGCCGGGCGCGGGGCGGCCGAACTCCGGCGAACCGTCAGCGTCCATGGAGATCCAGCAGTTGCAGTCGGGTATGTTCGAGTCGTCCCGCGATCACGGGAAGCAATCGCAGCAAGAAGCGGTATCCGGCCTCCGGGTGGGATGCGAGCACGTTTCGGAGCCTAGCCGCGGGTATCTCCCAGGTTCGAGTGGCCTTCACGGCCCGGGCGTCGAGCCTCCAAAGGTGTGGCGGGAGCAGCCAGGACCATCCCAACACTTCGCCGGGTCCCAGGGTTTGAACGGTCACTACGGGGCGGTCCGGCAACACGATCTCGAGCGCCACTTTCCCCTCGTTGATGAGGATGAACCGGTCGGAGGGGTCTCCTTCCTTGAGCAGCCGGCTGCCGGGATCATAGGTTCGCTCGACCGCAGCCGGCGCAATTTCGCGGAGAAAATCCCCTTCCCAGCCGGCGAAGAACGGGTGAGCGGCCAATCCAGGAGCGTCCCTCATCGCATCTGCGGTCATGGGGAGACCCGCCTCTCGGCGATCGGCCGGGAGGGCTGGCGGAGCGCAGCCACCTCTTCCGTTAGGTCGATTCCCACGGGGCACCACGTAATGCATCGTCCGCATCCCACGCAGCCCGATTCGGCGAACTGGTCGTGCCAGGTCCCCAACTTGTGGGTGAGCCACTGACGGTACCGAGATTGGACACTCGCGCGCACGCTGGTGCCGTGTACCGCGCTGAAACCGGAGTTGAAACAAGAGTCCCACCGACGCCATCGCTCGACCGTATCGCCCGAAAGGTCCGGGACCTCTTCGGTGGTCTGGCAGAAGCACGTCGGGCAGGCCATTGTGCAGTTCGTGCACGAAAGGCAACGGGCCGCCACGATACCCCAACGCGGATGTTCCGGGTTGTTGACCAAAAGGTCACGGAGCCCGGTGGGGTCCATCGTACGCCCCATCGAAGCGGCAGTGCGATCCACGATCCCTTTCACTGTCTCGACATCCTCGTTCGAGGCCGGTTCGATTGGAATTCCCTTGAGGATCGCCGACCCGGCGGGGGAACCCGCCTCCACGAGAAAGAAATGACGGTCCGGTCTAAGCACCTCGGTCAGGACAAGGTCGTGGCCGGTGCGCACCCCGGGGCCAGTGCCCATCGACACGCAAAAGCAGGTATTGCCGGCTTGGCCGCATTGCACGGCGATCCGGAAAATTCGACGGCGGCGCGCAGCGTAGCTCGGATCCCCGGCTTTTCCGAACACGTGGTCCGAAACATCCATCGCCGCGAGTTCGCAGGCGCGGACCCCGAGGAAAGCGAGTGGCTTCCCCTCGAGCGGTTCGGGCTGGACCTCGAAGGAGCCTCCCTTGCGCGCGGCCGTCCAGAGTCGCTCGCGCGACGGGAACAGGTACTTTTTCCAACTGTGGGGACCCACGTTGTAACCGAAGAGTGCCGCGTCCGCCCTTCGCTCGAGACGATATCGACCGGCTTCCTGCCGATCGGTCCATCCGATCGGCAAGTCGGTCTCTTGGTGGATATCGCCGTACACGATCGCGCCGTCCCGCACCGTGGGCCCCACCACGCGATAGCCCGCCTGCTGAAGCGCGGAGAGCAGGCTCGAAAAGTCGGAGCGCTCGAGCCGGTAGTGATTTCTCTCCTCCGGCGTTCCGTCCATTTGGGCTCCTCTACGAGTGCGAGTTCTTCCTCGGGTCCGCCCCCGGAGAGCCTCGAGCCTCTATAGGACTCGCCTGCGCCGAGGACCGCGCCGGGACCCGTGCTCGATGCGCGCCTCTCACTCCAATCAAGGGGCTTTGGACGGTCGGGTGATGCTGGACCCGCTGCTCTTTTCGAAGTCCTCCACGCGCACGCGATCGGCTCTTCCGGCTTCGCGTAGACGGTCGAGTTCCGCCTGCCACTTCTCCGCCACTTTGGCCGAGAACGCCGAAGGAATGCTGGAACGAACGTAGCCTTCCTCGAAATCGTGCCAGGCCCGCTCCGCTCTGCACTCTTGAGCCAACGTCAGACCGAGCAATGCGCGATATCCCAGAACTCCCGCCTCATAGCCGCGGAGCATGACGCGCACGGTAGCCCACCGAACGCGAGCATGTTCGTAGTCGGACAGGAGTTGGCCCAACACCAGACGGGCCGCTTCTTGCTTCCCAGATTCCACGTTCGCCATCTCGAGAAGGTGCAGGTGCACATCGTGCAGTTCCTGCAGGTACCGATCCATGAGGGCCAGTCCTTCGTGGATCACCGCAGGGGTACATCCTCGTCGCGCAAGAGCTGGGTCGCAAAGGCGTCCAGTCGAGTGAGAAGGGGCCACAGGATCAAATCGTGCTCCCTTTTGAGTCCGAGTTGAAGTCGGGCGACGAGCTCCGCCGAGGGTACGCTCCGCGTATCTTCGCGGGCGGAAAGGGTGAGAGATGTATGACGGATTCGTCGCTTCAATCGGGCGAGGGCCCGACGCGCCGCGTTAAGGTCGTGATGGAACGCTTCGCTCAACGTTCCGTCGCCAGTCGTTGGCTTGGATTTCCGGGGTTCCGTTATCCCGAAGGACTCCGCGTCGACCTCTTTGTGTCGGAATGCTAACATAGGTGAGTCATCGACGGCCACGCTATCAACTGCTTCGTCAAGGAGGATTGACGTGGGGTCGGGTCCCGGGCGCCACTCCAAAGTCGCCCATTTTCAGAATCCCAGTCCGATGAGCGGAAGTGCGCCAACGCCCACCCCGGCGCGCGTGTTGGCGCGTACGACGGCTCGAGTCTCGGTAGGCCGGGGACCTCCGACAACCCTGCTCAAGTAGGGTTGACCTTGACCCCTAATATGGCGCAGGGCAGTTTCCGGAGCATGTCCGAACCGCTCACCAGCGACCTATTGCGACCCTATCTCGTCGAGGATCTAATGACGAGGCACGTCTACACGGCGCGACCGGGCGAGAGCCTGATGTCTGCCGCCCAGACCATGCGGAGCCACCATATCTCGGGGCTGCCGGTGGTGAATCCTCCTGATCGAGTCGTGGGGGTGCTCAGCGAAAAAGACATTGTGGGCACGCTTGACCGACAGGTGGGAATCGGTCACGCGCGGGGGATCCTCGATATCCTTCTCGCGAGTTATGGACCCAAGCGGAAGGATATCCTCGAGCGCTCGGTGGGTGCTCTGCTCAATGGAGTGGTACGTGACGCGATGTCCCATCCGGCTGTCACGGTAGAGTTCGATGCCTCCCTCGGCGAAGCGTGGCGTCTTCTAGGACAATATTCGGTCAACCGGCTTCCCGTGGTCCGCAACGAGGTGCTGGCCGGAATTATCACGCGTCAGGATGTTCTCGAAATTCTGCGGAAGGAGACCCCCGCAGCTCCTGCTCGCCGTCGCGGGCGCTCCCGGGGGAAGAGCGCCTCCGCGTGACCGTGAAGTCTCCTGGCGTGCGGCCCATCACGGAGGTTGCCCGCGACCTCGGCCTCTCGCCCGCCGAGATGGTCCCCGCCGGACGGGGCGTCCTCAAAGTGCCGGTTCGGTTGGTCCGATCCTTGGCCGATCGAGGGCGTCGAGGCCACCTCGTCCTCGTCAGTGCGATGACCCCGACCGAGCATGGCGAAGGCAAGACGGTGGTCACCATTGGCCTCGCGATGGCTCTCGAGCGATTGGGCCACCGCGCCGTCGCCTGCCTTCGACAACCTTCGCTGGGTCCGGTCTTTGGGGTGAAGGGGGGTGCCTCGGGCGGCGGTTTCGCGACGGTCGAGCCACGACCCGCCATCGATCTCGGCCTTACCGGGGACCTGGACGCCATCACGAATGCGCAGAACCTGCTCGCCTCCCTGGTCGACCACCACATCTACTGGGGCTCCAGCCCCGAAATCAGCGCCGGCCCTACCGAGCTCCCTCGCGCCTCCGTCATGGAGGATCGCTCGCTACGTTCCATCACGGCCGGCCTTTCCCAGCCGTCTCACGGCTTTCCTCGGCCGGCGTCGTTCGTCGTCAGTGCAGCGTCGGAGACAGCCGCGATTCATGCGCTGGCCCGCGACTATGCCGACTTGAAGGATCGATTTGGACGGATCTTGATCGGTCGGACGTCCTCTGGGACGCCGATCCGGGCCACCGATATCCACGCCGCGGGCTGCACGGCGGCTCTCCTCGCCAGTGCCCTCGAACCGAATCTTGTCCAGACCGCGGAAGGAACGGCCGCCTTCGTTCACGGAATTCCCTACGCCAATGTCGCCCACGGCACGTGCAGCCGCCTCGCGATCGAGGCTGGCCTCGCGCTCTCCGATTTCTGCGTCGTCGAGGCCGGTTTCTCGACCGAGCTCGGCGCCGAAAAATACGTCGACCTCGTCGCGGCGGGGACCGGCCTCGAGGCGAGCGCAGCGGTCATTGTAGCCACGGTCCGCGCCCTGCGGTACCACGGAGGGTCCGCCGCCGATGGGCCGCCGTCCGCCGAAGCGGTGAGTCGCGGACTCACGAATCTCGATCAGCATGTCGAAAATCTCCGAACGCTCGGCCTCGACCCGGTGGTGGTTTTGAATCGGTTCCCCACGGATTCTGAGGAGGAGATTCGATGTCTCGAGCAACACTGCGCTGATCACAACGTCACCTTTGCGATCGATACCGCCTTTGCCGATGGCGGAAAAGGTTCGGAAGCGGTGGCCCAACTCGTGGTGGCTGCGGCCAGTCGGGGCCAGAAGACGCACCCCTTGTACGGACCATCGACTCCGGTCGAGACTGTGCTCGACACGGTGGCGACGAAGCTCTACGGAGCGGACGGCGTCGACCTGAGCCCCGCGGCCGTGGCGGATTTGGAATGGATCCGAGCGATGGGGGAGGAGGCCGGACCGGTGTGCATTGCAAAGACGCCGCGTTCGCTCTCCGACGACCCGCATCGGCGTGGCCGGCCGAGCGGGTTCCGAGTCCAGGTCCATCGGCTGGAGCGTTGGTCGGGTGCCGGGTTCACCGTAGCCCTCTTGGGGGGCATCGTCACGATGCCCGGCCTTCCGGAACATCCAGCGGCCGCCTCGATCGACATCACTCCGGACGGGCGGGTGGTCGGTGTTCTATAGGACGCCCGGGGCGTCCGTTGACCGATAGCAAAGGCACAAGAGACACCATGACCGCGGGATCGGACAGCGTCTCTTGACCGGCCGGCACAGGGCCGATGCCACCTTTTAGCCGCGTACAGTGAAGGCGGGAAGAGGTACCTTCCATGGTGGGCAAGAATCGTCGACGAACCGTGGAGACTCGGATCGAGTCGCGGCGCGATCGGACTCGAGCGGGCAAGGCGCGTCGGCGCCAGGTTCCTCGGTCGAGCCACGCCGCGTGGTCCCCCCCACGGGACCGGCCGGATCCGATCGCGCTGTTGGAAGAATCCAATCGGGAGCGCGTCCCCCGGCTCGTGCCGATTCGGTTCGGACGGATGTCGCTCTCCCCGTTCGCCTTTCTTCGGGGATCCGCCAGCGTCATGGCCCGGGATCTCGCGGGGACCCCCCAATCTGGTTTTCGCGTGCAGCTCGGGGGCGACGCGCACCTAAGCAACTTCGGGATTTTTGGCACTCCCGAGCGAAACGAAGTCTTCGACCTCAACGATTTTGACGAGACCTTACCCGGTCCGTGGGAGTGGGACATCAAGCGGCTAGCGGTCAGCCTCGTGGTAGCGGGGCGGCAGAACGGGTTTCCCGTCGAAGTGAACCGGCGTGCGGCCCTTCGGGCCGTCCGTTCGTATCGACAGTGGATGAATGCGTTCGCGGCGATGCGGTATCTTGACATCTGGTACTCGCACCTGGATCCCCTGAACGTTTCCTCTCAGGTCGCCCGTCGGGCGCGCAAGGCGATCGACGGATATGCCGTGGCCGCGAAGTCCCGGACGGGTCTGCACGTCGTTCCGAAGCTGACGCGTCGGGTCGGAGCCCGGTATCGAATCCACGACCAGCCCCCGCTGATCGTGCACTATTCGAATCAAAAGGAGACCCAAGTCTCGCACGCTTTTTTCGATCTGTATCTCAAAAGCCTTCCCGACGAGCGGCGGATGGTCCTCGACCGTTACCATCCGGTCGATGTCGCTCAAAAAGTGGTGGGCGTCGGGAGCGTCGGCACCCAGTGCTCGATCCTTCTGCTCGAAGGCGATCGCGATACCGACGATCCGTTGTTGCTCCAGATCAAGCAAGCGCTGCCCTCTGCGCTCGAGCCCTTTGCCGGAGCGAGCCGATACGCGAATCACGCCGAGCGCGTCGTCGTGGGGCAGCACCTGATCCAGGAATCCAGCGATATCTTCCTCGGGTGGGGGTCCATCGGCGAGCGCGATTATTATGTCCGCCAGCTGCGCGACCTCAAGTTCGCGGCGGATCCCGCCGCGATGGGCCCGAAGCTCCTGACCGGCCATGGCGAGCTCTGTGCGGCGGCGTTGGCGCGTGCGCATGCTCGGACCGGCGATCCCGCCCGCATCGCCGGTTATCTCGGAACCAAGGAGGTGTTCGACCAGGCCGTGATGCGGTTCGCCGAATCGTATGCGGACCAGACCCGACGAGATCACGCCGCATTGCTCCGAGCCATCCGACGGGGACGCGTGAAAGCGACCGTCGACGTGTGAAACGTCGTCGCGGTTCGTGGCTATAAGAAAAACCAAATCCAGGCAAAGACGAGCACCGCGCTCCAAATGAAGAGGAATGCGATCGGAAGGATCTCGGTCAGGATTTCCGGGTTCACTCGATCCATCCACGAGATCGAATGGGACGAAGAGAACCGCTCGCGGTGCGTCTGGTAGGGGAGCAAGAGATTGACCGTCAGCGTCTCACGGGATCGTAGGGTAACGGGCGCTGGCAGGGCTCCTTCAAGGGGGGGCTGGGTCTCCTCGAGTCGCCATGCGGCCTCCCGCCACAAGTCCTGCGCGTCATTCGTTCGATGGAGGAGGATCGCCCACACCACGGAGATCAGGATTCCGATCGCCGCGAGATACGTCGCAATCGCCGCGAGGACCGCGCGCTGGCTCGAGAGATCAGCGATGGCCACGACCACCGCCGTGACCAGCACGCTCCCGATGGCGGCGTAATAGGCCGTTCGCCCCGCCGCGAGCTGACCTTCCTCGGCGGCCAAACGTTCGTACTTGTCGTGGAGCCATTTCCGATCCTCCAGACTCAGATTCGTAGGAATCACTGGCGACGTTGGCGGAAGCCCGAGGGGTTTCACGCGTCGGGCACGGATGGTCGGTCGTTTAGCTCTGGCGTTCCACGGTCGAGCGAGCCAGTGCTTCCCGGGTCAATCACGCCGCAGTATCCTCGGCTTCCTTGGGAGACTCGGCGGATCTACCGAGGTCGACGGCGGATCGTCGGCGGAGGTCGCGAAGAAGGGCGACGGCTCGGGAATCGATCCTTTCTCGAACCCTTGCGGAGCTTCCAGATTACTTCGAGCGGCCAATGACGTCCCCAGGCCTGCATGGATCGGGTCAGGTAGGTGCTTTGGCCACGCTGGGGGGCCTGGGGTTCGAGGAGAATTTCCACCGAGAGCCGATTCGCGGAAAAGAGGCGAACCCATTCTCCGTACGTCAACTGATACTCGTACGTTTCGCGAGAGCGCATCTCGTGCATCCCAAAATAATCGAAGCGCAGTTGACGCCCGATTCGGTCACTCCTCCGGTCATGTACGAGATTCATGAAAGGGCTCGGATGGGCGAAGACTAGCAACCCTCCATCGCGGAGAAGTCGAGACGCCTCCGGGATCGTGTGGAAGGGGTCGGTGAAGGCGGTGGCGCCGTAATCGGAGAAGACGATATCGAAGCTCGTGGAACGGCAGGGGACTTGGTCCGAACTCGCCTCGATCAGGGGGAAGTCCACCCCCGCGTCCCGCATTAGGGCTCGAGCTTGCATCAGTCGCTTCGGCGATACGTCTAGTCCCGTAACCCGGGCCCCATCTTGGGCGAGCGCTATCGACCATCGGGCGGCGCCGCAACCGAGCTCCAAGATGTCCTTCCCTCGAACGTCCTCTAGCAGTCGGACTTCTTTCTCGGGAATTCGCCAAACCCCCCAGGCTTTGGCTCGCCCACCCCGTAGGGCGCGGGAATGAAGGTTCTCGTACCAATCCGCGCTGCGGTCCCAGAACGCGCGATTCGTCCGATACTTGCGCGAGAGCTTCAATGCGCCGTCCCGAGTCTCCTCGACTGCGACGACCCGCGTTTCCGGGGACGACGGGCAACAGGGGGTACCGGATCCCTCCGTCGCGAGATTGCCCGAACGTCTCGCTGCATCAGCACGTTGCTCTGACCAAATGGTACGACGACGCGAAAGCCTTCTCGTCGAAACATTGAAACAGATCCGAACCACGTGGCCACCGCCCGATCGTTCGTGGCGGGGTACGCTTCGACCACGCCGCCGCCTTCCATTTGGATCCCCCGCAGCGCCTCGCGGAGCGCAAAGCGGGCCACTCCTTGGTGACGAATCGACCGGTCGACAAAGAAGCACGTGATTCGCCACCGGACGGGCGCGGTCACGGAAGGATTCAACGCCCGGTACTTTCGGCCGGCGTCGATGCGAGGGAACTCGGTTTTCCGGCCGAACTGGCACCATCCGACCGGCTGATCTCCGAGATAGATGAGAACCCCGTGCGCCTGACCTTGCTCGACCAACTGCTGATGGTCTCGTCGATTCCGATCCGGTCGTTGCTCCTCGGTAGCCACCCTCGTCGGACCCGAGCGATGGTAGAAAATGCACCAACATCCCGCCTGCATCCCGCGGGAGCGTCGGAACAAGCTCTCAAAGTCTGACCAGGTCGTGGGCGTTAACGGCCGAGAGGTCAGCGTCGCATTCCTCGGTTCCATCGCAGGGAAACGGAACGGTACCTGTCTAAAAAGGCGCGGCCCGCAACACTTCGCCGGAGGCGGGGCACAGTTGTCACAGATGCAGAGTCATCTGCCGAATTCCTTCGGCGTCCTGTTCGAATTCGGTCGAGAAAAAGTCCATGACCTTCGACGGAAGCTGCCCCGGCGGGATCGTAGGCGAGGAAAATTCCCCGACCAGCGTCACTCGGGTTCGCTGGCCGAGCGGCGTGTAGTAGAAGAGGAACTTGGAACCGGCGATCGGACCTTCGAGGACCTCGTAGGCCAATCCCAGTGGATAAAACGACGTTCCTCGCATGGAAAACGTGACGGGTCTTCCCTCGTACTCCTGTTCCCACGAAGCGATGAAACTGGTGTCCGTGAGCTCGGTCAACCGGCTGTTTCGATGGCGGTGCGCGACTCG
This sequence comes from uncultured Thermoplasmata archaeon, assembly GCA_963749195.1. Classification (GTDB taxonomy): domain Archaea; phylum Thermoplasmatota; class Thermoplasmata; order Lutacidiplasmatales; family UBA184; genus Lutacidiplasma. The sequence continues at coordinate 42,857 of CAVVLX010000010.1, forward strand.
ATGGTCCACCGCTGAAGAAAAATATTTCCAGATCAGCTCTACGGGCGCGTCGTAAATCCCCGAATCGTCGAATACGAAGGTCACGCTTCCTCGACGCCGGTGCCGGTATATAGACCTCCGAGGGGGGGGAACCAGTCGATTTTGGAGTGGGTCTCGGACCGCCCGCCAGCCACTCCCTATACCCGATTCGCCCGACCATATGGGCAAGAATATCTCGCCGAAGAAGCGACCTCGGCGGAGCTCCCGAGGAGCCACAGTTCAGTGGTCCGGGATTTCCCCGGTACGACGATCGGCGAGTGCCTATTCCACGAGTTCCGTCGTGAACGATCGGAGTCGCTCAACGATCTCGTCAAATAACGCGCGGTTCGCTTGGGGATCGATGCCGATGGCTCCCCAAAAGTCCCATCGGCTTAGCACATAGCCACGGACGTCACTCGTGGCCAGCACGTCTGCGGTCCTAGGTTGGTCGACCAGCAGCGCCGCTTCCCCAAAGAACTGACCCGCGGATAACACCGTTACCGTCTGACCGAAGCGTCGGACTTCGGCCGTCCCGCTCAGGATCAAGTAGAGGCCTGTCCCTCGCTCCCCTTGGCGGATGATCGTCTCACCGAGGAGAAAAGTTCGTTCGGCGCCGATCGTCGCGATTTCCTCGAGCTGGTCCCGCGTCAATCCGGTAAGCAACGGGACCGATCTCAACATCGTCAGCCGCTCCGACGCTCCCGCCTCCGCGACCATCGACTGTTGGAGACGCCATCGGCCTGAGGGATATATTTGAGTCCGCTTCGGTCGAGTGCCTGGACGGGCCGTCGAGGAGTATTGCGGAGGATCTAGGGCCCCAAGGAACGCGTCTCATCCACGGAAATGGGGTTCGGATGCGGGTCCCCCCCGCACTGGGGATTAGCCATCGGATGAGGCGAAACCTTTCCGGGGTGTTTCCGCTTCCCTGAGGTCCTCCCTGAAAACGTCCCGAATCGGAATGGATCGCGTCGAAGCCAACTCTACGCCTAATAGCACCGTAAGTTGATGGGGCGTGCTGAACTTCCTGTTTGTTCAGATCAGCGCGGCGATCGCTCTCATTGCGACCACGATAGGAGTCTTGGTCGGTCTCGGGAGGCGCCCGCGCTCTACGGAACCTCCAGACGTCGTAGCACGGCAACTCCCGGCAAAGGGAACCCAGAGCCTCTGGCTGAGCGGGACGTTCCTTGCGATCTTCTGGCCGGTCGGGATTTTTCTGATCCCGATGTATGCCTACCACTGGCCGCCGCTTCCCGATTTCCCTTACTCCTGGGTCGTTCAGGTTTGGGGAGTCGCCTTCGGAGTGTTCGGAGGGGTGCTCTTCTCCAGGGCGTCACGAACATTAGGCAAACAAATGACGCCGGTCATCGAGCTCCGGCGAGGCCATCAACTCATCCAAACCGGACCATACCGCTTCGTCCGACACCCGGTCTATACGGCCATCGTGCTCATTGCCCTCGGTCAGGCCCTCCTCTTCCTCAGTCTGCCAGCGGCTGTACTCACTGTCTTGCTCGCCGGTTTGGCCAACTACCGCGCCCGACTGGAGGAAGCACTGCTGGGCTCGGCGGCGGGATTCGGCACGATGTATCAGTCGTACGTGGCCCGAACGGGCAGATTCCTCCCTCGACTTCGGGCTCCCCGGTAGACGGGGAGCATCGTGAGACTGGCACACGATTCATGGACCCTCGGCGATAGATTGAGTTAGTTTCGAAAAACCGCGAGACCGATCCCGAGAAGGGTCGTCCGTCAAGATGGGACGGCTTCAACAACCGGCACAAATGCTTTCGATCGAACTCCACAACAGCGACCGAATTCGTTGGAATTTTTTTTGTCTGAACGAGGTAGCCTGGGCAAACCGAACCGGTAGCTTCAAAGTCCGCGCCCACTCGCCGGTCGAAGGTCGCGGCTATATCACCCGACACCGAGTGCGGGCCCATGAACGGCACCGCCACGATCGTCACGGAAGGCCTCGGAAAGACGTACCCGGCGGTGTCGAGGCCGTACGCGAGGTGACGCTCTCCGTCGGCGAGGGAGAAATCTATGGTTTCCTCGGACCGAACGGTGCCGGCAAGACGAGCACCGTTTCGATGCTCACGACACTCATTCTGCCGACCCAGGGTCATGCCTCGATCTCGGGCCTCGATGTCGTCGAGCGGGCCCGAGAAGTGCGCCGTGAGATTGGACTCGTCTTCCAAGATTCCACGGCGGACGGGGAGCTCACCGGCCGGGAAAACATGGAGCTGGCCGGCGGACTCTTCGGGATGTCCAGGTCTGCCTGCGCCGGTCAGATCAAGGATCTCCTAGCCCGGATGGACCTTTCCGAGGCGGCGGATCGGCGGGTGAAGGGGTATTCTGGCGGGATGAAACGACGGCTCGAGCTCGCCGTCGCCATGGTCCACACGCCGAAAGTCCTCTTCCTGGACGAACCCACCCTGGGGCTTGACCCTCAAGGTCGTGCGGGATTCTGGCGCTATATCCAGGAGCTACGCCGCGAACAGAAGGTCACGATTTTCTTGACAACCCACTATTTGGACGAGGTCGAGAATCTATGTGACCGCATTGCCATCATCGATCATGGCAAGATCATCGCTACGGGAACGAACGACAGTCTCAAGGAACGGGTGGGGGGGGATGTGGTCGAGCTCGTGCTTCCACCATCCGCTCCCGACCTTACCACAAAACTGACCGCCGTGCCGGGAGTTCGCGGCGTCCAACGAGACGGCACCCATTACCAAGTTCAATGCCCCCGCGCCGAGGGCCTTGTCTCGCTGCTCGTCAAAGCGTGCGACGCGGAGGGGATCCCGGTCGACGGAGTCACCGTCCATCGTCCCAGCCTCGATCGGGTTTTCCTCGCGTTGACTGGCAAGGCGTATCGCGAAGAAGGATACGATCAAGGGCGAGCGGGCCAGACTTCCGTGTTTGGCCGTCCCCGGGGGGATCACTGATGCTCCTCCCGCTTTCCTCCCTGTTGAAACGGGAGTACCTTCGGTGGGTGCGGGCCCCCACGTGGATCATCGCGGGGCTGATGACTCCGATTCTGTACCTCCTGCTCTTCGGCCAAGCCTTCAACTTGACGAAATTGATCCCTCCCTCGCCCGGAGCTCAATCCGGTCTCACGACCGCGCTGCTCGGAGCCCCGAATTACTTCTCCTACTTCTCGGTCGGAATGGTGGGCTTGGTCGCCGTCACCTCGGCGCTCTTCGCCGGGACCGGGGTAATTTTCGATAAGCAGCTTGGAATTCTTCAACGGACCATCGCGACCCGGTCCGGCGGAGCACGATTTTTGCATCCTCGCTGATCTTTCGGGGCTTGCTCGTCGTACTTCCGATCTTCATCGTCATGGGACTCGCGTTGGTTTTCGCCCACGTTCCCGGACTGGTCGGCTTGACGGTCACCCAGACGGTGGGGGTGGTGGGAATCGTGGAGATCCTCGCGGCGGTCTTCGTGCTGGCCATCGCTTTCACGTCGCTGTTTCTGGCCTTCGGCTTCCTCGTCGCACGCGTCGAGTCCTACTTCGCCATCGTGAACCTCCTCAATCTTCCCATCTTGTTCACGTCGAACGCCCTCTATCCGAATGGCACCTCGCCCCCCTGGCTCCAGACGATCACGGAGTACAATCCGATCTCGCTCGCCGTGAATGTGATGCGGGAGACGTTCTTTGGGAGCGGTTACTACGCTCACCCGGCATACGTGTACTTGGCGGGGCTTATTGGGTGGGCGGCGGTTCTCGTGACGCTCGCGCTTCTCCTGGGGTTCCGCGCTCTTCGAACGAAGTAGTTTGTCGGAGGCGCGTCCTTCAATCCCGTACGGAGCGTATTTCCCACCAACTCCACTCGGCTCGGGCGAACGATACCCCGGCCCAACGATTGAAGGGGCGAACCGAACGAATTTGAGAGGGCTGAAACTCGGCAGAACGAGCGTCGCTCCCAAGAGGGAACGGGGGTGGTGGCTCAGTTCAGGCACCCGCGTGGCACGACTCTGCGTCCGTCGATTCGTCGGGGCGGTCGATTGGCCCAACACTTCACGGTGTTGCTTCCGCCGATCCGGGACGCGCCTTGCGCTCCCGAGCGGATGTTCGGGCCCTTCCTTTAGCGAGCCGCGAAGCTTCACCGGTGGCCCCGATCTGCCGCATCGTCTCGATCGCTTGCGCGCGGGTCGCTTGCGCACGAGAGGATTCTCCGGCGTCACTGAGGACGTCCGCGAGGTTTCCTAGAATCCTCCCCAGATTCGGAGTCCAGCCGAGAGCAGCCCAGATTTCGGCGGCCTCATCATAACGACTGATCGCCGTACGGAAGTCTCCGCTGCGAGCGGCAGCCAATCCCTCGACTCCCAGCAGGAATCCACGGACCGGCCGTCGCGGCAGAATCCCCGCGACCCGTCGCAATTCCTCGAGATACTGCTGGGACCCCTCCGGCGTTCCGTCGATCGAAGCGGCTTCGAACGCCACCGCGAGCAACTCCGCGTAATCGGCGGCGGCAATCACGGGGGCCGGCATCCCCTGATCGAGGAAAGGCGCCAGCGCTTCTCTCGCGAAGCGACCGGCCTCCTCCGGCCGTCCCCGATCGACGCTGAGACGAGCCAGTACGATCGCCGGAGCTAGCCGCATCACGACGGAGTTCCGTAGTCGGGTCCGTTCGTACGGGCCCTCCAGCAAGCTCCCGCTCTTCTCAAGATCTCCTCGCATTCGAGCGACCTCGGCAAGGACGACCAGGTTGGGAAGGTCGGGCGTCGGGTAATTCCGAACCGCGAACTCGTACGTTTCTTGCGCTAGTCGTTCGCCGGTCTCGAGGTGCCCGAGAATCAAATGGGCCAAGGCCAGGTCTTGCCCTTGCACGTCCCGCGCATCTAGTTCGTCCCCCAGTTCCCTCAGCTGAACGACTCCCTCCTGGAAGGTCGCGAGGGCCTTGGGGGCATCTTCCTCTAGCAGGAAACTCGACCAGCCGCCCGTGGAGACGAGCGATCGGATGGAGGAAGGGTCCGGACGCGGGGTGTGAATCACCTTCTCCAGTTCGGCGATCTGCCGTGGCACCGAATCCCACCCGTCGAGCGGATACTCCAGAGCAGGCGGAACCGCGCGTCCACGGCGAGGGAGTTGTCGCCGAGGCGGGTCCCGATGTCGAGGGCGTGGAGAACCCGCGCTCGAGAGTCCCGAGACGGCAATCCATGGTCGGAATAGGCGGCGAGTTGAAGGTAGACGCGTCCCAGTTCGGCATTTTCCGGTAGGCCCTCCAGCACCCGTCGCGCCCGCTCGAATCGCTCGACCGCGGCTTGATCGTCGTAGTACGCGTTCGCGTAGAGCGTGCCCGCGGTCAGGTGGGCTCGGGCCAGGGCCGGCCGGTCCCCGAGCTTCTCATACAGCGCCGCGGCTTCTTCGATATGGCGCAGGCAGCTCTCGATCTCTCCGGAGTGGTGCTCGGCGCGACTCAATCGTTCCGCGAGCGATGCGCGAAGGGGGTCGTTCGGCCGGGCTTCTAAAATCTCGAGGGCGAGGCGAAGGTGACGAATCGTGTCTTCCCGAGCGTAGACGGCTTCGGCGCGGTCGGCCGCGAGCAGCGAATACTGCAACGCGTGCTCCAAGTCGTTGCCTTCGAGAAAGTGGAACGCGAGCTCGTGGGCGCCGGCGAGCGTGGGGCTTCCCGCGAGCGTCAGGAGAGCGTGGGCCGCCTTCAAGTGGAACTTCCGTCGACGGATTGCGCTCTGCTCGTCGTAGAGCAGGTCATGGACCTGGCGATCCGTGAAGGAGTGCACCACTTCGCGGGCTGAGTGACGTCCCTCTTCGATGATGCGACGCTCGATCGCGGATTCCAGGCTTTTCAGCAGATCGCCCTCCTCGATCTCCGAAACTTGCTGGAGCAGTTCGTAGCTGAAGTCGTAGCCCAGCACTGAGGCCACGTTGAGAACGTTCATCGTTGGCGCATCGATCCGAGACAGACGGCGACGAATCACTCGGCGCACCGTATCGGGTAGGCGCAAATCTCCCGGGAGCGGAGATTTTCCCCCCGGGCGAGTTTCGGTAAGCTGTCCCTCCTCGACGAGGGATTGGAGGACTTCCTCTACGAAAAACGGATTTCCCCCTGTTTTCTCGAACACCAATCGGCCGAAGTCGGGAGGAAGGTGTTCGCCCCCCACGATGGCATCGATCATTTGCTCGACATCTTTCAACGACAATTTCTTGACGGCCAAGGTATCTACGAGGCGTTCCCGGTTGAGGTCGGAGAGGACATCGAGCAGGATCGCGTTCTCGTCCGTGTCGGTTTCCCGGAAGGTGGCGATCAGGAGGATCCGGTGGCCGTCCAGCTTCCTCGCGCAGTACTGAAGGAGACGGAGGGACGCGGTATCTGCCCACTGTAGGTCATCGAACACGACGAGCAGGGGGGATTCTTTCGCGATACTCTGAAACAATTGAGTTACCCCATCGAAGAATCGGATTCGAGCCTCGTCAGGATCGGTGGAGACCGCCGAGCGGGTCGGCCCCACTCGATCCGCGAGTTCAGGGACGAGTTTCACGATCTCTGCCCCCGAGTTTCCGATCACTCGGTAGAGAAGTTGAGCCGGCGCATTTCGAAGGTATTCGTTCGCGACATCGATCCAGAGGAAGTAGGGTGCGCTCAATTCACCCGGAAGCGCCCGACTTCGAAGGGCCTTGAAACCGTGACTTTCCGCGGCCGCCGAAGCTTCCTGGGCTAACCGGCTTTTTCCCACTCCCGCTTCCCCGGTCAGTACGACGACACGTCCTTTCCCTCGTAGGGCCTCCTCGAGCCCCCGCCGGAGCGCCGCCAGCTCCGATTCTCGATCCACCATCGGGATTACACCGCGACCGGGAGATTTCTGCCAAGGCAAATCGAGCCGATAGACGACCGTCGGCGATTCGATGTTCTTGAGCACCGGGGAATCGATTTCAGTACCCCGTACGTGAATCTTGTTCCGAATCTGTTCGAAGACGGGGGCCGTGACACAAATGCCGCCCGGTTCCGCGAGCGGTTCGATACGGGAAACGATGTTGATTGCGTCGCCGTACACATCGTTCTGTTCATGTACCACATCCCCGGCGTGCACTCCGATTCTCAAGTCGACTTGCTCTCCGGTCGCCTTTCGATTTCGATCGAAGAATATTCGTTGAATTTCGATTGCGCATTCGACGGCCTCAAGCGCACTCTCGAACTCCACGAGGAACGCGTCTCCGATGGTCTTCACCTCGTGTCCGCGATGACTGGCGAGACATGGACGGACCAATCGTCGGTGCTCCTCCAAAAGCCGTAGAGCCAGAGCTTCGTCTCGCTGGGTGATCGCGGAGTAGCCGACGATGTCGGTGAGCATCACCGCGACTAGCCGGCGAACCGATTCGGCCACGCTTGCGAAACGGTCGCGAGCCCATAAATCGCTCGTACTGTCCCTCCGAGGTGCGCCCGTTCCGGGGAGCGGGGGCCGGGGGAATTCTTGTATAGACCGGGCAGTAACGGTACTTCTCGAGGGGGGAGAACCGATGAAAGTCCCAGGGGCAAAAGCTCCGGAACCGGGAAAGGCGATTCGAGTTATGGTCGATGGAGTGGCCGTGGCCGTGTTCAACGTCGGCGGGCTGTTGTTGGGTGTTGACGCGAAGTGCACCCATGTAGGGGGCCCGATGGAACAGGGACCGGTGGCGGGCACGACCGTCACCTGTCCGTGGCACGGATCGCAGTTCGACCTTCGTTCCGGCACCGTGATCCGGGGACCCGCGGCTCGACCTTTGAGGAGCTATGTTGTGAGGGCGGAAACCGATGGCCTCGTGATCGACCCCAAGTAATCCCTGACGTCTTTCGAGGCGCCACCAAGTTCCGCCGTTGACTCCTCAGATCGCGAAGCCCGACCCCCCCCAGCCGCTGAAGAAGGCGGAGGGGGTACTCTTCCGACAGCCGAGCGTCTACTTCTTCGAAGCGAATTGCTTGATCGCGTCGCTGTCCTCGTGGAATACTTTCTCGAGGTTCGCCCAGACGGCCTTCTCGAGCATGGCGGGCGGGATCGTCTTGGAGGTCCATTCGCCCACGACGACCACTTCCGTCTTGTTTCCCTTCGGAACGTAGTAGTTGAAGAACTTCGACCCGGCGAACGGACCTTCTAGAGGCTCTACGGCGAATCCGAGCGGGGGAAGAAACGTGAGTCGATTCGCGCTCTTGACCCACTTTCCGTCCATCTCCTGTTCCCACGAAAGTTCGACCGAGGTTTCGCTGATCGGTTTTCGCTGAAAGTTCCGACGACCCTTGTGGGCCTCTCCGTGATCGGTTTCGGACTGGATATACGCCCACACGACGTTCAGTGGCGCGTCGAAATGACTTCCCTCGTCCTTGATGTGCACCATGGGACGTCACGGCCGCAATCGTCCAAGAAGGTATGCTGAATCCCCGGTCCGGCGGGTCGCAGGACCGCGGGGGCCTGGTCCGCAGTCGCGAAGAACCGGAGAGCTCGTCCTCGACCTCAAGGTCCGTCGATTGTAAACAGTTCGGTTGATACGGGGTCGAACGCTTCGAGCGGCGGAAGGAACCGCCTAATGACGAGGATTCTGGACGACCTCGAGATCCGTCGAATCATGAATCGTCGGTCGACCGTGGAACGGATGGAGAAGGGATACGAAGCCGACGCGCGGGGAGAGGTCGTCCCGTTTCCCCGAAATCGGACCGATGCCAGGGGAGTCACCCTGACGTGGATGGGGGCGGCAATTCCCTCCCTCGACCTTCTCGGATTTCGATCCTACTTGTACGATGCGGCAGGATCGGATCGAGGTCATCAGATCGTTGGCCTTTACCGGTATTCGACGATGGAACTCAAGGCGCTCTTCCTCGGTCGTCAAGTAGGCATCCAGAGGACGGGAGCAGCGCTGGCCGCCGCTCTTCGGATCGCTCAGCCCGGTGTTCGGAAGTTGGGGATCATCGGGACCGGCACGCAGGCGCAGGAGATCCTCGCGTGCGCCTGTATCGCCCTTCACTTGGACTCTGTTTGGGCCTGGAGCCGCGAGGCCGGCAACCGCGCGCGGTTTCAAGCGTGGGCCAAGGACGTCCTCCATCAGGAAATCGAGTTGGGGAGGGACGCTCGACAGGTCGTAGCGGAGACGCAGGCGATCGCCCTCGCGACCTCCGCTGAAGCGCCCGTGATCACGCCCGACTTGCTCCCTGGGCCTCGGCTACTCCTGAGCATCAGCGCCTATCGACGCCCGGAGATCGACGTTCGGATAATCGATGCGGCCCCATACGTTTGGACGGATAGCGTGGATCAGGCACAAAGTCGTGGATCGCTGTTCGACCAGTCTCCCCGTCGAGAGAAGCTCCGGCCCCTTGCAAAGGAGGCCGAGTTGCAGTCCCTTCGCGACGAAGGGTCCACCCGAATTATCATCAATACCGGAGCCGCGTGGGAGGAAATTCTGCTCGCGGAGAGCCTACTGCAGGCCGCCGAACGATCGAATGCCGGAATCCCATTTGATTTCGCCGCCGAAGAAGCTACGGCCCCCTCCTCGACTGCGCCGGGTCGCGCGACCCCTCGTAACACCGGCTAAGAATCTCATTCGCGCTCCAACGCTCCTCGAAAACCCGAGCAATCACTATGTCGGCATCGCTTCCTCCGTTATCAGAGCTAAAGAAGGCACTCCGAGCCGCTTGGCCGGGGCGCCGATTCCACCGAATCCGAGTCGTCGAGAGCGGTTGGGCGAATTTAGTTCTGGAAGCCGACGATCGGATCGTTTTCCGAATTCCTCGTCGACGAGAAGTTGCGAAATCTTTAGACTTCGAAATACGCGCTCTCGAATTGCTCTCCCACTATCTCACGATCCCTATCCCTCGTCCCGAACTATTGTCTACCCTTCGTCGACCCGAGGGGTGGCCGTTCATGGCGTACCCGAAGTTGACCGGGATTCCGTTGAGCGGGGCGCCTCCCATCGGCCCGACGGGAATTCGGAGGCTCGGAGAGTTCCTCGGCACGTTGCTCACCGAGCTTGAATCGGTGCCCCCGCGGTCGATGTTACGAATCGGAGCACAACCAGGAAGCCGTGGTGAATGGGAGAAAAGGTATCGGCGACTCTTCCGCCGATTCGCAAAGGTCGCTGAACCCGCCATTGAGCCGCGATCGCGGCGGGCGGTATCGACGTCATTCGGTCGATTCTTTGACGCCCTTCGCGGAGCCCACTATCGACCCATCGCTACCCACCTCGATCTCGGAGTCTACAATATTCTGTGGGATAAGGCATCCAATCGACCGACCGGCGTCATCGATTGGGAAGACGCTCGGCTGGCGGATCCAGCCTTTGATCTTACTGGGCTGATGATCCTGGGCCCCGCGAACCTTCGCGCCTTGACCGATTCGAGGATGACGCCGGAGGATTCGACTTTTGAAAGACGGCTCGCATTCTATCGACAGATGGTGCCGCTGCACGATTTCGTTAATGCGGCCGAGATTCGCAACAGCTCAATGATGCGTAAGTACGCCGCCCAACTCAACGCTCGGTTCCAAGAGTAGTGGACGTCACCGAATCTTCATTGTTCGGGCTCCAACGGAACTCGCTTTGATCCGTTCTCCCCCGATGCGAGTGATCGTAGGGGTGCGTTTCTCGAGAGGGCCGTGGTTCGAGCCGCGATCTTCGTGAGGGCGAGCCGGGAGCGGTCGGGAAACCGGCTCTGCACTGGATGTCACCTTACACTTTTCTGTGGCGGAAACAGGGGAATTGGAGTCAAAGCAAAGTAGTTGGCAGGAATCTCCGCGTCATGTCGACCCACGGAGTTTCCGAGGCAACTCGGACCAAGGTGACCCGATTCGTCCTCAAGAATAATCTGCAGGTTCGCCCCGGCGAGCGCGTCATCGTCGAAGGATGGACCCACACGCTTCCCTGGGCGGTCACCTTCGCTCGCGAGGCTCGTCGGATAGGCGCTCAACCACTCATCTTGTACGAAGACGAGGGGGCGTACTGGGATGCGGTTGATGACGGCGAGGAGAAGATCCTCGGAAAGCCTGCCGGACATGAGTGGGCGGCGCTCGGCAAGACCAACGTGTACGTCCACTTCTATGGTCCGGGCGATCGGGTTCGGCTTAATGCTCTCCCGGAAGAGAAGGGAAATCGCCTGTTCGAGTTCAACATGGGCTGGTACGTGGCCGCCGCGAAGGCTGGACTGCGAGGCGCCCGAATGGAAATCGGTCGACCCTATCCAACCCTGGCTCGGGTGTATGGAGTCAACGAATCCAAGTGGCAGGAAGAGGTCCTTCGAGGGACGATGGTCGACCCAAATACGTTAGCCAAGGCCGCAGCTCCCATCGTCAAGTCGCTCGAGAAGGGGAAGCGGGTGCGGATCCACGACGATGAGGGTACGGACCTTACCCTGGGACTGGCCCACCGACCGGTCCAGGTCAGTCGAGGGCGCACTCCCCCCGTCGATCGGAAACGGCCGTTCAACGTGCTCGTGACCCTGCCTTCTGGCGCGGTCCGCGTCGCCCTTGATGAGAAAGTGGCAGAGGGAACGATTGTCGGCAATCGAACGTGCTACTATGATGACGCGCGGGCTACGGGGGGTGTCTTCCGATTCCGGAACGGCAAGTTGACCGACTCCGAGTTTGCTCGGGGAGGGGATCGGTTCTCGAAAGACTTCAACGCGGCTGGGAAGGGTCGCGATCAGCCCGGCTGGCTAGGCATTGGGTTGAACCCGGGATTACACGACACGCCGCAGCTCGAGGATGTTGAGCGCGGGGCGATCACGGTGTCCGTGGGAGGTAACCGAAACCTCGGCGGAAAGAACCCCGCGCAATTCTTTGGGTGGGTGGTCAACGCCGGCGCGACCGTCGAAGTCGATGGGACGCCCCTGAGGATCGGTCCCTAGTCTCCGAGTGACCAGCCGATCGCGGGGGCTACCCCTTCGACTCCCCCTTTCCGGCGGGCGATCGGATTTCGCGCGGAGCCTGGATCGGACCCGCGATCCATCGCCGTCGACCTCGCGTACCGATCGTCCAACATCGAGCCCGGACCGGGATCGCGAAGTCCTTCGACGGCGGGAATCGGTGCGGCCAACGGGCTACGCATGCCAGTCGACGCCGAGCGTGTTGGGCGGCATATTGGCCATGTCCGCGGCGGTGATTCCATGGATTTCCTGCACTCGTTTGGCAAACCATTGGTCAAAGGGGTCCTTGCCCTCCAGCATCCTGCCGAGCGCCGCGGCGGCGTCTCCCGGCGAATCGATCACGACGACGACGAAATCCCCCATTGGGGTGTGCTGGTGGAATGCCGATTCTCGAGTGATTCCGGCCCGTTTCCGTGAGGCAACGTAGCCCGCCTTCTTTTCGTTCCCGAGCTGCTTCGCGAACGACTTCCACTCGTCTACTTTTCCCGGTCGAATCGGTACTGCAAATGCGTACGTCCCCATGGTAATCCCCTCCCCTGATTTTCGCGCGCACGATAACGGTTTAGGAGCGGCTCTCTCCTGTTCAGACTCCGGCCCCCACGGCGGGGCATACACCAGCGATCCGTTTCGTGCAGAGCCGGGTAACTCAAGCCGTAGCTCGCACGAAGCGAACTTTGGTCTCCCGGTTGTTCGTCGGCTCCGCGGGAGCCCCGACATAGGTCGGACCATTCCTAGGTGGAGCGCACCGAGGGCGGACTCGGTTTCGCGACGGCGGGAGGGAAGTCGACGGAAGAATCACCCGGGCCTCGGCGCGGGCATACGGACATCGAGGCTCGTGATCTTTGAGACGAGTGGCCTCGGACCAATCTGGAGTTAACGGGATCTCTATTTGGAAGCCCGCGGGGATTTCTTGAACGAGGTCGTCGGTGCTACGGGGCAGTCAATAGGGCCGACCTCGGGCAGATCGCGATTGCAATGGCCCTTGCGTTCGAGGATTAGATCGGCGACCAAGTAGTCGAGTTAGAAGCAAGACGCGGGAGCATTTGGATTGGATTCCCCTGGCCTCCGCGTGGATTCGTGAGGACTCCGGCTCGGCACTCACATGGGTCCGAGATTCTGCCAGATCATGAACAGATTCCCTTCGGTGTCTTTGAAGAACGCCGAGGCCCCGAATGACTCGAAGGCGATCGGTCCCTTGACTCGTGAATCGGGCGAGGCCCTCACGGCCCGCTGAAACTTGACCCCCTTCTTTTGCAGCTGCTTGACCGTGGATCGGATGTTCTTGACGAGGAAGGTCGAATAGGCGAGGGTTCTCTTTTCCCGCTTCTCCGGTGCAATCAGCCAGATGACACTCTTCCCGAGCTTGAGGGAAGCCCAGAAGTTCTTCATTTCCCCCGGGGGCCGCTCCCCCAGTCTCCCACCGAGGATCTTGGTGTAGAACTTGATTGCACGGTTCATATCTCGAATCGGGACTAGGGTAACCAATTGATCGCCAAACGCCATCGTGACCACCTTCTATAGGGACTTCCCGCCGTGGCGGGACTCCACAGTGGGACGATTCCCACCTAGGATAAGTAGCTACGTGGAACGCCGACCAGCGGCCCCAGCAGAAGCGGGAGTGGAAAGTTCCACTATATGGGGCGGGAAGCTCAGTAATCCGCAGCCCGATTCGAGCTTCGGTCCTTCGTGCTCATAGGTCGAAGCGCGTAGACCGCTTCGAATCCCACTTCCCCGGGTCCCGGAGGCGGATCGAGAGGCAACATAATCCCTGCTTTTACCTAACCTCGAAACCCCGGAGCGAATCGGTGGATCTGTTCACCCACGTCATCTTTGCCTACCTTCTCTCGTTTATCATCTGGGGGCCTGCCGCGCCCCAATACATCGCAGCCGGCGCTCTGGCGGGTGGACTTCCGGACGCCGATATTCTGCTCTTCCCCCTGACGCGTTGGTTCCCCTCCCTTCACCACCGGGGAGCAGTGCATACGGTCCTCGGTGTCACGGTGATCGCCGCGGCCGGTAGTCTCCTCGTCCCCTACCTACCCTACTTTACGCCGGCGTTGACGCTGCTTTACTTTGCGGCGATGGAAATTGGGGGTCTTTCTCACCTCGCCCTCGATGGCTTCACGAATTATGCCGTGCGTCCGCTGCTCCCTTTCTCCCGACGAGCGCTCCGACTGAATGCGGACGTCGCGGTGAGTCTCGTCACGATGGCGGTTACCGGCGCGACGCTCATCGTGCTGGTCTTCGAGCGAGGAAGGGTGCCGTTCGGCGTCTGGGAAGAAACGGCGTGGATCCTCGTGGCAGTGTATGGCGGCTACCTACTTCTTCGAGGCCTCGCCCGTTGGAGAGCCGGCGTTTGGCGGGGGCGTTTCGGGTATTCCGAAGTACTCCCGAGTACGAGCCCTTGGAGATGGCTGTTGCTGGAAGAGATCGACAACGCGGACCGCTACCGCCTTCGCTTCCGTCGACTCTCGTTGGGGTCGGGCATGGCGGGGACCGATCGGACGCTCGACGTGGCGAAGGTCCCTTCCACGAACGGTCCGGTCACTTCGCCGCAGGCCGCCCTCGAGCGGACGTATCTTGCGGCGATGGCCGAGAGCGAGTGGCTCGCCGGCAGCTATCATTTTGGCGAGGCCGCGGAAAAGGGCGGCGTCTACGAGGTGTGGTGGTACATGATCTCCCAAGCGTCCGGACGACGCGCGTACGGCGTCCATGGCGAGATCGATCGCGCCACGGGAACGATGCACCTACGTTCGGGTTTCCTTAAACTTCCCTCGGTCACCCCGATGTGATCTCGATCGCCCGCCCGGGCGAGCTCGAGATTTTCATGCGATCGGGGCGCCAACGTGCCGCGTGCGCTATTTATCTGGCAGAGCTCGAGTGCGATATGGAGCCGACGCTTTCCCCTAAATTGGCACCGTACTTGGTCGCCGGAAACGCCCGCGGTTTGATTCGGTTCATCGAGCAAGCAATTGGTGGACGGCTCTCGCTCGAGATGACCACCCCGGATGGCCACCTCGCGCACGCGGAGGTTCGAATCGCAGACGGGGTAGTGATGATCGGCGAGAAGCCCCCCAACCGGGATCCCTTCCCCGCGATGCTCCATCTCTACGTAGAAAACTCGGATGCGGCTTTCCGGAGAGCGCTGGACGGCGGGGCCACCAGCGTGCGAGAGCCCGGAGAGTCGGGGGATGGATGGCGCCGCGGGGGAGTCCGGGACTCTTGGGGGAACGAGTGGTGGTTTTCCTCACCGACGCAGTCGGCTTGATGGCGGCTCACGAGTGCTTAGTCCCCCGTAGTCGTTCGAGGGTGGGCGTCGAACGGTGAGAAAGGCGGCCCAACCAATCCCGAACTCGCCTTTCTTGGGTCCGGGCGCGAGACCCTCTCGTGGACGAAACGCGGTCTCGCCGGAGTCGTTAGGCCTTCAGCCTTTGCGGTCCGGCGCCTTCTTTGCCTTGGGAGCGGGAGAGTACTTCTGGGTCCACGCGTCAGACAGTTCGTCCCGTCGCGGTTTGTACACCTCCGCATAGAAGCGTTGCGGCGAACCGAGGGTCGCTCGGTCGAACCCTCCTACGATACCCGCCGCCTCGTCCCAAGCTGCCCGGAAGTTTTCCTTCGATCCGAAGCGCGACTCTACTTGTTTTTGGAATTTCTCGGGAGTCTGGGAATCGCCGCCGATCATGAATCGCAGGCTTTTGGAATCCGGGTCCCGAACGGCCTCATCTTCACCCAGGCGATACCTTTCCGGGGCGGGTGACTCGGCCGGTTTACCGGGCTCCTGACCCGTCGATTGTGAGGTCTGCTGGAATCCACGCTTCGCGGCGGCATAGAAGATGGCCCGATTCAACCCCCAGGACTGAGCCGAGTCATGCGGCAAGCCCAGCGACTCCGCGCGGACCGCCTGAAGAACGGCCATCACCACGAATCGTGTGACGCGACCCTGATTTCGGACCATGAGGATTCCGGGTACTTGGTTTCGGGACGTCGCGTGCAGTGCGCGAATTACCCATATCCGTTACGGACCGAGTTGTACGAATTGGTCTAACAAGCAGGGCTCAGTCACTTCACCAATGTCTTGACCTGCAGTCCACTCGTATGAAGGCAGTCTGAACATGGGCAGATCTGACGGCTTTACCGCGTTCGATACTGGAACCCCCCGGCGGTCTGCGGACGCAATCGCGGCTCCCCCGGGCGATCACCGAAACGGGCGCGCGAGACGAGCGACGCCTGTCGTCATCACAGAGTGCTTTTTACCACCGTACCGCCCTTCATCACGAACCGAACATTTCGAAGCACGGCCACCTGAGCAAGCGGGTCCCCTTCCACGGCGATGAGATCCGCAAACTTTCCGGGCTCGATGCTTCCGACGCGATCCTGCCAGGAAAGGAGCTCGGAGGCGGTGACGGTCGCCGCCCGGATCGCGTCAATGGGAGAGAGTCCGAGCTTCGTCATTGCAATGAGCTCGTCCGCGTTCCGACCGTGAGCTTCCGGACTCGTGGCATCGAACCCATTGGCAATCCGGACTCCTAGCGCCTGCGCCTGACGGAGGGATCGTTCGGCCGCCTGATAGATGACCTGAGCTTTTGCCGACGCTTCCGGGGAAGGAACGCTGGCGATGTACGCTTCTAAAGCTCCGACCGTGGGAACCAGATAGACCCCACGGGCCTTCATCAATTCCAAACTCGGAGTCGTGGCCCCGGCTCCATGCTCGATCGAGTCTACCCCGGCGGTCACGGCGTTCAAAATCCCATCGGCGGTGGTCGCATGGGCTGCTACCTTGCGTCCTAACTTGTGAGCTTCTTCGACGATCACCCGGAGTTCCTCCCCCGACAGCGTTGGGGTGTCCCAGTCGGCGTACACTTTGATCAGATCGGCACCATGGCCGACCTGCTCCCGAACCGCTCGCCGGGACTCTTCGAGCCCGCTCACCATCTGGGAACCCGTCGGAAATCCTGGCAGATTCGAAGAAATCCCGAACGGGTGGTACTGCCCGACGGCGGCAATCCCTCGCGTGGCCACCTGCATTCGGGGTCCCTCGACCAGGCCCTGATGGATGGCGTCTCGCAGGGCGACATCCGAGTACCCCGAACCTTCACTTTCCACGTCCCGGACGGTCGTGAATCCGGCTTGGAGCACCGCGTGCGCGTTCGCGGCTCCTTCGAGAGCGCGAAACGCCTCTGACTTGGTGAGCAGATTGATCCGGTACCCGTCGGACCCTTCGGGAATCCTGGCCATGAGATGAGTGTGGCAATCGATCAGCCCCGGCAGCACGGTGAGTTGACCAAGATCGATCACTCGGAGATTCGCCGTGGCCTTCGAAAGCGATGCGACCGGGGATCCCACTTCTTTGATCCGCTCTCCCTCGACCAGCACCTCGGCGTTTTCGAGGTATTGTCCGGTACGCACGTCCAGGGCGCGGGCTGCTTTTACGAGAGTAAGGGCGGGAGGAGTCGACGCGCTAGTCGGTTCAGGCTCTGCGGAGACGTTCATTGGGGCTGGGTTCGGGATGTGAGTGTCAAGGATAAATGATGGAGGACGTCCGACTCACACCCTGATCGGGTCGGCGGAGACCGCCGGGGGCCGGGACAAGTGATCCCACGATTGTACGAATCCGCTGGGGCATTGTGGCCAATGCGCATATTTTCGCACTCACCCGACTGGGATCTAGCTTCGACTTGCTGACCCCAGAGTGGGTTGGGGGCGCACCGCGGATTCCCACGAGGGTCGAGTTTTTACGGCCGCCCCGCGGGAGGCGTCCCGGCGCTTGGCACGTCTACCTGAACTGCGCGAGAGTTCCGGTTTAGTTCGCGGAACGCTCTGCCCGATTCGGAGGGATCTTCCGAACCACGACCCACCGGTGCATCGCGATCTTGCGAGTCTTCGCGAATCCCGCCTTCTCAAACATTCCGAGGGTCCCACTGCATAGGAACGAACGAGAAACCTTGCGGCCCACCACATTTTCGGGGTATGCCTCGACCGTTCCTCCCCCAAGCCGGGCGATCTCGCGAAGGGCCCCATCGAGGGCGAAGTTCGCAATCCCTTCCCCTCTGCGTTCTCGATCGATGAAGAAGCACGTGATGCGCCAATCCGGAAGTTCGGGCGACCCTTCTTCGTAGGCCTTCCGGCTCCGGATATTCGGAAGTTCGGAGGTCGGACCGAACTGACACCATCCGACCGCGTTCGGACCGTCGAAGACGAGCGCCGCGTGGGCCCTGCCTTCCCGGACGCGCGTCTCCTTCATCGACCGATATTCCGAGCCGGTACGTTTCCGATCGTCCGGCCCGAGATGAAATGAGATGCACCAGCATCCGCCGAAGATTCCATTGTGCTTCTCCACCAGGCGGGCAAACGCCGGCCATGTCTGGGGGGAGAGCGGTTTCGAGGTGAGTGACACGGTCGGTCGCGGATGACCTCCCGGTGGAGAACGCCGAGGCGCTTGCGTTGGGGCGTCGGTGGACGTCTTCGAGCGTCCTGCCATCGGGGATCTCCTCTCGTCTACTCGCGAGCGCTCGGGAGGCTCTCGACGAATCCATGGAGCGCGGTGTCAAATGCGTCAGGCCGGGAGAGGTTCAAGAGGTGGTCCGCGCCGGAAACGAGCTCTACCTGGGCCCCCGCGATTCCCTTTGCGAGGAAGTTCGCGCAGTGCGGCATCGCCGGATTGTCCTGATCTCCGACGAGGATTCGGGTCGGGACGCGAATCTCTTTCAACCGAGTCGCAGCGGGAGCTCCTTCTCGGGTTTCGAATTGACCGGACCGCTCTTCGAAGACCTCCTTTGCGTTATCCCGTACCATCGTCTGGAAGAGGTCAAGGGCGGGTCCGGTCAGCGCCGACGCCCACAGCTGCCGAAGCTGTTCCGTGGCCTCCTTGAGGTTTCCCGCTGCCCACGCGTCCGATGCCGCCTTGGAGAGCCTCTCGTCGCGCTCGAAAGTGGACTTCCCGCCCGGAACGTGGTCGTAATCCATGCCTGAATACCCGGGGGCGACGAGGAACAAGGCACCCACCTTCTGGGGGTATGCAAGAGTCAGGTCGAGGGCGATCTTGCCCCCCACGCTGGGTCCGACGATGAGCGGTCGTTTCATGCCAAGGTGATCCAATAGGGCTATTAAATCGCGGACGGGAGAAAACTCCGAGGTCGCCGGCGTGGAACCCCCGTACCCCCGGAGATCGTAGCGCACCACTCGGTAGACGCCGGCCAGCAGCGGGAACTCCCGATTCCACATGCGCCGGTCCGCGATTCCCTCGTGAAGGAGAACGATGGGCCGCCCGTGTCCTCGTTCCTCGTAGGAGATCTTTCCGCCCGGGACATCCAGACTGTGCGTACCGACGGGAGCTTTCATCGCCCGGAGAGCGGCGTAATGCCTCATAAACGAGCAGGGGGGATGTTGGAACGGTTCGGGATCGAGCTGGCTGGTGGTGGACGCCCTCCGATCACGAACAAGTCAGGTTGGGGATCAGAGGGGTAAATGGCGATCCGGCACCATGCACCAGGATGCCGGAACGGATCGTACTTTGAATCCGCGATCGGCTCGCGCGGTTCCTTGAAAGGGAACTCGCCCTCTCCGATCAAGTCTAGAACCGTCCATTCATTTTTAGGACCTTCAACATCTCGACCGTTTGCACGCCGCGCCATTCGAACTGCGTAATCGGAGTCCATATTGGGAAATTGACGTTCCAACCACCGTCGGACGCTTGCGCTTGCTCGAGTCCATCGAGTTGGCGTCCGATCTCCCTTTCCGAGAATAGCTCGCGAGAGAGGCGGCCCGGATCGGGTGCGTAGTCGAGTGGGCGGAACACTTCGGCCTTCGAGTCCACATCCATTTCGACTACTCCCTTTGCCAGGATCTTGGGGCGAAGACGCTCGAACTGGCTCGCGGCTCTCGCACGATCGGGAGCGTGATCGAGGAACGACAGCGTAACTCGGAGTTCGTATGGGTTCACGTCGCGCATTTGCTCGATGTGCTCCCAACACCACCGGTCGGCCCGTGTGAGCCAGGCGCTCGTGATCCCACTTTTATGAAGCAAGGCGGCGATACCCGCCGTGGGGTTGATGGACGCAGGCGGTCGACGAGACTTGGAGTACCACCACGGAGCGTGCGGAGAAAGATTCGCGGACGGCAGGACGAACGGAACTCCGCCGCCCTTGATCGAGATCGCGTCCAGGTATCTGAGAATATTCCGCAGCCGGACTCCCCCGACACCCTGTAGTTCGTCCAGCAGTCCGAGCGCCATCCATACTGGAATCGGCTGGCTCTCCGGCCCCCGGAGGTCGGGTTCCAGAGCGTTCCCGTATCCTCCGTCGTCGTTCTGGTAGGCGTCCAATGCGGCCAGAACGGCCGCTTTTGGTCCGCTTTCGAAGAGGAACGAGAACCGAAGCCGCTCCAAGAGACGCGCGTTCTTTGAGAGAAACTCCTTCGCAAGAGCGATCGGTCGGTGCATGGTGGGTGACCCCCGTCTGCGCAGGCCTAGCCGGGATTACTGAGACGACGGAGAGATCATGAAACACTCCGAGGGTCGTTGAATCATTGGACGTGGTAGCGGCCCCGGAATTCGGTGGGTCCTACTCTAGGTGCCCCAAAAATCCGATGTGAAGCGAGGGGAAAGTTACCTTGCAACCACCCTGTCTCTTGAGCCTCGGAGAGAATCGCTAGTTCTAGCTCTCTGGAAATCTCAGAAGCTTTGCTTTCGACCGAGCACTCGTCCCTAGGAGGAGCTTGGTTTGATTCAAAACTATTTGTAATCCCACCCTCGTCCCAGAGTCGCGGTCGCTACGGGGCGATCGGCAAAGGGACACATGCCGACGGGAGTCAATCGTCGATGGGTGCTTGCGAAGCGACCGGAGGGTAAGGTCGAGGAAGCTGACTTCCGCTGGGAGGAGGGCCCGATCCCGTCGCCGGCGGAGGGTCAGGCGTTGGTCCGCAATCTGTGGATCTCCCTACATCCCACCGCTGTACTCTCCATGAACGCCTCTGAGTCGGAAGGCGGGATCGCGCTCGGTGGAGTGATGCAGGGCGATCTCGCTTCCCAGGTCATTGAATCCCGGCTCCCCGGTTTCGAGCCGGGGGACCTCGTGGACTCCTTCGCCGGGTGGGAAGATTACTCTACGATCGATGGCGGGGGATTCATTCCCGCCCGAAAGTTCTCTCCCGACATTCCACCCAACCTCGCGCTGGGCACGCTGGGGGTTACCGGCATGGCCGCCTACTTTGGCGTCCTCGAGGTCGGTCGTCCCCGGGCGGGTGAGACGTTCGTGGTCTCGTCGGCTGCGGGGGGCGTCGGCTCGGTCGCCGCTCAGATCGCGAAGATCCAGGGACTTCGAGTTATCGGGATCGCGGGGGGGAAAGTGAAGTGCGATTGGCTGTTGAATGAGGCCGGACTCGATGGGGTCATCGATCATCGCACGGAAGATGTTGGTAAGCGGCTCGACGAACTGTGCCCTAAGGGCATCGACATTTTCTTCGACAACGCGGGCGGGGCTGTTCTCGACGAGGCATTGATTCGATTGCGTCAGAACGGCCGGGTGGTCGTCTGCGGAGGCACTTCTCGATACGCAGCGGTCGGTTCCCCCCCTGGACCGCAGAATTACCTCAACCTTTGCATGATTAACGGGCGCATGGAGGGGCTTCTCGCGAAGGATTACCTCCCACGGTTTCCCGAGGCGGTCGCAGCCTTGAGGAAATGGATTCGATCCGGGCAGCTGAAGTCGAAGGAGGACATCGTAGTGGGGCTCGAGCACGCTCCGGCTGGCTTTGCCCGAATGTTCGCGGGAGATAATCTTGGAAAGCAGATGCTCAAAATCGCCGATCCGCCGCTGCCCCTCCGACCCGTGGACTGAACTCGCGGCGTCGCACCTTGGACGGGAGCACACTTCGTTGCGTCCGTGGCTGCGAACTGGAACGATAGCTCGCGCCGGGATTCTCAGAAAAAACCGCGAGAACAGGTTGATCGTGCCGAAGTCTTAATGCCGTGGACGCCCACTTTTGTCTTTATGGTCGATGGGGCTCCCGCTCCGCCGGCGGATTCCCCTTCGCCTCCGCTTTCCGTCCGAACGTCCCAAGTCGGCGGGAAGCCCGGGCTGACGGTCGTGATCGTCATAGCCCTCGCGCTGATTCTCGTGCTAAGCATTGTCCTCCTGGGAGCTTCCAGCGGCGGCCCCACGGCCGTTTCGTTTTCCTCCGCACGGGCCATAGCCGGAACGACCGCTGCAACCGTACCTGGAACTTGGAATCTCGTCGATGCGGTGGGCTACGATGCTTCGACCTCTACGAGCGAGCCGCTCAATTTGTCCGAGATCTCGTCCAACTGCACGGTCACTTCGATCTCCGGAAGTCTGCCGAGCTCGCTTACATTCCCTTCCTTCCACGGCAACCTGTCGGCGGGGGTCGCCACGGAGTGGGAATTGGGTTTTCTGCAGCCCGCGACGCAAACTGAGCTCGCAATCTCCATCGCCGATGGGAGCGTGAATCTCGCGGTCGAAATTTCCGGGCCGGGGTGCTTCTCCACCGAGGAGTCAGGCCTTAGTGGGATTCCGAGCACCGTCGTGGATAGTACCGTGGCCGCCTCCGGGGTCGCTTCGGCGGGCGCGGGAACGTTCCTCGCCGCTCACCCGAACGGGGTGACCTTGGAGATGATCCTCTTCCCGTACAGCTTTGGATCTTCGGGAATCTCTGAGTCCCCGGAGTGGTTGTTCGACTACAGCACCTGCCCGCTCAACTTTGGGAATGTCACCTCGCCTCCGGGCGAAACGTTCTCGGCGGACGTCAATGCCTCGACCGGCCAGCTGGTGATCGGTTCAGTCCTTAACGGATCTTGCGGGAACTTGACACCGGCTCTCGAGACCATCGGCGCCGCGATGCAACTCGGCCTATCCGGCCATCTCGTCAATCTGGGGATCCGTGAGGCCCTGGCGAGCGAAGGATCTACAATTGCGGGCCATTGTTCCTCTCTGTGCCTACGTTCATCGGTCCGAGACGAAGCGCATACCCGAGGGTCGAATTAGTGACCTAGAAGTAGTCGGATTCCCTGGCGGACGACATGCCGACCTTCTTTGGGCTCTGGAAATTGAACTCGTCTTTGCCACCCCCAGCCGATCCCCAAATGCTGGTGATGCAGAACGAAGCGTTCCTCGCACTGTTTCAAGCGCAGGTGAAGAGCGGAATCGTCAAAGAAGCGCACGCATTTCTTGACGGTGATCGCGGCTACTTCATTTCCGGGGACGTGTCGGCCGAGGCGCTTCAAGAAGCCATTGCGTCCTGGTTCCCCTATGTCACGTTTGAGCTTCACCAGACCGTCAAGTTTCCGAAGCCGATCGAGAACGCGATCAAGATCGCGAAGCAACGCGCCGCGATGATGAAGTAGCAGTCGGATCGCTCCCCTCTTACGCCGCTTGCCCCCCCGATTGAGCGCAGGGATTCTTCAGCGGCACCGCAGATCCCGCGTTCGGATCCACCTTCGAACTCTGCCGAAGACCGAAGAGTCGACTGGGGGCGCCATCAGGCCCCTCTGTGCCGTGTGCCGGCGGCACTTAGAGCCTGCTTATCCCCTTCGGCGGCGCTGATAGAGGTAAGGAGCAGAAAATGACACAGCTAACAGAGCAAGACGCCCGCCAAATGTTCGCCGTTGCGAACACCCGAAATGTCGAAAAGGTCGTAGAGCAGTTCGCGGAGGACGCGACGTTCCAGCTCCCGACGATGGTCACCCCTATCCACGGCAAGCAGGCGATCCGAGAGTACCTGAAGGGTACCTTCGAGGCCTTCCCCGACTGGACCAACGACATCACCCATGTCTACGTCTCGGGCAATGAGACCGTCGCCGTGAACTCGATCCGTGGAACCCATACCGGGCCACTGACGGGGACGGATGGCAAGTCGATTGCCCCGACGAACAAGAAGTTCGTCCAGGACGAGATGACCCGAGTGGTCGTCAACGAGCAAGGACAGGTCAAGTCACTTCGCGCGTACGGCAACCCTTCCGACCTCTACCGCCAGCTCGGCCTCTCGAAGTAGGCCGGACCCACCCGCGGTACTGAAGTCGCACGCAGCGAATACCCGAACCCCTTCCCCGGTCCTTCGGACCGGGTTCCTTTACGGGTTTCCTGCACACTCGGAGCCCCTGACAGGTCACGAGCCTGCCGGGAGGGGGTGTTTTCTCCCCGCAGTGCGCGCTACGCTGTAGCTGCAAGGGCAATCTCACCGGATGAACCGTCCGCTGAACGTCGAATTCCATCTCGATGGACCGAATCTTTTTCGTACTCAACGGGACGGTTCAGTCGCAGACCGATTCATTTTGAATCTGGAGAAAGAATCAACATCGTGGAGGTCGCGTGGGCGTACAGCCGCTGGTTGGAGTCTAGGAGTCGGGCCTCTGCTGAAGCGACGCGCGCGCCGGAGTGAATGACGTGGCCCTCGGCGCGCAGCGTTCCGACCTTGGCCGTTACCGACTTCAGGAAGTTGACCTTGAGTTCGACGGTGGTGTACCCCCGCCCAGCGGGCAGGGTCGTGTGAAATGAACACCCCATCGCGGTGTCGAGAAGCACGGTGATAATCCCGCCGTGGACGTTCCCGAGGGGACTGTACATGTACTCGGCGGGATCGAACTCGAACACCACGGAGGAGGGTTCTACCGATACGATCCGGATCCCGAGCAGCTGCATGAACGGTGGGGGAGGCAGGTCCCCGGCCAGGAACGCCCGCATGAACTCGATCCCGCTGAGTTTCTGGATCGGTTCCTCAAACCGTGCCGGGTCCTGCCAGCGAACCGTGCGAGTACGTGGATCGGAAGCATCTGCCATTGCGCCCGCCAGGAATCGACTCGGCTACCGTCTCGTAGGTCATCAAGCCTCGGGCTGGCTCGGGCACGAGCCACTGCAGGGTGTCACCGCGACCTTCGTCTACACGGCGAGTTGCCCACGCCGATGCCCGACGTCCGGTCGACGGCTCCTCGGTATTGTTCTACGCACCCTTGACTGTGCTACCCCGAGAGCCTATCCCACCGGAGGTAGGCCAATTGCCATTCACGCTCACCTCCGACGGATCGGTGCCGCGGACGGCGCGCGGGCTCTTGGCTTCTAGGTTGCTTCCTGGACCCGTTTCAGGACCCGGAGGGCCTTCAGCGTGATCCACTTGCTCGGCTTGCCGAGCTCCTCGATGACGAGCGGTTTGATCTTCTCCTTGTCCGGATGAATCGTGGTCTTGGGACCGATGTCGGGATGCAGCCGGTCCATGATCCACTTTCCCTCGCGCTGCCGTTTGTCCGTGAGGATCTTCAGTGCCGGTCGGAGCCGTCGGTCGCCGGCAAAGCCGAGTTGAGTCAGCACGTCTAGACCGACGAGAATGTCGTAGTAGTAGTGGTTCGGATAGTGAAGTCGGAGCCACGGAGGGTATGCTCGGCCCTCCTCGAACAGCTTTCGCTCGAGATAGAATTCGGCCCCTCTCGAGATCGCGTCCTCCATTCGAGGGGTACGCTTCGTTTTCGGAAGCGATGCGAAGGCGGCGAGGGGCTCCCAAACGTCGAGGGTTCCGGGCGTGCCCTGGGAACAATTCCATCCGCCGTCTTTCCGTTGGTCCTCGATCAACCAGTCGTAGAGCATTCGAACCCGGCGGTCGTCGGCGTACCCGAACCGGGTCAACATTCGAGCGGTGTTCGCCGAAATGCACATTTCCTCGTGGAAGAAATTGAACGGCGAGCTTAAGCGGAGCTTGAACTCGAAGAGGAGGTCCGCGATTTTTTTGATTCCGGGAGTCGAGGAGTCGAGCCCAAAGTCCGAGAGGACCAGGGCTCTCCAATTCGTTGCGCCGAAAACCGGGAAGTAGAGAAAATCGATCCACTCTTTGACGTTCTTGGGCTCGTGCGTCTCCCAGAACCCCTTAGGTCCCTGCCGGCGTAGTTGTTCGTAGGCCCACCCGACCCGAGCGATCTTCGAGCGGGTCGTTTTGACCTCGGGGTCGGACTCCTTTCGATCGAGCAGGTCGACCAACGCCGCGTAGCGGACTGCGGGCTGATCCTGCTCGAGGAGCCAGTCGAGGACCTTCGCGTCTTCGGGAGAGCCCGCTAGCTCGAGATGCTCGCTCATAAATCGATAAGTCTCCGCTCGCGAGTCGCGTAGTTGGTATTTGAGCTGAGCAAGAGGTCGTGAAACGGGCCCTTCCAAGGAACGCGGCGAATACTCTCGGGAGCAGGACCGACCTCTTCGAGAAGGTTCCGTTGGAGAATGCCGTTGAGGGGCATCCCTGCTCGTTTCGCGGAAAGGTTCAGGTAGGGCTTTCCCTTCTTTGATGTCGCCAACCTCACTGATGATTCCATCGAAGATACGATACGCGCAGAGCGGTCCCGTTCACATCGCGTACCAAACCTTTGGCTCGGGCCCCATCGACTTGGTCCTGGGGTTCAGTGGAATCGCCCAGCTCGAAGTCATGTGGGAGGAACCTTCGATGGTTCGACAATTCCGCGACATCGCGGGATTTAGCCGCCTCATCTTGTTCGACAAGCGAGGGGTCGGCCTTTCCGATCGAAACGTTGGAATCGCGACGCTCGAGGACCGCATGGATGACATTCGCGCCGTTCTCGACGCCATCGGTTCGAGCCGGGCCGTTCTATTCGGGACCCTGGATGGTGCGCCGTTAAGCATTCTCTTCGCAGCGACCTATCCCCAGAAAACCCTCGCCTTGGTACTCTGGGGGGGCCAAGCACGCAGTCTATGGGCGCCCGATTACGCCTGGGCGAAGACCCAGGAAGAATGGGAGACCGAGATCAAGCGCGATGAGGATGAGTGGGGCAGTGATGCGCACGTCGACCGAATGGTCGCCCAACTAGCTCCGAGTAGGACGGGTGACTTGGAATTCAAGCAGTGGATGTCTCGTCGACTCCGGTTCGGGGCGTCTCCGGCCGAAGGGAGCGCCCTCAGCCGAATGAACATGCAAATCGACGTCCGTTCCGCCCTTTCCTCTCTGCACGTTCCGACCCTCGTCATGTTCACCCCCGAAAGTAGGGCGTCCTCGGTGGAGGATGCCCGGTTCCTTGCTTCCCACATCCCCGGCGCCCGCTTGGAGGAGGTCAGCTGTCCGGATCACCTGTTTTGGGTGACTCGTCCGGGAGAGGACCAAGTCATCGGAACCATGCGTCGATTCATCGAAGGCCTGGTCGGGCGCGCTGAACCGGATCGGATTCTCACCACGGTACTTTTCACGGACCTCGTCGGATCTACCCAGCGCGCCTCGGAGCTCGGGGATCGGCGATGGTCCCAACTGCTCGATCGCCACTTCGATGCCCTTCGGAGTGAGGTGGCTCGCCATCGGGGAACGTTGGTGAAGACCACGGGTGATGGAGGGCTCTCGATCTTCGACGGGCCGACTCGGGCGATTCGATGCGCGCTCAGCTTGACGAAGCTGGCCGAGGCCGATGGACTTTCCGTTCGTTCGGGCCTTCATACCGGAGAGTGCATGCTGAAATCGGGGGATGTCCAAGGGATTGCGGTTCACATCGCATCGCGGATTGCGGATCGGGCCGGTCCGGGGGAGGTTCTCGTCTCTAGCACCGTGAGGGACCTGTCTGTGGGGTCGGACGTTGATTTTGAACCGCGGGGTGCTCACGCGTTAAAAGGCGTGGAAGGAGAGTGGCGACTCTATTCCGTAGGAGCGGGAGGGAAACAGGAGTCGCCCGCTGTCGGCTGAACTCTAGCGGCTGGGTTCTATCACTCACCCCTTACCTCTGCGGCAAGCCTGGGCGAAAGTCGCATGGGACCGAGCCCTCCTTAGCGGACGTTGAAGTCAAAGGAAGTTAGATCAGGTTGGCCGGATTCCAACTTGCCATTCCGTAATCCGCTCTCGGGCTCCGCAATTCATCAGCGGCCCCCGGGGACGCTCGATTTCCTAAAGAGCGCATGAAGGCTGATCGCCGGGAGCGAAGGACATGGGGCTTGTTGGACGGCACCCCAAAGTGCTCCGATCACTCCGACGCGAGGGGTCGGGCCGACGAACTTCGGCGACCGGAGAGGTCGGACGCGTGTTCCGCGGGGCCGGTTTCGAGGTAGTCTGGGTGTACAAGCGAGGGGAGAAAATAGACTCGAACTGGTTCTCTCTACGGGTCGTCGACCTGCTCGCGGTCGTACGAGGTCGGCTCAGGGTCGAGTTTGCAGACCGACACACCCGCTCCCGAATACTTGGCGTCGGAGACGTCTTGGTACTGCCTCCCCAAACACGCTGCAGGGCCTACCGCTGGCCCCGAGATTCCCGTGGTCCGACCGTCTTCTTGGCCATCTACCCGATCTCTCGGAGTGGTTCATCGTCTCGACGGACCCACGAGCGCTCGCACTGAGCCCGGTGAACTCGCGCTGACAGGTCCGAGAGAGAGAAATCCATGATTTAAGGGGGAAGAATACCTTCCCAACGGTCCCGCTGCCAGTCACCGGTTTCCCGAGGGCGTCCGAAGACTGGGTGCGTGTCTCATTGCGCCCAGCTCTTGGTGGCAAGGGGCAGAGAAATCAAGCTACCCGATCACTTTCATCGAGAATTTTGCCTGAAGAACCTGAGGGGGTGCTCGTTTGTTCGAAATCATGATCAGGGAAGAATACAGAGGAGTTCGTCGATTTCCACCTTACGGGCGCTCGCATAGCTGTGTTCTTCTCCGTATACCGTGAATCCGCTTTTCTCCAAGACCCGCCGGGATGCGATATTGTCCTTAGCGACTCGAGCAAATATCGGTCGAAGTTCGATCTGTTGGACGAACGCCCGCAGAGCCCCGGTCGCCACACCCTTCCCCCAGAATTCATTACGAATCCAGTAGGCAACCGACGGTTTCCCAAAGAGCTCGAACTGGAGGACGTAGCCCGCGACTTGCCCCTTCCAGACGATAGTACGTTTGACCGTCGAGTCGTCTTGCAGTATTTTTCTCCAATGTTGTAGATTTTTTGCTCGATCCACTGGCTCTTCCATTCCGAACGCGGCCATCCAGCGTCCCTCAGGATTTGACTCAAGCTCGACAAACGTCGGTAGGTCCGTATCGACGACCTCCCGGAGGACGAGATCTTCTATCAATAGGACTCCCGGCTGAACGCCAAAGCCCGTGAACTACATGAACCGCGTCGGCGACGGTCAGGAATCGGGGTCCCCTATGAACGAAGTTGATCTCAACGCCCCTTCGAACTTCCTCTACGCCTAGTGGATGCCGCAAATCTCCCCCCCGGCGGGTGAAACCGAGCCGCTCACCACCCTTCGAGGGCGCGACATGACTCGAGGTCTATGCCTTCATATTCGTAATAACGGCAAGGCGCTAGCCGGTTGGAACTCGGGTTCGCCATGCAACCGGTGTACACGCGTTGGGCTCGCTTTGGGCCAACTGATCGAGCTTGGTTCATTCATCTCCCGGTGGGTGGCTTTTGCGTGTCGGCGTTCCTGCTCGTTAGGAATCGTCGGGGGGATGTCCTGCTCGGGCGACCGAAGGAACATTCCGATTGGCCCGAGAAGGGCTGCCTCCCTATCTGGCGCGTAAAACAAGTGCGAGACGAAATGGGCTGGATACTTCCGGCTAGTCACTTCCTGATGGAGGAATCTCCACAGCATGCGGCGAGACGTATCATGCATGATTGGGCGGGAATCTCCTCAGGAAAGCCCCGCTTACTCGGCGTGGAATCGGAAGTCATGGGCCCTCGCGTCACAGTGGGTTCTGGACGGACCCGACGGCGGGTCCATCATTGGGCAATGTGTTTTGTCTACGGCCTAACGACAGATCGCAGCCCGAAGCCGCCGCGGGGATGGGACGAGCTGCGTTTCATTCCTGTACGCGAGCTCAAGTCAGTTCGTATCGGTCGAAGTCACGGCGATCTTCTTTTTCCTTTTCTGAAGGCGAAAGGGCAGGGTTGAACCGCACTCCGTTCCCGCGCGACTACCGTTTGAGTACCGCGGGGAGTCAGGCGGACGGGAATTCCTCCGGGCCATTTGTTCGTGGATTTGGAACGACAGCTCACCCCCCACTTCACGCCAAAATGTCGGGACGATGGCGAGAGGCCCAGAATCCATGCTCCACCGGGCGGGGAGTCTATTAGTATAAGTGTGTAGATATGTAGACCGTGTCCAGCAAGACGGTGTCGCTCGAGTCTTCTGCTTACGAACGCCTGAGGGCGGCCAAGGCGCCCGGCGAAAGCTTCTCCGAGACGGTCAACCGAATTCTCGCAGGTTCTAAACCCTCGATCCGCTCCCTCGCCGGATTTCTAAGCCCTTCGGATGCCGAGCGAGTGAAGATCACTGTTCGCCGAATGCGCGCACAAGAGGCACCGGGAGAACGAGCTCGGATCGTGGATTGGAGGAGGAACGGTGGGCGTCACGTACGACACGAGCGCGCTCATTGACGTTCTGAGAGGCAACGAAGGGGTCCTTCGTGAGGCCGACCGGTTAGAACAAAAAGGACTGTTGCCGATACTGAGCACGGTCGCGGTATTCGAGGTCCTCTCGGGAGTCGAGTTTACTAAGTCCCGACTTGAACGGACCCGCCTCGAAGCATTGCTCTCCCGCTTTCAAGTCGAGCCTTTCGACCGAGAATCTGCTCGCCGGGCGGCAGAACTCCGATCCGAACTTCTCCGTGCAGGCCAGGGACCCGGAGCCCCCGATGTAATGATTGCTGGTCAGGCACTAGCGGGCGGGCACACTCTGGTGACGCGGGATCGCACTCTCGCGTCCGTCGCGAAGTCGTCGGGCCTTCACGTGGTCTTGTACTGATTCTGTGCAATTGTGGTTGCACGTGCGGTTCCACGCATTTCGCCGCAAGTCGATGTTCGTAGAGGACCGCTCGCTGAGAACTGTCCTGCTATGGGCCATGTCCTGACCAACCTGGGCCATTGGGGTTTAAACTTCGGAAGCGTTACGAGAAGAGTGTGATCCCATGGGCGTCGACCCAGAGAAATTGAACCAGTTCATTGGAAAATTCCTTGGAGACGTCGGGGCGGCGATTCACGGACCCTCCATCCTCATTGGAGAGCAGCTTGGCCTCTACAAAGCACTCGCCGGGAGCGGACCGCTAAGCTCCCAGGGCCTGGCCGAAAAAACCGGCATACCGGAACGCTACGCCCGCGAGTGGCTCGCGGGCCAGGCCGCGTCGGGGTACGTCGAGTATGATGCCGAAGCCAAACGCTATTCGATGACACCCGAGCAGGCTTTCGCGCTGACTGTCGAGGATAACCCGGTGTACGTGCCTGGGGTTTACTATTCCATCGCCTCACTCTACAAGGACCAACGGAAGATCGCGGAGGCGATCAAATCCGGAAAGGGATTCGGTTGGCACGAACACCACAACGATCTTTTCATCGGCACCAAGAAATTCTTTCGACCGGGGTATCTGGCGAACCTCGTCAGTTCGTGGCTCCCCAGCCTCGAGGGCGTCGTGCCGAAGCTCGAAGCCGGGGCACAGGTCGCCGACGTCGGGTGCGGTCTCGGCGCGTCGACCATCATCATGGCGAAGGCGTTTCTGAAATCCAAGTTTCTCGGCTTCGACTACCACCTGGAATCGATCGAGTGGGCCCGGAACGACGCGGTGACCCAGAACGTGACCGAGAACGCGGACTTTGAGGTCTCCTCGGCGAAGGAGTTCCGGGGGAAAGGGTACGATCTGGTGACCTTCTTCGATTGCCTGCACGATATGGGCGACCCCGTGGGCGCAGCCCAGCACGCTCTGACGACCCTCAAGAAAGATGGAACGCTGATGGTCGTAGAACCATTTGCGAAGGACCGGGTCGAACTGAATCTGAATCCGGTCGGACGCATCTTTTACAATGCCTCCTTCCTGATTTGTGTCCCGGCTTCTCTTTCGCAAGAGGTTGGAAAGGGGCTCGGCGCCCAAGCGAGCGATGAAAGCCTGAACCAGGTGTTCCGCGACGCAGGGTTCACCCGGGTTCGGAAGGCAATCGAGACGCCCTTCAACCGGGTGTTCGAAGCGCGCCCCTAACGGCTATCAAGGTCGGCAGCGGAGGCGCTCTCCCCAATCCTGTAATCCGGTTCGAGAGACCCCCGCACCCTCGGATGCCGACCACAAATCATCTCTCAAGCTGAATTTCCCCCAGGCTCTCCGAATCGGGGGTGGAGGCGCGCACCGACGCACGAGCCGGCTCGCCGCATCTCCTCAGAATGCTGCGGATGGAGCCTTTGACCCGCAGTTGTAAAGCGCACGGCGGAGTCCCGAAGCCTTAGAGCGATCGTGGATCCAGAGGAGCGGGCTCGACGAGAGCAAGATCGGGTCATCCGAAGTCGAGAGCGTCTCAAATTTCGGGTCTTTTCAGCGGTGCGTGACCTCGTGCTCGCCACGGACCTCTTCCGTTCGCATTTTCAACTGCACGAGCCGGACATCATCGTAAACGTCTATCGTCAGTACGTGGACGTCGTCACCGCACTGAATGAGGCGCAGCTGCACGTTCTGCCGGTCCGCAATCGATCTCGAGAGCTCTATCGATTTGCCGAGCAACTTCGAACCGGGATGGAGAGAATCGCGACCGGCCTGGACCTAACGCTCAACGACGAACCGTCGCGGTTCGGTGGTTCCGAACCGGTGATGCTGGTTGATGTTCCGAGCGGTTATCGCGCCGTCCTTGTGCGCTCAGGGAACGAGTAGTTCCAATCGCGAGAAAGCCGGAGGGACGAGCGGCCCTTGGGAGCGTGAACCCCGATAGCGTTGAAGGCACCGGTATACGACGAGCGCAGAGCCTCGGCGGGGCGATGGGTGAAATCGTGGTTGCACCCATTCTGCCCGCGGGTTCGATCGGGTCTCGACCCAAAGGTCGGTATAACCCCGAGCATTCGCTTCACCTGGGTCAGATGTTGATATGGTCGAGAATTTGCTCGAGGCTCTCAAACGGACGTGGGAGGCCGGAGACGCGCTAGGGGCGGCCAAGTGGTACCACGAAAACGCGATTCATCGGGACGGTGTGGGTCCGCAGGGAACGCTCTTCCGAGGTCGAGTCGCAATACGAAGGGGGATTGAGGAAATGTTCGCAGTCCCTGACCCCCGGTTCACGGTAAAATCGATGTTCTCCACCGGAACCCGAGGCGCCGCTGAGTGGACCTTCGCGTGGACCGATTCGAAGAATGGGTCGCGATGGGCGATTCATGGCTCGAGTGTGTTTGAATTCCGAGATGGCCTCGTCGCTAGTGAGACGAGCTACTACGACCCAGTGCCGGCGCCGGTTTGATCACCATCGTATGTGCTGGCCATCCAGAGTACCACTATCTCGCTCGATAGGGGAAAGAGTCGCGGCACCTCCCGTCATGGATGCTCGACGGGCGCGAGGCGTCGTCATCGTACCAGGCTCAATAAGTCAGGGGAAGATGACCGATGACTGGGTTGCGACGTGTGGGCGGATCTCTCGACTCTATCTTCATCCCCGCCCCCGCATCGAGGTTTTTGTGTACGTAAGGTCAAAGTCGTGGATCCACGTCTTTCCATCAGAGGACCGGTCCCAGCGCGCGCGGATTGTCCGGCCCCGGTTCGTGATTCGACCCTCGAATCGCTGATGGAAGCCCGGGGCGTCTCGCCAGATTCTCCATACTCCTCGACGGAAAGTCATCCGGTAGACGCGAGATACTTCGCGGTCGTCGCTGTAAAGAACGCAATACTCCGACGAAGATTCATCTCGGCCGATGACCCAACGCGAAGGTCCGAACCGGTAGAGAAGGAACTTTCCTCGCTCGATCCATTCAAAGGTGGCCTCGTCAAAGAGTTGAGCGGGACCGCCCACTAGTTTGTGGGTTTCCTCGGACCAGCGGATTACCGTGTCCCAGGTCCCTGCGAGAACTGTTACGGGTTTCAGAGAGGGGATCGGCATAACCGAGGTGCAACAACACTCCACTGTGAAATAACCACTGAGCGGATGGCCGCCCCTGTCGGGCCAGCTTCATTGCGGCCGCCCGTTCGCGCCATGCGTGCAGGCTTGATTGCAACGCTCAATTGGGGTCGAAATAGGATGGAACTCCGGCCCGGTTCTGGCACGAAACTGCTCTCCCCTTAAGGCGCGGAGTCACCGTGGCCGATTGTCATGACGCGGAAGAAAATACTCTGGGTCCTGCCGATTGCCGCCGTGCTGTTGTTCGTCGCGTCGAGTGCCGCAGCTGTGTCCGGTGCCCCGAGCTCGGAATTGGGACAAGGCCACGCAATACAAGGCGCGGTGTTCACCGCAACGAACAGTCCTGCCGGTAACGCCGTGTTGGCCTACAAAGTCCTGCAAGACGGGTCCCTCCTTCCGGCCGGTGACTTCATAACCGGCGGCACGGGAACGGGTGCGAGTCTCGCCGATTCGGGATCTCTCGTTCTGACATCGGATCACGGCTGGCTGTTAGTCGTCAATGCCGCGAGCAACACGGTTTCCGTATTCCAAGTGAACTCCGATCTGAACCACGGATCTCTTCTCAAACTCATAGACCAAGTAAGCTCATTCGGCACGCTCCCGGTGAGCGTCACCGTGTCCGGTTCGCTTGTCTACGTACTAAACGCCGGTACCTCCTCCACCCCCGGGAATATCTTTGGGTTCCGCCTCGCACATGAGGGCCAGCTCCTACCGCTTACCGGTTCGAGCCAATCGCTGAGCACGAGCGCGTCGACGGCGCCCGCGCAAATTTCGTTCAATCCCACCGGCAACGTTCTAGTCGTCACGGAGAAGAACACGAGCGTCTTGGACTCCTACACCGTGGACCGGCATGGATATGCTTCCGGCCCGACGGTCACCGCCTCTGGGGGAGCCACGCCGTACGGATTCGCCTGGGGACGCAGTGGCACTCTTGTGGTCAGCGACGCGGGTCCGGGCGCTCTGTCGTCGTACTCCGTCGCGTCTTCCGGGGCCGTCACGGTCGTAAACCCGGCCGACTTGGACGGGCAGGCCGCGGCGTGTTGGGTGGCCACCATCGAAGGGGGCGGAATCGCATATACATCGAACGCGCACAGCGGCACGATCTCGACGTATGGTGTTAATCGCCAGGGGGATTTGACCCTCCTCACAGCGGTCGCCGCCATGACTGCGGCGGGCGATACCGATCTTGCCGTGGGAGGCTGGGGAGGTCACTATCTGTTTGTCTCCGACGTGGGCACACCCGAAATCCAAGAGTTCTCGATTGGGTGGAACGCTAGCCTGACACTGCAGAACGCCGTCAGTGGGCTACCTGCGACGTCCGAAGGCTTGGCTGCGTTCTAGTACTGCCTCGGAGGCGGAGAGAACAAGGCGGAGGTGGGGTTGATAAGGAGCGACTCTCTCGACAGGAACGGATGTTGAGCCCGGGCTTCCGTTCGCTGATGTGGTACCTGCTCTGCGGTACCAGAGGCGGACCGAACCGAGTGCGGATCCTCGAGCGACTTGAGCGCTCCCCGGCCAATGCTCACCAGCTCGCGGCTTCTCTCGGGCTCGACTATCGCACGGTGCGCCACCACCTTCGGCTACTCGAACGGAACGGGGCGATAGCCCGCCCGGTCGGGGACGCTTATGCCGCCCCCTACGAGCTCTCCCCGTACGTGGCGGAACATTACCAGGATCTGAGACACATTCTGTTCGAGCGGGCTCGGACACATCCGGCAGTTCGCAAGGGGTCCCGGCTTAACCGAATGGTGGAGGCAGACCGGTGACCAGTTTCCTGATGGAGGCGAGCGTTGCGCTCGGTCTGATCAGCATTGTTCTCGCGATCGTCCTTTTCGCACTTTATCGCAGGTTGTACACGCAAGCAAAGACAGGTTTCGCCCTCGCCCTCCTTGTCTTCGCCGGAGCCTTTGTGATCCAGAGTGGGCTGACTGTCTACTCGTACCTGAATGCCATGCCGTTAATCCCGGATTCGTTCGCGCCGTTTCTGTTCGGGATCGGTCTCTGCGAGGCGACCGGCCTCGGAGCGGTCGTGTGGACCGCGTCGAGGTAGAGAGACGGCCGCACGAGACGCCAACTCTGACCTGGGAACGGAGAAGGGTGGCGGACTTTGGTCGGACCGAGTGGATCATCTCTGAGAGTTCTTCGAGAATCGGAGTAGAAAAATATGAACAAGAAGCGAGTCGTCGCGAGCGTGACCCGAGAGATCGCGGCCAAGCCCCGTGAGGTTTTCGAGGCGTGGATTGATCCCAAGCACCCGGGGAGCCCCTGGTCAAAGCGCAACGGAATCAGGCTCGCGATCGTGAATCCCACCGTCGACGGGCTCTTCTACATCAATATGGGTCCGCCGATGCCGCTCGCGACCCACTACGGTCGGTTCCTGCGGCTCGTCAAGCCGAAGCTGATCGAGCACACATGGGCCTCCGAAGGCACTCTTGGTGCCGATACCTTCGTCAGGATCACGTTGAAGGCGAAGGGAGGGGGGACGATGCTCTCGCTTCGCCACACGGGCCTAAAAGATGTGAAAAACGCCCGCGCCCACGAAGAGGGCTGGGGTTGGATCGTAGGTTGGCTTGCCAACGGATTCGCCTCCGAGAGGCGCTAATCAACGTACCCTGTTCCGGCGGGAGGGAGCTGAGTGGGCGTAAGCCCGATTGCACCTGCCGTACCGCGGGTTGAGCGTCGGTCAAACCCACTGACGCGGATTCACTCCGAGGCTCGCTAAAGTCGACGGTAGCGCGCCCAGAGGAGACCTAACATTGCGGCGATGCCCACCAGATACCAAGACAGGTCGGTGGCGCCCGCCCAAAGGAAGGGCTGGTTCGTCTCGTTGACTGGGTCCCACAGGAGCTCTTTGAGAAACACGATGAACGTGAAAGCGGCCAGGGTAACGCGCGGTACGTTTGGGTGCGTTCGCGCGGGATCCCCCAGTGTCCCAGGGGCGAGTGCGTACACGGCCGCGACGGCGAGAGCTCCGATGGCCCCATGGACTTCTGGGAAAATTATGGCCGCGCTCGTCCAATCGACCACGTCGTAGTCGTACCTCGAGTTTCTGTAAGATTATCTGGTGCCAGTTGGAAGTCCCCAAGGATTTGCTAGGCGCCGATAAGGAACCTTCAGCCGTTGTCCTAAACGCAATCTGTTAGCAAAAGGGGCGGATCTACCGCGAGTGAAAAGCGCACTGCAGCATGGCGATTAGTCAGTCACTTCAGACCGATCTGGCTCATGAGCCCGACAAGGTCGTAAAACAGTCTCTCCTCCGTGATCTGCCCTGATTCGTTCCAGGTCGCGACGGTGCAGAACTCGACGTGGAAACTCTTGTTCGTGGGTGGGATGACCTTGCCCGGACCCATCTTCATAGGTCCCTTCATCGTTCCAGAGAAATCCGCGATGGAGCAGGTGTGATTGCCCGCCGTGAAGAAGATCTTGTAGGGGCGGTTGATCAGGTGGTTGTCGGGAAACGTCTTGAAAAATTCCACCGCTTCCACGTCGTGATTGTGCCGTCCCCTCGTCGGTTCGGGCTGGCCGGGCCAGTAGACCGCTACGTCCTCCGTGTGCCTCTTTCTGAAGGTCTCCCATAGTGGGCTGTTTGGTCCGGCGTTCCAGGCATCGTCCAACGTCTGCATCAGCTCCGCCAACTCTTCTGGCTTCACGAGGACCCTCAGATCGGAGAATCTCTTGCGAATCTTAAGTCAATCGAACTTCGCGGGCGATCGGCCCGGATGTAATGACAGTCGCAAGCCGGCGGTGGGGGACGACCCGAGTCGCGCCGCGTGGGAATGGCGACGTTCGCGAAGGGGTTGTGCTTCAGCCCCCGGCGGGGTTCCTCGCTTCGCTCCCAAGTCCCGAGGATTGCCAGGTCGCGCTAGGCGCGGAACCCTCGAACCGTTTCGTAGTGGAGGAGCAACTCTCCGTCTTCCATGGTCGTCGACGAGAGGAGCTTGAGGGTCGCTTGCGCCTTCATCGGACCCCAGTACCGGGGTCCCTTGCCGTAGACCACCGGCTGCACAACGGCCCAATAGTCGTCCGCAAGCCCTCGCCGTAGGAATTCGAGGATGAGTCGCGGGCCCCCTTCCGCGATGATGTTCCCTCCCTTCTCGCGCTTCAGCTTCACCACGATTTTGGAAAGGTCGCCCTTCATGATCCGGGAGTTCTCCCACCCCGGGGACTTCAAGCGATTCGACAAGCAGACCTTGTCGACGTGGTCGAGCCACCGAGAGTAATCGACGAGGTACTTCGGGTCGCTCGGCTTTCGCGCCTTCTCGGTCCAGACGCGTCGGTGACCCACGAACGACCTCCGGCCCATGATGACGGTCGTGACATCGTCGAACCGATTCAACCACATCTCGCGCCACATTGCGTTGGCCTCCGTCGACGGCCGGTCCCAACCCGGGTACTTCGGGAACGCGCCGCGGCCGTCTAGGGTCATGTATAAACTGGCGGTGATTTTTCGACTCATGGATTCCCTCCTACGCAGGGCTTCGGATATACTCTGACCCCCCCCCCGCGAGTAGCTCGTCCACACTGTCTCAAGTCGCCGTGACGGCGGATTCCATCGCGGGGCTTGCCCTCTGGTCGCGGTCTTCCCGGCGCTTGTAGGTCCGCCGGGTCAGGCGACTACGTGCGACGCAGGTTGCACTTGATTTCTTGGTGTTTCCGCGCGACTAGGAGAGCTCCGCTCCAAGATTTAGGCGACTATATTCCGGCCCTTGCTGCTCATCTGGGAAATCGACCCACACCTTCGAGTCGGCTTCTTTTTGCCCTGATAACCAATGAGCCGCGGCGTGGACGGGCCCCTTTGTGTTTCCGCACCGGAGACTGGCATCGCCCTCAAAGCGAACGCGGTCTCCTTTTCCTCTCGGGCGGCCGGCGCTCGCGGCGGAGCGCTAGAGCGAAGCGCGGGCGGTCTTCGTATCGTTTCCGGAGTCCCTTACGCCCTCTTCAATTGGGTTCTTCGAAGTCGTGTTTCTCGGTCGGAAACCGAGGCCCGAATCAAGGAAACGCTACGTTTCTTCCGGGATCGAAAGCTCCCGTTCATTTGGGGAATCTTCCCAAACGACAAGACGGCCGATCTTCGCGAGCGGTTGCTTGCCTCCGGCTTCAAACCGGAGGAAGTGCCAGCGATGGCGATTGACCTTAACCAACTACCGCGCCCTTCGTCCCCGTCGGGGCTCAAGATCGTCCCTGTGAAAACGAAGGGCGATATGGAGGTGTTCGCTCGAACGCTCAATGCCGGTGATTTCCAAGCGCCCGAAGAGATTGCGCGCGCGATTCCCAACATCTTGCGGCCCTCCTGGTCGGCCCGCGGCCCGGAACCGCATCTTCGATGCTTCGTGGGCTATCGAGATGGAGTGCCCGTTGCCACGTCCCTCCGCTTTCTTAGCGATGGGGTCGTTGGGATCTATGGAATAGCGACGGTTCCGGAGGCGAGAAATCGAGGTTTCGGGAGCGCGATGACACTCGCGGCCCTGGAAGACGGCCGCGCGCAGGGCTACCACGTGGGAGTTCTCGGCGCGACCGCGATGGGCGAGCCAATCTACCGCCGTCTTGGGTTCCAAGAGTTGTATCGAGTGACCCAGTTCGAGATTCCAGCCGAGGACTCTCTGACCTGCTGACCTTCCCATCGGTGAATCGGGGCGCGCCACCGGGCCAACTCGGCGCGATCCATTCCCATCTGTGCGGACCAGGTCGCCCCATCGACGGGGCCCCGCCCGTCTTTAGAGGTGGCATGAGCGATTTGAGTGGTGCAAGCGACGTTAGGCCTAGCTTAGAAGGGGACGCTGTAGCCGACCTTGCCTTAGAAAACAACGGGCGATGAACTGCTGCACTCGGTCGGACGGTGTGGCCTAGGCTCCCCCGGACCAATTCGCGGTCTCCTCGTCCCGAGTGTACGGCATTTTTCGCTTGTTCCAAAGGATGAGGAGCCCTACCAAGAGAAGAACCGCGGCGATGACCGAAAGATACCATCCCACATCGGCCCCCCAGCTCACGGTCACGCCCCCTGTCGATATCGAATTCCAGAAGGAGGTGCACGGATTCGGGCTCGCGCCACAGCCCGCGCCCCCGAAGCCGGAAGTGCTGTCCGCGTTGAATGCCCCGGGTTGCCCTCCCGCCACGGCTGCGGGGAGGGCTGCGGCGCCTACAAAGGCGATGAATCCGAAGAGGAAAGTGATCGGCTGGAATCTTCGGGTCTTGAAGGCGTTGAGCGCGCCGAGGTAACTCAACAGCATGGCGACGAATCCCGCGACGGTCGCGACCACGCCAACCGCGAGGACCGCTTCGTACAACTGCCCCACGTGGACCAGGCCGGCGGAGACGTAACTGGGGTACGACAAGTTAGAGCCGGTCTGAGCACGGTAATCGGCGCCTGGCAAGAATCCAAGGACCGTCGCGTGCCCACCCCCGCTCGCCGAGGCTCCCCACCAAGAGAGGGCCATTGATGCGGCCAACAGGATGGCGGCGAAGAGCAACAAGGTCGACGCGGTCAGTCGCGCCCCCTTCAGGGTGAGCTTGGCGCGGCGCTTGGTGAGCGTGAACGGCTGGATCGGGCTGGGCGGGGATGAGGGGGGTGGCAGGCTAGTAGGCTCGGGCTGCATGGTCTCCGATCGACCGGACATACGTTATGTTGAGCCGAAACTCCCTCCCAATAACCTGTCGCTTTATCGGAAGCGGACCTGCGCATCACCCGGTCGATCGAGGCCGTGGCTAGTAAGTGCATGCGAATCCGCGCGCCGGTTCGCGTCGGCCTTTTCCACAAAGCCAGGTATGCACAACTCCTGGCGAAACAAAGCTTGCACAAGCAGGTCCTGCGGAGTGCGGCCAGGCTCCCAACCGGTTCTGCGTCTCCTTCGGAGATGCTGTTTCAGTGCGGTGGTGGTTGCCCGCACGGGGACGCCTGGGAGTACTTCGTCATCACGGCCTCTGTTCGACTCGCTCGGATTATCTCCGAAACTGAGTTATATCATTTCTACCATGGCAGCCATTATGGCGAATGCGGACACGGTCACAAGTATTCCATTACACCAGTCCACACTGCGGGTGCTGCAAAGGGTCAAGAGTGCCGCCGAGACCTGGGACGAGTTCCTGATCAATCTCACCGACGATTACCTCTCGCCGTCCCTTCAAGCAGAGCTCGATCGAAGGCTGAAGAAGGATCGCGTAGTGACTGGCGCGGCAGCGCGCCGCGATTTTGAGGAGAGCCGAAAAAGTGCCCGTTAGGGGCCCCGCGCGCAGTGGTTGGCCCGACTTCACCGAAACGGCGTGGCGGGAGTTCCTCTCGCTCCCAACCGATGTTCAGGACGACCTCGTGCGAATCTTTTCCGAGTTAGTTGCCCACCCCAGCCGGCCATCCCCGACGTTGGACGTTGTACCGATACGAAACGATCCAATCCGCTGGCGATTGAAAGTCACCGGTTATCGAGTCTTGTTCCAAATCAGGCAGAGACGTGCCTTGATCGAGGAAATCGAGCCCCGAACCGAATCTACTTACCTTCGGTTCGGTCGATACTCGACGGCCCATCCGAAGAAACGGTAGCTGGGCTGTGTCCCGAGTTCGTCCAATAGGGAGAGGGTGTGTGCGTGCGCGATTGCACCCACGTACGCTCGACGACTGGCGGGTCGTGCTCGCGGTCCTGCTGGGCTCATCCGGCAGTTAGCCCGTCCCCGCCCCGAGTGCGCTCTCGATCCGCACCTCTTATATCGTATCTAAAATGTAGTATGTTGTATGACGCTCGTCCAGGCACAGATTCCAGAGTCGGAATACCGACTCCTTCGTCAGAGGGCCATGGCCTCGGGGAAACCCATGAAAGAGGTCGTGCGTCAGGCTCTGCATGCCTACCTTCAGGATGATACAGTGGATCCCCACGATCCGATCTTCCACATCTTCCCGTTAGGCGCGAGCGGAAAGAAGGGACACCGGACGGCTCGAGACCATGACAATGAGCTGTATGGGCCGGCGCGATGATTTTCATTGATACGAGTGCCTGGCTGGCTCTTGCAGACTCGCACGATCGCGATCACTCGCGCGCGACCGAGTTTTATCGTCGGATCGTCCGAGGGGAATTTGGGAAACAGGTGACCACCAATTACGTAATGGCCGAGACACTGACCATCATCCGACGGCGACTAGGCCTCCCTCCGGCGGTCGAACTGGCCAATGCGGTCCGAACTGGTAGAGAGGTGGAGATGTTCTGGATCGAGCCAGTGCACCATCACGAGGCGGTAGAGCTAATGTCCGCTCATGCTGATAAACAATGGAGCGTGACCGACTGCTCGAGTTTTGTGATCATGCGTTCGCTTGGGATCGAGAACGTATTCACCTTCGATCGAGATTTCGGCCAAGCTGGCTTCGCCGGAAGACCTTAGGGGCCTCGCTCGTTGTGACAATGGGCACGACTTAGAGCAGTAGGCCGCATCGAGCCACTTCCGGCGGGTGAGATGTCGATTGCACCCGTCAGCATCCCTTTCACTGCTTGCGGTGGTGCAGCAACCTGGCCGGCGCCTCCAGTGGATAGCAAAACCGCGCCATTTTCTCGCACACAGGCTTAAAGGGCCGCGTGCTTCCGCCACTCGTGGAAGAGGGCCGCCGTCTCGCCGCGGTCATGTTTACCGACACCGTTGGGTTCACAGCGTCTACACAAGCTAACGAAGGTCGAACCCTTGAGGCGCTCCGCCAGCAGGCGGATTTGCTTCGGCAGCTTCTCGCACTTCACCAGGGGCGTGAAATCAAATCGACGGGGGACGGCTTCCTCGTGGAGTTCGACAGCGCGCTCAAGGCCGTTCAATGCGCAGTCAACATCCAGCGACGCATACACGAGCGGGATTCTGAAGGCGGTCAAACGCCCATTCGAATTCGGATCGGAGTCCATTTGGGGGATGTGGTCCAAAACGGGACCGACATCCTGGGAGATGCAGTGAACATCGCAGCCCGAATCGAGCCCCTCGCCGAGCCGGGGGGAGTTTGCGTTTCTGGCGCCGTCTACGATCAGGTCCGAACCAAGGTCGCCGACAAGTTTGAGAAGCTTCAACCCAAAACGATGAAGGGGATCGAACTCCCGATGGATGTCTATCGGGTGCTGCTCCCCTGGACGAGCAATGGCGGGGGACAGGGGGTTGATGAGTCTCGTTCCGTCGACAAGAATCGTCTCGCAGTTCTCCCGTTCGCCAATATCAGCCCCGACCCCTCGGACGAGTATTTCGCCGATGGGCTGACCGAGGAGCTCATCGCGAATCTCTCGCTCGTGCCGGGCTTGAAGGTGATCGCCCGAACTTCGGTCATCGGCTACAAGAAGACCGAGAAATCCGTCGCCACGATCGGGAAAGAGCTCGGGGTTGGCACTGTTGTGGAAGGGAGTGTCCGCAGGTCGGCCAACCGGATCCGCGTCACGGTCCAGGTGATCGACGTAGCTACCGAGGAACATCTCTGGACGGCGAAGTACGACGACGACCTCGACGACATCTTCGCCGTGCAAGGAGACATCGCGACGAAGGTGGCCACTGCCCTCCCGGGAGGGTTGAAGAGGGAGAAGCCCACGATTCCCGAGCTCGCGAAACCCCGGGAAACAGAGACCTACCTTCTCTACCTCCAGGGCCAGGCTCTAATGTGGAAGACCGATGAGGATTCGCTGCGTCGTTCCCTCGAGTTCTTCAAGAAGGCGCTTCAGACCGACCCGACGTTCGCGCGAGCACATGCGGGTATGGCACGCGCGTACATCGGGCTCGGAACGGAGAATTTTATGTCGTGGCTGGACTCCTGCAATCTCGGCCGGGCGGCCGCCGAGAAGGCGACCGCACTCGACCCGGGCCTCGCCGAAGCTCGGGGCCTGCGCGCCGAGATCGCGTTCATGGCCGACGAGCCGGCCGACGTTCTCGACCGCGAGGTGCGGAAGGCGCTCGAGTTGAACCCCAACTTGGCTCAGGCGCATACGATTCTGGCCGCCCTCGCGGGGTCCCTCGGGATCGCGGAGGCCTACGTCGCGGAGACCGAGGCGGCGTACCGGCTGGATCCTCTTTCGCCCCAAACGAGCCGATCCTTGGGGAACGCCTATTTCTTCTCGGGTCGGTTCGACGAGGCCCTGGCCCACTGGAGGAAAACTATGGAGCAGGCCCCGATCGACGCCCTCCGTGGGATGACGGATTACTACGTGCTCAAGGGAGACTTCGAGGCGGCGGAACGAATGGTGAAGGAGTTGGAAGGCCTCGCTCCGTCCAGCGACTTTGCCCTTCTCTGCCGGGGATGGCTCTCGGCGGTGACGGGAGATCGATCCACCGCGATGAAGATGATCGAGAAGCTTCAGGAGACCTCTCGCGAGGGATACGCGCGCCAGTCCTCGGTCGGATTCATCTATTATGCACTTGGCGACCTCGACCGGTTCTTCGAGGTCATTTTTTCCACCGCGAAAGCGCATACAATGCAGGCTGGCCGGATCCGCATGTCCCCGTTATTTGCGGGAGCGAGGAGAGACTCGAGATTCGTCGAGCTCATGTCGACCTACGGCCGACCCGTCCAGGCTCCGAAGTAGGGCGAGCGGTTCTCAATCGCCTCCCATTGCGGGGACGGCAGGGTGGGGTGCAATCTTCCTGGCGCTGAGGGATAACCGCACTTTACGTCAGAAAACTGGCCTTTCACGCCGCATTTCGTGTCAGAAACCTGCGCCCCCGGGCTCGCTCCCGCCGGTCGCTCGCCGCGGCAGGGCCTCCACCTTTCATGTTAGCCAATATTCGTAGGACCTGAATCTCGGGTCGCTCAACGTACGCATCCGTCGTAATCAAAAATCCATCACCGTTCCGTCGGCTAAGCTAGTTCGGCGAGATCGTGAAACGGTCGGACTCTCAGCCC
This sequence comes from uncultured Thermoplasmata archaeon, assembly GCA_963749195.1. Lineage (GTDB taxonomy): Archaea > Thermoplasmatota > Thermoplasmata > Lutacidiplasmatales > UBA184 > Lutacidiplasma. The sequence goes on from CAVVLX010000010.1 coordinate 87,367, forward strand.
GCTAGGAGCACCCAAGGCTGAATCAATAACGGCGTCGTCGGAGTGAGCGAGTCCAGCAGCGTACTTATCGCGTGAAGGAAATCTCAAAGGTACGGCTGTCGTCCGAGCTAAGGGGGCTCCCCCCTTCGTGCCATTTCGATCCGAAGTGGATCAGGGTCAGCAGGACGGGCAATACATCCGCGCCCTTCGGGGTAATCCGCCAAGCGATGTGACCCTTTCCCAACTCGGAGCGAGAGAGGAAACCGTTCGATTCAAGTTCCCTTAGTCGAATCGCCAAGATTCTCTTACTCATTCCGGGCGTCAGTCGACGTAGTTCATTGAACCTCTTGGCCCGGCCGAAGGCGATATTCATGAACACTAGAAAACCCCACTTCCGGCCAAGAACTCCCAAACTCGATTGGATGGGATACGGACTGAAGTTCAGCTTGACGAGAATCCGTCCTCGTCCTCGACTTTTTCGAACCAAGAATGTCCTACTTCCCTTCGCCTTCCCTTAGAAATAGTCTGACGAGATAAACCTCCGCACAGGGCGGGGGTTCCGATGGTCTATCTGAAAGATGAGGGGAGCGCCTTCGACGCGCCGATCGACTTTGTGTGGAGCTATATCTTTGGAGGCGAAGGACATGATTCCAGCCACAAGACGACCCGAAATTCGAAGTTTGGCAAGGTCTCCGATATCACGATCCTCTACGGATCGGAGCGTCTGCTTCGGGGAAAGTGGGCACCGGATCAGCTCCGGATTTCGATGTTCCCGCCCATTTCCGTCGTTACCGAATGGCTGGAGGGCGTCCTCGCTGGATCGAAGCTAGTGTACCTGTACTCTCCTCAGGGGGAAAAGACTCGGATCGACGTCTACGGTGAGTTCACGTCGAAGAGCCTGCCTCCCGAGGAGGTCGAAGCGGCTGCCCGAGAGTTCCTGGAGACGGAGTTCGCGGCCGATGCGCCGGTGATCCGCGAAGCGTACCTCAAGGCGAAGAAGAATGCTCCAAAGCACCACGGCAAGTAGGCGCCCTCGATCAATCGCTGCACGCTTCATTGCGACCAGCCGCCATTAGCCGCTCGTGCCGAGGTTCGGCGCAGGTCGGTGCAAGGCGCGTTGCTCCTTGCCTCCGTTAGGCATAGAAGGGAGGTTCGCTTCGGCCTTCGCATGTGCCACACGGACGACTCGAGGGCTCCCGAGCCCCCGCGCAAAGGGCCTATCGGCGACCATGGCGAACTCGAGTTGACCACATCGGACGGGAACAAGTTCCGAGCGTACCGTGCCTCCCCGGCGGCGGCCGCCGTGGGCGGAATGGTCATCCTCCCCGATGTTCGAGGGTTGCACCCCTACTACGAGGATCTCACGATGCGTTTCGCCGAAGCCGGTTTCACAACCATCGCGATCGACTACTTCGGTCGAAGCGCGGGCCTTGGAAAGCGCGATGATTCGTTTGACTGGAAATCGCACTTCCAAACTGTGACGCCTGAGGGGGTAGCGCACGACGTGCGCGCGGCAGTCGAAAGGCTCCGGGCGGACGCGAAGGACCCCAAGTTCCCGATCTTCACTGTCGGATTCTGCTTCGGCGGAGCCAACTCCTGGCGGCAGTCCGGGGAGGGGCACGGACTCGCGGGTTGCATTGGATTCTACGGTGGCAAACCTATGGACCGGGCTGGGCCGGCTATCCCGAAGATGACGGCCCCGCTCCTGATGCTGCTCGCCGGGGCTGACCAGGGGACACCGCCGGCCGAGTTCGTAGATTTCGCCACGCAGGTCAAGGCGCGGGGTCTCGAGGTCGAATCCCACACCTATCCGGGCGCGCCCCACAGCTTCTTCGACCGCACTTTCGCCGAGCACCGAGAGGCCTGCCAGGATTCGTGGAAGCGAATCCTCGAGTTCACCGACCGGCACTCCGGCCGGACGTGATGCGGCTTGCTAAGTCGGCGGGAGTGGGTGCACTCTCGATTGCAACCACCATCCGAGGGGAGGGAATCAAGAACTTAGGGATCGAGCTGGCAGTTGGAAGAGATTACCAAGAATTCGTTAATTAAGACCGCTCCGAACAGAATGTTAACGACGGCGAGTGCCGCGAGCGGTCTGCGTCTGAGAACTGCCACCCTAGCCGCCGAGCGCGAGGATCCCTGGAAAATTGTCAGATGCTATTGCAGTCAATCTCCGTGTACGCCAACAGCGGCGTGCTCGCGAGCTTCAAGGAACCGACTCTATCGACCGCCTACGTGCAACACCCGTTGCACCTAGGTGTGATCGTTCGTCGATTCGATTAAGTCAGAAATCGCTGGTGCATTTTTCTCAGAAGAGAGCACCTCGATCGAATCTCCTTCGCCAATCTCCCCCTCCTCGACCGGGGCTAAGTAGAAACCGGAACGACCGGATCGTTGGAATCGATCGATCATGTCTGGCCGGCCGAAAGTCGCGTTAATCTTGTAACAGGGCGATCTGGGCTGAGTGACCTCGAGGGTAGCCGTTCCTATTCGAACGACGTCTCCGATGTGAGCATCGGGTTCGAGCCAGCCCGCCGTGGTGAGGTTTTCACCGAAAGCCCCCCACTTCAGGGCCGTAGTGCGAAGCGTCCTCTGCCAGAAGAGGTAGTGTTCTGAGGGGTAGACATAGACGCTCTTTCGCTTCCCGCCATGGACGGTCCGATCTGCTTGATCGTCGCCGGCGAGGTTCACTCCTCGAAGGGCAACCCTTCCCTGAACCGGATGTTTCCGGAACCCGGTTCTGACTTGGCGCCCCTCCCAGTCGATAACCTCTACTTGGCCGACATTGACCGAAACGACGTGCATCTGGATCGAGCGATGAACCGAGTGCGGTTATGGTTTCGTGACCGAAACTGAACCCTCGAACCGGGCTCGGGCTCGGCCGACTGGGGTCCGGGCGTTGTGGGTGTAAGGATGATTACACCGCGTCAGCTCGGCTCAATGGCTCGCTGTGACGGCTCACTCGATCACTCCTCTGGACGGTCCAGGACTTGAAAAGGCGCCGACGCAAGCTGCCCCGGAGTGGGCGGGGAACGCGAGAATAGGGTCCTAACCGCAATCGCTACTCGAGAACGCGTAGCCCCATGTTGCGTTGCCGCTCTCGGAGTTGCTTGGATCGAACAGCGTGAAGGAGAACCCCTGCGCTGGGTTTGTGAGGGACACTACAGTTCGTAGCTGCTCAAGTGGAGTTGTCCCCGACCAGTAATAGTAACGCGGTGAGGATGTCCCACTCGTGAAGTTGATATCGGCTCCGTGTGGTGCCAACCAGACCTCGAGCGGAACGGTGGAGTTCACTCCGATGAGCATCAGATTGCAGTCGGAAGGAAGGGCGGCTACGCCACCCCCTGCCATCGTCCGCGGCGTGAAGCTTCCACCGAGAAAGAGGATGCTCTTCTGAGGCGGCCACTGATAGCCGGCAGAAGAGGAGCTCATCATGAGGATCACGGCAGTGAGTACCGCTCCCACTGCTGCCCCAACAGAGGCTCCAAAGATGGGGCGACGGATCCATGGCCCTACTGCAGCCGGACGCGCCATCGCCTGCGCATCTCGCTCCGGCATTTCTTCCTTACTCCGGGGCCCCTCCGAGTTCTGTCAAGTGCTCCCATCGACCAATACCTCGAACGCGTTGCGAGAAGCGCCGAAATAGAAGATGACGGCTTCGTTCGCTCTCTTGACCGCTTCACTACGGTGAACGCTGGACTCCTATCCAAACGCTCAGGATCGTCCGCAGGTGCAAGGGGGTCTACGTCCACTACCCAAAATGTGCAACAGTCGTTTCACTCACACCTGGCGCCAGGGGGGTCGAAAGACTCGCTTGGCTTCAAGTACCGGAATGGGATGGGTTTCACATGGCGCGAATCAGCGATCAGGAAGGCAGTAAGTTTGACGCTCCCCTCGACGTAGTTTGGAAGTATCTAGGACACCCAGAAGCTCACGGAAACGCGCACAAGAACTCTCGGAACCGGGCCATGAAGCCCCTCACTGATAATTCCTTCGTCGTATCTTGGGAACAGAACATGAACGGCACGTGGGTGAAGGTCGCGAATCGGATCACCGTTTTCCCGCCGCTCGGAATGGTCGGCGAAGCCATCGAGGGTCCAATGACCGGCTCGAAGATGTTTACGGTCTACACTCCTCACGGGGACAAGACCGAGGTCTCGATCCATGCCGACATGCAGGTGGCGAGCGTGCCGCCGGCCCAGCTCGAGCAGATGGTTCGCGGTGCCTGGGAGATGGCTTTCGGCGAGGATTCCGCCGGGATTCGTGAATTCGCGAAGAGCCAGAAGTAGTCTGGGGCCTCCAAGGATCCGCCATTGAGCCTCGCTCCCGGGGTAAATTTGCGGGCAACCCGTGAGAAGAGCTTCTGGGTCGACGAGTTGACCTTCTTCCGAACGACATACTGACTTCGAATGCTGGGTCCTAAGAGCTTGCAACCACTCGTGATCGGTGATCCAAATCACCAACTTGGTTGAAGCGAGCGTTGCACCCACCGATTATTGTGACAATCAGTCGAACACCCTCCGGCGCCGGCATCGCTCGACGATTGGCCCAACCCCGTTTAGTAGTCGGTCGCGACTGCCGTAACGAATGATTCTACCAGGGCTCATCTCGGCAGTGTTTTATCGGCGCCGTCCCAGCACTCTCCAAATCATTTTGGGGCTCGTCTTTACCATCGTCCTGTCCGGACTCCTTGGATACATCCAAGACGTCGGGACCTACCGCGTGTGGGAAAACGTCGCGCTCGCGATCGTGGGAGGCGTCATTCTCTACGTGGCCATTCTCGCTTACCTCGTCTACCGATACTTCCCCCGGCGGGCGATGGCTGGGGAGCAACCGGCCTCCTCGCCTTCGGCACCTCCGCACTGAGCAGGGCGCGCGGGAGTAACCCCCCTTCCGAAGGCAGAGGGTGCGATGAGCGCGGCACTCTACGTTCTAAACACCCTGTGTTCAATCGGGTGTGAGCGCCTTGGGCCGACTAACTGGGCCCAAACGTTCCCATTGTCGTCTGTCTGAATCACTGGTCGGTAGAGTCCTGAATCCCGTCCGACGCGCCACGAAGGCTCCTTAGGGCGACGTCGGTTGGTCCGGGGCATGCTCGCCGGAGTGGGGTCCGTCGCGGTCCTCGTGCGCGACGCGAAGAAGTCGGCTGAATGGTATTGCGAGAAGTTGGGGTTCGAGGTAGTCGCCCAGGACCGACATCTGGTTTTCCTGCGTCCGCTGGGTTCCTCGCTCCCCATGATCCACCTCTGCGGGGAGTGCGACGATTGGCAGGGAGATCGTCCGGGAGGAAGGACAGGGATCTGGTTCCGCTGTGGGGAGACCCAAAGGACCGAGATCGTTCCAGGGGTCTTCCTGCCCGCGAGTCCGCCCGAAGATGTGGAGAAGGTCTATCACGAGCTCCGCGGACGGGGAGTGGAGTTCGTCCAAGAACTGACGGACACCGGCTGGGGGAAGATGGCAGTCTTCCGCGACCTCGATGGAAACGAATTCGAGATCTCTTGAGTGGCATCTCCGTCGCTAAACCCGCGAGCCGCATGCGGTCGGGATGCAGAGGGGCGGATTCGTTAACCCAGAGGTTTCCGACACCGCTAGTTTGCCTTGGAGTTGCACGGGCAAATCGGGCTACGATTCAACTATAGCCCCAATGGATAAGTCACCCGCAACGACTTGCGAAGAAAGATGAATTCACAGCGAATCCCGACGGACGCCAATCTATTCGCCCTCCCTATCGGGCTGCCCGCACCGGAAGACGACGGCGCGGCTCGGCACCTCCCTGGAGCTTCCTTACCGCACGTCCGGCTTCGCTCGACACAGGGTCGCACTGTCGATATCGCCGAGCTGGGCGAACACCTCTCTGTCTTCTTCTTCTATCCAGCGACCGTCAAGCCGGGCATCGCGATTCCCGGCGAGTGGAGTGAAATCCCTGGAGCGAGAGGATGCACCCTCCAGAACAGTGCCTTTCGGGACGAATACGCGGGTTTCCGTTCTCTTAATTGCGAAGTCTTTGGCGTAAGCGGTCAAGGACAGGACGCCGAGCAAGGGCTGGCGGACCAGGTCGAATTTGCGGAGCGGGTGCACTTGCCGTTCGCACTGCTCAACGATTCTCGATTCGAACTGACCCATGCCTTGGGCCTTCCTACTTTCATAGCGTCCCTAAAGTCACCCAGTGTCCTTTTCGAGGGCAAGGAATCCACGTTCCCACTGCAAGGACGGACCGTTGTCAAACGGTTGACCTTCGTGGCCGACCGAGGTCGGATCGTAAAGGTGTTCTACCCGGTCTTCCCGCCCGACCGGAACGCGTCGGCCGTGCTCGACTACTTGCGGAATCGGACCCCGACCTCGAGCGCGGGGGGTCGGGATTGAAAGTGCGCCCTTTTCAAGCGCAGTTCACCGACTGTGTGAATGATAGCTTACACCCAACTGTGCGGTGGCGCGCGAGCGCGATTGCCCACATGATCGATCGACACTAGTCCATGTCCCCCGGGAGGGTTTGGGCCACTGCCTGGCAGAGCCATAGGATAGCGCCCTAGGCCGCAGTACACATCACACCGGTTCTACTTCGGATAGCGGAACTGGCTAAGGTCTACGGACCCCCCTGGAGAGTGGACAGCGGACTGGGAGGGTTCAACCACCCTCTCACCAGATCGGCTTCGACTCGCCGAGCTCCTTCATGCCCTCGTCCATGGTTTTCGAGGGCACCACTCGGACGCTATTCCAAAGGGCAAGCCCGGACTGATTGATGAAATCGTCCACTGCCTCAGCCTTCCCTGACTCGACCACGACCACCGACAGGTGCTCGCGACTGACGAGCGGGCCCGAGAGGATCTTGACTCCGAGCTTTGCAGCGAGCTTCGGGATTTCGGGCCCTCCCTTCATGAGATGCTCGCGTACCTTCGAGTTCGACATCGGACAAGTCTCCGCCGTGTGCTGGGCCAATAGAACGTAGTGCATGGTCCCGCTCTGTTCCGCGGGACACGCTCCTCCCAGAAGAACCTGCCTAGCAGGATGGATTGCATGGATGTCACGCATCGGGCCCCGTTCCGGATCGGCTCAATGGCGTAGGTAATCGTAGCCTTACGACCACTTTCACTGCGTTTGGGCGCACAGTGCATTGCAGCGAGATAAGGGGCGAAGCGGCCCACACGTCGACCTGGCACTCGTATTCTATCCAGAAAGGTCGTCTGCCGCTTGAGGGTGGGATGGGGCGGTGACTTCTCTGGCGGGGACCGTGGAGGCTCTCCGTATCCGTTTTGAAGCCTAACAATCTCTCCTGAGTATGTCCCTGTCGGACTTCGCCACCTTAGCCGCCTTGGTGGGCACGTGGGTCCTCGTCGTTGGCACTTTGGTGTTCGCCTACTGGCAGACGCGTCAGGCCCGGCGAATCAACTCCGCCCAGACAATCTTAGACCTCCGAGGTCGGTTCGACACACCGGCCATGCGATCCGCTCGCCGCCAGTTGGCCGCCGAACTGCTCGCGGAAGACGCGTCAAAGGAGCTTGAGAATTTCGACGTGTACCTCTTCTTCCAACTCGTGGGTTCGCTAGCCCACGAACGGATTCTCGATCGCAAGATGGTGTGGAACGCTTTTGGAAACTGGGTCACGGCCTACTACCACTTCCTCACGCATCCAGTGGACCGAATCACTCAGTGGAGGGAAGAGGCGCACGATCCGAGCATCCTTCTCGAGTTCGAATGGCTCGCGAAGGAGATGATGAGGCTCAATCACATAATGGTCCACGACCCGATCGGCGCCCAGACCACGCATGAGGATTCAAGTGAAGTTATGGGATGGGAGAGTCACCTCGCGGAGAGGACTTAATTTCTCAGCGGCGCGAGCAAGGGTGCGTGCGATGGGCGGTGCACCCACAATCGAGTCAAGTTTATTCTTCGAAGAAAGGTGGGGTCGCGATAAGGAGTGAGACAGTGAGCAGTCCAAACTTCAGTGTCGCCTACACCGTGAGTCAAACCCCGGAAGAAGTATTCCGCGCCGTCAATGACGTTCGTGGCTGGTGGACTGGAGAACCGGGAGCGAAGGGTACAACCGACAAGCTCGGCGCAGAGTGGACGTATCAGTTCAAGGACCTCCATTATACCAAACAGAGGATCACGGAATTCGTCCCCGGGAAGAAAGTTGTCTGGTTGGTCCTTGACAGCCGACTAAGTTTCGTCAAGGACACTGGTTGGTCCTTGACAGCCGACTAAGTTTCGTCAAGGACCAGACGGAATGGAACGGGAGCAAGATCACTTTCGAGATTGAGAGGAGGGGCGTCAAGACCGAGCTCCGCTTCACGCACGTGGGCTTGGTCCCCGAAGTTGAATGTTACGGAAATTGTTCGAGTGCCTGGGGCTACTACGTGAAAGGGCCTCTTCGGGCACTGATCTCGAAGAAGGGCAAAACCCGCGCCAGCGCGAGGGCTAAGGGCAAGACAAAGAAGGCTGCTCGTCCAAAGTCTGGTGCCAAGCGATCCAAGTGAGTGATCTGCTCACCGGTCGCCGCGCACCCTTTCTTGTGGGTCCAAGAGAGCTTGCCCCCACAGAATGTACTGGAGGCTCGGCCCAATTTCGATTGCGACCATTCTGTGTAGCGACTCTTACACCCGCTTCCCGCTGACTTCGTGTCCGCGATACGGGGGCGGGTCCTGCAAATTGATACACGGGCTTAGCCTCGCTCCGCGAAGCGACCGCGCCATCCGAGCGCTATTCGCGGGTTCGCGAGTTCAGTATTGGTCGCGACTGTACTTGTTCGGGTCCGCCCCGGGACTGTCGTAGAGTTCGATTTGATTGTCGTCGGGGTCACGAATGTACGCCACCCGGAAGTTGGGGGTCGCCATCATCGGACCCTGGTAGTGCTTCATGGCCTCGGGGAGAATCCCATCCGCCTTGAGTTTCGCAAGGAAGCTCTCGAGATCATCGACCCGGAACGCGAGGTGATCGAGACCTTCGCCCGCCACGTATGGGACATCATACGGATTCCCCTTGGGGTAGAAGTTGAGCTCGATTCGTTGTCCCGAATGCGGGTCGACCAGAATGGTGGCCGCCTGTTCCTTAGACCCCTCCTTCGGAACCTCTGTCCCTGGAGGAGGTTGAAGACCGAAATGCCGCATGTAGAATTCGGCCGAGCGATGCAGATCCGTGACCCGAATGCCGAAATAGCTGAGGTACATGGCAATCGAATGCTCAAGCCTACTTAATCGTACGGCCGCCTTTCGACGGGAGCGCTTGAGCCACTTCTGGCAATGTTACCAACTTTACCGTTCCGGTGGCTGTTCAGTTGGCTGAGCGCTCAACTCAGTGAACTGCTACCCTGATCGTGATTACTAGTGCAACCCGAAGCTGGACTAGTAGGTGCAAGTAGCCTTTCACTCATCTGGCCCTGAGGTTGTAGATCTCCCACATCGGCGCATTTTCAACCTACCTGACACGACGTGCGACATGAACGGGATTCTCACCGCCCGGCCTTCGTAGACGACCCCTAAGAGCGGTTTTGAGCCGCCCCCGATTTGGTCGAAGACTTCAGGACATAGTCAAAAAATCGGGAGACCTCGCCGCCCTCGTCGGTCCATTCAGCGCGAAGGCGAGTCCTCTTCTCGATCCTCCGGAGGGCAGACAGGACCGAGCGGTTGAGGTCCTTCGCGCTAGGCCCTTCCATCGCGGTCTCGACCAGGAACTCCATGCCCTGCTGCTGGATATGGCCGCCCGGGAACAGTTTCCCAAGGATTGGCCGTATCCGCTCGAGGCTATCGGTGCTCACTCGAGCTACGAGTCGGAATCGACCTTCAGCCACGGAGCCACCACAAGTAGTGGGTGGTCACTGGAGGTCCGAGCATTAGTCCTCGGGATGACCCGGTGCTTCGTTCTGGATACGATGCCTTCATGTCTGCAAGTTACGCCCCGCTGGAGCGATTTCAGGGATTTAAGGCACCCTGGATCATGGGTACACGGGTCCTTTTTCCAGTCGGGTTTACCGAGTAAGTGCGAGAGGGCTTGCACCTACCTGCTCGGCACTCTTCCGGAAACGGGTTGGTTTCGTCGGGTCACGAGTAGTCGGCTGGATGGCGTGCTCAGACCGGGGCAAGGTGAGACGAGGTGGCGAAACGCGAAGGCTTATTCAACTGCCCTGCGGCTTCGCTCCATGAGACGGGTTGACTTGAGGGTGTGAGTACTCGGCCCCTGCCCAGGCACCCCTACTGTTGTGGGTAGCCGTCTTGTTCGTGATTTTCCACACGCCGTTAATCCGGAGTAGCGTGTGGAAATCGACCCATGAGGACGACCGTCCTTCGGAATTGTCGAACCCGAGGATGACTACCGCCACATCCCCTGCCTGAACCACGGAGATGAAACGGCCAACAACGTTGTCCGTGTGGGGAGCGGACCAAACCTCGAAACAGTCGGTGAGAAGAGCCTTGTGGAGTGCCCCTTTGGAATCGTTGTAGAAGATCCAGGCATTCTCGTGAAAGGCCTCCCTGAATTTGGCGACACTGCATTCGTTGTAGGCGTCGACGTACAGCTGTACCACGCTGACAATTGCGTCGTAATCAGGCGCCGAGGCTCTCGTCTCCATGTTTGTCATGGTTGGACTCCGAATCACGCCCGAGTACGTCAGGCAATGCCGTGGCCAACGCCTTCTCGTGAATCAATCTTTGGGCGGTGGTCTCGGAACCGTTGTGGAAGGCTTCACCATGCGTGCAATGACACTTGCGCGCTGTCCCCTTGCAATGTCAGGGCCGCGATGCAAGCTTATGGTCAGCTCACATCAAGTGCCCCGTTCCCCGTAACGCTGAATTCACGTCTCGGAGAGTATACGGACGGTCATCGGGAAAATGACATCCGAGGAAGGCGCGGTAACATCGGTGGAGATCCGTCGAATTCAGCTGTCGGACATGGACTCGTATCGACGGCTAAGACTTCGGTCGCTCGCTCTGGATCCGATGGCCTTCGGGGACACGCTCGAGAGGGCTTCCTGAGTGACCGATTCGGTCTGGAGCGAATGGGTCCGTCGCGCATCCGCTTCGGACGACGCCATCTCCCTCCTGGCAGTAGAACGTGGGGGCGAGCTAGTTGGGCATGTCGGTTCGACTTGGCAGGACGAGGTAACACGGCTGGGGGCAATGTGGGTCGAACCCGAGTACCGAGGAAAGGGCCTCGGGGCGCGTCTCCTCGACGCCGTCCTTGAATGGGCGGACGAAGTCCACCCGATGTCGGAGGTGCGACTATCGGTCGTTCCGACGCAAGAGATCGCCGCACGACTGTACCAGAGTCGTGGGTTTGCTGCGACCGGGAGGGTCTCTCCGCTGAAGCACACGCCAGGTGCCGTCTACCATGAGATGGCGCGCCGGCGCCAGGGCCCGAAGTCGTAGTACACGTTGCGCCTTCGAACCAGAGCTATGATTGGTGCAATCGCCATTGGACGCACTATGGGATTGGCTCAATATCGGTTATCCGCTTGCCTCGACGTAAAGCGTTACGTTAAGGTCGGAAAAGGTCGGTTGAAAGATTCCTGACTCATTATCTGGTGCGAACCAATTCGGGAGAAGGTTCGTTATTGGGCCCCCGAATGAGGTGCTTCCATAGAACATCGCCCCCATCGGCTCGGTCACTGATACGGCCGTTCCTCCGACTTCTCCGCATTGGTACCGCTCCAGATGGAAAGTGAAACCCCAGAATGCTACTGTCAGAAACGGCCCCGTCCAGGTTCCGTTGGCTTGGAAGGGACACGCTTGAGCGGGCCCCGCTACTAAGGCTGACTCGTAACAATAGTCGACCCCCCGAAGGTCAGTCGTGGGCGAACAATGGAGTTCCACCAGGAACCCGGGCCATCCAAAGAGCACGATGATTATCAACGCCGTGGCAACGCCGGAAGCAACGATCGCGAAGACGGCTCGTGTTGAGAATCTCATCTACGAGTGATGTAGGTCGCAAGAAAATTAGAACTCTGCGCAGGGTGCAATTGTGGTTGCATCCCAATCGCTGAAGTTGGAGCCTGCAGCCCCTCTCATCTGAAGGTGCAAGCGCG